>NZ_JBBIFW010000005.1:0-335645 GCF_037544085.1 Gymnodinialimonas mytili
TAACCCATTGCGATTGACGAAGATAATCCCGCTCAAGACACGCAGATCATCGACGCGGGGCTTGCCGTGGGCTTTCGGGAAGAAGGGCTCAAGTCGCGCCATCTGCGCATCCGTAAGCCAGAAAAGATCAGACATGTTCACCGCTCAGTTTTTCAGCTGTGAATCACGCCAATAAGTGAAAATCAATGGGTCCTGACCCTAGTGGCCCGACAAAACTACAGGAAAGGCAAAAGGGGGACTGGGTGTCACGTCCAGCTTCTCGAATACCTCCAAGCGACAGAGGCCTGGGCAACCCTTAAGCCCAGCCCCCTTGCGCTCTGCATCGTACTAAAGCGGCGATTCAACGGATCGAACAATGGAAACATCATTCTGAGCCATCGGGACGCGGCCAAGGGGCTCAACGTCCACCGCAACACAGTCGGCGCATGGTTCTGCGAACTTGAAAAGCGGGGGTTCATTTCAATGACCCAAGGCCCGCATCTTGGCCCTTCCGGTATCGGCCAATCCGCACTCTGGGCGCTACAAGAAATTCCTACTGTTGACCGCAGACCTGCGACACGAGGTTTCATGTCTTGGCCAAAAAACGCGAAGCCCAGCACAAAGACTTTGCCGCCCGGTCACAAAGGTTTTGACACTTCCGAGCATTGCGGAGGCTACAAAGCCGCCCCCGTCCTGAAAATTGTGACGCAAACCTGAAATTTCTTAATGCTTTCGATGCACAATAAACGGGACATATATACATGTAGCCATAGGCACATGCCTTTCGTCCAACGTCTTTCGGAGTAAGCGTCAATGAGAGCATTTTTCGGCTTCTGGTTTGCCGTTGCGTTGGCCAGCACTGCTCAGGCCGTCACGGCACAGGTGCATATACGAGATGGCGATACAATCGTGGTTGAGCGAACGCCCGTGCGGTTGAACGGGGTGGACGCGCCAGAACTCGGAACCGCTGCGGGTCGCGATGCCCGGCGATGGATGGTGAATTATCTGTCAGACCGGTCAGTCAGGCGCGACCTCAACGGAGAAAGAACACGCGACCGATGAGTCGGAGTCTGTTACGCAGATGGGGTCGATATTGGTGCCGCTCTCATTGCGGCTAGTCACGCACTTGATTGCCCCCACTTTTCCGGTGGTCGATATGCGCATGTGGAAACCCCTAGCGCTCGTTCGCGTTTAAGAAGGGCGGCTTACTGCTGGACCATCATTTTCGACAGAGGGATATCTGGTCATCGACACCCTTCCACAAGCTCTTCGGTCGAAGCTCTCCTGATTTCTGCGTCACCGATTGAGCCCCGAATGGACCCTTCGGCAAGGTCTGTAAACCCTTCATAACCGAAGGCAGGAAGCTCTTCATTGACCGGCACCATGACGAGTCTATGAAAATCGCTAAAGTAGACGATTATGCTTTGGTCACTCGCCATACCGGCAAAGAAATCTCGGTTCCGAAATTCCACGTCGAAGAACAAACTGTTCTCCTGCACCTCGCCGCTTCCAAGCACTAAGCCACCATCGCCGAATTCAAATAAGATGTCACGGTAGGGATGGTATTGACCACCAGAGAAGGAAGGCACATCGATTTCCCTGGGTACGAAAACCTGAACATACGAAGCCTGTTCAAGGTCTATCGCGCAATAGAAGGTCATAATGTTTCGCAGATCGGTTAGGACCGGTTGCCCGCTAACTGACTGGTTGATGACCAAGGCGTACCTCCGGAAGGGCATAAATCCCGGCGGGTCTCCCCGTCCATCTGTCGCAAACTGCAACCACTCTGGGGTAATTCCAATCGAGACCTCGTGAGTTTGTGCAGGCGCCACATCTACCAAACAGAATATGCAAAGTACTGAAAATATTGTCTTTTTCACGTTATTCCAATCCTTCAAGGCGAAGCCTAGCTGCATCTGCATGCCGCCCATTGGGGAAAATAATCAAGTACCTTCGCAAAGCCTGTGCGGTGAAACCAGATTGGACCACGAACTCCCACAACTGGCTCTCTTGTTCTGAAACGTCTTCCAAAGGCTCTCGCTCACCAAACGCTCCTAACGGGATGAACGAAAATGGGTGCATGAGCGAGGAAGCGTCCCAGGGAAGCTGATAACCGTCTGTCTCACGATAAACATCGCGCCGGACGCCCTGCATCATCACTTCTATTGGCATGCCTTGAAATGGGATACGAGCGGCGAGAGACTGTGAAAACGGGCTATTTGCACCGGAACCATCGAGAGCAGCTCTTCCTGGTGCCGCAGAAAAGACGATATAGTTGTCTGGGCCAGCAACAACCTCTGATAGACCATCGCTCAAAACAACACCGTCAAATGGCGATGTGCGACAAGCATCGAAAATGAAGATATAGCTGTCTGCTTCAATAACGTTGAAAGAATCAACTAAATTATTGATATTAAATGTATTTTCCCAGAGAGCCGTTTCTAACCTAGAAAGGTAGTCTTCTGCACCACCGCTTTGCAAAAGGGGCATAGAAAAATCGACTGGCAACAAGAAGTTCTCGCCTCTGTGCTGCACGCCATGACCTGCAAAAAAGAAGAGTAGTGCTTCAATTTCCGTCGATTGGCTTTCTTCGAAAACCCCGCGAAGAAAGGAAAGCAGTCGGTCTGTCGCCTCAAGCGATGTTGGATCGAGAACAATTTCTACCGTGAAGGCTGCTTCCTCCAGCGACCTAGCAACCGCTGTGACGTCGTTGATGGGGTTATGCAGTGGTTCGATAGCAAGGTAGTTTGATGCTCCAACAAGAATTGCATATCTCCCTCCGGCATTTGCGTCTGCGGCTGACAAGACAAACAGAAAGGAGAGGACTACCAAACGACTTGGAAGCAGTTTCAGCGTTCGTAGCATTGCATTCATTGGTTCACTTCCTCGCAGTAACCATCGAACTCAAGCCCGTTCTCCATTGAAGCTCGCCTGATTTGCTCCAAAGCCAATAAGCAGTCGGCCCTAGTCTCTAGAGGCATTTCGGGGCCGGTCTGCAGGCGAAGCACGGTTTGGCAGGTCGCGTCCCAACTAGCGCAATCAGGTGTCTGCAAGTGTGCGATAATTTCCCAAGCATTCGCCGATGGCGTCGAAGGCAAAACGCTTGCTAAAGCAATCAGAGGCCATTTTTGCATAGCGACCGCGACTTGATACCAGACATATGCAACAGTCATAGGGCAATCGTTCTTCGAGGGTCCACGCCAATCTTGCTGTTTAGCGGTCCTAGAGAGCGCGGGTCCAAAATGACGCACCACGAATTTGCAAACGCGAAAGAACGGTTGCTACACAATCGCTGGGTTTGGTCGATTTTTCACAATGCAACCGGCACAAATGAGTCCATGCGGTCCTGCCGCTAGCCAACAAACTTCGGGTTGCCAATCGTGGGTCCACTACGGAGGGGGGCTTCAATAGAGCCTGCAACTGATTGCTGCCGCTCATCACTTAAGATGCGAATTGAACCGAAGATGAGCAGGTTTTCCAAGCGATTTCGCAAAAAAAAGGAACGGAGCAATGGGCGGATACGGATCGGGTCGAACAGGACACAAGTGAAAGGCGGAGCATTGCCGCTCCCTGGACGCATATCGAATGAAGCGTGAGGGTTGTTTGCGCCCTTGTAGAATGGGGTCTTGGGTCTGGAAGCAAGACGGCGAGGAAGTGGCTCGGATCGGATACGAAACAGGCGATGGAGAACTCACTCTCCGATACCGCATTAGGTCTTGGCACTCGGATTGGGAAGACGTGCGCGAACCAGCCCATTGATACACCTACCCGCGCGTCTCGGTGGGTATCGAACCTACTTCAAGTGTCCCGGGGTTGTGAGTGGCAGGGTCTGCGGACGAAGGGTGGCGAAACTATTTTTGGCAGGGCGCTACTTTCTATGCAGGCACTGCAACAGCATTGCCTATTCAACCCAATCAATGCCGTGTCATGACCGCGCACTTCACCGCGCAAACAAACTTCGTATGAGCCTTGGCGGAGAGCCTGGCACAGCGAATTACATCGCACCAAAGCCCAAAGGAATGTGGCAGCGTACCTATGCCGCGCGTGTGGAAGAGATACTGCGATTGGAAGAGGAAGCCGATGCTCTGTTTTTCAAGCGGTTTTTAGGGCTACTCCGCGAAGAAGAACTCCGCGCCCTGCTAAACTAGAGCCATCTAGAGGCATTTTCGGTCGGAAGACTCAAAGCCTAGCGACAGCATGAGGGTGGGTATTAGGGTGGATGAAGCTCAGGCGCTTCGATAATTTTCTTTTTGTTTCAGATATTTAATTGAAAAAAATGGTGCCCCCACACGGACTCGAACCGCGGACCTACTGATTACAAATCAGTTGCTCTACCAGCTGAGCTATAGGGGCGCGGGCGCGGGGCGCCCTCGGCGGGGGATATAGCCTCCTGTCCGGGACATTGGCAATGTCGAAAAAGCACCTTCTTGTCGACAATCGGTTGGCGGGTTTGCACGCGGCCCGGCGCGGCGATATGGTCATGGGCGGCAATCAAACTGGTAGGCCCTTCATAATGCAGGTTGTTTTTCACTTGGGCGCCCCCTGCACGGATCAGGACCAGCTGATCCTGTCGCTGCTGAAAAACCGTGCGCGCCTGGCAAAAGACAATATCGCTGTCCCGCCGCCGGCCCGCTATCGATCCGTGATCCGTGACACGATGCGTGTGCTGAAGGGCGCTGAGGCCAATAGCGATGTCCAAGACAGCATGCTGGAGGCGATCATCGGCGACGCCCCCACCGATCGCCTGATCCTCTCCGACCCGCGTTTTGTTTGTATCAACCGACTGGTGATACAGGGCGCGTATCTCTGGCCGATGATCCGGCGCACCACCACGCAGCTGCGCAACCTCTTTCCCGAGGATCAGGCCGAATTCTTTATTGGAATGCGCGATCCCGCGACGCTCGTCCCTGCCCTCTTCCAAAGCTCTCGCTTCACGGATTTCGAGGAATTCACCGAAAACATGCAGGTTCCGGCTGTCAAATGGTCCGAGATGATCGGACGCCTGCGCAAGGCCCAACCCGACTGCCCGATCACGGTCTGGTGCAACGAAGATACCCCGCTTTTGTGGGGAGAGATCATGCGCGCCATGGCCGGTCTATCGGCCGATGCGTCACTCGATGGTGTCGATGACCTTGTGGGAACGATTATGGAGCCCAACGGGTTTCAGCGCATGGCCAAGTGGTTTGCCGAGAACCCGCAAACGACCGAGACGCAACGGCGTCGGGTCGTGGCGGCGTTTCTGGAACGTTATGCCCGTCCCGAAGACCTGGAAGAAACACTGAACCTGCCTGGCTGGTCCGAGGATCTGATCGAGTCGCTCTCGGACGCCTATGATCAGGACATGGCTGCACTGTCCCAGATCCCGGGCGTAAGGCTGCTGACACCGTAGCTCCGCCCTTCAACACCATAAATATAGTGGCACCGGACTGAACCGGGTCAACCACATGGGTCGGCGATCGCTGTCAGTGCATGCCGAGCGCTTCCTTGTACATCTCCAGCACCGCCTCCTCCTCGGCGATATCGTCCGGCTCGCGCTTGCGCAGCGCGATGACCTTGCGCATCACCTTGGTGTCGTAGCCACGCGATTTCGCTTCGGCCATGACCTCTTTCTGCTGATCGGCAAGGTCTTTTTTCTCAATTTCCAACCGCTCAAAGCGTTCGATGAATTGGCGGAGCTCATCGGCGGTGACGCGGTAGCTGTCGGGGCGGTCGGCAATGTCGTCCATGGGGGATCAGACCTCTTATGTCGGATGAATATCGCAATGTTGCGATGTCGATATCCGGGCCAAGCGCCGGTCGCAAGACCTCGATGCCCCGTTGCGCTTGCAGGGCGACGCGCTACAGTCGCGCCCGTGCAAAACCGGGCAGCAAAGGGATCGCACCGATGGATTGGCTTGTCATTGCCGGAACCGCCCTAACGGTCGTTGGCCTTGGTTTACTGGGCTATTGCATCTTTTCCGCGGTGCAGGTGAAACGCTCGGATCTGGATGACGAGACGATGCGCGCCAATCTGCAAAAGATCGTGGCGGTGAATATGGGCGCGCTGTTTTTGTCGGTGCTGGGCCTGATGATCGTGGTTGTGGGCGTGATGTTGGGGTGAGTGGCCTGAGGGCGCTTTACTTTGGGTCAGCTTAGGTCATTCTGCCGCTATCGACACATTCAGCCGGAGATCCCCCATGACACGCACGCTCGTTCCGTTGCTTTTGTGCAGCCTCGCCCTGCCCCCCGCCGCCTTCGCCCAACAAGCCGCCGACGCCGTGTCGCCCGAAGCCTCCTCTGCCGCGGGAACATCCGGGTTTTCGGACCGCGCGCAAGCGGCCCTGGCCGCGCGCGATGCGGGTGATCCGATTGAGGCGCAGGATTGGATGGTCGCCGCCGCAAACCCGCTGGCGGTCGAGGCTGGCGCCGATGTTCTGGCCGAAGGTGGCACGGCCGCCGATGCGATGGTTGCGGTACAAGCCGTGTTGGGCCTGGTCGAGCCGCAAAGCTCCGGCCTGGGCGGCGGCGCGTTTCTGGTCTGGTACGACGCGGAAAGCGGCGAATTGACCACGCTGGATGGCCGCGAAACCGCACCGCTTGAAGTGACGCCGACGCTGTTCCAGGATGAAACCGGTGAACCGCTGGCCTTTTTCGATGCCGTTGTCGGCGGCCTGTCCGTCGGCACCCCCGGCACGCCCGCCTTGATGGAAGAGGCCCATCGCCGTTGGGGCCAGGCCAATTGGGCCAGCCTGCTCGACCCCGCCATTTCGCTTGCTGATGACGGCTTCGCCGTGTCGGCCCGGATGGCAAGCTCGATCGCCGGAGACGCCGAGCGCCTGTCGACCTTCCAGGCCACGGCCGACTACTTCCTACCTGGCGGCGAACCCTTGGCCGAAGGGACATTGTTGCAAAACAGCGCCTATGCCGACACCCTGCGCGCGATGCAGGCCCAGGGTGCCGATGCGATCTATGAAGGGCCAATCGCCGAGGGGATCGTGGCCACCGTCCGCGGTGCAGAAGGCAATCCGGGGCTCTTGAGCCTGCGCGATCTGGAGGTCTATGAAGTGATCGAGCGGCCCGCCGTTTGTGCCGATTATCTCGTCTACGATGTCTGCGGCATGGGCCCGCCATCCTCTGGCGCGCTGACCGTGGGCCAGATCCTGGGGATCGCGGGCAACCACGATATCAGCGACCCGGCCAATCCCGACACCTGGCGCGTGATCGGGGACGCCTCGCGCCTCGCCTTCGCCGATCGCGGTCGCTACATGGCCGACAGTGACTACGTGCCAATGCCGACCGAGGGGCTGGTGGATGCCGATTATCTGGCGGACCGGGCCACGTTGCTCGATACCGATGCCGCCCTAGAAGAGGTCGCCCCCGGCACCCCAACATGGGACCACGCGCAGCTTTGGGCCGACGATCAAAGTATCGAATTCCCCTCGACCTCCCATATCTCGATCGTGGACGGCTACGGCAATGTGCTGAGCATGACGACCACGATCGAAAACGGGTTCGGCTCACGATTAATGGCCCCGGGCGGGTTCCTGTTGAACAACGAACTCACAGATTTCAGCTTTCGCACCCATGACGATGGCGTACCGATTGCAAATCGGATCGAGCCGGGTAAACGGCCACGCTCGTCGATGTCACCCACCATCGTGATGCAAGACGGAGAGCCCGTCCTCGCCATCGGCTCGCCTGGCGGCAGCCGGATCATCGGCTATGTCGCGCAAACCATCATCGCGCATCTGGATTGGGGCATGGATATCCAAGATGCCATCTCAATGCCGCACGCTGTGAACCGGTTCGGGACCTATGACCTGGAAGAGGGCACCGATGCGGAGAACCTGGCCGAGGCGTTGACCGAGATGGGGTTCGAGGTCAATCTACGCGACCTGAATTCCGGGCTACACGCAATCGCCATCACACCCGATGGGCTCTTGGGCGGCGCAGATCCGCGCCGTGAGGGCATTGCGCTCGGGCAATAGCCCGATCGCCCCGCGCCTCCGCCTCGGACGACGCGCTGCGCGCGTCTTTGCCTCGCCGGACCCGGCGCCCTCGGCCCTGACGGGCCTCGGGCGCTGGCACTCTGACCAAACGCTTAATGCGCTTGTAATGGGTCAGGATAGATCAATACCAACACCGGATAATCTAGAAGACAATCAATTAGCGCACTTCCAATGGCCGAAAATACCCCGGGGGAGTCCGAAGGACGGGGGCGGCGCCCCGCGCGCCAGCGCCACCGAGTGTAGGCCGCCATGCGGCCAAATGAGATAAAAAGAACGCGCCGGAGGCGCACCTTTGGATCACGGCGCGGGTGCGGATTTCGCACCGGTATCGTAGGCTTCCCACCCCTCTCCGCCGAAGACGTCAACGCCCAGTTGCGCCAGAACATCAGGGAAATCCACCATCACATAATTGTCGACGATCTTGCCATCGACCACCTTCCAAAAATCCATATAGCGGATATTCACACGCTTGCCGGTCGGTGCAACGCCCATGAACGGACCCGAATGCGTCGCCTCTTGCCGTCCGAAGGCCGCCGCCCATTCCCCCATATAAAGCCGCGCCTCATCCACGCAGACCTTGTCGGAAAAGGCCGCCTGGAACGGCTTTTGCCAATTCTCCTGAAAGGCCCTCAGCCCCTCTTTCGTCCCGCAGCCGCGATTGCCCATCCAGCGGAAGCCTTCGGCAAAAAACTCACCGATATCGGCGATACGATGATCGTTGAGGCCATCCACCATCCCTTCGATCACCGTGCGTGTGGCCTCGGTTTTCGACAGATCCGTATCGCGTGTCAGAATGGCCTGTTCAGGGCGGCTGCCTTTCATCTCCATGTCCTCTTAACTGGTTCGACACAGCAGCTTTGGCTGCGCCGGAGGGTTGCGAAAGTGTGTGTGCATGTACCGCACATGCATGAAAGACACATGTGGCACAGAACAAAATCGAAGGTCAGCTATCGCATGGTAAAGGTGTGCGGACAGGTTCACTTCGCCTGTCACCAACAAGGCGCGACAGGCACAAGATCTGCTGGCCGTCGCCTACCGCTCAGCTGATCCGCTGCCCCGTCGTCGCGTCAAACAGATGCGTGATATCATCGGGCAGCGCGATGCCCACGGGCGCCCCGATCTCGGCCCGGTAATCCTTGGCGGCCTTCACCGCGACAAGCGCGCCACCGGCCCGTACCGTCACCATCGTCGCATCACCCAAAAGCTCCATCGAATAGACCGGGGCGTTGATCGCGCCCTGCCCCGCCTCGGCCACCTGCGCGTCTTCGGCGCGGAAGCCCAGCGTCACCTTGCCCGAGGCGCCCGACAGACCCGTTACCTCGACGTTTTCCCCCCGGAACGTGCCGTCGGTCAGATCACCCTCCATCAGGTTCATCGCAGGGGAGCCGATGAAGCCCGCCACAAAGGTATTGGCCGGATTGTCGTAAATATCCGTCGGCGTGCCGACCTGCTGCACGACGCCCGCTTTCATCACCACAACGCGGTCGGCCAGCGTCATCGCCTCGATCTGGTCATGGGTCACGTAGATCGTCGTCACCTTCAGCTCGTGGCTGAGGTTCTTGATCTGCGCGCGCGTGCTGACCCGCAGTTTCGCATCCAGGTTGGACAAGGGCTCATCCATCAAAAACACCTGCGGCTCGCGTACGATGGCCCGCGCCAGGGCCACCCGTTGCCGCTGCCCGCCCGACAGCGCGGCGGGCTTGCGATCCAGAAACTGGGTCAGCTCCACCATCTCCGCGGCCCGCCGAACACGGTCTTTGTGCTCGCTCTCCGGCACTTTGCGGACCTTGAGGGGGAAGCGGATATTCTCCCACACCGACATGTTCGGGTAGAGGCCGTAGCTCTGGAACACCATCGCCACGTCGCGGTCCTTGGGATCAAGCTGCGTGACCTCACGGTCGCCGATCCAGATCTCCCCGCCCGACGGATCCTCCAGCCCGGCAATCATCCGCATTGTCGTGGTTTTGCCGCAGCCCGACGGCCCCAAAAGCACCAGGAATTCTTCGTCGGCAATGTCGAGGTGAAAGTCATCTACACCAACGAAATTACCCCAGCTTTTGGTGACGTGATTTAACCGGATCTGCGCCATGGTTCGAACCCCTCCGTGCCGTTCCTGCCATCTAGACAGCCGGGTTCCAAAGGCGCAAGTGTTTTGCATAGGATTGCAAAAACAAGGGGCAAGGCTGTGCAGGACTTGGGCATCGAAAAGCGTCGGGTTTGGGATCATCTGACGGATCTGGCTGCCGGCGGCGATGTGGCGGCTGCCTTCGCCCCAGACGCCCTGGCGCAGATCGCACATCCCTATGGTCGATGCGCTGGCCCCGCCGAAATAGCGCCGCTTTACACAGATATCCGCGCCGCCCTGCCCGATGCCAATTGGCGTGCCGAGATCTTCATCGCGGGCGAAAATCACTCCGATCCGCGCGTGCAAGTGACGCGATACAGCCCACTGGTCGCCTCGCTCGGCCATTGGCAGGGCACCTTCGCCGCGCCGCTCTGGGGTATTCCGCCCACCTTCGGCGCGGTGCATCTGCGCGTTTGCGAGGTCCATCACCTGAACGCAGCCGGCCAGATCGCCCAATCCTGGATCCTGCCGGACATCTTGGATCTGGCGCACCAGGCAGGGGTGTTTCCGCTGCCCCCGATGCTGGGCGCGCCTGGGCTGTGGCCAGGTCCATCGGGTGGCGGCGTTCGGCTGGACATCACGGATGCCGAGCGCGGCCGCGACAGCCTCAACCGCGTCTTGGACATGCACCACGCGTTGCACGCCTTTGACGGGGTGCGGATCGAGTCGATGCCGATGCACCATTGGGCGCCAGGGTTTATGTATTATGCCGCCGCGGGGATCGGGACGAGCCGTGGGTTGGATGGGTTTCGCGCCCACCATCAGATCCCCTTCCTGCGCGCCTTCCCGGATCGCCGCGGCGCAGGCCATTTTGTGCGCATCGGCGACGGCGACTTTGCCCTGACCGGGGGCCGCGTCACCGCCAGCCATCTGGGCGAATATCTTGGCATGGCCCCGACCGGGCGGCAGGTTGCCATCGATGTGATGGATTTCTACCGCTTTGACGCAAACGGTCTGATCGCGGAAAACTGGCTGCCTTTTGATATCGTTGGGCTCGCAAACCAGATGGGCGTCGATCTGCTGGCCCGCATCGCCCATTTGGCGGGGGCTCCGCGCCGCGCATTATAGCAGTGCACATGCCCTTCCCCTCGCCGCCTCTTTGGGGCAGGTTGCGCGTGACACACGACCATCCGGAGCCCACCCCATGGACCTACGCCCCATCATTGATGGTTATTCCGTCACGCCGCAAATCGAACCCTCCGACGTCAAAGCGCTGGCGGAAATGGGGGTGAAAACGCTGATCTGCAACCGCCCCGACATCGAAAACCCGCCCGCCTTCCAAGCCGCACAGATCCAGGCCGAGGCCGAGGCATTGGGCATCGCTTTTGTGTTCAACCCGTTCCAGGGCCATACGATGACCCAAGACCATGTCGACGAACAGGCCGATGCAATTGCTGCATCGGACGGACCCGTCGTGGCCTATTGCGCATCGGGCAACCGGTCGACCGTCGTCTGGGCCTTCGGTGCCGCGGGTCAGGTGCCGATCGATGAGATCATCGCGACGGCCAATTCCTACGGCTACCAATTCGACGCCCTCCGCCCGGCGCTTGAAGCCGCCGCTGCCCGCGCCACAGGGTGAGCCGCCTCTCCCCGACGGCCCAGGGCATCGTGCTGATGATCAGCGCGATCTTTCTGTTTTCCACGATGGATGCGCTGGCCAAGGCGTTAATGGACCGGTTCGAGGTGCTGCAAGTCGTCTGGGCGCGCTATGCCGGGCAAATGCTGGTCGTGGCGATCCTTCTGACGCCGCGCTTACCGCAATTGATCCGCACGCAGCATCTGGGGTTACAATTGCTGCGCTCGGCCTTTCTGTTTGCCGCCACCTGGTGCTTTTTCACCTCGCTGTCCTTCATGGAAATCGCAAGCGCCACCGCGGTGATGAACATCCACCCGGTGCTGCTGACGCTTGGGGCGGCCCTGATCCTGCGCGAGGCGTTGGGGCCGCGGCGGATCATCGGCATCGCGCTGGCCCTAACCGGCGCCTTGATCGTGATCCGCCCCGGCGCGGATATCTTCAGCGCCTCGGCGCTGCTGCCGCTGATCGCAGGGGCCTGCTATGCGTCCTATGCGCTGACCACGCGGTTTTTGGGCCGGGATGAGCCGATCCTGACCTCATTTCTCTATACAGCCCTGATCGGCACTTTTGCGGCCTCGACCCTGACGGTGCCCGTCTGGCAGGCGCCCGGCGCCTGGGATTGGGCCATATTCGCGGCGTTGGGATGTGTGGCCGCAGCGGGGCAATTCTGCTTGATCCGCGCCCTGACCGTGGCCGAGGCCGGTGCAGTTGCGCCTTTCGGTTATACCGGCGTGATCTTTTCCACGCTGTGGGGTCTGATCGCCTTTTCCGAGGTGCCGGACCGCTGGACCTTGCTGGGTGCGCTTGTGATCATCGGGGCCGGTGTCTATGTCTGGCATCGCGAAACGCGCAGCCGCGCGGTCCACCCCGCCCGGAGCTGACCTGGATGAAACCGCCAACCCGCCGGAAATCTGACTGGCTACTCGATCGCCTCTGGCGTGGGGTCCTCTGGTGCGCGATGCGTCTGCCCTATCGCGTGCGCCTGGCGGTGATGGGATGGCTGTTTCGCGCGATTGTTGGGCCCGCAACGGGCCGCAAGGCACAGGCCCTGACCAACCTCAAAATGATCTTTCCCGATATGCCGGACGCCGAGCGCAAACGCATTGCCAGCGCGGTGTTGGACAATGTCGGGCGGATGGTGATCGAGAGCTACACAAACGACACGCTTATGGAGCGTGCTGAAGCCTGGGAACCCTCGGGCGCCGGATGGCCCGCTGTCCAAGCCGCCCAGGCCGAGGGCCGCCCGATCCTGTTCATCACCGGTCATTTCGGCAATTCCCAAGCCGCCCGCGCGCTTCTGATGCGGCGCGGCTACCGGATCGGGGCGCTGTATCGCCCACTCAGCAACGATTTCCTCAATGACCACTACGTCGCCACGCTTGCGGATATGGGCGGCGCCTTTGCGCGGGACCGACGCGGCCTGGCAGGTTTCATGAAACACCTGCGCTCGGGCGCCCAAGGGGCGATCCTGATCGACCAATATGTCTATGACGGGCAGATCATCGACTTTATGGGCCACCCCGCCCCCACATCGGTCGCGGCGGCGGAAATGGCGTTGAAATACAACGCATTGGCTGTCCCGGTCTATTCCACACGGCTGGATAACGGGCTCGATTTTCGGATCGAGTTCGAAGACCCGATCCCCCATACCGATGCGCTCAGCATGACAAAAGCGTTTAACGACAGCCTGTCAAAACGCGTCTTCGACGCACCCGAGCAATGGTTCTGGGTGCACAATCGCTGGAAACCCGAACGCGCGGAAGAGGCCGCGGCGATGGCCGCGCGCCTGGCCGAAGGGCCCGGACGCTAAGCGGATTATTCCAGCCGCTCAGCCCCCAGAATGGCGCCATAATCCCGACTTTGCACGATCACCACATGGGGCGCTTCGGCGGCGGGCATCACCTGGGCTTGCCACGGCGCATCGCCGCCCCATTCGGCGACTACCTGCCATGACGTGACGATATTGTAATACATCGTCGTCAGGCCCGCATTCTCCCCCCGCGTGATGTCAACCTCTTCGGCTGGCGAATAGGCCACGAGCTGTACCACCATCTGTGGTGCGGTCCCGTCCCCCCGCCAGAGCGCCGTTACCCGCCAACCGCCGCCCTGGGGCTCGGCGCTGACCTCAACCGGATCCGGCTGGGCCGTATGCGCGGCGATCAGATCGGCCACCTCCATCGGACGGTAGCCCACGACATGGTCCACCCCGCCCACCACCATTTGAGGCGTGTAAACCACGCTCGACCCCGCCGCATGGCCATATCCATGCTGACGCGCGGTGAAAGCGGGCTGAGCAAAGGTATCGGACCAGCCGATATAATCCCAATAATCCACATGCAGAGCCAAGGGGATGACATCGCTGCGCTCAGACAACTGACCCAGCAGTTCATCGGCCGGTGGGCAGGCCGCACATCCTTGCGAGGTAAACAGCTCGATAACCACGGGTTGATCCGCCGCAGCCGAAGATGCGGTGACTGCCGCTCCGAAGGCGGCACAGAGAGCAAAGCGATGCAGCATAAAGCGTAAGTCCGTCAGTCGAGGTTCGGGGATCGTCTGGGTTGAGAGGTAATTCAATCCACGAACGCTGGCCAATCAAGCCTTTGCGAGACGATGTGACAATGCCATTTTGCAAAACAAACCATCACACCCACCGACCTGTGGCCGATAAGTATGCGTCGGCCTCCGCTCCGAAGGCCTGGATCAAGGCCCGTTCCTCGGGTTTGGCAAAGCGCTCTGTCAGAACCCAGACCAGGGCGGGCAGCGTGACAATCGCAGACACCGCGCCAAGCCATATGACTTGGGCCGCCAAAATACCGATAAATGCCAGATAGATCGGATTGCGGCTGATCCGATAGGGTCCTTCGACAATCAGCGTGCCCGGAACGTGATGCGGCTCGATCGTGGTGCGCTTGCGCCAAAACCACCAGGCCGACCAACCGATCAGCGCAATGGCGGCGCACGCCAGAACGATGCCCGCCAGACGCAGGGCGCTGCTCTCGACCGAGGCCAAGGGCAAAAATCGCGCCAACAGCCAGGCAAGCGCCATGAATGCCAACAGCCATAAGGGCGGTAGATCCGGAAACCCCTTCATGGGACAAGCATGGGCGCGCGCCGCGGGACAGGCAAGCCCTGCTGGACGCCTTTGCCCCCCCGTGTTACCGCCGCCCTATGGATGCCCGGCCCAGCACAGCGCCCCTTCCCTTCACGCCGCGGCAACGCCTGCGGTTCTATTGGTTGCGCGATCACGGGTTCTTGCGCGCGATCTGGCGCAATTTCTACCGGTTGGATGACGAGGTCTGGCGTCACAATCACCCCTCGCCCGCCCGGCTGGCCAAATTGAAGGCCATGGGGGCGGCGTCGGTCCTGTCCCTGCGCGGCGAAGGTGCGCCGGTCAGTGTGTTAGAGGCCGGCGCCTGCCACGCGCTGAATCTGCCGTTTCGCGGTATCGGGTTGAGCGCCCTAACCTTGCCGGAGCCTCAGGCGTTGCTTGAACTGCTTGACGCGTTGCGCACCATGCCCAAGCCGGTTGTGGTGCATTGCAAATCCGGGTCCGACCGAACCGGCCTGGCCGCGACGCTCTATCTGCATGTGATCAAGGGCGTGCCGCTGGATCAAGCGCGGCGGCAACTGGCCTTGCGCTACATTCACAACAGATGGGGTGGCGCCGGGATCGTCCATGCCTTGCTTGACGCCTATGCCGCCGCCCATGCGGATACCGGGATCGAGTTTGAGGATTGGGTGCAGACGGCCTACGACCCCGCCGCCTTGTCCAAAAAATAAACGAGGCCCCGAAGGGCCCCGCGAAGTGCATGGTGTTGGGCTTATTCCGCCGCGACCGGCGCTTTGGCCAGGTTGCGCAGCACGTAATGCAGCACGCCGCCGTTTTCGATATATTCGATCTCAACGCCCGTATCGATCCGGCATTTCAGCGTGATCTCTTTCACCGACCCATCGCCCATGGTGATTGTCGCGGGCACCTCGGCCAACGGTGTCACATTGTCCAGCCCGTGAATCGACACCGTCTCATCCCCTTGCAATCCAAGGCTTTTTCGGGTGTTGCCAGCTGTAAACTCGAACGGGATCACCCCCATGCCGACAAGGTTCGACCGATGGATCCGCTCAAACGATTCCGCGATTACTGCCTTCACGCCCAGCAGATTGGTGCCCTTGGCCGCCCAGTCGCGGCTGGAGCCCGCGCCATATTGCTCACCCCCAAACACAACCAGCGGCGTGCCTTCGGCCTGATAGGCCATCGCGGCATCGTAGATCGACATCTGCGATCCATCCGGGCCCTTGGTATAGCCCCCCTCAACCCCATCCAGCATCTCGTTCTTGATGCGGATATTGGCGAAAGTGCCGCGCATCATGACCTCGTGGTTTCCGCGCCGGGACCCGTAGGAGTTGAATTCCCGCACCGGTACTTGCCGTTCGACCAGATACTGACCCGCGGGCGTGGTTTCCTTGAACGACCCGGCGGGGGAGATGTGGTCGGTGGTGATCATGTCGCCCAAAATCGCCAGCACTTTCGCGCCTTCGATATTCTCGATGGCCTTGGTCTCCATAGTCATGTCTTGGAAATAGGGCGGGTTCTGGATGTAGGTCGAGGTTGCGGGCCAATCGTAGGTTTCCTGCTGTGGCACCTCCACGCCCTGCCATTTCTCGTCCCCGGTAAAGACCTCGGCATATTTCTCCTGGAAGGCCTCACGGGTAACGGTCTGTTCGACCAATTCCGCGATTTCCTGCTGCGAGGGCCAGATATCCTTCAGGTAGACATCTTTGCCGTCGGGCGTCTGCGCGATGGGATCGGAGGCCAGGTTGATATCCATCGTGCCCGCCAGCGCATAGGCCACGACCAGCGGCGGTGAGGCGAGGTAGTTCGCGCGCACATCCGGGCTGATCCGCCCTTCGAAGTTGCGGTTGCCCGACAGGACCGAGGTGGCCACCAGATCGCCTTCGGCAATCGCCTCGCTCAATTCTTTCTGGATCGGGCCGGAATTGCCGATGCAGGTCGTGCAGCCGTAGCCCACCAGGTTGAAGCCAATCGCATCGAGGTCTTTCTGCAGATCCGCGGCCTCAAGGTAGGCAGAAACCACCTGCGATCCCGGCGCGAGCGATGTCTTCACCCACGGCTTGCGGTTCAGGCCCAACTCGTGCGCCTTACGCGCCACCAGACCCGCGCCGATCATCACATAAGGGTTCGATGTGTTGGTGCATGACGTGATCGAGGCGATCACAACATCCCCCGAAGACAGGGTGTAATCCTCGCCCGCAACGGCAACTTCCTTGTCCATCGGGCGCTTGAACGTTTCGGCCATTTCACGTGTGAAGGCCTCTTTTGCGTCGGTCAGTGCGACATAATCCTGCGGACGCTTGGGGCCCGAAATCGCCGGAACGATGGTGCCCATATCCAGGTGCAGCGTGTCGGTATAGATCGGCGCGTAATCGTCGCCCCGCCAGAACCCGTTTTCCTTCGCGTAAGCTTCGACCAACGCGATCCGGTCCTCATCGCGGCCCGTCGTGCGCAGGTAGCGCAGGGTCTCACCGTCAATCGGGAAGAAGCCGCAGGTCGCGCCATATTCCGGCGCCATATTGGCGATGGTCGCCCGGTCGGCCAGCGGCAGCGTGTCGAGGCCCGCGCCGTAGAATTCGACGAATTTGCCGACAACGCCGCGCGCACGCAGCATCTCGACCACTTTCAGCACCAGATCGGTGCCGGTGGTGCCTTCGACCATCTGACCCGTCAGTTCAAAGCCCACAACCTCGGGGATCAGCATGGAGATGGGCTGGCCCAGCATCGCGGCCTCGGCTTCGATCCCGCCAACGCCCCAGCCCAGAACGGCGGCGCCATTGACCATGGTGGTGTGGCTGTCGGTGCCAACGAGTGTATCGGGATAAGCGACCTCGGCGCCGGTTTGGTCCGTGTCGGTCCAAACGGTCTGCGCCAGATATTCCAGGTTCACCTGGTGGCAGATGCCGGTGCCGGGTGGCACCACGCGGAAATTGTTGAACGCGGTCTGGCCCCATTTCAGGAAGGTATAGCGCTCCATATTGCGCTCATATTCGCGGTCCACATTCATCTGGAAGGCGCGCGGATTGCCAAACTCGTCGATCATGACCGAGTGGTCGATCACAAGATCCACGGGGTTCAGCGGGTTGATTTTCTGCGGATCCCCGCCCAGCGCCTTGATCCCGTCACGCATGGCGGCCAGGTCCACAACCGCGGGAACACCGGTGAAATCCTGCATAAGAACGCGGGCGGGGCGATAGGCGATCTCACGCGGGTTCTTGCCGCCCTGTTCGGCCCATGCGCTGAACGCCTTGATGTCATCGGTGCTGACGGTCTTGCCGTCTTCGAACCGCAGCATGTTTTCCAGCACCACCTTCAACGCCGCGGGCAATTTGGAGAAATCGCCGAGCCCCGCCTCTTCGGCGGCGGCAATCGAGTAATACGCGACCGACTGGCCGCCCACGGTCAGGGTCTTGCGGGTTTTCGAGGAATCGTGGCCAACGGTAATGGGCATATTGTGTGCCTCCTATCCGGTTTGAAAGCTGCGAATGACGTTATTGATATTCCACTTGGCACCCAATCTGCCTCGTTTCAAGCGCGCAAAAGGTCTCTGCGGCACTTTTTGTATGCCATCGTATACTTTCAGGTAATCAGGCCGGGTGAATGCCGATTTTGGCGACATTGACGGCGCGGGAACGCGTTTCCGAGCAACCACTCTTCCCCCCCTTGGCCAAACCAGCTACCGCTTGCGCCATGATGCTGGAGGTCACCAACCTGTCCTGTGCGCGCGGTGCGGCGCAAGTCCTGGCGGGCGTGTCGTTTACCGTCGGGGCCGGTGAGGCGTTGATCCTGCGCGGGCCAAATGGTGCGGGCAAGACAACGCTGCTCCGCACGCTGGCGGGCCTGACACCGCCCTTGTCCGGCGCGATCACCTTGGGCGACGGCGCCATCGCCTATGCGGGCCATGCCGACGGGCTGAAATCGCAACTGACCGCACGCGAGAACCTGGCCTTCTGGGCGGGGATTTTCGGCATGTCCGATCTGGAGGCCGCGATCACCGCCTTTGACCTCACACCGCTGGTCGACCGGCGCGCGGGCGATCTGTCGGCAGGGCAAAAACGGCGCTTGTCCTTGGCGCGGTTGCTGGTAACCGGACGCCCGATTTGGTGCCTGGATGAACCCACCGTGTCGCTTGATACCGAGAACACCGCGCGCTTTGCCGCCGCCGTGGCGGCGCATCTGGAGACAGGCGGCGCAGCGATCATTGCGACCCATATCGATCTTGGTCTGCCCCAGGCGCACACATTCGATATTGCGCCTTTCATGGCCAAAGGCGCTGCGCCCGACGATCCGTTTGCCGGGGCCGATCCGTTTGCGGAGCCTATCGCATGATCGGCCTGTTCCTACGCGACCTGGCCTTGGCAATTCGCGCGGGCGGCGGATTTGGACTGTCCTTGGCCTTCTTCCTTGTCTTCACGGCGCTTGTGCCCCTTGGCATCGGGCCGGATACCGGTCGGCTGAGCGACATCGCCGCGGGAATTCTCTGGCTTGGTGCGCTCCTGGCCTGCCTGTTGTCGCTTGACCGGATCTTTCAACTGGATTGGGAGGACGGAACGCTGGACCTCTTGGCGACCTCCCCCCTCCCCCTCGAAGGCCTCGCGGCCACCAAGGCGCTGGCCCATTGGGTCACCACCGGCCTGCCCTTGGTGGCCCTCGCCCCCGTGCTGGGCCTGGTCCTGAACCTGCCAGGCGCGGCGTTTCCCTGGTTGGTGGGCTCGCTGCTGGTCGGGACACCGGCGCTATCGGCCATCGGCACATTTGGCGCGGCCTTGACCGTGGGGATCAAACGCGGCGGTCTGTTGCTGAGCCTGCTGGTCCTTCCGCTCTATGTGCCGACGCTGATCCTGGGCGCGCTCAGCGCCACGCGCGGCGCACAGGGATTGGACGCGGCCACGCCGCTGATGCTGACGGCAGGCATCACCTTGGGCAGCATCGCGCTTTTGCCATTTGCCGCCGCTGCGGCGCTCCGCGTCAATCTGCGCTAGTCACGCGCCAGAACGCCCCATTGTGGCCAGCGCGATCCGCCCATATCTTCCGCCGCGATGAGCTCGATTTGGGAATATGCGAACCCGCGCCGTTTCATGGCGACGTCCGCGGCGATCTTGCCGTGGGTAACCGCCATTGCGGCCATCTGTATGGTGACAGGGCTGGTCTGGGGGTTCTTTTTCACCCCCGATGATTTCCGCATGGGCTCGACCGTCAAGATCTTCTATGTCCACGTGCCCTCCGCCATCATGGCGGTGAATGCCTGGATCATGATGCTGGTCGCCTCGCTGATCTGGGTGATCCGGCGCCATCACGTCTCTGCCCTGGCCGCGAAGGCCGCGGCGCCGGTCGGCATGGTCTTCACGATGATCGCCCTGTTCACCGGCGCGGTTTGGGGGCAACCGATGTGGGGGACGTGGTGGGAATGGGATCCGCGGCTGACCGCGTTCCTGATCCTGTTCCTGTTCTATCTGGGCTATATCGCCCTGTGGGAGGCGATCGAGAACCCCGATCAAGCGGCCGATCTGACCTCGGTTCTGTGCCTTGTCGGATCGGTTTTCGCCGTGATCTCGCGTTACGCGTTGAACTTCTGGAATCAGGGTCTGCATCAGGGCGCGTCTCTGTCGTTGGACGCTGAGCAAAACGTGGCCGATGTGTTCTGGTATCCGGCCCTGATGGCCCTGGCGGGCTTTGGGTTTCTTTTTCTGGCGCTGGTCCTCTACCGCACGCGGACGGAAATCCGCGCCCGGCGGATCAAAGCGCTTGTCGCACAGGAGCGGTTTGCCTGATGCCCGATCTGGGACAATATGTTGTTGAGGTCCTGTCGGCCTATGGTGTCGCGCTGCTGCTCTTGGCGGCCCTGGTGATCGCCTCGGTCTGGCGGGCGCGCCGCGTGGCGCAGCAATTGACCGAGGTCGAGGCGCGCCGATCCGGGAAAGGTACGCCATGAAGGTGAATTGGATCATGGTCCTGCCGCTTGTTCTGACGGCGGGGTTTTTCTCGATCGCGGGATGGCAATTGGCCAACAACAGCGATGCGCTCGGCGCGGGCGTCGATACCGCGGCGATCCGTTCCGCTCAGCAGGGGCAGCCTGCCCCGGATCTGGCTTTGGACCCGCTGGACGGCACAGAGCTTTTGACCCGCGACGCCCTGGTTGGCGAAGATCTGGCTATCGTCAATTTCTTCGCCTCTTGGTGTCCGCCTTGCCGGGCCGAGCACCCGACCCTGACCGCCTTGGCCGAGGCGGGCATCCCGCTGTACGGCGTCAATTATCGGGATCGTGATCCCCAGGCGCTGGCCTTCCTGGAGGAGCTCGGCAATCCCTATGATCTGATCGGCACCGACCCCACGGCACGCAACGGGATCGATTGGGGTGTGGTTGCGATGCCCGAAACATTCTTTGTGAATGCGGAAGGCATCATCGTCCTGCACTTTCGCGGCCCGGTGATCCGACGCTCGCTGGAAAATCAGATCCGTCCCGCCCTGGAGGCAGCCGGTTACACACTGCCCGATTTGTCAGAACAACCCGAGACCGCTGGTTACTGATGGGGATCGGCTGACCCGGAGACAGCATAGCTCCGCCAGAAGGTCCGGTCCGTGGCGCGCATCGCCTTTGACGCGCCTGCACGCTTGCCGTTATGACGGTCATTTAGAATTGAAATTGTCATCGCCGTGAGATGCCCTGACGACGCGGTCACAGGCGGAGTAGCCGCGCCAAGCCTTGCCTTGTCCGGTCCGGTCTGCCGCCCGTACGCCAGGCGATGATCAACCGGCCTTCACCCAACATCGCGCATCCGATGCGGCGCGAGACGATTGTTTTGTGGGGCGGCCCGGCGAATACGCGCACTTGCCATATCAAGAATTTACCTGTTGGTCGGGCAGATCGTGTCAAAACGATCACTAACATCCCAGGGTTGCAGCTGGGACCAATGCCAACACATGGAGCCCCGCGGAAGGCGCGCGCCAAAGCCTCTCCAGACCCGTTCAAGCGTGCCCAGCTTGGGCAATGGCATTGCCGTATGACATATTGAAAGGACACAGATTGCGCCGGACGCGTAGGCAGGAACTTGGTCGCGGAGACTAGAAAACGCCCGCTTGCGTTGTCCGCGCAAGCGAGCGTCTTGTCAGGTGCCTCTCTCCGCGACACCGTCGCCTCTGGCCGCCCCCAATGCCCTGGCCCCGATGGGCATAGCGGCGCCCAGACTGCTCTTAGTAGATGTAGCGGATCTGATCGGACCAGTAGCGTTCAATGCGCTTGAGCGAGTGGTTCATCCGATCGACGCCGTCACAATCCAGCACACCCTGTTTTTCCAAACCGGCCGCATGGCGATTGAACAGCTCTTCAACGGTATCGCGGACATGGCGGCCCTTATCCGTTAGGCGAACCCGAACCGACCGGCGATCAATCTCACAGCGTTGGTGGTGCATATAGCCCATCTCAACCAGCTTCTTGAGGTTATAGCTGACATTCGAGCCCTGATAATATCCGCGCGACTTCAACTCGCCTGCGGTCACCTCATTGTCGCCAATGTTGAACAGCAACAGCGCCTGGACCGCGTTGATGTCCAAGATGCCCAGACGTTCAAATTCGTCTTTGATCACGTCCAGGAGGAGACGATGCAAACGCTCCACCATGGCGAGGGAATCTAAGTAGCTTACCAGGAACCCGGTCTGAGCCGGGTTGGTAAGGGGCGTATGCAAACTCATAATTTCGGCTCCGCAAACTCTGCTTTGATCAGAGATTCGCTGAAAAACGGAAAAATTCCGTTAAACCCACCGAAAGCCTATAAAATCAGGCGCCTCGCCCCAGGGTCGGCTGCATATCCTCGGCGATTTGAGTCAACATTGGGCGTAAGTCTTCCGGTGTGTCTTGCTGGCCCGACACCCATTGAAACAGGTCATGATCCGCCTCGGCCAAGACCGTCTCGAACGCATCCAGCGTGTCGGGATCGGCGCCTTCCAAGAACCGGTCCGCCCAACCGCCCAAGATCAAATCCATCTCTTTGATCCCACGATGCCAGGCCCGCATCCGCAGCCGCTTGATCCGAATCTCACGTGTCTCGGGGCTCATGCGCTCAACGCGATCCGCAATCGCTTTTCCAAACGCGCCATGCGCTCCGTCAATTCCGCATGATCCAATCGGATCTGCCGCAAATCGGTCAGGATCACGCGCAGATCATCGTCCATGATCGAAGCCTCTTCTGGGCTTTCCACGCCCTCGCCCTGGCCCGACAGCAGCCACATCATCGACACGCCCAATATACCCGCCAGCTTGCCCAGCTTGTTGGCCCGCGGCTCGGATTGGTCATTCTCCCACCCACGCACAGTCTTGACCTTCACACCCAAGCGCTTGGCCAATTCCGCCTGACCCAGCCCTGCCGCCTCGCGCGCGCCAGTGACCCGATCGCCGAATGTGGTGGTGTCTGCGTCAAACCAAGTGGTGCTAAGCAGCGACGCTTCGCCCATGTGATGGCCCCCTCTGATAGGTTGAATGCGTGCGGTGTGCACCTTATGGGTTCTTTACCACGAAATAGATAGCGCGATTTCTGCAACGACCCGCCAAAAGGACGCGACACGATGCCTTTCCTTTCCGACACGCTCGCCCGAGTAAAGCCCTCGCCCACCATTGCCGTCTCGAACCTGGCGGCGGAGTTGAAGCGACAAGGGAAGGACGTGATCGGCCTGGGCGCGGGGGAGCCCGATTTCGACACGCCCGACAATATCAAAGAGGCCGCCAAAGCCGCCATGGATGCGGGCAAAACGAAATATACCGGCGTCGATGGTATCCCGGAATTGAAAGAGGCGATCTGCGCCAAATTCAAGCGCGACAATGGTCTGGATTACGCGCCCGCCCAGGTCTCGGTCGGGACCGGCGGCAAGCAGATCCTCTACAACGCGCTGATGGCGACGCTGAATGCGGGTGATGAGGTGATCATCCCCGCGCCCTATTGGGTGTCTTACCCCGATATGGTTCTGCTGGCGGGCGGTGAGCCGGTCTTTGTCGAAGGCCCCAGCCAGACCGGCTACAAGATCACACCTGAACAGTTGGAAGAGGCAATCACGCCCAAGACCAAGTGGTTCATCTTCAACTCGCCGTCGAACCCGACCGGCGCGGGCTACACCGCCGAGGAACTGAAGGGCCTGACGGACGTGTTGATGAAGCATCCGCATGTCTGGGTGATGACCGACGATATGTACGAGCATCTGGTCTATGACGATTATGAATTCGCAACGCCCGCTCAGGTTGAACCGGGCCTCTATGACCGGACGCTGACCTGCAACGGCGTCTCCAAGGCCTATGCCATGACCGGCTGGCGGATCGGCTATGCGGCGGGCCCGGAAGAGCTGATCAAGGCCATGCGCAAGGTGCAGTCGCAAAGCACCTCCAACCCCTGCTCCATCTCGCAATGGGCGGCGGTTGAGGCGCTGAACGGGACGCAGGATTTCCTCGCGCCCAACAACGAGATTTTCGTGCGCCGCCGCGATCTGGTGGTGAAGATGCTCAACGAGGCCGAGGGCATTACCTGCCCGACCCCCGAAGGCGCGTTCTACGTCTATCCCTCGATCCATGGCTGCATCGGCAAGACATCCCCCGGCGGCGCGAAACTGGACACCGATGAGGCCTTCGCAACGGCCCTGCTGGAGGAGAAAGGCGTGGCCGTTGTGTTTGGCGGTGCCTTCGGCCTATCGCCCGCCTTTCGGGTCAGCTACGCGACATCGGACGAAAACCTGACCGAGGCCTGCACACGGATCCAGGATTTCTGCGCGTCATTGAGCTGATCCCTCAGCATGGCCTCGGTCAGCGGGGCCATGCGACGCCTGCAAATCGACATGAACCTCGCGGCACGAATATCTGATTTTAAGAAAATATTCATCTTCTGGAGGTGATCGCACCTGCGATCCGCCCTGCCGCCATGTCTTGTGGCTTTCCAAACAGCGCGTTAGGCCGTGATCATGCCCAAGGCGCGCCTTTTCGACCATGTGATCCTGACCCTCGGCTGCGTCTTCATGCTGGGTCCGCTTGCCCTGTTGCTGTGGCGCGCGGGTGTTCCGCAAGGCGTTGCAGGCGCCGCTTTGATCGATGCCGCCTCGCAGCCGAACACGCCCAGCCTGTCCCATATGCTCGGCACGTCTTTCATTATCGCGCTTGGCGTTGCGTCGGTGAAAACCCTGGTCTCGGTGCTGGCGGCCTATGCGCTGGTCTTCTTTCGCCTGCCCTTTGCATCGATGATCTTCGCCGCAGTGCTGTTGCCGTTATTTCTACCGATCGAAAGCCGCATCTTGCCCACATTTCTTGTGGTGGATGCGCTGGGGCTGTTGAACACCTATACCGGGCTGATCCTGCCTGTCACAGCGACGGGCCTGGGCACATTGATCCTGCGTGCACAATTGTTGCAAATCCCACTCGAAGTGGTGGAGGCCGCGCGGCTGGACGGCGCGGGTCCGGGCCGCGTACTGATCGATTTCATCCTTCCCCTCAGCGTGCCGATCCTGGCGGCGCTATTCGCGTTTTTCTTCGTGCTGGGCTGGAACCAATATCTATGGCCGCTGATTGCCAGCCCATCGGTGCCGGACCGAGCCAGCGTGGTGAGCGGGATCGCATTGCTGCAAATCGGCTCGCCTGCCTCTCTGGCGTTGGCGACCGTCGCGATGTTGCCCCCGTTGATGGTCTTTGCAATCGCGCAGCGGTGGATCGTCAAAGGCCTGGCGCCGATGCGCAGCTAGGGCGCCAATTCCGTCCGCAGAATGTCCCAGACCAACCTGATCCGCCGTGAGGTCCGGACATCGCGATGAGTGACCAGCCACATATCCACCGGCAAGGTGGGTTCATCTTCCAGGATGCGCCGCAGACCCCGCCGATCCTCTGCCATATCTTCGGACATCAGGCCGACGCCAAGCCCCGCCTCGACCATGGCCCAAGCGGCACAGATCGCGCCGGAATAGAACTGGATCGTGCCGGCAGAGATCTGAAGACCGCGCCGCGCCAGCTCATCGGCCATGGCCTGGGGCGCGGCAAAGCCGATCATCGGCAAATCCTTGGCCTCGGCCAAGCGGCGCGGACAGCCATGTTTCGCGATAAACGCGTCAGAGGCGTAGAACCGCGCCACTCCGCTGCGGATCTGGCGACCGATCAATTCGGGTTCGGTCGGCTCGACATGGCGGATCGCGATATCCGCCTCGCGCCGCAGCAGGTCCGAGATGTCGTTGGTCACGATCAGCTCGATCTCGATCTCCGGCGCCTTGTCCCGGATCTTGCGCAGGATGTCGGGCATGATGTGGATCGCCATCATATCCGAGACGCTGATGGCCACACGCCCCGCCACGCTATCGTTTTGCCCCGCCGCCACGACAGAGATGCGCGCCGCGGCGCTGCCCATCTCTTGCACCGCTTCAAGAATAGCCGCGCCCGACGGTGTCAGGACAAGGCCCCGCCCGGCCCGTTCAAACAGCGACACACCCAACCCCTGTTCCAGCGCCGAGACCTGGCGCCCCACCGTCGGCTGCGTGGTGCCCAAGGCGCGCGCGGCGCCCGATAGGCTGCCCTCCTCGACCGTCGCCAGAAAGGCGCGCACCTGGTTCCAATCAAAATCTATCTCAGACCAATTCATTGCCATGCGTGAATGCATATCAGATATAAAAATCCATGCAATTTTGTTTGGCGCACATCGGAGATAGACAGATCCTGGATATGAAAGGATAGGATCATGCACGCGATGACAGATGAGGCCCGGTTCTGGGACAAAACCGCCCGCAAATACGCCCAAAGCGCGATCCGCGACCCCGCCGCCTATGAAGCGACGCTGGACCGGGTGCGGAGCTATCTGCGCAGCGATCAAAACGTGCTTGAAATCGGCTGCGGCACTGCATCGACCGCGCTTCTGCTGGCGCCACATGTGGCGCATATCACGGCCAGCGACGTCTCACCCGAGATGATCGAGATTGGACGCGAAAAGATCTGGGATCAGTCAGTCCGAAACGTCACACCCGTGGCGGGTCAAATCGGGGCGCCGGGGTTGGACGGTCGCTATGATGTCATCCTTGCCTTCAATCTGCTCCATCTGCTCACGGATCTGGACACGACCCTGGCGCAGGTCCATGCGCAATTGCACCCGGGCGGATTGTTCATCAGCAAATCGCCGTGCCTGGGCGACAAGAAGCGGTGGCTGAAGCCGGTCATCACACTGATGCAATGGTTGGGCAAAGCCCCCTATGTGACGTTCTTCAGCCGCGCCACCCTGCGCGCGCAGATCGAAGCGGCGGGCTTTGAGATCATCGAGACGGCGGATTTGCCGCCCACCATGCCGTCGCATTTCATCGTCGCGCGCCGCCCTGCTTGACGCAGAGGGCGATAGCCGAAATGCTCGCTGAGCGAACAGAATGGCGGCGCAGGCATGACGGATCTTCCCGAGTTTTACTTTCGCATCCGCGACAATGGCGCCGCGATGTTTCGCGTCTCGACCGAGAACCGGCAAAAGCGGATCGAGATGCACGAGATCGCCGTCATCAATATCCGCAATGGCAATATCCGACCCCATGGCAACCATGTTCTGAGCCGCAACGAACAAGACGCCATCGACACCTGGGTCGCGGAGCGGCGCGTGACCTTGGCCGCGCGTGATATCGACGACATTCACCGCAGCGTGGAGCATCTGAACAAGACCGCCCATTGGGCGCAAAGCCGCGCATCGGACGCCGATCTTGAGGCGGTCACCGACCGGTTATTGATGGCGATGCACGATCTCCGCAGCGTGTTGGTGCGCAAGAAAGCAGATCGGATCGGGCGCGCTTCAAAAGATTAACTTCTGCGCGCAACCGATTGAAATGTAAGTCTATCCCGGAATCGTCAGCCGATACGCACTCTGTCCCGATTGGGGGCGGATCATCTCCCGGCAATTGCCGGGGCCGTCGGTGGCCATCCAGACATGGCCGGTATCGGTGGTGAAGGCCCCACTTTCACCCGGATTCAGCGCCCCCAAATCGATGGGCGTGCCGTCAGCATCGAACCACAGCAAGGCGCGAAAGCCATCGGTCGCGTTGGTAAAGGTCAGCGTCACGACCTCACCGGTATCGCGTGAGGCGGCGCGCAGTTGATTTTCGCAGGACAGGAACCCCGGCTCCGGATTGTCTGGCGTGATGGGGCGCGACCCGCTTTCGGGGGTCAGATCACCTATATTGGCGCAATCGGCCAGAAAGGGGGCCAATATGTTCGGGCCATTGCCGGTCAGGGTAAGGCCGACATCGCTCCCGACCCGCTGCACCTGCACCAGGGGGTCGGTGGCCAAAGCCAGCCAGGCCGGATCGGACACTTCCAGCACCATTTCGATCCCCGACACGCCAAACTCCGCTTGGCTGCCCACTACAACGCCCGGTATTTCGACCACTTGCCCAGTTCCCGAGGTTACCCGCAGGGTCGCATTTTGATCATCAGACAGGCCCTGAATATCGGCACTCATTTGCAGGGTCACCAGCGGTCCTTGCGCGCCTATGACACATCTGCCAAACGCCAAGACATCATCGGTTTCGGGCACGCCGTAGACCACGTTGAGAACAGTGGCAAAGGGATCGCCTTCGGCAATGTCGGTGATACGCTGCCAATCATGGCCCGAAATCCCGGGGCCAACATCGGCCACCAGCGCCGGTGTTTCGCCTTGCGGCGCGTCCGTCAGGAAACCCGCGCAGGTGTCGATGAAATCCTGCACCACGCCTTGATTGGGCCGCAGATCCACAAGCGTCGGCGGTATGCCAAAGGGCTCTCTCAGACCAATTGACAGATCCGGCGCGCTGGCCAGCTGCGACATCAGGATCGCGCCCAGTTCAAAGCGCATCTCCACGCCGCCAAAGCCCTCTTCCGACACCAAAACATCGCCGCTTTCCACGGCGGACCCAATCTCGGTTTCCCACCGGACGGGCACCGGATCACGGTTCTGAAACGGGCCGGTGATGACCGAGAACAGCCCGTCCACAAACATCACATCGCCCCCGCCATAGGCACAGGACAGACCGATCACAACGTCATCTGATTGAGGCGTTCCAAAGCCAACAGCCGCGCTGCGCGTCTGCGGATCGACGGTCAGCGTCCATTGTCGATCTTGTTGCGCGGAGGCCGCGATGGGAAGGGCAAGGCAAAGGGGCAGGCATAAACGCAGCATGGCAATCAATCCGTCTCAAACAATGGGGCTGACGTTAGGGCAGATTGCGCGGCTTGGATATGATTTGTTTCAACCGTTTGGGGTGAAAATACTGGTGATCATACTGTCTTTGCGGGGGCCGGTCACGCACCAGCGCTGCTGCCAAGTGGGCCAGGCGGACAGGTCGTAACTGACATCGTAGGTGTCGGGATCGCAGAGATGGCGATCTTGCAGCCGTCCAGGTCCCAAACTGTGAAACGGGCGCCTATCCTCGAACAAGACAACCAGATCCTCGCCGTCCTGCCGCCACAGGTAGCGGCGTGTGGCCTGCATGGGCGGGGCCGCGCCATAGGTCAGGATCCCGCGTTCCTCCTGCACCAGCCCGTGCGCATCGGGCCGCCAAACGCAGCGGCCTTGAAATCGCCCCTGGATGCCGCCATAGGCATCCTCAATCCGTCGGTTCAATTCCCACGAACCTTCCAGGTCCGGCAAGCTGATCATGCGGCGAAACCGCCTGAACGGGCGATGCCGGGCGATATCCTCTGGAAAACCATCAAAAGAGCCACGCGCCTCACCTTGCCCCCCCTGCCTGCGCCGCTTATCAGACAGCCATCCGCGCAAGAAAGGCAAGCCCATGATCCCCCGCTATTCCCGCCCCGAGATGGTCGCCATCTGGGAACCCGCCACCAAGTTCCGCATCTGGTATGAGATCGAGGCCCATGCCTGCGACGCCCAGGCCGATCTGGGGGTGATCCCGCGCGAGAATGCGGAGGCCGTGTGGAAGGCAAAGGACGTCGAATTCGACGTCGCCCGCATCGATGAGATCGAGGCCGTCACCAAGCACGATGTCATCGCCTTTCTGACGCATCTGGCCGAACATGTGGGCAGTGATGAGGCGCGATTTGTGCATCAGGGCATGACTTCTTCGGATGTGCTGGACACCACGTTCAACATCCAACTGGTGCGCGCCGCCGATATCCTGCTGGCGGATATGGATAAGCTGCTCGCCGCGCTGAAATCCCGTGCGATGGAGCACAAGATGACGATCCGCATCGGGCGGTCCCATGGCATCCATGCCGAGCCGGTGACGATGGGCCTGACCTTCGCGCGGTTCTATGCAGAGATGGAGCGCAACCGGAACCGGCTGGAAAAGGCGCGCTTCGAAATTGCAACAGGCGCGATCTCCGGCGCCGTGGGCACGTTTGCCAATATCGACCCGGCGGTGGAGGCCCATGTTTGCGAGAAACTGGGATTGCGTCCTGAGCCGATCAGCACCCAGGTGATCCCCCGTGATCGCCACGCAATGTTCTTTGCCACTCTTGGGGTCGTCGCAAGCTCGGTCGAGAACATCGCCACGGAAATCCGCCACATGCAGCGCACCGAGGTGCTGGAGGCGGAAGAGTTCTTCTCCAAGGGGCAAAAGGGCTCCAGCGCGATGCCGCATAAGCGCAACCCGGTTTTGACCGAGAACCTGACCGGTCTGGCGCGGATCGTGCGGATGGCGGTGGTGCCGGCGATGGAAAACGTGGCGCTCTGGCATGAGCGCGATATCTCGCATTCCAGTGTGGAACGGATGATCGGCCCTGATGCCACCGTGACGCTGGACTTCGCCCTGGCGCGCCTGACGGGCGTCATTGAAAAGCTGGTCATCTACCCCGATAACATGATCGCAAACATGAACAAATTCCGCGGCTTGGTGCATTCGCAGCGGGTTTTGCTGGCCCTGACCCAGGCCGGTGTCAGCCGAGAAGACGCCTACCGACTGGTGCAGCGCAACGCGATGAAGGTCTGGGAAGACGGCAAGGATTTCCGCGAGGAATTGCTAGCCGATGCGGAGGTGAAAGCCGCGCTCAGCGAGGCGGAGATCAACGAGAAGTTCGACCTTGGTTATCACACCAAACATGTCGAGACGATTTTCGCACGGGTGTTTGACGCAACCTGATCACAAACTCGAAAAAGAGCGGACCCAAAACGGCATCTGAGCCGTCAGGATCCAGCATTTGTTAACCCTCGGGCCCTATGGTCGCGACTGGGAAGCATTGCGTAGGGACTGAACATGGGTTTGCAGCCGGATTTCCAAGGCGCCGCGTCGATGGACGGATCGTCTATGACGATTGATGCTGAGGTTGGGACAGGTGCCGGTGCGGTCGACATCACGCCGCGCCGCCTGCGTCCGCAGCAAAAGGCCGCGGTGATCGTGCGCCTGCTGCTGGGGCGTGGCGTCTCTCCGGGTGTGGGCAAGCTCGACAGTCACCATCAGCGCAAGTTGGCCCATGCGATCGGGCAGATGCGCAATATCGACCGCGCGACCCTGATGGAGGTTGTGCGTGAATTTACCGCCGAAATCGACAACCTGGCGCTGAGCTTCCCTGAGGGCCTGGAACAGGCGCTGGCCTTGCTCGAACCGCATATCTCGAACGATTCAGTCGAGGCCTTGCGCTCGGAACTGACCGATAGCAGTGATCCCTGGGCGCTGGTGTCGCGTCAGCCGGAAGAGCGGTTGCGCCCGTTATTCGACACCGAAAGCGCCGAAGTCTGTGCCGTGCTGCTCTCCAAACTCAACGTCTCCACCGCAGCGAAACTGCTGTCCGACCTGCCCGAAGACCGGGCCGAGGTGCTGGCCCACACGGTCGCGCTGACCGAAACGATTACACCGGATCTTGTGCATCGGATCGGGGTGCACCTGTCCAACATTGTCTCCAACGTTCCCTCCAACGCGTTCAAGAAACCCGCCGCCGACCGGGTCGGCGCGATCCTCAACAGCTTTGGCAAGGATGCGCGCGAAAAGGTTCTGGAAGGCCTGGTCAGCCGCGACTCGGTCTTTGCCAGCGGCGTGAAACGCGCCATTTTCGCCTTTGGTCATATCCCGCAGCGGGTGCAACCGGGCGATGTGGGCCTGATCACACGCGACGTGCCGCAAGACGTGCTGATCCCCGCCCTCGCCGCCGGTATGGAGGCAGAGCCGCTTGCCGTCGAATTCCTGCTGGAAAACATGTCCAAACGCCTGGCAGAACAATTGCGCGATGAGGCCGAAAGCGGCGGCACTCCGACCGAAGAGGATGGGGCCGCCGCCATGGCCGCCGTTGTCGCTGCGATCCGCACACTCGAAGAACGTGGTGAGTTGAAGCTGATCGCACCGGATGATTGAGATGATTGATACGGGGACAGAGCGCAGGCCTCGCCCCAGGGGCCAAGCCCCTCTATATTCCGCTTATGGTTCTGGAATTTACCGAAGCGGGCATCTATTGCCCGGCAGCTGATGCCTATATCGACCCTTGGCGCCCGGTTCCACGGGCGCTGATCACCCATGGCCATGCCGATCATGCACGGCCCGGCCACGGCGCCTATCTGGCGACCGACGCGGCCGCACCCGTCATGCGCCATCGGCTGGGCGATATCCGCATCGAGACCACGCCCTATGGCAAAACCCACCAAATCGGCGATGCGGCGGTCAGTTTCCACCCGGCAGGCCATGTGCCGGGCTCGGCACAGATCCGGGTCGAGGTGGGCGGTGAGGTCTGGGTCGCGTCCGGTGATTACAAAACGATCGATGACGGCCTGTCGGAACCGTTTGAGCCGATCAAATGCCACACCTTCATCACCGAAAGCACCTTCGGGTTGCCGATCTATGATTGGCCGGACCAAGCCGATCTTGCCCGCGACCTGAATGCCTGGTGGACGACCTGTATCGCCGAGGGGAAACGCGCCGTCTTGGGGGTCTATGCCCTGGGCAAGGCGCAGCGCATCCTGCGCCTGCTTGATCCCGGCATCGGTCCGATCCTGACCCACGGCGCGGTTGAGGCCACAAATGATGTGCTGCGCGGTCAGGGGCTTACCCTGCCCGATACACTCCGCGTCGCCGATGGGATTGACGCAAAAAGCCACCCGAATGCGATTGTCCTGGCGCCGCCATCGGCCCTGGGTTCGGCCTGGATGAAACGCTTCGGCGCGGTCTCAACGGGTTTCGCCTCGGGATGGATGCGTTTGCGCGGCGTGCGGCGGCGGCGCGCGGCGGATCGCGGCTTTGTCGTCAGCGACCATGCCGATTGGAAAGGCCTGAATACCGCAATCGCGGAAACAGGGGCCGAGCGGGTCTTCGTCACCCACGGCTATACCACCCATTTCTCGCAATGGCTGTCCGAACAGGGCTACGATGCGGGTATCGTGGAAACGGAATTCGGCGGCGAAGACCTGGATGAGGCAGATCCCACCCCCGTCGAGAGTGTTGGCGATGAGTGAGACGGCCATCGTCACCCCCCCTCTTACCCTGCGCGACCGTATGGTGATCGGCACCGTGCGCGCACTCGGCAAACCCGCCCTTGCCCTGATCGGAGATGCGCGGGTGATCCGCGGTCTGACCAACCCGCCCGCGAAATGGCTGAAGTTTTGCCCCGCCGGCAGCAAGGTCACCGAAGACGAGGATGGTAGCCTCAGAGTGGCTCCGCCCGGTATCGGCCCGGATGCCCCTTGGCTGATCTACCTGCATGGTGGCGGATTTCTTGCGGGGAGCCCTTATACGCATCTGGGCCTTGCGGGCCATCTGGCCGGTTTCGCGGGTATGAACGCCTATATCCCCGCCTATGGACTTGCGCCTGAACGGCCCTTTCCGGCGGGGCGCGATGATCTTTACGCCAAGTACAAGACCCATGTGGACCGCTACGGCCCGCCCGCGGCGCTCTGCGGTGACAGCGCCGGTGGAAATCTGACATTGCTGGTGGCGCAACACGCCCGCGATAGCGGATGGCCCCTGCCCGGCGCGCTTGGCCTTTTGTCGCCGGTGGCGGATCTGTCCGAGGACATCGCCGAACGGATGCAGGGTGCGACGGATGAGATGCTGTTCCCGCAACATCGCCTCTACCAGATCCGCGATACCTATCTGCAGGGCCACGATCCGCGCGATCCGGGTGCCTCCCCGCTGCTCGGCGATGTGACCGGTCTGCCGCCCACTCTGATCCAGGCCTCCGCCGTGGAGGCTGCTGCCCCGGACGCCAAGGCGCTGGGGGAAAAGATGGACAACGCACAGGTGCAATTGTGGGATGGCCTGCCCCATGTCTGGCAGATTTTCGTAGGCCGTGCCCCTGTCGCCGACGCGGCCCTGCGCGCCATGGCCGCGTTTCTGGCGGATCCGTCATGAAGGATTTCGCCGACCTGTTCACCGCCCTGGATCAGACCACGAAGACCAGCGTGAAGACCGCCGCGCTCGCCGCCTATTTCACGACCGCCTCCGAACAGGACAAGATCTGGACCATCGCGCTGCTGTCCGGGCGGCGCCCGCGCCGGGCGATCACCACCACAAAGCTGCGCGAATGGGCGGCGGAGCATGCGGGCATTCCCCTTTGGCTGTTCGAGGCCTGCTATCCGGTCGTCGGCGATCTGTCGGAAACCATCGCGCTGGTTTTGCCGGAACCCAAGACGCGGATCGAACGGACCCTCAGCGAATGGATCGCCGCGTTGCGTGGCCTGGACAACGCGGAAGAGGCCGACCGCAAAGCCGCAATCCTGACCGCCTGGGATGGCTTGCCGCCCATCGAACGTTTCGTGTTCAACAAATTGCTGACCGGCGGTTGGCGTATGGGGGTCAGTCAAAAACTGATGACGCGGGCGCTGGCCAAGGCCACCGGAATTGATGAGGCGGAGTTGACCCACCGTCTGATGGGGGATTGGTCGCCCGACACGGTGTCATGGGATAGCCTGATCGAAGCGCCCGATCCGACCGCCGACCTCAGCCGCCCCTATCCGTTCTACCTGGCCTATCAATTGGACCAATTGCCCGAGGATCTGGGTGATGTGGCCGATTGGCTGGCCGAACGCAAATGGGACGGTATCCGCGGCCAATTGATCCTGCGCGGCGGGGCGCGATATCTGTGGTCGCGCGGCGAAGATCTGATGACAGACCGGTTTCCCGAATTGGCGATGCTGACCGATTTCCTGCCCCAAGGCACCGTGATCGACGGCGAAGTCCTCGCCTATGACAAAGCGGCTGAAACGCCGATGTCTTTTGCCAAGCTACAGCCGCGTATCGGGCGCAAGACGGTTCCTAAAAAGCTGTTGGCCGAGGCGCCCTGCATTCTGATGGGGTATGATCTGTTGGAATGGAATGGGGCGGATCTGCGCCAGACACCCCTGGCCGATCGTCGCGCGATCCTGGCCGAAGCCATCGATGCCACCCCACCCGAGGCGCCCATCCGCCTGTCGCCCCGCGTCGAGGCCGACACTTGGGAGGGTCTCGCCGAGGCACGCGCCATCAGTCGAGAGATCGGTGCCGAGGGCCTGATGCTCAAACGCCTCTCGGCGCCGTATCTGTCGGGCCGCAAGAAGGGCGATTGGTGGAAATGGAAGGTCGATCCACTGACCATCGACGCGGTGATGATCTACGCGCAGGCCGGCTCAGGTCGGCGGGCCACGCTCTACACAGATTTCACCTTTGCGGTCTGGAACGGCAATGAACTGGTGCCGTTCACAAAGGCCTATTCCGGCCTGACCGATGCCGAGTTTCGGGAGATCACCGCCTGGGTGCGCAAAAACACAACCGACCGGTTCGGTCCGGTGCGTGCAGTGACGCCGCACCATGTGTTTGAGATCGCCTTCGAAGGTATTCAGGCCAGCCCGCGCCATAAATCCGGGGTCGCCTTGCGATTTCCGCGCATGGCGCGCTGGCGCAAGGACAAGCCTTTGACCGAGGCGAACAGCCTTGATGACTTGAAAGACATGCTGGCCACCTACGGCTGAGACCTGTTCATGGATCAAGACGGTGAGCGGCCAATCATCATGGCCGTTTGCTTGTCGCGCTTGTCCGTTTGAAACGCCGTTCGAGCGCCGGGATGATCAAGCGTGTCGGGCCGCTTCGGATCAGGCGGAGCTGGACATGCCCGCGTCACAGCCACGGGAAACGCAATGCCCGAGGCCATGCGTTGAGTGGTTAAAACTCAGCCACGATCAAAAGGGATCTCAAGCGACTTCGCCGATCGGGATCGGGCGTTTGCCCGCCGCCCAAGCCGAGGCGGCCTCACCAAATGCCGCAAAGAGCGGCCGCGAGACCGGATCTTCCGCGGCACGGTATTCAGGGTGCCATTGGACCGACATCGTGAAACCGGGCGCATCGGCAACATAAATCGCCTCGGGTGTGCCGTCAGGCGCGTGGCCATCGATCACCACCCGTGGCCCTGCGGCCTTGATGCCTTGGCCATGCAGCGTGTTGGTCAACACTTCTGTCCCGCCCATCAAGCGGTGGAATGGGCCGCCTTCATTGAAGGTCACCGTGTGGCGCAGCGCAAATTTTTCGTCGATCGTACCATCCGGCGGCATACGGTGATTCATGCGCCCGGGCAGATCGCGAATCTCGGGAAACAACGTGCCGCCCATGGCCACGTTCACCTCTTGAAACCCACGGCAGACGCCAAAAATCGGTTGCCCACGATCTACACAGGCACGGATCAGCGGAAGCGTCAGCGCGTCACGATCCCGATCGATATCGCCATGGGCGTCGGTATAATCTTCGCCATATTCCTCGGGGTGCACATTCGGCCGTCCCCCGGTGAAAAGAAAGCCTGCACAGACCTCCAGCAAATCATTCACCGAAACATAGCGCGGATCTGAGGGCACAATCATCGGGACTGCGCCGCAGACCTCGGCCACCGCCTCGGAGTTCATAATCCCACCTGCATGAGTCTCGTACTCATTGTTAACCAGGTGGTAATTGCCAATAATGCCAATAACGGGACGTGCCATGCTTCTATCCTATCCGCTAAAACCTTATCTAAAGGTGAAGATCCAATAGGAAAAGTCATCGCTACGCGCAGGTCGCTCCGCATTCATGCACATGCCCAATAATTGGGCAAGACAAAGGACGACAGCGCGTCAAATCCCAGCTTTGTTGCGAATCCCAACGCTCAATCGGCGCGCACGGCAATGCCGGGGGCCGATGGCGACGTCCTGGCGGGCGGGCAAATGCCCAATCCGTCGGCCCAAGGCGATCCGCGACGCGGCGGTAAGGTCTCTAGATATCAGCCCTTTTGGGGCAAGCGCGCTGTGACCTCAATCTCGATTTTCATCCGGGGATCTTGCAGGCCAACCACCATCATCGTGGCCGCCGGTCGCGCCGCACCGAACCAAGCGCAGGTCACCGGCCAGCATTCGGGCCACTCCGCAGCATCCGGCAGCAGATAGCTCACCCGCACCACATCCGACATTGCCGCACCGGCCTCGGCCAACGCGGTCTCGATGTTGCGGAAGGTTTGCTCTGCCTGGGCTGCGATATCCTCTGCGATTTCCATGGTGGCGTAGTCAAATCCGGTTGTCCCCGACACGAAGACCCAGCCATCCTGCACCACCGCGCGGCTATAGCCGATATCTGCCTCAAACGAGGACCCGGAAGAGATCAGCCGCCTCATGCCTGGGCCGCAAACCCAGCCGCTTCGACACCTGCAACCGCAGCCACGGCGTCATTGTCCGAGGTATCGCCCGTCACACCCACCGCGCCGACAACCGCGCCATCCGCCATCACCAGCACCCCGCCGGGCACCGGGATCACCTTGCCGCCATAGGCCCCGTTCACCGCCGCCATGAAGTAGGCCTGCGTTTCGGCCCGTGCCATCTGGGCCGAGCCCGGCATGCCTAGCATCACCGCGCCATAAGCCTTGCCGCGTGCAATTTCGAACCGGCCCGGCGCAGCGCCGTCCTCACGTTCGAAGGCCAGCACATGGCCGCCAGCATCCAGCACCACAACCGACAGAGGCTTCAACTCCAGTTCCCGCCCCTTGCTTAAGGCTGTGGCGATCATCGTGCGGGCATTGTCGTGGGTGATCATGGCGCGGCTCCGTCCGTTTGCGTCGAGGTCACGGATCCATCCCGTGTTTTTGATCAAAGCGCAACAGGCCCACGCTTTGTCAGCGCGGGTCGAGCCGCTAGTATCGGCGTGATGGCCCCCGTGACACATTTCACCAAACCACACTTGCCCAGGCGGCTGCCCACATGGCGGAGCCGATTGAAATGGTTGCATTGGGGCATTGTACCGTTCTTCATCTGGTTCATGGTCGCCGACCCGGAGGTCTTGCGGCGCATGGGACCGGGTTGGTTTCAATTGCACTCGATTAACGGGCTTATCTTCGTGACGCTGGCGCTGATATGGACCGGCAGCCATCTGCGCCGCGGCCTTGCCTCCCGCCCGGGGCCGAAACTGCCGCCCTGGGCGCGGCGATTTCATCCGATCCTCCATAAGACCCTGATCTGGGGACTGTTTCTGGTGGCATTGACCGGGTTCGGGCTTGGCCTGACCTCTGCCGTTCTGTTGCGTGCCGGAGGTATTCTGCCCATCGCCCCCCCACTCAACCTGCCAGACGCCCATGCCATCGTCAGTTGGGTCCATATCTACCAATTCTACGCCTTGGCGCTGATCGTGCTGGTCCATGGCACGTTCCACCTGTGGCGGCACCTGGCTTTGCGCGACAATGCGTTGCGCATCATGGCCCCCAAGGCCCTACATCGCTTTCTCTAGCCACGGAGCGGTGGAATTCCCCGCTTGATCCCATCGGCCACACGCGGGATGACTGGACCCAACAGCCATCACATATGACACGTATCGCCCATGTCCGACACATTCGATGACCGCCCCGAGGCCGCCCGACCCGAGGATGAACATCGCTTCCCCTGTTCGAATTGCGGCTCGGACATGCGCTACGCACCACGCGACGGCAAAATGGTCTGCGACCATTGCGGCAACGAAGAACCGATCGATGTGGCCGAAGGGCCCTGGGGCGGCGGGCAGCAACTGGTCGAAAACGATTTCGAGGCGGCCTTGCGGGGCCAATTGCCCGCGATGGAGATGGAGGAGACGCGTGTCTCGGCCTGCCCCTCTTGCGGCGCGCAGGTCGAGTTCGACGCCAACGCCCATGCCCAGGAATGCCCGTTCTGCGCCACGCCCGTCGTCACCGATACCGGCACACATCGTCATATCAAACCCAAGGGTCTGATCCCATTTCAATTGACCGAGCGCGAGGCGCACAAGGCGATGGAAGGCTGGTTGGGCCGCCTGTGGTTCGCGCCCAACGGGCTGAAGGAATACGCCCGCCAGGGGCGCAGCTTGGACGGGATCTATGTGCCCTATTGGACCTATGATGCCGACACCGCCACCGCCTATCGCGGCCAGCGCGGCGACGCCTATTATGTGACGGTGAAGGGCCCGGACGGCAAATCCAAACGCGAGCGTCGCATCCGCTGGACCAATGTCTCGGGTCGTGTCGCGCGGTTCTTCGACGATATTCTGATCCTCGCCTCAAAAAGCCTGCCCAAGCGCTACACCGATGCGCTGGCCCCCTGGGATCTGGGCGCCTTGGCCGAATACAAGCCCGAATTTCTGTCGGGTTTCCGAGCCGAGGGTTATACGGTTGAACTGGACGAAGGCATGGATGAGGCCCGCCAGATCATCGATGCCCAAATCCGCCGCGACATCCGGCGGGATATCGGCGGGGATGCGCAAAAGATCGGCCGTGTGGACACACATGTTTCCGACGTCACGTTTAAACATATCCTGCTGCCGGTCTGGATCGCGGCCTATAAGTACAAGGGCAAATCCTTCCGCTTTGTCGTCAATGCGCAAACCGGCAAGGTTCAGGGCGAACGGCCCTGGAGCATCGGCAAGATTGCCCTGGCGGTGATCGCGGCGATCATCATCGGTGCCGCGGCATTCTATGTGTTTGAAGTGATGGGGTAGGACCAGATTGGCACGCCGGGTGATCCTCATCGCATTTGGCTTGGCCCTGGTGAGCATCTTTTCCGCCGCATTGATCTCGGGTCTTGAGACATTGGCCTATGTGCGGGCCAATCGCGGGCCTTAATTGCAATTGCGTTGTGGACCACTGCTTATGTGATCGCTAGCAATGCCGGGACATGAACGGAGATGCCCGATGATCCTATGTGCCGGTGAAGCCCTGATCGATATGTTGCCGCGCCAGACCGAAGGGGGTGAGGCCGCCTTTGCCCCCTATCCCGGCGGGTCGGTTCTGAACACCGCGGTGGCGTTGTCGCGCCTGGGCATACCGACGGAATTCTTCACTGGCCTCTCGAACGACCTGTTCGGCGAGCGGTTGACCGGCGTAATGGTCGCCAATGGCGTGAGCCACAACCTCTGCCCGCGCTCGGATCGTCCGACGACATTGGCCTTCGTGACCTTGAGCGACGGCCAGGCCTCCTACGCGTTCTACGACGAAAATACCGCCGGGCGAATGCTAAGCGTCGATGAATTGCCCAAGATCCCCGACGCGACACAGGCCTGTTTTTTCGGCGGGATCAGCCTGGCGGTGGAACCCTGCGCCAATGCCTTCGCAACGCTGGCGGCCCAAGCGTCCGAACGGGGCGTGGTCATGCTCGACCCGAACATTCGGCCCGGCTTCATCGCCGATGAGGCCCGCTTCCGCGCCCGGCTGGAGGGGATGCTGGCCCGAACCCATATCGTGAAGGTCTCCGACGAGGATTTGCGCTGGTTGATGGGCGATGATGCCATTCCGACCCTGGCCGAACGCCTGATGGCCAAGGGCCCGGCGCTGGTTCTGGTAACGCAAGGCGCGTCTGGCGTGACCGCATTTCACCCAAACGGCGAATTGCATGTGGTGGCGCACAAGGTGGCGGTGGTCGACACGGTCGGCGCGGGCGACACGTTCAATGCGGGTTTCCTGGCGGGCCTGTCCAAAGCCGGTGCGCTGGATGAGACCCTGATCGCCAAAGGTCTGTCGGAGGCAACGCTGCGCGAGGCGATGGAGCTGGGCGTGAAGGCCGCCGCCGTCACCGTCAGCCGCGCGGGCGCCAACCCGCCACGTCTGGACGAGCTTGTATGAGGGCGCTGATCCAGCGGGTCAGTCAGGCAGAGGTCACCGTTGACGGCGAACGGATCGGCCAATGCGGCGCGGGCCTGCTGATCCTGGTCTGCGCCATGCAGGGCGATACCGAGGCAGAGGCCGCACGTCTGGTGGCCAAAATCACCAAGTTGCGGATCTTCAAGGATGCGGCGGGCAAGATGAACCACTCGCTTCTGGATGTGGGCGGCAGCGCTCTGGTTGTCAGCCAATTCACCCTGGCCGCCGATACGTCCCGCGGCAACCGGCCGGGCTTTTCCAGCGCCGCCGCCCCCGCCGAGGGTGAGGCGCTGTATCTGCACGTCGCCTCGCTTCTGCGTGGCCAGGGCATCGCCACCGAAACCGGCAGGTTTGGCGCCGACATGGCGGTGGCTCTGGTCAATGATGGCCCGGTGACCATCTGGCTCGATACCCAATCGTCCAACGCCTAAAAAAGCGGCAGATCGCGTCTAGCGCCTTGTTTTCGCGCGCGTCCCATGGGGCCCTTTCGCTTCGTGTGCCATTTGTTAGGGTAGAGTTAGGGAGGACGTGCATGGCGGATACCACGGGGTGTTTCGACGAAATGACCGGTAAAGGCTCTGAGGCGCGCGCGCCTTACGCCGATTACAACGGTTGGTTCGACGGGGAAGATCTACGCGAATTGCGCAAAAAGTCCGCCGAGGCAGAGTCGTTTTTTCGACGAACAGGCATCACCTTCAATGTCTATGGCCAAGCCGAGGCCGACGAACGCCTGATCCCCTTCGATATCGTGCCGCGCATCATCTCAGCCCGCGAATGGGCACGTTTAACGAAGGGCATCGAACAGCGGGTGCGCGCGATCAATGCGTTTCTCTATGACATCTATCACCGGCAAGAGATCCTGCGCGCGGGCCGTATCCCGCGTGAACTGATCGACCGGAACGAGGCGTTCTTGCCGCAAATGATGGGCGTCGCCCCCCCTGGCGGCGTCTACACCCACATCGTCGGGACCGATCTGGTGCGCACCGGAGAAGACGAGTTCTTTGTGCTGGAGGACAACGCTCGCACCCCCAGCGGCGTCAGCTATATGCTCGAAAATCGCGAGACGATGCTGCAGATGTTCCCCGAATTGTTCAGCCGGATCAAAGTGAAGCCAGTGCAGAACTATCCCGCGGAGCTGCGCCGTTCGCTGGCCGCCTGCGCGCCCTCGGCCTGCACCGCAGATCCCACCGTCGCCGTGCTGACGCCGGGCATCCACAACTCCGCCTATTTCGAACATGCCTTTCTGGCCGATCAAATGGGCGTGGAACTGGTCGAAGGCCACGATCTGCGCGTCACAAATGGCCGGATCGCCATGCGCACGACCGAAGGCTACAAGCCCATCGATGTGCTCTATCGCCGGGTCGATGACGATTTCCTCGACCCGCTGAACTTCAATCCCGACAGCATGTTGGGCGTGCCGGGGATTATGGATATCTACCGCGCCGGGGGCATCACCATCGCCAATGCGCCGGGCACGGGCATTTCCGATGACAAGGCGATCTACAGCTATATGCCGGACATCGTCGAATTCTACACCGGCGAGAAGGCGATCCTGAAAAACGTTCCGACCTGGCGCTGTTCCGAGCCCGACAGCCTGGCCTACGTGCTGGATCATCTGGCCGAGCTGGTTGTCAAAGAGGTGCACGGCTCCGGCGGCTACGGCATGTTGGTAGGCCCCGCCGCCTCGAAAAAAGAGATTGCGGCCTTCCGCACCAAACTTGAGGCGAAACCGTCCAATTACATCGCACAGCCCACCCTGTCGCTCAGCACCTGCCCGATCCTGACCGCCAAGGGCCTGGCCCCGCGCCATGTGGATCTGCGGCCCTTCGTGTTGATGTCCTCCGACAAAATCACGCTCACGCCGGGTGGCCTGACCCGCGTGGCGCTGAAGGCGGGCAGCCTGGTGGTGAACTCGTCGCAAGGCGGCGGCACCAAGGACACTTGGGTGTTGGAGGAGTAACGACAATGCTGGGCAAAACCGCAGGCGGGCTGTTTTGGCTGTTCCGCTACCTCGAACGCTCGGAAAACACCGCGCGGCTGATTGAAACCGGATTTCGCATTGCATTGACGCGGCCTTCGGGCGCCGATGACGAATGGCAATCGGTTCTGCAAACCGCCGCCGTCGATCGGGCCTATGCCGCCCGGCATGGCGATGTCGAACAGGGCAAGGCGATTGACTTTCTGCTGCGCGACAAAACCAATCCCTCCTCGGTGCTGACCGCGATTTCTGAGGCGCGGCAGAATGCGCGCCTGACCCGCACGGCCATCACCCGCGAAGTCTGGGAGGCGATCAACGACGCCTATATGTCCCTGACCGAGACGCTGGCCCGCCCCGTTGCGGCCCGTCATCTGCCCGAGGTGCTGGCCACGATCCGTCAGCATTCCGCCTTGGTGCGCGGCGCGATGCACGGCACGATGTTACGCACCGATATCTTCGATTTCTGTCGCCTGGGCACGTTCCTGGAACGGGCCGACAACACGGCGCGCATCCTGGATGTGAAGTATTACGTTTTGCTGCCCTCGGCGGTGCAGATCGGATCGAATATGGACAATGTGCAATGGGAAACCATCCTGCGCTCCGTCGCCTCCCTACGCTCCTACCGCTGGCTCAACCAAGGTGAGGTGACACCGAAAAGTATCGCCGATTTTCTGATCTTCGACGGGCGGATGCCGCGATCCTTGCGCTTCACCACCAAGAAGATTTCGGCAAATCTGAGCTACCTGGAAGACAACTATGGCCAGCGCCACGACTGCCACGACCGGATGGACGTGATCACGGCTCGTTTGAGAAATATGGATATCGACCAGGTCTTCGACGAAGGCCTCCACGAATTTCTGACCGAGTTCATTACGGATCTCGCGCATTTGGGCGGCCAGATCGAACAGGATTACCGGTTCTTGGGCTAAGGGGGCACGATGAAACTGCAGATCTCGCACACGACGCGATACCGGTTCGAGGCGCCCGCGATCTACGGGCTGCAACAATTGCGCCTGACCCCGCAAACCGGCGCCGGACAATCGGTGGCACATTGGGACATGCAGGTCGAGGGCGGCACGGTCGAGACCGCGTTTCTGGACCATCACAAAAACCGCGTCACCCTGGTCTCGTTCAAAGCGGGTGCAACCGAGGTCCGTGTGACTTGTACGGGTCAGGTCGAGACCGAAGATCGCGCGGGCATCATCGGCAAGACCGGAGACACGGCGCCGCTTTGGTTCTTTGAGCGCAGCACGGATCTGACCAAAGCCGGATCGCGCGTGCGCAGCCTTGTCAAAGGTCTGAAAGATGAAGAACCCGAAGACATCGCACGGCTTCACGCCCTATCGTCACGGATCCTGGCGGCAGTGCCTTACGAGATTGGCGCAACCGAAGCCGACACGACCGCCGAGGATGCCATCGACCATGGCGCGGGCGTCTGTCAGGACCATGCCCATATCTTCCTCGCCGCGGTCCGGTATCTGGGCTACCCGGCACGCTATGTCTCGGGCTATCTGATGATGGATGACCGGCATCACCAGGATGCCTCCCATGCCTGGGCCGAAGTGCATATCAACGGCATGGGCTGGGTCGGCTTTGATGTCTCCAACCGGATCTCGCCCGATGATCGCTATGTACGGGTCGCCACGGGGTTGGACTACACCGAGGCCGCGCCGATTGCCGGTCTACATTACGGTGCGTCCGGCGAAGAGATGCAGGTCGACATCGAAGTGCAGCAACAGTAGGACAAGGTTAACCGAGCGGCGCTAGTTTAGAATGATCGACGGTTCTGGGGAGCAGACATGACCTATTGTGTGGGGATGCGGCTGGAGCGCGGCCTGGTGTTCATGTCGGACACACGGACCAATGCGGGCGTCGATAATATCAGCGTTTTCAAGAAGATGTTTCATTGGGAGGTGCCCGGGGAACGCGTCATCACGATGATGACGGCGGGTAATCTGGCGACGACGCAATCGGTGGTCAGCCTGATGAACGAACGCAGCCTGCCCGCGGATGAGCGTGGGATTCCCTCGATCATGGAAGCGCCCTCGATGTTTCAGATTGCCAAACATGTGGGCGAGACCCTGCGGGAGGTGATTGCCGACCATGAAGGGCAGAAGGGCCTGATCGCCGACAGCGCCTTTGGCGCGACCATCATCCTTGGCGGTCAGGTGCGTGGCGGACCGCCGCGCCTGTTCCTCATCTATCCCGAGGGCAATTTCGTCGAAGCCTGTGATGACACACCGTTTTTCCAGATCGGTGAAACGAAGTACGGCAAACCCATCCTCGTGCGCGCCTACGACCCGTCGATGCGGTTCGAAGAGGCGGTGAAGCTGTTGATGCTGAGCTTCGATTCGACATTGAAAGCGAATCTCAGCGTCGGCCTGCCCCTCGACATGCATCTCTACGAGACGGATTCGCTGAAGCTTGGGCAATGCCGCCGGATCGAGCCAGAGGATTCGTTCTTCGCCGAGATCTCGTCAGGCTGGGGGGAAAAGCTGCGCGAAGCCTTTGCCGCGCTGCCGGATTACACGCTGGACTGACGCTGCGCTCCGGGATTGCGCTCGCTGGCGCGGGTACCGGGGGCAAATCTTCTCACGAAAACTTGGGTGCGTCGCGGCGCGGTCATTGCGACAAGACGGCCCGCTGGATCAAGCACCGGCGCCAGTCGCTGCTCAGGCTATTCGGGTCACATCATGGTCGTAGAGCCAATTGAAGCGATTGGTCACGATATGGGGCGCGAATCTTCCGGCAAGACGCAACGCGCCATGGGCCGCAAACCGGTACGGGCCCGGGCTGAGATGGTAGTTCTTCGCGTTGTCATTGGCCGCCTCCACCGCGCGGGCGACTCGGGGGCGACGAAGCGCCTGGTAACGACTGAGCGCCTGGGGGATCTCGTCGGCATCGGCAAGACAGGCGGCCAGCGCCCAGGCATCTTCCAGCGCCATATTGGCCCCCTGCGCCAGGAACGGCAGCGTCGGATGGGCCGCGTCGCCCAACAGCGCCAATGGCCCGCGATGCCAATTCGATGCGACAGGATGGCGGAACAATCCCCACAGATTCGGCGCAGCGACGTGGTCGAGCAGGTCTCGGATCTCGGGGCAGAAATCCGCAAAGGCTTGACGCAGATGACGCGGTTCATCCCGATGCGACCACCCCTCGGCGGCCCAGGCATCCCGTTCTTCAACGGCGACGATATTGACCAACGCACCACCCCGCAGCGGATACCGCACCAAATGACGCCCCGGCCCCATGAACACATGGGCTTCGGGTGCCAGACCATCCCACGGAACGGTCGCGCGCCAGGCCACTTGGCCGGTAAAAAACGGCCGCGACTTTGGATTGAGCTGCGACCGCGCGGCCGAGGTCAACCCATCGGCCGCGATGCTCAAACCATGCGTCTCTTCGCTGCCATCGGCCAGGGTCAGGTGCACATGATCGCCGTCGATCTCGACCGCATCCACCTGCACGCCCAGTCGCAGCGTCACACCGGCCTCAAGGGCCGCATCGCGCAGTGCGTCAATCAGATCGGCCCGATGCACGAAATGAAACGGGCGCGTCAGCGGCATGGCAAACACCTCGGCCCCGCGGCGAAAATCGCGCAACCGCACCGCCTGCCCGCGCAGCGCCGTCAATCGGGGCACAACACCCAGCGCATCGAGCACGACCCAGCCATTCGGTGAGATCTGCAGACCCGCGCCCACTTCGGTGATCTCAGGCGCCTGTTCCAACACCGTGACCGAGGCGCCCCGCTTGGCACAGGCCAATGCCGCCGCCAAACCGCCGATCCCAGCGCCGAGAATCGTCACCTGTTGACCAATCAGCATCTCAGGCCCCTTTCGGACATGACAAAGGGCACCCAATCGGATGCCCTTCCTGATACGAAACCCAAAGGCTCAATCGTCGCGATGCACCTTTTCGCGCCGCTCGTGGCGTTCCTGCGCCTCCAGGCTCATCGTGGCGATCGGGCGCGCATCCAGACGTTTCAGCGAAATCGGCTCGCCCGTCACTTCACAATAGCCATATTCGCCCTCTTCGATCCGGCGCAGGGCGCTGTCGATCTTGGCGATCAGCTTGCGCTGACGGTCCCGGGTGCGCAACTCCAGCGCGCGGTCTGTTTCTTCGGATGCGCGGTCGGCAACATCGGGAATGTTGCGAGTGCCATCTTGCAACGTCGACACGGTCGACCGGCTTTCTTCCAGCAGGTCCTCTTTCCAGCCCAGTAGCTTACGGCGGAAATACTCAACCTGACGGTCATTCATAAAAGGCTCGTCCTCCGCGGGACGATAATCCTCCGGCAGAAAATTCTCAGCTTTCATACTGCTCCCCTCAATGGGGCTGGTGTCGTCCATGGTCGCTCGCCTTTGCCAGTCCATGCAGCCCCTCGCGGTCCGATTACACGCGGCGGGGCGGGTTGTCACCTAGATACTGTGTGAGGTAGCCAAATTGCAAACGCAACGACAGGCCGCATCGCGGAAAGGGTTAACGCATGAAATTCGACGGCACCGCCGATTATGTCGCAACCGAGGATCTGACCGTGGCGGTCAATGCCGCCGTTACGCTGGAGCGTCCGCTTCTGGTGAAGGGTGAGCCCGGCACCGGCAAGACGGAACTGGCCCGACAGGTGGCAGATGCGCTCGGCCTGCCGATCATCGAATGGCATGTGAAATCGACAACGCGGGCGCAGCAGGGGCTTTATGAATACGACGCCGTCAGCCGTCTGCGCGACAGCCAATTGGGCGAGGAACGCGTGCACGATGTGGCCAATTACATTCGCAAGGGAAAGCTCTGGCAAGCCTTTGAGAATGAGGGAAAATGCGTTCTTCTGATCGATGAGGTCGACAAGGCGGATATCGAGTTTCCCAACGATCTTCTACAGGAACTCGACCGGATGGAATTCTTTGTCTACGAGACGGGACAGACCGTGAAAGCCCCGCATCGGCCCATCGTGATCATCACCTCCAACAACGAAAAGGAACTGCCTGACGCGTTCCTGCGGCGCTGCTTTTTTCACTACATCCGGTTTCCCGACATGGAGGTGATGAAACGCATCGTCGAGGTTCACCATCCCGGCATCAAATCCGCGCTTTTGACCACCGCATTAACGCAATTTTATGAGATTCGGGATCAACAAGGTCTGAAGAAAAAGCCGTCGACATCGGAGGTGCTGGATTGGTTGAAACTGCTGTTGGCGGAGGATCTGCAACCCGAAGACCTGCGGCGTGATGGCGCCTCGGCCCTACCCAAGTTGCACGGGGCTTTGCTGAAAAATGAACAGGATGTGGCGCTGTTTGAACGGCTGGCCTTCATGGCGCGAAGGCAACGGTAGCCGCGCAAATCGCGAACGGCCCTAGGATCACGCCCGATTCCCGCCATAATCGCCGAGCATTGTGCACGCATAAGAAATAATCAAATGGCCGGGGCAGGTCCTTCGTGACGAACACTTTCGAAATTCGCCCTCTGGGGCGGCTGGATCGTGCCGGTTGGGGCGCGCTTTGGCGGGACTATCTGGCATTTTACGGCGCAGAGCGTCCACAAACGCTCTATGACACGACATTTGCGCGTTTTATTGACCCGGATCGGACCGATATGTGCGCCTGGATGGCTTGGGACGGAGACAACGCATTGGGATTGGTTCACACGATTGCTCATGCCCATGGCTGGCAAGACGCACCGGTGACCTATCTGCAAGATCTCTTCACGGCAAAGCCTGCCCGGGGCCGCGGCGTGGCGCGTGCGCTGATTGAAACCGTCTATGCCGATGCGGATGCCTCCGGGCGTCCCAGCGTCTATTGGCTGACCCAGACGGGCAACATAACAGCCCGGGCATTATATGATCGCATCGGCCAACCCACTGACTTCATGAAATATTCCCGGGGTTCGTTCTGACATGATTCTGCGTTTCCTCCCCGGCCTGGCGCTGACAATTGCCTTTGCGGCCTGCACGCCCACCAACGGAGATGTGGCCGAGCGATCGGAAAACATCCCCACCGCCTTGCCGGTGATGAATACGTTTGGCGCCCACAACACGCCGCGCCCGTCGCGCAGCAACACCGCCATCGCGGCCGACTTCCTGGATCTGACCTTTCAGATGGAATCGGGCCGTGTGATCGACCGGATGAGCCGCTTTGAAGGCCCGATCACGGTTGCGGTGACCCCCGGCGCGCCCGCACATCTTATCGCGGATCTCGATGGGCTGATCGCTCGGCTGCGGTCCGAGGCGGGCATCGACATCTCCCGCGTCAGTGGGGGCGCGGGCGGGTCGGCCTCGATCATCGTGGAAACCTTGCCGCGGGCGCGCATGCAGCGGGTTGTGCCGCAAGCCGCCTGTTTCGTCGTGCCCCGCGTGGCATCCTGGTCCGAGTTCCGGCGCAGTCGCGCGGGCCGAACGCTGGACTGGACAACGCTGAACAGCCGCGAACACGTGGCGGTGTTCATCCCCTCCGACGTGGCGCCACAAGAGGTCCGCGATTGCCTGCACGAAGAGATCGCGCAGGCGCTTGGTCCCTTGAACGACCTCTACCGCCTGCCGGACTCGGTGTTCAACGACGACAATTTCCACGCCGTGCTGACCGGCTTCGATATGCTGATCCTGCGCACCTATTATGACGATGCGCTGCAATCGGGCATGACGCGGGCCGAAGTCGCCAGCCGCCTGCCCGCCATCCTGGCACGCCTGAACCCGCGGGGGGGGCGTGGATCCGAGTTGTCGCGCTCGCACACGCCACGCGAATGGATCGCCGCCATCGAAACGGCCCTCGGGCCGGGCACAACCGATATCGAACGCATCGCCGCGGCGAACCAGGCCGTGCAATTCGCACAACGCAGCGGCTGGTCGGATTCGCGCCTCGCCTTCAGCTACTTCGCCCTGGGCCGGCTGACCCTGAGCCGTGAAGTCGAAACCTCGATCGCCGCCTTCCAATCGGCCTCGGCCATTTTTGACCGCGTGGCGCCGGGCGGCATTCAATCGGCCCATATCGATATGCAACTGGCCGCCTTTGCACTGGCCGCGGGCCGCAGCGAGGAATCCCTGCGCCTGACCGCGCGTGCCATGCCCATCGCGACCCAGGCGCAAAACGCCTCGCTGCTCTCGACACTCCTGATGATCCGCGCCGAAGCGATGGACAATCTGGGCCGCGCATCCGAGGCGCGCGCGGTGCGTCTCGACAGTCTGGCATGGGGCCGGTATGGCTTCGGCAGCGACCGCGTCGGCACCCGGTTGAGCGAGGTCGCCGCGCTTTCGCCCAGACGTTAAGACGAGGCAACAGATGCTGAACTTCATTGGCGCCGCCATCGCAGCGGTCCTCGGGGCTGGTTTAGCCTGGCGTCGCGGCGGCAACCGGTTGGACATGGCCCAATATGCCGCGGTCTTCGCGCTCATCGGCTTCGTGCTCGGCACGATCTTGATGTTCATTATCCCTGCCCCGACCTAGATCGGCCTCAGGCTATCGGCAGATGATCTGCCCGGAAAACCGGTTTCCAGTGGCCCGATTGCGCGATACCGTCGGCCCATGTTTCTGCCGTTTTTCCAAACCCTGCGCGCGGCCCGAATTCCGGTAAGCCTGCGCGAATATCTGGCCTTCCTCGAAGGTGTCTCCGTCGGTTTGGTGACCTATGATATCGACGGCTTCTACTACCTCGCCCGCGCGGCGATGGTGAAAGATGAACGCCACCTCGACCGGTTCGACCAAGCCTTCGCCCATAGCTTCGGCGGGTTGGAGGCGATTTCCGCAGACGATGTGCTAGAGGCCACGGAAATTCCGCGTGAATGGCTGGAAAAGCTGGCGGAAAAGCATCTCAGCGAAGAGGAGCGCTCCGAAATCGAAGCCCTGGGTGGTTTCGACAAGCTGATGGACACCCTGCGGGAGCGCTTGAAGGAACAGCAGGGCCGTCACCAGGGGGGCAACAAATGGATCGGTACGGCGGGCACATCGCCCTTCGGCGCTTATGGCTACAATCCCGAAGGCGTGCGGATCGGCCAGCACGAAAGCCGCCATCAACGCGCGGTGAAAGTCTGGGACAAGCGTGATTTCAAGAACTTAGACGGCGACGTTGAACTCGGCACACGCAACATCAAAGTGGCATTGAAACGTCTGCGCCAATGGGCCCGCGACGGCGCAGCCGAGGAACTCGACCTCGATGGCACAATCCGCGCCACGGCCGAACAAGGCTGGCTCGATGTCAAAACCCGGCCCGAGCGTCGGAACGCGGCGAAAGTCATTCTGTTTCTCGATGTCGGCGGCTCAATGGATGACCACGTGAAAGTCGTTGAAGAGCTGTTCAGCGCGGCGAAAGCCGAATTCAAGCATCTGGAATACTATTACTTTCACAATTGCCTGTATGAATCTGTCTGGCGAGACAACCGCCGCCGCTGGACGGAGCAGATCCCAACCTTCGAGATCATGAACACCTATGGGTCTGACTATAAATGTATCTTTGTCGGCGATGCGGCGATGTCACCCTACGAGGTCGCCTTCCCCGGCGGCGCCAATGAGCATTGGAATGAAGAAGCCGGGCAGGTGTGGCTGCAACGCGCCCGCAGCCAATGGCCCAACCATATGTGGATCAACCCGACGCCAGAGCGCCATTGGCGATACACGCAATCGACCCAGATGATCCAGGAGATTTTCGAAGGGCGTATGGTGCCGATGACCTTGGAGGGCATCGACCGTGGCATGCGAGAGCTGGGAAAGTAACTGAGATCAGATCTCGGCTTGGGCGCGGCGCGCGATACGCCGCGCGACGCCGAATGCGCCCAAACCACCGGCCAGCAGCAAGAAACCCGCCGGCAAGGGCACAGCCGTCGGCTGCAGGTTCGTGCTTGTGATGGCAGTACCAACATCATCGCCACCAGCGGGGGTATCGCTGAGTGTCAGCGTGGCGGCTGCGGGTGACGAACTGCTGCCCCGGCCAAATCCGGCAAGCAATGGTGCAAAACCTGCCCGTCTCTGCGCGGCCGCAACGGTCAGCGGTTGGGATCCGGCGACGACATCGGCCAGCTCAAGCGGCGCCTCAGCCGTTGGAAGTGGCCGAATATCGTCATTGAGATCACGCGACTCCACCGGCGTCGAAACGCGTGCCATAAACATTCGATCGAAATAGACATGCTGGACCGGCGAAATCGACGGGACCGGCGATGAATTCACCAGACCGACCGCACGGGCCGTCACGGCCTTGAACGCACCGAGCGACGACGCGAAGATCGATTTGTTGTCCACACTCAATTCAGACGTGACCGGGCGCTCCCGCGAAAAGACACGCTCTTCAGGGGTCAGCTCAATTGGCCGGAACAACGTTTCCAAAGAGGTCGGCGGTGTCGCCAATGCGCGCGCGACCAGTGTCCGCTGCACCTCGGATGGCGCGGCATCGACCAGGCCCCCTGCATGGGATGGTGAGACCGGCGTCGCCTGTGCGACTGCCGTCATCAGCGCCAGTCCGCTCACCGCGGCGAAAATGTTCTCTACAATGCGCATGTCGATAAAACTTTGTTAAAAGCAGTGCTGTTGCCCAGTAAAATCACGTCAGATGCAGGCAAATCAATGGCGGGTTTTCGCCACTCTTCCCCGCAAAATAGTCAGAAATCATTTAACTTATTGATATTTATGTGATTTTTCCATCACGAGACCTGTTCACTTATTGGAAACAATCCGTATTTTTGCGTATTTTTTGCCAAAGGACCGTCATATTTGCACCACAGATTGGTTAACGCCGCCTGAGTCGCATCTCCTGGGGCGCCGCTTGCCTCGAACCGTACGCCCCCCCATATCCAGGTCATGATCGCTCTGACCCCCATTTTGCTGGCCGTCGCATACGGGCTGCTGATGTATCTGTTCTCGGCTTGGCGCACGAAACGCGACCTCGATCAGCGCTCGACCGAACTGGCCGATGGACGCCTGCGCGCGTTGACCGACCGGTTCGCGGATGTGCTCGGTGTCGACCGCATTCGCGTGCATCTTTACGAGGTGGAGGCCGTCAACGGATTGGCCGCGCCGGATGGGCGCATTTTCATCACGCGGGGCTTTTACAACCGGTATCGGCAGGGCGACGTCACGGCCGAGGAATTGGGCAGTGTGATCGCGCACGAGCTGGGCCATGTGGCCCTGGGCCATACCCGGCGGCGCTTGATCGACTTTTCCGGCCAAAACGCCGTCCGGGTTGTGCTGGCCGGTGTGCTCGGGCGGCTTATTCCCGGGATTGGGCCGTTTATCGCCAACATGGTCGCCTCGCTTTTGGCGGCCCGGCTCAGCCGTCAGGATGAATACGAGGCGGATGCCTATGCTTCGGCCCTGATGATGTCAGCCGGGCTTGGCGTCGCTCCGCAAAAGACGATGTTTCAGAAGCTGGAAAATCTGGCGGGCCTGAAGGGTGGTGGACCTCCGGTTTGGTTGATGAGCCACCCCAAAACCGCGGATCGTATCGCCGCGATCGAAGCGCGCGAGGCGCGATGGGCCGATCACACCTAACCCAGCGCCTTGCCCAGCCGCGGCAGCCGCGCCCGCTTCAGCAACGCCCGTCGCGGCAGGTCGATCCCGAGCGTGGCCGCGCGGGTTTGCACATTCTGCACCACAGATTCCAAACGATCCGGCGCGTCCAGCCACCATTCCATGAGCTGCGCATCGGGATGCATCACCCGCACCCCCTGCCCCGACACTTCGCGCCGTGGAAAATCCTTGAGATTCAGTGTGACAATGCATTCCGCGTTACTGCTAACGGCACTGGCCAATACGTGGATATCGGCCGGATCGGGCAACCAAAGTGCCGCTTCATCGCCGGGTGGCATCAGGGCCTTGGGAAAGCGCCGGTTCGCCTCCGCAGCTTCATGGTCCGCCAAGGCGCCATCGGTTGGCCCGCCATTGCGCTCTGCCGCGCGGCGCCATTCCTCAAGCAGGCGCGCGGACCAAATTGGCTGGTACAGACCCTCGTGCGCACAGCCCAACAACACCTCGCGCAGCACCGTGGGATAGAGCACACAAGCGTCGAGCACCGCCTTCATAGCTGAAACGCCAGCGCCTTCAGATAGCCGGTCTCGCTCAGGCTGGGATGGACCGGATGATCAGGCCCCGCAAACCCGGTATAGATCAACCGCGGCTGCCGTCCGGCCCGGCCGATCCCGCGCAGGCACGCGGCGCGAAACTTTGTCAGATCCGCCGCATGCGAACAGGAACACAGCATCAGAACACCGTTTTCCGCCACCAGGCCCGCAGCCTTCAGCGCCACTCTCTCATAGGCCCGCAAACCCTTTTCCAATGCGGGTTTGGAGGGCGCAAAAGCGGGCGGATCGGCGACGACCAGGTCAAAGCGGGCCTCTTCGGCGGCCAGCGCATCCATCACGTCGAACGCATCGCCCGCACGCGTTGACAACCGCGCCTCGGCGCCCATGGCGGCGGCACCATCGACCGCAAGCGCCAACGCCGCGGCAGAGGCATCGACGGCCACGGTTTCGGCCGCGCCAGCCGCCAAAGCCGCCAGACCAAAGCCGCCGACATGGGAGAATACATCCAACACGCGCGCGCCCGACGCCAGCGATGCGGCAAAGGCATGGTTGGGCCGTTGGTCGAAGAACAGGCCGGTCTTCTGACCCGCCATCACGTCGGCCATATAGGTCGCGCCGTTCATCGGCACCGGGATCGGCGCATCGGGCGCTGTGCCGCGCAACACGACCATCTCTTCTGGCAGGTCTTCCGCCGCGCGGGCGCGCGACGTGCCGTTTTTGATCAAGGTGGTGCAACCCGTCACATCGGCCAGGATGCGTTCGAGATCGGCCAGACGCGCCTCCAGCCAAATCGCATTGGGCTGGATCACGCAGATATCGCCGAAGCGATCCACGATCAGGCCGGGCAAACCGTCCCCCTCGGCATGGATCAGGCGGTAGAACGGCGCCTCATAGATCCGGGCCCGCAGCAACGCCGCGCGGGCGATCTTGGCGTGCAACCAGTCTTGGTCGATCTGCGCATCGGGATTGCGGTCCAACAGGCGCAGGCCGATCCGCGCGCCTGTCGTCGCCACACCCAGACCCAGTGGCTCACGCTGCGCATCCTCAAGCACCGCCAAAGCCCCTGCGGGCACGGCCCGGGCGCGGCGATCCAGCACTAGGTCATCGGCCCATGCCCAAGGGTGGCCGTGGCGTATCCGGCGGGCATCGGCCTTGGGTTTCAGGCGCAATCTCGGCAAATCGGTCTGTGTCATGGGCCGCGTCTAGCGGGTTCCGCGACCAAGGCAAAGGCCATGACGTCAGTTGATTTCGCGGATACCGGCCACGGCGGCACGGGCCCCTTGCATCATCCAGGCATGCTCGGATGCGATGAAAAACGCGCCAAAGCCGTGGGGACGGAGCGCGGCGGCGCTTTCGGCATTCGGCACAAAGGTCATGTAGGCTTTGCCATGGGCCTGCGCCGCGGCGCCGACATTGGCCATGGCGGCCTTAAGCTCCGCATTGTTCTGATCGCGATGGCCATAGGCGACGGACAAATCGGCGGGGCCGAGGAACAGCGCATCGATCCCGTCCGTCGCGGCGATGGCCCCCGCGACCTCCACCGCTTCGGGATCTTCGATCTGCGCAATCACCAGGGTCTCGTCGCGGCTCTGGTCCAGAACATCGCCCATGCCGCGGGTTCCAAACCCGGCCCAGCGGGTCGATCCCGCATAGCCGCGCCCCCCATGCCCAAAGCGCGACGCGCGCGCGATCCGCGCGGCACTTTCGGCGTCCATCACATGGGGCACGACAATCCCGCAAGCCCCCAGATCCAGCGCTGCGCCGATATTCTCGGCGCTGCCCGATGACACCCGCACCAGAACCGGAAAATCCGCCGCCCGCGCGACGGACAGGCAGGCATTCAAGGCCCCTTTGTCGAACGGCGCATGTTCGGCATCCAGACAGACAAAATCGAGCCCGGCGCGGATCAGCACCTCAAGCACCTCAAACGCGGGCGTTTTCATGAAGGTCCCGGCCAGAGGCGCATTGCTCAGCACTTTGGCGCGGAAATCAGAGATCGACATGGGCGGAGGCTCCTGCATTGAACTGGCCGCGACCCTGCCGGGCGCAACCGCCAAATGCAACGCCTGCTAACCCATCGGCGCGTTGGGATCGAAATTCGCCAGCGGCAGATCCGGCAGACCGCCCTGCGCCGACATATCGGGTAGGCCCGCCCCGGCAGGCTCGGCCATCAGCGCTTTAGGATCACCGGCGCTCACATCCCCGCCCATCGCCCCGTTCGGATCAGCGCTGGAGGGCAGCATCGGCGCGGCGCCCGTCGACTGCGCGATCGCGGTCGGTGCGGCGCCCTGGCCCGCCCCAGGCGCCATACGCAGGGCCCGACGACCGCGCAACTGGCCCAGGCTGCCCCGTGCCAAGATCCGGTCGTCGGAATCTTCCAGCGTCACCATACCCAGATCCTCGGGATCGAAAGGCAGGACATGGCCGATATCCAGATCCTGGACCTCGCCCAGCGGCACAACCATGCGTGTCAAAACCGCATCCAAGGCCATGGGCGCCCCGCCCAAGGCCTTCAGAACCTTGTCGGGCCAATCCTGGGGCCGCGCCCTGGGCTTCGGTTTGTCCCGCTCACGGGCCCGCGCCGCCGCTTGCCGCGCCAGAACCGGATCGACCGGCAAAATCAGCCCGATCGATCCCGTGCGGCTTTCGCCCACGCTCACCTCGGCCTTCAGACAATGATAGCCCCGCGCCGGAAACAGCAGGTTCAACTGGCGCAGATCACCGATCTTGCTGCCATAGGTCATCCGCAGAGGCCAATCGCGCCCCGGCGCCTCCCCGGCCTCCTTGGCGAATGCCGCCAGGATCAGACCCAGAAAATCGCGGCACAGCGCCTCGTCAATGGCCGTCACGCGCCGCGGTGGCAGCGTGATATCTTCGACTTTGCCGGTGGTCTGCACCTCGATCAGCGCATCCAGCAACGTATGCTCCAACATCACCATGCCGCGTCGGCCACCATCATCCTCCAGCGCGGCAATCAGGCCATGTTCAGGCAATTCCGCCTCAACCTCACTCAGATCGATGTCTCGCTTGACCGCGACATCGCCCACTTTGGGCGTAAATCCTTCGAACGGCATCGCCGCGCGGCGAATCGTGCGCGCCATCGCTGTCTGCAAATGCGGCGACGGGTCGGGCCGACCGGGCCCACGGCCTTCATGGGCCGCGATGATGCGGGCCAAGACGGGGCGCTGAGCAGGTTCGGACATTACGGGACGGCCTTCTGGCTAATGAGAACAAAACGGGTATCCCACAAAGTCGGTTAAGAAAGTCCTTAGGCCGCACGCAAAGCTTGCGCTGGCAGCCGCACCCGAAACCGTGTTCCCGACGGGCCGGGCAAATAGCTCAACTGTCCGCCTAAACGTGCCATCACCTCGCGGCTGATCGCCAGGCCCAGACCCGCCCCCGACGCATCGCGCGCCGTATCCAAACGGGCGAATTTCTCGAAGATCAGCGATTCCTGTCGCGCCGGAATGCCCCGGCCGTTATCGGCGAAATCCACCTCGACCCCCTGCCCCGTCGATATGACCGAAATCTCAAGTTCGGGCGCGGCGGCATCGCAGTATTTCTGCGCGTTCGAGATCAGGTTGATGAAGACCTGCGCCAACCGGTCCGCATCGGTCCACAGCGCCACATTTTCATCGGCCAGGTTGCGGCGGATCGTGATCGCCGCCTCTGCCTCGGCCCCGGCCGCATAGATCGCCCGGTCCAACACATCCGAGAGGCTGACCCCGGCCATATTCAGCGTCACCCGGCCATTCTCCAGCACGCTCAGATCCAGCAGATCATCCAGTAGCCGCGTCAGACGCTGGCTTTCGTCATGGATGATGCGGCTGAACCGGGCGCGCGCGGCGTCATCTACCGGGTCCGATTGCATCAAAATCTCCGAGAATGACCGGATCGAGGTCATCGGCGTGCGCAATTCATGGCTGATCTGGCTTAGGAAATCGTCCTTCTGCACCGACAATTCGGTCAGTTTCGAATTCGCCTCCCGCAGGCGGCGGGCGGTTTCGGCCAGCTCTTCGGATTTCGCCTCAAGCTGGTTGGAATATTCCATGATCTGCGCGGCCTCATCGGCCACGGCCAGCAGATCGCGCACCCCGACACTGGCCGCTCCGGTGATCTGGACAACCATCGCATGGGCGGTTGCCGCGCCCACATACCCCGCCAATTCGCGCTCCAGATGGGCCAGGAAATCCGGTGTCGGTTCCGGCAGATCGCCGTCACGGCCCTGGGCGCGGGCCGCCACCTGAAACAACCGCCCCGCCCGACCGGTGCCCAGGATCCGCTGCGCCATGATCAACAGATCATCCGCCGTGCCCGCCGCCCCGCGCCAGCCCATCACAGCACGCGAATGGTCGAAGACATTCACAAATTGCGCGCCCTGCAAACGCTCCAGCGGGCTGGGGAAACTGAACAGAGAGCCCAGGATGAACAGGACCGTATTGAGCCCCAGGCTCAGCACCATCGCCGTCAGCAGCGGATCGGTCGCCGACAGGCCCAGCGGCGTATCGGGGCTGAGCCACGTGATCCCGAACGGCCCCTCCGAGAACACTGCCGGATTGATCCCGCCGGTCTCCGCCACATTCGGCAAGAGCAACAGCCAGGCCCAGATCAGGAACCCCGCCCCGATGCCCAAAGCGGCGCCCACCCGCGTGGCGCCGCGCCACAGAATGCCGCCCACCAGGGCGGGCAGGACCTGCGCCACCCCCAGAAACGAGATCAGCCCGATCGAGGCCAGCGCATCCGCCCCGCCAGACTGGCGATAGTAGAGCAGGCCCAGACACAGGATGCCCGCAATCGACAGGCGCCGCGCCATCAACGCCACGCGCCGCATATCGCCGGTCATCGGATCGTCATGGCGGGTCGCGCGTAGCCATAGCGGCATGATGATATGGTTCGACACCATCGTGCTCAGCGCCAGGGCCGCGATGATCACCATCGAGGTCGCCGCTGAAAACCCGCCCAAGAACACCAACAGCGCCAACCCGTCCTGCCCCTGGGACAGCGGCACGGTCAGCACGTAGAGATCCGGGTTCGATCCCGTGCCCGGCAGGCTCAGCCCCATCACCGCGATGGGCACGACGAACAGCGAAATGAGCAAAAGATACAGCGGAAACGCCCAGCCCGCCGTGGCCAGATGCCGCTCGTCGGAGTTTTCCACCACCAGCACCTGGAACATCCGCGGCAGGCACAGGATCGCCGCCCCCGCCAGCGCCGTCAGACCCAGCCACCGCGCGCCGTTCAGCGGCACCTGCGCCACCTCCGACGCTTCGATCCGCGCCACCATATCCGCCGGGCCGTCCGCCACGCCCCAGACCACATAGATCCCCACCGCCAGGATCGCCGCCAGCTTGACCACCGCCTCAAAGGCGATGGCCGAGACCAGGCCGGGATGACGCTCGTTCAAATCCAGGGACCGCGTGCCGAAGACAATGGTGAACAAGGCCAATCCGGCTGCGATCCAGATCGCGGTGCTTTCGGTGTCGGGGGCGCCCAAGGCACCGGGCCGCGCGAAGACCGAAAAGGACAAGGCCACCGATTGCAATTGCAGCGCGATATAGGGCGTCGTGCCGATCACCGCCAAGACCGTCACCAACACCGCCAGGCCACCCGATTTGCCGTAGCGGCTTGAGATCATGTCGGCGATCGAGGTCGTCCGTTGCGCCCGCCCGATCCGCACCATTTTGCGCAGCAACCAGAACCAGCCGATAAAAATCAGCGTCGGGCCCAGATAGATCGTCAGAAACTCCAAGCCCGACCGCGCCGCCGATCCCACTGCGCCGTAAAACGTCCAGGCCGTGGCGTAGATCGACAAAGACAGCGTGTAGGTGATCGGCGAGTTCAACCAGCGCGCCTCACCCTCGCGCGCACTTTTTTCGGCCAGAAACGCCACGGCAAACAGAAACAGAACATAGATAACGCAGACCGCAACAAGCCCGTCGAAGCTGAGCATCAGCTCTGATCCTCTGATGCCGCCGGGCCGTTGTCTGCGCTATCCTGGCCGCCGACCCGCCGCAAGGCGCGGCTGACCAGCGCCGTCAGGATGATCAGGCCGATCCACACCGCGAAATAATAGACCAGACCGCCCGCCAGGATGGGCGGCTCTGCCTCATCGCCGCGGATGAAGATCGGACCGAAAAGCAGGATCACCCCCAGAACCGGCAGCAAACGCGCCGCATCTTCCAACCGGTTGCGCCGATACGTGCGGCGTTCCAGAAACAGACGCCGAGCCATCGCCCCCTACGCCTCGCGTTGCGGGACAGTCGCCTCTGGCACCAGCCGCGCCACCACGTCCACCAGATCTGTGTTGGAAAACGGCTTGGTCAGGAACGCATCGGCCCCACTGGCCAGCGCCTCGTCGCGGTCTTTTGCCTGGCCCTTGGCGGTCAGCATCAGCACGGGAATATCCTTGGTCTCGGCCCGGCTGCGCAGATCGCGCAGAATATCCAACCCCGAGCGTCCGGGCAGCATGACGTCCAGGACCAGCATATCGGGCGACAAACGCAGAACCTCCTCCACTGCGTTGTCGCCCTTACCATGCCCGCGCACATCCCATCCGGCGCGGTTGAGTATGAAACTCAACGCTTCCAGGATGTTCGCCTCGTCTTCAACGATCAAGATGCGCTTGATCGGGCGTGGTGCGTTCATGCCAGTCCTCCCCCCGGGATCTGATCCCCGAGCCTGGTGAGAATACTTTGCAATATGCATAAGGATTAGGCAATGGTTTGATGTAGAACGCCTATTGCCCTCAGGTCAAGCAATCTGCGCGCGCCATTAGCCGCGCGTGATATGCGGGGTTGCCCGGCATTCGGGGCAATCGGGCCCGACATCCAGCGCTGGCTCGGCGCCCGCCTCGGCCCCCTGCACCAGCATCGTCGCCCGCATCGGCGGGGCCACGGTCAAGGGCGATCCCTCCTCCAAGACCAATTGCGCGACCGACCAACTCCGCAGCCGGGCGCGGCCAGTCACCTCCAACAGGCTGACATCCGGCTGGCCGGGCCGCGCAAAGGCGCGGTAGAGCGGCCAGCGTGGGCAGGCCACACCATAGCGCGGCAGCGTAAAGCCCGGGCTGCGGCGCCGGAACAGCAGCCCGCCGCTGGCATCGGCGATGGCCAGACCAAAGGGGGCCATACCCGCTGGCAAGGGGATCTGCGCCAACCGGCGCAGCACCAGCGCGACATCGCCGCCGCCAAACCCCAGCAGTGCCAGCGGGTCATAATTGGCGGCCTCTGCGGCCTCCGCAAAGGCGGCCAGCGGCAACCGTGCGGCATCGTTGGCATAGGCCGTCAGCCAGGCGCGGGCCAATTCTCGCGCCGCGTCGGTTTCCAGCCCGCCCGCAGCATCGATCACCCCCTCGATCGCGGCAGCGCCCTCGACCTCGATGGCCGGAAAATGATGATCGACGACGTCGAAAAACGCCTCCACCGCCTCGACCGCCAGCGCACTGGCCTCGCCAGAACGGCGGTCGGGCAATTCGAACTGGCCCAGCAAACCGGTGGCCTGGGCCGACAGACGCTCGGCCTCCTCATGCAGGTTGCGGTGGAACCGCGCCAGCCAGGCCGGGTCCAGATCCGCCTCACGCGCCAGGATATCGGCGGTGGACCGGATCGCCGCGACCGAGGACAACACGCCATGCATCGCCTCCGACAGATCGGTGTCATGGGCCAGCCGGTCCCGCAGCGCATCGATTTGTCCCTCCAGCCGGGCACAGCGTTGCTGTTGCGCCGCGATCAAGGACGTCCAGCCGGGGAACCGCGCGGCCAGCTCATCGATCCGCTCCATTTCGGGCGGCTGCGGCGCGGTTGATTGCGCCGCCGCGCGCACCAGATCGCCCAGCCCCGCCTCGACCCCTTCGGTCAGAACCGCGGGTTCCACCTCCAACGCGCGGGCCAGCGACAGCAACAGCGCGCCGCCGATCTTGCGGTGATTGTGCTCGATCAGGTTGAGGTAGGAGGGGGAGATCCCGACAATCTTCGCCAGCGCGCCTTGCGCCATCTGCCGGGCCAGCCGCCGTTCGCGAATGCGGCTGCCGGTCAGATCCACCCGAGTTTTTTCCGCCATGACGCCCCCCTGGATTTACAGAGTTTTCCATGGGCGCCAATGTCTTGCAAGCCCGCGCCCAGACGAGATTGTCGGATTTTAGGCATCTTGTGTTAGGGAATTAACACTTCGGGAATATATCATAGCGCATGCTACGTCCGGTTTTGGGGGCCAGACTTTTCTTGCGTTGTGAGGAGCGTGAAGATGGACCTTTCAATCCAACCTCCCGTCCGGCCGCCCATGGCCGATCCGGCAAATTCGCCCGCGGCGCAGGTGCCACGCGCCGCGATCAGCACCGAGCCGGAAACGGCGCGCCCGGTCGAGGCGCCCGAAACCCCTACCCTACCCGCGCCCATCAAGGGGCTTGGCATCGCGCCGCTGGAAACCAGCCGTGTCGGTGACAATGACGATGTGCCGCGCCCGCCGGAACCGCCGCTTGAAGACCAGCTTTCGCCCGCCGATCCGCGACGATTGGCGCAAGAGGCACGGGACGAAATCGAAGCCGACTTGATGCCCGATCAGACGATATCCGACCGGGATATGGATGCGCGCTCCTCACCCAGCGACACAAAACCTGGCTCGGAGGCTGCCCCAACACAGATGGCTGAGTTATCGCGTGCCCTGGAAACGCTCGAAAAAGGCCCGGCGAACCCCACGGTGGATTTGCGCCGTTAAACCCCGGCCTCAACCGAACGCAGCAAGGCCGGCGCCTTCGCAACCGTCACAAGAAAACGCCCGGAGACCAGCTCCGGGCGTTTTCTCTATTGCCGTTGGTCCAGCACGGGCGCCGCGCTGTCGCCCGCCGGCAGCGCCGCTTGCGCCCCCGCATAGCCGGTCGCAGCCTCCGCCGCGCTGACCGCCCCCTCACCCGGCGCAATGCGCGCGGCTTGCTCCGTCGCTGCCGCGCTCGCCTTGGCCAGCAGGTCGATCACCCTGTTTTGCTGGGTGGTCTCGCGCAGCGCTTCTGCCTGTGCCCGGGCCTCGGCTTCCGCCGCGTCGATGTCAGGCACAATTTCGGCCTCTTCGATCTCCGGGCCCCGTGCCGCGGCCAGACTCGACTCAAGCACACGCCCGTCCTGTCGCGCCGCCGCAGCGGCCGCAGCAGGCACATTCGGTTGCCCCGTCTCAGATGTGGCGCCCGCAGAGGCATTTGCCGTGTTTGCGCCCGAGCCGGACCCGTTTGAGGCCGATGCCCCCGACGGGCCGGACGCCGCCCCGGATGACGTGTCTGACGCGCCATTTCCGGAACCGCCCGTATTGGACGACCCGGCATTCGACGATCCGTTTCCGGAATTCGCACCCGATGAAGATGACGACGCCTCAGCGGGCGGCGGTCCTTTCTGCTCGGATTGCCCCGGATCGTTTGCCGGTTGTTGCGATGTGTTTTGGCCATACCCTGAAGGCAGGCCGCCGATATCCAGCATTGTGATTGCTCCAAATCAGAATGCCCCACCCGCGCGTCAGATGCCGCGAAAAGTGTTAACAGAGCGTCAAATCATACGGCGAAGCGCGGCGCATTCAGGGGGCTTGCCACAAAATCGCCAGACCCGGGCAGAGCACCCGCCGCAATCGTGAAGCAGCCTCACCTAATCCACCCCTCCCCGGGCCGCAACCCGGCGCGAAAAAGCCACGCGACGATCCCGCCACGTGGCTTGTCCCGTGGAACGGAGGGCGCTTACGCACCCCGCTCTGATGCTCTGCTACTCACCCAATGCCAGGTCGGTCACGGCATGGGTAAACGCACCCTCCGGCGCTTCCGAGATCACCGGGTCCGAGCCCCCGGCCAACAAGGTGTCGACCGTGCGTTGATAGGCGGCCTCGTCCAGGCGGCCATCCCCCCCTTCGACCAGCAGCGCAATTTCTCCCATCATCCGCAACTGATGCTCTTCGGTCTGGGCACCGGTCTCATCGTAATCCAGCACGATCATCGCCGCTTCATCGGGGTTCTCCGCCGCCCAGGCCCAGCCGCGCATCGACGCACGCACGAAGCGGGCCATCTTGTCCACGAAGTCCGGATCTTCCAGGTTCTCTTCCAGCGCCCAGATGCCGTCTTCCAGCGTCGCCACGCCCTGTTCCTCATAGCGGAACGTCACCAGCTCTTCCGGCGTCACACCCGCATCGATCACCTGCCAATACTCGTTATAGGTCATCGTCGACATGCAATCGGCCTGGCGCTGCAGCAGCGGATCCACATTGAACCCGGCCTGCAGAAGCGTGACACCATCCTCGCCGCCTTCCACGCCGATCCCCAGCTGGCTCATCCAGGACAGGAACGGATATTCATTGCCGAAGAACCAATGGGCCACCGTGTGACCGGCCAGATCGGCGGGCTCGGTGATGCCGGTATCGGCCCAGCAGGTCAGCATCAGGCCGGAGCGGACGAAGGGCTGCGCGATGTTCACCACCGGCAGGCCGCGTTCCCGCGCCGCCAGCGCCGAGGGCATCCAGTTCAGCATCACATCGGCGCCACCGCCCGCAAGCACCTGGGGCGGTGCGATGTCGGGGCCGCCGGGCAGGATGTTCACCGCCAGGCCTTCCTCATCGTAATAGCCGTTCTCAAGAGCCACGTAATAGCCGGCGAACTGGGCCTGCGTGACCCATTGCAATTGCAGGTTCACCTCGTCCGCATGGCCATCGGCCATCGCCATCCCGCCCGATGCCAGCAGCGCCGCACCCATCATGGTAAGCTGTTTCATTCGTTAACCCTCTCTGTCTTCCACATTTTTAATCTCGCAACGCCATGTTATCGCAGCGTTTGCGTCGTGTGGCGCCTAGCGCCGCTGTGAGGGATGCCAGAACGTCAATCGCCGCTCCAACATCGCCATCAATCCATAAAAGCCCGACCCCGCCAGGGCGGCGACCGTGATCTCGGCCCACACCATATCCATCGCCAGACGCCCCACCTCAATCTTGATGCGAAAGCCCATGCCGACCGTGGGAGAGCCAAAGAATTCAGCAACAATTGCCCCGATCAGCGCAAGGGTTGTGCAGATCTTCAACCCGTTGAACAGGAATGGCAATGCCGTGGGCAGCCGCAGCTTGATCAGGCTCTGCCAAGGGCTGGCCGCGTAAGTGTGCATCAGATCGCGCTGCATCGGATCGCTGGCCTTCAACCCCTGCACCGCATTGACCAGCATCGGAAAGAACACCATCGCCACGACCACCGCGATCTTCGATCCCGGCCCAAATCCGAACCACATCACGAAAATCGGCGCCGTGCCCACAATCGGCAGCGCCGCGATGAAATCGCCGACGGGCAGCAAACCGCGCTGCAAAAACGCCGACCGGTCGATGGCCAGGGCCACCAAGACGGCGATGCCGCAGCCCAACACATACCCCACCAAGGCGCCGCGCAGGATCGTCTGTACGAAATCCGCCCAAAGGATCTCGGTATTGGCCGCAAACGCAGCCCCGATGGCCGAGGGCGCGGGCAGGATGATCGGTGACACCTCGTAAAGTCGCACCGCCATTTCCCACAGGCCCAGAAGCGTCAGACCGAAGATCACTGGCACCGCGACGCGCGCCCAGGGCGCACCGGATCGGGACAGGACCGCATTGACACCCCAGGCCAAAAGCCAAACCGCGATCAACAGCGCCAAACGCTGATCGACGATCCAGGCCGCCGCCGTCAGCCCCGCCGCGATGAACGGCAAGCGATAGGAGGTGCTTTCCGCCGCTATGCGCATGGCCATACTCCCACCGCTGGCGCACCGCCCCAAGGCAATGCGCCCGGCCCCGCCACGGGCCCACATCCGTGCACGGACGTGGCCAGGGCCTTGCAAATCTCTGGCCCGCTCATCGATCCAACCCCATGCGCCGCAAGGTAACCCGCTCGATCAAGCCCAGCAGCGCCACCAGGCTCGCCGCACAGATCGCCGCCATAAACAAAGCCGACCAGATCTGGATCGTCTGGCCATAATAGCTGCCGGTCAGCAGCCGCGCGCCCAGGCCGAACCGCGCGCCGGTGGGCAGCTCCGCCACGATGGTGCCGACCAAAGCCGCCGCAATGGCCACTTTCAGCGAAGCGAACAGGAACGGGATGGAGGCGGGCAGACGCAATTTCACCAACACCTCGCGGGCCGAGGCCGAATAGGTCCGCATCAGATCCAGATCCATCGCCGAGGGCGAGCGCAACCCCTTCGCCATCCCGACGACCACGGGAAAGAAGGACAGATAGGCCGAGATCAGCGATTTCGGCACCAGACCCGACAGACCCAATGAGTTCAGCACCACAATCACCATCGGCGCGATGGCGAGGATCGGGATCGTTTGGCTGGCAATCGCCCAGGGCATCACGCTCAGATCCATCGCCCGATTATGCACGATCCCGATGGCCAGCAGCAGCCCCGCAAAACCACCGATGGCAAAGCCCAGCAAGGTCGGCGCCAGGGTCTGCCATGCATGGAAAAACAGGCTGCGTGGGTTGGCACGCAATTCACCGCGGCGCTCGCGGAACATCGGCTCGCCGGCGGTGGTGTTCCACAACTCGACGGCCACTTGATGCGGCGCCGGCAGACGCGGGCGCTCCTGCGCCATCGTGTCGGCAAAGACCTCCCCCGCCGACATCTCAAGGCCGCGCCGCTCCATCACATCCAGCGTCGCCGCGCGGTTCATCCCATAGGCCGCGGCGTACCAGATCCCCACGATCACGCCGACCACCAGCAAAACCGGCAAAACCGCCCCGCTGATCCGCCGCATCGCCAGACAAAAGGCGCAGGGCGGCTGTGCTTGGTCCAATGCGGCGCTCATGCGGCCTCCCACCGGAACAGGATATCCGGCAGCCCCTCTTCATTGTCGCCATCGCTGCGGCGGATCTCAGTGAAGCCTTCGCGGCGATAAAAGGCCTGCGCGGGGCGATTGGCCACAAAGGTCCACAGATCCAACCGATCCCGCCCCGCCTTGGCCAGGTCGAGGAACCGCTTGCCCAGCCCCCGACCGCGCGCCGAACGGGCCAGATACAAGGCGGTGATCAGGGCCGCGTCGCGGTCCAGCGCCATAAACCCCTCGGGCGGGTCGCCCGCCACGTAAAGATCCCGCTTGGCAAAGACCTCGTCGCGGTAATGCGCGCGCACGCTTTGGGGCGAATGGATGCGCGGCATCCAATCCCGGCTGTCGATCCAGTCGTTCAGGATATCCGCGCAGGCATCGGTGTCGGCAGACACGGCCCGTCTGATCGGCACCTCGGTCATTGCGCCTCCGCACAGAAGTTCGGTGTTCCGCATGGCGCCGTTCGCAAACTGTGTAGGTACAGAATAACGACAGATTCACGACAGGTTGCATGCACGCCCGAACCGCTCTCATTCGTCATAGGCATGCCCTTCTCTCAAACCCTCGCGCACCCGATGCGCCAGCGCCAGAAATTCCGGCGTATCGCGAATATCAAGCGGGCGTTCGCGCGGCAGATCACTTTCGATGACATCAGTGATCCGCCCCGGTCGCGGCGACATCACGACGATCTTCGTGCTCAGGTAAACCGCCTCGGGGATCGAATGCGTGACGAAGCCGATTGTCTTCTCCGTCCGCGCCCACAGCTTCAACAATTCCTCGTTCAACCGGTCCCGCACAATTTCATCAAGCGCGCCGAAGGGCTCGTCCATCAGAAGGATATCCGCATCGAAAGCCAACGCCCGCGCGATGGAGGCGCGCTGCTGCATGCCGCCGCTCAACTGCCAGGGATACTTCTTGCCGAACCCTTCCAAATCAACCAGTTGCAAGACGTTGTTCACGCGCTTGTCCTGCTCTGCGGCAGCGAACCCCATGATCTCCAACGGCAGCTTTATGTTCTTTTCGATCGTCCGCCATGGATAGAGGCCGGCTGCCTGGAACACATAGCCGTAAGCCCGCGCACGGCGCGCCTCGTCCGGGGTCATACCGTTCACGTTCACACGACCGCCCGTCGGCTGTTCCAGCGCCGCGATCACCCGCAGAAACGTGGTCTTCCCACAGCCTGACGGCCCGATGAACGAGACGAAATCACCTCGATTTATCTGCAGGCTGACGTCCGACAGCGCCTGCACGGGGCCGTCATTCGTCTGAAACGTGAGATCGAGGGATTGAGCGGAGATTACTGCGGTCATTTCAACGCCTTTGCACCCGTCGTTCCAGCCCGTATTGCATCAGTCCGATCACAACTGACGGCCCCACTGCAACCAACAAAAAGATCTGCACATGCTGCAGGCTCAGCGGCACGCCGTAGGGCCCGACAAGGGTCAGTGCAACCGCAGCCGGAATAGCCCAGATCAGGGGAAACGCGATCCAACCGCCCCGCAAACCAGCCCCCATGATCCATCGTCCGACCAGGTAAACCAACAAGGCCCCAGCCGCGAACACGCCAAAGAGGATCGGCACCGGCTCGACTATCTCGGTCACAAGACCATCTGGCGCATAAAGCCGCCCGCGCCCCTGAAGGGTCTGCGTCATCACCGCAGAAATCAGAACCGCGATCAGCAGGCAGCAGAGAAGGTAGATCAGTGCGGATAGCACCATCCGAATACCCAGCCCCGCCCTGTGTGGCGAAGCCTGGATGTCCCGAAACGCGGCGCTCAGATCGCTGTCACTCATCCACGCCCCCTCCATGGATCGATTGGCGCGCACAAAGCGCCTTGGCGGCGGTTCGACGGCCCGACCGTCACGGGTGGAATTACACATTCAGGCACGGTCCATCCCCCGGATATGCTCCACCATCACCTCGGTATTCTTGTGCAGGAACGGGTACTTTTCGCGTTCGGCCTTCACAAAAGGCTCCAAACGCTCCCAATCCTTCAGCAGGACGTTGCCCCAGTAGGAATTGATCATCTCTGCCTTCACACCGCCATGGACATGCGCAAGCGACACGAGGCCGTAGCGATGCAGCACGGCCTTGAACGCCGCACGCGTCTCATCGCTCATATTCTCCGTCGCCTGCTCAGATTTCAGACCGATTACGCGCCGTTCCTCCCGAAAGGCCTCGTCCCCGAAGACCGAGTAGAGAAACACCGCACTTTCCCGCGCTAGCCGGGCTTCGTCAGCGTTAACCGAGCGGCGCTGCAGCAGGATCTGCACGGCGATACCGATGATCGCAAACGCCGCGAGGGTTGTGGCGTAAGGTTCGACGGCTTCGATGGAGGGGAGGCGTGACCAGATGTCCATCATGCGCTGCCCCCTAAAGGCAAGTACACCACACCCTTTCTCGGCAAATGGGTTGCCCCCATCTCACGGCAGGAACTCTGCGACCCAGTGAACGAGACGACGCTAGGCTTTTCGATTGCCGAGCGCGCGTCAAACCTCCGGCGAAAGGTGCAATCATCTGTCCGGAACGCAATGTCGAAGACTTGTGCAGAGATAACGATGGAATGACGGTCGATTGCCGATACCGAATTCACAGGTTTGGCCGTTGACGCTTCAATCTCCAACGCTGGCTCCCGGCGCTGTGAAGACGCTGCCGTCGGGCGTAAAGCGACGCTCGATCCAGTGATAACATAGGCCGCAAACCGCCCCCGAAACACTCAATGACAGGATAACTGGCCCGGTTTGTCCGAAGTTCGACTCGCAGACCGGCATAGTCCAGCAAACCGGCGATGCGCCGATCAATAACAGCCCAAGCGCCGCAAGCGCGCAGACCGCACCGGCAATTGCAAATGCCAAATGCCCGCGAAACCGCAAGCGATACATCGCAGCGCGCAGCGCGACAAATGGCAATGGCGCAGAGGATGCCATGACAAGCGAAACGAAGAGGACAATCCAAGCGAAGTTCATCAGAAAAGAGGTCAGAGGTCCGTAAGTGCCCAGCATCGGGGCGACACCAATAAGGCTCATAAGCACGCTTCCGATCAAAACGCTCAAAGCGAAAGTCAAAAATACACGGCTTAGGATAGACATGGCTAAACCCCCGATGGAATGTTCAGCGGATCCCGTTCGATCTTGCGCGGGGTATTCAGCGCCTTCCACTTTGACAGGGCCTGGGACGGGCTCGCCGCAGGGGGGCGTTTGACGAAACGGCCTCGGCCCGGTTGCGGTTGGCTGTTTTGCCCGGCGGCCCAGACCACATCGCCGCGTGAGAGCGTGTATCGGGGCGAGGCGCTGACCTCCATTCCCTCGAACACATTGTAATCCAGGATACTCTTGGCCGTCGCCGTCGTGATCGTGCGGCCCAATTTCGGGTCCCAAACCACCACATCGGCGTCGCCGCCCACATTGATCCCACCCTTCATCGGGTAGATGTTCAGGATCTTCGCAATATTGCTGGAGGTCACCGCCACAAATTCCTCAGGCGTCAGGCGGCCCGTTTCGACCCCCTTGGTCCAGAGCATGGCCATCCGCTCTTCAAGGCCCCCGGTCCCGTTCGGGATCATCGCGAAATTGTCGACGCCCATGCGTTTCTGTTCATCGGTAAACGCCGCATGGTCCGTCGCCACAACCTGCAGCGAGCCCGCCGCCAGCCCGTTCCACAGCCCATCCTGATGGTCTTTCGACCGGAAGGGCGGGCTCATCACCCGGCGCGCGGCATATTGCCAATCCTTGTCGAAATACTCCGTCTCATCCAGCGTCAGGTGCTGGATCAGCGGCTCGCCATAAACGCGCATGCCCTTCTGGCGGGCCCGGCGGATCGCCTCGTGGGCCTGTTCGCAGGAGACGTGCACGATATAGAGTGGCGTTCCGGCGGCATCGGCGATCATGATGGCGCGGTTCGCGGCCTCCCCTTCGACCTCGGGCGGACGGGAATAGGCATGGCCTTCGGGCCCGAAAATCCCCTCCTCCAGATACTTCTGCTGAAGCTCCGCCACGATGTCACCGTTCTCGGCATGGACCAGCGGCAGAGCGCCCAACTCGGCGCATCGCTTGAAGGAGGCGAACATCTCGTCATCCTCGATCATCAGCGCGCCCTTATAGGCCATGAAGTGCTTGAACGTGTTGATGCCGCGCTCTTGAACAACGGCCTGCATCTCGTTGAAAATGCTTTCATTCCAGCCGGTGATCGCCATGTGATACGAGATGTCGACGCAGATCTGATCCTTCGATTTGCGGTCCCACTCGTCGATCGCGTTCAGGAGCGAACCATCCTCACCCGGCAGGCAGAAATCGACCAGCATCGTGGTCCCGCCCGCCGCCGCGGCGAAGGTGCCCGTCTCAAAGGTTTCCGCCGCCGTGGTGCCCATGAAAGGCATTTCCAGATGCGTGTGCGGGTCTATGCCGCCGGGGATCACATAGGCGTCGGAGGCATCAATCACCTCGTCGCCAGACAGGTTTTCGCCGATCTGGGCGATTTTCTCGCCCTCGATCAGCACATCCGCCGTCCATTGGCGGTCGGCGGTCACGATTGTGCCGCCCTTGATCACCTTGCTCATGCTTTCCCCCTGTCGTTAGTTCAATACCATTAGAGCCCTGTTTCGCGCCTGCATTTGGGCGATCTTAGCCACGTAAGCGGCTCCAACGCCAAAGATCGTGGCCCAAGCAATGGGACGACGAGCCCGTTGATCTTTGCAAGTCTGCGCGGCCAATCCCAACACCACGGGCGGCGCCAAACATAGAAAGCTGATGCCCAAGATGGTGAACAAGAGTGACACTGGGCGTTGCTCCTTATCCCTGGGCGGTGACACAAATCATGCGCTGATCCCGGGTCAGAAGCGGGATGTAGGTGCTTTCGACCGGGCCGCGATGCAGGTACCAATAGCAGCCATCGGCCTCGAGCCGCGCGGTCGACGGATCCTGGCCCGGCGCGATCAGCGACAGAACTTCGGGCGACAATTCTTCCACCTGGCCCTGAGGCGTGGGTGTCACGCAGCCCGCCAAGGCCACAACCGAGCCCGCCGCGAGCCAAATCTTGATGTTCATCGTAGATACTCCTCAGCGTCCACGAAAGTGTGGACCGTGCCGTGCAATGCCATAGGGTGCGCCCTTGGCCAAACCGACTCCGACCCGTTTCCGTGCGAATCCCGCTCATGTGGCACGTCTGCGCCACAATCCTCGACATAGTCGCGTGCCGAGGGCGACGTAACGGGCGCTGCACTCACTCCACAATCTCCGCCGTTTCGATAACCGCGTGGAACAAAACATCGGCGCCTGCGGCCGCCCATTCGGGGCTGATCTCTTCGGCTTCATTGTGGCTCAGCCCGTCCACGCAGGGGCACATCACCATCGCCGTCGGCGCCACATCATTGATCCAGCACGCGTCGTGCCCGGCGCCCGAGACGATATCCATATGGCTATAGCCCAGCCGCTCCGCCGCATCGCGGATCGCCGTCACGCAGCCCTCGTCAAAGGCGGGCGGATCGAATTGGCCAACGATATGGGCGTCGAACGTCACACCGATATCAGCGCAAAGCTGCGGCGCGCGGGCCATCAACTCGTCGACCATCGCGTTGAGTTTATCCAGAATATGTGTGCGCATATCGATGGTGAAGACGACCTTGCCGGGGATGATGTTCCGGCTGTTGGGGTAGACGTCGATATGGCCAATCGCCCCCACGGCATTGGGCTGGTTCTTCATCGCGATCTCGTGGACCAGCTCGGTCACCAGCGCCAGACCACGCCCGGCATTCTTGCGCATATGCATGGGCGTGGAGCCGGTATGGCTTTCCTTGCCATTAATCGTGCATTCGATCCAACGCAGGCCCTGGCCGTGGGTGACGACGCCCACTTGCTTGCCTTCAGCCTCAAGGATCGGGCCCTGTTCGATATGAAGCTCGAAGAACGCATGCATCTTGCGGTCGCCGACTTTTTCCTCGCCTTTCCAACCGATGCGCTCCAATTCGTCGCCGAAGCGTTTGCCCGCCGCATCTTCGCGATCATAGGCCCAGTCGAGCGTGTGTTTTCCCGCAAAGACGCCCGAGGCGAGCATCGCCGGGGCAAACCGCGTGCCTTCCTCGTTTGTCCAGTTCGTCACCACAATCGGGTGTTTGGTCTTGATGCCCAGATCGTTCATCGACCGGATCACTTCCAGCCCGCCGAGCACGCCCAACACGCCATCATATTTGCCGCCCGTGGGCTGCGTATCCAGGTGCGAGCCCACATAGACCGGTAGCGCGCCGGGGTCGGTGCCCTCGCGACGGGCGAACATATTGCCGATTTCATCAACGCCCATCGACATGCCGGCCGCCTCGCACCAGCTTTGGAACAAGTGGCGGCCTTCGCTGTCTTCATCGGTCAGGGTCTGGCGGTTGTTGCCGCCCGCGATGCCCGGGCCGATCTTGGCCATCTCCATCAGCGAGTCCCACAGGCGCTCGCCATTGATCTTCATATTTTCGCCGGGGGCAGGCATTGGGTCGTCCTATTTCAATTCGGTCTCGATAAAGCTCATCGGCGCGTCGCCACCATTGATCACATTGTGCTGGACGCCCTTATCGCGCCGATACACCGTGCCTGCTGGGATGGTGACCGTGCGGCTCTCGCCGCCAGGTTCGTCCAGGCGCATTTGGCATTCGGTCAGCGCGGTAATCACGTAATCCATGCCATGAACATGCCAGCCTGTTTCATCGCCAGGATCGAAATCGAACCGTGTTACGCGCACGCGCTCATCGTCGATCAGCATCTCTGCCCGTGCTTCTGCCACTAGGCGGCCTCCTCTTCAGCTCGGGCCTTGAGCAAGGCCAATGCCTCGTCAGCCCGATCTTCCGGCACGAAGATGTGGTCGTGCTGCGTTGCCGCGATCACGTTACACGCAATCCCGGCTTCGGCCAGTGCGGCGGAAACCGCCGCCGTCAGGCCAACACCTTCCAGAGACGAGAAGACCTTAAGCGTGATCTGCGCCATGGCCCTTTCGTCGTCTTGCGCCGGGACAAGCACCGAAACACCCTCTGCTTCGCGAAAAACAGCAAGCGCGCTTGGCAACAGCCTGGGCAGGTCAGTCTCCGCGACTGACCGAAATACCCACCGCCCCGGTACGCGGCACGGGTTCATGCCCGCAATCATGGAAGAGGTATCGGACACCGGCAGCATTCACTGCAGCCCCTTCAGCACATCAGCCAATGTCCCGAACAGCGTGTCGATCTGCGCCTTTTCGATGATCAGCGGCGGCGACATGGCGATGATATCGCCGGTCGTGCGGATCAGCACGTTTTTGTCGTAACAATCCAAGAAAGCCTGGAAGGCCCGCTTCGTGGGCTCACCGGCAATCGGCTCCAACTCCACCGCGCCGATCAGGCCCATGTTCCGGATGTCGATGACGTGCGGCAAGCCTTTGAGCGAATGCAGCCCTTCCTCCCAATAGGGGGCAAGCTCTGCGGCGCGTTCGAACAGGCCGTCTTCCTTGTAGGTTTCCAGCGTCGCGATCCCAGCGGCAGAGGCGATGGGATTGCCGGAATAGGTGTAGCCGTGGAACAGCTCGATCAGATGGTCGGGGCCCTGCATGAACGCATCATGGATCGCGCCGGTGGCCAGAACGGCCCCCATTGGAATCACGCCGTTTGTGAGCCCCTTCGCGCATGTGATCATGTCGGGCATCACGTCGAAATGCGCCGCGCCAAAACTGCTGCCGAGGCGTCCAAAGCCGGTGATCACCTCATCGAAGATCAGAATGATGCCGTGTTTCGTGCAGATCTCGCGCAGTTTCTCCAGATAGCCTTTGGGTGGCATCAGCACACCGGTGGAGCCCGCCATCGGTTCGACGATACAGGCCGCGATGGTCTCGGCGCCGTGCAACGCCACGATCCGCTCCAACTCGTCTGCGAGATGCGCGCCGTATTCGGGCTGGCCGCGCGTATAGGCATTGTGCTCAGGCAGATGCGTGTGCGGCAGATGGTCGACGCCAGTCAGAAGCGATCCAAACACCTTGCGGTTGTTCACGATCCCGCCGACCGAAATCCCGCCGAAATTCACCCCGTGATAGCCGCGCTCTCGCCCAATCAGCCGGGTCCGGGACCCCTGCCCGATGGCGCGCTGATAGGCGATTGCGATCTTCAGAGCGGTCTCAACCGATTCAGACCCGGAATTGGTATAGAACACATGCTCAAACGGGTCAGGCGCCATGTCGCGCAGGCGATTGGCGAGTTCGAACGCTTTGGGATGGCCCATCTGGAAGGCGGGTGCATAATCCATCTCGGCAACCTGCTTCTGGATCGCCTCCACAATCCGCGGCTGGTTGTGGCCCGCATTGCAGCACCACAGACCCGCTGTGCCGTCCAGCACCTCGCGCCCATCGGCGGTTTTGTAATGCATTTTGTCGGCGCCCACGAACATGCGCGGGCTTTGCTTGAATTGCCGATTGGCCGTGAACGGCATCCAAAAGGCGCTCAGGTCATTCGGGACCGGGTTGCTACGATCGAGTGCCATGGTTGTTCCCCCCAACGCCCGGATCAGGCGCATTCGAAAATGGCGCATCTGCGTGGCATTTTGTTTTTGACCATCTGGTCAAGAGCACGCTAACAAATGCCCGATATCAGTCAACTTAAACGATAGCGGATTTCGGCGGCATTTTGGCTTATTCTTTCAAAAGAGCTGGGTCAGGGCTCAAATGACATTAAATGCTCAGCGCTTAGGCAATGTCGGAATGCGCCGATGACAGCGCAGAAACCGCGCACCCGGATCCAGGAAAAGAACCGCGCCCGCGTTCTGGACGCCGCGTTGGAAGTGTTTTCGCAACATGGGTTCCGCGGCGCGACCCTGGATCAGATCGCGTCCGAGGCGGGCCTGTCGAAGCCCAATCTGCTGTACTATTTCGCCTCCAAAGAGGATATCCATGTCACCCTACTGGGGGGGCTTGTCGATACGTGGCTGGCGCCGCTTCGCGCGCTCAACCCCTTGGGTGATCCGCATGACGAATTGCTGGCTTACATGCGCCGCAAACTGCAAATGAGCCGCGACTTTCCCCGTGAATCCAGGCTATTCGCACAGGAAATCGTGCAAGGCGCGCCCCGGATTGGCGATGGGCTGTCAACCGATCTCAAAGATCTTGTAGATGAAAAAGCGACCGTGATCGCACAGTGGATGGCCGAGGGCAAATTGGCGCAATCCGACCCCCATCATCTGATCTTCTCGATCTGGTCGCTCACCCAGCATTACGCCGATTTCGAGGTGCAAGTCCGCGCGGTGCTGGGTGACAATCGCGATCCTTGGGCCGAAGCCGAGACCTATTTGACGGTTCATTTTCAACGGGTTTTAGGGGTGACCGACCCAATGCATGGTCAATGAGGCCCGCCTGACATCGCGTTGATCGCGCCAAGATAGCTCATGCGGCAGCGGGCCTACTGCCGAGCGCCAAAGAAGTGGCGGCCAGGCGCCTGCCCGACCACCGATCTGTGTCAGAGCCATAGACCCTGTTCGACATCGGTCGCCACGACGCCAAGGCCGACATTTTTCAGCGTTCCAGTCGTGTTGACATCAACCAAGAACGCCGTGTCCTGAACAACACCGGTCGACTCGCCCTCACCAAGAATGATGAGCATCTTCTGTGTGTCGATTGCCTTCAGGTCGCCCGTGGCCACATGATACCCATAAGACACCGCGGTGCCCGGCGCGTATTTCTCGCCTTCGACACTATATTTCTTAGTCACCTGTTCAAAAAACGATGTCGCGTTGCTCGTTGTGCTGGCCTGGCTCGTGGTTCTCTCGTTGGATTCTTTCAAACCCGCCGTGGAACCGCCGAAGCCGAACGTCCCGGAGATCTCGACCGCGTTCTTGTTGGCAACCTCGAATTTCTTCTCGGTCTTATACTCTACCCCTGCCCGGGCGGTCCATTCCGCCGAGGATCCGCCCTTGTTGGCCACAAACGTTTCCGACAATCCCTGGATCGGGGCGTATTTTACGTTTTTCGGTGACCCCAGAACCTCTGCTTTCGGGCCGGGATCGATGAGAAACGCCGCCACTGTGCTCGAAATAGTGCCGTCGCCATCTAGATCTCTGTTTGGCTCCGGAATAAGATTTCTGACCTCGTAGCCAAAAGCATCCTTCTGGTTTGCAGGTGCCTGACGAATGGTGTTGATCAGATTTTGCATCCCTTCAACCTTTTGAACTGAGGAGGGATCAAAGAAAACCTGACCATCTGCGCTCAGGTTTGTGTATCCTTGAGCGCCGTTCCAAGCGTCGAGCTGTGCCTTGATCGCTTCGACACTGACACCTTGCGGCGAAAAGACTTCCTCTGCGAAAAACTGCGCGTCGGCCTCAAAGGGGGCCGCATTGGCCTGCCCTTCGCCGAATGCGGTTTGCACGGTGTCGGCTTCGGATGCGGTCGCCAATTGATCAAGAAACGCAGCCGAGGCGTCACCCTCGATGCGGGCCTCAACCTCGGCCCCGAAATCGCCTTGCGATGCATCTTCCAATGCCTCGTAGAAGGCCGCTTCCGCCAGTTCTTCGACAAGAGTTTCCAGCAGCCTTTCACCGGTCAGTGCACTGTCCAAAACGATCTTACCGTCGATGGTCGCCACACCGTTCAGTTTGACGCCATCGCTTGTGCGCAGATCGTCAACCGACATCACCTCCACATCTTCACCGAGCAGGGTTTGGGCGTCAGATACCGACTCCATATCTGAGTCGAGAACAGTCTCGATGCGATCTGAGGCATCGTAAAAGACCTGCCTTTGTTCAGCCGTCAGGTTTGCAGCGTCAATGCCGCGGGCCGCAAGTGCGTCCTCGAACACCGAAAATACGCCAGAAGACATTGTGGTATTGAATTCAAACTCGTCGTCTTGGGTCAGTGCGAAATTGTCAAAAGCCAAGATATTGCTCCTGTGCAAAGTGATCGCCCCGATAACGGAATGTCATCGAGTGATATCGATAACTATCGACCGAAACCCGTCGGACAACCGGGCGCTCTGCGACTGGCAACCTCTTGCGAATAATAGGCTTTTTCTGGGAAACAATTTGCGAAGACATTGAGCCAATCTGGCTAAGCCTTTGATTTCCTTACATCCGCCGATAGCGGAACATTGCTGACGCGGATCGGAAACCCTTGGGGCCTAAGCGCAATGCCGCCCGAAGGCTGTGATCCCTTCGGGCGGCTTGACCGAGTTTCGGCGCAGAATTGCGTCAGATCGCGCTATTCGGCGGCCTTGACTGCGCCGGGATTGTTGGGGTGGGTGGTCCAATTGGCATAATCGCCGGAGACGACCTGACCCGTCCGCTCATCCATTGCGCCCGCGGCCAGTTCCTCCATCGTGATGCAGCCCTCGACCGGGCACACATTCACACACAGATTACACGCCACGCATTCGGCATCGATCACCTCAAACACGCGATCCTCCGACATCGAAATCGCCTGATGCGAGGTATCCTCGCAAGCCGCATAGCAGCGCCCGCATTTGATGCAGGCGTCCTGATCGATCCGCGCTTTGGTGACGTGGTTGAGGTTCAGATATTGCCAGTCGGTGACATTCGGCACCGCGCGCCCGACCAAATCGGCAAGACCGATGCCCTGCTCGTCCAGATATTGCGACAGGCCGCTTTTCATTTCTTCGACGATCTTGAACCCGTAGGTCATCGCCGCCGTGCAGACCTGCACGTTGCCCGCGCCCAGAGCCATGAACTCCGCCGCATCGCGCCAGGTCGTTATGCCGCCGATCCCGCTGATCGGCAGACCGGCAGTTTCCGCGTCGCGCGCGATCTCGGCCACCATGTTCAGCGCAATCGGCTTCACCGCTGGTCCGCAAAACCCGCCATGGGAACCCTTCCCGTCAATCGAGGGCTCGGGGCTGAACGTGTCGAGATTGACGGAGGTGATCGAATTGATCGTGTTGATCAGGCTGACGGCATCGGCGCCCCCGGCCTTCGCCGCACGGGCGGGATAGCGCACATCGGTGATGTTCGGCGTCAGCTTCACGATCACAGGCATCCGCGTGTTCTGTTTACACCAGCGCGTGACCATCTCGATGTATTCCGGCACCTGCCCCACCGCGGCGCCCATGCCGCGCTCGCTCATCCCGTGGGGGCAGCCGAAATTCAACTCGATGGCATCGGCGCCCGTCTCCTCCACCCGCGGCAGGATCGCCTTCCAGGCCTGTTCCTCGCACGGCACCATCAGCGAGACGATCATCGCGCGATCCGGCCAATCCCGCTTGACCTGCTTGATCTCGCGCAGATTGGTCTGCAACGGGCGGTCGGTGATCAACTCGATATTGTTGAGCCCCAACAGCCGCCGATCCGCGCCGTAAATCGCGCCATAGCGCGGGCCGTTCACATTCACCACATGGGGATCCTGGCCAAGTGTCTTCCAAACGACGCCGCCCCACCCTGCCTTGAAGGCGCGCACGACATTATATTCCTTGTCCGTCGGCGGCGCCGAGGCGAGCCAGAACGGGTTTGGCGATTTCACGCCCAGAAAGTTGCTAGATAGGTCAGCCATGTCGGCTCCTCCTGTCTCTCGGGCGGCTAAGGCGCCCCCCTCAGATCCTTACGGATCACCAATTTCAATCCCGACCATACCGCATCCACGGCGGCAACTTGGCCCTTATCGCCAAGCTTCTTTGCCAACAGAGCGCTGGGATAGCCTACCATCAGCCTACCATCAGCCTGCCAAAACCGAATGGATATCCTCCGCCGCATCGCGGCCCTCGGCCACGGCCGTCACGGTCAGATCTTCACCGCCGCTGGCGCAATCGCCTCCAGCCCAGACCCCGTCGACCGAGGTTCGGCCGGCGCCGGTCACTGCGATTTTGCCACCGTCCAGCGCCAGAGCCTCCGGCGCACCGTCTAAGGTTTGGCCAATCGCCTTAAGCACCTGATCTGCGGGAATATCGAAGGTTTCGCCCGTACCGACCAGCGACTTACCCTCGGCCCGCGTATATTCACAGCGCAACGCCACCGCAGCGCCATTGCCCAGCACCTCAACCGGCATCGCATTGAACACGAACCGCACCCCCTTGGAGGCGGCAAGATCCTGTTCATAACGGCTAGCGGGCATCGCGTCGCGCCCGCGGCGATAGGCAAGCGTCACACTCTCCGCACCCAACAATTTCGATTGAACGGCAGCATCAATGGCGGTCATCCCGCCGCCGATCACCACCACATTGCGCCCGACGGCGAGGGTCTGAAGGTTGTCCGCCTGCCGCAGGTCGGCGATGAAATCCACCGCATCCGCCACGCCCTCGCGTGTTTCGCCAGTGGCGCGCAGTGCGTTCACACCCGATAGACCCATACCAAGGAAAACGGCATCATACTCGGCCTGCAACCGCGACAGATCCAATTCGCGGCCCAAAGCTTGACCGGCATGGAAGGTTATACCGCCGATTTTCAGCAGCCAATCCACCTCGGCCCCGGCAAATCCATCTGTCGCCTTATAATAGGCGATGCCATATTCGTTGAGGCCGCCGCCTTTGGGCCGGGCATCGAACAGATCGACATCGTGGCCCTTCATCGCCAGCCGATGCGCACAGGCAAGGCCAGCGGGCCCCGCCCCTACGACGGCCACGCGCTTGCCGGTCTCAGCGGCGCGCGCATAGGGATGCACACCCTTCGCCATCAGGGTGTCAGTGGCAAAGCGCTGCAAGCGCCCGATCTCCACCGGTTTGCCCTCGGCCACTTCGCGCACGCAGGCCTGTTCGCACAACGTCTCGGTTGGGCAAACGCGTGCGCACATCCCGCCCAAAATATTCTGATCAAAAATCGTCTCGGCGGCGGCTTCGGGCGTGCCTGTCGCGATCTGACGAATAAAAAGCGGGATATCGATGGCAGTCGGACAGGCGGTGATGCACGGCGCGTCATGGCAGAAATAGCACCGATCTGCGGCCACCAAGGCTTCGTGCCCATCCAAGGGCCCGTGCAAATCGTCGAAGTTTTCGGCCAGGGCTTCGGCATCCAAGCGCGCAGGCGCGATACCGGGTGTAAAGGGGCTGTTCGTCATGGGCATAGGCTCTCGTGATCGAATGGCGACTATGGGAATAGGCTGGCACGGGTTCAAAAATTTATCAAATGGTAAAATTTCTGATCGCCGGATCGGATGGATTTTTTCACGACTTGCTGCGATTTTAGGCAGATCAAACCTGCCATCTGCATCCAAAACTCCCATATGGGCCGGTATTGCGCGGGTTTTCCCCGCGGCAAGGCTGCGCTATAGCGCGCAGGGACGAGACCCGAAGACGGGCGCATGACGCGGTTGGCGAGGAGCGATATGACCAAAAAAACCCATGATCAGGATGTGGCCTTCATTGAGGCCTTGGCTGAGCTCCTGCGGAAAAATGACCTGACCGAGCTGCATGTGAAACGCGAATACGGCGAAGCCGACTGGCTGAATGTTCGCGTCGCCCGTCAGCAACCTGGCGCCCCGGTGGTTATGCAGGCCGCGCCCTCCGCCCCTGCCCCTGTCGCGCCATCCGCCGCCCCTGCAGCCGCATCGCCCGCCGAGACCGCTGCGGCAGCGGACGATCCCGCCCAAGCGCCGGGCGCGGTGACCTCGCCCATGGTGGGCACGGTCTATCTGCAACCCGAACCATCCGCCCCCGCCTTCGTGAGTGTCGGCGACAAGGTCACCGAAGGGCAAACGCTGCTGATCGTCGAAGCCATGAAGACGATGAACCAGATCCCCGCCCCCCGGTCCGGGACCGTCAAACGCATTCTCGTCGAAGACAAGGCGCCCGTCGAATATGGCGCGCCGTTGATGATCATCGAATAAGCCGGAGGCCGGCCCATGTTCCGCAAAATCCTGATCGCCAACCGTGGCGAGATCGCCCTGCGCGTGATCCGCGCCTGCCGCGAAATGGGCATCGAATCCGTCGCGGTGCATTCCACTGCCGATGCCGATGCCATGCATGTGCGCATGGCCGATGAGGCGATCTGCATCGGACCGCCGCCCAGCCCCGAAAGCTATCTGAGCATGGCCGCGATCCTGTCGGCCTGCGAGATCACCGGGGCCGAGGCGATCCATCCGGGCTATGGCTTCCTCAGCGAAAACGCCAATTTCGTGCAGGCCGTCGAAGACCATGGGATCAAGTTCATCGGCCCTTCCGCCGAACACATCCGCATGATGGGCGACAAGATCACCGCCAAGGAAACCGCCAAGCGCCTGGGTGTGCCTTGTGTGCCCGGCTCCGATGGCGGGGTGCCGGATCTGGCAGCCGCCCGCGCGATCGGCGAGGAATTTGGATATCCTGTCATTGTCAAAGCCACCGCAGGCGGTGGTGGGCGCGGCATGAAGCTGGCGAAATCCGCTGCGGACATCGACACCGCCTTTGGCGCGGCGCGCTCTGAGGCGAAAGCCGCCTTCGGCAATGACGAGGTCTATATCGAGAAATATCTCGGTGCGCCGCGCCATATCGAGGTGCAGGTCTTCGGCGATGGCAAGGGCACCGGCGTGCATCTGGGGGAGCGCGATTGTTCCCTGCAACGGCGCCACCAAAAGGTGTTCGAAGAGGCGCCCGGCCCCTCGATCAGCCCCGAGACCCGCGCGGAGATCGGTGTGATCTGTGCCAATGCCGTGGCGGAACTGGGTTATGAAGGCGCGGGCACAGTCGAATTCCTGTATGAAAATGGCGAGTTCTATTTCATCGAGATGAATACCCGCCTCCAGGTCGAACATCCGGTGACCGAGGCCATCATGGGCGTGGATCTGGTGCGCGAGCAGATCCGGGTGGCCGCTGGGCTGCCCATGTCCTTCACCCAGGACGACATCGCGGTGAACGGTCACGCCATCGAGGTACGGATCAATGCCGAGAAGCTGCCGAATTTCGCGCCCTGCCCCGGCACGATCACGCAATATCATGCCCCTGGCGGCCTGGGCGTGCGGATGGATAGCGCGCTCTACGACGGCTACCGGATCCCGCCTTATTACGACAGCCTAATCGCCAAGCTCATCGTCCATGGTCGCGACCGGCCAGAGGCGCTTGCCCGGCTGAACCGCGCCCTGGGCGAATTGATCGTGGATGGCATCGACACGACGGTGCCGCTGTTCCACGAGCTTTTGCAGGCCGACAACGTGCAAACCGGCGATTACACCATTCATTGGCTGGAACACTGGCTGGCGGAAAACCTGGACTAGGCCCAGGGACCCGGATTTTTCTGACGCTGAACGCGGGTGCAATCTGCGGCGGGGATGAGCACCGCGCATCTTGATTCAAGTCGGTGCAATAAAAGTCATGGGTTTTTCACCGGTCACCCCCTACGTATAGGGGATGGCCCATTACATGTACCCTGACGAACGGCCGTCCCTTAGCCCAGAGATGATGGTCAGAGCTTACGCCGCTGGCATTTTCCCGATGTCCGAGGGCGCCGACGATCCGTCAGTCTTCTGGGTCGATCCCCAACGGCGCGGCGTGTTTCCACTGGATGGTTTTCACCTGTCACGCTCCCTGCGGCGCCGGGTGCGCAAGGGCGCGTATGATGTGCGGATTGATCATGACTTTGTCGGCGTGATCGACGGCTGCGCAGATCGCCAACCAACCTGGATCAATGGCGAATTAACAGCCTGTTACATGGCGCTGCATGCGCAAGGCGCGGCGCATTCCGTTGAAATCTGGGATGCGGACGGCCTGGCCGGGGGCGTCTTCGGGGTCACGCTCGGCGCGGCATTCTTCGGCGAAAGCATGTTCTCACGCCGACCCGACGCGTCAAAACTGGCCCTGGCCCATCTGGTCCATCGCCTGAAAGTCGGCGGGTTCACGTTATTCGACACGCAATTTGTCACCGATCACCTGCAAAGCCTGGGGGCCATCGAGGTGGCGCGCGCCGATTACCGCACCGAATTGAGCCATGCATTGATGCTGCCAGCAAATTTCATGGCCTTGCCGGAAAACGCGCCTCTGACGCTGTGATGGCACAGGCACGGCCAGGGGCGCGGTTTAGCCTAGGCTACGCAATTCAGCACCCAGACGTCGTAGCGCGCATGCTCCAACGCGCTGAGCGCCGGGCTTGAGGCGATCATCCAACCATCAAACAGGGTTTCGCCATTCAGGTTGAGCACCTCGACCAGCGCGAAGGCGTCCCCGTCGGGATCGGCAGATGGGAATCGGCATTCCTGAACCCGGATTGCGATGCGCCCGAAGACCACCGTTTGCCCCAGATCCAATTCGATATCCGTGGGCTGACCCAACATCTTATCGAGCGCCCGCAGCGCCACACCGCGTCCGGCCTGGGTGGGAGGACGGCTGACCGATGTGACCGGTCCGGTCACGCCGGGAAAGGTCTGAAACGTGCCTGCGGGCCCGCCGCCCAAATTCAACTGGATATCGCTGTCAGCGGTGCCATCCCCGACAATCAGACCGCCATCCTCCGACAGGCTTGGGACCGGCTCTTCGCCCTCGGGCAGAGGCGCGCCCTCGCCCAGTGTAAAGCCGTCAAATGGTTGTTCTTCCCCGAAATTATCGAATTGCTGCGCGGCCAAAGGTGCCAACCAGAGCAAAGCGGCCAACCCGATGATCAGCGGTGTAGTCTTCATTGGGTTTCTCCGCCGACAAAGCGCAGCAGCAGCGTGATCAGGCTGACCGAGGATTGGGTGTCCAGGATCTGGCCGCCATCCTCCAGGTTGAAAGGTGAACCACCGGGAATGATCTCGACGAAATAGCCACCAAGCAGGCCTTCGGAGGCCACGGCCACCGCGCTGTCATCGGGGATCTCAAATTGGTCAGACACGGTAAAGGTGGTTTCCGCCAGGAAGGTCTGCGGATTCAGATCCAACGCCGTGACAGACCCGACCTGAACGCCCGCAAGGCGCACCTCGGTGCCCACGCCGATCCCCTCGACCGACCGGAAATCGGCGCGCAGATCAAACGTGTCGCCCTGCGGGGCCGCCCCGCCGCCCGATGCATAGAGGAAAAAGCCAATGGCGGCCGCAAGAACGGCGCCGCCCGTGGCGATTTCAGCGAAAGAATAGTCAGTCTCAGCCATATCGTTGGCATAGCGCCCGATGCGCGCCGCGCCAAGGGGCGTTATTCGGGGCTCCACGCCTCGTAGTCATCCCGCTTAATCGGCTCGGCGCGGCGGATGGATCCCGCCGGTGCATAGGCCTTGGCCGTACCGGTCAGGTTCGGCAGATGTGGCTTTTCCCAGGTTTTGTGGGGTACCGGCGTTTCGGTCGGGGGCTCGTCCCAGGTGCGGTGCAACCAACCATGCCATTCGGGATCGACGCGGCTTGCCTCAGCCTCACCGTTGTAAATCACCCAGCGTTTGCTGTCGTCGGCGTTGCGATAGAACACGTTGCCCTGCGCATCCTCGCCCACCTTCTCACCATTGCGGGCGGTGAAAAGCTGGGTGCCGATCGTCTGGCCGTTCCACCAGGTGACGAGGCGAAGAAGAAAGCTGGCCATGACTGCGGATCCTGCGCGTTTGGTCGTTGCAGCGCTACATGCCCTGCCGTGCGGCGCGCGTCCAGTGCCACGGCGTCGCGGCACGCAGCAAATCTCTCCGATACGCCCATCGCAACCCAAACGCGCGTTCTGCCCCTGCGGCGTTCCGGCGGACACGCGGCCTTGCTTCGGGCCAGGCGATTGCGGCCTGGGGTCAGGCTGTTCTAGAACGCCAGATAACCACAGGGGAGTGAGACACCATGACCGACGGACCCAGCTACGGTTTCGACACGCTGCAAATCCACGCGGGCGCACGGCCCGATCCGGCCACCGGCGCACGGCAGACGCCCATCTATCAAACCACAGCCTACGTGTTCCGCGATGCCGAACACGCCGCCGCGCTGTTTAACCTGCAAGAGGTCGGCTACATCTATTCCCGCCTGACCAATCCCACCGTCGCGGTCCTGCAAGAGCGAATCGCCACGCTTGAAGGCGGCGCAGGCGCGGTCTGCTGCTCGTCGGGGCACGCCGCCCAGATCATGGCGCTATTCCCCCTAATGCAGCCGGGCAAGAACATCGTCGCCTCCACACGACTTTACGGCGGCACGGTCACGCAGTTCAGCCAGACGATCAAACGCTTCGGCTGGTCGGCGAAGTTTGTCGATTTCGATGATCTGGACGCGGTGAAAGCCGCCATCGACGATGACACCCGTGCGGTTTTCGGCGAAGCGATTGCCAATCCGGGCGGCTACATCATGGATGTGCGCGCCGTTGCCGATGTGGCCGATGCGGCTGGCATCCCGCTGATCATCGACAACACCTCCGCCACGCCCTATCTGCACCGCCCCATCGAACACGGTGCAACGCTGGTGGTGCATTCCACGACCAAGTTCCTCACCGGCAACGGCACCGTCACGGGCGGCTGCGTTGTGGATTCGGGCAAGTTCGACTGGTCGGCAAATGACAAATTCCCGTCGCTCAGCCAACCCGAGCCCGCCTATCACGGCCTGAAGTTCCATGAGACCTTCGGCCCGCTGGCCTTCACCTTCCACGGCATCGCCATCGGGCTGCGCGATCTGGGTATGACGATGAACCCGCAAGCCGCGCATTACACGCTGATGGGCATTGAGACGCTCAGCCTGCGGATGCAGCGGCATGTGGAAAACGCGGTCGAGGTGGCGACATGGCTGGAAAACGATCCGCGCGTCGATTTCGTGACCTATGCGGGCTTGGAAAGCTCCCCCTATTTCGGTCGTGTGGCGCAGGTCTGCCCAAAGGGCGCCGGCGCGCTGTTCACTTTCGCGGTGAAGGGTGGCTACGACGCCTGCATGAAACTGGTCGATTCGCTTGAGATCTTCAGCCACGTGGCCAATCTCGGCGATACGCGGTCGTTGATCATCCATTCGGCCTCGACCACGCACCGACAATTGACCCCCGAACAGCAAGAGGCCGCGGGCGCCGCGCCCAATGTCGTGCGGGTGTCCATCGGCACCGAGGATGCGCAGGATTTGATCGCCGATCTGGATCGCGCGCTGTCTGCGGCCACCGCCTGATCAAAGACGGGGGGTGGATCATCGCGCCCCCCCTTTTGCGAGCTACACAAAAGATTTAGACTGTTTTCTGCCGATCCTTGGTTTGACCTGCCGGGAAGTGTTTTCCCCGCGGGCATTCCACTGTAAGAGGGTCACTGTGGCGATTGCGCCACGCAGATTGACGATTGTTTGAGGTTTGACTTGACGGTGAATATCGCACTTCTTCTGTCGTCCGACAGCATCGCCCTGGCGCATCGCCAGACCGCGGGCCATTGGGCGATAGTGGGCGAAACGGCGCTGGATGTGCCAGACCTGGACACCGCATTGTCGGGCCTGCGCGCGCTGGCCGTGGAGCGTGAGGGCGACGATTTCAGCACTCTGCTGGTGCTGCCCGATGACCAGATCCTCTACACCTCGCTGACCGCACCCACGGGTGATGACGAGCTGACGACATTTCGGATTGAAGAGGGTCTGGATGGCCTGACGCCTTATGCGATCACCGAATTGGAATATGATTGGCGCGAGGTTGAACAAGACCGCGTGAAGATCGCCGTCGTGGCGCGCGAAACCCTCGAAGAGGCGCGTGGATTTGCGTCGAATTACGGGTTCACCGCCGTCGGGTTCCTGGCGATGCCACCAACCGAGCGGTTTCCAGGCATGCCGGTTTTTGGCGCCGATGACGCCGATACGCTGCCGATCTCTGACGAGGTGTTGGCCTTCGGCATGGACACCTACGGGATGCCTGAGCCTGAGCCGGAACCAGAGCCCGAACCTGAAGCCGCGCCCGAGCCTGACCCCGAACCGACCGCGGCGCCGGAGGCCGATGCGACACCGGAACACGACGACGCCTCGGAAACCGGGCCAGAGCGTTCGCAGGCAGAGGCGCCTGAACCGGTCGCAATCACCGAGCCGGACGCCGTCGCAGAGCCTCAACCCGACCCCATCATAGATCCGATCCCGGATCCAACGCCTGATCCAGAGCCACAGCGCGATCCGGCGGATGAGGGCACGGAGACCAACCCAGCCTTGGCCGAAGCGCTGGCCCTGGCTGCCGCGGCGCCAATCGAGCCTGAGCCTGACTTGGCCGCGCCTGATTTTGCGGCGGACCCACCGGCATTGGCGGATCCGAGCCTGACCGCGCCCGTGGCGCCGTTGCAAGAAGCATCTCCGGCGGTTGAGGACGATTTGCCTGAATTGCCCCCCGCGCCGTCGCCCGCCTCGGCCGAGGCGAAAAAGCGGGCGCGCGCGCTTCGCGGCGATATGCCCGGCCCGGTGGACGCAGCCGAAACTGGCCCAGACCGGGCGTCGCTGACCGCGCGACGCGACGCTGTCGCGCCCTCCGATCCGGGCGCTTCCACGCCACGCTTCAGCCGGGAGGTCGAGCGCCCCGCCGCCGCGGGGCCGATCCCCGGCACCGATGACGCACCGACGCTAACAGCGGAGTCCGGCGCCGCGCCGCCGCCCAAGCTCGCGGAGCAATTGCAACGCGTGCGGGCGGCCAGCAAAACACGCCCGAAAGGGGCTGAAGGTGTCACGCCGCCCGCGACCCGCCCCCGGGTCGAAATTCCGCAGCGCGATGCCGATGGCGTGACGGGCGCAACCGCGGATCGCCGCCCTTCGCCCTTCGACGAGCCGCCCGCCGACGCCTCAAACGGACGCGGCGGATTGGCGGGCCTGCTGGCGGGCCGCCGCAAGGCGCGCGAGGATGCGGCACAGCCCAAGCCTGCCGCCGCGCGCGCTGCGCAGACCGCTCCGGCCACAGGCGCGCGCAGCAATCGCCCGGCACTGTTCAGCCGCGATACCGGAGGGGCCGCACCCGCTGTCGCTGGCACCCCGACAGCACCGGAAGATGAGACATTTTCCTCGGGTCTGTTGGCCCGTAAATCGGTGTCCTCTTCTGGACCGTCATTCCGAACGGGTTTGATTTTGACCGTGATTCTGCTTGTCTTGCTGGTCCTGGTGGCGATCTGGTCGGCTCTGTTCCTGCCCGACAGCCCGGTGGCGCGGCTCTTTGGCCTGGGCAACGATCGGCCCGCGGTGACCGAGGCACCGGGTCTTTCCCCCAATGCACCGGACGTGAGTTCTGCCGCGCCGCGGTTCGGCTTTGGCGATGCCACGGATCCTGTGGCAGAGCCGTCCCTGGAGGATGAGGCTGCCGCCGATGGCATCGACCTGGTCGATGAGGGCCTGTTGGTGATCGAAGACGATGCCGCTGCGGAACCGCGCGATGTCGCCTCCGCTCTGCCGCTGGAAGCGCCCCCGGCAGAGGCGGCCGCCCCCCAAGCGGTCGCCAACTTGCCCGATATCGATGCCGATCTGGATCTGCCGCCCCTGCCGCCACTCCCACAAGATGCGCTGCCCTCCGTGGAAGAGGCCGAAGCGCTTTATGCCGAAGACGGGATCTGGACGCGGACGCCGAACCGCCCCGATCTTAGGCCCTTCGATCTGCTCGACCGCGTCTACACAGCCTCGATTGACCCCGACATCCAATCGCTGGATGCGGTGGCGTTGCCTGATCCCGAGGTCAATCCGGGCGAATTGCTCAGGCGGTTTCCGCCGCCACCCGCCTTCGGGTCAGACTTTGCGCTGACCGATAACGGCCTTGTCGCTGCCACCCCGGAGGGGGTTTTGACGCCCGAAGGGGCGTTTGTCGTTGCCGGGCCTCCCCCTGTTTCGGCAGTGCAGCGCCCGCGCGAGACGGTGACAGAGGCCCCCGTGATCGACACCGATGCGGCCATCCTAGGCACGTTCCGCCCCACGGCGCGGCCCCAGGACTTATCCGAGATCCGGGAGCGTCAGGTGCTCAATGGCTTTACCAGCGATGAGCTTGGAGAGCGCCGTCCTGAGGCGCGACCGCAATCCCCGCAAGAGGCCGCCGCCCGCGCCTCGCTTTTCGCGGGCAATACCGACGCCGCCGTTGAGGCAGCCCTGGCCGCGGATCCCGATGCGGATGCGGACGAGCCTGCGCCAGCAGCCGTGACCGGCGGGACCGCCTTGGCGGTGGCCAGCTCGCAATTGCCCCGCACGCGACCGGGCAATATCGCGCAGATCGTGGCCTCGGCCGATCGCACACCCCTTGAGGCGCCCACCGCCGTGGCTGTCGCCGCCGTGGCGCCCGGCCCCAGCATTCCGTCCAATGCCGATGTGAGCCGTGCCGCGACCGAACGCAACGCGATCCGATTGCGCAATGTGAACCTGTTGGGCGTGGCGGGCAGCCCGGCCGATCGCCGGGCGCTGGTGCGGCTGGCCTCGGGTCGGATTGTGCGGGTCAGCGTGGGGGACCGCCTGGATGGCGGACGAGTTGCGGCGATTGGCGAGACAACCCTGCAATATCTGCGCAACGGTCGAACGGTGACCTTGGAAATCCCCGGCTGACGGTCAATCGACCAAACCTCCATGTGTGATCACGTCTCGACGTAGTCCCGCCTGAGCGGGAATTGCACGCGCGCTTAGTCTGGGCGTCGCGGGCCGTCGCCTTCGGAGCTGGCGGCGCGCAGGCGTTGCACCCGGCAGACAAGGGTTTGCGCCGGTATTTATGGTTGGATTTGAGTTTTTCGACCAAGATGAAAGGGCAACGTCAGCTCTGATAGCCGAACCGGCCGCCTGGCTGGAAGGTGATGCCAGCCTTTAAAGCAGCAGAAGTACAGCGAGACCCAGAAAGGCGAAGAAGCCCACCACATCGGTAACCGTCGTCACAAATGCGCCCGAGGCCAAAGCCGGGTCGATCCGCAGGCGGTCGAGCACGACCGGTACGATGATCCCGGCAAGCCCCGCCACGAGCAGATTGATGACCATCGCCGCGGCGATCACCACGCCAAGCATCGGCGAGCCGAACCACACCATACCGACAGCCGCCATCACCACCGCGAACACCGCCCCGTTGATCAAGCCCACCCCAGCCTCGCGACTGACCACGCGCATCAGGTTCGAGCGCGTCAAATCCTTGGTCGCGATGGCGCGCACAGCCACGGTGAGCGCCTGGGTGCCCGCATTGCCACCCATCGAGGCGACGATTGGCATCAGGACGGCCAGGGCCACGATTTGCGCAATCGCCTCTTCAAATTGGGCGATCACAAGGGAGGCGAGGATCGAGGTGATGAGGTTCACAAAAAGCCAAGGAAAGCGCTGCTTGGTGGTGCCCCATACGCTGTCAGACAGGCTCGATTCCTCACCCACACCGGCGAGGCGCAGCAGATCCTCCTCGGCCTCCATATCCAAAACGATCATCGCGTCGTCGATGGTGATCACCCCCACCAGCCGGCCATCGTCATCCACGACGGGCGCGGAGATCAGATGATATTGGTTGAACGCATAGGCGACCTCTTCCTCGGGCTGATTGGCCGGGATCGGGCGAAAACTGTCTTCGGTGATGTCATGTAGCTTGGTGCCGCGGACCGAGGCCAGAAGCCGCCCCAGCATCACATATCCCGTCGGCTTCATGCGCGGATCGGTGAGAATGACGTGGTAGAATTCCTCGGGCAGTTCACCTGCGCGGGCGCGGATATGATCAATGGTCTCGCCAACGGACCAATGTTCGGGCACCGCGACGATCTCGCGCTGCATCAAACGGCCGGCGGTCTCCTCGGGATAGCTAAGCGCGACCTCAACTGCGGCGCGGTCCGCGGGGTTCAGCGCGTCGAGGATTTGTACCTGCTGGTCTTCTTCCAGGTCCTCGACAAGATCGACCACATCGTCAGAATCTAGCTCGCGCACCGCCTCGGCGATCACCTCATCGGGCAGGATCGCAAGCACCTCTTCGCGCAGACCTTCTTCCAGCTCGGTCAGAACCTCACCGTCGACGACATGGGCCCGCAGGGTCAGCCAAGCGCCGCGTTCCGCCGGTGAGACCTGTTCAAGAAGGTCGGCGATGTCGGCTGGATGCAGCGGCGCCATCAGCGCATCGATGGCGTTCAAATCGTCGGAGACCACAGCCGCTCGCAATTGCGCACGCAGGCTGTCATCCAATGCATAGGCGTCGCGTGCATCCTCGAGGTTGTCGTCGAGATCCTGTTGCGGTTCTGCCGCCATGCCGCCCCCGTTCATATGCTGCAATCCGGGCCTAACATAGCGGGTGCGGAAGGGCTATCGTGGCTGCGGCAAAATTTGGGGGCGCCGATGGGCGATCGTGTGATTCTGGGGCAGGTATTGGCGCTTGAGGGCGATCCAGCGCGGCTGGGTGTGGACAGCGCGCGCCATTGGACCCATGGCGGCGTATTGGTGCGCGACGGGATCATCGCCGGTATCGGCGATGGGTCTCAGATACGGGCGCAGGCACCCGGCATACAGGCCACAGATCACGGCGCGGGGCTAATCCTACCCGGCTTTATCGACGCCCATGTGCACTACCCGCAGACCGGCATGATCGCCTCTTGGGGTAAACGGCTGATCGATTGGCTGAACACCTACACGTTTCCCGAAGAGGCCCGCTTTGGCGATGCTGCCTATGCCGCTGATATCGCGGAGCTCTACCTTGATCTGGCACTGTCCCATGGCACAACCAGCATGGCGAGTTACGCCACGGTCCACCCATCTTCGGTCGATGCCTTTTTTACCGCCGCGCAGGCCCGCGGGATGCGGGCATTGGCGGGCAAGATCTGCATGGATCGCAATGCCCCTGACACTCTGCGCGACACGGCCCAAAGCGCCTATGATGACAGCCAGGCGCTGATCGGACGCTGGCACAATGTGGATCGGCTGAACTATGTGATCACGCCGCGCTTTTCACCAACCTCGACCGAGGCGCAGCTTGAGGCGTTGGGCGCCCTGTGGGCAGAGCATCCGAGCTGCCTGATGCAGACCCATCTGAGTGAACAGCCGGACGAGATCGCCTGGGTGAAAGACTTGTTCCCCGATGCCCGCGATTACCTAGACACCTACGAGAGGCACGGATTACTCGGCGCCAACGGGCTCTACGGCCATGCAATCCATCTGGAGCCACGCGAGATCGACCGCTTGGCCGAGATTGGTGCGGCAGTCGTCCATTGCCCGACCTCCAATACCTTCATCGGATCGGGCCTGTTCGATATGGATTTATCGGACCGGATGCGGGTCGGCTTGGCCACCGATACCGGCGGCGGATCGAGTTTTTCGATGCTGCATACGATGGCGGCAGCCTACGAAATCGCACAACTGCGCGGTCGGGCCCTGCATCCGGCGGAACTGGTCTGGCGCGCCACGGGCGGCTCGGCTGAGGCATTGGGTCTGGACCACAAGATCGGTCGCCTGGCACCGGGGATCGAAGCGGATTTGGTTGTGCTGGATTTGGCTTCAACCCCCGCCATCGCACAACGCGCCAACCGTGCGAATGACATATGGGAGGCATTGTTTCCCACGATCATGATAGGAGACGACCGCGCCATCGCCCAAACCTACATCGCCGGAATGCCCGTCAAACCCGCATGATCGTGCCCTGGGCAACGCAAACCAGCGTCCCGTCGCAATCCAGCCTGGCCTGCACGGTGGCCTGCCGTTTCGTCATGCCCAAAGTCTCACCACGGGCGATCAAGCGCGTCCCACGCACGGCGCGGATATAGTTGATCTTGAATTCGGATGTGACGGCATCCGACCCCATCGCCAATCCACCCGCAAAGGCCAGGGCAATATCCGCCATAGCGGCCAATACACCCCCATGGGCGATGCCATGTTGCTGACGGTGCTTTGCCGCCAGATCCAGAGCAAACGACGCGCCGTTTTCCGAAACCTCCAGGATTTCGGCCCCCAAAAGCTGGCTGAAGGGTTGCGCATCAAGGATCTGTTTGGCGAAATCGTAGCGTGTCATGGCGCTATGCTGCGGGGCTTAAGGCGAATTGCCAAGCCATCGCGCGCAATGTGCCGTAACGTCGTTCAGGCCGCCGCCTCCACCGCGCCGACGATATCGTCGACCACGGCGGCCATCAGCGCCTCATCCTCGGCCTCGGCCATGACACGGATCAACGGCTCTGTCCCCGATTTGCGGATCAATAGGCGCCCGGCGCCTTCCAGCCGCGCCTCACCGGCGCGGATCGCCGCCTGCACGCCATCGGTTTCCAGCGGTGTAGCACCGACTGAATAACGCACGTTTTTCAGCAATTGTGGTACCGTTTCGAACCGGCGCGCAAGCACGCTGGCGGGCTCGCCGGATCCGACCATCGCCGCCAGAAATTGCAGACCGGCCATCAAACCATCGCCCGTTGTCGCATAATCCGTCATGACGATATGGCCCGATTGCTCGCCGCCAAGGTTCAGACCTTTCGAGCGCATCGCCTCCACCACATAACGGTCGCCCACCGCGGTGCGGTGAAGCGCGATCCCTTGCCCCTTCAGATGCCGTTCAAGCCCCAGATTGGACATCACCGTGGCCGCCAACATGCCACCGCGCAAGCGACCTTCACGGGCCCAGCGTTCTGCGAACAACGCCATGATCTGGTCGCCATCGGCCACCTGCCCGGCCTCATCGATCAGGATCACCCGGTCAGCGTCACCATCCAGGCAGATGCCGACATCCGCCCCGGTTTCCCGGATCAGCGCAGCGGCAGCCTCGGGCTTGGTAGAGCCACAGCCATCGTTGATATTGTGGCCGTTTGGCGCAACGCCCATCGGGATGACCTCGGCGCCCAATTCCCAAAGCACCTCAGGCGCGGTGCGATAAGCCGCGCCATTGGCGCAATCGCAGACCACCTTTAATCCATCCAGGCGAATACCCGGCGGCAGGGTGGATTTCACCCGCTCATTGTAGCGGAACCGCCCGTCATAGACATGCTTGGCGCGTCCGATCTCATTGGCGGGCGCCGGGGGGATATCGGTGACCATCATCGCCTCGATCTCAGCCTCGGCCTCATCGCTAAGCTTGAAGCCATCGGGGCCAAACAGCTTGATGCCATTATCCTCCGCCGGGTTGTGGCTGGCCGATATCATGATCCCCAGATCGGCCCGCAACGACGGCGTCAGCATCCCCACCGCGGGCGTCGGCACCGGGCTCAGCAACAGAACGTTCATCCCCGTGGAGGTCAGCCCCGCCGTCAGCGCATTTTCCAGCATATAGCCCGACAGGCGTGTGTCCTTGCCGATCACCACCCGGTTGCCCGCGCTGCCATCACGGCGGAAGTATCGCCCGGCTGCGGCGCCAAGGCGCAACGCCATATCGGCAGTCATCGGATGGCTATTGGCGCGTCCGCGCACCCCATCGGTGCCAAAAAGGGTTCGGGCCATGGCTGCTTGTCCTCAATCCTACCGGCTGTCTCCTCTTGGTCGGGAGACGGGCCTTACCTACACACTGACCGCGTGGGCGGCCTGCCACAGACGGATCGCCTGCGCATGGGCCCTTATATCATGGGCCCGCAAAATTTGAACGCCCTGCGACAGAGCCCACAAGCCAACCGCCGCCGAGCCGGGCCCACGTTGCGCCGCATTGGGCTCCTGCCCGATCTTGCCGATGAAGCCCTTGCGCGACACGCCCAGCAGGATGACACATCCCAACCCGTGGAACAGCGAGATCCGCCGGATCAGCGCCAGGTTCTGCGCCTGGGTCTTGCCGAAACCGATACCGGGATCGACGATGATCTGGTTTCGGGGGATCCCTGCGGCCTCAGCCTGGGCGACGGCGGCGGCGAGCCCGTCATAGACATCGAGCAAGATGTCGGCATAGGCGCGCTCGGCCTGGCCCTGCATCGTTTCGGGGGTGCCGATGGAATGCATCACGATCAGCGGCGCACCCGCTTGCGCCGTCACATCAGCAAGGGCCGGATCAAACCTCAGACCCGAGACATCGTTGATCATGTTGTCCCCAGCGGCCAGTCCGGCCTGAGCAACCACAGCTTTGCGGGTGTCGAGGCTTAGGGGCAGATCAAGTGCCGCGCGCAATCCCGCGATCACCGGAGCGATACGGTCGGCCTCTTCCGAGGAAGGGACCTCAACCGCACCGGGCCGGGTGGATTCACCACCGATATCCAACAGATCGGCCCCGTCAGCCGCCAGGGATTTCCCATGTGCAACAGCCGCTTCGGCCCGATGATACTGCCCCCCATCCGAAAAACTGTCTGGCGTGACATTCACAATGCCCATCAAACGCGGCTGGTCGAAGGCAATGCCCGCAATCGCAGCGCGCGCCGTGCTCAGGGTCGCAAGATGAACCGGGTCGCAGGCGCTGATCGGTAGGATTTCAGGCGGCGCATCGCGCGATAAACACTCGACGCGGTCAAACCAGCCCGGGCCGCCAGCCAATGGCAGCGCCTCGGGCGGACGGGCGGGATCTAAGCTGGGGATCGGACGAACATACTTGGCCATGGGCTCGGCTATCGTGCCGGGCCACAAAGGACAAGTCAGGCGAAAATTTCGTCAAAGTCAGATACATTCACCTCTCGTACACCAACGCGTGATCTGCGACGGTAGAAAAATGAACGATTCGTTTCAGTTTCGCACGACACGCCTGTCAGGCCGCCCCCCTCGCCCCATGGCGTTGGGCATCTATGAACGTCTGTTTGGCAGCAAGGCAGAGGGAGATCTGGATCGGGACATCCAAGATTGGGGGCGGCATCGCATCGCGCCGTGGACACTGGTCCATGCGGGACACGAGGTCGGCGTCGGCGGCTTTCGGATTGGGTTCGGCGATGATGGTCTAGAGGTGCTGTTCCACTTCGTGCCCGAAGTCTGGGGCCAGGGGCTGGCCGGCGAATTCCTGACGTCAGCGCTGGATCACGCACGGCAAACGTTGCGCGAGGATCGTTTCTTTGGGCGCGTTGCGGATGTGGCAGGCGCCTCCCATCGGGTGATGCAAAAGGCCGGGTTCCACGATACCGGCCCCGACGAATCCGGTGGCCGGTTGATGCGGCTTAAGTAAGCGGCGGCATCGCATCAAAGGCACAGATCTGCGCAGCCGGAAGGCTTTTATCTCCCAACGATATCAGCATTTTGGCATCAAATTCCCGAGCCAGCCAAGCCGCCAAAGCGCCCGGCGCAGTTACCTCGGGGCCTGGTCCATCCACCGCGTCCAGTACCAGCTTTGACGGGGCCCAAACGCTGATTTGGCCCGCCCGCATGGCGAATTCCAGCTCCGTCCGGCTATCTACCACAACACAGCGCGGGTCACGGGCGGCCAAGACCCAGGCGCCCTGCTCGATCGCGAGCAGATCGATCCGCCGCTGCGGCATCGGGTGGTCCACCATGGGGCGCGGCAGATCGGGCGCGTCGACACATAAGATCACAGGCGCATCGGCCCCGTCCAAATGGTCGAGCAGAGCCGTCAGATCGGGCCGCGCCATCGCCGCATTGGACAAAAACACCACCAGCGGATGGGGCGCCGCATCGGCCATCAGACGTAGATGGCCCTGGCCCTTCGGCGCCTCGCGCACGATTTCGACGCCCAAGGTGAAAGGCCCCCGGTCGAGCTTTCCAATTCGCACGAAAACGCGCGCGGCAAGCGGATGGGCCAGCACCCCATCGGCAATCCGGGCGGCCAGAGTCTCAAGGAGGTTCACGCGTTCGGCGGCCAGGGCGACATCAATCGCCTCGACAATCGTGTCATAGCTCAGGATGCCATCGACATCGTCGGTGGCGCTCTCGGCGCGCGTCGCCACCTCGACCACCACATCGAAGCGGATCGATTGGGTCACGCCCCGTTCCGCTTGAAACGCGCCGATTTCGACCTCGCGAATATGGTCGGTCATCGAAATACGGTCGCGCGGCGGGCCACCGGCAGTGGCCTTGGCGCGTTCAGACGGGTGCCCAAAGGCCTGTGAAATCTCGTCGCTCATGCTGCCCGTCTATCACGGGCGCTGACGTGTGCTACGTCCAGCTTGTCGCGGCCATAGGGCCAGCAGCTAGTAGCTTTGGCGATAAAACCGGTGAATGCCGAATTCGGCCGTACGGGGATAGAGACGCGCCCAATTCGGGTTCACCCAATCGGCGTGGTAGTGGGTGGCGCCCAAGGTCAGATCCCGGTTGCCGCCCTCCATCATGATCCGCGCGATATGGCCCAGACGATACCATGCCGCGCGATCATTGATCTCTTCGCTGGCACTATCGCAGGTATAGGTGAATTGGCAGGCATATTGCCGTCCCGTACCCTGATTCACCACGCTACAGATCGAATTGGGATAGTTCGGGTGATCGACACGGTTCAAAATCACCTCAGCCACGGCGTATTGGCCTTCGACAGGCTCGCCGCGGGCTTCGAAATACAGCGCTTCCGTCAGGCAATACCATTGGGCGTCACCGTCCGACGGCCCCATTGCGGTCAACGCCGCATGATCCATGACACGACTGTCATCGCCGCGTGCCTCATCATTGTAAGGAGAGGCAATACGGCGCAAGCGTCGCTCTGTCAGGCCCGACAAAGACTGTGCCTCGACGCCCATCAGCTGATCCAAAATGCCTGACAACCCTTCAGCTGCCGCCGAGGTCGAGCGTGTCACCTCCAACGCGCTCATGTTCTGAGCGTTTGCAGGCATCGTCGTGACACCCACATACGCAATCAAGCCTAACAGACCTGCGCCAAGCGCAGATGTGGTTGAGGTCTTCATCACTGTCACCCTTCCAGGGAGTTTTCGGCCGACCCATTCTGCCCGCGGATCGTGCACTTTTGTCCTTGGACGTTGTGTTAACGCGAATCAGTATTTACGCAAAATTCGCCCCGAATCTTGCGGAATGCCGTTAACCAACCGCTAGGGATTGAGGTTATCAACCTTAAAGCTTTGCTTGAGCATCTTCAGGCAAAGCATTGTCTTTGATAGACAATTGCGCTGCAGCCAATTTCGCGACCGGCACCCGAAACGGCGAGCATGAGACATAATCGAATCCCGCCTTGCGGCAAAACGCTATGGAATCGGGGCGCCCGCCATGCTCCCCGCAGAGCGCGAGGGTGACATCGGGGTTGGTGCCCCGTCCCCGGGCCGCCCCCAAAAGCAACAGCTCGCCCACGCCATCTTCGTCCAGTTGGTGGAACGGGTCTTCGGCGAACACTCCTTGCGAGACATAAGCCGACATGAAGCGTCCCGCATCATCGCGACTCAGCCCGTAGGTCATCTGCGTCAAATCATTGGTGCCGAAAGACAGGAAAGCCGAGTTTTCGGCGATTTCCGCCGCACGCAGCGCAGCGCGCGGTGTTTCGACCATCACCCCCAACCGAAATGCAAAATCCACACCTGATTTTGCGCGGACCTCAGCGGCGACTGCATCGACACGGGCCTTGACCAACTCGACCTCGCGCGCGGCGGAGACCAGCGGGATCATGATCTCCGGGGTGATCGGAGCCCCCTTTCGGCTCGCCTTCGCCGTCGCTTCGAAAATCGCGCGAGCCTGCATCTCGTAGATCTCCGGGATCGTCACGCCCAGCCGCACCCCACGCAGACCCAGCATGGGGTTGAACTCTTGCAAATTCTCGATGCGCGAAGACACCCGGCTGACAGGCAGATCCAACGCCTCGGCAAGAGCGCGGATGCCGTCTCGCTCGGTCGGCAGAAATTCATGCAACGGCGGGTCGAGCAGACGGATCGTCACCGGCTGCCCCTGCATCAGTTTGAAAAGCTTGATGAAATCGTTGCGCTGCATGGGCAGAAGACGGTCCAGCGCCGCCTGACGATCACCGGGATTCTCGGCAAAGATCATCTCGCGCATCACAACCATGCGCGTGGCGTCGAAGAACATATGTTCGGTGCGGACCAGCCCAATGCCATCGACGCCAAAGCGCTGCGCCATGGCTGCATCTTCGGGTGTGTCGGCATTGGCGCGGATACCGATGTCACGTGCCGCATCGGCCCAATCCATCAGGGTCGCAAAGGCGCCACCCAAGGCAGGCTCCACCATCTCAGCCCGGCCTGCCAACACATCGCCCGAGGTGCCATCCAGCGTGATCTCATCACCCTCATGAAACATTTTGCGCCCCGGTACGGTCAGCGTCTTTTTCTTGGCGTCCAATTGCAACCGCGTCGCCCCCGCCACACAGGGCAGACCAAGGCCGCGCGCGATCACCGCCGCATGGGAGGTCGCGCCGCCCCGCTCGGTCAGGATCGCTTGGGCCGCATGCATCCCGCGGATATCTTCGGGCGAGGTTTCGCGGCGCACCAGGATACAGGGCTCACCCTGGGCGGCCATCGCCTGGGCCGCCTCGGCGCTGAATACGATCTTGCCGGTCGCCGCGCCCGGCGCCGCGGCAATACCGCTGGTCAAGACGTCGCGTTCGGCATGGGCCTTCACCTGACGGTGCAGCAGCCCGTTCAACGTATAGGGCGGAATCCGGATCATCGCCTCTTCACGTGGGATCACTCCGTCTTCGGCCAGGGCCACCGCAATCGCAACTTCGCCCCGCGCCGATCGGGGGGCGCGGACCGCGTCGAGGATCATCAATTCGCCATCCATCAGCGTGAATTCGATCTGCATTTCTTCGCGCAGACGCTGGCGCATGATCGCCGCGGCCTCTTTCAGCGCGTGCACTTGATCGGGTGCGCTGTCCTCCAGGGACGGTCCGCGCGGGTCCGTCACGATGAACTGAGCGGCCCCTTCGGTCAGCGCCTGGCGCCCCTGCCCGCGCGGCAGATAGCGCCCGTTCACCTGCGGCTCGCCGGTTTCGGGCGAAGTGAATTGCACCACACCGGCGCCCGACACACCTTGGCCCGGACCGAGGGCCATTTTTTGCACCACAAGGCCAAGCCCTGCCTCGGCCGGCGCGCCTTGGGCCTGCCGCAGAAGGCGCGCGGTCGTGCCCTCCCAGGCGCGGGCCATGGCACGCAGCACTTCCGCCAATTGAACCTTGGGATCTTGCGGAAACGGCTCGTCCATCTCGTCTTCATAGCGCGCTTTGGCGATGCGCGGCGTGATCGGATCCTCGAATGCATCGGCATCCAAACGGTGCACCTCGACCGCATAAGTCCGAATGAACGAGGTATAGAGCGCGCTGGCCACATCGGGGCCGTGGGTTTCGGTGATCCGGTCGGAGGCCGCATCGGACATGCCGATATTCAGAATCGTACCCGGCCCACCCCAATCGGGCATTTCCGAAGACGACCGAACCGACAGCAGCGCGCCATCGCCAAACACCCCGACCAGCGCCCGCAAATCGGGCATCCGCCCATCGGCAATCGCGCGCACGGTTTCGAAGCTCAGCGCCGCGGTGGGCGGCACGGGCAGATCCAGGCGCAGGATACGTTGCAGGCATTTCGCACGGTTGCCGTGCCGATGTTTGCGAATATCGGCGGTGGGCGTAATCTCGGTAAAGTCGGGTGTGGTGAGCACGGGCTCGCCTCCGGTTAACATGTGTACAAAATACAACCGGAAGTCGTTCTGTCCAGCATTGCAGATGCAAAGGTTGTTAATAATTACAAACTATTGCCGCATCTGCACAGAAACGTGATCGCTGCGACGCAGCGTGGGCGGAAACTAACCCTCTATCCGGCCAAAATCCGCCACGGCGCCAATCGTGTCGGTGATCTGATACAGCAGATTGAGGCGGTTGCGCCGGATGATATCGTTATCGGCATTCACCTGAACCGACTCGAAAAAGGCATCGATAGGCGCGCGCAGCTTGGCCATTTCGGCCATCGCCGCGGCAAAATCCTCGCGTTGCAGTGCGGGTTTGATCGCCGTTTTCGCGGTGTCGAGCGCCGCGAAAAGCGCGCGTTCCTCATCCGTCTCGGCGAATTTCACATCCGCCCCATATCGATATTCGACACCGTCCTTTTCCTCCGCCTGCGCCAGGATATTCGCGGCGCGCTTGTAGCCCTGGATCAGGTTCTCGCCATCAGCTGTGTCGAGAAACGCCTGCAGCGCCCGCGCCCGAGCGACGACGAAGGTCAGATCGTCAGTCGGAGGTTTGCTGAGCGCTGCATCGATGACATCGTGACGTACATCATCCGCGCGCAGGTGGACCTTGAGCCGGTCATGGAAAAACCCGATCAAATCGTCGCTGATGGACGGATCATGTCCTGTCAGTCGTTCGAGCCAAGCGGGTGTCTCACCGGCAATCGCATCAAGGATAGCGCGGACCTGGACACCCATCGGTCCATCGGTCGCAATAGCCGTGAAGATCCCGTCAAACAGATCCAGCTCGTCATCCGTCTCAGGTGTGATTTGATGGCGAAGGATCTCAGCATCAAACAGGCGATCTAGCTGAAGGCGGAGATTTCCGTCTGTCACAATCCGAATAACGCCCAAAGCCGCCCGCCTCAGAGCGAAGGGGTCCTTCGACCCGGTTGGCTTCTCATCGATGGCCCAGAACCCGGTGAGCAGGTCGATCTTATCGGCCAGAGCGACTGCGACTGAAAGTGGCTCGGTTGGGACATCGTCCCCCGGCCCAAGCGGCGCATAGTGGTCGCGGGCGACGTTGGCGATGGGCTCAGGGTAACCGGCCTCCAAAGCGTAGTAGCGGCCCATGACCCCTTGAAGCTCCGGGAATTCATAGACCATCTCGGAACTTAGATCCGCTTTGGCGATCCGGGCGGCCGCCTCGGCCTCATCGGCATTGGCGCCGACCAGCGGCGCGATCTCGCGCGCCAAGGCCGCGATGCGTTCGATCCGCTCGGATTGGCTGCCCAAGCGACGCTCGAACGTCACATTGGCCAAGCTCTCGCGCCACGCATCCATCCCAGCCTTCGCAACGCGCAAATCATTGTCCCAAAAGAACTTCGCATCCGCCAACCGTGCCGACAGCACCTTGGCGTTGCCCGCAATGATCGTGGCGCCCTGATCGGCGGTGTCGCGGTTGGCGACGGTGACGAAGCGTTCGATCCGGCCCGTCGCGAGATTCCGCACAGAGAAGAATTTCTGATGTTCCTTCATCGAGGTTTGTAGCACCTCGGGCGGCAGGCCCAGGAAATCTTCGCCAATCTCACCCATCAGCACGACAGGCCATTCCACCAGGCCCGCGACTTCGGCCAACAAGCCCTTATCGTCCACGACCTCCAGCCCGTTGGCGAAGGCAAGATTGGTGGCATCGTTCCAGATCGTTTCGGCGCGATCCTGGGCGGATAAAACAACATACGCCTTGCGCAATTTGGCGGCGTAATCATCGAAACTCGATACTGCGATCTCGCCCGGCGCCATGAAGCGGTGGCCTTGCGTGACATTGCCCGCCGCAATGCCGTCCACGTCGAACGGCACCACCTCGGCGCCATCTTCGCGGGTCAGAACGCAGAGGATCGATTGCAACGGGCGCACCCACCGCAACGACCCGCTGCCCCAGCGCATCGACTTTGGCCAAGGGAAGGTCCGGATGACCTTCGGCACGACGTCGGCGATGATTTCGGAGGCACCGCGGCCTTCGGTCGTCACCTTCGCATAGTAAAACGTGCCCTTCTTGTCCTCGCGCTCTTCCAACGCATCGCGCGCGACGCCCGCGCCCCGCAAGAAGCCCTCGACCGCCTTATCGGGCGCGCCGACCTTGGGCCCGCGCCGCTCTTCGGTGGTGGTGGGCGAGGCCTCCGACAGACCTTCGAGCGTCAGGGTCAGACGGCGGGGCGTCGCAAAAGCACCGGCGCTGGTATAGGTCAGGCCAGCCTCGACCAGCCCCCCCGTCACCAGCCGCTTTAGATCATCGGCGGCTTTGGCTTGCATCCGGGCGGGGATCTCTTCGGAGAAGAGTTCAAGCAGAAGGTCAGGCATTGCGATGGAGCCTCTATTCCAGCGTGTCGTTCAATTGATGCCAGACATAGACCTGGCCGTTGGGATACAGCGCCAGCACCCGGTCAATGCCGGGCGCGATGTCGCGGCGGCCCAGAAAGGCCTCCGCCTCGCCGGCCTCCAACGCCTCGCCAATGGCGCGCGCGTCGTAGCAGTCGAACCAACCGACCGTGGTCAGGGGCGTGGCGCCTTCATAGGCGAACCCGCCTGCGCGCAACGTATCAGCGGCGGCTTGATCCAACGCGAAACAGGCGCGGAACCGCAGCGGTGAGGAATTGGCGTCGAGCCCTTCAAAGCCTTGCGGTGTCACGACAAGATCACTTCCGTCCGCCAGTTCCAGCGGCAATTCATCCAAGTCGACCGTGAACAGATAGGCACGCGTCTGGGTCCACCAGACGCCAAGCCCGAACAGGATCGTCGCGACCACAATCGCGATAACGGTGAGGCGGCCCGAGGTCATGCCAGTTCAGCCGCCTCGGTCTGGACGAAGGCATCGGCGCACATCTTGGTCAGGGCGCGCACTCTGCCGATATAAGCCTGCCGTTCCGTCACGGAGATCACACCCCGCGCATCGAGCAGGTTGAAGACATGACTCGCCTTGATCGCCTGGTCATAAGCGGGATGGGCCATGATGATGCGCCTGCCGGTTTTCGGATCGTCATAGGGTTCGGCCAGGATGCGAGCACATTCGGCCTCGGCATCCTTGAAATGACGCAGGAGCGTCTCGGTATCGGCGACGTCAAAATTCCAACGGGCATATTCCTGCTCGGTTTGCAGGAACACATCGCCATAGGTCAGGGCAATGGGTGCGTCGGGGTCGTTGAACGGCATGTCCATCACGTGGTCGATTTCCAGCACATACATCGCCAGACGTTCGAGCCCGTAGGTCAACTCACCCGAGACGGGGTGACAATCATGCCCGCCAACCTGCTGAAAATAGGTGTATTGCGAGACTTCCATCCCGTCGCACCAGATCTCCCAGCCCAGACCCCAGGCACCGAGCGTGGGCGATTCCCAATCGTCTTCGACAAAGCGGATATCGTGGATATCGGTGTCGATCCCGATGGCGCGCAGAGACCCCAAATAGAGGTCCTGCAAATCGGGCGGGCTGGGTTTGATCAGCACCTGATACTGATAATAATGCTGCAACCGGTTCGGGTTTTCGCCGTAGCGCCCATCGGTCGGGCGACGCGACGGCTGCACATAGGCCGCAGCCCATGGCTTTTGCCCCAGCGACCGCAGTGTCGTGGCAGGGTGGAACGTGCCCGCGCCGACCTCCATGTCATAGGGCTGCATGATCGCGCAGCCATGGCTGGCCCAGTAGGTCTGAAGCCGCAGGATGATCTCCTGAAACGAACGGGGTTTTGTCAGCTCGGCCATGGCGATGACGCTTTCATGGGTTGCGGGTTGCGCGCCTGACTAGACGGGGGCGCAGCAGGCGTCAACAAAGCGCGGGGCCGAGGTTGGCGCAGATACGTCACGCCCCGGCGAAAAGTGATTGAAATCGGGGTGCAATCGCCGCAAAGCGCCGATATCGTCGCCCGCAATCCGCCGCGCGCCCGGACGTGTTCGCCGCCGCGGCGCGTAAAGCACATCTATAACAAGGTTTTTTGACACTCATGCTGACGCATTTTTTTCGAGGCCTTCTGGCGCTGACCATTGCCATGGCGCTTGCGGTCATGACGCTGGGGCCCGCGCAGGCGCAAGACCGCGTGTGGGTTCAGATCGAAGCGCATCCAGACCTCGCCACCGCCGAGACCCGCGTACGGGCCTATGCGCAATTGGTTGACAATGTGAACGGGTTTCAGGCCGTCACCGGGCTATACGCCGTGGCACTTGGCCCATATGAGCCTGCTTTGGGCCAGCAGATCCTGCTGGATCTGCGCGGTCAGGGTCTGATCCCGCGCGACTCGTTCCTGGAAAACGGTGATCTTTACGCCACGCAATTCTTCCCGGTCGGCACCAATACGCTGCAAAGCGGGGTTGTGGTTGGCACCGGGGACGTTGCCGAAGCAGACGCAACCCAGCCGACGCCTGTCTCGACGGAAACCGAAGCTGAGCCCGAGCCGGCCCCTGCCCCCGTCGCGCTGCCCGAGGAAACCCGGCAAGAGGCGCTGGCATCGGAACGCCTGTTGACCCGCGAACAACGCGACGAACTGCAGATCGCGATGCAATGGTTCGGCTTTTACAACAGCCTGATCGATGGTGATTTCGGTCCCGGCACCCGCAACGCCATGGAGGCCTGGCAGATCGACCGCGGCGTGGTCGAGATCACCGGCATCCTGACGACCCGCCAGCGCGCGCAATTGCTTGAAGAATACTATGGCGAACTTAACGCGCTCGGCATGGCACCTTATCGCGATGAGCGTGCGGGGATCGAGATTGATCTGCCGCTCGCGATGGTGGAATTCGACGCCTACAACTTCCCCTTCGCGCAGTTTGCCGAGACCAACGATAGCGGCGTGCGGGTGATGCTGATCAGCCAGCCAGGCGATCGGACGACGCTGTTTGGCCTTTATGAGATCATGCAGACGCTCGACATTGTCCCGCTGGACGGTGAACGCGCGCGCCAGGGCGACAGCTTTCTGCTGACCGGCCAAAGCGCCACCCTCCGCAGCCATACCGAGGCGCGTCTGGTCGGCGGAGCCGTCAAAGGCTTCACCCTGATCTGGGAGCCGGAGGTCGACGATCAAATCGCGCGGGTTTTGCCGATGATGCAATCGAGCTTCAGTGCGTTTGCGGGCACGCTTGATCCGGCTTCGGTCCCCGAAGGTCTGGATGAAAGCATCGATATGGTGTCGGGCCTGACGGTGCGCAGCCCCGATCTGGTCCGCACAGGCTTTTTCGTCGACAGCCAGGGCAGCGTTCTGACCACGACCGAAGTCGTCGCAGGGCAATGTGACCGGATCCTGGTGGATGAGGCCTATCCCGCCACGATCACCTTCCGCGATGATGCATTGGGCGTCGCCGTTCTGAGCCCGCAACAGGCCCTTGCGCCGATCAGCTTTGCCCGGTTCGCCGCGCAGCCAGGGCGCCTGCGTTCGGATGTGGCGGTGGCTGGCTATCCGTTCGGCGGCGCGTTGTCTTCGGCCTCGACCTCGTTCGGCACGCTGGAGGACCTGCAGGGCATGAACGGGGAAGAGGTGATGCAGCGCCTGGCCGTGAACACCGCCGATAGCGAAGCGGGCGGCCCCGTCTTGGACGCGCGCGGCAATGTCATCGGTGTGGTCCTGCCGGGCCAAGTCTCGGGCCGCAGCCTGCCCTCGGACGTGACGATGGCGCTGCGCGGCGACCAATTGCTGCCGGTTTTGGAAGCCGCTGGCGTGACGTTGAACATCGCCGATGCATCGACCGCGATGAACCGCGAAGTGCTGAGCCGCGCCGCCGCCGACATCACCGTCCGCGTCAGCTGCTGGAACTAACCCGCACGCGATGGCATCATCTCAGGCCGGACCAAGCGCCCGGCCTTTTTTGTGGCGCGCTTATCAAATGCGCCACCACGCCTTCCCCTTGCAGCCCCCCGCGATATGTTGCACCAGAACGCGACGCAGATTTCACGGGCGAGGATACGATGGCCGACGGTAGTTTGAACATGGACGCAAAGCCCACCGAAGACATCTCGGTGCGCGAGGTCTTCGGCATCGACACCGACATGAAGGTCAAGGGTTTCGCGGATCGCACCGACCGTGTGCCCGAGATCGACTCGACCTACAAATTCGACCCCGACACGACGATGGCGATCCTGGCAGGCTTCGGCCACAACCGCCGCGTCATGGTCCAAGGCTACCATGGCACCGGTAAATCGACCCATATCGAACAGGTCGGCGCGCGGCTGAACTGGCCCACCGTTCGCGTGAACCTCGACAGCCACATTTCGCGGATCGACCTGATCGGCAAAGACGCGATCAAACTGCGCGACGGCAAGCAGGTGACCGAATTCCACGAAGGCATTCTGCCCTGGGCGTTGCGCAATCCCGTCGCCATCGTGTTCGACGAATATGATGCGGGCCGCGCCGATGTGATGTTTGTGATCCAGCGCGTGTTGGAGCATGACGGGAAGCTGACCTTGATGGATCAGAACGAGATCATCACACCGAACCCGCATTTCCGCCTGTTCGCCACGGCCAACACGGTGGGTCTGGGCGACACGACCGGCCTTTATCACGGCGTGCAGCAGATCAACCAAGCCCAGATGGACCGCTGGAGCCTGGTGGCGACGCTGAACTATCTCAGCCACGATGCCGAGGTGAATATCGTGTTGGCCAAATGCCCGCATTACAACACCGAGGGCGGGCGCAAGACCATGAACCAGATGGTCACCGTCGGCGATCTGACCCGCACCGCCTTTATGAACGGCGAGCTGTCCACGGTCATGTCGCCGCGCACGATCATCAACTGGGCGCAAAACGCCGAGATCTTCCGCGATGTGGGCTATGCGTTCCGCGTATCGTTCCTGAACAAATGTGACGAACTGGAGCGTCAGACCGTCGCCGAGTTCTATCAGCGCTGCTTTGACGAAGAATTGCCGGAAAGCGCGGCGAGCATGAGCATCGGGTGACGCGGTTCTTTCGGATTGCATTGATGGCTTGGATCGGTCTAGCGACTGGAGGCCAAGCCCAAAACAACTCCGACGATGAGTTCGGCCTGAACGACTTATTGCATCAGATTGCTTTCGAAGGCGCGTCCTGCGTCATGTTGGCGGGCTCAGTTGATACGCGTATTGGACCAACAAGCATCGACAGCCTGGCGGTGGAGACAGGCGTGGCACACGCGTTAATCACCGAATGGGCGCGGGAGCGCGCGCGTGAACACGATATCGCGTCAGATGTCTTACAGCGCGCTGGTACGCCCCATGCGGATCCGCCTGAACCATTTCTCATGATCCTGCAACATGCTCAAATCAACTGCCAAAACCTCGACAGATATAGGAATATTCTGCAACTTGAACTTGACCAAAACGTCCTGCCGAGATCTGACACATGCGCGTTGGAGCGGCTAGAACGGGCGGATGCACTCGAACGATTGACCCGGTTGAGATTCCTCATCGCCGAGGCAGATGATGCGATTGCACTAGGCGACTATGGCGCCGAATTGGTGCAGCTGGCCAACGCAATCGCCCGGCGCAATGATATCACCTTAGATGATTTGACAGGGATATCATCGTCACGCGAGGCGACGGAACGAGCCGTCCGCTTGATGCCCGAGGCGCTGCGACCATCTGATTAACAAATGGTTGCCGCTTTGTTCACGAGATGTGAACAATTTTTGCGTATTCATTCCGTCCATGGGTTTGCGGAAACATATCCCTCTCGTCGCCGCGATGGCGGCTTTACTCACGGCGCCGACCGCTAAAGCAGATATGCCGGATGATCCGTTGACCTTCTTCGCCAATTGCGCCGGGCGTCTTTCGGCGGAATTGTCGTTTCGCTGGCTGTTTTCGGATCCCAGTGCCGACCAGGTCGAGGCCATGCGTCAGACGACACTCGATATCGTCGCGGCGCTTACCCCGCCCGGCGAGGCGCGCACGGTTTTGAACCGCCGCATCGAAGCCCATGCCGCCCATAGCGCGCTGCTGACCCGTGCGCATTTCACAGGCGATGCCTGGGCCAGCGACCATGCAGCACGCAGTCTGATGCGCTGCGCGCGCTATGTCCTGGATCCCGGTGATCTGGCCTGGGTCGACGCGCCGCTACGCGCCCGGCTGCGTTGATAACACGCGGGGCGAAGTCGCGCTCTTTTCCCCTGGCTTGGCCACACGTTTTTGCCGACACTTCGCTTCCATGTTGCGATCTCAGCTCCTCCTGGCGATGGCCTTTGCCATGACCGCCTGCCAATCGGTGCACCGACCGGGAGAAACCGTGACGCTCAGCACGGGCGAGACCTGCCAGGTCTTGGATCAAGGCCCGGACGGGACCCGCCTGACATGCCCCGGATCGGGCGAGATCATCCTTGCCCATCGCGAACCCATCCTGCGTGTCACCGACATCCCAGGCGTACCTCATATTCCACCCGTTCCCCAAAGCGGCGCGGAGGCGGCCTGCCGTGCCGGCCAATATGCACAAGGCCGGGTGCAGGGGGCCGCGGAAGCCGCCGCGCTGGATGCGGTGGGTCTGCCGGGCAATCTGCTGGGCATCTGGCGCCGCAGCCAAGATATTGCCCGCCGGGTCGAGGGGCGCCCCGCCCCCGCCACACCGGACCCCTGCCGGACCAATTGACACTCGGATCAACGGGCAAAACGTGCCGACAATATCAGCGGTTTGCGCAAAAAAGCGCCGACTTAAAAGTATTCAGGAGGTGTTAACGATTATTAAGAGAATCCTCGCTAGGCTCACCGCATGTCATCGCTTGGACTCATCTTGTTATCAGGAATTGTCGCGGGGTTTGCCGCCGCCGCGATCGCGGTTACGGCTGGTGCAGGTCTATGGTGGGCCCTACTCGCCTATATCGTCGGCGGTGACATTGGTCTGATCGCAACCGCCTTGCTTGTCGGTCGTCAGCGGGATCTCAGCGACGCCTAATCATTACTAACGCACACTGTGGATTGACCCTTTGCGGGGTGGAGTTCATCTTGCGCGCATGACGACCATTCCGCACGACACCATCGCCCACGCCGCCGATCTGATCGCGCCGTATATCCGCGTCACGCCTATGCTGGAGGTACCGGGTGCTGATCTCGGGCTACCTGGCGCAGTCCACTTCAAATTGGAACACACCCAGGTCACAGGCTCGTTCAAAGTGCGCGGCGCCTTTTACAACATGCTAACCCGCGACGTGCCAAAGGTCGGCATTGTCGCTGCGTCGGGCGGAAATCATGGGGCGGCAGTCGCTTATGCGGCCACCACGCTTAACCACAAAAGCCGAATCTACGTGCCACGCGTCATCGCCAAAGAGGAAAAACTGCGCCGGATGCGGGGCTTTGGCGGTGACGTGGTGCTGACCGACGGGTCGGTCGCGGAGTGTATGGTCGAATACGCCGCCTATGCCGAAGAGACCGGCGCGCTCAGCGTACACCCCTATGACACTGTGCCGACCCTGACGGGCCAAGGCACCGTCGCGCGCGAGATTGAGGCCACGATTGGCAGGCTCGACACGATTTTGGTCTCCACGGGCGGCGGTGGGCTGATCGGTGGCGTGGCGGCGTGGTTTCAGGATCGCGTCAAGGTTGTCTCGGTCGAAACGGAAAACACTAATACGCTTGAACGCTCCCTGCGCGAGGGGCCCGATATCGATGTTCAAGCCAGCGGGATCGCCGCCGGGTCGCTTGGCGGGCCGCGCCTGGGTGAGGTGTCCTATAAAGTGATCAAAGACTACGTGGATCAGGCCATCCTGGTGCCCGATGACGCGGTCTTTGATGCCGCCAAAACCTTGTGGGGGGCCACACGCCTGGTCGGCGAACCCGGAAGCGCGGTGGCGCTCGCCGCCCTCACAAGCGGTGCCTACACACCCGCCAAGGGCGAACGGGTCTGCGTGTTGCTTTGCGGCGGGAATGCCGAGCCGGATTGGTTCATGGCGCCCAATACCTGACATATGCGCGGGGCAGGAATCGTGGATATGTATCGCAGTCTGTTCGCTCTTCTCAGCTGTTTGGCCACCTCCCCTGTCTTCGCGGAGCCCATGACGCCAGCCGAGGCCACAACTCTGCCGCGGGTGATCGACACGCTCTGCCTCGACCTGATCGAAGACAGCCTCGATTGCGAGCAGATCTTTCTATTGGCCTCCGAAAGCGATCCGGACGTCGCCGATCTTGTTGTTCTTGGGCACCGCGAAGCACGGCCCCCATCCGCGCTGCTGCTGGTGGCGCGTGGGATTACCTTCAACGGGCGCATGTGGGACGATGCGCCGTCACTGGAGCAGAGCGAGGATGGGCATTTGTTGGTGCAGTCCCAGCAATTCGGGGCGGGCCGCTACCCTTGGTTCGAGACGCTGACGCTCGCCGAGCATGAGGGGCATGTGCGTATCATTGAATACGGGTTCTCAAACTATGGACGGCTGGACCAATCGGGAATGAGCTGTGGGGTCGATCTGATCACCGGCGCCTATAGCGCAAATGCCTTTGGCTTTGACGAACCGACGCAAACAGATATCACGCTGTTGGACGAACACGGGCACATCGCGCCCAATCCGGTTCTCGCCGAAGACTGGGACGTCGCCGTCGGCCAAATGCCTAGCCCTTGTGCACGCGCGCTCACATTGATCACCGCAAACTGAAACACAGTGCAACAGACCTAACGTTATGCGCCGAGCCGCTTTGTGGCGGCCTCGGTGAATGGTACCTTTGTGTTGAGGTCGGACGCCAAAGATCCGACCCAAATCGAAGGGTATTATCATGCGTCACTACCGGCTTTGGGCCGCGGCGATTGCCGTGGCCGTCACAGCCCCGTCTGTCGGGGCGTCTCCCTTGAATTGGCCCGAAGAAAGCGCAGGCGAGACCGAGATCGCGGCCCATTGTGCCGCGGTTCTGTCGGCCTATGGGCATGCCTATGAATTCGCGGCCACCCTGACGGGCAACGCGGCCCCAGGCGTCGGCGATCTGCCCGAAACTCTGGTGCAACTGGCGGGTGGCGCCACACGCCTACCCGATATTGCGGCAGCGGCTGCAGGGTTCCACGACCACGCAGAAAGCGTGGCGCGGACCAATTTCTATCCACGTCTTGTGGGCGACGGGACCCCCTACCTGGCCGATGATGGTCGGGAATTGGTGTTGGCGGTGCGCACCTGTTCAGAGCGCTTCAGCCTCTGACCGGCGCCACGGGCCGGGAGGCGGGGCAAAACCGCGTGTGAGTGGTGCTTGGCCTTGCCCTCCTGCTCGCGTCGGTCCATCTGTAGGCCATGAACAAGAACAGCCCGACTGACAATCCCGCCGATCCGTTCAAAAAGGCGCTGGCCGAGGCCACGCGCGTGATGGCGGACGATCCCGATCTGGCCGTCACCTATACGGTCGACCCGCCCGGCCTGTCGGGTGACAGCGTGCGCTTGCCGCAGGTCAGCCGCCGCATGACCCGGGAGGAGGTTCTGCTGGCCCGCGGCACCGCCGATGCGCTGGCCTTGCGCCACAAATACCATGATCAGGGCACGGCCGCCCGTTATGCGCCCCAAGGGGCGATGGCGCGTGATCTGATGGAGGCGATGGAAAGCGCCCGGTGCGAGGCGATGGGCGCCCGCGACATGCCGGGCACGGCGGGCAATATCGACGCGAAGATCGGCCACGAGGCGCGGCGCAAGGGCTATGGCGAGGTGCGCGATGCCGCAGATGCCCCCCTGGCCACCGCCGCCGGTTATCTAATCCGTCACCTGGCCACGGGCCGCGATCTGCCGCCGGAGGCGGGCAATGTCATGGATCTGTGGCGCGGCTTCATTGAGGATCGCTGCGACGGCACGCTGGAAGACCTGCAAGAGGTGCTGAGCGACCAGACGGCCTTCGCCAAATTCGCGCGGCAGTTGATCGACGATTTGGGGTATGGCGACCAGTTGGGCGATGACCCGGACGATATCGAAGATGACAGCGACGAGGACGCCGACGACGATCAACAAGAGGACGAACCGGACTCCACCGGCGAGGATGACAGTGAGGAGGAGGATGCCGAAGCCTCCCCCGAACGCTCGCAGGAGGACCAGCAGGATTCCAGCCAGGCCCAGGTCGATATGGATGATCAGGGTGAGATGGACGAAACCGAAGAGCAGGAACTGCCCGACGGGGAATCGCCGTTGGAGCCGCAACCCCCTGCCCCGCATTCCGATGCCGACCCCGACTACGTGGTTTATGCCACCGAATATGACGAGGAAATCGCCGCCGAGGATCTGGCCGAGGCGCAGGAATTGGAACGCTTGCGCGCCTATCTGGATCAGCAGCTTGAACCCCTGAAAGGCGCCGTGTCGCGGCTGGCCAACAAGTTGCAACGCCGCTTGCAGGCGCAGCAGAACCGGTCTTGGGAATTTGACAAGGAAGAAGGCATCTTGGATGCCGGGCGCCTGGCGCGTGTGGTGGCGAACCCGACCACGCCGCTGAGCTTCAAGATCGAGCATGACACCGAATTCCGCGACACCTGCGTGACGCTGTTGCTGGACAATTCCGGCTCGATGCGCGGGCGTCCGATCTCGATCGCGGCGATTTGCGCCGATGTTCTGGCTCGGACGCTGGAACGTTGCGGCGTGAAGGTCGAGATCCTGGGCTTCACCACGCGGGCCTGGAAAGGGGGCCGCGCGCGAGAGGAATGGCTGGGCGCGGGCCGTCCGCAGCAACCGGGCCGCCTGAACGACCTGCGCCATATCATCTATAAAAGCGCCGACGCGCCCTGGCGTCGGGTGCGCGACAATCTCGGCCTGATGATGAAAGAGGGTCTGCTGAAGGAAAACATCGACGGTGAGGCGCTGGAATGGGCCCATCGCCGGATGGCGGGTCGACCCGAGGCGCGCAAGATCCTGATGGTGATCTCCGACGGGGCGCCCGTGGACGATTCCACCCTCAGCGTGAACCCCGCGAATTACCTAGAAAAACACCTGCGCGACGTGATCGCCATGGTGGAAAAACGCCGCGCGGTCGAATTGCTGGCCATTGGTATCGGCCACGATGTGACACGCTATTATGAGCGCGCGGTGACGATCACCGATGCGGAGCAATTGGCGGGGGCGATCACGGAACAGCTCGCCAGCCTGTTCGATACTGACCCAAGGGCGCGGGCTCGTGTGATGGGGATCAAACGCGCCGGATAGGGCTTGCGCCGCCTTCGGCGTCGCCGGGGGCAATTTTCCAAAGGAAAATTGCGGGATGTGTCACCCTTGTTTCCCCTGATCGAATGGGTGGCGCTTTTGCATGGGTCGACGCCTCCGGCGGGAGTTTTTTGGCCAAGATGAAGGGATGACCGGTTCGAGATCACCATATGCGATCTCGCGTACATTTAAGTGCGCTTGCTTCGGATGACGCGGTCAATTGCACGGGGTGCCGCGATCTGGGCGGGACCGTCACGCACGGCACCTACGGCTATGCTATGGTGATGCCAGTCGCATTCTTCGAAAGCCTGTCCCATGACCAAATTTCGCCTGTGTTCATTTAATATCGAAAACCTGTTCACGCGGTTTGATTTCTCGGCTTTTTCCGACCCGCGCGCCGCAGCTTATCTGTCGCCGATCGTGCAGTTCTACGGCAATTTCGGCGATGGCGACCTGACCAAATTCGAGGAATTCAAACGCTTCGTTCAGACCGCCGCGATCAGCCAGGATGACGACAAACGCCAACACACGGCGCTGGCCATCGCGGAGGCCGACGCGCATGTCTACTGCCTGCAGGAGGTCGATGGCTTCGACGCGCTGGTCCGTTTCATTGAGGCCTATGTGAAGAAGACGATGGGGGAGCGTTTTCACAATCGCGTCTTACATGAGGGCAACGATATGCGTGGGATCGATGTGGCCGCGATCTCGGTCCGGAACGTCCCGTTCTACAGCCGCAGCCACGCCTGGCTGACCGGGTCGGTGATCGACGATACCGAAAGCGGCCAGGCGCTGTTGGATCAGTTTCCACTGGCCAAGGCACGCGCGCGGCAATTGCGGTCGCAGCGGGTCTTTCGTCGCGATTGCCTGGAACTTGAGGTGATTGTGGGGGAGAACAAGGTGAGCCTTTTCAACTGCCATTTCAAATCCATGGGGGGACGCGACCCCGAGCGGTCGCTGGCCACGCGACAGACTGAGGCCATCCTGGTGCGCGAGTTGATCACCCGTAAATTCGCCGATCCCGCGGCTGCGCTCTGGGCGATTTGCGGCGATCTGAACGATGCGCTGGAGTTCCGCTTTGTCAGCTCGGTTGAAAATGACGATGGCAGCTTCACAGAAAGCCCCCGCGGCACGCCGCCCAGTGGCGAAGACGGCTCGGCCTTGGAGGTGTTCTTGAGCGACGGGTTTGCGGTGAACCTGCTGGACACCCTCCCCGAGGACGAGCGCTATACCCATTACTTCGCCGGCGGCCGCAGCAAGACGCAGCTGGATTACATCCTCGCCTCACCCGCTTTGGCCGGCCGGGTCCGCGGCGCGCCTGAGGTGATCCGGGCAGGTATGCCGCACCGCGTTCCAAACCTTGCGACACCGCGCTATCCCCGGATCGGGTGGGATCGTCCGAAGGCCAGCGATCATTGTCCGGTGGTGGTGGAGTTCGATATTTAGCGCCGCATCCTCTTTGCGATGGCGCCCGGCGACAGGGTCGGTATCCTGCTGCCTGCACGCATCCCAGGAGGTCACCATGTTCCAAAACTACACGCCCACGACCCGCCCTGAAGACGGCCCGCCGCGCCTGGCCGCGTTGCGCGATCACCTGACAGAACAGGGTCTTGACGGGTTTCTGGTGCCCCGCGCCGATGCCCATCAGGGCGAATACGTCACCCCACGGGATGAGCGGTTGTCGTGGCTGACCAGTTTCACCGGCTCGGCGGGTTTTGCCGCTGTGCTGCCCGACGTGGCGGGTGTGTTCGTCGATGGGCGCTACCGGGTACAGGTCAAAGCCCAGGTGGCCGAGGATTACACCCCGGTCGATTGGCCGGAGGTGAAGCTGGCCGATTGGCTGATCGAGGCGATGCCGGGCGGCGGTGTGGTGGGCTTCGATCCGTGGCTTCATACGCCTGCGGAAATCGCGAAGTTAGAGACCGCGCTGACGCCCCATCAGATCAGCCTGCGCCCGGTTGCCAATGCGGTGGATGCGATTTGGGAGGACCGCCCCGACCGCCCCGACGCGCCCGCCAAACCCTATCCCGAGGCCCGCGCGGGCCGCAGCAGCGCCGAGAAACGCGCCGATATCGCCGAGGCTCTGCACAGGGATGGCGCCCAGGCGGCGGTCCTGACCCTGCCAGATTCGATCAATTGGTTGCTGAATATTCGCGGCGGCGACCTGAACCATCTGCCGGTCATGCAGGCCTTTGCGATTGTGGATGCGGGCGGCGCGGTACAGGTCTTTACCGATACCGAAAAGCTTGCCGGAGTGGCGCTGGACGGCGACGTGACACTGGCCGATTGGACGGAATTCGGCGCCGCCTTGGCAGGTCTGAAAGGCCCTGTTCGTGTCGATCCCAACACCGCGCCCCAAGCCGTATTTCACGCCCTGGAAGAGGCGGGCATCGAGATCCAGAAAGCGCCAGATCCCTGCCTGATCCCAAAAGCGCGCAAGACCGAGGCCGAGATTGCCGGAACGTCCGAGGCGCATCTGCGCGATGGCGCCGCCGTCACGCGGCTTCTGCATTGGTTCGATATGGAGGCGCCGAAGGGTCATCTGACCGAAATCGACGTCGCCAAACAGCTGGAAACGTTCCGGATGCAGACCGGCGCGCTGAAGGACATCTCATTCGATACGATCGCGGGGGCCGGGCCGAACGGTGCGATCGTGCATTACCGCGTGACCGAGGACACCAACGCGCCGGTTATCCCGGGGCAGCTGTTTCTGATCGATAGTGGTGCACAATACGAGGATGGCACGACCGACATCACCCGCACCCTTCCCGTGGGCGATATCGGCGCAGAGGAACCCACCTGTTTCACCCTTGTCCTCAAAGGCATGATCGCCATCCATCGAGCGCGCTTTCCAAAAGGCGTGGCGGGGGCGCATCTGGATGCGCTGGCGCGCGCGCCGCTTTGGGCCACGGGGCGCGATTATGACCACGGGACAGGCCATGGCGTGGGCGTCTACCTGTCGGTGCATGAGGGCCCGCAGCGCTTGGCGCGCAGTGGCACGGTGCCTCTGGAACCCGGCATGATCCTGTCCAACGAGCCCGGCTATTACCGCGAGGGTGCCTTTGGCATTCGCATCGAAAATCTCATCCATGTGGTTGAGGCGCCGGAAGGGGCCGATGCCCATCGTGAGATGCTGGCCTTCGAAACATTGACCTTCGCGCCCATAGATCGGCGGCTTATCGATACCGGGATGCTCGGCCCCGAGGAACGCGCCTGGTTGAACGCCTATCACGCCGAGGTTGCCGCAAAGCTGACGCCGCGTTTGCAGGATCATCCCGACACAGCCGAGTGGCTCCGTGCCGCTTGCGCGCCGGTCTGACCAGCGCAATTGACACACAGATGTCACACCATCTGTGCAAACCCAACAGGACGCGGTAGGAAGACCGCTCAGACGTCATACGGCACGGGGGGAGACCAATGGCTGACCACATCAAAATCCGCAACGCATCCGGCACATGGACGGTGCGCGCTGGCGGCGCCGTTTTGGCCGAAAGCACCAAGGCGTTGGAAGTGAACGAGGGCAGCTACGGCCCCGTCATCTATTTCCCTCGCGACGATATCGGCATGGCGTTCCTGGAAAAGACCGATAGCACCACACGGTGCCCGCATAAGGGCACAGCGAGCTATTACACGGTCAGTGGGCCCGATGGCGACGTTGTGGATGCCGCGTGGAGCTACGAGGATCCGATCAACGGGATGGAGCAGATCAAGGATCACGTCGCCTTCTATACCGACCGCGTCGCAGTTGAGAAACTTTAGGATCTAGCGGCTGAGCAGCACGCCAAGTCGCCCGCCATCCAGCACACTGGTGAAATTCTGATAGGCCGCATTGGTGGCCGCGCCGTCCTCGCCCCAATCGGACCGGATGGTGATGGTGATCGTGTTGATATCGGCGGTGACCTCAGGTGCGGCGGGCGCCGCAACATCACCCAGGATCGGCCATGCGTCGCGCAGACGCGCGGCGATTGCTTCGGCATCCAAACCGGCGCGCAGCAACAGCACCATGGCGGCGGCCTCGGTCTCTCGATTGGCGAAATCGACCAGCGCCAGGCCGTCCAGCGGCCCCGCCTCGGCACCGGTGACGGGCAATGCGCCGCCATTGCGCAACCACATCCGCACACTGACAACGCCACCTAGATTGGTCGCCCGGCGTAGGCCGCCCACCAGAGCAGCGGCATCGGGGCGGGTCATCAGGTTCGGCCCGCTCGGCGCCTGGATCAGATCCAGCGCCTGCCAGCCCGTGGCCCAAACAGCGCGCCCATCCTGAGGAAACGCCATGCGCAGCGACAAACCTTGATCGCCCCCGAACGGATTGGCGGGCTGCACCGCCTGCGGGTCGGCAGCATAATCCGTTGTGCCACGCCACATAACCGTGCCCTGACCCCGTGGCTCTTCGTCAAACCCGGCCACGAACAGTGCCCCACGCAACCGCATTTCGCTGTCGGGGATGACATCCATGGCCCCCATCCGCACCGGGCCTTGGGCGACCTCCCAGGTCTCGATCCAATCGCGCGCGGTCAACCCAACGGCGCGGCGCACACCGTCATCGCCAAGTTCCGCGATCACCGCCTGCTGGAGCGGCGGGGCCGAGCGCAAAGCGGCAAACCGGTTCGGTGTGTTTGGATTGCGGCCTGCCTGGGCGCCGCGCACGGCAATCCAGCGCACCGCATCGCCATTGCCATAGCCCGCAATGATCGACCCCTCGCCCCCTTCCAGCGCGGCAATGGGCACGCCGCTCAACACCCGTTCAATCAGGCCCGCCGCGCCTTGGGCGTGGGCCCCTCCGGCCAAAAACGATAGCGTCAATGCCAGTTTCAGAATCTGTCTCAACATAGCGTAATCATGCCCATCCGGACAAAGATCGCCAAAGGAAATCTGAGGCGTGAGGCCGGTTTAGCTATGCTCTTCCGCGGCGGTTGCGGCCAAGGCGCGGTTATAGGCCTTCAGCGCATCGACATGGAACAATGCACCCTCCAAGGCCGGTGGCCCGCCCGATGGCGACAATTGTACCACCGGTACAAAATCGAGCCCCGTGCGTTCGAAGATCGGCAGCGCGCTTTCCAGCGTTGCATTGCGATCGGTAAAGATCCCCTGCTCGATCAGGGTCAGCAAACGCTGTTCGGGGGCGGCGGCCTCGTGGGTCATCGGGCGCATCACGCGGCCCACGCGGAACATGCTCAGCAGATAGGCCTGCGGCCCGGCGGCCAGGTGGATGTTGCGCCGCTCCAGCTGGGTCAGGAAGAACGACCGGTCCACCAATTTGGAGGAGATCGCCGTCGACATCGACACTGCCACCATCACCGCCAGACCGGTCTGCCAGTCGCCCGTCAGTTCAAACACGATCAATGTGGTGGAGATCGGCGCGCCCAGAACCGCGGCCGCCACCGCACCCATCCCAGCCAACGCGTAAAGCGTCTCGGATCCTGATACGTCAGGGAAGATGCTGGTTGCGACAAGACCAAAAGCCAAGCCGGTGATCGCGCCGATCATCAGCGAGGGCGAAAACACTCCGCCCCCCATCCGGCCCGCAATCGTGACGGCGGCGGCAATGGCTTTGAGGATGGCGAAAACCACAGCCTCCCATAGCAGCAACTCACCGGTCAGCGCGGCCGAAGTCGTCTCGTACCCGACGCCGATGATATGCGGAAAGTAGATCGCCATCCCGCCCAACATCAAACCGGCAAAGGCGGGTCGCGCCCATCGCGGGATGCTGAACCGGCGCTGCAACACGTTGCCCAGATCCTCCGCAAAGAAGGTGCCGCGCATGAATAGGACCGCCACCAAACCGCTCAGCAGCCCCAGGATCAGAAAGGCGGGCAGTTCGACATAGAATTGCAGCATCCCGTCGGAGCCCAGCATGAACTCCGTCACATCGCCGAATTCCAGCCGGTTGATCACGGTTCCGGCGGCGGAGGCGATGACGATCGGCGCAAAGGCATGGACCGCGAAATGGCGCAGTACCACCTCCAGCGCAAAGATTGCCCCCGCAATCGGTGCATTGAAGCTGGCGCTGACCGCCGCCGCGACAGCACAGCCCAACAGGTCGCGCCCGGTGATCCCGTCGGCCTTGATCCAATCGCTCACCCGGCTGGAGATCACAGCGGCCAAGTGCACAACCGGCCCCTCCCGCCCGGATGAGCCGCCCGAGCCAAGCGTGATCAACGACGCCGCCGCCGAAGCCAGGCCCGCGCGCTGTTCCACACGCCCCTCGGCCAAGGCGGCGCCTTCGATCACATCGGCCACGGACCTCACGCGCCCGTCAGGCGTAAACTTATGTAAGATCAACCCCACCACCAGCCCGCCGCAGACCGGGATGATCAAGATCACCCACCAGGGCAGGCTTTCGGCAAAGCTGTGCAGCATCCGGACATCTTCGACGCCGTAAAGCGTTTCCTGTAGCAGGGAAATGCCTCTGCGAAAGAACAACGCCGCGAACCCCGCCGCGATCCCGATGAACAAAGCGATCAGCCAAAACTGAAATTGGCTCGGCCCCTTTTCCAGCAGCAAAAGCCAGGTCCCGCGCAGGCCCATCCGGGCCCGGTGGGCCTGATCCTGGAAAAAACCGCGCTGGGGCTGGGCCAAGGGGCGGATCGCTTTTCTGCGCGGTCGGGTCGTTGGACACCTGGCGGCGGGGGCCGCGCCGCCCCATTCGCGCTCGGTCATGGTCTGATATTGTGGTAGACAAGCGGCAACGCTTTGAAAAGCCTGCACGCTATCAAATAAGCGTTTCCCGCTTCAAGCGCCGCTCAAGAGGGCCCGCGCGGCGTCGCGCGCGGCATCCGTGATCGTGTCACCGGACACCATCCGCGCCACCTCGTCGATGCGGTCATCGTCCGAAAGTGGCACGACTCGGCTGAACGTGGTGCCTTTCTCGACCGATTTGGCGACGCGCCAATGATGCGCCCCCAACGCGGCCACTTGCGGGGAATGGGTCACGACCAGCACCTGCCCACCATCGGCTAGCGATGCCAGGCGCCGCCCCACCGCATCCGCCGTGGCACCGCCAACGCCGCGGTCAATCTCATCAAAGATCATCGTCAACCCGCTCGCATCGGCGGTCAGGCACACTTTCAAGGCCAACAGGAACCGACTCAACTCACCGCCCGAGGCGATGCGGTTCAACGGCCCCGCAGGCGCACCGAGATTGGTGGCAACCGTGAAGGTGACCGCGTCGATCCCGTCAGGCCCCGGCATCGCCTCTTCAAATCGGGTCTCGAAGACGGCGCGCTCCATCTTGAGCGGTGCAAGCTCCGCCGCCATGGCTTTGTCGAGCCGTTTGGCCGCCTTTTTGCGTTTTTCGGACAAGGCTTCCGCGGCACTGCGATAGGCCTCATCGGCGGCATTCAACGTCGCACGCAGATCCGAAATCTCTGCCTCGCCGCCATCAAGCGCCGCCAAACGTGTGCTGAGCGTCTCGGACAGACCCGCCAAATCATCGGCCAGAATGTTGTGTTTCCGCGCCAGGCCCCGCAGGGCAAACAGGCGCTCTTCAACCATCTCAAGCTCGGCGGGGTTGAATTCCAGGCGTTCGGCGAAACTGGCAACGCCCGCCTGCGCTTCGCCGAGTTCAACCAAGGCCCGCTCCAATGCGGCCAGCGGCAGTTCCAACCGCCCCTCTGCCTGATCCACCACACCGTCGAGCCAGCGCTGCGCATCGCCAAGTGCGCCTTCCGCGCCGTTCAGCCCCAGCGCCGCGATGGCTTGGGCCACGTCTTCGCGCATCTTCTCGGCGCCCTGCATCAGGCGGCGCTTGGCGTCCAGCTCAGCCTCTTCGCCCGGTTCAGGCGACAGCTTGTCCAGTTCGGCCACCGCATGCCGTAGGAAGTCTTCCTCATCCTTCATCTCAGCCAAACGCTGCTCAGCCGCGCGAAGCGCCTTGTCGCAGTCCGCGCGCTTACGCCAGGCCTTCGCAACCTTGGCGCGCGCCTCACCCAGCCCGCCGAACTCGTCCAACATGGCGCGGTGGTTTTTCGGGTCGAGCAACCCGCGATCATCTTGTTGGCCGTGCAACTCCACTAAGACATCCGACAAAGCGCGCAGGATCTCACCTGAGGCGCGGCGATCGTTGACCCAGGCGGTCTTGCGCCCCTCAGGTGTATTAATGCGGCGCAGGATCAACTCATCGCTGTCGGACCATCCCGCCTCCACCAACACCGCGCGAGCCGGGTGGCCCTCGGGTAGATCGAACTCAGCCACCACCTCGCCCTGGGCGGCACCGGATCGCACCAGATCGGCCCTACCCCGCCAGCCCAACACAAATCCCAGCGAATCCAGAAGGATCGATTTGCCCGCGCCCGTTTCACCGGTCAGCACATTCAGGCCCGGTTGGAACGATAATTCCAACCGGTCGATGATCAGCATGTCGCGGATATCGAGATGGCGCAGCATAGATGCGGTGTTCGCTTAACCCTGCCGGGCCGTCAAGGCCGGTGTTACAGCCAGTCGCCACGCACCGTTTGTTGCCAGACCTCGCGCAACCAATTCTCGCCCCGCGCCTCAAGCGACAGGCCCTGGCCGGTCAACTGCCGGAACGCATCGTCGTAGAAGGGTGAGCTTTGGAAGTTATAACCCAAGATCGCGCCCGCGGTTTGCGCCTCATCGGTCAGGCCAAGGGCCAGGTAGGCTTCAACCAGACGCAGCAGAGCCTCTGGCGTGTGGGTCGTAGTCTGGAATTCTTCGACAACAACACGGAACCGGTTAATGGCGGAGGTATAATGCTGCCTCCGCAGGTAATACCGACCCACTTCCATCTCTTTGCTGGCCAGATGGTCAAAGGCCAGGTCAAAGCGCAGGATCGCATCCTGGGTATATTCGCTGTCGGGATAGCGTTCGATCACCACGCGCAAGGCCTGTAGCGCCTGGAAGGTCACGCCTTGGTCGCGGCCCACCTGATCGATCTGGTCGTAGTAGCTCAGCGCCAGCAGATATTGCGCATAGGCGGCATCTTCGTTGCCGGGGTAGAAATCCAGATAGCGCTGCGCCGCGACCCGCGCAGATTCGTAATCATCGTCTTCGTGATAGGCGAAGGCCGCCATGATCAGGCCGCGCTCGGCCCAGGCGGAATAGGGATGCAGACGCTCGATCTCGATAAACAATTCCGCGGCGCGGTCGGCCCTGCCGCGTTCAAGCTGCGCCTCGGCCTGGCGGTAGATCGCCTCGGCCTCAAGCTGTTCGACCGGCACCGTATTGCCGCGGCTGGCCAGGAAACCACCGCCCCCGCCGCCCCCGAACAGACCCCCACCGCCGCCGCCTCCGCAACCGGCCAACACCAAGGTCAATGCCAACGCGGCACCGGAGATCTTAAAACGCGATGTGGTCATTCGAAATGGCCTCAAACCCAATACACACGCCCAAGCGGGGCCGCTCTCGCATGGGTCTAGCACATTCCTTTTGCGGGCAAAATCCCCGATACGCCCCGCGATGCAGGTGGTTAACCCAATCGTGTTGTCGGGGTGTTTCAGGCGACGTGGGCCAGATCTGCGGACTTCACGCCGACGCCCGGCAAGCGCGCGGCCTGGGCATCGGTGCAATCCACGCGACGCAGCGCGCCGGGGGTATCAAAGGCAGCGCGCAGCAATTGGTTGGTCAACATGTGACCCGCCCGCATACCGGTGTAACGCCCCAAGATCGGAGCACCGGCCAAGGCCAGATCGCCCAAAGCGTCCAGCATTTTATGGCGCACCGCTTCGTCGGCATGGCGGAAACCGCCGGGGCTGAGCACGTCAGAGCCGTCAACCACAACCGCGTTGTCATAGGTTCCGCCCAGGGCCAGGCCGGCCTCGTGCATCATCTCCACATCGGCGCGGCGACAGAAGGTGCGGCTGTCACACAATTCGCGCACGAACCGGCCATTGGCCAGATTGGCGACACGCCGCTGATGGCCGATCGCGGCGTCCTCGAAGTCGATGGTGAAATCCATCTCAAGTCCATCGGCGGGGCTTAGCATCGCAAAGGCATTGCCGTCCTCGACGCGGACCTCTTTCAAGACTTCCAATGCCTGGATCATCGCCGCCTGGCGTTGGATCCCGGCCTTCAGAAGGCCCCGGACAAACGGCGCTGCCGACCCGTCCAGGATCGGCAATTCCGGGCCATCGACCTGCACCAGCGCGTTATGGATTCCACACCCCGCCAGCGCCGCCATGATATGTTCGATGGTCGACACTTCGAAGCCGTGATCGCCGACCAGCTTGGTGCACAGCCGACTGTGAGGGACAAGATCGTGACGCGCGGCCACCGGCGCCACATTCTCCAGATCGCGACGCTGAAATCGGATCCCGCTATGGGCGGGTTGCGGAAGGACGCTCATCCGGACCAGCCGCCCGGTGTGAAGCCCAACGCCCGTAAACGTCGCTTCTGATTTAATCGTTGCCTGCATCACTCTGCCCGCTCTTAACTGTCCCACTTGCGCCGCGCCGACCCTCATTTCGGGGCCGATTATTCGGTGCCACGGTCCAATTTCACCCGTCATTTGGCGAAACCACATTCCGCGTAATATTGGGGGTAACCGGACCGAGCGAAAGACACAATTCAACCTTTATGACGCGCTGCAACAATGGCTCACGGCCTCGGCAAAATCTTGCCGAATCGCGACACAGCTAGGCTTAAATCGCTGACTTAAAAGCAAAAAAGACCAGCGCAAGGCTGGCCTTTTTGCATTGATCGTGAGTCGGTTAATTCGCCTGACGTCGCAAAAACGCCGGGATTTCGATCCGTTCCTGATCTGGATCGACCGCCGTTTCCTCCACCGGATGCCGCGGTGCGGCATGGCCCATCGGCGGCTGACGACGTTCAACAGGCGCGGCCTCCTCGGCACTGCCCGTCATCCGGTTGATCAGCGAGTTGATCCCGAAGCCCCGTTTCTGACCATGGGCATCCGCCGGTTGTTCCTGCGGCAGGTCACGCTGGATAGCGGCCCGCAAGCGCGCCAAGGCCTCGGGCGTCGGCGAACCCGGCGCTTTCGGTTTCGGTGCAACATATTCACCCTGGGGCTCGGTCGAGGCGACAACTTGCGGGCGCTGTGGGGGAACCGGTGCATGATGCACCGGCGCGGGTTCTGGTGCCGGGGCAGGCGCGACCGCAGCAGGCTGATAGGCGGGCGGCGGCACGTCGTCGACCTCGTCGATCAGCGGCTCAGGGGCGGCGGCCTCTTCGGCATGGAAGCCTTCGAAGAGCGACGGCTCTTCGGCCGCACTCTCGGTTGGTTGCTCCATCTCGGCGACAGGCGCCATGTCGGCCTCGTGCGCGACGGCACCCGAAACGGCCGCAGCGGCGGCGTGGATCTCACGCGATGGCATTGGCACAGTCTGCTCGACCGCATCGATCCCCGTGGCGACAACGCTGACCCGCATCTGGCCTTCCATGTTCGTATCGAGCGTCGAGCCGACGATGATGTTTGCATCCGGGTCCACTTCCTCGCGGATCCGGTTGGCCGCTTCGTCCAGCTCGAACAGGGTCAGATCGTAGCCGCCGGTCACGTTGATCAGCACGCCACGGGCGCCCTTCAGGCTGATTTCATCCAAAAGCGGGTTGGCAATCGCCTTCTCGGCGGCTTGCAGCGCGCGGCTTTCGCCATCGGCCTCGCCCGTTCCCATCATGGCTTTGCCCATCTCGTTCATCACCGCGCGGACGTCGGCGAAGTCGAGGTTGATCAGGCCGGGCCGCACCATCAGATCGGTCACACCCTTTACGCCCTGATACAGGACGTCATCGGCCATGGCGAAGGCTTCGGTGAACGTGGTTTTCTCATTCGCCAAGCGGAACAGGTTCTGGTTCGGGATGATGATCAGCGTGTCCACGACCTTTTGCAGGGCGTCGATGCCCTCATCGGCCTGGCGCATCCGCTTGCTGCCCTCGAACTGGAAGGGTTTGGTCACAACACCAACGGTCAGAACACCCAACTCGCGGGCGGCTTGTGCGATGATCGGCGCGGCGCCTGTTCCAGTGCCACCGCCCATCCCGGCGGTGATGAAGCACATATGCGCACCGGCCAGGTGATCCACGATATCTTCGATTGATTCTTCGGCGGCGCTGGCCCCCACGGCGGGCCGCGCGCCTGCGCCAAGCCCTTCGGTCACCCGGGCGCCCATCTGGATAATGGCCGAGGCGCGCGATTGCGCCAGCGCCTGAGCGTCGGTGTTGGCCACCACGAATTCGCAGCCATCCAGCTGCTGATCGATCATATTATTAACGGCATTGCCGCCTGCCCCGCCCACACCGAACACGGTGATGCGGGGTTTCAGCTCCGGCTGGGCCTCGGGCATAGTGAGATTCAGAGTCATCGATACTGTCCGCCTGTTCCTTGTCCTGGTGTCCAGTCTTTGCGCCGGATCGCCGTTTCTGCCTCGTTTATTGCCGAAAAGCCTACCGGTTTCCAAACGCGGCGTCACGTGGAAAATCCGCACAATGCGCGAAATATGGCCAGTTTGGGCCAAGTTTTTCGGTGATCTAGCGGTCACACCCCAGATAAAGGGGTCACCAATTGTCGCGGAACCATTTCACTGCGCGCCGGATCGAGCGTGCAGGCAGCCGGTCGGCGGGCAAATCGAAGTCCCACCATTCGTCCTGGGGGCTAGCCGCAAACAGCGCCAGGCCAACACAGGCCGAGAATTGCGCGCCATAAGCGGTCTGCGGCAGGCCCGCGACGCGCATGGGTCGCCCGAGACGCACCTGGTTGCCCAGAATGCGGCTCGCCAACCCGTCCAGCCCGGGGATCTGCGACCCGCCGCCTGTCAGCACAATCCGCTGCGAGGGTAGATGCTCGAACCCCGCCGCATCCAGACGCGCGCGCACCTCTTCCAGGATCTCTTCGACACGCGGGCGCATCACACCGATCAACTCGGCCCGGCTGACGGTGCGCCGGTCATGGTGCCAATCGCCAGTATCGGCCTCCAACTCGATGATCTCCCGGTCGTCGAGCCCCGTGGCCATCAGACCGCCGAACTTGGTCTTGATCCGCTCGGCCTTGTCCATCGGGATCTGCAGACCCTGACTGATATCTCGGGTGATATGAGCGCCGCCCATCCGCACCGTATCGGCAAAGATCATGTGCTTCTTCATGAAGATCGACAGCGACGTGGCGCCTGCCCCCATATCAATGCACGCCGCGCCCAGCTCTTGCTCATCCTCCACCAGCGACGACATCGCGGCCACATAGGGTGCGCTGGCCAATCCGGCAAGTTCCAGGTCGCAGCGTTTCACGCAATGCAGCAGCGTTTCAATCGCGCCGCCCTCGACGGTCAGCAGATGCATATCGACCGACAAGCGATTGCCCACATGGCCGCGCGGATCGCTGAGGCCCGTGCGGTGATCGAGCGAGAAATTCACCGGCTGCGCATGCAGCACTTCGCGCCCCATTCCGATATCGGGCATGTCGCAAACCGACAGGACCCGGCCGATATCGTGATCTTCCACGGCGCCGGTCTGGATCTCGACCTCACCGGTCAGGCCGTAGCTGCGCGGGCGCGCCCCGCTGAGCGACACGATCACATGGTCGACCCGGGCATTGGCCATCTTCTGAGCGGCCTGCACCGCGGTACGAATGGCGCGCTCGGTTTCGTGCACCGTGTCGATCTCGCCGAACTTCACCCCGCGCGACCGTGTCGTGGCCGCCCCGATTACCCGGAACGACGATTGCCCGGCCATCGCGCCAATCCCGTCATCGGCCAGATCGGGGTTTTCGATCCGCAGGACCAGGCAGCCCACCTTGAAGGTGCCGATATCCAGCACCGCGATCACACCCCGGCGCATGGCCTCTTGCCGCTTGGCGCGCATCGCGCGCTGGGTTTGGTATAGCATCGTCATCCGGCGTTCCCCTCCGCCCCGTTCAATGGTGCCCCGCTGCGCAGGCGCCACAGATCTTCCAAAGCCGTTTCCGTCAGGCGCACTGTCAGGCGCGCCGGATTGCGCGCATCCACGATGGTGACATCGCGCGCCAAAATCTCGCCCACATCATGCATCGCCAACACCCGGTCGAGCGCCCCGCGCGCACCGGTTTCCGGCAGCAGGATCCGCGTGCCATCCGTCAGAACCAGATCCCAGCGCCGTTCGCCCATCCGCACCAGGCCATGGACGCGCCCACCCAAAGGGGCGGCGGCGGCAAACAGCTCCAATGCCTCGGGCACCTGCCCATTGGCCCCCTGCCCCGCGATCATCGGCAAGGGTCCGTTCAGTTCCCGCGTGCCGTATCCGGCGATGAAATGCCCCTCGCGGTCCAGGATGCTCAGCCCCTCATGGGTGGTCCACAGCGTCGCGGGCACGCGTTCATCAATCTGCACCGCCAGATAGCCGCCCGATTGAATCCGCAGATCGGCGCTGCGCACGGGGGGCAAGGCCTCAACCCGGCCGCGCAATCGCTCCAGATCCAGATCGAACGACGAGATCGGCAGATCGAGCGCCAGCGCGGCCCGCACCTCTTCGGTGACCTGTGGGCTGGCCCCATCGATCCCCAGCACATTAACGCGGAATTCCGGGCGATCCTCGATCTCGCGCCGCACTTCCGAGGCCGCCGTGACGATCGCCTCAACCCGGCTCGCATCGCTCAGATACCAGGCCACGCCTCCGGCCACCGCCGCGATGGGCAGGCCGTAAGCCAGCGCTTTGCGAAAGATCGGCGTCAGCCAGAGCCGCGTCGCCCGGTAGCTGAGCCGCGACGGGGCGGGATCGGACAAAACAGGTCCGCGACGAGCCACTATCTGTCGCATGACGCATCCTCCACAAGCCAACGGCAGAGCTGACCGAACGACATGCCACAGGCCTCGGCCTGTTCCGGTGTCAGAGAGGTCGGCGTCATGCCCGGCTGGGTATTGGTTTCCAGAACGATCAGCCCGTCCAGACCGCGCGTGTCGTCCCAGCGGAAATCGGTACGGCTGACGCCCCGGCATCCCAATGCCGCATGGGCGCGCGTTGCCATGTCCATACAAGCCTCGAAAACCGGTTGCGGGATCTGCGCGGGCACCTCGTGGCGCGATCCGCCCGGCTTGTATTTCGCGTCGTAATCGTACCAGCCCTCGGTCAGGATCTCGGTCACCGTCAGCGCACCCCGGTCGCCCAGCACCGAGCAGGTCAGTTCCCGCCCCGGCACAAAAGTCTCAACCAGCACCTCTTCTGGCATGTCATCGGACAAGACAGGCGGGCCATTGGCGGCCTCGTGCACCAGGTAAACACCGACCGAAGAGCCCTCGTTATTGGGCTTCACCACATAGGGCGGCGCCATGACATGCTCGGACCGGGCGCGGTCGCGTTCCGTGATCAGGCTTTCGGCGACTGGCAGGCCGATGCTGCGGAACACCGTCTTGGCGCGGGTCTTGTCCATCGCCAGGGCCGAGGCCAGCACGCCGGAATGCGTATAGGGCACGCGGAGCCATTCCAGCAGGCCCTGCACGCAGCCATCCTCGCCCCACCGACCATGGAGCGCGTTGAACACCGCGTCGGGCTTTATGTCGGACAAACGCACAGACAGGTCGGGGCCCGCATCGACCTCGATCACGTCAAATCCCTCACCGCGCAACGCCTTGGCGCACTCTTCACCAGTGCTCAGCGACACCTCGCGCTCAGCCGAGGGGCCACCCATCAAAACGACAACACGGGATGGAAGGCTGCTCAACCCTGCCACCAATCTGTCCTCAAACTGTCCTGCAGATACGTGCCTGCCGGATCGGTTTCCCCCGCTGTTTATGCGGAGCCTTGCTTTTATGATGTGCCCGCAGGTTCCCCCACGCGCATAATTTCCCATTCTAAATCTATACCTTGGGTTTCGTACACCCTTTTTCTGACCTCTTCGCCCAAACCTTCCAATTCTGCGGCGGTTGCGCCACCGGTATTGACCAGAAAATTGGAATGCATGGGCGACATTTGCGCCCCGCCCCGCGTCGCACCGCGCATTCCGGCCTGATCGATGACCTTCCAGGCCTTCAGGTCGTGGGTGTCATCGGCGCGGCCCGTCGATGAAAACCCCGCCGGATTGCGGAACGTGCTGCCCGCGGTCAGGTCTTTCGTAGGTTGCGTCGCGTCGCGTTTGGCCAATTGATCTTCCATCTTCGCAGCCAGGGCCACCGGATCCCCCGCCCCGCCCCTCAGCGTGACCGAGGTGACGATTGCGCCCTCGGGCAGATCGGTTTGACGATAGGCAAAGGTGATGTCATCCGCGCCAAGCATCACCGGCGTGCCGTCGCGCAGCACAAGCTCCGCCGCGACGACATGATCGGCCACATAGCTGCCATAGCAGCCCGCATTCATCCGCAACGCCCCGCCAAGCGATCCGGGGATGGTGCGCAGAAAGGTCAGGTCAATGCCCGCCTCCGCCGCCGCTTTCGCCACCCGCGCATCCAAAGCCGCCGCACCTGCGGTGACCCTGTCACCGTCCACCGCGATATCCATGAACGGTCGACCCAGCTTGATCACCACACCGCGAATGCCGCCATCGCGCACGATCAGGTTCGATCCGACGCCCATGGGAAAGACCGGAATGGCCGGATCCAGGGCGGTCAGGAACTCCGCCAGATCCTGCGCATCGGCAGGTTGAAACAGCCACTCCGCCGGTCCACCCACACGCAGCCAGGTCAGATCCGACAAGGCCCGGCCCGCCATCAGGCGCCCGCGCGATTCAGGAAGCTCGGCCATTGCGTTCCTCACTCAAAACAGGGCGCAGATATGCCGCAGGGGTCCCCAGCCCAAGGCCCAGCAAGCCCGGCATCGCCATCAGAAAAATCGCAAAGGCAGTGCCGATCCCCGACCGGCCATCCGCCACCCCGCGATCAACAGGCATCAGCACCATCACGGGCGCGCCACTTGCGACCGCACGATCAATCCAATCGCGCCGGCCAACAACACAGCGGCGGCGAAGGGCATAATCGCAATGCCCGACCACAGCATCAAACCGGCACTGGCCGTGATTGCAATGACACCGGCACCTAAGATGAGCGCTGCAAGGCACACCAGGCCTAGCGTCCACACCGCCCAAACCGGTGCAAACCTCGCTGTCGCATACCCCGCCGCCAGCCCGGCCATAAGTGCAAAGCCGATGATCAGCGTCAGGCTGTCCATCAGGGCGCCTTGTCCTCCGGCGGCGCGGCGACGAAGCGGCGCAACCCTTGGCTTGCGCGGATCAGGGGCCAACGCAGGACCGAGGCACCGGCAACCAGAAAGATCAGTCCCACCAACGGGCCGGTCTGCATCGTCACCCAGCCCAGCAGCGGGATACCCGTCGCGATCAAGGTCCAGGCTGCGGGCCAGTGGTAGCGTTGCGGGGTCAAGCCCGCCAGACAGGCCAGCACCGCCCAAATGCAGCACATGATCAGAGATATCGGGATCATTCGACCCTCCCCGCAAGGCGGTTCCAGAAATAGCGCAGCGGGTTGCGATACATCGAGGCGATGGCAAACAGCGCAATCGCAACCCAAATCCAGCCATGGCTCAGGCCGACAAACACGGCCAAGGGCAGCGCCAGGATCAGCAAGGCAACACCCGGCACATATTGAAACCGCATCGGCAACATCGCCGTGATGGCCGAGGCAAGCACCCACAGACAGGCCAGTGTCAGGGCCAGGCTCATCCCCCCACAACTTTCTTGTCGAGGTCTTTCAGGCGGTCGATCAGGCCATTGGCCCAGGCGCTGATCGTGCCAGCGCCCAGGCAGACGACCATGTCACCAGGCCGGGCCTGTTCGCGCACCAGACGTTCCAGATCGTCCTCGTCCAGGATCGCGCGGGCATGGCGATGGCCATGGCGGATCATGCCCGCCACCAGATCATCGCGGCTGGCGCCTTCAATCGGGTCTTCCCCGGCGGCATAGACTTCGGCAATAGCAACCACGTCGGCCTCGTTGAAACAGGCGCAAAAATCGTCGAACAGCGCGTTGAGCCGCGAGTAACGATGCGGCTGATGAACCGCGATCACGCGCCCTTCTGTCGATTGACGGGCCGCTTTCAGAACCGCGGCGATTTCAACAGGGTGATGGCCGTAATCGTCGATAATCGTGATCCCACCAATATCGCCCACTTTGGTAAACCGACGGTTAACGCCCTTAAAGCTCGCTAACGCTTCGCGAATTTCGTCGGCTTTCATGCCCAAATGGCGGGCCACGGCCACCGCGGCCAAAGCATTCGAGATGTTGTGATCGCCCGGCATCGGCAGGCGGCAATGCTCGATCACCACGTCATCGCCCTGCAGCGCGATATCGAAATGCGCCACACCGCCCTGATAGGTCAGGTTCATCGCGCGCACATCGGCCTGGGCGTTGAAGCCGAAGGTCACCACGCGGCGATCGGTGATGCGCCCGACCAAAGCCTGCACTTCGGGATGATCGGTGCAACAGACCGCCAGCCCGTAGAACGGGATGTTCGAGACGAAATCGTGAAAGCCCTGGCGCAGGTTCTCGATCGTGCCCCAATGCTCCATATGCTCGGGGTCGATATTGGTGACGATGGCGATGGTCGCGGGCAAGCGGTTGAAGGTGCCGTCGCTCTCGTCGGCCTCCACCACCATCCAATCGCCCTGCCCCACACGGGCATTCGAGCCGTAGGCATGGATGATCCCGCCGTTGATCACCGTCGGATCAACGCCGCCATGGTCCAGAAGCGTCGCCACCATCGTCGTCGTCGTCGTCTTGCCGTGGGTCCCGCCCACCGCGATGTTCGAACGCAGGCGCATCAGCTCGGCCAGCATCTCGGCCCGGCGCACCACCGGCAGGCCACGTGCCCGCGCAGCATCCAATTCGGCGTTGCCCGGCTTGATCGCGCTGGAGATGACCACAACCTCGGCCTCACCCAGATTGTCCGCCGCCTGACCGATGGAGATTCGTGCGCCCAGATCCTTCAGCCGCTCGGTGATCTTCGAGGGGCGCAGATCGCTGCCCTGCACGTCGTAGCCGTGATTCAGCAACACTTCGGCAATGCCCGACATGCCGATCCCGCCGATCCCCACGAAGTGGATCGGTCCGAGTTGAGTTGGAAGTTTCGTGACGGCGGCTGCGTTCATGTTACCCCTCCTGTGCCCCGGGCTTTTGGGCAAGATTCTCGACGAGCGCAACCAGCCGTTGCGTCGCGTCAGGTACGGCAACCGACAAAGCCGCATTGGCCATCATCGTGGCGGCTTGGGGCTGCGACAGAATGGTTTGGATCGTCTCAGACAGACTTTCGGGCGTCAGACGGCTTTCGGGCATCAGAACCGCCGCCCCCGCATCGACGGGCGCGCGCGCATTGGCGCTTTGCTCGTCGCGCACGGCAATGGCCAGCGGCACATAGATCGCCGGACGCCCGACAATGCTGATATCGGCCACTGACGAGGCGCCCGAGCGGCAAATGATCAACTGCGCTTCGGCCAGACGGTTGGGCATATCGTTGAGGAAGGTCTCGATCTCGGCGCGGATGCCCATCTCATCATAGGCGGCGCGCACGCGGTCCACGTCTTCCTCGCGGGCCTGTTGGCTGATCCGCAAATGCTGCCGCGTCTCTTCCGGCAACAGCGCCACCGCCGCGGGCACCATATCCGACAGGATGCGCGCTCCCTGGGACCCGCCAAAGACCAGCAAGCTCATCGGCCAATCGCCCGGCGGCGTGTAGGGCGCGCCGCTGCGCTCCACGATGCCAGCGCGGACGGGATTGCCGGTATGGACGGCATCGACGCCCTCGGGCACCTCGGTCGGCCAGGTACCGCAGGCCACATGGGCCACGCGTTTTGCAAAGAGCGCATTGACCCGGCCCAGCACCCCGTTTTGTTCATGGAGCATCCGGGGGCGCCCGGTGATCACCGCTGCCGACAGGGCCGGGATCGTCGGATAACCGCCGAACCCCACCACCACATCGGGCTTTTCGCGCCACATCCGCAGCGAGGCCGTCACCACACCGCCAAAAATCCGAAACGGCACCACCAGCTTGGCCAAGATCCCGCCCCGCGTGAACGTAGCGCTCGACACTTGCCGGATTTCAACCGCGTGGGAATAGCCGCCCGTATACCGCGCACCGCGCGCATCGGTGCTGAGCGTCACGCGCCAGCCCTTGCGCAGCAGCGCATCCGACAGCGCCTGGGCGGGGAACATATGCCCGCCCGTGCCTCCGGCGGCGATGATGATATGGGGTTGGCCCGTCACCCTATCGCGTCCGCATCAGCAGATGATCGGCAATCGCGCCCTGGGGTCGGGTCCGTGTAAAGACCAACAACATGCCCACCAGGATCCCCGTCGCAATCAGGGACGATCCGCCATAGCTGACAAAGGGCAGCGTCATGCCCTTGGCGGGCAGCAAGCGCACCGCCACACCCATATTGATGAAGGCCTGTAGCGCCAGCAGGCTGACCAGCCCGGTGCCCGCCAGCCGCGCGAACGGGTCCCGCTCTTTCATCAGACGGTAATAGCTGCGCAGCGCAATCGTCATGTACAGCGCAATGATCAGGCCCACCAGGACCATACCATATTCCTCCGCCGCCACCGCGATGATGAAATCGGTATGCGCATCCGGCAAGGTCCATTTGACCGAGCCTTCGCCCAGCCCGGTGCCGAACAGTCCGCCTTCGCGGATCGCGTCGGTGGCAAAGCCCAGCTGTGAATTCGGCGCGACCTCGGTGCTCAGGAACCCGTCAATCCGGCGCGCGAAATGCTCGGAGGCATAATAGGCGAACACACCGCCCGCGATCACAAGCCCCGCAAATCCCATCAGGATCAGCATCGGCGCGCCCGCCACGAAGTAGATCACCGACCAGGCAAAGATGATCAGCGCCGCCTGTCCGAAATCGGGCTGCATTGCCAGAAACGCCACCAAGACCAGGGTCACGAACAAGGACACGCTTTTGCCCGGCGGGCCCGCCACCTCTTGGCTGGCGGCCATCATCCAGGCGGTGAAGACCACGAAGACCGGTTTCAGGAATTCCGAGGGCTGGAGCGACGCAAAGCCCAGCGAATACCACCGTGTCGCGCCCTGCCCGTAATCGGTGCCGAACATCGGCAGCAAAGCCACCGCCGCAACGGCCGCGAAAAAGCCCAGCACGCCCCAGCGGCGTACCGCGATTGGGTTCATCATCGACACCAGAACCATGACGCTCAGCGCGAGGCCCCCAAAGGCTGCCTGCCGGATCACATAATGGAAAGGTTCATGGCCGTTGCGGTCCGCCAGGGGCGGCGAGGCCGCAAAGCCCAAAAGGATACCAATCGCAAAGAGCGCAAAGATGCACCCCAACGTCACGCGGTCCACCGACCGCCACCACCGCGGAATCACCGCGTCGCCCGTATGGACGACAACTGTCCCGTGCGCCATTTCCGTCATGGAGCGCCTGCCTTGCTTGGACCCCGTTGACCGGGGCAAATACTGCTTATGTCCAGGTTTTCCTGGATCTATCCTGCCACAGTACCGCGATTTGCCGCCCCTGGCCAGAAAGAACTGCGCAGTTCTTGGCAACGGGCACACCCCATATGGGACGGCCCGGATCGGCGCCGCGCCTGGATATTTCACGGCACTAGGGATCCAGACGGTTGTTGCGCCTTGGATTTCCCATCACGGTGGCGCCATGTATCCCAGCGCCCTCAAGAATCCCGAAATCCGAAAGCTGCTCCTCGCGCAGCTGCCGGCTGACTTTTCCGATTGGCTCGATTTCGTGGCCATCGGCACCCTGTTGGCCTTCGTCTGGGACGCGCCCAGCATCGCCTATGCCCTTCTGGCGGTGGGCATGGGCGCCCCCTATCTGATTGTCGGGCCGGTTGCGGGCGCGCTTGTGGATCGCGTTCAGATCAAGACCGTTCTGATTTTCAGCAATTTGGGACGCGCCGCGGTGACCGGCGCCTTCTTCTTTGCGGGCGACTGGCCCGTCTTGATCCTCCTGGTCGCCTTGCGCAGTTCGGTCGACAGTTTCTTCACACCGGCCAAGCAAGCGGCCCTGCAAGCCCTGACCGATGAGGGCACTCGCGCATCGGCCAACGGGTTGAGCCACGGCATCAACCAGGCCTCCAAGATCGTGGCGCCGGGCTTGGGCGGAACATTCCTCATCTGGTTTGCGCCCATGGCAATCTTCCTCGTGAATGCGGTGATTTCGGCATCCGCCGCGCTCCTTGCGATGCGGCTTGCCCGGATCGAGCGGCTGAGGGAGACAACTGTAGACGAACCGGGCGGCCTGTTTGCCGGGATCGGCGGTGGGCTGGCCCTGGTTCGCTCGAATCTGGTCATACGGCGGGTCATCCTGATCATGGCGGCCACGTTTTTCGCCTTGTTCATCTACGACACCTTTATCGCGCCGCTGACGCAGCAACTGGGGTTCGAACAGCAGCATCTGGGATATGCATTGGCGGCAGTGGGGGCTGGCGGTGTCGTCGGCGCGGTGGTCTTTTCCATCTTGCCCGATTTGAAGCATCCGCAGCTTTGGATCGCCGGTGGGACCGCCTTGTCCGGCGTATTGGCCGTGGCGCTCGGCGTATTCGACCTGGTCGGGGCAGAGATGACGCTCGCCCTTCTCCTGGCGATTTTCGCAATCCTGGGCGTCACATTTGCCATGGCGGTGGTGCCTGTGCGGGTCATCCTGCAGGATACCGTGCCCGAGACGCGCATGGGCTCTGTCACGGCGCTCAGCGAGGCGGCGAATACCATCGCGTTGCTCTCGGCGCCGTTCGCCGGGGCCCTGCTTGTCAGCTTGATATCGGTCGGCGCGCCTTTTGTCGTTGGCGGTGGCGTCCTGCTTCTTGTGACCCTGATGGCCCTCCGGCTGAAGCTGGACTGACGTCTGTCTCAATCGTTGGATAACAAGGGGGCTACCTGCCCGGATCCCGCTGGTGGCCCAACCGGACGCGCCTCGTCGGTAAGCGGTTCAGACACCGCCATTCGCGGCAGACCGCGCGCCATCGGATCGGAAAGTCATCCTATCGGTTGCCACAACTCGATTTTGCGCTCGTCGGGGTCCATGATCCAGGCAAAGCGCCCGTATTCATGGCTTTCGGCGGGCTGCACCTCGTCAACCCCCTCGTCCTTGCAGCGCGTGAGAACGGCATCGAGATCATCGACCATCAGATTGATCATGAAGGGCAGATCCGAGGGTTTGAAGTAATCTGCTTTGGCGTCGAACGGCGCAAAGATCGTCATCGCCCCTTTGCCGCAGGTCTCGGCGCTGGTCTCATGGCTGAACATGAAGCCACCGAAATCCGTCGCCTCCAGGCCCAGCACCCGCACATACCAATCCTTCGTCGCACCCGGATCCGCGCAGGCGAAAAACACGCCGCCAACCCCAATCACCTTGCCCATCGCGCCGCCCTCCAAGCTGAACGGCACAACCTTAACACGAATAGGCCCCGCCGTCAGATCGGGGGCCAGGCGACCGGATCACACGTCGTGATTGACCCTACCGGTCCGTCAACCATCCAGCCTACGCATCCAAGGCGCCGAACTGCAAAGCGCAGCCGGGATCGTCCATTACCCATCGATGTAGTCGCGGATCTATCGACGGGGTTGGCCACGGGCGAACCCGCAGCGCTCGGATCCCCAGTAAGACCATGTCCACGGATCGGGCCGGAAGGGTCCTGCAAAACGACCGGTGGCATGTGTCCAGCCGCCGCAGACAGGGGCGCGTGCGCAGAGTTTCGGCCCGCGGGCCGCTCATCTCAGCTTGTCCACTTGCGCGATGAAATCCGCCCCCCGCGTCTCGAAGCTGTCATATTGATCGAAGCTTGCCGCCGCCGGGGCCAGCAACACCGTCTCTCCCGGCTCGGCCTCCGCCGCCGCGCGCGCTACGGCGGTCGCCATATCGCCGCAGACCTCGGATTGCAGATCACCCAGCTTCATCGCAAAGGCTTCTGCCTCCCGCCCGATCACATAGGCCTTCACGACCGTCCCCGCCGCCTCCCACAACCCGTCCAGGCCGCCTTCCTTCTCCAACCCGCCACAGATCCAGCGGATCCGTTTGAACGCGCCCAACGCCTTGGCCGCCGCATCGACATTCGTGGCCTTGCTGTCATTCACGAAGGCCACACCGCCGATCTCCGCCACCCGTTGCGAGCGATGGGGCAGCCCCTCGAACGTGCCAAACGCCGCCTCGATCACCCGCGGCGCCAGGCCCAAGGCCCGGCACACGCCATAGGCGCAGGCCGCGTTCTGATGATTATGGGCGCCTGGCAAGCCCGGCACATCCCGCAGATCGATCGAGGCCACCTGCCGCCCCTTGCGCATCTCGCTCAACCAGCCCTTGCGCGTCGAAAGCTCCCAACCCGGCGCATCGCCGACCTTGCCCGCGCGCACCCGGATCACCCGATTGTCCGCCGCACCTTCGGCCAATTGCCCGGCCAGATAGGCGCCCTCGGGCTCATCCACACCGATCACCGCGCGCTCGGGCCCACCTTCCGCAAACAGCCGCCGCTTCGCCGCGAAATATCCCCCCATCCCGCCATGGCGGTTCAGATGATCGGGCGACAGATTGGTGAAGACGGCGATATCCGGCGTCAGCGCGCGCGCCAGGTCGGTCTGATAAGAGCTCAACTCCAACACCACCACCTCGCCATCCACAGGCGGCTCGATATCCAATACGCCCCGCCCGATATTGCCGGCCAGCTGAACCGGAACCCCGGCCTCCTCCAGAATATGCGCGATCAGGGCCGAGGTCGTGGATTTCCCATTCGATCCCGTCACCGCCACCACCCGCGGCGGCGTGTCATGCAAGGCCCAATCGCCCTGCCCCAACGACCGAAAGAACAAGCCCACATCGTTATCGACCGGCACACCCGCCGCATAGGCCGCCGCCAACACCCGATGCGGCGCCGGATACAAATGTGCGATCCCGGGCGAGGTCACGACACAGGCCAGCCGCGCCATGACATCCCCGCGCAGCGGATCTTCCACGACAAACCCGGCCTCCACCGCGCGGCTGCGCGCCGCCTCGCCATCATCCCAGCAGATCACATCCGCGCCGCCCTCGCGCAGGGCGAGCGCCGCCGCCAGACCGGACCGCCCCAGACCCAGAACCAGCACCGATTGCCCCTCAAATCCGACCACCGGGATCATCGCGCCCACCCCTTCTTCCATTGGCCCAAAATACCCACAGCCACGGCTCCAACAAGCCGACCCTCCCCATGGCGCCCCACCCAGGGCCACCGGGCGCCCATCATACCAAACGAATGACGCCGCAGGCGTCGCAATTGGATCAGACTCCGGACACTCACCGCAATTTCAGCGTGGCCAACCCAATCAGCGCCAAGATCAACGAGATGATCCAGAACCGGATCACGACCTGCGGCTCTGCCCAGCCCTTCTTCTCGTAATGGTGATGGATCGGCGCCATCAGGAACACCCGCTTGCCGGTGGCTTTGAAGTAAGCGACCTGCACAATCACGCTGACGGCCTCGGCCACAAACACACCGCCCACAATCGCCAGGACGATCTCGTGCTTGGTGGCTACGGCGATCGCGCCCAGGGCACCGCCCAGGGCCAGGGATCCGGTATCGCCCATGAACACCGCCGCAGGCGGCGCGTTGTACCACAGGAATCCAAGCCCCCCGCCGATCAGCCCGGCGGTGAAGATCAACAATTCCCCGGTGCCCGGCACGTAATGCACGTCCAGATATTCGGTGAAGTCCACCCGCCCGACCGCATACGCGATGACACCCAACGTTCCGGCGGCGATCATCACCGGCATGATCGCCAGCCCGTCCAACCCATCCGTCAGGTTCACCGCGTTGGCCGAGCCCACGATCACGATCATGGCGAAGGGAATAAAGACCCAGCCCATATTCAGAAGCACATCCTTGAACACCGGAAACGCCAATTGCCCCGCCAATTCGACAGGATGCAGATAGGTCGCGAGCATCCCCGCTGCGAAGGCGATCACAAAGCCCACCGCCAGGCGCACACGGCCGGACACGCCCGCCGTGGAATTGCGGCTGACCTTGGCCCAATCATCGGCGAAGCCCACCAACCCGAAGGCCACGGTCACGCCGAGAACCATCCAGACATAGGGGTTGTCGAGCCGCGCCCATAGTAGCGTTGACAGGGTCAGCGCGGCCAAGATCAGCAAGCCGCCCATGGTCGGAGTACCCGCCTTGTTTTCGATATGATGGGCCGGGCCGTCTTCGCGGATTGGCTGTCCGTTCTTGTACTTTTTGCGCAGTGCATTGATCAGGGGACGCCCAAACACGAATCCGAAAACCAGCGCGGTAAAGAACGCCCCCCCGGCGCGGAAGGTTATGTATCGGAACAGATTGAAAAAATCTCCGCCATCCGACAGAGCACTTAGCCAAAACAACATATAGCGGTCACCTCGCCCTCAATCCTCAACGCCTTGCCCCAGTTTCCGCAAGGCGTCAACCACCACGGAGACCCGGCTACCCTTGGAGCCTTTGACAAGCACGACATCGCCCGGACGCAGTTCGCGCGGCAGTGCGCGGGCCATCGCAGGCGCGGTTTCAGTGTGGCGCCCGCGTTTCGCAGCGGGCAACGCGTTATAGAGATTCTCCATCAGCGGGCCGCTCGTATGGACGATATCAACGGCCTCCATCGACGCAAGATCGGCGATTTCGGCATGGATCGCCTCAGCCTCGGCGCCCAATTCCAGCATGTCGCCCAAGACCGCAATCCGGCGCCCGCCCCGGATCGGCGTGGCGGCGGCCAGCACCTCCAGGCCCGCCGCCAAAGAGGTCGGGTTGGCATTAAAGGCATCATCGATCAGTTCGATGGTCAGATCGTCGGTCCGGCTCAGCGATATGCTCTGGCGCACCCCGCGGCCCTTCACCGGCGTCCAGTGGGACATCATGATCGCCGCCTGGGTCGGGTCCGCACCCGCCGCCGCAACCGCACAGAGAACTGCAACCGCATTGATCGCATAATGGCGCCCGGCCACTGACAGCTTGGCCAGCCGACCCCCTTCCTCGGTGGCGATCCGCATCACCGTGGCATCATCGCTCAGGATCACATCCGCAAGCCGTAAATCCGCGCCCTCCGCCTCACCGAAGGTTACGATTTCGGCGGCATGGGCGCGCGCGGCCTCAAGCAAGATCGGTGCGGTATCGACATCCAACGGCACAATCGCGATGCCGCCTCGCTCAAGCCCTTCAAATATCGATGCTTTTTCGCGCGCAATCCCCTCAAGCGAACCGAAGGCCTCGAAATGGGCGGGCGCGATTGTGGTGATCAGCGCCACATGGGGCCGGGCCATGCGCGTCAGCGGCGCGATCTCCCCGGGGGCCGACATGCCGATCTCGATCACGGCAAAATCCGTATCCGACGGCATCCGCGCCAGGGTCAGGGGCACACCCCAATGATTGTTGTAGGAATCCACCGCCACGTGAATGCGCCCCTGACGATCCAGCGCGGCGCGCAGCATATCCTTGGCCGTGGTTTTCCCAACCGATCCGGTGATGGCGATCACCTTGGCCGCGCACCGCGCGCGGGCCGCCGCGCCCAAGCGCCCAAGAGCGGGCAGCACATCATCGACCAGCAGACAGGCGGCGGGATCAACGCCGTCAGGCACGCGGGACACCATCGCCGCAGCCGCGCCTTTCTCAAGCGCCTGGGCCACGAAATCGTGCCCGTCGCGCATATCCGCGAGCGCCACGAACAGATCACCGGGCTGGAGACTGCGTGTGTCGATGGATACCCCATCGGCCACCCAATCCGAGCCCACTTTGCCGCCCGTCGCAGCGGCCGCATCGGCAGAGGTCCAGAGGCTCATGGGATCGGACCTACTATCAATATGTCTGATAGTCGAAATGGATCATCAATTTTTCTGATAGTCGCAGATCGGATCATATCGCGCCCTCCAACGCCGCCACCGCGACCGAGGCCTGTTCGACATCGTCGAATGGATAAACAACATCGCCGACTTGCTGGCCGGTCTCGTGCCCCTTGCCCGCGATCAACAGCGCGTCGCCCGGCTCCAGCATATCGACGCCGCGCAGGATCGCCTCGGCCCGGTCGCCGACTTCGGTCGCTTCGGGGCAGCCCGACATCACCGCCAGGCGGATCGTCGCGGGATCTTCCGAGCGTGGATTGTCATCGGTAACGATGGCGATATCGGCGTTCTCGGCGGCGGCTTTGCCCATCATCGGGCGCTTACCCGCGTCCCGGTCTCCGCCCGCGCCAAAGACCACAATCAAGCGGCCCATCACATGGGGCCGCAGTGCCTTGAGCGCGACCTCAAGACTGTCGGGCGTGTGCGAGTAATCCACATAGATCGGCGCGCCGTGGTTGCGGGTGGCGGCCAATTGCATCCGCCCGCGCACGCCGCGCATCTGCGGCAAAACCTCGAACACGCGGCCCGGATCCTCGCCCGCGGCGATGACCAGACCCGCCGCAGTCAGCACATTCATCGCCTGAAACGCACCGATCAGATCCAGCCGCACCTGATGGCCCGCCCCCTGCCAGCGAAACAGCACATCCTGACCCGTCTCATCGATGCGCCGTCCGGTGATCTTGAGCGCGGCATCGGCATATTGCGCCACGCCGATCACCTCGACCCCGCGATCGGCGCAGATCTCTGCCACCCGGACGCCGTAATCGTCATCGAGGTTCACCACCGCCACGCCATCATCGGGCAGAAGCTCGGTGAACAGGCGCAGCTTGGCGGCAAAATACGCCTCCATCGTACCGTGATAATCCAGATGATCCTGGGTCAGGTTGGTAAACGCCGCAGCCGCAAGGCGCACGCCATGCATACGGCTTTGATCGAGCCCGTGGCTGGACGCCTCCATCGCGGCATGGGTCACATTGGCCTCTGCCATCTCAGCCAACACGTGGTGCAGCGTCACCGCTTCGGGTGTGGTGTGCAGGTTTGGCGCGGCAAAGGCGCCCTCGACACCGGTGGTGCCGATATTGACGGCCTCGCGGCCCAACGCCTCCCAAATCTGGCGGGTGAAGCTGGCGACCGAGGTTTTGCCGTTGGTGCCCGTCACCGCCACCATCGTCTCGGGCTGCGCGCCGAAAAACAGCGCTGCGGTGCGGGCCAGGGTTTCGGCGACATTCTCGACCACCACAAGCGCGGCGTCGGATTCGGCCAGCTCTTCGGCAGCGATCTCGGCTCCCTTGCGATCGGTCAGCACCGCGGCGGCGCCCATGCGCAGGGCATATTGAATGAATTCGCCGCCATGGACCCGCGTGCCGGGCAAGGCCGCAAAGAGCGTGCCGGGCATGACCTTGCGGCTGTCCAGCGCCAGATCGGTGATCAGCAGATCGCGGCCCGTTTGCGGGGTCAGGCCCAGGTCTGACAATCGTCTCTCGCCCATGGCCATCTCCCCTTATCGCGGTGCGCGTTACTCTGACGCGCTGGATAGCGGCAAATAGGCGGTGGATTCAACGTCTGGACGCAAACCGAGCAATGGCGCGGCGCGGCGGATGATCTCGGCGGCGACGGGCACGGCGGTCCAACCGGCAGTGCGGCGCGGTTCAGGGCCGCTAAGCTCTGCCGCCTCCTGCAAGGTCACGACCAGCACATATTGCGGATCATCCATCGGGAAGGCGCCCGCAAACGTGTTGAGGTTGCGATCCTCGTAATATCCGCCCTCGGGCCGCGGCAAATCGGCAGTGCCGGTCTTGCCGCCGACCTGATAGCCCTCGACCTCGCCGAAACTGGCAGTGCCTTCGGTCACCACAAGGCGCAGCATGTCGCGTATCGCGCGGCTGGTCGCTTCGGAGATGATCCGCTCGCCATTTTGCGGCACATCGCGGCGCAGAAGGGTCGGCGTGATCTCTGTTCCGCCATTGACCATGGTGGAATAGGCGGCGGCCAGATGCAGCGGCGAGGTCGACACGCCGTGGCCATAGCTGATCGTCATCGTCGCCAACTCCCCCCAACGTGGCGGCAAAAGCGGGCGGCCCGAGGGTGCTTCGACCATTTCGATGGAGGTGGGCTGCAACAGGTTCAATTGATCCAGGAAATCACGCTGCCGATCCGCGCCGATCACCCGAGCGATCCGGGCCGTACCGATATTGGAGGAATGCACCAAGACGTCCGAGACGCTTTGTTCATCGCCGTAGCTGCGGAAATCGCGGATCGAGAACCCGGCCATCCGCAACGGTCCGGTCGTGTCGATCATGTCGTGGATGTTGAACAGACCCATCTCCAGCGCTTGGGCGATGGTGAAGGTCTTGAAGACGGACCCCAATTCGTAGACGCCCTGCACCGCGCGATTGAACAGCGGGCTGTCGGCCTGATCACCTTCGGTCAGCGGACGGGGCCGCGCATTGGGGTCAAAATCCGGCAGGCTCGCCATCGAGACCACCTCGCCGGTATGCACATCCATCAGCACCGCAGAGGCGCCGGGCGCATTGAGCAGCGCCATGCCGCCGGCCAACACCTCTTCGATGGCCGCCTGAATCGACAGATCCAGCGACAGCATCAGCGGTTCGACCCGTGCGGGGTCGCGCAATTCGGCATCGAAGCGCGCCTCGATCCCCGCCACGCCGATCACCTCGGCGGCATTCACGGCCTCTTCCCCGAACCCCGCGCCGCCCAACACATGAGAGGCGATGGAGCCGTTGGGATAAAGCCGCATCTCGCGCGGACCGAACAGCAGGCCCGGCTCGCCGATATCATGCACAAGCTGTTCCTGTTCGGGCGAGATGTAGCGGCGCAGCCAGATGAAGCGGCTGTCCCCTGAGAAGCGACGATAGAGATCATCGGCATCCATTTCGGGGAAGATCGCGGCCAGGCCATCGGCGGCCTGGCGGGGATAGATGATGTCTTGCGGATGGGCATAGAGCGCGTTGGTGGCGAAATTCGTCGCCAGCACGCGGCCCTGGCGGTCGGTGATATCGGCGCGCGTGTTCAGAATCGTCGGACCCTGGGCCATGATGCGCGGCTCGCGCGGTTCGGATGTGGCCAATGCCGCCATCCGGGCGCCAACCGTGCCGAAGGCGACGACAAAGGCCATCGCGACCAGCAACAGGCGGCTTTCGGCCCGCACGCGCAGGCGGTCGCGCTGTGCCTCATGGCGCAGGCGCAGGTTCTCGCGTTCGATATTGTCCGGGTTCTCGCCCCGCGCACGCGCATCCAAGACACGCGTCAGCGGGCGCAGCGGGGTGCGGCGCACCATGGTCATTGCACCACCTCCGGGCTGCTGCCGCCGCCGGTCGAGGCATTGTCGAGCAGCAATTCCTCGATCACCTGTACAGGCCGCGGATAGGGGATCTGCGCCACTTCGCCGAATTGATCGGGGCGCAGGGGCAGAAGGCCCAAACGTTCGAAATTAAACTGCGCCAATTCGCGCAGACGGTCGGGGCGGTTCAAATAGGCCCATTCGGCGCGCAGCACCGACAGACGCTCATGTTCAGCGCCGATCGCGCGTTCCAGCCGTTCCACATCGCGCATCGCCATCTGGGTCTGGATCGTCTGATGATAGGCCCAGTAGCCCAGGCCAATCACGGCAAGCGCGGCAAGGATGGTCGTGAACCGCATCTGTCAAACTCCCTCGATACGCGGCAGGCCAAGCTGCTGGAACGAAATACTTTCGGCGGGCGCGTCGGTGCGTGTGGCGATCCGCAGACGCGCCGAGCGGGCGCGGGTATTGCGCGCGATCTCATCGGCGTCGGGCGCGATGGCTTTGCGGGGTGTCTGCGTGAACCCCGGAACCTTGGACGCCGCTTCAGGCGCGTGGCGGGAGCCGCCGCCACCGGTGCTGGAGCGTTCGGCCATGAACCGCTTCACGATGCGATCCTCCAGCGAATGGAAGGTCACCACGGCGAGCTTCCCGCCGGGCTTCAGCGCGCGTTCGGCGGCCATCAAACCTTGAGCCAATTGGCCAAATTCGTCATTCACCGCGATGCGGATCGCCTGGAAGGAGCGCGTGGCGGGGTGGCTTTGACCCGGCTTCTTGCGCGGCAGGCATTTCTCAATGATCGCAGCCAGTTGCAGCGTGGAGTTAATGCGATTTTCCGCACGCTCGGCGACGATGGCTTTGGCGATCCGGCGTGCGGCGCGCTCTTCCCCGTAATGATAAAGGATATCGGCCAACAGCGCCTCAGACGCATCATTGACCAGGTCTTCGGCGCTGAGCCCCGCCTGCCCCATCCGCATATCCAGCGGGCCGTCGCGCAGGAAGGAAAAGCCACGCTCGGCCAGGTCGAGCTGCATCGATGACACGCCCAGATCCAGCGTCACGCCATCCAGGGGCTCACCCGCCAATTCGTCCAGATCGCCAAACGTGCCCGCGACAAGCCGAAGCCGAGCCCCGTAGGACCCGGCCCAATCTGCCGCCATGTCAAAGGCCAAAGGATCGCGATCGACGCCAATCACCTGATCCGCGCCTCCGTCAAGCAAGCCACGGGCGTATCCACCAGCGCCGAAGGTTCCGTCCAGCCATACGCCAGAAATCGGCGCCACGTGGCTGAGGATGGCGTCCAACAGGACGGGAATATGGGGGCTGTGTGTCATTGTGCATCGTCGCCTGCCTGATCTGCGATCTTTTGCTTTTTGTTCGCCAATGAGATGGGGTTGAAGTTCTGGTTGTCGCCGCCGAAGCGCTGCAGACGGTCTTCGATCCGACCGCGCACGGCAGCATCGTCTTCGGGCCGCAGGATGTGGAACCGGGTGCCGCGGCCCTTGAACACCGCCTCGCCATCCAGTTGCAGCTTGTCGCGGGCCTCGACCGGCAGAACGAAGCGGCCGGTATCGTCCACCTGCACTTCTTCGCAATAGCCGTAATAGAGGTCTTCGAGCAGTTCGCGCTCTTCCTCGCCCTCATCCATGCCTTCGATCTTGGCGACGACCGCGTCGAACGCGTCGCCGGACAAGCATTCGACATGGGCGTGGCGGGGATTTCCGAAGGCGATATGCAGGCGCGGCGCCTCGCCGGGGGCGCAGCCACGGTCACTGGCCTGGAGCGCACGGCGAAAGCGGGCCGGCAACGCGACCCGTCCTTTTCCGTCCACCTTCACGGTGGCTCTGCCTGTGAACCGCGTTTCCAACGCCGGTAGCCTCTTGTCCGCGGGACGGCACGCCGCCCTCTAGTTTTCGCCGCATTGCGGCCATATTTATTGTCCCGGAAATGGAAACGGCGGTTGAGGAAGCTGCCACTCCTCAACCGCCGCCCTCGTCCCATTTCTGGGGTGTCCAGCTGCGCAAACTACCTGGGGGGGATGTCTGCTCGTTCGCGCGCCGGATCTCTTTGCATCGGCGTATGAGATGCCTGTATGAACCTGCCTTTTTTTATTTTGGTTCAGGTCTTTGCGACCCGTTTTGTTGTCTCGTCGCCGATGGATAAGTTTGTCTCATGGGTGAGCTTCCCAATCAACACCTTTTTCCCCCACTTTCCTCCAATCTGCTGATTTCCGCCCCATCGACACATAGAATCCAAGGACGCCCGCCTGCGAGAGTCAGCTCTTATGGTGCCGTATGGGAAACCATGCCCAAGATGTTGGGGTACGCCGCGTGGGGGAGAAAAGTGGGGAACAGTGGCGATTTTTTCCAGAAAATCGTCTTCACGCGCCGGTGATCACGATTTGTTCTAGGTTAACGAATTCGAATCACCCCGTCAACGGCCCCGAACGGCCGTTGAAATCGCGACGGCTTGGGGCCGTCAGACGATGCCGTTGTCGATGAAGCGGCGCGCCAGGGCGCCATAGGCCTGGGCCATGGTACCCTCACCTGCCGCAATCGGCGTGCCATTGTCACCGGCCAGGCGCGTCTCAAGATCAATCGGCAAGGCGCCCAAGAACGGCGCGCCGAGCTTTTCCGCCTCGGCCCGGACACCACCTTCGCCGAAGATATGGCTTTCATGACCGCATTTCGGGCAATGGAAGCTGGCCATATTCTCGATCAGGCCCAGCACCGGGGTCTTCAGCGTCTCGAACATGTTGAGCGCCTTGCGTGCATCCAAAAGCGCCACGTCCTGCGGGGTGGAGACCACAATCGCCCCCGAGACATCGGCGCGCTGGCAGAGCGTCATCGCCACGTCGCCGGTGCCGGGCGGTAGATCGACCAGCAGCACGTCCAGCTCGCCCCATTCCACCTGGGTGAGCATCTGCTGCAACGCGCCCATCAGCATCGGACCGCGCCAAACCACCGCCTTTTCGGCGGGCAGCATGAAACCGATCGACATCAGTGTGACACCATGGCCGTGGAGTGGCAGGATACGTTTGCCGTCTGGCGAGGCCGGGCGTTTGTTCACGCCCATCATGCGCGGCACGCTTGGGCCGTAGATATCGGCATCGAGCAGGCCGACCTGCTTGCCCTGCCGCGCCAAGGCAACGGCCAGATTGGTCGAGACGGTGGATTTGCCCACACCGCCCTTGCCCGAGCCGATGCCGATGATGCGCTTCACGCCGACCGGGTTCATGGGCCCATCTTGCGGCTTCATATGGCCCCCGACGCTGAGCGAGGGCGGCGGCCCCTTGGGCGCCGCGGCGGGCGCCGGTTTTGCGGCGGGGCCATGGGCGGTCAGGGCCGCCTGCACATCGTCCACGCCATCCAGCGTGCCCACGGCGGCCTTCGCAGCCTCGACCACCGCGCCCAGGGTGCGGGCGATGTCGGGGCTGGGCGCCTCGATAATGAAGCTGACCTTCGGCCCTTGGATCTGCAGCGCCCGGATCATGTCGCGGCTGACCAGATCGCCGCCATCGGGCAAAGGCACGGCGCTGAGCGCTTGAAGAACGGTGTCGCGGGTCTGGGTCATGGGCTGTCGGGTCCGGTTGCGGGTCGTTTGCGGTTAGTTAGGCGCTTTGGCCGTGCTCCGCATCCGAAATGCGACCAGGGCGAGCATCGTCAAGCCCGCCAGCCCCGCGCAGACCAGCGCGGCCCCGATCCCGAGGATCTGCGCCAGCCCGCCAATCGCGAAGGCGCCGAGCGAAACGGACCCCAGACCCACCACGATCCAAAGGCTCATCACGCGGCCGCGATAGCCATCGGGCAAATCCGTTTGGATCGCGGCCTGCAAGCTGATGCCAACCCAGGTGGAGGCGGCACCGGCCAGCGCCGCGCTACTCATCGCCATCGGCCAGGTGGGGCCGACGCCCATCAGCACCACGGCGCTTTGGCCCACAATCGCCAGGGCCCAGACGGAGACCGAGATCGACGCCCCGGCATGGCCGACACCGAGGGTCTTGAACACCGCCGCCACCAGCGCCCCTCCCCCCGCGGCGGCGGTCAGCAGACCCAGACCCGCCGCACCCCGGCCATAGCCGCCATCGGCCAGAACCGGCAGCAATTCCAATGCGCCGCGCACGATCACCGACAGCGCCAAAGTGATCAGCAGGGCGTTGCGGATCAGCGGGCGAGCCGCGGCGAAGCGCAAGCCTTCCAGCAGATCTGAGAAGAAGGGGCGCGCCGGACGCGGTGGCAGAGCGCGCGGGGTCAGCACCGGCAGGATCGACAACATCGGCAGATAGCACGCCGCCGCGATCCAAAGGGCCACACCGCCCCCTGCAGTCGCGATAATCCAGCCCGCGATAACCGGCGCAACCAGGCGGGCAAGGTTGAAATTCAGCGCGGTGACCGACACGACATGCTGCACCATTTCAGGCGCCACCAGGCGCGGCGCCAAGGACATGCGCACCGGGTGATGGGCGGCTGAGATCACGCCGATTCCCAACGCGGCGATGGCCAGCCCGACCGCACCCACCTGCCCCGCCGACAGCGCCAGCACCGCGAGCCAGGCCGCCATTGAGCCGTTTGTCACCAAGGCGGCATGTTTGATGTTCACCCGGTCGACCAAAACCCCGAAGAACGGGCCCGTCAGCAGCGATGGCACCAGACTGAGCCCAGCCACCAGACCCACGACGCTGGCTTGCCCGGTCCGTTCCCAGGCCAGCCAGCCCAACGTGACACGCTGGATCCAGATCGCCTGGACCGCACAGAATATGCCGATGAAAAACAACCGAAATTGTCGGTCGGAAAAGGCCCCGCCAGCGATTTGAACGGCCCTAACCACGCGACGCTAACCCTAGGGAAAGTAACGTTTTTGTGCTATGCATTTGCTGCATAGCAGCATTTCTCCATCGGTTATTGTGCATACGCAGCATGGGCCTATGTTAGCGTGTAACAGGGCAGAGGAAGACGCTTCTGACCCACCATACGACCTGGCAGGGAAAACAAAAGAGACCCGCCAAACGCACGCTGAATGAGGATGAGATCATGGCCTATGTATCAGGCAACCGCACCCACACCACGTCTTTGGGCGGCCGTTTCGCTGAAATCCGCGACGCCGCTGTGGAAGGCTTCAACAATTGGCGCATGTACCGCCGCACGCTGAACGAGCTGCGCGAGCTGTCGCCCCGCGAAATGGCAGATCTGGGCATCAACCCCTCGATGATCCGCCGCATCGCGCTGGAAGCGGCCTACGGCGCCAACGTCTAACCACCGAATTCCAGGCGTCCGCTCCTCCCTTGGACGTCTGGTTGTCGGGCCCTATCCCGCTCCTCCCTTGGGATAGGCCCACCCAATACCGGCCCTTCGGGCCAGACAATCGGCCCAAAAGGCCGTAGACAGATCGGCCCCACCTCCTCCCGGGGTCGTGACGACCGGCAAAGCACCGCTCCTCCCAAAGGTGCAATGCCAATATCGGTCTCTCCTCCTCCTCCCATTTTGGAGGGATCGACAATCCTAAACGGCGATGGTCCGCCTCCTCCCTTGGACCGTCGCCGTTTTTTTATGCCCTGTGAGATGCCTCAGGCCCGTGTATCCTTGGGCGACCCCATCACCACATAGGTTGTGATCGTTGCCACCTGCGGCAGAGCGCCCAGGATATCGGTATGGACGCGCTTATACGTGGTCAGATCCGGCACCTCGACCCGCAGCAGATATTCGACTGTGCCGGTGATGTTGTGGCATTCCCGCACCGCCTCGGCGCGCGATACTGCGGCCTCAAACGCCTCTTGCGCGGCTTTCGTGTGCTGCGCCAGCCCGACGGTGACATAGGCGACAAACCCGATGCCCAGCTTCGCCGGATCGAGCACTGCGCGGTAGCCGCGGATCACCCCCGCCTTTTCCAAGGCTTGCACCCGCCGCAGCGTGGCGGAGGGCGACAGCGCCACACGCTCGGCCAGATCGAGATTCGAGATCCGTCCGTCGCGCGCCAGTTCACGCAATATCTGTTGGTCTTTCTCGTCAATCACGCTCATACATTGCATAATCTATGCGATTTCCGCGCAATTCGCAATTTCATTGCCCCGAACCGCGCCTAATGTTGCGCCATGACCTACGATCTGATCTCCGGCCTGGTGCTGTTTGCCTTCGTCTCCTCGATCACACCGGGGCCCAACAACATTATGCTGATGGCCTCGGGCGCGAATTTCGGGCTGGGGCGAACCGCGCCGCATATGCTGGGCGTGTCGCTTGGCCATGCTGGCATGACGCTGATCTTGGGGCTTGGCCTGGTACAATTGTTCCACACCCTGCCCTGGCTGCGGCTGGCGCTGACGGCGATCTCGGTGGTCTATCTGCTGTGGCTGGCCTGGAAGGTGGCCAATGCCGCCCCGCCCGCCGACGCGCCCGACGATGCGCGGCCCCTAACATTCTTGCAGGCGGCGGGGTTTCAATGGGTGAACCCCAAGGCGATCTATATGTCGATCTACGCCCAGACGAATTTCGCGCCCGACGACGGGAGCTGGCTGGGCGCCGTGGCCGTCGCGGTGATCTTCGGGCTGGTGAACCTGCCATCGGTGGCAAGCTGGGCCTGGGGCGGCGTGCAATTGCGCCGCTGGCTGGACACTCCGGGCGCCCTGCGGGCCTTCAACCTGACCATGGCGCTGCTGCTGATCCTGTCGCTTTACCCGATCATCGCCACGCTGTTCGCCCCAGCCCCCTAGCCGGGATTCATCGACACGCCGCTGGCAAAGCTGGGGATCAGCGCGACGGGATCAAACCCCTCTTGCTGGACGCCGCCATAAAAGGCGTGCTGACGCAATTGGCCGGGCGTGATCGGATCTTCGGAATAGTAAAAACAGGAATCCGGCGTGGAATTGTCGCGGATCAGCACCAGCAATTCCTCAAGCGCTTCAGGCGTGATCTCCTCCAGCCCGCTCAGATCGAAGGGGAACCGGTTGCCATCGGCTTCACGCGCCGCGATCAGACCTTGGGTGTCGTAATCGACGCAAAGCCCATTGTCGCGCCAATCGACACGAAACTCGATGACTTGCATCGGGCCGTCCGCTGAGGCGTTGGCCGAATGCAGGATCGCGTGATCGTCATTCAATTCGGTATAAAGCTCAGCCCAGGCGCAGGACAGGCGATCTGACGGATAGTAGCAAAAGGCCGAGTCGCTCATATGCGCCTCAAGCGCCTCGCGGGTGAGGAAGGTGGCGGGATCCGCCAGGGTCTGCGCCCAAGCTGGGCCTGTCACAACAATCGCCACGGCGCACGCCGCACCAAATCTGCCAAGGGGCATTCCGGTCTCCGTCAAAGGAATAAACAAATCTTTTGCGCAACCTAGGCATTTGTATTGCCCGGGTCGAGGCCACTGCGCGGCGGATTGCCGACTAAAACGGAATGGTCAGTTGAACGCTGCGCTGGCTGAGCGGCACCAGCGTGATCGGATCGGCGCCGTCCAATTGAACGGAATCGGCGAAGGTGATCTGCAACAGCCCGCCAGGCCGGGCGGGATCGCGCGCGAAGCGAAAGCAGGTTTTGGGGGCCGTGGAGGCCGCGATCTGGGCGATGATCTGGTTTGTGGTCGCGGGCGCCTGCGGGACCAGGCCCGCGCCATCGAAGGGGAAGATCGGCGGCGGACCGACCGACGATCCGGTGACACCCAGATCGCCGTCGCGAATGCACATCGCATCGTTGATCCAGGTCGCGCGCTGGCGCAGCACCACCAATTGCCCGGGCCCCAGAACCACGCCGATATTCAACTCGATCAACGGGCCGTCCAGCACCGGATAGACCTCGGCCCAGGCGCAGGATCCATCCGCCCCCTGCGCGTAGCAAAACGCGTTGAGCGACAGGACCTGCTCCACCTCGGCTTGCGACAGGAAATCCTGTGCCGCGGCCTTCAGCGGCAGGCACAGCGCGACAAGGGCGATCAGAAAACGTGTCATGGGGTGGAGAGTAACGCGGGTGATGTGGAACCGTCCAGCACAGCGCGATGCGGGCTTTCCATAAGAAAGGCTCATTTCCGCCTGCCCCCGGATCCGCGAAATCAGCGCCGCCGCCGCTGGCACAAACGCGGCGCCAAACGCCATCCGATATCGCGCTGGGACGCGCGCGGCGTTCTAGAACGGCACGTCGCCATCGGGACCCGCGGCCACAAGAAAGCGCCCGACCACATGTTTTGAGCCCGCCTTGTCGAATTCGATGCCGAGCTTGTCGCCCTCGACACTCATCACTTCGCCATAGCCGAATTTCTGGTGGAACACGCGATCGCCCAAGGCAAAGGCGCTGACGGCCTCGGCGTCGATGGTCATGGTCTTGGCCTCCGACGGTTGGCGCAGGGAGCGGTTGCCCTGGTTCGCCTGAAGCCGCCGCCAGCCGGGGGAATTGTAGACATCGGCCTTGGCCGCGGCCTGGTGCAGGTTGCTGCCCATCCGGGTCTGTTCCACGGGGCTGGCCGACGCGCTCATCCCGCCTTGGTGGCCGTAGAGACCGGGAGGCGTCAGCACCTCCACATGGGCTTCGGGCAATTCGTCGATGAAGCGAGAGGGCATTTGCGATTGCCACTGCCCATAAACGCGGCGGTTGCCCGCGAAGGAAATTGTGCAGACCTGTTCGGCGCGGGTGATGCCGACATAGGCCAGGCGGCGTTCCTCTTCGAGACCCTGGAGGCCGGATTCGTCCATGCTGCGTTGGCTGGGGAACAGGCCATCTTCCCAACCCGGCAGGAACACAGCGGGGAATTCGAGCCCCTTGGCCGCGTGCAGCGTCATCAGGGTAACCTTGGGTTCCTGATCATCGGCCTCATTGTCCATGATCAGGCTGACATGTTCGAGGAAGCCTTGTAGATTCTCGAAGCTTTCCAGGGCCTTGATCAGTTCCTTGAGGTTTTCAAGCCGCCCAGGTGCCTCAGGCGTTTTGTCGTTCTGCCAATGGGCGGTGTAGCCGGATTCGTCGAGGATGATCTCGGCCAGTTCCACGTGGCTGACGCCTGCGGGGGCGGTTTCCTCTTCGATCAGATCGTCAGTGGGGCCGACTTGGCGCAGCGGCCCGGTGATCATCTGGCGCCAGCGCGCCAGGCCCTCAACCAAGACGCGCAGTTCCTTGCCGCCCTTGCCGCCGATGGCCTGGGTTTCCACGCAAAGCCGTGCGCCCTCCAGCAGGCTGACGCCGTTCTGGCGGGCCATGCGCTGGATGGTTTGCTGAGCCTTGTCGCCGAGGCCGCGTTTGGGGGTGTTCACGATCCGCTCGAAGGCGAGATCATCATCGGGGCTGACGACGACGCGGAAATAGGCCATCGCATCGCGGATCTCCATCCGCTCGTAAAAGCGCGGGCCGCCGATGACGCGATAAGGCAGACCGATGGTCAGGAACCGATCCTCGAAGGCGCGCATCTGGTGGGAGGCGCGCACCAGGATGGCGATCTGGTTGGGCCCGATCGGATCCATACCGCGAGTGCCCTGGCCCATCGCCTCAATCTCTTCGCCAACCCAGCGGGCCTCTTCATCGCCGTCCCAATGGCCGATCAGGCGGACCTTTTCGCCGTCCTCGCCATCGGTCCAAAGGGTCTTACCCAGTCGACCCTTATTGCCCGCAATGACACCCGAAGCGGCGGCGAGGATATGGCCGGTGGAGCGGTAATTCTGTTCCAGCCGCACCACATGGGCGCCGGGAAAATCCTTTTCAAACCGCAGGATATTGCCCACTTCGGCGCCGCGCCAGCCGTAGATCGACTGATCGTCATCGCCCACGCAACAGATATTCTTGTGGCCCGCCGCCAGCAGCCGCAGCCAGAGATATTGGGCGACATTGGTATCCTGGTACTCGTCCACCAGGATGTAGCGGAACCAGCGCTGATATTGCTGCAGCAGGTCGTCGTTTTCCTGGAAGATCGCGATCACATGCAGCAGCAGATCGCCGAAATCGCAGGCATTCAACTCGCGCAGGCGGGTTTGATATTGGGCGTAGAGCTCGACCCCGCGGTGATTGAAGGCGCCGTGATCGGCGGCGGGCACCTTATCGGGCGTCAGGGCGCGGTTTTTCCAGCCATCAATGATCGAGCTGAGCGCCCGGGCGGGCCAGCGCTTTTCATCGATTTCCGCCGCGATGATCAATTGTTTGAGCAGGCGGTTCTGGTCGTCGGTGTCGAGGATGGTGAAGTTCGACTTCAGATCCACCAATTCGGCATGACGGCGCAGGAGCTTGACGCAAATGGCATGGAAGGTGCCGAGCCAGGGCATGCCTTCGGCCGGTTGGCCCAAAAGCTGGCCGACGCGGTTTTTCATCTCGCGCGCGGCTTTGTTCGTAAAGGTGACGGCGAGGATATCATTGGGCCGCGCCGCGCCGGTGGTCAGCAGATGCGCGATGCGTGCGGTCAGCGCACGGGTCTTGCCGGTGCCCGCGCCCGCCAGCATCAGGACCGGTCCTTCGATCTGTTCGACCGCCGCTTTCTGGGCCGGGTTGAGGCCGTCCATATAAGCCGCACCCGCCGCAGGCCCGCCGCGCGCGGCAATGGCGCGGGCCGCCAGGGAAGAGGTTGCCGCTGCTTCGAACGCGTCTGAATCATCAAAACTGCTCATGCCCCTAGGATAGAGCGCATGGCCGCAAAGGGGAAGGTTTGTTCTTAGATTGTTCTCTCGGTGCCATTGGCTAGGGCCGAGGGGGCGCTGCCCCCGCCCGTGCCGGGCTCCCCCGGAGTTTTTCGACCAAGATGAAGGGGCGGGCGCAATTTGTCTCGAATTGTATTGAATTGAGGGGCTTTGAGCGTATTCAGGCGGGATGGATTTGCATGCGCGATATCCCGCTTTGAGCGATTTGAAGGCCCGGGCGCGGCGGCGCATTCCGCATTTCGTGTGGGAGTATCTGGATTCGGCGACCGGCGCGGAAGCCACGGCGCGGCGCAATCGGGCGGCGTTGGATCGGGTTCTGCTGTGCCCGGCGGCGTTGCGGGGTGAGGTGGCGCCGGATGTGTCGTGCCGGTTTCTGGAGCGCGATTATCCGGTGCCGTTCGGGATTGCGCCGGTGGGCATGTCGGGCCTGATCTGGCCCGAGGCGGAGGTGATCCTGGCACGGCATGGGGCGAAAGCAGGCATTCCCTATTGTCTCTCGACCGTGGCGACGATGGTGCCCGAGGCCATCGGCCCGAAGATGGGCGATCAGGGTTGGTTCCAGATGTATCCGCCGAAGTCAGCCGACATCCGGGACGATATGCTGGCGCGGGCAAAGGCGGCGGGGTTTCACACGCTGGTCCTGACCGTCGACGTGCCCGCAGCTTCACGCCGGGAACGGCAGACCCGTGGCGGGTTGGTGCAGCCCCCGCGCCTGACCCCGCGGCTATTGGCGCAGGTCGCGTGCTGCCCGGCCTGGGCGCTGGGGATCCAGGCGACGGGGATGCCGCGGATGCGGTTGATGGACAGCTATGCCGAAGACCTGAAAGTAGGCCCCCTGCCCTCGACAGCCCATATGGGGTATCTGCTGCGCGCCGCGCCGGATTGGGATTATGTGTCCGCGTTGCGGGACCGGTGGGACGGTGCGTTTGTTGTGAAAGGTGTGACGGAGCCGGAGGTGGCCGCGCGCGCAGAGGCGCTCGGGGTGGACGCGATTTGGGTCTCAAACCATGCGGGCCGCCAATTCGATGGCGCGCCGGGGGCCATTGATACCTTGTCGACGGTGCGGGCGGCGACGACGCTGCCGCTGATCTTCGACAGCGGCATCGAAGGCGGATTGGACATTTTGCGGGCGCTGGCACTGGGGGCGGATTTTGTGATGATGGGCCGCGCCTGGCATTATGCGCTGGGGGCGTTGGGGCGGGATGGCCCTGCCCATTGGCATGATGTGCTGGTCAAAGATATGGAAAGCAATATGGCCCAAATCGGCGCGCGGCACCTGGCCGACCTGCCGGGGCGGTTGGTGGACAGCTAGTCGCTAAGCAACGCCAGCGTGCGCGCTCGCATCTGTCGGGAATGACGCGCGATTGCGGTGCGCAAGGCGGTATTCACGTGAACGACGCGAAACACGACATCCGCGCGTGAGGCCGTGACCTCAAGCTCCCATTGATGCGTGTCTTCGATACCATCGCGATCAATCACCACGACCATCGGCTCCAGATCATTGAGGACGGCGCCTGTCACGGCCTGAACGATGCTGTCGCGCGATGACGCTGTATTGTCGAGACCGACCTCAATGTAATGCGTGTCGGTGATACAGTCGGCACGAATGCGCCCGGTGTCATGGACCAATTCGATATCGGTTCGGATTTCGCTCTCGCCGCCAAACATGGCGGAACACAGTGCAACGGAGTAGAAAAGCTCATTAAACATTAAGAAAGATTAACGACCGGGAGAACAAAACGCGACTGGTCGTTTTAGACAGGGTTAATGCTTGTATGCCTGTCGGCAGCCCCTGGCCGCCTCGGCGCCTGTATACACCTTGCCCTTACGTCCCGTGGCGACTATCCCATGCTGCAACTGCGAAGGGACTGTTGCCATGGCTGAATTCCAAAAGATCCTGATTGCCAACCGCGGCGAAATTGCAATCCGCGTGATGCGAGCCGCCAATGAGCTGGGCAAACGCACGGTCGCCGTTTATGCGGAAGAGGACAAACTGAGCCTGCACCGCTTCAAAGCAGATGAGGCCTATAAGATCGGCGAGGGCCTGGGGCCGGTTGCCGCTTACCTCAGCATCGAAGAGATCATTCGGGTCGCAAAAGCCTGCGGTGCCGACGCGATCCATCCTGGCTATGGTCTGTTGTCCGAAAATCCCGATTTCGTTGATGCCTGCGCGGCCAATGGCATCACCTTCATCGGCCCCAAGGCCGAAACCATGCGCGCCCTGGGCGACAAGGCCAGCGCGCGGCGTGTGGCGATTGAAGCGGGTGTGCCCGTGATCCCCGCGACGGACGTTTTGGGCGATGACATGGCACAGATCGCCAAAGAGGCTGAGGAGGTCGGCTATCCCCTGATGCTGAAAGCCTCCTGGGGGGGCGGCGGGCGCGGGATGCGCCCGATCAGCGGCCCAGACGAGCTTGAGGAAAAGATCCGCGAAGGCCGCCGCGAAGCCGAAGCCGCCTTTGGCAATGGCGAGGGCTATCTGGAAAAGATGATCACGCGCGCCCGCCACGTGGAGGTGCAGATCCTGGGCGACAGCCATGGCAATATCTACCACCTCTATGAACGCGATTGCTCGGTCCAGCGGCGCAACCAGAAGGTCGTCGAGCGCGCGCCCGCCCCCTACCTGACCGATATGCAACGCGACGAAATCTGCCTGCTCGGCAAGAAGATCTGCGAGCATGTGAATTACGAATGCGCGGGCACGGTCGAGTTCCTGATGGATATGGAGACCGGCAAATTCTACTTCATCGAGGTCAATCCCCGGGTTCAGGTCGAACACACCGTCACCGAAGAGGTGACCGGGATTGACATTGTGCGCGCCCAGATCCTGATTGCCGAGGGCAAGATGCTGGCTGCCGCCACGGGCGTGGCCAGCCAGTATGACGTCAAGCTCGACGGCCACGCGATCCAGTGCCGGGTCACGACCGAAGATCCGACCAACAATTTCATCCCCGATTACGGACGCATCACCACCTATCGCTCCGCCACAGGGATGGGCGTGCGGCTTGACGGCGGGACGGCCTATTCGGGCGCCGTGATCACGCGCTATTATGACAGTCTGCTTGAGAAGGTGACGGCCTGGGCCCCCACGCCCGAAGCCGCCATTGCGCGGATGGACCGCGCCTTGCGCGAATTCCGCATCCGCGGCGTCAGCACCAATATCGCCTTTGTCGAGAACCTGCTGAAGCACCCGACCTTCCTGAACTACCAATACCATACGAAATTCATCGACGAGACGGCGGAGTTGTTCGATTTCCGTCCGCGCCGCGACCGGGCCACCAAGATCCTGCGCTATGTCGCCGATATCACCGTGAACGGGCATCCCGAAACTGAAGGGCGCCCGATGCCGCATGCCGATATCAAACCGCCCCGCGCGCCCAAGGTGTCGGTCGATGCGCCGCCGCCCGGCACCCGCAACCTGTTGGACGATAAAGGCCCCGACGCCGTGGCCGCCTGGATGAAGGCGCAAAAGCAGCTTCTGATCACCGACACCACGATGCGCGACGGGCACCAGTCGCTTCTGGCCACTCGGATGCGGTCGCTCGACATGATCAAGATTGCGCCGGCCTACGCCCAGAACCTCAGCGGGTTGTTCAGTGTCGAATGCTGGGGCGGCGCCACGTTCGATGTCGCCTACCGTTTCTTGCAGGAATGCCCCTGGCAGCGCCTGCGCGACATTCGCGCGGCGATGCCGAACATCATGACCCAGATGCTGCTGCGCGCCTCCAATGGCGTCGGCTATACGAATTATCCCGATAATGTCGTGCAGGGCTTCGTCAAACAGGCCGCGGCGTCGGGCGTCGATGTGTTCCGCGTGTTCGACAGCCTCAACTGGGTCGAAAACATGCGCGTGGCGATGGATGCGGTGGGAGAGACCGGCAAGATTGTTGAAGGCACGATTTGCTATACCGGGAACATCCTCGACCCCGAACGCGCGAAATACGACGTGAAATATTACGTCGATATGGCCAAGGAGCTTCAGGCTGCGGGCGCCCATGTTCTGGGCCTGAAGGATATGGCGGGTCTGTTGCGCCCCGCCGCCGCCGAAGTGCTGATCCCTGCCCTGAAAGACGCCGTGGATCTGCCGATCCACTTCCACACCCACGACACAGCCGGCAGCGCATGCGGGACGATCCTGACCGCGTCCGAAGGCGGCGTGGATGCGGTCGATTGCGCCATGGACGCGCTCAGCGGCAATACCTCGCAAGCGACGCTTGGCACCATCGTGGAAAGCCTGCGCTTCACCGAGCGTGATACCGGTCTGGATATCGGCACGATCCGGCAGATCAGCGATTATTGGGAGGCCGTGCGGGCCCACTACGCCGCGTTTGAATCCGGAATGCAGGCCCCTGCGTCTGAGGTCTACCTGCACGAGATGCCCGGCGGGCAATTCACTAACCTCAAGGCCCAGGCACGGTCGATGGGGCTGGAAGAACGCTGGCACGAAGTGGCCCAGATGTATGCCGACGTGAACCAGATGTTCGGCGATATCGTGAAGGTCACACCGTCCTCAAAGGTGGTGGGCGACATGGCGCTGATGATGGTTTCCCAAGGGCTCACCCGCACCGATGTCGAGGACCCGAAGACCGAGGTGTCGTTCCCAGACAGCGTCATCGACATGATGCGCGGCAATCTGGGTCAGCCGCCCAACGGGTTCCCGAAGGCTTTGGTCAAGAAGGTACTGAAGGGCGAGAAACCCAATCTGGAACGCCCCGGCAAGCATCTTGAGCCTGTCGATCTGGATGCCACCCGCGCCGATCTAGCGGCCGAACTGGATATGGAGATCGATGACGAGGATCTGAACGGCTATCTGATGTATCCCAAGGTCTTCACCGATTACGCCACCCGCCACAAGGAATATGGCCCGGTTCGGACCCTGCCGACCAAGACCTTCTTCTACGGTATGGAACCGGGCGAAGAGATCGAGGCCGAGATCGATCCCGGCGTCACGTTGGTGATCCGCCTGCAAGCCTTGGGCGAGACCAATGACGAGGGCGAGGTGCGGGTCTTCTTCGAGTTGAACGGCCAGCCGCGCACGATCCGCGTGCCCAACCGGCTGATCGCCGCGACCTCGCAGAAACGGCCCAAGGCCGAGGCCGGAAACACCAACCATATCGGGGCGCCAATGCCGGGCGTCGTCGCCAGCGTCGGCGTGCAGGCGGGCCAGAAGATCAAGGCGGGCACGTTGCTGCTGACCATCGAGGCGATGAAGATGGAAACCGGGCTCCATGCCGAGCGGGACGCGGTGGTGAAAGCCGTCCACGTCACGCCCGGCGGTCAGATCGACGCCAAGGATCTGCTGGTGGAATTGGAATAAAGCGCGAGAGAACACGGTCGCCAACACTATGACATGGTTTTCCGATCTGACTGGCATCGCAATTGAGACGCCACAATCGGTCAGAGATCTTCTGTCGGTCGAAGGGACCACCCTGGTCTCGACCGCGACCGCAAGACGCGCGGAAATCGGGACGCTGACGACACCTTCGTTGGCCGAGCTGCGAGCTGAGACGCTGCCCGAGAATGGGCCAGCGACGCTCACCGAATGTGTCGCCGATATTCAGTTTCTGCACCGCGACCCAAACCATGCGGGGGCGCTGTTTCAGGTCGCATCGCAGTTCAATCTGCTCGAAATGATTGCCCCCTCTGTCAGGCCCGAAGACGGCGTGACGCGCTACGCGGATGATCCCACGCAAGGACCAGCCTGCGCCGTGGCGTGCGGGGCAGGCACGATCTACCGCACTTATTTCCACCCCGTGCGCGGCGGTCTCGGGCAAAGCGCCGACAGGCAAATCGACTGCCTGGCCGATATCGGCGCGGCCCTGAACAATGACCAGAACGGCTATTGGGTCATGCAAAACGGCTATGCGCTGTCGACCGCGGGCGGTCTGGCGGCCCTGAACAACGTCTTGGCCCCTATGTCTGATGTGCAGTTGGACGCCCTGCGCGCCAAGCTGCGGGTCGGGATCCAGGAGGGCACGGAAGTGACGCTAGCCGGAGCTGGTCACTGCGTGACGCAGGTCTATTGCAGCGCGCTGCCCGTCGCCTATAGCCCCCACGGGCACGACCACTGGCAAGCTTTCGCGAAACTGGTCTTGGAAGCCGCCTATGAGGCCACCATGCTATCCGCCGTCAAGAACGCGCAGCACACGGGAAACAACAGGGTGTTCCTGACGATGCTGGGCGGTGGCGCGTTTGGAAACAAAAACGCATGGATCGTCGATGCGATGTTGCGCGCGTTGCGCATGGTCCGCTCGGTTGATCTGGATATCTCAATCGTCAGCTACGGCCAGTCGAGCCCCGCCGCGCGCGAGGTTATCGACAGGTTCAACGGATGAAATCACCTCAGACCCTCCACCGGTCTTGGCGCGCCGCCCTTCCGCGGGATTTTGCCGAGGGGGACATGCGGGGTTTCGTGACGTATTCCGCGCTGCATAATCTGGACTTCAAACAAACACGTGAAAGCGCACCCATGCTCCGCATTCTTCCGCTGCTGCTGATCCTGACCGCCGCCCCTGCCCTGGCCGAAAAACCCGACCCCGTGCAGCCCACAGCGCCGGATGGCCTGGAATTCTTCGATGCCAGCGACATGACGATGAACGCCGCAATTGCCGAGGCACAGGCGACGCTGCCGTTGTTCTTCGATCAGGTGATGGATGGAAACGGAATGTCCCAGGCGGGTGCAATCAAGGTCAGTTTCCAAACCTTCCCCGAAAATGTCGGAAACGAAATCATCTGGGTTGGGCAATTCCGCCGCCTGCCCGATGGCACCTTTGAGGGCGTCTTGAACAATCAGCCCTACAATCTCGGCACTTGGCAACAAGGTGATCTGGTCAGCTTCCCCGCCAGCGCGATCCAGGATTGGAGCCTGTCGACACCCCAAGGCAGCCTAGGCAATTACACCACCCGCGTGATCGCGGCGCAGCCTGGCAATGAATACATCCTGCAAAGCCTCGCACCCAATCCGGTGCCCGAGGATTGGCGCTAGGGCGCGCGTCTTTCATCTTGGCAAAAAACTCCCGCCGGAGGCACACCCGACACATGCCCCAGGCGCCAGCGCTGGAAAATACAGCGCGCCCTTGCCCCACAACGCGGCCTGCGCCAACGTCCCTCCATGGACGTGCCGCATAAAGCCCTGATCTTCACCGATATGCACATTACCCGCGCGGGGGAGACGATCATCGGGCTCGACCCCCTGGCGCGCTTCGAAGAGGCGCTGGCCCATGCCCTGGCCCGCCATCCCGATGCCGCGCAGATCTTGCTGCTGGGCGACTTGACCCATACCGGCGCGCCCGAGGAATATGCCCGCCTGACCTCTGCGCTGCGCGACTGCCCCCTGCCCGTTGCGGCGACGATGGGCAACCACGACCTGCCAAAGCCCTTTGCCGCCGCGTTCCGCAACGATGTGGACGAGCATGGCTTTGCCCAGGCCGCGCTGGATCTGGGCCCGCTGCGGATCTTGCTGCTGGATACGTTCGACTATGACGGCAAGGCCAAGCTGGGTCATGACGGTTGGCTATGCGATCTGCGGCTGGCGTGGTTGGAGGCGGAATTGGCCCGCGCAGCCACGGAGGCGCGCGATGTCGTCGTAGCCTGCCATCACCCGCCCTGCCCGACCGGCTTTTGGGCTATGGATGCGATCGGGCTTGCCAATGGCGATGCCCTCCTGCGCCGCCTGCGCAGCTCCCCCCAAGTCAAACACCTGATCTGCGGCCATATTCACCGCACCATCATGGCCAGCGCCGATGGCCTACCCGTCAGCATCCTGAAAAGCACCTGTCACCAAATGCCGATGATGTTGGGCGGTGGGACGTCGGCGGATTCGGTCGATGAGCCCGGCGCCTACGGCATCCTGCTGTCCTTGAACGGCGCGATCGTGCTGCATAGCGAGGATTTCGCGCTCAGCACCGGCGACATCTCGCGCTACGCCTAGCCCGCCAGAGCGGCCCGACAAAAACATCCGCGAAAAGGCAAGATTTCCCCCTTGCGCCCTCCGCAAAGTGTTTATAGATACCGCTGCACATCAAGAGAGCGGGTGTAGCTCAGGGGTAGAGCATTACCTTGCCAAGGTAAGGGTCGGGCGTTCGAATCGCCTCACCCGCTCCAGATGTCCTCCTTCCAACGGACAGGATATCATCGCAAATCCACGCGCATTTGACCCGTTGCATTGCGCCCTCTCGGCGCCTATCTGAGCTTCGATATCAGTCGAAGGATCAGCATCATGGATCGCCATCTCGCCGCCCAGACCCATACGGTTTCCCTGCGAGACGGACATCCCCATGCCTGCATCCATCACCCTATCAAACCTCTCCCTCTCCTCCCCTGACACGTCACCGCTGTTCACCGATCTGAACGTGGTCTTCGGACCTGAGCGCGTCGGGATCGTCGGGCGCAACGGCATCGGCAAAAGCACGCTTTTGCGGATGATCGCCGGTGAAATTGCGCCAACGTCCGGCCAAATCAACGTCTCAGGTCACGTCGCCCTACTGCGCCAAGAGGTGTCGCGCAGTCCCGACGACACCATTGCCGACCTGTTTGGTGTCACCGCGGCCCTTGCCTGTCTGGACCGGGCCGAGGCCGGACGTGCCAGCCTCGACGATATTGCCAATGCCGATTGGACACTGCCCGCGCGGATCGACGCCGCTCTGGCGCAATGTGACCTGCCGGTGCCCCCTAACGCGCCGCTGGCCGCTCTGTCGGGCGGGCAACGGACGCGCGCGGCCCTAGCGGCCCTGATCTTCACTGAGCCGGATATCCTGTTGCTCGACGAGCCGACCAACAACCTGGATCAGGCCGGGCGCGCGGCGGTATTTAACGTGCTACGCAATTGGTCCTCGGGCGCGCTGGTCGTCAGCCATGACCGCGCCCTGTTGGACGAGATGGATGCCATTGTCGAACTGACTTCACTTGGCGCCACCCGCTATGGCGGCAATTACACCGCCTATCGCGCACAAAAACAGGTCGAATTGCAGGCCGCCGAGCACGCGCTCGCCACCGCTCAGAAGAGCCAGGCCGAGGCTGCCCGGCGCGCCCAACAGGCCGCTGAGCGCAAGGCCCGTAAGGATGCCGCCGGGCGCCGGTCCCGTGCCAGAGGTGATCAGCCCAAGATGCTGCTGGACGCCGCAAAGGCTCGAGCGGAGGCCTCGGGCGCTGCGGGCATTCGCCTGCGTGAGGCGCGGCAGCAGGCCACCGATCACGCCCTGACCGAGGTGCGCGCGCAGGTCGAGATCATTCAGCCGGTGCGTATGGAGATCCCGCCCAGCCATCTGCCACAGGGCAAGCAGGTTCTGCGGCTCGATCGCGTGACCGGCGGCTATGGGAACATGCCCGTGATCTGCGATCTCTCACTGCAGGTCACGGGACCGGAGCGGATCCTGCTGACCGGCGCCAATGGCAGCGGCAAGACCACGCTGTTGCGGCTGCTCACAGGCCAGCTTGCACCCCAAACGGGGCAGGTCACACTTTCGGTGCCGTGGGCCTTGCTTGACCAGTATCTGCGCCTTTTGGATCCCAAAGGCAGCCTGCTTGGCACCTTCCAGCGCCTGAACCCGACCGCTGACACGCATCAGGCGCATGCGGCGCTGGCACGGTTCGGCTTTCGCGCCGATCAGGCCCAGATCCTGGGCGGTGATCTGAGCGGCGGCGAGCGCCTGCGGGCGGGTCTTGCCTGCACACTGGGTGCGACGCCGACACCGCAATTGCTGATCCTCGACGAGCCGACCAACCACCTCGACCTCGACGGGATCGCCGCGCTTGAAACGGCCCTGAAGGCCTATGACGGCGCGCTTCTGGTGGTCAGCCACGACGCCGCGTTTCGGCGCAACCTGCACTGGGACCGACAGATCGAGCTCTGACATCGGGCTACGCAACGCAGCCATGGGCCGAAACTTGCCCGGCCGGGCCAATGCCTTGCAGAGCCCGTTGTCCGCGTGACCGATTCTGGCAGAGCGTGCCTTTGCCCCGTCCCGCAGATGACCTATTGGCAAAGTCGTAGGGCACGCATCTATCGCAACGGCAACAGCGCCGCGCAAACCGCCCTGCGCGGCCTTCCCCCGCCCTGCCGCGCCGCCTATAAGCGCGCCGGAGAACAGGAGATTTCCGATGCGACAGGCGCAGATCACCCGCAAGACCGCCGAGACAGACATCTCGGTCGAGATCACGCTCGACGGGACGGGCCGCTACGACAATGAAACCGGTGTGGGGTTCTTCGACCACATGCTGGATCAATTGTCGCGCCATGCGTTGATCGATATGGTGGTGCGTTGCGATGGCGATCTGCATATCGACGATCACCACTCCGTCGAGGATGTCGGCATCGCGCTGGGGCAAGCGCTGACCCAAGCGATGGGCGATAAGCGCGGCATCCGGCGCTATGGCGAGTGTCACCTGCCGATGGATGACGCACTGGTGCGCGCTGCGCTGGACCTGTCCGGGCGGCCCTACCTGGTCTGGGATGTGGACTTTCCCACCGCAAAGATCGGCACGTTCGACACAGAATTGGTGCGCGAATTCTTCCAGGCGCTGGCCACCCATGGTGGCATCACCCTGCATGTGAGCGCATTGGCGGGGATCAACAGCCACCACATCGCGGAGGCGGCGTTCAAGGCCGTTGCGCGCGCCTTGCGCGACGCGCTTGACGTCGACCCGCGCAAGGCCGATGCCATCCCCTCGACCAAGGGCAGCTTGTAGGTGCCGGATCCCTTTGGGGTCAGCGGATCAATTTGCGTAGCTTTCGGGCTTTCGAAAGGGCCATTCTATGACCATCGCTCTGATCGATTACGATGCGGGCAATCTGCACTCCGCCGAGAAAGCGTTCCAGCGCATGGCGGCGGAAACCGACGCGGGGACGCTGGTCGTCACTGCAGATCCGGATGTCGTGGCGCGCGCCGACCGCATTGTCCTGCCGGGGGACGGTGCCTTTCCGGCCTGTCGCCGCGGATTGCAGGCCATCGACGGGCTGGAGGAGGCGATTTTGGACGCGGTCGAAACTCGCGGCCGCCCGTTTTTCGGCATCTGTGTCGGGATGCAGATGATGGCGCGCATCGGGTTGGAATATGAAGAGGTTCCGGGCTTTGGCTGGATCGATGGCCAGGTGGAGCGGATCGAACCCAATGATAAGGCTTTGAAAATCCCGCATATGGGATGGAACGACCTGATCGTGGAGGGCGCGGATCACCCCGTGCTTGACGGGATCGCGACGGGCGATCACGCCTATTTCGTACATTCCTATGCCATGCAGGTCGCAACACCCGCGCAACGCCTCGCCCATGTCGATTATGGCGGCGATGTCACCGCAATTGTGGGGCGCGACACGATGATCGGCACACAATTCCACCCGGAAAAAAGCCAGAGCGCCGGCCTGCGTCTGATCGCGAATTTTCTGCAATGGGCGCCCTAGATTTCAGATGCAAAGCGCGGGCCCCGGGCGCGTGACCTGCGACATCTGTACCTGAAAACGAGATTTCCGGGGTGACACAGCCGACCATCCGGTTAGGCTTCACGAATACGTGATCCCTCCCAAGAAAAGGTTTTCCAATGCTTCGTTTTTTCTTTGTTTCTCTGGTGCTTATCGGCCTGGCCGCCTGTACGCCTACAACAACCACACAAGTTGCCGCGAACGGGTATTCCGGCGCCAGCTGTTTCAGTGGCGATTATGTCTTTGATCTGGACGTGAACGTGCCCACCCAATACGGCGGCGTTCAATCGCTGGCGCAATATGCCAATGGCCCCAATGGGTTAGAGTTCACCTGCGACCTGGTTGCAGACATCTATCCAGTGCGCAACACCGACTATCCGATCTACCGCGGTGAGGTATACGGTGGCGGCGCTGGATTATGCGCGGTGGCCCAGACCACACATGGTGGCGAGTTGATCTCGTGCGCTTCCCAGTCGCAAGTTGCGCGCAGCGTGTCCACAGGCGCAGAGATCCGCCTGAGCCGCTGGCAGCCATTGCAACGCAGCTAAATTATGCCCTTCAACCCCAAGGGGTGCGGGGCTCTAAGGCCCCGCATCCTTAGTTATTGCACCCGAACCCAGGTTTGCCGTGCGCAGATCAACCCGCCCGCCACGCAGCCACGCAAAGTGATCTGGTCGCCGTTCAAGTTCATCCGACCGATATAGATGCGGTCGTTTGAGGGGCGCCACACCGAGCCCTCATATTCGCCGCCACCCTGGGGCGCCATATCGATCACGATCTGGCGGCCAATATTTGGGCTCTGATAGGGTGTGCCGCCGTTTTCATACGTGCGGATGATGGTACCGCAGACCGCTGAGCCACAGGCGCTCAGCTGCACATGTGCGAAGCTGCCCTCATCAGGTTCCGTCTGCCACACCCCGTGGGACGGGTCGGCCATCGCCGCGCCTGTCATTGCCAGAACCGCAAGCGCCGCAGCGCGAAGTGTCGTTTTGATCATAATATCCTCCCAAGTCTCCTCTGGGCCGGACCGTGGCGGGTTTGGCCGTGCGCTGGCAAGCATGACGTGGCGGCGCACGGCCCTTGCACGTTCTACTTATGTGCGGGAAAAGCAGCCCCAACGTCGCAAAATCGCAGGCCAAGCCATGATCCTTTACCCCGCCATCGACCTGAAAGACGGCCAGGCCGTGCGCCTGCTGCGCGGCGACATGGACAAGGCCACTGTGTTCAGCGACAGCCCAGCCGATCAGGCGCGCGTGTTTCAGGATGCGGGCTGTGCCTGGCTGCATCTGGTCGATCTGAACGGCGCCTTTGCCGGAGAGCCGGTGAATGCCGCCGCCGTTGAGGCCATCCTGGAGGCCGTTGACGTGCCCACCCAATTGGGCGGCGGCATCCGCGATATGGACACGATTGAGATGTGGCTCGACAAGGGCATCGCGCGGGTGATCCTGGGCACCGTGGCGGTGGAAGACCCGGAATTGGTGCGCAAAGCGGCGCGGACCTTCCCCGGCAAAGTCGCCGTGGGCATCGACGCGCGCAAAGGCCAGGTGGCCACCAAGGGCTGGGCCGAGGAGACCGACATCATGGTCACCGATCTGGCGCAGGCCTTCGAAGATGCGGGTGTGGCGGCGATCATCTACACCGATATCGACCGCGACGGCGCCATGGGCGGCCCGAATGTGCAGGCAACGGCCGATCTGGCACGCGCAACATCGATCCCTGTCATCGCGTCGGGCGGTGTGTCCTCACTGGCGGATCTGGAAGCGTTGAAAGACACCGGCGTGATCGCCGGCGCGATCTCGGGCCGGGCCCTCTATGACGGGGCGCTGGATCTGAGCGAGGCCCTGAAGGCGCTTGCATGAGCGATCTGCTGATCGGCTTTGTGGTGATCATGCTGCCGGTCTATTTGTGCTGTGGGCTCGCGATTTTCTGGGGCGCCCAAAGCGCCAGCGCGCGGCTTTCGCGCATCCTGCGCCTCAGCGGGATCGCCTGGGCCATTTGGCTAACGGCGGCCTTCCTGTCCCTCAATGGACTGGATGCGGCCTGTGACGGCGATGTGCTCTATGGCTGGCGCAATTGCACGCCAATCGCCGATGACCTCGCCAATACGATCAGCAGTGTCGCCCTGCTGAGCTTTTTCGGCGGGATCCTCTACGGCGTGTTGCTGTTGATTGCCGCCACCATAACCGAAATCGTTGTCCGGCGGCGGCAAAACCAGGGGTCATCGTGAGAAACCCCCATGCGGGACGGTGGGAGGGGCGACGTGCGGCACGCACAAGCGTCTCCCCGTCCCAGACCCGTCACTCGCCCGCCGCTGCCGCGGTCAGGTTATCCAGCGCGCCATTCATCCGCTCGATATAGGGCGCGTCATCTTCGATCTCCAAATCATCGAACATCGAGTCCGGCGTTTCCCAGGTGATCACCGACCCGTCGCCATCGCCATAGACCAGCACGCGCAGGGGCAGAACCAATCCGGCGCGGATATCGTCCTGGATCGCGGGCGTGCCCAGCATCGGGTTGCCAAAGACCAGCAATTCGGCATCCACAAGCTCCAACTCGACACTTGCCGCGCCCGCACCGTGGTTCACCCGGGCAAACACCGTGGCACCGGCGCCTTCCACCGCGGCGACCAGACGGTCCATCGTCGTGGCCACGTCATCGGCGCTGCGCCGTTCCTGAAAATCATCGGCCAATACGGGCGTCGCTGCCATCACCAAGGCTCCTATCGCGGTCATCAAACGGGTCATCTTCGTCTCTCCAAATTTGGGCATTTGCCGATTTGGGATGAACCAGACCTCGGCTGAAACGGCCAATCACTCTTTCGCGCGCGGCGATTTCGGCCTAAACCCGCCATCATGTTGAAAACGCGTATCATCCCCTGTCTCGACGTGGCCGAGGGCCGCACCGTCAAAGGTGTCAATTTCGTAGACCTGATCGATGCGGGCGACCCCGTCGAACAGGCCCGCGCCTATGATGCTGCGGGCGCGGATGAGCTGTGTTTTCTCGACATCAAAGCCACCCACGAAAACCGTGGCACGATGTATGATCTGGCCACCCGCACGGCCGAGCAATGCTTTATGCCGTTGACCATTGGCGGCGGCGTACGGACCACAGATGATGTACGCAATCTGCTGCTCGCGGGCGCCGACAAGGTCAGCTTCAATTCCGCCGCCGTGGCCGACCCGACCTGCGTGGCGCGGGCCGCCGACAAGTTCGGGTCGCAATGCATTGTCGTGGCCATCGATGCGAAAACCGTGGCACCCGGCAAGTGGGAGATCTTTACCCATGGCGGGCGCCGACCCACTGGCGTGGATGCGGTGGACTTCGCGAAAACAGTGGTCGAGATGGGCGCCGGTGAGATCCTGCTGACCTCAATGGATCGCGATGGCACAAAAGCGGGGTTCAACCTGCCCCTGACCCGCGCGGTCAGTGACGCCGTGCCGGTGCCGGTCATCGCCTCGGGCGGGGTGGGCACGCTGGATCACCTGGTCGAGGGCGTGACGGAGGGCGGCGCCAGCGCGGTCCTGGCCGCCTCGATCTTCCATTTCGGAACCTATACAATCGGCGAGGCCAAGGCCCATATGGCGGCGGCGGGCATTCCGATGAGGATGGTATGAGCCTCGGCGAGATCATCGTTGAAGAGCGCGAAGACACGTCGACCCGCTGCGCCTGCTGCGGCGGAACGACACTCCGCCTGACCGGTGACCTGAAGGATCAAAACGGCTGGCTGGCGTTTTATTCCGTGCGCTACAGCGCCGCCCATCCCGAACGCTTGCCCCGCTTCGTGCTCGGTTACGGCGATTGGTCGTCGGAGGCTCCGCCAGGGCAAAGGTGGGTGTTCGGCGCCGATTGGAGCAAGGACCATAACGGCTTCCGGCTCGCGGATCTGAGTTCGGGGCCGAGCCAGGGCGACGCGACACATTTGGATCGGTCTGATATCCTGGACACCCGCTTCGCCGAGGATGCATTTGCGATGCTGGACGCCATTTTGATGCATGACACCCGTTTGAAGGATCTGCAGCATGAGCATTGAAACGCTGGCCGCCACCATCGCGGCGCGCAAAGGGGCCGACCCAGACAGTTCGTGGACCGCGAAGTTGCTGTCCAAGGGCCCTGAAAAATGCGCCGAGAAGTTCGGCGAAGAAGCCGTGGAAGCGATCATCGAGGCGGTCAAAGGCGACAAGGCCGCCTTGACTGCCGAAGCCGCCGATGCGCTGTATCATTTGCTTGTCATGTGTGCCGCCCGCGATGTGAGCCTCGCCGATATCGAAGCGGAATTGACCAGGCGCAGCGCGCAATCGGGTCTTGCGGAAAAGGCCAGCCGTGGCTGAGCCCGATACGATCTATTTCTACGCGCAGACCGATGCCTATTCGGAATTCTCCAACTTCGCGCCCTATGGGGTTGAGATGGACGGCGTCTATTGGTCGACGGTTGAGCATTATTTCCAGGCCCAGAAATTCGGCGATCCCGATTATGCGGAGCAGATTCGCCGCGCCGCGAAGCCGAAGGATGCCAAGGCGCTTGGCATGACGCGGGCCCTGCCCCTCCGCCCCGATTGGGAGGAGGTCAAGGACGGTGTGATGTATGACGCCGTGTCGAAGAAATTCCGAACCCATGCCGGGCCGCGGGATCTGCTGCTGGGCACCGGCGAGGCGCGGATCGTTGAAAACGCGCCGATGGATGCCTATTGGGGCTGCGGACCCGACGGCCAGGGGCTCAATCGCCTGGGCGAGATCCTGATGCGTGTCCGGGCGGAGTTGCGCGACGCGCTCTGAGGGCAGAGATCATCGCCCAAAGCCACGCACCGGCGCCGAGTGCGACGGACGGCATAGCGACCAAAACATTGATCTCGGCAACAAAGGCCGCGTCTTTGACCCAGTTCTGTATCGGGATCGCAATTGCGGGCAGGACAAACGCAGCAAGATACCGGCGCGGCGGCACGCGGCCCCAACGGATCGGACCATGGCCGCCAAGCCGGGCGAGACCCCAGAGGCTGACACCGATCAAGAGAGGCACGGTCAGAGCAACAACGCCCGAGGGCAAGCCCCAGGCAATCAGCCAGACAAGCGCCGCAAGGCCGCTCAGAGCGAAGCGGATCGCGTTCGGCATCGTGCCATCCGGCAGGTGATCAAGTGTCAGATGACCGAACACCAGCATCATTGCGGCAAGGCAGATTTGCGACATGAAACCCATCCCCTGCCCGGTCAGGTCCACCTCCAATGCGGTCCAGCCATAGGCGCCCCACAGCCCCGCGAAACCGCCGAGCAGCGCGAAGGTAAGAAGGCTGGGCCAAACCGACTGCGCGAGCAGCGCCATGCGCAGAATGGCGACGCCAACCGCCACGCTCAACAGCATGTGCCAGGCCAAAGGTGTCCAGATCAGCGAAAACGGCACCGCCTCATAGGCCTCACCGACGATCACACCCTCAATCAGCCAGCCAAAAATCCCACCCGCCAGCACGATGACGATCCAGCCGCGCACGCCGAGAGGCTCGGTCCAGGCCATGCAGAACAGGGCGGCGAGCCCGTAGACCGCCAGCAATCCCGGAACGCGCCACATGGCCACGGGCCAGAACATCAATTCCGATATCGGCACGACGATCAGACCAAGCGCGACGGCCAGAACCGTGGCGCGGATCATAGCTTTGAGCTGATCACGCCGGTATTGAACCCACCCATCCGCAATTCGCCAAACAGACGCTGATATTCGATCTTGGGGCAGCGATTCTGGATCACGATCAACCCCGCTGCCTCGGCCTTTGCCGCTGCCTCGGCATGGGTCACGCCGATCTGCATCCAGATCACCTTGGGACGGGTCGACATGGCCAGGGCGGCATCGACCACCTCGGGCACGGCATCGGGCCGGCGAAAGATGTCGATGATATCGGCCTGCCCCACCTGCGCCAGATCGGCGACCACCGTTTCGCCGAATAGCTCTTTACCGGTATGCACCGGATTGACCGGGATCACGCGGTAACCGCGCAGCTTCAGATAGCGCGCGACATAATGGCTGGGTCGAACCGGATTGGGCGAGACGCCCACGCAAGCGAAGCTTCTGAAACTGCGCAGAACATGGCGCAGCAAGTCATCTGACGGGGTTTGCGTCATAAGAGCCGCCGCACAAAAAACGCGCCCGCATCTTGGAGCGCGGGCGCGAGTGCGGAACGAGGGACAGTGATGGGGCGCGGTGTTCCGAACCGCGTCTCCTGGATCATAGATGGGGTCCCCTCTGCGATTTGCCTAGGGGACCGACAAAATCGTGATCACCCCACCAGGCCGGGCCAATTCTCATCGCCGAGTGTGATGGCTTCGGGCAATTCGCGCAACCACCGGCGGCGAATGCGGATGGAATAGTTCAGGAACAAGCGCCCATCGACAACCGACCACGCCTCGGGCACCGTCGAGGCGACCGTGCCCCGCGCCGCAGCATAGGCGCAATATCCACCATAGGCCGGCGCATAGGCACTTGGATTGGCCTCAAACGCAGCACGATTTTCAGCGCTGGCAAACTGCCAGGTCGCGCCGGACCAATCCAAGGTATGATCGGCGCTGCCGATGACGGGATCCGCATCCTCCGCCAGGTCAAAATAGGCGACGGGATCGGCGCCACCGATGGCGAGCCCGTCTGATTGAAAGATCTCTGGCTCGGATGCGCTGGCGCGTGTCGCCAGAAAAGCGACGGGGGCGGCGGCGGCCATCAGGCCCAGGGTGGTGCGGCGTGTCAGCATAGGTGTTTTCCTGTTGAAGCGTGTCGTGTGGCGCTGATATGGCGACGTGCCGCCGCCTAGACCACCCGTCCTGACGCAGCCGTGAGAACCCGTTATCTCAGTCCAGAATATCCTCAATCACGTCAAAGGCTTCTTCCGCGATCCGGTACCACATCGGCTTGCGCCGCTTGCGCTTTTTGCCCTTTTTCGGACGGTGGGGCAGATCGTGGCCATGGGGCGCGCGATGCGGCTCGCTACGCTTGACGCTTTCGCGCCGTTTCTCGGGCGGTTTCAGCCACTTCATCTCATGGATCGGGGCGCCGCAGGCCCCGCAGGCCAGTTCATGGCCACCGCGCGCGGTGAACTGCAGCGTCTGGCGCCGTCCGCAATAGGAACAGGTGGCAATCTTGGTGTTGTGTGGCATCTTTTTTAGGCCCTTTCTCCAAGGGCATATAGGGCCACCGCGGCGGCATTTGAGACGTTGAGTGACCCAAAATCGCGCGCGAAGGGAATTTTCGCCAATTGGTCGCACAGCCCGCGCGTCCGCTCGCGCAGGCCGGGGCCTTCGGCGCCCATGACAAGGGCGATATGCGCCTCCGCATGGGTATCGGCGATCTGATCGATTGTCTGGGTGCCCTCCTCGGCCAAACCCACCATCCAAAACCCGTCTGCCTTCAACGCCTCCATCGCGTCGCCCAGATTTCCGACGCGGATATAAGGCATGCGCTCCAGCGCGCCCGAAGCGGTCTTGGCCAAGGCGCCGGTCTCCGGTGCGGAATGTCGGGCGGGCGCGATGACGGCCCGGGCGCCGAACACTTCAGCCGAACGCAGGATGGCGCCGACATTATGCGGGTCCGAGACCCGGTCGAGCAACACAACCACCGAACGCACCGCCCCATCGCCGCGGGCCAGCGCGCGCCAATCGCCCCAATCGAGCGGTTTGACCTCCACCGCCGCGCCCTGATGCACCGAACCCGGATCAAGCGGCACCGGAAACTTGCGCGGATCGGCGATGTCAGGGGTCAGACCGCGGGCGGCAATGGCCTCAGCCAGCTTATCCTGGGCATTTTTTGTGACCACAAGGCGCAGCACCTCGCGCGCGGGATTGCTGAGCGCATCACGCACCGCATGCAGACCAAACAGCCACAACGTTTCCGCCGCTGCCGCCCGGCGCCCACGCTCTTTTTCGATCACCCAGGTCGGTTTTTTTGCCATATCAGCCTCCGCGCGCGACCTTGCGCGAGGGACCGGCGGAGTGCAACCTGCAGCCGCACGCCGCCTTAGGGGATCCCATGAAACTCGCCGCCCTCAAAATCCCCGTCACAGATGCTGAACGTGCGATCGCGTTTTACCGCGTACTCTTCGACAGCGACCCCGTCTTTGAAGCTGAGGAATTCGGCTGGGTGCAATTCATGCTCTCCGACCTGCCTGTGGCGCTTTACGTGCCCGGCAAAGGCGGCGGGCATGGCGTGCCAGGCCATGATCTGGACTTTCATCTGGGCGCCGAGGCCCTGCCTGAGATCCTTGCCCGGATCGTGCCGCAGGCCCCCGATGCCGCGCTGCACAACAATGCCGATGGCAGCCAATCGCTGGAGCTGACCGACCCCGATGGAAATGCACTGAAAATCATGGCGGTTTGAGCCGGTTTGAGGCTTGACCCCCCCCGCGCGCATCGATAATTCCCCTCCAACGTTGCGCAGAAATCATGTGCAGCGGGATGGGCGACAGGCCGCAAGGTGTGGCAGGGGACTGTAACTCCCTCGCGGAGACGCACGCCTGGTTCGATTCCAGGGTCGCCCACCATTATCCCGTAAAATCCAATAGAATCAATGGCGTAGCGTCCCGCACCATCGCTATTCGGCCCTATTGTTTTCAATGGGTTAGCAGCAGAGTGTCCCGCAATTCTGCATGCGTTGATTCTTTGCGTCGCTGAAGCGTTGGCGCCAATAAGATAGCGTGCCGCCACGGGAAAACGCGGCAGCACGTGGAATGTGGGATGCTACGCGAACAAGAAATCGTCCACCTGCGGCATCGCGGCGCCCGGATTGCCGAGCGTGAAGACCGTGTCATAGCCCATATCCTCCAACGAGGCGACGGACAGACCGGACATCGTCGCGCCATCGTCGAGAAAGCCGGTCATCAGCTCATCGGTGAACACCTCTTCGTCCCAATGGCCGCCCGCTGTGCCCGGCCCGCCGTCAGTTTCAAGGGGCACATCGAAAATGCCGGACGTGTCCTGGCCCTGGCTGTCCAACTCGGCAATGTAGGCGGCCAGCGCGTTGTCGCCGGTGAAGGCAAGCGTGTCCTGCGCGATTGATCCTGACGTCAGGCCAAAGAAATCCCACAACGTGCCAAAGCCAAGCGTGTGCATCATCTCGTGCACGACGACATTGGTGAAGCCATCCGATTGGTTCAGCCCTTCGGCATCGGCCTCGTCAAAGGACATCACGCCTTTGCTGGGCAAAAACGCATCCGATGAGGTCTGCCCCCGTAGCTCAGTCGGGCCCGCCTGCCCCAATACGCCGCCCTGGCCATCCAGATCCAGAAGCTCGGCGGTGATCACAATATCATCAATCACGCTGCCATCGGCAGCGGTCAGATCCTGCACGTCGCCCACGATCAGAGAAGACAGGTAGTCCGAGGCTGTGATGAAAGCGCTTTGCAATCCTGCCGTCCACTCGCCCAGGAATTCGACAGTGATGTTGAAGTTGCTCTCAACGCCATTGGAGCCGAGGCCGGACGTGTAGCTCTCCAAGAGCTGAAAGGTGGGCTCCGGCGCCGGAATGCTGGGTTCGAACGGGGGCCCGGATGTCGGGTCGGCAGTGGGTGTGCTGTCGGGGTCAGCGTCGGGGATCGGCGTGGGACCGGGGAGGGGCGCGGCCTCTGGGATCGGGGTCGGTTGGGGGTCCGGATCAGGCTCGGGCCAATAGCGGTCCAGCCAATCGTCCCACTCCGTAGCCATGTCGTTCCAATTCCACGACGCGCCATCCAAGCGTTCTTGGATCGTGTCCCAAAATGCCTCTATATCCGTGTTGTCAGTTGGATTGAACATGATCGTCTCTCCTTGTGAACCTGCGAGGTTGCGGACCGCGCAGTGGCCGAAGCCCCGCTTCCCGACCCACCATGGCACCCAGATGACAGCCGTTCCGCAACTTGAGAAAAGGGGGCCGGACAGGCCCCCGATTTGCGTGCGACGTCCCGCCGAATTTGAGCGAGCCCTCGCCCGATTTCACCTCGAAACACCGGTGGGCGCGGGGCACATAGGTTACGCGGCCGAGACGTCCGCGCAGAGCTCCAGATCGAATTGTTGGCGCACGAGGCCCTTAGCCTGTTCGGCGTCCAAAGCGACATCGCCCAAAGCCACAACACCCGCCAGCCCATCGATCAACGCGCCGATCCGCCAGGCGGCAGCTTCGACATTCGGGCAAGACCCGCGCCCTGCCGCAACACGTCTTTCGATGATGCTGGCAATGACGCTGTGCCAGGCACCATAGGCCGTGGTGACCACTGCGGCCAGGTCCGGATCGCGCCGCGCGGCGTCAATCGCGTCGAGCCACAGGCCCCAATGCCGAAAGGCCGGATCTTTGGCCATCCAGTCTGTGAAACAGGCGACAAGTTCGTAGGCCTCTGTCGTGGCCAGAAGACCGTCGATCTCTTCGATCTCGGCCATGACAAAGGTGCGCACGGCCTCGGCCCGCAATTGGCCCCAGGACGGAAAATAATGGTGCAGTAGGCCGGGGCTGACATCCATTCTCCGCGTCACATCCCGTGTGGCGGCCTCGGACAGACCTTTGTCCAGAATGACCTCATAGGCGGCATGGATGATTTGGCGCCGCCGCTCCGCACCCGACATTCTGGTCAAATTCACTCCCCTGCCCTTGACAAAATATAGCTTGTTGAGCACTTGCTCAATTGTGCAGTTGCTCAACTCCAAGAAGAGGTGAAAATGAGCGCCCATGTCAATGTCATCGTGGTCGGCGGTGGTGCCGCTGGTCTGGCCGCCGCCGCCGAGGTCGAGCGGCACGGTCTGACCTGTCAGCTGCTGGAAGCACAGGCGCGGCTCGGCGGGCGCATTCACAGCGCGCCTGTCGCGGATGACGTTCCGTTCGACCGCGGGGCTCAGATGATCAACGGTGATATGACCGAGGTGCTGGCGCTTGCCCGCACCGCCGGACTGCATTGCGCCCCGATCCCAGCCACCGGGCGCGCGCTCTGCGTGATCGATGGCGAGGTCATGGATCGCGATGCGCTGATCTCGGAGCAGGAAATGGAGGAGCTGTTGCACAACCAGGTGCGGCGCTGGGACAGCCCATCGCAGATCCTACGCTCGCTCTGGCGGATCTATCACTGGTGGACCAGCCCATGGGACAGCTTCGGTGAAGCCAAGCGCGGCGTCCAACATGTCGTCCGCCGCCAAACCGCCCCAAAAGGCAGCCTCGCCGCCATGATCGAACGCCTGCTGCTGGATGAGGAGGATGCCGCGCTCGTGACCTCCATCCTCACCGAGCATTACGGGGCCGACCCGGCAACACTGGACGCCAAGGCATTCCATGCGGGGCTGGATCGCTACGCCTCGGAACGTGACGATCTGGAGTTCCACTTCCCCGCGGGAATGGGGGCGATCGTCGACGCGTTGGCCGCACAACTGGCCCACCACCCGACGCTTGAGACCGCCGTGACATCCATTCGCGCCGAGCGGTCCGGTTTGCGGGTGATCACCGATGGTCGCACCTGGCATGCGGATCGCGTGATTGTTGCAGCGCCGCCGCCTGTGGCGCGTCAAATCGAGTGGGACATCGAGAACGCTGAGATGCTGATCCCTCTTTTGGACGCGTTTCAAGGGGGCGATTTGATCAAGACAGCACTGGTCTATGACACGGCTTTTTGGCGGCTGAACGGGTGGAGCGGCGATGTCAGCTTCGACGATCCATCGGGCCTGGCGGTGGCCGATACCAGCTTTGACGATGGCAGTCTGCCGCGGCTCACCGCGTTTCTCGGTGGCCCCACTGCGCGCGCCCGCGCCGCCCTGCCCCACGAGACCCGCCAAAGCCGCCTCTTGGCGGATCTGGCCCGTGCCTTCGGGGATCAGGCCCGACATCCTTGCGCCATCCACGAGGCCAATTGGGTCGATGACCCCTGGTCTGCGGGTGGCTACAATGCCAGCGTACGGCTTGGCGGCATTCCCGACGCAGCCGCGAAGCTGGCGCAATGGCATGGCCCGGTCCGATTTGCCGGAGCAGAGCTGGACACCACTTTCGCGGGCTATGTCGAAGGGGCGATCCGCAATGGGCGCACCGTGGCGATGGGCGTCGCCCAAGAGCTCAAGCAAGGCAGCCAATCCGATGAACGCCTACCGCAGCCAGCCGATATTCGCCGAGTGTCGCATCCCGAACCGCATCTGTTGCAAAAGGAGGCTTCCGGATGACCCGAAAAGAGCGCACACGGATGGCGATCATAATCGCGATTGCGGTCGCAATCTTCGTGGCCATTACAAACGATTAGACCAACGGGTTTGATCGGGCAAACCTACGGACGGGTTGAGCATGTTGAACGGAACCTGGATCGGCCCCAAAGACGCGCCGATGGTCCTTCTGCTTCATGGCGGCGGGATGGATGCCAGATCGATGGCGCCCCTGGCAGATCGCTTGCCCCACTATCGCTGTTTCCTGCCTGATCTGCCTGGCCATCAGGCAAGCCGCCACGTGCCGTTCCAGGGGCTGCCCGCAGCCGCAGATGCGGTGGTGGCCACCGCCCGTGCGAAAACCGACGCGCCGGTCCATCTGTTCGGCCTGTCGCTCGGCGGGTTTGTGACATTGCATATTCTGGCGCGGCATCCCGAATTCGCGGCGTCGGCCATCGTTTCGGGGATTCATCCCGGCACGATGCCCTTCAAAGGCCTGACGGGTTTGATGCTGCGAACGATCTACCCGATGATGCATCTGCGACGTCTGCGGGAGGCCTCGGCCAGGGCGGCGGGGATCGACGATGTGTCGCTGATGAACAACCTGGATGGCGGCCCGTTGGCCGACGCCAAAACGATCCGCGATGTGGGTCTGGCGGCGCTTGGCTTTGATCTGGCGGATTTGGCGACGACAATCTCAACCCGCACTTTGGTTCTGGCGGGCGATGAGGAGGTCTCGGCCGTCCGGCGCGGGCTCGGCAAGTTCGGCGCCGCGCTGACCCAATCGCAATCCGCCAGCATTCCCGGCGGCGGCCATGGCTGGTGCCTGAGCGATCCGGATCTGGCGGCTGAGGTGATCGTCGCCTGGATAAGCGGCACCGATCTGCCCGCGCAACTTGCGCCACTCGGCTCAAACCCGCCGGACGCGCAGGCCATTGTTCAATAGAGCACAAACGGGAACGCAACCGGTCCAAACGCCTGAGACGAGGCGCGACGCGCAAACCCTATCGGAGCCCAGACATATGAAACGCCCCCGATCTGCCCTGCGCGCCGCTTTTTTCCCGCAACCCGAGCCTGCAGGATCCGACAATGCTGAACTTTCAGACCGGCACGGGCTGTGGCTTGTTCTACCGCGCCGATCCAGTCTGGATGAACCCTCTGCTGGATTGGATCGAAGATGCGTGATCCGCTTTCTTGACACAGGACAGGACAGATAGAATGACCCAAATCGCACGCTACCTGACGCACCCCCAAGTTGCCATCGACCCACATGTGCCGGTTCCGGACTGGGGCCTGTCAGAGATTGGCCGGGCCCGGATCGAGCGATTGGCCGCGGCCAAACCCTGGGCTGAAACTACAAAGATCGTGTCCAGCGCCGAGCGCAAAGCGGTGGAAACGGCCGAGATCCTGCAAGCCGCTTGGGGTGGCACATTGCAGATCCGGGACGCGCAGCACGAGAATGACCGCAGCGCGACCGGGTTCCTGCCGCCCGACAAGTTCGAGGCCGCTGCGGACGCCTTTTTCGCAACCCCGACACGCAGCTTTCGCGGCTGGGAAACGGCAGAGGCCGCTCAAAAGCGCATCACAACCGAGGTGGCGGCCTGCCTGTCAGATCACAGCCAGGGCGATATCCTGTTTGTGGGCCATGGCGCGGTTGGCACGCTGCTTTATTGCGCGTTGAGCGGACAGGCGATTGACCGGCGATATGATCAGCCGGGCGGCGGCGGGAATGTCATCGCCTTCACCCTGCCCCAGCGACAGGTCCAGCACCATTGGCGCCCGCTTGAGAGCTGGCTCACTAAGCCGGATCTCGCAATTGGAGGGCGCCCCGCATGATTGGCTACGTAACTTTGGGGACCAATGATCTGGACCGGTCAGCGCGGTTTTTCGATGCGTTTTTGGCGGAGTTCGGTGCGACGCGCGCCTATACGCTGGACCGCATGATCGCGTGGAGCGTCGCACCGGACAAACCGCTTTTGGTGGCAACCTTGCCCAGCGATGGCGCGCCTGCCAATCCCGGCAACGGGACCATGGTGGCCTTGATCTGTGAAAGTACCGAGCACGTGACCCGCGCGCATCAAAGGGCGCTTGCGCTTGGCGGCGAAGATGCGGGCGCGCCCGCCGCCTTCGGACCCGAGTTTTTCGGCGGATATGTCCGCGACCCCGATGGCAACAAGCTGTGCCTGTTTGTAATGCAAGCACCCGCCCCAACCTAAGAAGCTGCGAACAGATCCTGCAATCCAGCGGCGATGGCAATCAGATCCCCATCGCTGCCGGGTTTGCCCACAAGTTGAGCGCCGACCGGGATCCCGTTGCTGTCACGCCCGATGGGCAAGGTCACAACCGGCCAACCCAGCGCCGTGATCGGTAGGGCAAACCGCGTCAGCGCATCGAAATAGCCCAGAGGCCCGGCTCCGGTCTCGAACATTGTGTCGTAGGTCCGTACTCCGTTCTGATCTCGCGCCGGCTTGATGTGACGAAAGGCGCAGACCCCACTGACCGGCAAAACCAACGCATCGACATGCGCCCAGGATTGCTGCGCCGCCGCGCGCAGGTCAGCCAAATGGTCCAAATTCCGCTGATATTGCCCCGCATCGCGGCGATAACCGTCGTTCACATGGGCCACGAAACCCGGGGACATCTGGGCACCGCGTCGATCGCGGCGCATGAACCACCGAATGATCCAAGGGACCAGCGCGCCGGTTTCATGGCCGATGATCTCACCGCCCAGCCGGTAGACATCTGGCGTAAAGAGCATATCCATCGACGTGTCCTCTACGGCAATGTCGCTGGCTGTGATCCGCTGCCGAAAGGTGTGCCACAGACCCAAAGTCTGATCATCGCAAGGGGCCTGACCCGCAGGTGACCAGAGGGCGAGGCGCGGCTCCGTCTTTCTATCGGGTACGGGCGTACCCTCCAGCGCAGACCACAGAAACGCCAAATCCTCCACCCGACGCGCGGTCAGACCGGCGCGCGCGAAATGCGCCAAGCGGGCATCTCCGCGCAGAAGGCCGTCATTGCCCCAACCGCCTTCGCCGGGAACAAACGACGTGACCCCGCACCACGCGGCAGGCAGGCGCAATGACCCGGACAGATCGGCGCCGACATCCACCAGGCTCATCCCGCTGGCCACGGCGGCAGCGCCCCCACCGGTGCTACCGCCACATGTAAAGGCCGGATCGTGAGGGTTACGTGTCGGCCCGCGCCGCGTGTTGGAGGTTTGGAAATCCATCGCATTGGGGGGCAAAGCGGTCTTGCCCGTGACAACGGCGCCCAAATCCTCAAGCCGCGCCACGAGGCTGGCGCTCTTGCGATCAGGCTTGGGGGGGATCCGCTCGGCCCCGAAGCCGCGTGGCCACCCGGCGGCGGCGATCTGGTCTTTCACCGTGATTGGTAAGCCGTTGAGCGGCCCGTTCGCCGTTTTGGGACAGATCTCGCGTCGGGCTTCAAAGGCATTCAACCGCGGTTCTTCGGCGTCGCGTTGGGCAGTCAGTGCATCATATAAGTGCCGCCGCGCCTTGGGGGCCGCAATGTCATCTGCCAATTGGCGCAGCGGCGTGTCGAGAAACTGGTGCATAATCGTCTCCGGAATTGGGTGGACGATGTCTGCTATCCCTCATCCCGCCTGCGGCGCTTTCCCGAGCGTGCTTTTCTCAACCGGCACATGGATCAACGCGCTGAGCGCATCCGGCGCTGCATCAACCCGCGGTGTCAGATAGGTCTCGAACATCCAGGCGCTGCGAAACGTGACATCCAGCTGATCGAACCCGGCTCGAACCGATCTATTCCACGACAAATGCAGCGTCGTAAGCGGGCCGTAATGCGGAAAGACGGCATAAAGACCCGCAGAGATCTCGGTCCAGCCCTCTGGCCAGATCAACGCGCGGCGCTGCGGAAACAACGCCCCAAAGAACGCCTCGGCTTCGGGATCGTGAAATGCGGCTGGCCCGCGCGGATAGCCCGTGGCCAGGGGCAGAACGGGATCAGGCACCTCTTGCGCCAATTCGGCAAAGGCCCGCGCTGTCGCCTGCAAATCAGGGAAAAACCGCCCACCCGACATGCCCCGAGATCGGCGCCAGCACAGCCATTGCGACGGCATCTGGACCAGGTCGGCACCAATGGCCAGGCTCCGCGAGGTGATGGGCCGCAAATAGGGCCGCGGCATCAGGCCTTGTCTGTGCACAGGCAGACCCTGCTGCCGAAAGGTCTGCGGCGCCAGGCCGAAATGGGCGGTAAAGGCCCGGGTCAGCGCGGCATGGGTCTGAAATCCGCAATCAAGCGCGATATCGATGACCCGCGCCTGGCTGGAGGCCAGCGCAATCGCCGCCTTCTCCAACCGCCGACTGCGGATATAGCCCGCCACCGTCTCACCGGTGGCCGCCGCGAATTGTCGCTGGAAATGATGCTGGGCCATGCCAGCCTCGCGCGCCAGATGCGCGGTTGTCCAAACCCGCGTCAGATCTGCCTCGATCAAGCTGCAAACATCCGCAATCCGACCCGGCGCGCGGATCGGTTTGGGCGGATCGGTGGGGTCAGGCTGGCGCATCTTTATCCATCGCGTCCTTTATGGAAGCCAGGGTGGCGAAATCCCCTGCCTCAATGGCCGGGATCGCTTGCGCGATCCTATCGGCGGGCCAATCCCACCACGCCAAATCCAGCAATTGCGCAATCTCCGCATCGCAATAGCGCATTCGCACCACCTGTGCCGGATCGCCGAGAACGACGGCATAATCGGGCACCCGCCCCCGCACCACAGAGCGCGCGCCAACGATCACGCCATTGCCCAGTTCAGCGCCCGGCATCAGCATCGCTTCGCGACCCAGCCAGCAATCATGGCCAATTGTCGTATCGCGCGCATGCGGCAGACTTGGAAGATAGCTTCCGAACCGCGCCGGATCGAACACCGCGAAGGGATAGGTCGATGCACCTGCCATCGGATGATTTGCCGTGGCGGTGACAAACTGGACCCCCTCGGCAATCTGACAAAACTTTCCGATGATCAGACGCTCTGGCGCGCCGGGAAACAGGTAGGGCGCCAGCGTCTCGGCATAATTGGCGGGCCGCGTCCGATTATTGGCATAGCTCCAATCGCCGACCTCGATATTGGGATGATCGATCACCTGCTTCAGGAACACGGTGGCCGAATCGACGCCGCCGCCCGGCAGAACAAGTGGGTGGCGCAGTGCCGGATCGGGCAAAGACGGGCTGGGGCTGTCAAACTGCATCGCTGACCTCCGCGGCGGATGCGGTGACCCGGTAGAGCGACGCGTTTAATCGGACAAAGGCCTGCGCATCCCGCGGACGCACCCAATCAAAGCCGATCCTCCGCCAATCCGGATCGTCTGGATCCAGCCCCAGCGCGCGGAGGAAATGCAATTCCACCACCACGAACTGAGTTTTGTACGGCAGCAGAACCCCACCATTGGCAGCGCGATGCGCGGCGGCCTCTACGTAGTGCGCAAACCAATGGTTCCAGAACGCGCTCATCTTTGGGGTGAAGAATTGCTCTGGCTGGGCCACACCCGCGCCCACCCGCAAACTGGCGTAGGACGTGCCCGCAATATCATGCGCGGCGACATCCAGCGCGCGACGGCGCTTTGTAACGCCATCCAGCTTTTCCAGCGCAGCCGGGTCACCCGCCCGGGCGGCCTTCAGCAGATGTGAGGCACGGATGCCCGCCTCGCGCAGCAGACGGTCTTGCGTCATGGATGACGGCGTTGGGGTCGATTTGGTCACGGCACAACACTCCTTTGGCACCGGGCGCTCGAAAAATGGTGCGGAGATATGTGTGAATATCAGTCAAATCTTGCGGGTGGCGTCGCCTTGTTCGAGCTTTGGCTGCCCGAACAACCATGGGGGTGACCTATCGTGGCGCTCGCGCCCGGGCAAGCCCAGAATGGGCCAATGCCCATGGACCGCATCCACCCACTCTGTGTAGGGTTCCGGCTAGCGGAGGTATGACGATGCTCAAAGGGCTGGACCCAAGACTAAACGCCGATGTTCTCTATTGTCTGCGCGCCATGGGCCACGGCGATACATTGGCCATTGTCGACACGAATTTCCCGGCCGAAAGCGTCGCGCGTCAGACGGTGCATGGGGCGCTTTTGCGGATGGAGAACCTGACCACCGCCCAGGTATTGGAGATCGTGTTAACGCTCTATCCGTTGGACCCGATGGGCGATGGGGCCGCGGCGCGGATGGCGCCTGTGGATGACCCTGATCATCTGCCCCCCGCCCAGGCGGAATTGCAGCCGGTCATCGACGCCGCCGAGGGCACGGGATTTCCAATGGCCGCGGTGGAGCGGTTCGCGTTTTATGACCGTGCCCGAGCCTGTTTTGCGATCATCCAATCGGGCGATGCGCGGCCCTATGGCAATGTGATCCTGCGCAAAGGGATCGTCACTGCCCCATGACCCATGACGTGATTGTTCTAGGCGTGTTTGTTGCCGATACGACCTACCGGGCGGCGCGGCAGCCCGTGATGGGTGAAACCATCCTGGGCGACGGCTTCGCACTGGGCCCCGGCGGCAAAGGATCAAACCAGGCGGTCGCCGCGGCCAAAGCAGGCGCCAATGTCGGCTTTCTCTCGAAACTCGGCAAAGATACGTTTGCCGATATGGCTCTGGCCACCTGGGCGGCGGCAGGTGTGACCCCCTTGGTGACCCACCATCCCGAAAGCTACACGGGCGCTGCGTGCATCTTTGTTGATTCTGCAACGGGCAACAACGCGATCATCATCGCGCCCGGCGTAGCGGCCACGATCGGGCAAGCCGATATCGACGCCCACGTCGCCGACATCTCCCGCGCTAAGGTGTTCATGACACAATTGGAACAACCGATGGAGGCCGCAGCCCACGCGCTTCACCTGGCGCGCGCAGGCGGCGCCATCACAATCCTGAACCCGGCACCCGCCGCCGATGTGTCAAACGCCATGCTGAGCCTCTGCGACTACGTGACCCCCAATGAGACAGAGGCCGAGACGTTGACCGGCATATCGGTAGAAACGCCACAGGACGCCGCCCGCGCGGCAGAGGCGTTGATGGCCCGCGGATCGCGCGCCGTCATCGTCACGCTGGGTGGCCAGGGCTGCTTGTTCCATGACGGATCAGAGCCCATGCATGTGCCTGCGATGTCGGCGGGGCCTTTGGTTGAAACGACGGGCGCCGGGGATGCGTTCAATGGCGGCTTTGCAGCTGCTTTGGCCAGAGGACGCGATCCGATGGACGCCATCCGATTTGGAACGGCCACCGCCGCCCTGTCGGTCACTCGTCCGGGCGCCGCGGCGTCGATGCCCGATCGAGACGAGATCACAGCGCTTTTGTCGTCCAGATCTGATATCTAGCGATTGCCGTTTTCCCAATCGGATACGTGCTGCCGCGGCGCATCAGGTCGCGGAAGCACGGTCTTTGGATGCGACGGTCTAAATCGGGATTCTCTATCCGAGACAAATACTTGTCGATCATATCTCAAGCGTCTTGTGAAGATTCATGAACGCGCGGATTGACGGCGCAAATGACGTGCGCGTTTCGGGGTCGCAGCCTATACTGCGCCAACGGCAACCAGAGCAGCGAACAATGGCGCGCGAACCGAACGCACAGATTCCATTTAACGTGATGATCGTTGGACAGAAAGGTCGGCTGCAATATGAGGCGGCCTTGTTCGTCGCCTCATTCCACGCGGCCAACCCTGACTTTCCCGGGCGCCTCTGCGTTGCCGAACCGCAGCCCGGCCCATGCTGGTCCGACGATCCTCGGATGTCCGATCCCGCCGTGCGGCAATTGCTGATCGATCACGGCGCAGAGATCCTGCCGTTCGAAAACACCCATTTCGGCGAAAGCTATCCGAACGGCAACAAAATCGAAGCCCTGGCCGCTTTGCCGGAAGGCGCGCCCTTTGTGTTCTTCGACACAGACACGCTGATCTTGGACGATCTGACAAATGTGCCCTTCGATTTCGCGCGACCCGGCGCATCCCTGCGGGTCGAGGGCACCTGGCCCCAGATCGAACTCTACGGTCCCGGCTATGCCGATATCTGGGGCGCACTCTACCGAAAGTTCGATCTCGATTTCGAAACTACGCTCGACCACACACAACCCGATGAGTATTGGCGGCGCTACCTGTACTTCAATGCTGGCGTCTTCTACGGCGCCTGCCCGGTCGCGTTTGGGGCCTGCTTCACCGACTACGCCGTCGCCATTCGCGACACACCGCCAGCCGAATTGGCCTGCCAAAGCTTTGATCCGTGGCTCGATCAAATCGCCCTGCCCCTGGTCATCCACGCCTTGGGGGGCGGGCGCGACGCGCTCGAACCCGGATGGCTCGATGGCAAAACCTCCTGCCACTACCGATTTTTGCCCCTTCTCTATGCCCGCGAAGACACACGGGTGATTCAAACGCTGGAGAGGGTTACAGCGCCAAACAAGATCAAGAAAGTGCTCAAAGCCTACGAGCCGATGCGTCGGGTGATCTTTCAGGGAAAAGGCGCAAAGGCCCGCGCTTTATTTGATCAATCCGATCTGCCCCGCAAAGAACAGCAGATCCGAAACAGATTAAAGCGCGAGAAGCTTTGGTTCCGCTAGCAGGATGTCCAAGTTCACACCGGATACCTGACTGGCTCACGGCAAAGCCGCCGCCACGCACGGCGTCCCGGCCGGAAAGGCCGGGGCTATTTGATAAGAACCGCTGTCTTTAGCCGGCCGAGGCAGGCTCTTCCTTTGGGCGCTCGGAGTGGATCATCAGCGGCTGTGCCTCAGAGCTGACCGCCTCTTCATTCACCACCACCTCTTCAACGCTTTCCGCGCCCGGCAGATCGAACATCGTATCCAGCAAGATATCTTCCATGATCGACCGTAGCCCGCGTGCGCCGGTCTTCCGCTGGATGGCGCGTTTGGCAATTGCCGCCAGCGCATCGTCGGTGAAGGTCAACTGCACGTCCTCCAGCTCGAACAGGCGCTGATATTGCTTCACCAGAGCGTTTTTCGGCCCCGTCAAAATCGTCACCAACGCGTCCTCGTCGAGATCTTCCAGGGTCGCAATTACCGGCAGGCGCCCGACGAATTCCGGGATCAGCCCGAATTTCAACAGATCCTCAGGCTCCAGGTCCTTGAAATATTCACCGACGGTTTTCTCGTCCGGGTCTCGCACATCGGCGCCGAACCCCATGGCCGAGCCCTTGCCGCGCTGCGCGATGATCTTGTCGAGCCCCGCGAAGGCACCGCCGCAAATGAAGAGGATATTTGTGGTGTCGACCTGCAGGAATTCCTGCTGCGGATGCTTGCGCCCGCCTTGGGGCGGCACGGAGGCCACAGTGCCTTCCATAATCTTCAGAAGCGCCTGCTGCACCCCTTCCCCCGACACATCGCGTGTGATCGACGGATTGTCGGACTTTCGTGTGATCTTATCGACCTCATCGATATACACGATGCCGCGTTGCGCACGGTCGACATTGTACTCGGATGCCTGAAGCAGCTTGAGGATGATGTTCTCGACATCTTCGCCCACATAACCCGCCTCGGTCAGGGTTGTCGCGTCAGCCATCGTGAAGGGCACGTCCAGGATCCGCGCCAAGGTCTGCGCCAGAAGCGTCTTGCCGCAACCGGTCGGGCCAATCAGCAAGATGTTGGACTTGGCCAGTTCAATCTCGGATTTTCCAGAATGGTTGAGCCGCTTGTAGTGATTGTGCACGGCGACCGACAGGACGCGTTTCGCATGCGCCTGACCGATCACGTAATCATCGAGCACGTCACAGATCTCTTGCGGCGTCGGCACGCCATCATCGCTTTTCAGACCGGCTGTCTTGGTCTCCTCGCGGATGATATCCATACACAATTCAACGCATTCATCGCAGATGAAGACCGTGGGGCCCGCGATCAGCTTGCGGACTTCGTGCTGGCTTTTGCCACAGAACGAACAATAGAGCGTGTTCTTGGAATCGCCGCCGGAATTACTTGCCATATCCTTCACCTCTCAGGAGCCGTAGGCGGCGGGAAGGCCACCGCGCCTGTGTCTGACCCCGAATTCGAGCAGCCTAGAACAGCGCTGCTCAAGCCACAATCGCAAATTCCCAGGCAAGCGCCCGGCCCCTGGATCGGGACCGATGCGATCATTCCTCGGAACTGCGGCTCTCCACGATTTCGTCAATATGTCCCCAATCTTTGGCCTCTTCGGGCGACATGAAGTTATCCCGTTCAAGGGCAGCGTGGATGTCTTCTGCACTCTGACCGGTGTGTTTTTCGTAAATACCGATCAGTTTATCTTTAATTTTTTGCGTCTCGGCGGCATGGATCATGATATCCGTCGCCTGACCCTGAAATCCGCCCGACGGCTGGTGCACCATGATGCGGCTGTTGGGCAAGCTGAAGCGCATGTCTTTGGCGCCGCCCACCGACAGGATCGACCCCATCGAGGCCGCCTGCCCCACGACCAAGGTCGATACGGCGGGTTTGATATATTGCATCGTGTCATAGATCGACAAGCCGCTGCTCACAACGCCACCGGGCGAGTTGATATACATGCTGATCTCTTTGGACGGATTGTCCGCCTCAAGATGCAGCAGTTGCGCGACGATCAAGTGGCTCATCCCATCATGGATCGGACCGTTCACAAAAATGATCCGCTCCTTCAGCAGGCGCGAGAAAATGTCGTAGGCGCGTTCTCCGCGGCTGGTCTGTTCGACGACCATCGGGACGAGGTTGTTCGTGAAATAATCTGTCGGGTCTTGCATCGCGCCTGCCTCTCGATTTCAGCGGTTCGACATGAGTCTTATGTCTGCCCCATGGGGCCTGCAAGGGCACCATTGTTCGAATAGCCCGTGTGACGGGAACGCTTGACCGATCCGCGTCGCAGAATAGCTGGCGCGCCATGACCAAATTGTTCCCACCAACCCGCACCGCAGGCCTGGAACGGCTGACCCATTTCGTCCCGAAATCTGCGCGCGATTATGCCACGCGCCGCAACTACGACTTACCGCAAAAAGGCCATCCGCATGTGTCGCAGCTATCGCCCTATTTGCGCCATCGCCTGATCACGGAAACTGAGGTTTTACAGGCAGTTCTGGGGCGTTATTCACTCTCTTCAGCTGAGAAATTCGTACAGGAAGTGTGCTGGCGCACCTACTGGAAGGGCTGGCTTGAGATGCGCCCTGCCATTTGGGCCGACTACCGGCGGGACCTGGATCGATTGGACAGGTCCCACGCGATAGAATCTGCAGAGTTGGGACAAACCGAAATCGACGCGTTCAACGATTGGGCACACGAATTGGTCAACACCGGTTATCTGCACAACCATGCACGCATGTGGTTTGCATCGATCTGGATTTTCACCCTGGGGTTGCCGTGGCAGGCTGGCGCGGATTTTTTCATGCGCCATCTGCTGGATGGTGACCCAGCGTCAAACACGCTGAGCTGGCGCTGGGTTGCGGGCTTGCAGACAAAGGGCAAGCACTATCTGGCACGATCATCGAACATCTCGAAGTTCACCGAAGGGCGGCATAACCCGGAATGGCGGTTGAACACCCAAGCAGAGCCGTTGACCGGTCCTGATCACCCTGATCGGCGCCCGATACGCGAATTGCGACGCGCCGATCCGAACTTGAAGACCGTTGTGCTGTTGCATGATGATGACCTCTCGCCAGGATATCTATCCGAGCACGGCGTAACCGAAAGTGCAGGTGTTGCGGGCCTATGCACCTGCAGCGGTCGCTCTCCAAACGAGATGGCTGCCCATGTGACCCAATTCACACGCGCCGCGCTAGAAGATGCCATGTCACGCGCCAGCCGAGGTTTTGGACCTGTCGGCCCAATCATCTCCGAACGTGACAAGATCATTGCCTGGGCAGCGGCGCATTCCGCGGAACAGGTCATCACCCCTTATGCCCCTGTCGGCCCCGCCGCGAGCGCGTTGCGAAATCTACGCAAGGATCTGACCCATCATGGCATCGAGCTCGTCGAGGTAATGAGACCTTGGGACAAAGCCGCATGGCCCCATGCAACCCATGGCTTCTTTCGCTTCAAATCCGTGATACCGGATTTGATCGCTTCGTTAACGGAATAACCAATTTTATCGAATTTATATCATCCAGGTGCAGAATTCTTGCGAGATTGGCTGCTCGGGGATTGGATTCTTTTGGTCGAGTATGAACGCGCACTGATCTTTGGCTGTGGATAAGTTGTCCGGGCAGGTTGTGGGTAATGCAGTGTATAAGCTGTGGAGAAGATACGCGCCTTCGCGGAAAATGCTGCGTCGCCAGACAGGGAAAGTATGGTTTCCGTGGACACTCTCAGTGATCCACACTGACGCTCTGAGAGGCGGGCCTTGAAGCTTATCAGGTAGGGGTGGCCGCGCCTTTGGTGACCCGGTGCAACCGCTCATCATGTGCATGCCCGTCCCTTGGGCGCTTGATCAAACACGTTTAGGGGCGGGCTTCGATCTCACACAGATCTGCGTCCAAGGGCTTGATCCAATGGCGCCAGACACGGCGACAATAGCCGTGCGACGACCAAGATGTGCGCCTAACCCAAAGCCTCCAGGCCCGCTTTCGCGTAGCGCGGAACGAAAGCGCCGAGCGTCAGGCCGCGCTCCGGGTCGGATGCATTGCCGTCCAGCGCGCGTTTCTTCACGCCTTGCAGGATCGCCGCCATCCGAAAAAAGCAAAACGCCACGAAAAATCCAAAATTATCAATGTGATCGATCTGCATGCGCTCACAATAGGAGGCGATGAACTCTTCATCCGACGGTAGGCCCTGGGCCGTACGGTCCACGCCGCCAAGCCCGCGTCCCTGCGCGCCGGGCGGCATCTGCCATTGCATGATCACCGCGGCGAGATCTGCAAATGGATGCCCCAAGGTCGACAATTCCCAATCCAGCACAGCCGCGATTTCCGCTGTGTCCGGCGCAAACATCAAATTGTCGATCCGATAATCCCCATGCACAAGGGTCACCCGACCATCATCGGGCGGGCAAGCGGCATCCAACGCGGCCATGAGCCGGTCCATCGACGGGATCTCTCCGATTTCACTGGCGCGATATTGCTGGGACCAGCGGTCGATTTGACGCCGAAAATAATTCCCGCGCGGGCCGTAATCCTGCAGACCGAAAAGCTCCAGATCAACTTGATGTATCGCCGCAAGAACGCGCCCCATCTCATTGATAAAGATGTTTCTTTCTAGTTTTGATATCTCTTGTAGTCGTGGATCGTCGAATACGCGACCATCCATGTACTCCATGACATAGAAGACCGATCCGATCACCTCGCTCCGCTCACACAGCGCCAGCACTCGTGGAACGGGGACATCGGATGCCGCCAGTGCGCGTTGCACGCGAAATTCGCGCTCAACCGCATGGGCGGATTTCAGCAACACCCCCGCTGGCTTGCGTCGAAGAACGACCTTGGCGCCAGACGCCTCGATCAGATAGGTCGGATTGGACTGCCCGACGGCAAACTTTTCCGCGATTATCGGCCCATCAAAGCCCAGTTCAGCCGACAACCAGCCCGATAGTTGATCCAAATCGAGATCACTCATGGCGCATCGTTGGAATGTTTGCGCAATTCGGCACGGGCGACCTGTCGGCGATGCACCGCATCGGGGCCATCGGCCAAGCGCAAGGTGCGAAGATCGCAATACAGGCGCGCGAGCGGTGTATCCTGGCTGAGACCGGTTGCGCCGTGCATTTGCATGGCCTCGTCCACGACCTTCAAGGCCATCAGCGGCGCCTGCACCTTGACCTTTGAGATCCAGGGCTGCGCGGCCCGCACACCGGCATGATCCATCATCCAGGCGGCTTTCAGACATAGCAAGCGCGTCATCTCGATCTCGATCCGGGCATTGGCGATGACATCGTGATTTGCGCCCAGATCGACCAGCCGCTTGCCGAAGGCCGAGCGTGACAGCCCCCGCTTGACCATCAATTCCAGCGCATATTCGGCGCGCCCGATGGCTCGCATACAATGGTGGATCCGTCCGGGGCCCAGGCGACCTTGCGCCACTTCGAACCCGCGTCCCTCGCCCAGGACGACCGCATCTTGCGGCACCCGCACATCGGTGAACCGGATATGCATATGGCCATGGGGCGCATCGTCGTGGCCAAACACCTCCATGGGGCGCAGCTTTTCGATCCCTTCGGCATTGGACGGCACCAAAAGCATCGTATGGCGTGCGTGCTTTGGCCCGTCCGCATCCGTGCACGCCATCACGATATACAAGCCACAGCGGGGATCCCCCGCCCCGGTTGCCCAATATTTCTCGCCGTTTAGGACCCAGTCTTCACCCTGTCGTTCGCATTTTAACGAAATCTGCGTCGCGTCGGAGGAGGCCACTTGCGGCTCGGTCATCAGATAGGCCGACCGCGTGCGGCCCGCCATCAGATCGGGCAACCACCGCTCCCGTTGATCCGGCGTTCCGTAGCGCTCAAGCACCTCCATGTTGCCGGTATCGGGCGCGTTGCAGTTGAAGATCTCGGGCGCGATGGACACCGCCCCCATTTCCTCGGCCAGATAGGCATATTCGACCGTCGACAGCCCGTAGCCCTGGTCGCTATCGGTCAGCCAGAAATTCCAAAGACCCGCCGCTTTGGCCTTTTCCTTCAGCCCATCGAGGATCTCGATCTGACGGTCTGTCATCGCAAACCGATCGCCGGACGGATGCTTGCCGACCTCGGCATGGTATTCCGCATCCAGCGGCGCGATTTCGTCGCGCACCATGCGGCGGACGGCATCCACCAATGGCCGCGCGCGGTCTGAGACACCTAGATCCATCACATCCTCCCAATCGCCGCTTTGGCGGCGTCATATTCGCGCTCGAGCCGATCCACCAAAGCCGAGACCGGCGCGACCTCTTGCACGGCACCGATGCCTTGCCCGGCGCCCCACACCTGGCTCCAGGCTTTCGGCTTGGCCGTGCCGCCCGCGAAGCTCATTGAACTGACCTCCGCTGTGTCCAGCGCATCGGGATCCATCCCGGCACGCTTGATCGACGGCTTTAAGTAATTCCCGGAAACGCCTGTAAACAAAGAAGATGTCACGATATCTTCCGCACCGCCATCGACAATCATCTTTTTATACTCCGGCACGGCATTGGCCTCTTCAGTGGCGATGAAGGGCGAGCCGATATAGGCCAAATCCGCGCCCATGGCCTGTGCCGCCAAAACCGCGCCGCCGGTGGCAATCGCACCGCTCAGCAACAATGGCCCGTCAAACCAGGCGCGGATTTCCTGCACCAAGGCAAAGGGCGATTGCGGGCCCGCATGGCCCCCGGCCCCGGCAGCCACCGCGATCAACCCATCGGCGCCTTTGGCAATCGCCTTCCGCGCAAAGGTATCGTTGATCACATCATGCAGCGCGATGCCGCCACAGCTATGGGCCGCCTCGTTCACCTCAGGCCGCGCGCCCAGGGACGTGATCCAGATCGGCACCTTCCATTTCGCGCAAATCTCAAGATCCCGCTCCAGCCGCGCATTCGAGCGGTGCACGATCTGGTTGACTCCGAAGGGAGCCGCCGGACGGTCGGGATTGGCCTGGTTCCAGGCATCCAACGCCTCGGTGATCCGGCGCAACCAGGCCTCCAATTGCACCGGCTCCCCGTCGGCTTCACGGGCATTCAGGGCGGGAAAGCTGCCGACGATCCCCGCGCAGCATTGCGCAATGACAAGGTCGGGGCCGGATACGATAAACATCGGCGATCCGACGACCGGTATCCGTAAGCCCCTCAGAATAGGGGGCAATTGGCGTGCTGCCTGCATATCCACGATGCTCCTCCGCCGCGACGCTACCGCGCGTGTCCGGCTGCGGCAAGAGAACACCCTTGCCAACCCCCTCGGGCGGCATCACTCTTCCACCCACACCAAGAGGAGGACCCCCAATGCCCGACGGTCAGACCCGCCATAGCGGCCCGTCCCTTGCCCCATTTGTGTGGGACGATCCGTTTCACCTGTCGGCGCAGCTGACCGAAGACGAACGCATGATCGCCGACAGCGCCCGCGCCTTTGCGCAGGAAAAGCTGCTCCCGCGTGTCACCGACGCCTATCTCGACGAGACGATTGTTCCAGAGATCTTCGCGGAAATGGGTGACATGGGCCTTCTCGGTGTGACGATCCCCGAAAGCTATGGCGGTTTGGGCGCGGATTACGTCAGCTACGGCCTGGTCGCGCGCGAGGTTGAGCGGGTCGATAGCGGCTATCGCTCGATGATGTCGGTGCAATCCAGCCTCGTCATGTATCCGATCCACGCCTATGGCTCCGAAGACCAGCGCCAAAAATATCTGCCGGGGCTCGCCGCGGGCACCCTGATCGGCTGTTTTGGCCTGACCGAGCCCGATGCGGGCTCCGACCCCGCGGGCATGAAGACCACCGCAAAGAAAACCGCCGATGGCTATGTGCTGAACGGCGCCAAGATGTGGATCTCCAACAGCCCCATCGCCGATGTTTTTCTGGTCTGGGCGAAATCCGAGGCGCATGGCGGCAAGATCCGTGGTTTTGTGTTGGACAAGGGCATGGCCGGCCTCTCAGCCCCCAAGATCGGTGGCAAACTCAGCCTGCGCGCCAGCGTCACGGGCGAGATTGTGATGGACAATGTGGCCGTCCCCGAGGACGCGATCTTGCCCGGTGTCGAAGGTCTGAAAGGCCCCTTCGGCTGCCTCAATCGCGCACGTTATGGAATCGGTTGGGGCGTCATGGGGGCCGCTGAAGATTGCTGGCACCGGGCGCGCAGCTACGGCATGGATCGCGTCCAATTCGGCCGCCCCCTGGCGCAAACACAATTGTTCCAGAAAAAGCTCGCCGATATGCAGACGGAGATTGCACTGGGCCTACAGGGCGCCTTGCGCGCAGGCCGCATGATGGATGAGGGCAGCTGTGCGCCCGAAATCATCTCACTGATCAAGCGCAACAATGCGGGCAAGGCCTTGGATATCGCACGTATGGCCCGCGATATGCATGGCGGCAACGGCATCATGGCCGAATACCACGTGATGCGGCATGCCCAGAACCTGGAAACCGTCAACACCTATGAGGGCACGCATGACGTTCACGCCTTGATCCTGGGCCGCGCGCAGACCGGATTGCAGGCGTTTTTCTAGGCGTGACTTGACCCCGATCAAAGTGCGGCGACCGCCCATGTGACACTCTGGTGGCCTCAATCTCAATGGGAGGGAACGATGTCAGAGGCACATTTCCACGTCGAAAAGACGGGGGCGAATTCTCTGCGGGCCACCATTTCGGGCGCGATGGATGCCATCACGATGGAGGCGGCGTTGACCACGCTCTCAAGCGAAATGGCGGGCATGGCCCATGGCGATATGCTGATGATCGATCAGGGCGCGTCATGGCCGACCATCGGCGCCATCGGCGTCGAGTTGCGCCATTGGCCGCAGATGATGGCGATGCTGCATCAGCTCGACCGGACTGCCTTCGTCACCCACAATCCAATGTTCCGGGCGGCTGCGACGATGGAATCCGCCTTTTTGCCGGGGTTCGAGATCCGCTGTTTCAACGATGAAGCCAGCGCCCAGGCATGGCTGACCGAGGCGCGCGACGCCGCTTAGGCGCGCGGCTTGGGCGGGTTCGGCACCGGCGGCGTTGGAACGGGGGGCGTCGGTGTCTCGGCCTTTGGCTCTGTTGAGGTATCCGCGCGATCGGGCTCAGCGCCGTTCGCTGTATCGGCGCGCTCCGGTGTCTCTTCGGGGGCGGGCAGCGCCAGCGCCTCATCGGCGAATTGCTCCGGCGTCTCCGGCAGGATATGCCCGGTCGCCGGGTCAAGCGTCACCCGCGGTTTGTGTACCAGCCCATCGATCATTCCGTTCAGCTCAGAGACCAGACGCGCAAACCGGTCGCGGTCGGTTTCGATTGTCACTCCCGGAGCCTTCTTGGTCCCGCCGAACAGGAACTTGAACATGGGCCTCTCCAACATTGCCTGAACCTTGCCGCCCTGTTTAAGCGATGCGGCAGCGCAGCAAAAGGGTGCCGGACTCGCTTCGGCGTCGGACCGCTTGGCAAGTCCGCGCCAATTGGGCAGAACGGGGGCAACCAAGGGGGGCGCGATGCGGATTGCGACATTCAACATCAACGGTGTGAAAGCGCGGCTAGGCGCATTGGGCGATTGGCTGGACGAGGCCAAGCCCGACGTGGCGTTGCTGCAGGAAATCAAATCGGTGGACGAGGCCTTCCCACGCGAGATGTTCGAGGACCGCGGCTACAATGTGGAAACCCACGGCCAGAAAGGCTTCAACGGGGTCGCGATCCTGTCAAAACTGCCCATAGAGGATGTGCGTCGCGGCCTCCCAGGCGATGATAGCGACGACCAGGCGCGATGGATCGAGGCGACCGTCATGGGCGATGCCCAGGCTGTGCGGCTCTGCGGCCTCTATCTGCCCAACGGCAATCCGGCACCCGGCCCGAAATACGACTACAAGCTGGGCTGGATGGCGCGCCTCCACATCCATGCCGAAACGTTGCTCGACAGCGAAATGCCGGTGGTGATGGCGGGTGACTACAACATCATTCCCCAGGACGAGGACGCCGCCCGCCCCGAGGCCTGGCGCGAGGATGCCCTGGCCCGCCCCGACAGCCGCGCCGCCTTCCGGCGCCTGCTCGCCTTGGGGTTCACCGAAGCTTTCCGCGCCCGCAATCAGGCGCCCGGCATGTATTCTTTCTGGGATTATCAGGCTGGGGCCTGGGACAAGAATGACGGCATCCGCATCGACCACCATCTGCTCAGCGCCGAGGCCGCCGATCTGTTGCGCGATTGCTGGATCGAGAAAGAGGTGCGCGGGCGTGAAAAACCCTCCGACCACGTCCCCGTCTGGATCGACCTCGCCGCTTAAGCACAGCCTCGCGGGACGGTGGGAGGGGCGATGCCGCAGGCAAGCGTCTCCCCGGCCCGCCTACAACCCGTTCAACGGCACTTTCAACACCGGTCGCCCCGCATCGTCTTTCGGAATATCGCCCGCGCGCATGTTGACCTGCAGCGAGGGGATGATCAGCTTTGGCATCGCCAGGGTCGCATCCCGCGCTTCACGCAATGCAATAAACTCCTCACGGCTGGTCCCATCGGTCAGGTGAATGTTGCGCGCGCGTTCTTCGGCCACACTGGTTTCCCAGGCGATTGCGCGGCCCCCCGGTCCGTAATCATGGCAAATGAACAGCCGCATCTCATCGGGCAGGCTCAGCACCTTCTGAATGGAATCGTAAAGCTTGCCCGCATCTCCGCCCGGAAAATCGCAGCGCGCCGATCCGCCATCTGGCATGAACAATGTATCGCCCACAAACGCCGCATTGCCCATGACATGGACCATGCAGGCAGGGGTATGGCCAGGCGTCGCCATCGCAAACGCCGTCATTCCGCCGATCTTATAGGTGTCGCCATCGGCAAACAGCGCATCGAACTGGCTGCCATCGCGCTGGAATTCCGTGCCTTCATTGAAGACCTTGCCGAACACCTCCTGCACCTCGGTGATCTTTTCCCCGATCCCGATCTGGCCGCCCAACTTGTCCTGCAGATACGGCGCCGCAGACAGGTGATCGGCATGGACATGGGTTTCGATCAGCCAGGCCACCTTCAGCCCATTGTCCTGCACGAAGGCGATGATCTCATCGGCGCTGTCATAGCTGATCCGCCCGGCCGCATAATCGATGTCCAAAACCGTATCGATCACCGCGCAAGCGGCACTGCCCGGGTCCTGGACCACGTAGGAAATCGTATTGGTGGCGTCATCGAAAAAGCCGGTGACCTTCGGCACCACGTTCACATCGACCGGATAGTGCATTTCCAAATCCTCCCATTGCTCCCAAGAACGATAGCGCAGGCAGGACATGCGTGAATACCCGGCAGATCGCGCCAAATCCGGCCGCAGCCCCACCCTGCCCGCTGGACAATCCGCCGCCTGCCCCAATAGGTTATCCACGCGGCCACGACCGCCCCCCAAGGACACGGGGACAATACAGGGAGCTATTCTATGACCAACCGTATCACCGCGCTTGGCGCGGCCTTGCTTGTGACCACGTCACTGACGGCCACCAGCTTGAATGCCGAGACGCTGCGTTGGGCGCGCGCCGCCGAGGCGCTGACGCTCGATCCGCATTCGCAAAACGAAGGGCCGACCACGACCCTGATGCATCAGATTTACGAGCCACTCATCCTGCGCAACATGGCCGGTGAGATGGAGCCTGCGCTCGCCACCTCCTGGGCGCCCTCCGAAGACAATCCGAATGTCTGGGTCTTCGAGCTGCGAGAAGGCGTCAGCTACCATGGCGGCGAAAGCTTCGAGGCCGCCGATGTGGTCTTCAGCCTCAACCGGGCAATGCAGGAAACCTCGAACTTCAAAGAGCTGCTGTCCGGCGTGGTCGAAATCCGCGCGACCGGCGACTACACCGTCGAGATCGAAACCGACGGCCCCAACCCGCTGCTGCCCAACAACCTGACCAATATCATGATGATGGATGAGGGCTGGAGCACCGAAAACGGCGCCGAAACCGTGCAGGATTATGCCGGGGGCGAAGACAGCTTTGCCGCGCGCAACGTCAACGGCACCGGTCCCTTCGTGCTGGAAAGCCGCGAAGCGGACGTGCAGACGGTCCTGTCCGCCAATCCAGATTATTGGGGCATCGGGGAATTCCCGCTGGCCGTGACCGAGATCGTCTTCACGCCGATCCAGAACCCCGCCACCCGTCTGGCCGCCTTCCTGGGCGGTGAGGTCGACTTCATCCAGGACGTGCCGGTGCAGGATCTGGGTCGCGTGGAAGAAGCCGATGGGATCGGTCTGGCCACGGCACCGCAAAACCGGGTGATCTTCTTCGGCATGAATGTCGGGGCCGACGATCTGGACCGCGACAATGTCGATGGCGAAAACCCGTTCGCGAACCCGCTTGTCCGCGAGGCCATGAATATCGCCATCAACCGCGAAGCCATCCAGCAGATCGTGATGCGCGGCCAATCGGCCCCCGCCGGCGTGATCTCGCCCCCGCCGGTCAACGGCTGGACCGAGGATCTGGACGGCTACCCGGAATACGACATCGAGGCCGCCCGCGCACTAATGGCCGAAGCGGGCTATGAAGATGGGTTCTCGATCCAACTCGATTGCCCGAATGACCGCTACATCAACGATGAGGCGATCTGTCAGGCCGCCGTCGGCATGTTCGCGCAATTGGGCATCACGGTGAACCTGTCCGCCCTGCCCCGCGCCCAGCATTTCCCGCTGATCGCAAATCTGGAAACGGATTTCTATCTGCTGGGCTGGGGCGTTCCGACCTATGACGCGGAATATATCTTCAACTTCCTCTACCATTCCCGCAACGAGGGCCGTGGGTCCTGGAACGGCACGCAATACTCCAACCCCGAAATGGACGAGATGATCGTCAGCCTGTCCTCGGAGACCGATCTGGATGTGCGCGACGGCACCATCGCCGATCTGTTTGCCATGGCCGAGGACGAGCTGATCTATCTTCCGGTCCATAACCAGGTGTTGAACTGGGGTGTCTCCGATACCTGGAGCACGCTTGTGGATGCCGATGACCAGGTGAAGTTCAAATATTTTGAACTGAACTGATCCACGTCACATTGAATGCAACGGGCCCGGGCGGATGCGCGGGCCCGTTATCTGTCTGGCAGTGCCAGACGCCGACATTGGGCAAAAAACCCGTCCCATCGCAGCGTTATTGATCCCGATCAAAGTCAGGCCGCGCCTCCTCGGCCATGGTTACACGCGCAACCACTTGCGCGGTTCGACCTGAAAGGAGTGACCCCATGTTCAAAACCATCGTCGTCGCCATCGATGGCTCTGCCCCGTCCCAACATGCGTTGGACACGGCCAGCAAACTCGCCGTTACCTTCGATGCGGATCTTCACTTGGTTCACTCTCCGCAAATCGAAACCACGATGATCGCCGTGGGATACAGCGTGATGGATGTGCCCATCACCCCCGAACGGATCGCCGAGGCCGGTGCATCGGTCATGGATGCCGCCTTGGCCAGCGCCAAGGATGCGGGTTGCACCAAGGTAAATTCCACCATCGGGTCCGGCGACGCCACCGATGACATCTTGGATGCGGCAAAGCTGAACGATGCCGATCTGATCGTGATGGGCCGCCGGGGTCTGGGATCCATCGCCAGTGTCCTGATGGGCAGCGTCAGTCAAAAGGTCGCCCATGGGGCCAGCTGCTCGGTCCTGACCGTCAACTAATGGTCAGCGCGCTGGCCCGTGGGGCGCCGAGGCCAGCTTGAGAAACGTACGATCTTCGCGCAGCAAGAACCGCTCACGCTGCGCGAAGGCGTAGTTTTCCTGCCCCAGAGGATCCTCAGCCAGCCGCGCGCGATAACGTTGATATTCCGCAAGGCTGTCAATATTGTAGATCCCGTAGGCCAAGGTGCTCGACCCTTCGTGGGGCGCATAATAGCCGACAAGATCCGCGCCGCAGCGTGGGATCGCCTGGCCCCAATTGCGGGCATAGGTTTCGAATTCAGCGTGCTTTGTCGGATCGATCTGATACCGAATGATACAAGTCAGCATGGAACCTCCTTAGGATAGATACGGTCGATGTAGCCTCTTGCTTCGTCCAGATGCTTCGGCCAACATCGAAGCATGAAAGAAGGTCCTGACATTGCCCGCATCGCCGCGCTGATCGGGGAGCCCGCCCGCGCCAATATGCTGACCGCGTTGATGAGCGGCCGCGCCCTGACGGCGACGGAATTGGCGGCTGAGGCCGGTGTGACGGCGCAGACCGCCTCCACCCATCTGGCGCAGATGGTCGAGGCGGGGCTGATCAACCCGCGCAAATCCGGGCGCCACAAATACATGTCCCTCGCCCGGCCCGAGGTCGCCCAAGCCTTGGAAGCCTTGATGGGCGTTGCGGCGGCCACCGGGCATCTGCGCACGCGAACCGGGCCCAAGGATACCGCCCTGCGCCGGGCGCGGGTGTGCTACAACCACCTGGCCGGTGAGGTCGGAACCGCCCTTTATGACAGATGGCTTGCGGATGACCTGCTGCGCGAAGTCGGCGACGCGGTTGGCCTGACGCCAAAGGGCGAGGCCGCCTTTTCGGATTGGGGCGTGGATCTTGCCCCGCTGCGCAATGCCCGCGCCCCGCTCTGCCGTCCCTGCCTGGATTGGAGCGAGCGGCGCACCCACCTGGCTGGCAGCCTTGGCCGCGCGATCCTGGCGCATATGGACCAGCTCGGCTGGGCCAAACGCGACAGCACAAGCCGCGCGGTTCATATCACCGCGCGGGGCGAGGCGGGCCTGGCACGCTGGCTTTAGCCGCGCGCTGATGCACAGCCGCCCTGCGATCGCTCACAGTTTCGTGATCACACGCCCCCTCGCCCTATATGCGCCAATGGGCCACGCTCGGCTCTGCGGGATTACGACCGGTGCCGCATGCAAAAAAAGACATCTCGGGGGAGAGACCATATGCACCGCCTTTTTACCGCCAGCGTGCTTGCGCTGGCCACTGCGCTTCCGACCCAGGCTGAAACATTCCGATGGGCCGCCACAACCGATCCGCAAACGATGGACCCCCATGCGGTCTCATCCGCGCCGGTTCTGGGATTTCTGAACAACGTCTATGAAGGCCTGGTGCGTCGCGGGCGCGACATGTCGATCGAACCCGCCCTGGCCGAAAGCTGGGAGCCGATCGGTGAAGGCGAGGGCTGGCGGTTCGTCCTGCGCCAGGGCGTGAGCTTTCACGATGGCGCGGACTTCACCGCCGAAGACGTCGTATTCAGCTATGAGCGCGCCGCCTCCGAGGAAAGCGATGTGGCCAGCTGGTTTGCCCCGGTCACCGAGGTGGTGGCGGTTGATGACTACACCGTCGATGTCATGACCTCCTCCCCGCAGCCGATTTTTCCCGATTCCATCGCCAATTGGATGATGATGGATAGCGGCTGGGCCGAAGCCAATGGCGCCGAACGCCCGGCCCGCGACGCCGAGAATTACGCCACCGGCAACGTGAACGGCACCGGCGCCTTCATGCTGCAAAGCCGTCAACCCGATCTTGAAACCGTGCTTGTGCCCTTCGACGGTTGGTGGGGTGAGGTCGAACACAACATCACCGAGGCGATCTTCACACCGATCCAAAACTCAGCCACCGCCGTTGCCGCCCTGCTGGCGGGCGATATCGATGTGATCGATCCGGTGCCTGTCCAAGACGCGGCGCGGGTGAACGCGACCGATGGCGTGTATGTGCTGGACGGGATCGAGGCGCGGGTGATCATGCTGGGCTTTGCCCATGATCACGAGAGCCTGCAAAATGGCGGCGACAACATCTTCGCCGATCCCCGTATCCGGCAGGCAGTGGGCCATGCGATCAACGTGCCCGCGATCCTGCAGGCGATCATGGGCGGCGCGGCGGAACCTGCGAGCCAATTGGTCAGCCCCGCAATGCGCGGCTATTCCGAGGCGGCCTCCGACCGTCCGGCCTATGATCAGGACCTGGCCCGCAGCCTGATCGCCGAGGCGGGCGCGGACGGAGCCAATTTTACGCTCTCCTGCCCGAATGATCGCTATCTGAACGACGAATCCGTCTGCCAGGCGATTGTCGGCATGCTGGCGCAGGTGGGCCTGAACGCGACACTCGACGCGATGCCGGTGTCGAATTACTGGCCGGAATTGCGGGCCGACAATTTCGACATGTATCTGTTGGGCTGGTCGCCCGGCACGTTCGATGCCGAACATCCGATCCGCTTCCTGGTCCACACCTCCGGTGAGCGGCTGGGCACGTGGAATTTCGGCGGCTATTCGAACCCGCGGATCGATGAATTGCTGCCGGCGATCCAGTCGGAAATCGACGACGCGGCGCGCCAGGAGATGCTGGATGAAGCGGCGATGATCATCCAGGACGATGCGGTCTACACACCGCTCTACGTGCAGCCGCTGCTCTGGGGCGTGCGCGATGGGATCGAATTGACCCAGCGGGCCGACAACTTCTTCATCCTGCGCTGGGTGACGGTCGGCGTGAGCGAGTGACACCGGGATGGCGCCCGCAAGAGCGGTCGCCCGGTGCTTGGAGGACCCGTCCTCCAAACCTCCTGATGAGAGGGGGCCACAGCCCCCTCTCACACTCTCCCCGGCCCCCTCTCACACTCTCCCCGGGCGCACCCCTGGGTGCGCGCCGATTGCCTACTGACCCTGTATCGACATTGTGCCGAAGTCAGAAATCACACCGGCATGGCGCATATGAGTGTCAATCAGCGTCTTTAGATCATCGTGACGCCCACCACCTGCAGCAAGATCAGCGTGGCAGCCATCAAGAACATCCAAAACACACTGCCATGTAACTCTCTTGCCCGCGCAACTCCGGGGTGCGACCAAACATGCTGCAACAAGCGAAGACCCAGCACGAGCATCGTGATGATCTGAAAGATAAGGCCCAACGAAAGTGCGATAGATATCATATCTTCGTTCGTGTCGCTGATCGAATAAGTCGCCATTGCGACAATGATCGCAAGCCCGGCAACTAGAAATGGCTGGAAAATCTGAGCGAACAGAACCTCGTGCACCGGCCCATCCAAATCATCCAATGACCTAAATCGGCCGAGCTGAACAAATGCGAACAACGAAACCGACACGGCAAATGCTGCGATATGGTAATCTCCGACAATGATCGATGCTCCGATCACAGCGCCAATCATGCCAGACGATGTCGCTGTCACGCTAAGTTGTTTTTGGATTTCCATAACTATCCCTCACCACTTTCGCTTGATGCTGAAACAGTGAGAGGAGACAACAGGCTGGGCAAGCCTGCGTTTCCACCGAACCGGTTCGGGCTGCGCTGCGCCTATGATGATAAGTTTCGCACGCCTCCCCCATCGAAGCCCAAACGCTTCATTTCCACGACTTGACGCCGATCGACCATAGGACCTAAACCAGCCCATGCTCAGCTTCATTCTCCGCCGTGTGTTCCAATCGCTTTTGGTCTTGCTCATCGTTGGGCTTGTCGCCTTTGCGATGTTTCGCTTTGTCGGTGACCCGGTCGACACGATGTTGGGCCAGGAACGCACCCTGGAAGACATCGACCGGTTGCGCGAAACCCTGGGGCTGAACAAGCCGTTCTTCATTCAATACTGGGATTTCCTGATGCGCGCTTTGCAAGGCGACCTGGGCATTTCCTACCGCCAGGACAGGCCGGTCGCGGAGATCATCGTCGAGCGTTTGCCCGCCACGCTGGAACTTGCGATCGTCTCAGGCGGTCTTGCCCTGGGCCTGGGCATCATCCTGGGGATCTACACCGCCATCCGCCGCGACGGGATCTCGGCCAACCTGATCATGAGCGTCAGCCTGATCGGTGTCTCGCTGCCCACATTCCTGATCGGGATTTTGTTGATCTATGGGTTTGGCGTCGGGATCGATATCCGCATCCCCTTCACCGATACCACTTTCAATACAGGCGGCATGCCCACCTTCGGGCGCGGCGACACGGTCGATCTGGGCGGCTGGACCACGGGCTTTGCCACCTGGGACGGGATCCAATCCATCATCCTGCCCGCCATCACACTCGGGCTCTACCAGATGACCCTGATCATGCGCCTGGTGCGGGCCGAAATGCTGGAGGTGCTGCGCGCCGATTACATCCGCTTTGCCCGCGCCCGCGGCCTCGGCAATCGAACGATCCATTTCCGCCACGCCCTGAAGAACACAATGGTGCCCGTGATCACGGTCACCGGCCTGCAATTGGGCTCGATCATCGCCTTCGCGATCATCACCGAGACGGTGTTCCAATGGCCCGGGGTCGGGCTGCTGTTCATCAATGCGATCCAATTCGTCGATATCCCCGTCATGGCCGCCTATCTGATGCTGATCTCGGTGATGTTCGTGGCCATCAATCTGATCGTCGATTTGCTCTATGCGGCAATTGATCCGCGCCTGCGGGTAGACGGGAAAAGCACATGACCGACACGCCAAATACCCGCACAGAGCTGCCCGAAGACGCGCCGGGGCGCTTTGCCCGCGCCATGGACAGCGACCTGGCCTACGCGTTCTTCCGATCACCCGTGGCGCTGATCTCGGCCAGTGTGACCCTGATCCTGATCTTCGCGGCGATGTTCGCGCCGCTGATCGCGCCGCATGATCCGTTTAACCCAGCGACGCTGAACCTTCTGAACGGCCTGACCGCGCCCGGCGTACCCTCGGCCTTCACCGGCGACACGTTCCTGCTGGGCACCGATGACCAGGGACGGGATGTGTTCTCCACCATCCTCTTCGGCCTCAGGATCTCACTATTCGTGGGCTTCGCCGCGGTCACCTTCGCCCTAGTTCTGGGGGTGACCCTGGGCTTGATCGCGGGCTATGTCGGCGGTTGGGTCGAGACGATCATCATGCGCATCGCCGATATCCAGCTCACCTTCCCCTCGATCCTGGTCGCGATGCTGATCTTCGGCATCGCCAAAGGCATCACACCCATCGAATATCGCGATCAGGTGGCAATCGCCGTGCTGATCCTGGCCATCGGGCTGAGCGATTGGGTGCAATTCGCGCGCGTGGTACGCGGCGCGACGCTGGTGGAAAAGAACAAGGAATACGTGCAAGCGGCGCGCCTGATCGGGCGGCCCTCATTCGTGATCATGGCCCGCCACATCCTGCCAAATGTGCTCTCGCCGGTGCTGGTCATTGCCACGATTTCCCTCGCGCTGGCCATTATCGCCGAGGCCACGCTGTCGTTCCTGGGCGTCGGGGCCCCGCCGACCGAGCCCTCCCTCGGCACGCTGATCCGCATCGGGCAAACGTTCCTCTTCTCCGGCAATTGGTGGATCCTGGTTTTCCCCGCCGCCACGCTGCTGGCACTGGCGCTCAGCGTGAATCTGCTGGGTGACTGGCTGCGCGACGCCCTGAACCCGAGGCTGCGGTGATGCTTGCATCCAGCGCGATGGCACAGCTTTCTCAGGAGACCCCCTGATGGCCCTTCTCGAAATCGAAAACCTCACCGTCGAATTTCCGACCCGCCGCAAATTGTTTACGGCTGTAAACTCGGCCAATCTGACGGTCGAACCGGGCCAGATCCACGGGCTTGTCGGCGAAAGCGGCGCGGGGAAATCCACCATCGGCGCCGCCGTCATGGGCCTTCTCGACCCGCCGGGGCGCATTGCAGGCGGCCTGATCCGGTTCCGCGGCGAAGAGATTTCGGGCCTCGACAAAGCGGCGATGGCGGCCCTGCGCGGCAAGAAGATCTCGATGATCTTCCAGGATCCGCTGACCTCCCTCAACCCGCTCTTCACCGTGCGCCAGCAACTGGTCGAGACGATCTCAGAACATCTCGATGTCACCGACGACGAGGCCAACCAACGCGCCCGCGACCTGATCGACCGTGTGGGCATCCCCGACCCCGAGGCGCGGCTGGACCAATACCCGCACCAATTCTCCGGCGGGATGCGGCAGCGCGTGGTCATCGCGCTGGCGCTTTGCTCCGAACCCGACGTGATCATCGCCGACGAACCCACAACCGCGCTTGATGTCTCGATCCAGGCGCAGATCCTGGAGCTGATCAAGGAACTCGCCCGCGAACGTCAGGTGGGCGTTATCCTGATCACCCATGATATGGGCGTGATTGCCGACACGACCGACAAGGTCACGGTGATGTATATGGGCGAGGTTGTCGAAAGCGGCCCGACCGGTCAGGTGCTGGGCCAGCCCAGCCATCCCTACACCAAGTCGCTGATCGCCGCCGTGCCCCGCCCGACCGTCAAGCTGCACCGCTTTCCGCTGATCGGATATGGCGGGCGCGTGACGGAATTCGCCATCGAAGACCTCAAGCGCAATTGGCCCAGTGTCGAGATCGACCGCTCAAAGCCCCTGGTCGAAGCCCAGGGGCTGACGAAGCGCTTCGTGCAACGGCGCGCGATCCTGCCGCGCAATCGCAAGATGTTCACCGCGGTCGACAGCGCCACGTTCCAGATCCGCGAAGGCGAAGTGTTCGGCCTGGTCGGCGAAAGCGGCTCGGGCAAATCGACCATCGCGCGGATGATTGCCGGGCTCTATCCGGTGGATGACGGCGCGGTGCGTTTCGATGACCAGGAGGTGGCCCCGCTATCGGGTGGCGTGCCCGATTGGTATCGCAAGCAGATCCAGATGATCTTCCAGGATCCCTATTCGTCCCTGAACCCTCGCATGCGCGTCGACGATATCGTCGCAGAACCCGCGCGCCACCATCGGCTCTACCCCGAGGCCACGATCCGCGAACGTGTCGCCGAATTGCTCGACCGCGTCGGGTTGGGCGCGGCCGCGGGGATGAAGTATCCACACGAGTTTTCCGGCGGCCAACGGCAGCGTATTTCCATCGCCCGCGCGCTGGCCACGCAGCCGCGGTTCCTGATCTGTGATGAGCCGACCAGCGCGCTCGACGTGTCGATCCAGGCGCAAATCCTCAACATCCTGAAGGATCTGCAGGAACATCTTGGCCTGACGATGCTGTTCATTTCCCATGACCTGCCCGTCGTGCGACAGATGTGCGACCGCGTCGGCGTGATGAAGAACGGTCAATTGGTCGAAGTTGCAGAGACCGAGGCGCTGTTTGCCAACCCGCAACACCCCTATACGCAAAGCCTGCTATCTCTTATGCCACGCCTCGACGGGCTCAGCGAAGAGGGCTTGGCGGTCGCCTAGCTGAGACATTACGAAAGGCCCCGCCAGGGCCGGGTGCGATCAGCGAGGTCATCGGGGAACCGACCCCGGATCGCAGCCTAACGGCGGAGCCACCGCGCCCCAACACCCGCCGCCCCGACACACACCCACACATAACGCCCCGATACACATCCTCCCGACCCAAAGTCACAGCAAAACGCCGTGATGGGCGCCCCTCTTCCATTGGCTCCAAATACCCAAAGATACCGCCCTCACCATCCAGACGAACCGGATGCCCCACCAAGACCCCGCCAAAAACCGCGGGTGGGTGGGTGGGGGGCTTTTGGCGGGGTCAGATCACCAGCCGCAACCGAAGCGTCACGATCTCATAGGGGCGCAGCGGCAGCTCTGCCCGCCCATCGACCAGATCCAGCCGCGTGCCGCCTTCCTCCAGCAGCCCGACAATGGCCACATCACGCACATGGTCCGAAAACGCGAGTTCGACGGAGCCGCGCGTGTTATGGGCCTCGAACAGACGCACGATGACACCGTCTCCGTCATCGGCGGGCTTCACCGTCTCGATCACCGCGCGGTTCGAGGCACACATCACCAGCGGCGCGGGCCACGCGGCCTCTCCAGATCCGGCGAAAACACGTGGCGGATAGTTCAGCGCATAGGCTTCCGCCCGCACCTCGACCCTTGTATTGCCCTCATGCGGTAGCAGCGCATAGGTGAAATGATGCGTGCCCTGATCGGCCTCGGCATCGGGCATCGTCGCCGATTTGATCAGGCTCAACCGCAGCACATCGCCGCGCACATCATAGCCATATTTGCAATCGTTCAGCAGCGCGACGCCGTAATCACCTTCGCTCAGATCCGCCCATTTCTGCGCGGGCACCTCAAATTGCGCGGCATCCCAACTGGTATTGCGGTGGGTTGGGCGGTCAATCTGGCCCCATTGAATATCGAAGGTCGCGCGGCTGGCGCGGATATCGACCGGAAAGGCCGCCTTGAGCAGCAGATGCGTCTCATGCCAATCGACCTCGGTCTCGAAATCCAGTCGCGCCGAGCTTCGCGTCAGAACCACCTTCTGCACCATCCGGCTGCGCCGAAACGCGCGCTCGATCTCCACCACCGCGCGCAGGGGGCCGGTTTCCACCACCTCGACCCGGGTCAGCCCGCCGACCAGCTCGCCGCGATCCTCGAAGAAGATATCGATGTCCCAGGCATCCCAGGAAATCGGCCGGTCCTCGAACAATTCCAGCCGGTTGCCCAGGTTTTCGGGCTTCAGCACATCACGCCTGGCACGCTTGTCATAAAGCCGGTCGATCATCCCGTGATCCCCGATCTCGACCCGGAGAAAGCGGTTTTCCATCACCGCGCAGCCGCCCTGCATCGTCGCCGTCACCGGATCCAGGACGCGTATCGGTTCGGCCCGCACCAAGGCCCGCGCGGCCAAGGGCGTATCGGCGGGCAATTCCACCAAAGTGCCGCGGTCGATCTGCTGGACCGGTAAGGCCAAATCGCCCTCCGCCACACCTGAGACGGCTTTGGGCAACGCCGCCAAGCGCGGCCCCGGCAAAGGTGAGCCGTCCAAGACCAGCCAATCCGCCGCCTCCGGCACCAGGGCCGCCGCCGCGCGATCCAGCACCCCCTGCGCCTCCGCCTCCAGCCAGGCGAAATCCTTACGCGCATCGTCAAACACCGCGCCAATCGACGTGCCGGTCAGAATATCGTGGAATTGCAGCATGCAGAGCCGCTGCCACAATGCCGTCAGATCCTCAGGCGCGTGCCCCTCGACCATGGCCAGCGCCATGGCCAATTCGGTGTCGTGCAGCAAAACCTCGGCCTTTCGGTTGGCGCGTTTGATCCAGCCCTGGCTGGTCAGAACACCCCTGTGCCCCTCCAGATAGAACTCGCCCTGCCAGACCGGCAATTGCGCCGCCTGCGCCTCCACCGCCTCAAAAAACGTCCGAACATTGGAAGAGCGCAGCCGCGGCGCGCCCGGCATCTCGGCCCAGACCTGCGCCTTGCGGATCAGCTCATCGGTCGGCCCGCCCCCGCCATCGCCATAGCCATAGCAGATCAACAGATCATGCACCCGATCCTTCACGGTGTTGCGCGTCCAGGTGCCCACAACCTCTTCGGCGCTGAGATCGGATTTGTAATTCGTCGGAAACGGCAAATGCTGCACTTGCCGAGGTGTGGTCAGGAATTGCGCCAAAACGCGGGAGCCGTCGATCCCCTCCCACCACGTGGTGGAGGCCGGCATCTGGTTGTACTGGTTCCAATTCACCTTGTTGGTCACAAACCACCGCAGCCCCGCCTGGGCCATCAATTGCGGCAGGCAACCCGGAAAGCCAAATGTGTCGGGCAGCCACAGAACCGGGGTTTCCGCGCCTTCGCCAAACGCATCGTCGCAATAGCGCCGTGCCAGGGCGATCTGGCGCACCAGGGCTTCGGGGCCTGGCATATTGGCGTCGGGTTCCACCCACATGCCGCCCAAAACCTCCCATCGTCCTTCCGCGATGCGGGTTTTGATCGCCTCGAAAATCTCGGGGAAATCCTCAGCCGTCCATTGGTAAAGCTGCGGCTGCGAATGCGAGAATTGGAACCCGCCATGCCGCTCCATCAGGCGCAGGACGTTGGAATAGGTCCGCGCATTCTTCTGCCGGATCTGCGCCACCGGCCACAGATAGGCAACATCCATATGCGCATGGCCCGCCGCATGCAGTTGGATGTCCAGCGATGGCCCCGCCTGCGCCAGCGCCGCGCCCAGCTTGGCATGGGCCTCGGGGATCGAGCGGCGAAAGGGCTCCTCCATCGGGTCGCGGGTATCGAGCGTCAGGAACGCCGCATCCAGCGCCGTCAGAACACCGTGCTTTTCGGGACGATTGTCGTTCAGCTCGGCGCACAGATCCAAGGCGACTTCGGCCAGTGTCAGAAAGCTTTGCAAATCGCGGTCGATATCAATGACCGCACATTCCTTCATCAAAAGCTGTGTGGCGTTGCTGGGATCGGGGGGCCATCCCGTCAGGCCCGTCCAGCCATGCAGCAACAGGTCATGGGGCAATCCATCGGCAAACCGGTCAGGCAGTTCGATTGTGTGATGATAGCGATCCGCCGAGGCCAGCGCCTGCCCGTCAATGTAAAGCAGCCCCTCAGGATGGGTGAAGATATCCCCTGCCACGCCAAGCGGCAGATGCAGGGCGGGAGTTTTCCAGCCCTTCGGAACGGTGAAGCGGGATCGCAGGACAAAATGTACATCCTGCCCGCCCCAATAGCGGTTCCACTCCAGCCGTTCGCCCGGCGCGTCGCAGGACTTTAGGCTCAGGTCCGGGGAGGCGCTGGCATCGGGCAGTTCCTCAAGGAAAAAGCGATCGATCGGCGCGCGGCGCAGCGCCACCTTCGGCGCGATCAGGCGCAATCGTTGATCGACCTTTTCGGCCGTCAGGCGCATCCGGTGGGAGGGCATGGCTATCCTTGCCTCAGCGAGAAACCAGGAATTTCGCCGCGATAGACCGTCTCGGGCGTGCCACCGATCTGCTCCAGCGCGTCTAAGGCGGCGCGCGCATCTCCGGCATCGCCCCAATCGCGGCCCAGATCCGGCCAGGGGATCGAGTCGATCAGCAGCCGCGTATAGGCGTGTTGCGGATCGCCGATCACCTCTTTGGGTGGCCCGGCCTCGACCACATGCCCCTTATAAAGCACCATGACGTAATCGCTGACGTGATAGGCCGTGGCGAGGTCATGGGTGATATAGATGATCGAGATGCCATGCTTGTCCTTCAGGTCATAGATGTTCTTCAGGATCGTCGCCCGCAGGCTGGCATCGACCATGCTGACGGGTTCGTCGGCGATCAGCAGTTTGGGCGACAGCATCAGCGCGCGCGCCACGATCAGGCGCTGCCGCTGCCCGCCCGATAATTGGTGCGGATAGCGGCCCAGAACCAGGTCGGGATCAAGGCCGACGGCGGTGCAGGCCTCGGCCATGGCAACTTGAACATCGCCCTCTAATCCAATGTTTTCATACGGAAATTTCAGCGCGTGATTGACCCGGTAGAAGGGATTGAAACAGGCATAGGGGTCTTGAAACACCGCCTGGACCTGTTTGCGAAACTCCAGCCGCGCCGCCGCCCCCATGGCGTTGATATCGGCGCCTTCGAACCGCACTGCGCCCGTCGTGGGCGGATTGAAGCCCAGCATCAGGCTGCCCATGGTGGATTTGCCCGAGCCGGATTGCCCCACAATCGAGATGATCTTCGGGCTTGCCGCATCCAGCGTGAAGCTCATCGGGTGCAGCGCCGTGACCGCCCCATAGACCTTGCTGACCGCGTCGAGTTCCAACAGCGGCAGAGCGGCCTCGGTGATGGTCGGCGGCGCGGCGCTGGCATCCAGGAAGCTTTCGCCGCCTACAAGCGGCACGGACGAGATCAGCTCCTGCGTATAAGGATGCTCGGGCGCCTCGATGATCTGCCGCACAGGGCCGAATTCCACCAACACGCCCTTCTTGAGCACGACGATATCGTCGACGGATTGCGCCATCAGCCCCATATCGTGGCCGATAAGGATGAGGCCCGCGCCGATCTTCGCCTGCATCTCGCGCAAGGTCTGCATCACATGGCGTTGCGTGATGACATCCAGCGCGCTTGTGGGTTCATCGGCGATGATCAGATCCGGTGTCAGGCAGGTTCCGATGGCGATACAGACCCGCTGTTTCATTCCGCCGCTCAGTTCATGGGGGTAGAGCCGCCCGACGATTCCCGGTTCAAGCCCCACGCCCTCCAGCGCCGTGTCAGATCGTGTTTGCAGATCCTCCACGGCACCTTCATGGGCGAGGATCGCATCCCAGATCTGGTTTTCGATCCGCATCACCGGGTTCAGCGAGTTCATCGCGCCTTGCGGGATGTAGCTGATCTTGCGCAGCCGGACGCGGCGCATCTGTTCTTCGTCAAGCGACAGGAGATCGGGCTGATCCAGCGAGTTGAGCAGGATCTTTCCATCGGCCACAAACCCCGGCGCGGCCAGCATCCGCATCGCCGCAAGGGCCGTCGTGGTCTTGCCCGAGCCGGATTCGCCGATGAACCCGATTCGCTGGCCCTTTTCGACAGAGAGCGTCACATCGGTCACCGCATGGACAACACCCTTGGAGGTCGGAAAGTCGATATGGACGTTTTTGATGTCGAGGACGCTCATGTCGCGGCTCCGGAAAGACGGGCGGCGCCCGACCCTGGGTGGGTGCATTGGCCGGGTCGGGCAACACACTTTATGGTGCCACTCCCCCTCAGGCTTGTCACAGAGCGGATCGGGCCAAAAGCGCCCTCCCGGGGAGGGTCGGGCGCTGCCCGGCTTGGTCAGCCGGGCGATTGATATACGATTGCTATACATCACAACCTCCTCAAACGGGGGTTGCTGACCTCATCCAGGCCCAGATTGACCAGCAGCAGACCAATGAACATCACCGCCAGCAGGATTGTCGGAAAGCCCCACCACCACCACATATTCTGGATCAGCGCGCCCGAATTGATCGCGTCGTAAATCACGCGGCCCAGGGTCGGGATGCGCTGCGGGCCCAGGCCCAACACCTCAAGCCCCACCGCCGTCACGATCGATGTCGTCACGTTCGCGATGAACGAACCAAACAGATACGGGACCAGGTTCGGCAACATCTCGCGGAACATGATGTGCCCCGTCGAGGCGCCCGACAGACGCGCCATCTGCACATAGCCCGACTCGCGCATCGACAGGACCTGCGCCCGGATCAGCCGCGTGGGCGATTGCCAGACAAAGGCCGCGATCAGCACCGCCATCAATGTCAGACTGATATCGCCGAAACTCGCCTGCACCACGACCAACACCAGCAACGGCGGAATGGTGATCATCACGTCAGAGCTCACGCGGATCACGTCATCGGTCCGTCCCCCGACATAACCGGCCGTAAACCCAAGGAAAATCCCGATGCTCATCCCAATGAGAGAGGCCAGAACACCCACATAAAGCGAATTCGGCGCGCCGACGATCAGCAGCGCCAGGATATCCTTGCCCGACACATCGGTGCCCAGCGGATGCGCCCAGGTCCCGACCTGCCCGCGCAGGTTCTCCACCCCGACGGGGCCCTGCCGCGGCATCCCGGCGCCGGTAAAGACCAGCTCGGTATCCCAGAACATCCGCCCCAGAATGCCCAGGGCCACGATCCCCAACAGCAACAGCGCGCCCCAGATCAGCTTGGGATTGTTCCAGGGATTGTCGAAGCGCTTCATGCGCTTGATCTGGCGCTTCGTCAGCCCGCCCATATCGGGGGCGGCGGTTTCGGGGGCTGCGGCGTTCGAGGTTTCGTCTGCCATGCCCCTACCCTCCATGCCGAATGCGTGGATCGATCAGCGGATAGATCAGATCGACCAGAAAGACCGAGACCGCCGTCATCAGGATGATCACGAAGCTGACGCCCTGGATCACCGGAAAATCCTGATCCAGGATCGCGTCATAGAGCAGCTTGCCCATGCCGGGATAGGCAAAGATACGCTCCACAAGAACCTGACCCGCGACCAGCATCCCGATCTTCAGGGCAAAGGCGGTGATCTGCGGCAGGATCGCGTTGCGGATCATGTATTTGTACAGGATGTATCGCTTGCGCAGGCCTTTGGCTTTGGCCAGCACGGTGTAATCCTCGCCCTGAACGGTGATCATCAGGCCGCGCATGCCCAGTGCCCAGAACCCGAAGGTCACCACGACAATCGACATCGCGGGCAGAAAGCCGTGATGCAACACGCTGGTGACGAAACCCCAGCTCCAGCCGGGCTCAACATTCAGCCCATAGGCACCGGTCAGGGGGAACCAGCCCAGTTGCGACGAGAAGAGATACATCAACAGAAGGCCCGACAGGATCGGCGGGATCGAGGTGAAGACCATCGCCGCCGGGATCACCGCTTTCCACAGGCGCGGCGTATGCTCCCACACCATCAGCGCGCCCAGAAGATTGCCGATGATGAAGGTGATGATCAGCGAAATCAGCATCAACCCGATGGTCCAGGGCAAGGCGGCGCCGATCATGCTGGCGACCGGGGTCGGGAAGCTGGCGGTTGAAATGCCGAAATCGAAGCTCAGCGTGTTGGTGACATAGAGCCAATATTGCACATACCACGGGTCGTTCAGGCCGAAGCTTTCGGTCAGTTGATCCAGGATCGCGCCGGAGTTTTCGACCGATCCGCCCCCCGCCGCCATCCGGCCCAGCATCACATCCACGGGGTTGATCGGCGACAGGCGCGGGATGATCCAGATCAGCGTCGCCGCGATGAACACTGTCAAAAACAGTGTGAAAAACCGGTTCGCCAGGTAGTTTAACGGAATACGTCCCATCATCATTCCTTCCCTCCCTACGCCATCAGACCGTTTCGACGTCCAATATCTGCGCGAGATACGCATCCGGCGCAGGTTGCCTGTTCATCATCGTCTCGCGCCAAAAACCCTGTTCGGCCGCGATGACCGCCAATTCCCAGACGCACCCAATCACGCCGCGCTCTGCAACCCGCGCCTCTTGGTCCGAGGCGTAGAGCCGCCGCTGGATGTGGTGGCACAGGACCGATCCCTGTTCCCACCAATGCGCCGCGACCGAGACACCTTCGACCCCGGGATGAACGATCGCGAAGCCGAGCGCCGATGGCGGCGCCTTTTCCGCGACCCCAGTGGCCAAGAAATGCTCCGCCTCGGCGATGAGATCGCTAGGCATATCCTGCGGTTCCACCGTCAAACCATAGAGCTTGATCTGGCGCTGCCCGACCTCGCGCAGGCCGTGAAACCTCAGATATCGCCGCTCCATCACGATCTCCGCCCAAAGGCACCGGACGGCCCGCTGCGCACGGGCCCGGAACTCGCGCGAATTCCGGCCGGAAAACGCGCGTTTTCCGTCACCGCCTCAATTGGCCCGTGTCAGGTTGTGGATGATCTGATGACCCGAATTCCAATGGAAAAACGGGTGGTTGTAGTAGTTCTCGGCGCTCGGCCACCCTTCCCAATAGGTTGTGTTAAACGGCATCAGCTTGAAGGCTTGCACCAGCGGAATGAACGGCATCTCGGCGTCGAGATATTGGTAGGCCTCGGCAACCATCCCCGGGATCTCTTCGGATCCAAGCGGCATCGTCGCCATCGCCGCGACGATCTCGGAATAGGCCTGGGCGCCTTCGCTGTCCCAGCGCGGTGTGTTGTTGAAGCCGGGGCTGCGTTCGCCCACGGGAACAACATCGGCCACCGTGTAGCGGCCCATCGACGCCCAGGGCTCATTCACCGATCCGCAGCTGAGCCAGGAATAGGACATCTCGAACGCCCCGAAGGGCAACACCTCCCCCCAGAAGACCGAGTTCTCAACGGGGACAGACCGCGCATCGATCCCCGCCCGCTGAAGCTGCTCCACGACCATATCGATGGTCCGCGTATATTCGGTGGAGGCCGAGTTCACATGGATCTCGACCGACAGCGTTTCTCCGTCCTTCTCGTAGTAATCGCCACTGCGCGTCCAACCTTCGGCTTCAATCAGAGCTTGGGCCGCCGCGACGTCCGCCGTTTCGGGCAAGCCATGGCCAGCCTCGACCACGGCGTCGATGAACGGGCTCATCGCGCCATATTGGGCAAACATGGTTTGCGAGGCCGTGGTCGCGCCCTCGGCGGCGATGTTCACGATCTGGCTGCGGTCGATGATCATCGCTACGGCGCGGCGCATATCGGCGCTGTCCCAGGGGGCGACGGTGGTGTTGATCTCCAATTGCCGCGCGCAGGGATCGGCCACCGCATAGGGATAGCTGTCATACCAGGCCATCGTCGCTTGGTTCTGGGCCTGGATGGCTTCGAAGGTGCCCACGCTTAGGTTCTGGGCGGCATCCAGATCATTGGCGGCGATCAACTGCGCCCGGCTTTCCTCACCGCCGGATTCCAGGAAGACGACGCGCTGGGGCTCTGGCATGTCCATGAAGCCGGTCTCAGCGCCCCACCAACTGTCGCGGAGATCCCAGATCGCCCGGTTCGACGCGCTGCTTTCATATTCATAAGGCCCGGTGCCAATCGGCGGGTAGAACGCGAAGGTCGCGGGATTTTCCGCCGCGCTCCAGACATGCTCGGGCATGATCAGGAACGAGCCGAAGATGCGGACCCCGAAATTGTCGACCACAAAGCGCGGATTGGCGGCGGTCAGGCTGAAGCGCACGGTCAAGTCATCGACCGCTTCGACCGAGGCAACCTGCCCGCGCAATGTCGCGACTTCGCGGGCCGTCAGCTCTTCGTTTTCGAGCGCCATGTTCACGGTGAAGACCACGTCATCGGCGTTGAACGCCTCCCCATCGGACCAGGTCACGCCCTCACGCAGCGTGATGGTGAATTCATCCTGGGCCTCGTTGCCCTCGAACCCGGTGGCCAGCCAGGGCTCAAGCTCCCCAGTATTGTAGTTCAGGATAAACAGCGGCTCCCACATGGCTTGATGGGCGCCATGCATCCGGCGGATACCCGTGCCGTCGGTCATCCAGTTGAAATTCTCGGGGTCGCGGATCGTGCGGTCCAGGTCAAAGATAACCGTATCCTCGCGCGCGACCTCTTGCGCCTGGGCGCCGCCGGTCAGCGCCAGCGCCATCGCCGCGGAGCCCAGCAGAAATTTCGTCACTTGTGTCATATCATCCTCCCTAGGACTTTGGTCTTCCCGCAGATGGCGCGGGGACTGCCCGATATTTCGGCGCAGCTATCTTACGTAATCCATCACCATCACCCGCGTCCGGTCGGGCAGATCGCCCCGCGCCAGATCGATGGTATGGGCACAGGCAAAATCGATGTTCTCTTCCTCAAAATAGCTCAGAAACCGCTCAATCCACATCGTGTTGCGCGGGCGGTAGGTCAGCGTTCGGAAATGCATCGGAATGATCAGTTTCGGCTTCATGCGGCGGATCATCCGCATCAGATCCGGCAATTCGATCGTCAGATAGCCGCCCGCCAGCGCCAACAGCACATCGGTGTCCTCGAAGAAATCTTGCTGCGCCTGGGTCAGAGGATTTCCGACATCTCCCATATGGGCGATCTTGATCCCGTCGAGTTCAAATCGATACATGCCGTTCTGGCCCGGCACGGCGTGTTCCGGGTGATGATCCCATTCCGCCGCCTCGATGGCTGTGACCCTCAACGCGTCGCCGCCCTGGCCGCCCCCCTGCGCCACTTTCAACGCGTTGATGATTTCGGGCCTGCCGGGGATCAGATCGGCGCGGCAATGGGCGTCGTCATCATCGGAGGAAATCACCACCACATCCGCGCTGTCGCGGATCGGCGCATAGCCGACACCTTCGGGTGTATAGGGATCGGTGATCACCGACAGGCCCGCCGCATCGGTTAGTTTGAAAGCCGCATGTCCGAACCAGGTGATCTTCATCGCGCGCCCCCCGCGGCGATGCGCACGTGTGAGGCAGACCAGTCTGCGCGACACTGAAATCGTCTCGTCGGCGTCACGTCAGTTATTCCCCACGACATGGGGGCTTTCAGTCGCCAGGATATCGTCATTGTCGGGCCGTGGATGGTGGCGCCAATGGCCCGACGGATCGCTGCCGCGCGCGATGATCGCCTCAACCCCTCGGGCCCAGTCGGGGTCGACGATCCGGCTTTCGGGGGTGCAATAGCGCAGGGTTAGACCGCAGCGCCTGCGGTTGGAGCGGTTCACGCCCGACCCATGGACGAGCATATCCGCATGAAGAGAAACATCTCCGGCTTTCAGGGTGTTGACGAAGGGCGTACCAAACCGCTCCGCCTCGGCGATACCTTTGTGAAAGACGCTGGCCGCGCCCATATCCGAGGTTTCGATCGCTCCGATATCATGGGTACCGGGGATGAACCTCATCGCGGCGTTATCGGCATCGGCATCGTCAATGGCGAGCCATACCGTGACCGTCCGTGCCGGGCTCAGCTGCCAGAAACTGGCATCCTGATGCCAGGGCACCGCGCGCGAGCCCTCGGGCTTTTTCGACAGGATCGCGCTAGCCCAACAAATGATGTCGGGGCCGATGATGTCCTGCACCAAATCGAGCAGGCGCGGGTCGGTGGCGATATCCCAGATCCCGGCCAATCGCGCTTGGTAGCAGTTGATTCCATAGGCGCCTCCCGGGCCGAGGTCTGCCATCAGACGGTCGAAATACGCCCGAATGGCCGCAATTTCAGTATCAGAAAACACGCGAAACGGCTGCACGAAGCCCTGCGCATTGTATTGCGCAATCTCATGCGGGCTAAGCCGCTGTGCCTGATCAACCCGGGCTGGACGAAAGCTCAGATCCAAGGACGTTGACGTCGTCATATGTGTCTCCCCTGCCCTGACTTTAGGTAAACACGCTTTGCTTTGGAGACCCGCGCTTGATAAAAAAATGCACTATCTTGATGTCATTTTTTGCACCCAGAGGCAGAAAGTAGAATTTTTCCATGCGCTTAGCCCAAAAGATGTTCAAGATTGATACCTATATTCCCGATAGCGACGCGTTTCACTTCGCGCGGATCGAGGTCTCGGACACACCGCCGCTTCTGGAGCACAGCCACGATTTTTATGAGCTGTTCCTGGTGGAGCAGGGCCAGGTGCACCATTGGATCAACGGCCTGGAAGAGTTGCTGGAACCCGGACAATTGACGTTCATACGCCCGCTCGACCGCCACGCGATGCAGGCGGCCCCCGGGATCACCGCGCGGATCCTGAATGTGATGTTCCGCCAATCGACCGCCGACCATTTGGTATCGCGGTATCACGCCGACATGGCGGGCAAGTTCTTTTGGTCACCGGCAGAGTTCCCGGCCTCGATCCGTTTGGCGGGCCCGCAGAAGGAACGCGCCGTCAACGCGATGCTGTCGCTGCAATCCAGCCATCGCGGCCTGGCCCGGATCGAGCATTTCCTGATGTCGATCATGACCCATGTGCTGGATGCCAGCGCCTCTGCCCAGGATCGCGCGCCCGCCTGGCTGATCCAAGCGGCACAAGCCGCCCAGGACCCCAGAGTGTTCCGCCGCGGGGCCGAGGGCCTGATCACCGCTGCCGGGCGGTCGCAGGCCCATGTCTGCCGCGAAACCCGCCGCCATCTGGGCCTGAGCCCGACGCAATATGTGAACCGGATCCGCATTCAGCACGCCGCGATGCTGCTGAGCGGGACCGCCCGGCCCGTCGCGACCATTGCCGAAGATTGCGGGATCGAAAACTTGAGTTATTTCCACAGGTTGTTTCGCGATCAATACGGCACGACCCCGCGCCGCTACCGAGCCCGCCACGCAAAGACCGAGCCGATCGTCTGAGTGTGGACATTTCCGGGCGCCGCCGCCACGCTGCCGCAAATCCTGCGGAGATCCACCATGCCCCAGCCCGATCACATCTCAATTTATGACCTGCCCGACCCGATCACACTTGATGAGGATATGCAGCGTTATCTTGAAATCTGTCAGGAAAAGCTGGGCTTGGTGCCGAACGTCCTGAAGACCTTTACGCTCAATCAGGACAAGTTGCGGGCCTTCGCCCAATATTACAACACGCTGATGCTGGCGCCGTCGGGCCTGTCGAAACTGGAACGCGAGATGATTGCCGTTGTCGTATCATCGGCAAACCGTTGTTTTTATTGTCTTGTGGCGCATGGGCAAGCGGTGCGGAACCTGTCAGGCGATCCGCAATTGGGTGAAATGCTGGTGATGAATTACCGCGTCGCACCGTTGGAGCCGCGCCAGCGGGCGATGTTGGATTTCGCGTGGAAATTGACCACCGCGCCTTGGGAGGTGGATGCGCCGGATCGCGCCGCGCTGACGGATGCGGGGTTGAGCGAGGCCGAAATCTTCGACCTGTCCGATGTGATCGGCTTTTTCAACATGTCCAACCGATTTGCCATCGCATCCGACATGATGCCGAATGCCAATTATCATGCGATGGATCGAGGCTAAGCCGCTCTATTCGCTGAGCGCGCGCGCCGCGGCACGGGTGCCCGGCCCTACGGCGCCGTCGATGGCCATCTGGTAGAGGCCGCGTTCTTGCAGGATAAGCTGCAAGGCCTCCGCGGTTTCGCGATCCCAGGGTGGCACCTGGCCGTTCACGCGCCCCCGCAGATCATCGATATCGATCTCGCCCGTTTCCATCAGACGCACATATTCCTGCGCGGCAAATTGCGGGTCGCGGTCGCGCCCGATGCCTTGCTCGAACAGAAAGGCCCGCTCCGCCTGAGCCGCGATATCGCCGGTCTCGGCCAGGAAGTTGGTCCAGCGAAAGCGCAGGAAATCATTGGGCTCAACGCCTGGCCCGCCGCGTGAATAAAGCTCGATAAGGCTTTGAACGGCATCGGTATTCCCCGCACGCGCAGCCCCCGCCAACAGGGGAACGGCGCGGCGTGCATCGGGGATGCCAAGCGCTTCATCCGCCTCGCCCGGCACACCTTCGCCGGTCAGATAGGTGTTGCCCAGATTGGCCTGCGCAAAGGGATAGCCCGCATCGGCGGCCACTTGCATCAGGCGCACCATCTCCGCCGGGTCGCGCGGCACGCCACGGCCCAAACGGTACATGAAGGCCAGGGTCGCCGTGCCCGCAACATCGCCCGCCTCTGCCGCCTGGCGATAGAATTCCACCGCTTGATCCGCATCTTCGCGGATCGGGCGAATGCCGAAATTGTGGTAATCGCCAATCCGTGTCAGGGCGGCCGCGACGCCATTTTCCGCCGCCGTTTCATAGAGTGGGATGGCACGACGATGGCGCCCGGCGGCCTGCGCCGCGGTTGCCAGATGATAGAACGGCACGCCCTCTTCGGGCAGCGCCTCTGCCGCATCGCGACAGGCAGGGAGCGCCTCCCGCAATGCGATGAACGCGGCCTGCTGCGCCGCTTCTGAGAGAGGCACTTCGGCGGAGGGCGCGCCGGCAATGGCCACACATTCGTCCAGAGCCGCTTGTGCCGCGGCGGCGGCTTCGGCCCTGGCCGCACTTTCCGCAGCCAATTGTTCAAACGCGTTTGACGCCGCGGACAGAGCCTCGGCCCGTTGGGCGCTGACCGTCGCCTCGATGGCATTCCGCAAAGAGGTCGCCGCCAAGGCCTCAAACGCGCCACGCGCCTCTGCCAGGGCCGCGGCCCGATCTGCGGCGGCCCGTGCCTCGGCCTCTTCCGTTGCCCGCGCGAGCGATGCCTGTGCCAGCGCCTCGAATTCGGCCCGTGCGGCCGCCACCGCATCCGCGCGCTCGGCCGGAGGCTCTGTCGCCGAGGCCTCAGCCAGATCTTGAAAGGCCGCCAATGCATCCTCAACCGCCGCGGCCCGTTCCGAGGCATTGGCATCTTCTTGCGCGGACAGCATGGTTGCAGTCCCATTTACCGCCAAACCAGCGATTAAACATATTGCACAAAACGGCCGAGCGGACACCATGGCGGGCAATTCCTCTTGAAAAATCAATCGATATGACGATAGCCAGCCCCTAGCATGCTGTCGATAGGGCAGCATCGCCGAAACGTTCTGCGATCTCGTATTGTCGCGCCAAAGACATGACAAGAGGATCAGTCCGCTGCCCCCGTTAACCCCGCCTTTCACATTCACGCCAGATGCCGGCCATGTGCGGGTCAAAGTGCTGTCGGATAGCAACCTTCGGCTGAAACGGCGCATCGCTTGGGGGAATGCGGGATCATGACACGCAGCACACTTGTTTTTCGCTACACCGCATTTGCTGTCATCGCGACTATTGTGAACCTGGCCTGCCAACGTCTGGTTTTGCTCGGCGGGGACACCACATTGTGGTTCCTGGCCGCCATGGGCGCGGGCACTTTGGCAGGATTGGTGGTGAAATACGTGCTCGACAAACGCTGGATCTTTTTCGACGACACAAGCGGCGCCGCCGCCCAAGGGCAGCAATTTGCGCTCTATTCCCTGATGGGTGTGGTGACGACTGTGGTGTTTTGGGTCACGGAAACGACATTCTGGATGATCTGGGGCACCGATTTGGCGCGCGAGATCGGCGCCGTGATCGGCCTGACCATTGGCTATGTCACGAAGTACCAGCTCGACCGCCGTTTTGTATTCAATAGGATCGCGTCATGAGCTTGCTGGGCGGATGGGGCCGGTTCCCCAGAGTGGATTGCAAGATCACCACGGCCCGGTCGGAGGCCGATGTGCGCGCCGCCATCACGGAAACGCCGCTGATCGCCCGCGGCAACGGGCGCGCCTATGGCGATGCGGCTCTGAATACGGGCGCGACGCTGGTGATGACCGGGATGGACCGGATGCTGTCCTTTGACGATGACACCGGCGTTTTAATCGCCGAGGCGGGCGTTCTTCTCGGCGATATCATCCATACCTTCCTGCCGCGCGGCTGGTTCCCGATGGTCACGCCAGGCACCAAATATGTCAGCCTTGGTGGCGCGATTGCCGCGGATATCCACGGCAAGAACCACCATATCGACGGATCTTTCCGGGCCTGCGTCGATTGGATTGACCTGATGGGCCCCGACGGCACGACACGACGCCTGACGACCGAGGACGAGATGTTCCAATGGAGCGTCGGCGGCATGGGCCTGACGGGCGTCATCTTGCGGGCTCAGATCCGGTTGCGGGCGGTCGAAACCGCCTGGATCGTGCAAGAGACCCGCGCCTTGACCTCGGTCGCCGATACGATTGCCGCGTTTGAGGATACCGAGGATGTCCCCTATTCGGTGGCTTGGATCGATTGCTCGGACGGGCCGCATCATGGCCACTCGCTTTTGCTGCTGGGGCGCCACGCGACCCAGGATGATCTGCCGCCGCATCGCGCACCGCTTGAGGTGCGGCACAAGACCAAGATCCCGGTTCCTTTCCCCGCCCCGCCCCTCATCTTTCGCGGCCTGTTTTTGCGCGCCTTGAACGGCATCTATTGGCGTCGCGGCGCCCGGAAAGCGGGCGAAAGCCTGGTCGATTGGGACAGCTATTTCTACCCGCTCGACGCCCTGCGCGGATGGAACATCCTCTATGGCCGGGGCGGATTCGTGCAATTTCAATGCGCGCTGCCCAACGACACAGCCGCGGCGGGCCTGAAAGAGCTGATGGATACGATTGCCGAGGCGCAGACCGGATCGGTCCTGTCGGTGCTGAAACGATTTGGGCCGCAATCCGGTCACGTTTCCTTCCCAATGCCGGGCTACACGCTGGCATTGGATTTCCCGGCCAATGATCGGACGCTGGCGCTGATGGACAAACTGGATCGGATCACGCTCGACCATGGCGGGCGGTTCTATCTGGCAAAGGATGCGCGCATGCCCGAGGCGGTCGCAAAATCGGATGAGAGATGGGACGCATTCGCAGCAATGCGCGCAAAACACGGCCTGGCGGAGCGGTTCCGTTCGGTCCAATCAGAAAGGCTGGGCCTATGAGCAATGCGGTTTTGATCCTGGGCGCGACATCCGGCATGGCCCGCGCCGTTGCACGCAGCTTCGCCAAAGAAGGGCACGCGATCCAATTGGCGGCGCGGCGCCCCGAGGGCCTGGACGAAGATGCCGCCGACCTGCGCACGCGGTTTGGGGTGGAGGTCACGATCCACGCATTCGACGCGCTCGCGACGGACACGCATGCCGCATTCATCGAAGGCCTTCCAGAGCTGCCCGAAATCGCGGTCTGCGCGGTCGGGGCCATGGGCGAGCAAGATGACAGCGCCGAGGATCCCGAAAAGGCGGCCTTTGTTCTGCGGTCGAATTTCGAAGGCCCGGCCTCTGTTCTGGCGCATCTGGCAAATGCGATGGACGCGCGCGGATCGGGCACCCTGGTGGGCATCTCATCGGTTGCCGGCGATCGCGGCCGCGCCTCCAACTACGTATATGGGTCGGCCAAAGCCGGATTCACCGCGTTTCTATCCGGCCTGCGCAATCGGCTGGCATCGAAGAATGTGCATGTTGTAACGGTCTTGCCCGGCTTTGTGCGCACCGCCATGACCGACGGGATGGATTTGCCCGGCCCGCTGACCGCTGACCCCGAAGAGGTGGGCACAGCGATCCTGCGCGCCGTTCAGCGCCAGAAAAACATCATCTATACGCGCCCGATCTGGCGCGTCGTCATGGCCGTGATCCGCAACATTCCTGAACCGATCTTCAAGAAGACATCGCTCTAAGCACGTCTTCCGGAGAGTCATCAAAAAGCGGCCCCGGCTGGCGAGATTCCGCCCAGATCGCAACAGGTTTAGAAAAATGGTTACGGAGTTGTTGCTTATTTAACACTTCCAGAATAGGGCTAACCTAAATTTAGGGACAGTAAGCGCGGCGGGCACCGCGTGACGGCCAAAAGGGGCAGTGTTTCCATATGAATGGGACAGACGCCGCGCAGAACGTTGCGCGTGGGACAGATACATCCGCATGGACATTTAGCGGCTTCTTACAAAATCCGAATGGGGTATTGGCGGTTGTCTTCGCGACATCCGTGGCGACCCTGGGCGCAAGCTACGTTGTGATGTCCAACGCCGTTGATGCGCGCAACGCGGCGTTTCACGCTGCGGCATCCGCGACGCATATCCCCGCCCGGCAACGCGCAGATACGGATCGTGAGATTGCGCCGCGCATTTGGCCCAGTTTCGAAGGTGACATCGAACTGGCATTGTCGGCCCCGACAGATACCGCGCCAGCAGGCCGGACCGCACCCGCGCTTGGCGGACAGACCGTACAGACCGAGCCCACGGCGCAACCCGCTTCCGTGCAAATCGTGCAAGGGCGCCCTCCGGTCATGCCGGTGCCGCGCCCATCCGCATCCGGAGACCTGGAAGTGGTCGTGATGGCGCGCGGCATGTCCCCATTGCGGGCCGCGTCGCTTCCCCGCCCAACCACGCGCCCGGGCGCCATTACCTCACCCGCCTGGCCCGATGAGAATGGGCCGCAAACCTCCGCCTTGCTGGCCGCGATCAGCCCCCGCCCCTCGCTTCGGCCTGACAACCTGGTCGTGCGTGTGGCCGCCGACCCCAATACCATTGAGGTCGCACGAGCCGATGCCCCGGGCGCGACCGGCTTGGGAGGTGTTTTGCCAACACCCCGTGGCGGATTGTTCGGTGGCAATGCGGCGAATGGCGAGTGCTCGGCGCGCCTGGCCCGCGCAATCCCGCGGCGCCCCGGCGGAGCCTCCGGCGGGTCCGCGGTGATGGCCGCGATCGGAAACGGCTCCGGCGGATCGCGCGATGACCGCCTGGTGCAACAGGCACTAGCCGGAAACGTACCCAGCCATATTCGGGCGCTTCATCCGGTTACGCTGCGGGGCACCGTCGGCGGGCGTACGACCGAAGTGACGATCTGCGTGACGCCAGATTATCTGGCGATCGGGTCCGACACCGACAATGTGCGTGTGCCCCTGGGCCTTCCCGCGGCACTTCGGGTCGCTGAATCGTTCGATATGATGCTGCCCACGACCAGTATGGTCGACGCGATCTACCGGCAGGCGGATGTGCGCATCGCCCCCTCGCCGATGACACCCGGATCTTCGATGTCGTCGACCAATTACTTCGTGCGCCATGACGAGACACTCGATGGGCAATTTGCCCGCGCGGGCGCCCGTGATGGGCAGTTGGTCGCGGGCCACAAAAAGGATCTGGTGATTGCCAACCGCCTGGGGCGCAATCCGGGTCGCGTCGCGATCTATGGCTGGCATCGCACCAACGGCAATCCGATCCAGCCGCTGTCGACCGTGCATGGCGCCTATTATGCCGATTACAGCCACGGCATTCGCCTGGTCAGCCGCACCGCCTTTGTCGATGGTCGCGCGGTCGATCTGCGCGAGCTTCTGACGGATGAGCGTTACGCCGCCTTCCTAAACTCAGACGGCGCGCTCAGCGGTGCAACCGTTCGGATGGCATCGCTTTAACGCAGAGCGGCAACCACCTGTCCAGAAACGAAAAACGGCGCCGCAATGGGCGCCGTTTTTGTGAGTGAGAAGGCCGGATCAGCGAACGTCGCGGAAGCAGCGGAACCCGAGATGATAGTTGCGGTGGCTGCCTTCGCTCAGCACGCGCGTGCCGTGCCAGAACGGCGCCCGCCACCGGGCCCAATGCTCATGGGCCCGGATCGTGTCCCAGATGAACCACGACCCCTTCATCTCCGTCACACCCAAAGTGGTGGACCCGCGCGAGGCCATCTGATCCTCGGACAGCGGCAGGTTCATATGCTCGGCCGCGTTGCCGTCGATATCATAGACTCCCAGGGGTGAGCGGCATTGCGGGAAGCTACCGGCGGGATAGGTGTTCGACCCACACCCCGTGAAGCTGCCGCCATTGCAGGAGGCATTCTTGAACGAACCCGTTGCGCAGACACCCGATTGCCAGGCGCCAATCGAATAGGTCCCACGGGTGCTGGCGTAGTTATTGTTGTGCCAGTTCCGCATCGTGTTCACGGCGGCAGAGCCGCTCATCCCGCGGATCATGTCGAACGGGTAATCCGGAGGCAGCAACTGGCCCGCCGCGGCGCCTTCCCATTCATGGGCATCGCCGATCCGCCCGCCTTCCGCGGCACAAAGCGCAGCCGCCTCATTGGCGCGCACCCAAACCACGGGATAGACCATAGGGATATTAGGATATTCAAACATATCCGCGCAGACCGTGGCATCGCGTGGCGATTGGGTCTGCGGATCGTAGAGCGGCACCATGTAAGGCCCGCCGCAAATCCGTTCATATTCGCGGTTGCGATAGCTGGCCTGGACCTGCGCGACCGAGCCACCGACGCGGGCGGCGGCCTCTTCCGGCGTCAGCGGATGCTGCGTGACCAACGGGTTGCCCTGCCCCATCCAACCATTGGGCGAATTGGCGAAGATCTCGCGGACGCGGTTGATCTCGGAATTCGACAGGCCGCGGATCTCGCGCAGTTGCTGGAACAGCAACTCATTGCGTTCCGCCAGGCTTTGCGCGCTGACCGCGCCGCCCGTTACGGCCAGCACAGCCGCCGCCAGCGCTGCCTTAAATGTCTGCCCCAATGCCATTATTGCCTCCGCAGTAGATAAAAGAAATCACGATTGTCCGGCGCGCTGATGAAACGCGGCAAGGGGCCCGCATTGCCCCGCGGATCGGCTTCGGCCATGCCAGAGACCAGGTGCTGCACATCCATGTCTTCCCCGTCTTCATCATGCACATACAGCGCCATGTAGGTGTGTTCCTGGCTGTTCATGTCCAGAAGCATCGCATAATCGCAATCATAGGCCTGGAAGGTCCGCGCCATAGCGGACGGCGTGGCCGTCGAGAAATAGGCGTAGATCAGGAATTGGCGGCCCTCGACCTCGCGGATACAGGCGCCACCGCGCAGCGTGCGCAAATCCGCATTGGCCGAGCCCGACCAATTGCCACCGCCCCAGGACGTCACGCGCGGGCCAGGCACACCGTTTTCGACAATCGAGACGCCATTTTGGCGCGCAAAGACCAAGTCAGGCAACAAATCGACATCTTCTTCCGACCAGGTGCGCATCGACACCTCGCCGTCATGGGTCATGTAAAGCGTCGCCAGGTTCGGCCAGAGGCGCGAGATGATGGTGCCGTTCTGCATGAAGCCGTAGTGATGGCCGTAGTTGAACGTCGCATAATCCCCGAAACGCCACGCACCGTGGTCGCGTTTGAAGCCACCGGTAAAGGTCGCCGCGAGGCGTTCGACAAAGGTTGGGTTAAGCATGCCCGTGCGCACCAGCGGATCAGGCCGACTAAACCCATCGGGCCCGCTGCCTTGACCATGCCGGTTAGACGGACGCGATGACCATCCCAAAGCCGGGTGATCCGTGCCAAGCTCATATCCGATGTCGAACCGCGCCATATCGAAGGCAACGAGGTACACATCGGCCCGGCTTTCGACACCATCAAGCCGGTTCGCCCCGGGCACTTGGAAAACGTCCGAGGAGATCATGCCAGGCTGCATGACGCTGGCGTAGATCCCGGGCGCTTCATCGACCTCGTACCAGGCGCCCGCGGTCATGGCGCCCGCATCGGTGCCCAGCAATTCGAAGCCCATATAGGGCCGCATATTCGGCGCGCGATCCAGGCGGGCATTGCCCAGCAACTGGACGCCATCGATCTCCTCAAGTTCTTCTTCACCCTCCGAGGAGACCATGAAGGCATCCTCGAAAAAGGCGCCTTTGATCAGGTTCACGATGGAATCGCCGAATACGACGTTTTCGCGCAGGAACTCGGCCACAGCTTCCCGCGTCGTGCGGTTGCCGCTGACCGGATTGCGCACAAACAGGCTCCAATCACAGACCGGTGCAAAGGGCAAAGACGCGCTTTGCACGTCGTCCAACTCGCCATCATCCCAAGGGGCACAGGCAAAGCTGTCCCCCTCCCCCTCGATCAGAAGCGCCGGACCATCTTCGTCGATCAGAGAGATGTCCCACGTATCTGGATCGGCATTCTCGAAATGAACGGTACGTGCGCGACCGTTCGCCTGTGCGATCTCCAGCACAAACCAGGAATTCACATACGGGTTCATCGAAGTCAGAGTGAAACTGGTGCCATCGGCACCGGTCAGGCTTTGCGCGTTGCGAAACGGCTGCATGGCAAAGATGGAACCGGGTACGTTTGAGCCCAGTTGCGCCAGTTGGTCGGCCACAACCTCAGGGTCAGGTGGCGCGATCCCTTGAGCGTGGGCTGGTGTATGGCTGACAAGCGAAAAAACGCACGTTGCCAAAAAGCTAAGGTGCATGACAGATGGTTTAAAATAAAACAACGAATATGGTCTCCGGTAATCGATCGGACAGCGCCAGTGGGTGTCGTGAAGTGGCGGCACAAAGTGGGGCAGCGGTACTGTTGCAACAAATGCGAGCATGACGCAACGAAAGCATCATGAATCTGCGCCCATATTTGGCACGACATCCCGAACGTGATCGAAACTGTCACTACTTGATCGCAAGATGCTAAGAGACATGTATAAATTAACCAAGTCTTAACCGCGTTTTTGGTTACATTTCCATAATGCGCGGAGGCAATTGCGGTACGCATCCGGGCGATGTGAATCAGTGTGAGAAATGAGGGAAGTGGCAATGGCTAGCAAATCAGTCGGCATGTTTGATGACAATCGCTCCGGCATGCGGAAAGGGCCACCCGGCTCCGCCCCGTCCGCGCTGACGCCCTCCCCGCAGGATGCACCAACTGATATGCCGGTTGGGTCGCCGCTCGATCAGTTTCAGCTCAATCTCGCCCGCGCCTTGGAACGGTCCGAGTTTGCTCTGGCGCGCTCCATTGTCTCTGAAGCGGAGGAAAACGCGCAGGGGCCAACCCCGCTGACTTCCATCCGGCCTGTGGATCTGACGATTGCGAAGGCGCGTATCGCGATCGCCCGGAATGATGAGGGTGCCGCACGCGCCATATTGGTGACCGCGATTGAAAGACACCCAAAAGATCAAGCACTACGGACGCTGCTTGCCGAGGTGATGCTCGCCTCCGGTCAAGCGACAAATGTTCGTCCCGTCCTTCGACATATCGGCAACGACCCCGCCAGTGCGGAGGCGACACATACCGATCCAATCCCGCCGCGCACTCAAGGCACATCGACCTGAGGATAGGGTCAATTACCTGACCCGTTACATGTCTAAAACTCGATAAAATCTCCAGGCACCGCCTTGGGGAGGGATATGTTGGGCGTAGGGCGCATCGCTTCGGGTCCCAAAAGGCAATTGTCCAAAATGTTTTTCGGCCCGACCCCGGCACTTACAGTCGCGCGGGAGACCACGGCGTCGGGTTGCGCCTCCAAACAAGCAGAGAGGTTTTTTGTCAGAACCCCAACTGCGCGCACCCCTTGTCGGACATAGTCCATATTTTGCAAAGCGGCGCTGAAATCGGCGTCAGCGTCTATGGCCTTTTCATCTATTGCTCCGAGGGTTTGATCCAGCCGCTCCGTCAACGCGGCAAGGTGCAGGGTTTCCTCGGCGATATGCTTCAAAAACTCCGAGACCGAAATCTCGTCATCCACACTTGCGATGTGGTTCGACATCTTTGGACTGCCCTCCATCACAGCGGACCTACGACGCGTTCGATACAGGATTTCAGCGCTGTGGGAGAAAACGGCTTCTTGAGAAAATTATTCATTCCCAACTGCTTGCCGCGCTCAATGACCGAGGCGTCGGTGGTCCCGGTGATGAGGATAAATCCCATACGCTGCGTGGGGCCATGTCCCCTGAGCGTCTCAAGAAGCTTCAACCCATCCATGCCGGGCATGTTATAGTCCGAAATCACCATATGTACGGGCGCCGTCGAGAGTTTTCGCAACGCGGTTTGACCATCTGCACAATGGTCAATAGAGCCTATCCCCATCCATTCGAGCGCTTGGATAATCAAGCCACGGCTCGTCGACATGTCGTCGACGACCAAAACACGCAACATGTCTTTCGTGCTCATTTTCGTCCTCACTTAGGATGATGTTGATATTGCGTCACGCCGTTAGACCGCAGCACCTTGATTGCTGGTCCGGTGACACGCTCGGAATGGCCAATCATCAATTGTCCGCCAGGCTGTAGAGCGGCTGCAAATCTGGGCCATAGCCTGCGCTGCGTTTCTGGCGAGAAATAAATCACCACGTTGCGGCAGAAGATAACGTCGAATTTTCCCTGCATTGGCCATTGCTTGGTGAGATTCAACTCGCCAAATTGCACCATTTCGCGGAGGCGATCCGACACTTCATATTCATGCGCCGATCCGGCTTTGGGCAGTAAGTCTTTTCCGAGGGACGGTTGGCGGGCGATGTCGTCAGCGTCCAGCCGGTAGCATCCCAACCGCCCCTTTGCGATCATGTTGCGATCGATATCCGTGGCCAATATCCGAATATCGAGACGACCCGCATCGGAACCGGCTGCGAAAACCGACATTGCGATCGAATAAGCCTCCTCGCCCGAAGAGCATCCCGCTGACCAGATGCGCACGCGCCCACCCTTCCTCGCCCGATCAAGAAGTCCAGGCAGGATGTCGTTTTTCAACGCCTCAAAATGATGCATTTCCCGGAAGAACCGCGTCACGTTGGTCGTGAGAAGAAGGATCATCTCTTCCAGTTCGGTCGCGCCGTCAGGGCCGGTCAGCAAGGCGCAATACGCGTCGAAATCCGGCAAGTTGAGTGCGCGAAGCCGACGGCTCAGTCGTGAGACCGCCAAGCCTTTCTTCGCTTCGGACAAGACGATGCCCGTTGCCGCCTGCAGATGATCCGCAAGCGCCGTAAATGCCTCTTGCCCGATCTCCAGGCCCGACTGCGTTTCGTCGTGGTCGTCGGCCGCCATCGCGTGCATCAGGCTGCCTCAACGCCGGATGCCGGGACCACGCGCGACAGGTCCAGTTTGCGGATCATACGTTCGTCCACGAGCAAAACGCCTGAAATAAACGCTTTTACGCGATCAGAGACCATATCCGGCACCGGATGCATGGCATCATTTTGAACCGATAAGATATCGGATACGACATCGGCAAGCAGACCGATCGTCTGCCCCTCTACGACAGCGATGATAATCACATGACGCTCGGAAGGGTCCGTCGCGCCAAAACCCAGACGATCAGCGAGGTCAACCACGGGCACAACATTTCCACGCAGATTGATCACGCCTTTTACATAGCTTTGCGCATGGGGAAGCGTCGTGGTCTGGGTCCAACCGCGGATCTCGCGCACCGACATGATGTCAAAGCAGAAATCCTGTCCTGCAACGCGGAACGCCACAACCTCTTGGTCGGACGGGTCGGGTTTTGCATCAGGCTGTGACAAAGTCGCCTCCGCTGTTTTGGTGAGAGAGAGTTTCATCAACAGAGCCAGGCGCAGGTGCGATGCCACCGGCCACACCTTCGGGGTCGACGATAAGAGCGATGCGTCCGTCGCCAAGGATGGTCGCCGCCGCGACGCCATCGATGCTTGTGTAATTTGTCTCAAGGCTCTTGATGACGACCTGCCGTTGATCCTGCAGAGCATCGACGATGAGCGCACATCGCCGCTCGGTCTCCGTCTCAATTATCAGCAGAACGTGGTCGTCCAATTCGGCTGGAGGGTCTCTGAACCCGAAGATCGCGCCGAGATCTGCGATGGGGACCAATGTGTCGCGGATCGATAGAACGTGGCCACCCGACCCGATCGTATGGATTTTTGCCGTCGCTGGTTGCAACGTTTCGTGGATCGCGGTGATCGGCACGACCATTGTTTGGCCGGCGACGTCCACGACCATCCCCTCTAGGACCGCCAAGGTCAGCGGCAGACTGATCGAGAACACCGACCCTTTCCCGGGCTCAGATTGTATTGTCAGGCGCCCGCCAAGTGCCACGATTTCGCTTTTCGCGACATCCAAACCGACACCGCGCCCTGACAATTCGGACACCTCTTCCTTCGACGAAAAACCAGGGCGGAATAGCAGCCCGTCAACTTCCGATGGGGTCAGCACAGCGTCCGGTGAAATCAGGCCCTTGCTCTCTGCGATCTGGCGCACGCGGTCGCGGTCAATCCCACCGCCATCATCGGAGATTTCGATGACAACACGGCCAGATCGGTGCGCGGCCGAGAGCGTCACCGTACCTTCGGCGGGCTTGCCGGCGGCAAGGCGCGTCTCACGATCTTCCAGACCGTGATCGACCGCATTGCGCACCATATGCGTCAGCGGATCAACCAGCCGCTCGAGCACGGTTTTATCAACCTCGGCGGTTTCGCCCTTCATCACCAGTTTCACCCGCTTGCCAGTCATCGAGCTGGCATCGCGGATGGTGCGCGCCATCCGTTGAAACAGCGGTTTGATCGGCTGGGCGCGGATCGACATCACCCCCTCCTGGATTTCTCCAGCGAGTTGTTTGAGGCTTTCGAGTTCCAACAAGACATCGCTGCCGGTCGCCAGATCCAGAGACGCGACCGATTGCGACAGCATCGCCTCCTTGATCACCAGTTCACCCACCAGATTGATAAGCTTGTCGACCCGTTCAAAGTCCACGCGGATCGTTTGCGGCATAGGCGTCTTGGGCGTGGATTTCTCCGTCTGAGCATGCGCATCCGCTTGGCTACGCGTTGGTTCGGCCGGTGATGTAGGATCGTGATCGTGCACATCGGTTTCATCGGAGAGCGCCAAAACGTCTTCGGCCGGGGCACCCTCTTCCGAGGCAGCTGTAACCTCTTCCGGTGCCATCTCCGGCACGCCTGGGCCAAAGCCCAAAGAAGAGATCAGGTCCGCTTGGCGATCTGCATAAAGCGGTTTGAATTCAATCTGTGCACAGTCAGAAACGAAATCAAACACGTCCCGCAACACATCCTCGGCTGCGTCAGTGTCGATCCGAATATCCCACGACATAAACGCAGTCGTCGGATCTAATGCGGAGAGTGGAGGTACGTCGTCAGAGTTTGCCACAACCTCTGCCTGTCCAAAACGCTCCAACGCACGGAAGAGTAGCGCGGGCTCATTTCCGCTGGTGAAAAGCTCCGGTTCGGCCACAAACGAAATCTGATGGCCGGTAGCGGTCGGCTTTGACGGATCGGCGATATCGAACATCGCGTCCAAATCGAGCGACATCGGCTCGAAATTCTCCGCTGCGTCGGAAACACCTTCGTCGCCGGCACCATTTGCACCGATCACCTCATCCAAACGCGCGGTCAAGGACGCGGAGTCGCTGGCATCGATGGTGGCCTCATCTCGCGCAGCCGATACCAAATCAGACAGGTGATCGCCGCATTGCTGAAACAGCGACAAAAGATCGGGATCCGGTTGCGCTTTGCCAGCACGCACCATGTCCAGTGCAGTTTCAAAATGATGCGCAAATCCAACCAGATCATCCAAGCCGAATGCGCCTGCACCGCCTTTGACGGAATGGACTGCGCGAAAGATCACATGGATCGTTTCATCATCGCCATCGCCGTTTTGCATGAGGCCAAAGCCGTCATGCATCGCTTCCAGCAGATCCTCGCATTCCTCAAAAAAGGAGGCGCGGAATTCATCGGTGCCGCCACTCATGCGGTTTGCCCCGTCGGTGCCACACGTTCGATCGCCCAAACCAATTTTTCATCGTCGAAGGGCTTCACAATCCAACCTGTGGCCCCTGCAGCGCGTGCGCGCGCGCGCAGTTCAGGCGCACTTTCGGTGGTCAGCACGAGGATCGGCACAACCCGATTCCGGGTCAGCGCCCGTGCGCCCTCGATAAACCCGAAACCATCGAGATTTGGCATGTTGATATCGGTGATCACGACGTCCGGGTCAGTTTGGGCAAATCGCTCAAGCCCCTCTGCGCCGTCTTCGGCCAGCGCCACTTCATATCCAGCGCGCCCCAAGGCGGCACTCAACAGGTTGCGCATCGTCCGAGAATCATCAATGGCGAGGATAGACAAGCTCATCGATCAGGCTCCCCTTCGGACATATCGTCATGGGCCGCGCCAATCTGGTGCGGAGCCACGCCAAGTCCATTACAGGCCTTGTCCAACGCTGCGCTCACGGGCGTAAGCGCATATTCAATGCCGTCTTCAGCCCATTGGGCCTTGGCCGAAATCAGCACCTGCAGACCCAACGCGCCTGCGAAATCAACCTGGCTTCCATCCACCGCGATGGATTTGCCGCGCAGGCTCAACAAATCGAATGCAAGTGGCGGGGCAGCGGCGCTATCGAGATGCTGGGGTAAAGCATAGGTGTGTGTCATCGCATCGCTCACTTCACTATTTCAGCGGTCCACGTCTCATGATCACCCGCGCCCTGCCCCACATCGGGACGCGGATTTGGATCCGGTCGGTGAAAGCGGCACCCAACCGGTCGGATAGCCTCTGGATTAAGGCCCAAACTTGAATCGCAAGTTAACGTCACGCGCAAAATCTGGCCGCGCCGTTGAGCCGAATTCATGCCGCCGCCGCACGATTTGTTAACCTGTCAGCGATAGAGCAGACCCGGCAGACCTGTGATCACGCGACCCAACCGTGGCAGCGATCACAAGGCGCGAAGATCGAAGGCGGTTGGCCCTGTGACCATTCATAAGCGACATGAGCTGAAAACCATCGTCATCACGTCGTTTGGGGCGAATGGATCCGCAATGGTCGCCTCTTTGCGAGACGATCATCGATTTTCGGTCATGTCGCATTTTCAAAGCCTTGGAGAGGCCTACAGCCCGACCGAAGAGACCCCTCCGGATATCGCGATTTGTACGCAATCCATCACAGCCGCGGCTGAATTCCCGATGTATCAGGCGCTGATCGAACTTCTTGGCGTGCGATTGGTTACTGTGCCCGACCAGATCGATGCGGCGGGTATTGCGCGATTGCTGGGCATGAAGGCGGCGGAACCGCGCAAGCCCGCACCGCCCGAAACCCGCACAACGGGGCTCGACCCTCAGAAGATCATCGCCATCGGATCCTCAACCGGCGGCATTGAAGCGCTGAAACAAGTATTGTCACGGTTTCCAAGCAATTGCCCGGCCACCGTCATCGTTCAACATATCCGACCGGAATTCCTGGATGGTGTCGTCTCCCGTCTCGACGGAATTTGCCCTGCAAAGGTGATCGCGGCCGACCACAGAATGGATTTGGAGCCGGGCCTGGTGCAATTCGCCCCCGGTCTGCCGCAGCATCTGGAGGTCGATCCAAAATTGCGGCGCACCCGGTTGCGCGCCGGTCCCCCGGTATCGGGGCATCAACCATCGGTGGATGTCCTGTTTCAAAGCCTGATCCCAATTGCATCCGATGTGATCGGCGTTTTGCTGACAGGGATGGGGCGCGATGGGGCCACCGGATTGGGGGCGCTCCGCCGTGCAGGCGCTTGGACCATCGCGCAAGATGCCGAAACGTCGACAATCTACGGCATGCCGCGTGTCGCCGATCAAGAAGGTGCCGTCTGTGATGTCGTGCCGTTGAACCATATTGCAGCGGCGGCCATGCGCGCCGCGAAACGCCAGAGGGAGACGCTGCGATGATCTTGGTGACAGACCCCAGGACTTTGCATGTGATGCAGGGCCAATTGAAGCTTTCGGAAACGCCCGACGATGTCCTTGTTGCTCTTCTCGGCTCTTGCGTCGCCGCCTGCATGCGCGACCCGATCCTGAAAATAGGCGGTATGAACCACTTTTTGCTGCCCGGCGATGACCCATCCGCCAATAGCAACAGCGCGCGCTATGGGGCCCGCAGCATGGAAGAACTGGTGAACGCTTTGCTGCGCAAGGGCGCATCCCGGCGCAATCTCGAGGTTTGGCTATATGGCGGCGCAGACGTGCTGCGCAATTCGACCAAAATCGGCTCAGCAAACGCAAAATTCGCAACCGAATTCGTGAAGACCGAAGGCTTTCGGCTGCGCGGCGGCGATTTGGGTGGGAAATGTGGCCGCAGAATGCGATTTCACCCGCATTCAGGGGCTGTCGAACACAGCTATATCGAAACCGCGCCGGACATCCGTCCGATCTCGACACCGCCAGATGCATCGAGTGGCCAAGTAGAGCTGTTCTAGCGCCGCGATCCGAGATCAGGCGGCCGCCCTTCTCAACACAAAAGCCACCGCTACATATTTTTGCTATACAATAATATGTCGGCTGGATATATCCGTCGAACAATTTGGCCCTACCAAAAATGAGACCTCTAGGCTCATTAATGCGCAAGTGCGGGGACGTAGGGTCGCCTGCCTCTGGGAGATTCGCCATGAAGATGACAACCGAAGAAGCCTTCGTCAAAACGCTGCAACGCCACGGCATTGAACATGCCTTCGGCATTATTGGCTCGGCCATGATGCCGATCTCGGACCTGTTCCCGAAAGCGGGCATTCAGTTCTGGGACTGCGCCCATGAAGGTTCGGCCGGCTTCATGTCCGACGGCTATACCCGCGCCACCGGCAAGATGTCGATGATGATCGCGCAAAACGGCCCCGGCATCACAAATTTTGTGACCGCCGTCAAAACCGCCTACTGGAACCACACGCCGCTACTGCTGGTGACGCCGCAAGCCGCTAACAAGACCATTGGCCAGGGGGGCTTCCAGGAAGTGGAGCAGATGGCCCTGTTCGAAGACATGGTCGCCTATCAGGAAGAAGTGCGCGACCCCTCCCGCGTGGCCGAGGTGCTGACCCGCGTGATCAGCCAGGCCAAGCGTCTGTCCGGCCCCGCGCAGCTGAACATCCCGCGCGATTTCTGGACCCAGGTGATCGATATCGACATCCCGGAGCCCATCGAATTCGAACGCTCGTCCGGCGGCGAGAACTCCGTCGCCAAAGCGGCTGAGATCCTGTCGAACGCGAAAAACCCCGTCATCCTGAACGGCGCGGGCGTTGTGCTGTCGGAAGGCGGCATCGAAGCGTCGAAGGTCCTGGCCGAGCGTTTGGACGCGCCGGTTTGCGTGGGCTACCAGCACAATGACGCGTTCCCGGGCAACCACCCGCTCTTTGCCGGTCCGCTTGGCTATAACGGCTCCAAAGCCGGGATGGAGCTGATCAAAGAGGCCGACGTTGTCCTCTGCCTTGGCACACGATTGAACCCGTTCTCCACCCTGCCCGGTTATGGCATGACCTATTGGCCCGAGGATGCCACGATCATCCAGGTCGATATCAACCCCGACCGGATCGGCCTGACCAAGAAGGTCACCGTTGGGATCGTTGGCGATGCCGCAAAAGTTGCCAACGGCATCCTGAACCAGTTGAGCGACACCGCCGGTGATGCAAACCGCACCGAGCGCAAAGCCAATATCGCCCAGAAGAAATCGGCCTGGGCGCAAGAGCTGACCTCGCTGACGCATGAGCAGGACGATCCGGGCACCACCTGGAACGAGCGCGCCCGCGCCGCGAAACCCGATTGGATGAGCCCGCGCATGGCGTGGCGCGCGATCCAGCAGGCCCTGCCGCGCGAAGCGATCATCTCGTCGGATATCGGCAACAATTGCGCCATCGGCAACGCCTATCCCGATTTCGACCAGGGCCGGAAATACCTGGCCCCTGGCCTCTTCGGCCCCTGCGGCTATGGCCTGCCTGCGATCGTGGGCGCCAAGATCGGCCAGCCAAACGTGCCGGTTGTCGGCTTTGCCGGTGACGGCGCCTTCGGGATCGCGGTGAACGAGCTGACGGCGATTGGCCGTGGCGAATGGCCGCCGATCACGCAGATCGTCTTCCGCAACTATCAGTGGGGCGCTGAAAAGCGGAATTCCACTCTGTGGTTTGACGACAACTTCGTGGGCACCGAGCTGGACGAAGAAGTCTCCTATGCCGGCATCGCCAAGGCCTGCGGCCTGGAAGGGGTGGTGGCCCGCACCCAGGACGAGTTGACCGCCGCGCTGAACAAGGCGATCGAAGACCAGATGAAGCATGGCAAGACCACGCTGATCGAGGCGATGATCAACCAGGAACTGGGCGATCCCTTCCGCCGCGACGCGATGAAGAAGCCGGTCGAGGTGGCTGGCATCTCGGCGGACGACATGGTTCCTCAGGTCGCAGCGGAATGAGCAACATGGCGGCGGGTGCGCCCAAACACGGGCCGCTGGCCGCCATCGCCGCCCGAGCGGCGGCGGACCGGAAGCAAATTGTGCTGAGCGAAGGGTTTGATCTGCGTGTCCAAGAGGCCGCGCGGATCGCCGCAAATCAGGGGCTGGCCAAGATCACCGTGATCGGCACGCCCGATATCGCCGAGGCCGTTGGGCCCGGGGTCACGGTGATCGATCCGGAAACCTCGGATCTTCACGACGCGTTTGCCAAAAGCTTTCACGCGCTGCGCGCCCATAAGGGTGTGACCGAAGATCAGGCCGCCGCTGCCGTCCGCGATCCGCTGGTCTTTGCGGCGATGATGGTGCGCGAAGGCCTAGCAGATGGCACCGTCGGCGGCGCCGTTTTTACCACGTCAGACACCGTGCGCGCGGCCTTGCAAGTCATCGGCAAAGCCAAAGGCGCCCCGCTGGTATCCAGCTTTTTCCTGATGTCGCTGCCAGATACCCATCCGGCCGGGCAAAAGGGCCTGATCTTTTCGGATTGCGGGTTGGTGATCGACCCGAACGCGGCAGAGCTTGCGGGCATCGCACAACAAGCCGCCGCGTCAGCCCAGGCCCTGTTGGACGAAACGCCCCGTGTCGCGATGCTGTCCTTTTCCACAAAAGGCAGCGCGAAACATCCCGCCGTCGACAAGGTGACCGAGGCGACAGCGCTTGCCCGCGCGGCGGCGCCGGATCTGATCATCGACGGTGATCTACAATTCGATGCGGCGTTTGTGCCATCGGTCGCCGCGCGCAAGGCCGAGGGCTCGCCCCTGGAAGGTCAGGCGAACGTCTTCATCTTCCCCAATCTCGACGCGGGCAATATCGGCTACAAGATTGCGCAACGCCTTGGTGGGGCGACGGCGATTGGCCCGGTTCTTCAAGGCCTTGCCAAACCGGCAAACGATCTATCGCGGGGCTGCACCGCCGAAGATATCATCGATATCATCGCAGTGACGGCTGTGCAGGCCCAAACCACCGCCTGATCCATTCATTTTTCGCCACTTTTTTGAGCCCAAGCGCCATGCGTTTGGGCCTTCTATACTTGGCACAAACCACAATCCGCGGTGGCCTTAATCAAGGTTAAGTCTGGCCCTACTCCGACTCTCGCGCTGGCGCGATTTTCACACATCGTTTACCGCGCGCTTCGGCGCGCCCTTTGGGGAGGTCCACCATGGCCTATGACGCCGCCAGCAATTCGCTTGAAGCCCATTGGATGCCATTTTCAGACAATCGTGGGTTCAAGGAAGACCCGCGGCTGGTGGTGAAGGCCGAGGGGGTTCATCTCTATGATCACCGCGGGGGCCAGTTGATCGACGGCTCGTCGGGCCTGTTTTGCTCACCCGCCGGGCATTGCCACCCGAAGATCGCCGAGGCGGTCGCCAAGCAAATGACCGAATACACATATGTGATGCCGTTCCAGGCCGGTCACCCGGGCTCTTTCGCGTTGGCCGAGAAGATCAGCCGCATGTTGCCCGAGAAGATGAACCACGTCTTCTTCACCAATTCAGGGTCCGAGTCTGTCGACACGGCCATGAAGATCGTGATGGCCTATTGGAATGCGCGCGGCGAAAGCCGCCCTCGGTTTGTCAGCCGCGAACGCGCCTATCACGGCGTGAATATCGGCGGTGTGTCCCTGTCGGGCATGGTCAAGAACCGCGACATCTTCCACGCGACGGTTCCAGGCGTCATGATGCTGCGCCACACCTATGATCCGTCGGAAACCTTTATCCCCGGCGGGCGGTCCGCGCATAACGGCGTCGAACTGGCCAATGACCTGGAGCGGATGGCCCAAACCTATGGCGGCAGCAACATCGCTGCGGTCTTTGTCGAGCCCGTGGCAGGGTCCACCGGCGCACTTCCCCCCCCGCAGGGCTACTTGGAGCGGCTGCGCGAGATCTGCGACCAATATGGCATCCTGCTGGTCTTCGACGAAGTCATCACCGGCTTCGGTCGCCTCGGCACCGCCTTCGCCGCGCAGAAGTACGGCGTGGAGCCCGACATCATCACAATGGCCAAGGCACTGACCAATGGCTCGATCCCCATGGGCGCGGTGGCCTGTCGCGATGACATTTACGAAACCGTTGTCGGCAGCTCCAAGCGCGGCCTGACCGAGTTCTTCCACGGCTATACCTATTCCGGCCACCCGGCGGCCTGCGCGGCCGGCAACGCGATGATGGATATCATCGTCGAAGAAGATCTGATCGCCCGCGCCGATGCGATGATCCCCTACTTCGAATCCGCCTTGATGGACGGCCTCAAAGATCACGAATTGGTCAAGGACATCCGCGTGGCTGGCCTGATGGCCGGTGTCGAGGTTCACGCCGAAGGCGGGCCGGGCATGCGCGGGACCGAGTTGCAGAAGCGGATGTTCTGGCAAGGTCTGTCGGTGAAGTTTACAGGTGACAACGCAATCATCGCGCCGCAATTCATTGCCGAACGTCACCACGTGGACGAGATTGTGGATCGCTTCCGCACGACGCTCGACCGTATGCGCGACAACGGCTGATCTATCCGGGCCGGTGTCGCACAGGCCCCGCCCTTTTCCACCTAAACCGACCGGGTGCCCTTCCATGTCCAAAGTTCCCTCTCACGCACGCGTTGTCATTGTCGGCGGCGGCGTTGCGGGATGCTCCGTTGCCTATCACCTGACCAAGATGGGATGGACAGATGTTGTCCTTCTGGAACGCAAGCGCCTGACCAGCGGCACGACATGGCACGCGGCGGGTCTGATCGCGCAGTTGCGTGCGACCAAGAACATGACGCGCCTGTCGAAATACAGCCAAGAGCTTTACGGCACGCTTGAGGCCGAAACCGGCGTGTCCACGGGCTTCCGCCGCTGCGGCTCGATCACCATGGCGCTGACGGAACACCGCGCCGAAGAAATCCGGCGCCAGGCCTCCATGGCGCGCAGCTTTGGCGTTGATGTGGAGGAAATCGACGCCGCCGAGGTGCTGCGTCACTACCCCCATGTGAACACCGATGGCATGACGGCCGCCGTCTGGCTGCCGCTCGACGGTCAGGGCGATCCGGCGAATATCGCGCTGTCGATGGCCAAGGGCGCCCGGATGGGCGGCGCCACCGTTCTGGAGGGCGTGAAAGTCACCGGGATCGAGCAGGCAGACGGAAAGTTGACAGCTGTAAACTTTCAGGAAGAGGACGGCAGCGAAGGCCGGATCGCGACCGATATCGTCGTCAATTGCGCTGGCATGTGGGCGCGCGATTTCGGCCAGATGGCGGGCGTGAACGTGCCGCTTCAGGCCTGCGAACACTTCTACATCGTGACCGAAAACATCGACGGGCTAAAGCAATTGCCCGTGCTGCGCGTGCCGGATGAATGCGCCTATTACAAGGAAGATGCGGGCAAGATGCTGCTGGGCGCCTTTGAGCCCAAAGCCAAACCGTGGGGTCCGATCCCGGAAGATTTCGAATTCGATCAGCTGCCCGAGGATTTCGACCATTTCGAGCCGATCCTTGAGGCCGCCTGTGAACGCCTGCCGATGCTGGCCGAGGCCGGCATTCACACCTTCTTCAACGGCCCCGAAAGCTTTACGCCCGACGATGCCTATCACCTTGGCCCCGCGCCCGAACTCGAAGGCTATTGGGTCTGCGCCGGGTTCAACTCGATCGGGATCCAATCCGCCGGTGGCGCCGGTTGGGCGCTGGCGGAATGGATGGAAAATGGCATCCCGCCCTTCGATATCGGCGATGTGGACATCCGCCGGATGCAGCCGTTCCAGAAGAACCGCCGCTACCTGAAAGAACGCGCCTCGGAAACGCTTGGCCTGCTTTACGCCGACCATTACCCGAACCGTCAGAAGGCGACAGCGCGTGGTGTCCGCCGCTCGCCCCTGCACGAGCATCTGAAGGCGAACGGTGCGGTTTTTGGCGAGTTGGCCGGGTGGGAACGCGCCAATTGGTTCGCCAATGAAGGCCAAGAGCGTGAGTACAAATACGACTGGAAGGGGCAGAATTGGTTCGCCAACCAAGCCCAGGAACATGACGCCGTGCGCAACGCGGTCGGCATGTATGACATGTCCTCCTTCGGCAAAATCCGCATCGACGGGCCGGACGCTGAGGCGTTCCTGAACCGGATGGCGGGCGGTAACATGTCGGTGCCGGTGGGCAAGATCGTCTACACGCAGTTTCTAAACGCACGCGCCGGGATCGAGGCCGATGTGACGATCACGCGCCTGGCACAAGACAGCTATTTCATCGTGACGCCCGCCGCGACGCTGATCCGCGACATGGCGTGGTTGAAGATGAACCGCCGCGATGAGGTTGTCGTGATCTCTGATGCCACCGCGTCCGAGGCGGTGATCTGCGTGATGGGGCCGAATTCAAGGGCGCTGATGCAATCGGTCAGCCCACATGATTGGTCGAACGAGGCGTTCCCGTTCGGTGTGGCGCAGATCGTCGAGATCGGTCTTGGCATCGCGCGCGCCCATCGCGTGACCTATGTAGGCGAGTTGGGGTGGGAGCTTTATGTCTCCGCCGATCAAGCCGCCCATGTTTTCGAGACGCTGCATGAGGCGGGCGCCGATCACGGGTTGCGCCTATGCGGCTTGCACATGATGGACAGTGCCCGGATCGAAAAGGCGTTCCGCCATTTCGGCCACGACATCACCGGCGAGGATCATGTGCTGGAGGCGGGCCTTGGCTTTGCGGTCAGCAAGCAGAAAAACGATTTCATCGGCGCCGATGCCGTCGCCCGCAAACGCGATGAGGGCCTGCAAATGCGGATGGTGCAGTTCAAGCTGACCGATCCCGAGGCGATGCTGTTCCATGCCGAACCCATCGTGCGCAACGGTGAGGTGGTCAGCTACATCACCTCGGGCAATTACGGTCACACGCTTGGCGGGGCCATTGGTTTGGGGTATGTGCCCTGCCCCGGCGAAAAGCCCGACGAAGTTCTGGCCTCCAGCTACGAGATCGAGGTCGCCGGAACCCGTGTGGCGGCTGAGGCCAGCCTGCGCCCGATGTATGATCCGAAATCGGAACGCGCGCGCGCCTAACGCAACTGCGCGCGCACCGCATCGGCGATCAAGGCAACGCCGTCGGCGATCAGCGCGGTTTCGATCGTTGCAAAGCCCAGGCGGAGCCGGTTCTTGGGCGCGTCAAACCGCGTGTAGAAGGCCGATCCCGGCTCGACCAGCACGCTTTGTTCGCGCAGATCCGCGGTCAAGGCATCGCCGTCCAGCGCCTCAGGCCCGCGCAGCCAAAGGGTCGTCCCACCCGTTGCGCGCGCGAGCGCCGGGGTGAGGTTGTGCTTGGCCAGGGCCTCGCGCAGCACCGCGTTCCGCCGCGCCATGCGCATCCGCATCCTGCGTGAATGGCTGTTGTAATGCCCCTCGGACAGAAAGTAGGCCACGGTGCGTTGGGTCAGGCCCGGCGGATGACGCTCTGACAAGGTGCGGATCGCGCGGGCATGGTCCACAAAGGTTGCATCGGCGGTCAGATAGCCCAGCCGCAGGCCCGGAAAAATCGATTTGGAGAAGCTGCCGATATAGATGACGCGCCCGCGTTGATCCATGGATTTCAAGGCGGGCAGAGACGGCGCGGAATAGCTGGTCTCGTAATCGTAATCGTCTTCGATGATCAGAAAATCGTCTGCCTCCGCCCGCTCCAGCAGCGCGCGGCGGCGCTCCATCGGCATAGTGGCGCCGGTGGGCGCCTGGTGGGACGGCGTGACAAAAACCGCGTCGATCCCTTGCGGGATCTTGTCGACGCAGAGCCCGTTGCGATCCACCGGGACGGCTTGGATGCCAAGCCCCGCATGATCGAGCAGGTTGCGCAGCTCGGGATAGCCCGGCTCTTCCATCGCGACGACACCGCCATTCCGCCCGAACAGAACCTGCACCGCCAATGACAGCGCATTCTGTGCGCCCGCGGTGACCAGAACCTCCTCCACCGAAGCGGCGACACCGCGCCCCGAAACGGATCTCCTCACGATCTGCTCGACCAGGAACGGATCATCCCGGTCGCTTGCATCATCTGCGATTTGCTCAAAATGGCGCTTGCCCAAAGCGCGCCTGACGCAATCTCGCCAATCGTCCACGGGGAACCGCTTCACATCCGGCTCGCCGAAAATGAACGGGTAGCGATAGCGCCGCCAATCGGCGGGCTTGGCTTGCCCACCCAGGGAGGGCGGCGGATCGCCCAGCCGCTTAACCCAGTCCAGCCGGTCCCCCTTGGATGCCGGGATCGGGCGCACTGCGTCATGACGATTTGGCGCATCGGCGGCGACAAAATAGCCCGAACGGGCGACCGCCTCGATATAGCCAGAGGCCAACAGGCTGTCATAGGCAAGGCTTACCGTAATGCGGCTGATGCCCAAATGCTTGGCCAGGGCGCGCGTTGCGGGCAGCCGGTCGCCCGGCGAAAACCGTCCATCCCAGATCGCCCGCGTGATCGCATCTTTCAAACGTGTTTGCAGGCCGACATTGCTATCCTCGGATAGAAAAATGTGGTGTTCCGAGATGCTGGCCATGGCCCCTCATGCGGTCGTGTTCGGCGCAAGATGGCGCCAATTCGAAAATTGAACAAGGCCAAGGAACGCGCTTGATCTGATTTTCCGCGGATCGTGCCCCGTCGCGGACATTTCGGCGCTGTGCAAAGAAGGCTTGCGGTCCCGCCCGGCCCGTGATGCCCTGCCTACGACGCGCCAGGAGGTTCCCATGTCTCAATACAGCCCCACTGATCGCCCGAACGGCCCGGTCATTGCCGATCTGCGCTCGGACACCGTGACCAAACCGTGCGCCGGGATGCGCGCCGCGATGGCCGCCGCCGAGGTGGGCGATGACGTTTACGGCGAGGACCCGAATGTCACCGCGCTGGAACAGCGCTTGGCCGATCAGATGGGCAAGGAAGAGGGGTTGTTCCTGCCCTCTGGCACACAATCGAACCTGATCGCCATGCTGTCCCATTGCGGACGCGGAGAAGAGGTGATTGCGGGCGACAGCTACCATGTGATCCGGTATGAGGCCGCGGGCGCATCGGTTCTGGGCGGCGTCGCGCTGCACGCGCTGCCGGTGGCCGAGGATGGCGGGCTTGATCCCGAAGCCATTGCGGGCGCCGTGAAGGAGGATGACAGCCATCATCCGATCAGCCGCCTGTTGTCTTTGGAAAACACGAATTACGGCCAGGCAGTGCCCCTGGCGCGGATCAAGGCGGCGGTCGCGGCGGGGCGCGCGGCGGGCCTTTCCATCCATCTGGATGGCGCGCGGTTTTTCAATGCGATCACCGCACTTGGCTGCGGGGCCGAGGATCTGGCCGCCCCGTTCGACAGTATTTCGATTTGCCTGTCCAAGGGGCTTGGCGCGCCGGTGGGCTCGGTTTTGGTCGGCCCGCGCGATCTGATGAAACGCGCGCGGCGCCTGCGCAAGATGCTGGGTGGCGGGATGCGGCAGGCGGGCGTCTTGGCCGCCGCCGGGCTTTATGCGCTGGATCACAACGTGACGAGTTTGGCCGAGGATCAGCACCGCGCCGCAGCCCTTGCTGAGCATCTGCGCGCATTGCATCTGGGCACCGTGACCCATGCCACCAATATGGTGTTCCTGACACCTCGGGATGGGCTGGATATCGTCGGCGCCATGGCGGCCCAAGGTGTGCGCCTGGCCGCCCCTGCACCCGCCACGCGCATGGTCCTGCATAGCGACATCGATGACGATGCCTTTGCGGCGATCCTGAACGGGTTTACGCAGGCGGCGGATGCCCGGGGTGCCGCCTGATGCGTATCCTGATCACCGGCGCGGGCGGCATGATCGGCGACCGGCTGGCTAATACGCTCGCCGCGACGGGGCGGATCAACGGTGCTGTGATTACATCCATGACACTGTCTGACCTATCGGAGCCCAAAGCGCCCGAGGCCGATGTTCCGGTCCGTTGCTTGGCGGCGGATCTAACCGATGAGGCGGGCCGGGCCGCGTGTCTGGATCCCGCGCCGGATTTGATTTTCAACCTCGCCGCCATCGTCTCGGGCGCGGCGGAAGCCGATTTCGATCTGGGCTACAGGGTCAATCTGGTCGCAACAGCCGCTTTTTTGAATGATATCCGGGCGCTCGGGACCGCGCCGGTTGTCGTTTCGACCTCATCGGTGGCGGCCTTTGGCGGCGATTTGCCTGACATCGTGCCTGACACCCATTGCCTGACACCACAAAATTCCTACGGCACGCAGAAGGCGATGGCAGAGATGCTGCTGGCGGATCATTCGCGGCGGGGCCATCTGGACGGGCGCTGTGTGCGGCTGCCGACGATATCGGTCCGGCCCGGGCAGCCGAACGCAGCCGCGTCGAGCTTTATTTCCGGCATCATCCGCGAACCACTCGCCGGAGAAGAGGCCGCGCTGCCCGTCGATCCATCGCTGCGGGTCTGGATCGCCTCACCCGACTGCGCGGTCGCCACTCTGATCCATGCTGCCGGTCTGCCAAAAGGCGCGCTCGGGCCCGGCGCGGTCGTATCGGGCAGAGGATTGTCGGTGACAATTGCCGAGATGCTCGCCGCGCTGGAGCGGATCGCCGGAGCCGAGGTCGCCGCGCGTGTCACCCCCAGCCCTGACCCGGTTGTCGCGGGGATCGTCGGGGGCTGGCCCAAAGCGTTCGCATGCAGCCTTGCGACCGAATTAGGGTTTCCCGTCGATGAAAGCCTGGACACCATCATCCAAGCTCATATTCGGGACAGCGTCGCCTAACCCGTTACCAAGACGCAAAAAACACGTCGAACGCACCAGCCCCTCAAGCCTGCGCGGGAACAGCCGCACCGGCCCGCGCATCTTCCAATATAAGATCGGAGGCTTTCTCGCCGATCATGATTGCAGGGGCGTTCGTGTTGCCCGATACGATCTCGGGCATGATCGAGCAATCTGCGACGCGCAGCCCCTCAATCCCGTGAACTCGCAAACGCTCATCGACAACGGCATCGGCGCCCTGCCCCATCTTGCAGGTGCCTGTGGGGTGATAAATCGACGCCGTATTCGACCGCGCCCAATCCAATGTGGCATCGTAATCGTTGATATCGAGGCTGGGATTCGGCCGGAATTCCTCCGAGATCTTCGACGTCAGCGGCGCGTGCCGCGCGATGGTGCGCGCGATGTTCACGCCGGCCACGATGGTCCGGCAATCGGTCTCGGTCGACAGGTATTTCGGGATGATCTTCGGATAGGTTTTCGGCCCCGGCCCAGCCAGCCGGATCTCACCCCGGCTTTCGGGCCGCAATTGGCATACCGACATCGTAAAGGCCGAAAACTTATCGGCCCCCTTGCCGGGATTTTCCGCCGAAAGCGGCTGAACATGGAACTGGATATCAGGCGTGTCCATATCCTCGCGTGTCTTCATGAATCCAGTCGCCAAGCTGGCGGCCATGGTCATCGGACCTGCGCGAAACATCAAGTATTTCAATCCGATACGAGCTTGCCCAACAAGGGTCGAGACCTCATCATTCAGGGTCGGCTCGTTGCATTTATAGACCAGACGTGCCTGCAAATGATCCTGCAAATTCTTACCCACGCCGGGCAAATCGCGGATCACCTCGATCCCGTGTTCGTTGAGTTGCGCCCCCTCGCCCAGGCCGGACAACATCAGCACCTGAGGCGAGTTGATCGCGCCGCCCGACAGGACAATCTCGCGCCCGGCCTTGACCACCTGCTGCTGACCGGATCGGTCCGTGTAGACGACGCCCGTGGCGCGCCCGTTTTCGATCACCACGCGCTCGACCTGGGCATGGGTGATGATCTGAAGGTTGTCACGGCTTTTCGCGGGCTTCAGGTAAGCGACGGCAGCACTACAGCGGCGTCCGTTTCGGGAGGTGAGCTGGAAATATCCCACACCCTCCTGATCCGCGCCGTTGTAATCGGGATTGAACGGATAGCCCGCGGCCTGCGCGGCAGCGACCCAAGCGTCGGTGATCGGGCGTTGAATGCGCATATTCGACACCGAAAGCGGCCCTTGATCGCCGTGGAATTCATCGGCGCCGCGTTCGTTGTTTTCGGCGCGTTTGAACAGCGGCAGCACGTCATCCCAGGCCCAGCCGGTATTCCCCATCTGGCGCCACCGGTCGTAATCCTGCGGCTGGCCCCGCACATACAGCAGCCCGTTCAGCGACGACGACCCGCCCAAAACCTTGCCGCGGGGCCATTCGATGGAGCGTCCGTTCAGGCCCGGATCGGGTTCGGTTTTATAGCACCAATCGACTGTCGGATTGTGGATGGTTTTGAAATATCCGACCGGAATATGGATCCACGGGTTCCAATCGCGACCGCCCGCTTCAAGCAGAATGACCTTGTTGCGCGAGTCGGCTGACAGCCGGTTGGCCACGACACAACCCGCCGATCCTGCCCCGACGACCACATAATCCGCTGAAACTTCCGTCATATTCAGGCCCCTCCGCACAGAATCTACGCAAGATGAAGATTTTTCTTGCCAGTCCGAGCATAGTTTGAGCAAGATTGAGACCACAAGTATCAATTTTGCGCAATAAGGGAGGTAATGGATATGAAGGCTTCAAAAGTCCTCAGCCAGGTTTCGCGCAGAGACTTGATGAAACTCACCGGGACCTATGGTCTGTCATCGGTGATGATGGGGGCGGCAACGCTGACCGGTGCGGTGACTTTGCCGTCGCTGGCACGCGCTGTCGAGTCCACATATGACCGCCGCTATGGCACCACGGCTCGCTACGAGCTGAAGATGGGTGCCGCCGGCTTCAACGCCCGCAACCTGCTGATCGAGCGGGCCGGCGTTCTGGAATTCGCCCGTGACTTGGAGGAGCGCACGGACGGTGAGATCCGCTTGGAATTCATCGGCGACAACCAGATCTGCGGTCAGCTGAACTGCTTGGAGCGGGCACAGCTGGGCGTGGTGGATTTCTATTCCGCCTCGACGCAGAACTCTGCCGGGTCCGCACCCTATCTGAACGTGTTGGATTACGCATATATGTTCCGCTCGCGGGCGGATCAGTACCACTTCCTGTACCATCCGGAATCCATGCGTCTGCTGCGTGATCCACTGGAACGTCGCCACGGCGTCAAGTTCCTGTTCAGCCATGCAGAATTGCGCGGCATCCAACTGGGTCAATCCTTCGCCGAGCGCGACACCGTGACCAGCCTGGAAGAGCTGTTTGGCACCCGCAACCGGGTGACGGGCACGCAATTGGGCCGCATTGCAATGAACCTGATGAACCTCAACCCGACGCCCATCGCGTGGGAAGAGACGCTTGACGGGTTGCGTCAGGGCCTGATCGATGGCGCCGAGACATGGGCTTCGGCTGTGGCCTATGCCAACATGTCGCCGGTTGTCAGCCAATCGGTGGATCTGAAGTTCTTCTGCGGCACCGAGCATACCGGCATGAATGCCGAGCTGTTCGACAGCATGGAGCCGCATCTGCAGGACGCGATCATGGAATCCTCCTATCTCGCGCAGGTGCATGTCCAGGCCGCCAACGAAGCGGCGCTGGTCAACACGGTCGGCTTCACCGATCCGCCGATGCCCGGCACGATCTTTGCCGAAAACGACGTCCGCGTGGCGAAGCTGGGCGACGATCAGATCCAGATCGCCCGCGAGATGTGCTCGCCCGAATTCAACCCAGAGCCCTGGGCCGAGTGGCGTGAGCGCATCAACAACTGGCAGGGCGACGGTGCCGACACCTATCAGGAGATCTTCGACATCGCGCGTGAGATCCCCGAAGATACCCTGGCCGAAAACGTGGAGCCGCGCCGCTGGTGGCGGACCGCCTGATCTGACGGATCATTCAAAACTAGGTGACGGCGGCCCTTGGGCCGCCGCATCTTCCTAAACAGGGCGCAAAAACCCTGAACATAATTCCAAGCGCCAGGGAGGGGCTGATGGGAGACATCTTTGACGGTATGGGCGAGATCGTTGCGGCATTCGCTGCAAACGATAGCTGGGCGATCAGCGAAGCCTTGAATGGTGAAGCGGCCTGGGTTCTCGGAATGATCTTGCTGCTGTTGGGCGGGTTCATCATCATGATGATCTATCGCTTTGTGCCATTCATCGAGCGCCACCTTGAAAGTTATGTGATGGTCATTTCCTACCTGACCATCGGCGGCATCATCTTCTTCGGCGTGATCCAGCGGTTTGTGCCCGGCATGTTGGGTATGGACTTTTCGAATACACCCCAATGGCTGCGACCGTGGCCCTGGACGACCACGCTCCCGCCCTTCTTGTTCCTGGTGATGACCTGGGTGGGATGCAGTTATAACGTCAAGCTCCGCACGCATCTGGCGTTCAGCGAGTTCCGCACCAATATGGGGCGGCTGCCGCAGATGTTGCTGCTGAGCGTGGATGCGCTGTTGTGGATCGGGTTCTCGTGGGTCGTGGTTGTCACCGGCAGTCGGATCGCAGCCAACGCAGCCTCGAACTTCCAGATCGTGCCCGGCACGAACGACTTGATGCAATGGTGGTTCATCCTCGCCGTGCCGCTGTCTTTTGTGTTCCTGGTCGCCCGTGTCCTGGAAAACTGGTTCGCGGATTTCAACAATTATCGCTCAGGCAATGAGCTGATCTCACAAGCCGTGATCGGGGGTGACACATGACCGACGGTACCTTGATCACATTGCTGTCCCTCGGGGTCACAGCCTTGTTCATGCTGGGCGTGCCAGTTTTTCTGGTGATCGGCTATTGGGTCATCGGGATGTCTTTCGTTCTGGGACTACCGCTCGACAACATCAGTGCGGCTCTGTCGCGGGTGTTTACGGATGGCTTTGCGTTGCTGGCGATGCCGCTCTTCATCCTGACGGGTGACCTGATCAACCGATCCGGCATTGCGCGAAGGCTAACGGATTACGCCTATGCGTGTCTCGGCTGGATTCGAGGCGGCCTGGCCATGGCAGCCCTGGGCGCCTGCGGATTGTTTGCGGCGATCTCCGGGTCAAACTCCGCGACAACGGCGACCATCGGCTCGATGCTGCACCCCGAAATGGTGAAAGGCGGCTATGACGAGCGGTTCTCGGCTGCCACGGCGGCAGCGGGCGGGACGGTGGGGATCATCATCCCGCCCTCGATCATCTTCATCGTCTACGGCTTCTTGATGAACCTGCCGATCTCGGACCTGTTCGTGGCGGGGATCATCCCCGGCTCGCTCATGGTTCTGGCGATGATGACCGCCTGTTTCATTGTCTGCTTCAGAAACAAGTGGGGCTACATCATCGACCTGAACATCATTCGGGTGTTGAAAACCGGTGTCGGCGCCTGGCTGGGCTTCTTTGCGATCGGCCTGGTTCTGTGGGGCATCTACACGGGTAAGTTCTCGCCCACCGAAGCCGCGGGTGTGACCGTGGGCTTCTGTGTGATCGTGGGCTTCCTGTGCCTTGCCATCACCAAGCTGGTCTCGATCAGCCGTCCGGAATTCGCCACCCGCGAAGACCGTCCCGTCGATGAGCGCAGCTTTGGCGGCATGCTGGTGGTGAACGGGTTTGGCCCGTTGGAACTGCCGTCGATCACAATGCGGTCGGCGCAGATCACGGGCATCCTGGCACCGCTGATCGCGGTGTCGGTGGTGATGCAACAGATCCTGTCGGTGTTGGGGGCGCAGGCCTTCCTGACCGAGTTCGTGACCTCGATGGGTGGCTATTATGCGGTCTTGTTCACCGCCATGATCATCGTCTTCATCGCAGGCATGGTTCTGGAATCGCTGCCGGTGACGATCATCCTAGCGCCTATTCTTGCGCCGATTGCCCATGATATAGGCGTCGAGCCGGTGCAGTTCGCGGTGATCTTCCTGGTTGGGGCCTCCATCGGCTTCATCACCCCGCCCTACGGTCTTAACCTTTACGTGGCCTCGGGTGTAACAGGTGTGCCTTATTTCCGGTTGCTTCGGTACACATGGCCCTATCTGTTTGCTCTGATCTCGATCTGGATCATCGTGGCATTGGTGCCGTCCCTGTCGACTGCACTCTTGCCGAACCTGTAGGGGTAAATGGGTAGGGAAGGCAAAATGGACGGCGATACACAGCGCGATACGATTCCAACCAACCTCCGGCTCCTTTTGGTGCTGGAGGAGGTCGCGCGCGCGGGTGTTCCCGTGACACCGACTGAGGTCAACGCCCAGCTTTCCCTGCCCAAACCCACGATCCACCGCCTGTTCAATACGTTGGAGGAGGAAGAATTCCTGCAGCGCGACATGGATGGACGCACTTACTCGCCAGGGCCCCGTATGCGGGTGCTGGCGGGCGGGATCCTGTCGTCCCTGCGGATCCGGACCGCACGACAGGCCATTCTGAAGCGGTTGAGCCAGGAGATCGGCGAAACCTGCAACATCGCCCTGCCCGACCGGGACGCGATGATCTACCTGGAACGGGTCGAGACCGAATGGCCCCTGCGCATCCAATTGCCCCAAGGCACCCGCGTGCCGTTCCATTGTACGGCATCCGGGAAACTGTATCTCAGTTCCCTGACCGAAACGCATCTTTACCGCTATCTGACGGCCAGCGCGCTGACCGGCCACACCGACAATACCATCACCGACCGCGCCACCCTGAAGGCCGAGTTAGAGGACATCCGGCGTCAGGGCTATTCGCTCGACCGTGAAGAATTTATGGATGATATGGTTGCCCTGGCGGTGCCGATTTTCGACATCAACCACCGGCTGATGGCGACATTGTCGTTCCACGCCCCGACCCAACGGTTCGATCCCGAGCGCGCAATCGAGTTCCTGGGTGCGCTGCAAACGGCCTCTAAGCAATTGTCGATGCTGGTCGACGGGACACCCGATACTGAAATCTGACAATTCTTGTATATGGCGCCATGCTGGGGTTAGTTAGCGCTAACAAGAGCTCAATCGGGATATTCCATGACACGTGCCGAGACGCGACTGCGCGAACAGATGTGCATGCTGGCGAAATCCATGTTCGACCGGGGGCTGACCGGCGGTTCGACCGGCAACATCTCGGCCAGGACGGACGATGGCGGGTTGCTGGTCAGCCCGACCGGCACAAGCTTCGGCCGCCTCGACCCAGCGCGGCTATCGCGCTTTGACGGTGAAGGGCAATTGATCGACGGCGATCACCCCACCAAGGAGATGCCACTTCACGCCGCGTTCTATGACACGCGCAACACCGCTGGCGCCGTGGTGCATCTGCATTCGTGCCATTCGGTCGCCTTGTCGATGATGCCCGACGCCGATTGGGACAATTTTCTGCCGCCGCTCACCCCCTATGGGATCATGAAGCTGGGAAAGGTGAAGCTGTTGCCGTTCTTTCTGCCCGGCGATCCGGCGATGGGTGAGGCGGTGCGCGGCCTGGCGGGCAAACGCTCTGCCGTGATGCTCGCCAATCACGGGCCGGTTGTGGCGGCCAAGGATGTGGAGGCCGCCTGCAACGCGATTGAGGAATTGGAAGATACTGCGCGGCTGGCGATGATGACCCGCGGTCTCAATCCACGCGCCTTGAGTGACGCGGAGGTGCAAGGCCTGATCACCAAATTCGACGTTGAATGGGATGACTGACCCTCGTCTTCGGGCAGGATCGTGCTGGCAGCGATATGGCGCAACCTAGAAGCACCCGCCGATGGCCTACAATCTCTCGCACAACCTCCGCCAAAAGGAGCCCGGAGCGCACCACCGAAAATGGATGGCCCCAACGGCAGGCGCCGAGCGACGCTGGTTCACCGTTGGCATGAATCGGTTTGCACTCGCGGCGCTGTCCAAGGCAGTCTACTGCTGTAGACGAAGGGACGACGTGTAATGGCCATCAGATTGGGCGTGGATATCGGCGGCACATTCACGGATGTGGTCTTGGAAGGCGTCGGTGATCTGGTATCGACCAAGGTCCTGACGACCTATGCAGCCCCAGAAGCCGCGATCATCGATGGAATGCACAAGGTCTGCGCCATCGCTGGCATCGCCCCCGCAGAAATCAGCCAGATCATCCACGGCACAACACTCGCGACGAATGCGCTCATCGAGCGACGCGGCGCCAAGACGGCTCTGATTACGACCGAAGGTTTCCGCGATGTGATCGAGATGCGCACCGAGTCTCGGTTCGAGCAATATGACCTGAACCTGACCCTGCCCGAGCCGTTGCTGCCGCGGCAGATGCGTTTCACCCTGTCAGAGCGCGTCAATGCGAAGGGTGACATCATGCTTCCCTTGGATCGGACGGAGGTCGAACGGCTCGCCGAGCGTATCGCGATCACCGGTGCGGAAAGCGTCGCCGTCGGCCTGATCCACGCCTATCTCAACCCCGATCACGAACGTTTGGTACGAGATGTCCTGGCCGAAAAACTGCCCGATATCTCGGTCTCGATCTCGTCCGAGGTCTCCCCCCAGATGCGTGAATATGAGCGGTTCAATACCGTTGTCGCAAATGCCTATATCAAACCTCTGATGGCATCCTATCTGGGGCGGCTCGAAAGCAAGCTTCGCGCCGAGGGGATCACCTGCCGCATCTTTCTCATGCATTCGGGCGGCGGGATTATCAGCGTGGCAGACGCCGCGAACTTCCCTGTACGTTTGGTGGAAAGCGGCCCCGCCGGAGGCGCGGTCTTCGCAGCCCATATCGCTGCACGCTACGGGCTTGATAAGGTGCTGTCCTTCGATATGGGTGGCACGACGGCCAAGATCTGCCTGATCAAGAATCAGACCCCCAAAACCTCACGGGTTTTCGAGGTCGCCCGGACCTATCGGTTCAAGAAAGGCTCCGGCATGCCAATCTCGATCCCGGTGATCGATATGGTCGAAATCGGGGCTGGCGGTGGGTCGCTGGCCCATGTGGATGCCATGCGCCAGATCCGCGTCGGCCCGGAAAGTGCCGGGTCTGAACCCGGGCCTGCCTGCTATGGCCGCGGCGGAACGCGGCCCGCGGTCACTGATGCGGATCTGATCCTGGGCAAGCTCGACCCCGACAATTTTGCCGGGGGCTCCATCCCGTTGAAAGCGACAGCCGCACAAAGCGCCCTGACCGATCAGGTCGGCGCAGCGCTCAATATGGAAGCCGCGGAAGCCGCCTTTGGTGTGGCCGAGATGGTGGACGAGAACATGGCAAACGCGGCGCGGGTCCATGCCGTGGAGAACGGTGAGGATCTCAGCGAATACACCATGATCGCGTTTGGAGGGGCGGCGCCTCTGCACGCCGGGCGCTTATGCGAAAAGCTGGGCGTCCATCGTTTGCTTGTACCGCCCGGGGCCGGTGTCGGCAGCGCCATCGGCTTTCTGCGCGCGCCATTCTCTTTTGAGGCCAATCGGTCGGTCTACATGAAACTCAGCGATTTTGACGCCGGCCTTATCCGCAATCTGCTGAGCGAGTTGAAATCCGAAGCAACCGGGTTTGTGCGCGGCTGTGATGCCGAAGCGCCGATCATGGCTGAGTTCAAAGTCTATATGCGCTACACAGGACAGGGGTGGGAGATCCCGATTTCTCTGACCGAAGATCAAGCCATGACACCCGATGCCGCAACCTTCCAGGCGCGGTTTGAAGAGGATTACACCAAACTCTTCGGGCGGCCCGTGGCGGGCATGGATATCGAAATCACCGTCTGGTCGGTCAACGCCACCACCGCTGCAGAAAGGCCCGACCGCATCACCCTGTCAGAAGGCGGCCACACAGTCCCCGATACTGGAACGCGTGCGATTTTCGACCCTGCGACCGGCGCCTTCGCCGACGCGAAGATCATTCCCCGAGAGGCGATGAACACGGGTGACGACGCGCTTGGTCCCGCGGCAATCGTCGAAGACGAGACGACCATCATCGTACCGACCAGCCGCCGCGTGATCCGTCAGCCGGATGGCTGTATCGACATGATCGCAAAGGATGCGCCATGACCACGAATGTCGCCTATCAAGTCATGTGGAATCGCCTGATCTCGGTTGTTGAGGAACAGGCGCAGGCCCTTGTGCGCACGGCGTTTTCCACCTCCGTCCGTGAGGCTGGCGACCTGAGCGCCGGGGTCTACGACACGCAAGGCCGCATGCTGGCCCAGGCCGTGACAGGCACACCCGGCCACGTGAACGCCATGGCCGATGCGGTGGCGCATTTCATCCGCCGCATCGGGCGCCAGAACATGTTTGCGGGCGATGTCTACATCACCAATGACCCGTGGGAAGGCACCGGCCACCTGCATGACATCACCATGGTCACACCCTCTTTTCGGGATGGCGTGTTGGTCGGCTTTTTTGCCTGCACAGCCCATGTAGTGGATATTGGCGGGCGCGGCTTTGGCGCCGATGCGGCCAGTGTCTATGAGGAAGGGCTGTATATCCCGATCATGAAATTCGCCGAGCGGGGCGCGGTGGACGACACGCTGGTGCGGATCATCCGCGGCAACGTGCGCGAGCCAGACCAATTGATCGGCGACATTTATGCGCTGGCCACGTGCAATGAGATTGGGCATCGCCGCCTGAGCGACATGATGGACGAATTCGATTTGCCGGATCTGGATGGGATCGCCGCCTTCATTCTTGATAATTCCCGCCGCGCCACGCTGGAGCGGATCGCCGCCCTGCCCCGCCACAGCGCCACGGGTGAGATGCGCGTGGACGGGTTCGACGTGCCGATCACCCTTCGGGCGCGCGTGACGATCGAAGAGAACTGCATTGTGACCGATTTCGAAGGCACGTCCGGCCTCGACAAAAAGGGAATCAATTGCCCGCTGGTCTACACCAAGGCCTATGCCTGCTATGCGCTGAAGGTCGCGATCGCGCCGGAGATTCCCAACAATGCAGCGTCCTTAGCGCCATTTGAGGTGGTCGCGCCCGAAGGCACCATCGTCAATGCGCCCCATCCCGCCCCAGTGGCCTTGCGCCACATCGTCGGCCATTTCGTGCCCGATGTCGTGTTCAACGCCTTCGATCAGATCGTGCCAGGTCTGGTTCCCGCCGAGGGCGCCGGGTGTTTGTGTAATTTCCAGCTTTCCTTGCGCCCTGCCGATGACGCTCCCGATGGCGCACGACGGACCGAGGTGCTGACATTCAACTCAGGCGGTTCCGGCGCACGTCCCGAACTGGACGGGCTCAACGCCACTGCCTTTCCATCCGGTGTGATGACCATGCCCATCGAAGCCACCGAGCATGCGGGGCCGGTGATTATCTGGCGCAAGGAATTGCGCCCTGATTCCGGTGGCGCCGGCAAAACACGCGGCGGGCTGGGACAATTCATGGAGGTCGGTGCGATGCCGGGCTTTGAGTTCGACATCCAGGCCATGTTTGATCGCGGCGACCATCCGGCGCGTGGGCGCCGCGGTGGTCAAGCTGGCGCGCCGACCAGGATTGCCCAAGATGACGGCACCGCAATGCGCGTGAAGGGTAAGCAATTTGTCCCCGCCGGAAGACGCGTGCAAATGGCCTTCCCTGGCGGTGCAGGTTACGGCGACCCGGCCGAGAGAGACTCCGCTTTGGTGAAGCGGGACCTGGCGCGCGGCTATATCACGGCAGAGATGGCGGCCGAGATCTATGGACTGACTGAGACGGATATTGCGGATATCCTTCGCGCAGCGGAACGCGGTGAGGCTGACTAATCGGTCGGCGCGGGCAATACCTGCCTCAATTCTTCGAACGCCACCGCAAATTCGGCACGCGTTGTGGCAAGGTCATTTTCTGAGCCGCTTGACGACAAAAGCCGCAGAAGTTTGCCCGCGAACAGGGCCTGGGCATACATGCCCGCATTGGGATGCGTGGGACCATAAAGCCGGTCAAACACACGGTTCCACGCGTCGGCCTGGTCCTTGATGGACGCCCAAATCGAGGCGCGCAAATCCGGGCGCCGCCCCGCCTCAAGCCACAATTGGAACAGAGCGGCACTGTTCGGGCGAAAATCGCTTACCTCGCGCGCCAAGACTGCAAATGACAGATCAATCAACGCCGTCTGGGTCACCGCCTTGCGATAAACTGTGGCCGACATCGCACGATACCTGTCCTTAGACGCCGCAAAAAGCGCTTGCTGCGCCTCTGTCAGCAAATCCGAAAGCGCCGGATAATGATAGCGCGGCGTAGACCCGGCCACACCGGCGCGATTGGCCAGATTGGTGTAGCTAATTGCACCGGGACCATCCTCCAATAGGATATCGATTGCCGCGGCTAACACCGCATCCCGGGTTTTGTGGGCCTGTCGATGCAAATCCTTAGATCCACTACCATTGGGAAGCGCCCATACTTCCAACAGGACCGTGCCCGGCGCAAAGCCCGCATCAATTTGATCGCGGTCCAAACGCAGCGCCAGGGCCATGACCAAGAAGCCCAATGTCATATCCATGCGCATCTGCAATTGTGCGTCGCTCAGGCCCGGCTCCACCAGATCTGCAACTTCGCTCCACCCCACAAAAAGCCGTTCCATCCAATCCTGCACCAGGTCTTGGCGACCCGGGTCGCGCGCGGCGTCCAGATAGATCTCGGCCCAGGCCAAGGTCTCTTGCCACTTCGGCCCGGTGCTGACGCGGAGCATCCGAATGGAAAACTCCCAAAGGGTTTTGGGGCCTTTGCCCGACGTCGCCACACTTTTTTCGACGCGACCGTAATCGGCGAGGTACCCTTTCATCAAAGACATGGAAGCCGCGCGAATAATGTCGGCCTTTCGCGGGAAATAATATGTGGTCAAAGCCAGCGAAACACCGGAATGCTGCGCCAAACGCCGATGCGTCAACGCGCCAAGACCATCCTGCGCCACGATTTGATAGACCGCTTGCAATAGCCGTGCATGGGTTTTCTGAGATCGGTCTTGTTTCGGATTTTTGCCAGAATTCATGGGATCTGGCTATCGTTTCGCACCATCACTCATACCCTAATTCTCAATAACGCAGCCCTATCGAGCCAAATATCTCTAAAAGCCATATGACTGAAAACCTTGAATTACTTTCAGGTCTTTTACAATTGCCTTAGCCAAAATCAATCGCAACACATCGTATCACCATTCTCAACGATAGGATTGTTCAGTGCTCTTATCTTTAAGGGACGCGATAGAACTCATTCTTTCCGCCGCTCAGACCAACCACAACACGGGCATTTATAGGTCGGCCATACAGATGCCATCGGCGGATCCTCGCCGTCACCACAAAAGGTTCATGTTACGGAAAAACTGATGTCACCGACGGCGTCTCTCTTAGGCATCGGCAACATGTCACGCGCGAATAAGGAGATTGATGTGAAAAGCTCTCTGATGATTGCGGCAGGCCTCTTGGCCGCCACCTCCGCATACGGCAAGGACCCAAGCTATATCGGCACAATCGAGACAGTGGCCGGTGAGGCGACCGATGATATGGCGCGCGGAACTGTGTTTTTGGATGCCAACCGCAACAGTGTTTTCGATGCGGAAGAGACGGGCATCGCTGGCGTCATGGTCTCCAACGGACGCGAGGTCGTGGTCACCGGCGAGGATGGCAGCTATGAGCTGCCCGCCTATGCCGATATGAACGTCTTCGTGACCTCACCCGCGGGCTACACGCCGCCCGTCAACGAGGTCATGGTCCCGCAATTCGCGTATATCCACAAAGAGGATGGCTCGCCGGATCTGCGGTTTGGCGGGATTGCCCCCACCGGCCCCCTGCCTGCTGCGATCAACTTCCCGATGATCGAAGACGAGTCCGACCGTGCCGATTTTGAGTGCCTCGTCTTTGGCGACGCCCAGCCCTATTTCAACATGCAGGTGTCCTACGTGCGTGAAACCGCTGGAAATATGCTGGCCGGGCGCGACATGTCCAATACCGAATGCCTGCTTTTTGCGGGTGACGTAATGGGGGATGACCTGTCGCTTTATCCACGTTTCCAAGAGATCATCGCAATCGGCCAGACGCCGCAATATTATGTTGCGGGCAACCATGATCTGGATTTCGACGCGGAGACCGATGCCGACAGTTTTGACACGTTCCGTCAGGCATGGGGCCCGGAATACTATTCGTTCGATATTGGAAATGTGCATTTCGTCGTGCTCGACAACGTGCGCTATCCCTGCAACGGCGTCGACGACCATCCGTTCTGCGATCCGTCGGAAAGTCCGACTTACAACGGGATTATCACTGACCGGCAACTGGTCTGGCTGGAAAACGATCTGGCGCATGTCCCCGAGGATCGGCTGATCGTGATCAGTGCCCATATCCCGTTTCAGACCTTCACCGACAACGATGCCGCCAAGCATCAAACCGACAATTTCGACGCGCTTGTCGCGATCCTGGGTGATCGTCCGGTGCTGGGCCTGTCGGGCCATACGCACACGACAGAAAACATCCTGACCGGCGAGTATTATGAAGGATGGGAAGAGAATACCGGCGTCGGCGAGGCCCCCTTCCACCAGATTGTCACTGGGGCGTTGTCGGGATCTTGGTGGGCTGGCAGCCTGAACGATGACTTCGTGCCTGGCGTGCCACAGCGTTTGGGCAGCCCCCGCGGCTATTATGTGCTGGAATTTTCCGGCTCGGACTATGTCGAGACCTATCAATCCTTCACCCATGACCATGACGAACAGTTCCATGTCTCGTTCAACACGCCCCGATATCGCGAATGGGCGCAACGGCTGATGGGGTTCGTTGAGGCTTATGGTGAGACGCGCGGGAACATCGTGCCTCCGCTGAGCATCAATGACCTGGGCGACTTACACATGATCACGCGCGAGGATCTGGAAGATGGCACTTGGGGCGTGGTGAATGTGTGGAATGGCACCCAGGATGCGGTCGTCACGCTGTCGATCAACGGTGGCGACCCCATGCCTGCCACCCGCACCCAAGCCGGTGAGGGAGAGGCCAAGCTCAGTTCCATTGAGGTATCAGACCCCTACGCCGTTGTTCGGCAAATGACCGATACGCGCCGCGCCTTGCAATCGGCCTCTGGGGACAACGGCTACCAAGTGTTTCAAGGGGCAATCTGGCGCGGTCGGGTCGGTCCGCTGGACCCGTGGCTGTGGACCACCTCCTCACAACATTTGTGGACGGCCGATCTGCCAGCGGATCTACCCGCTGGCATCCACTCGCTGACGGTCGAGGTCTCGGACCACCACGGACGCGTCTATACTGATACAATCGCATTTGAGATTGTGGAAGAGATCCCCGAAATGGGCTGGCAAGAAGAGCTCTGGGACTAGGCCTTGCAACCGCGCGATGGGGCCGAGGTCAAGGCCTCATCGCGAGATGTCACTATGAAATATAACTGTTTTTTAATTTTATTAGGTTGTTATTCTCTATTACATCGCTAACGAAGCTCATGCTGCTTTTGACCGCCCCCCTTAGTCGAGAGAGAAAAACGCCAATCTCTATGGACTGGCGATAAGCAAGGCTATTCTAGAAACTTATTTTCCAGTTATAGAGGTTTAGTCACAACTCTCGCAGACCGTTATAGCGCAGGTCCTTGACGGAAAGGTCGTTGAGGCAACTGCCTTTACCCCTTAACCTTTCTCATAATCGCAACTGATTTCATGCGCGAGGCGCAACGTGACCTATATCTTTGATCCACATCCTCAGCCCTCCCTAGCGATAGAAAAACAGACTGAGCGCTTCCCAATACGTCGCATCTTCTGTGTCGGACGCAACTATGCCGACCATGCGCGCGAGATGGGGCATGATGATCGGGAGCCTCCTTTTTTCTTCAGCAAACCCGCCGATTCATTGGTCGAAAACGGGGCAACACTTCCTTATCCTTCCTTCACGCAGAACCTTCATTACGAAGCAGAACTGGTTGTTGCGATTGGCAAACGCGCGGACGCTGTGACGGAGGCGGACGCAGCGGATCACATATTCGGCTATGCGGCAGGCAACGATCTGACACGCCGCGATTTGCAGGCTCAGGCAAAGACAGCTGGACGGCCCTGGGATATGGCGAAGGGCTTCGACCGCTCTGCTGTGGTCGGGCCAATTCACAGGGTAAGTCAGATCGGTCATCTGTCCCAAGGGGCGATCCGACTGACGAAGAATGGTGAGGTCATGCAAGATGGCGATATCTCCGATATGATCTGGTCTGTGCCCGAAATCATTTCGTACCTATCCGGGCTTGTCACGCTGGAGCCGGGTGATCTGATCATGACCGGCACGCCAGCGGGCGTTGGCCCACTTGGCGCGGGCGACACGGCAATTGTTTCCATCGACGCATTGCCGGATCTTACCGTCACAATCGGACAGCCCACATGACTGATGACGCCCACAACTCACAGCCCGATGACAGCCCCGAACTTCGTCAGCTATATCAAGGCTTTGCCGACCAATCATTGATACCGCTCTGGACACAGCTCGGGGATTTGATGCCGGAGCACCCCAAACCCAAAGCCATACCCTATGTCTGGCGATGGGCCGATTTGTTACCTTTGGCAGAAGCGTCCGGGCGGCTTGTGCCAGTCGGGCGCGGCGGGGAGCGGCGGGCGATCGGCTTGGCAAATCCCGGCCTGGCGCCGCATGCCTATATCTCTCCGACCCTGTGGTGTGCGATCCAGTATCTTGGACCGCGCGAAACCGCGCCAGAGCATCGCCACGCCCAAAACGCATTCCGTTTTGTTGTCGAGGGCGAAGGAGTTTGGACAGTCGTTGATGGAGATCCGGTTCGCATGTCTCGCGGCGATCTCCTGCTCACACCTGGCTGGCGGTTCCATGGTCATCAAAACACCCTCGAGGCGCCAATGGCGTGGATCGACGGTTTGGACATTCCCTTTTCACAACAAATGGATGTCGGCTTTTTTGAATTCGGAGCGGATGAGGTTTCAACTCGCGAGACGCCCATCCTCTCTCGCAGCGAAAGGCTTTGGGCACATCCCGGCCTGCGCCCGCTTTCAAGCTTGGAGAGCAGCGTTTCAAGCCCGCTTGCAGCCTTCCGTTGGCAACATACTGATCGTGCGCTGACTGAACAATTGGACCTGGAAAAAGAAGGATATCCAGGTACGTTTGATCCAGGCCACGCCGCAATCCGCTTTGTGAACCCCAGCAATGGCGGGGATGTGATGCCGACCATACGCTGCGAGTTTCATCGTCTACGCGCAGGCGGACAAACCGAAAATCGCCAAGAAGTGGGTTCAACAGTGTTTCAGGTGTTCAACGGTCGCGGTGTGGCAATAATCGATGGCGTATCTCATTCGTTGGAAACAGGAGATCTGTTCACGATACCATCATGGGTCCCCTGGAGCTTACAGGCTGAAACTCAGTTCGACCTGTTCCGCTTTTCCGATGCGCCCATCATGGAGAGATTGGGCTTTATGCGGCAAGACGTCGTAAAGGAATGACGTTTCTGTGTCGTGCCATTCAGTGGATAATCTGTGAGTGCCTGAAAGCTGGAACTGTGGATAGCTGCCGGGAAGAAAGTGTATTCAATAAGCTAAGCGGTATCGTAGATGTGGATCGTTTACTCCACAGAGGGTAAAAGTGCCGCTCATCAGATTGCTCAACCCGCGCTTAAGCCCGTCACGATGGATCAGGTCGGCAATGTTCTTGCGTCGTTTGAGATTTCGTTTTCACACCTACCCGAAAGCAACAATAAGGGTGCCAGTGCGTAAGCATTTCTGGATCTGCCCTCAGACACGCAACCAGCCCTCGCAGAACTGCAGTTCCTCACATTCGGCGAACCGGGCCGCACGATCAAGTTCAGATCGCAACCTTTCCTGTCGACCGAGACCGAACTTCACACCACGCTCAGGCCAAAGCGCACGCACCACCAGACGTTTGCCCTCTCGCGACATATCAATCCGACCAACCAAACGTGTACCCTCCAGGATGGGGAACACGTAGTAGCCATAGCGGCGCTTGGCCGCTGGGACGAAAATCTCAATACGATAGTGGAATCCAAACAATCGCTCCGCGCGCTTGCGGTCGCGCAGCGCTGGATCAAATGGCGAAAGTATCCGAACGCGCTGAGATGGAAGTGGAAGCTTCGCAACCCGATCCAGGACGTCCGGCAATGCAACAGAACGGCGCGGCACGCCATCGGTGCTCATGACATCGATTTCGATCACGCGTCCGCCGCTTAGTGCATCTGCAACCCACGCCTTGGCGTCATCCGGCTTGATGAGATCGAAAAACGCGGCCAATTCGCCGCTTGTCGCAAAACCCAAACGATCCATCGCTGCACTACAAGCCCAATCCACAATTTTCTCGTCAGACCACCGCGCGTTGAGGTACTCGGCCGGTATCACACGCTCGGTCAAATCATAGTATTTCCGAAAACCAACGCGCTTCGAAACCGACAATTCGCCAGATCGCCATAGATATTCGAGTGCAACTTTTGATGGCCGCCAATCCCACCAACCTGTTGATTTCTCTTCCCTTTCACCGTCAAAATCAGCACTGCAACAAAGACCGTTCTCTGCAACGTGGGCCAAGACGTTATCAAGCTCACCATGAAAGTCCTGCCCATGCCAATTCCGCCAGCGCGCATGAAGCCGCGCGCGATCTCGCGCGAATTTTAGCCGCCAAGCTGGGAAGAATGCGGTCGGCACAACGGATGCGTCATGGGTCCAATGCTCGAAAGTTGCGCGGGAACGATCATTGATCCATCTCAGGGATCGCGGCGCATAGGTCTGACGCCGCGACCAGAGGATAAGATCGTGCGCCCGGGCAAAGGTGTTGACACTGTCGACCTGCACAAAGCCCAGCCGCGCAACCAGATCAGACAGAGCCTGACCTGTCGCAGAGCCGGTGGGAGGTTCCAGAAGCGCATGGCGATCCAGGAATATCCGACGCGCCTGATCGTTACTGAGGACCGGACGCGTCATGTCATACGATCAGGCGTCGCGCCATTGCCAAGGACGGGTGAATTCACCCAGCACCTTGCCCACACCCGCCTCATCGGCTTCGTCGTTACGGTCCAGATGTGCGACAAGGCCACGCTTCTTGTCTTCCACCACCGAGACCACGCGCGCCGTATGTCCGGCATCTTCAAGGGCGCCGTTATAGATCCGAGTGATGGCCAATCGGCGCAGATCGGGTTTGAACACTTTTCCCACCGCAGTCTTGGGCAATTCATCTAGAATTTCCAAGTATTTGGGGATCGCGGCACGCTCGTGGATATGCTCTTTGCAGTGCGTTAACAAATCTTCGACGGATACATTCGCGCCATCGACTAACTCCACGTAAACACACGGCAATTCCCCTGCAAACGCGTCAGGCTGTCCGATCGCACCTGCAAAGGCCACAGCATCATGGCCGGCCAGCGCCTCTTCGATCTCGGCTGGGTCGATGTTGTGACCGCCGCGAATGATCAGATCCTTCGCGCGCCCCGTAATCCAAAGATAGCCATCGCTGTCGATGCGCCCAAGATCGCCCGTACGCAAATAGATGTCGTGGTGAAACAAATCATGATTCTTGTCGATTTCGGTATAGGTCGACCCCTCGAAAACACCCGGATTGTCGACGCAAATCTCGCCCACCTGATCAACGGCACATTCGCGCGGCCCATCCGGGGTCTGTGTAAGGATTCTCACACTGGTATGCGGGAAGGGAATGCCGATCGATCCAATTTTCTTTTCGCCTTCGACCGGATTGCAAGACACCAAACAGGTCGCCTCAGTCAGCCCGTATCCCTCGATCAAGGTCACACCGGTCGCCTTTTCAAACCGGTTAAACAGCTCTACCGGTAACGGCGCTGATCCTGAAAAGGCTGTTTTCACCGAAGAGATATCCGCATCCACCGGGCGCTGCATCATCGCAGCAATCGCAGTGGGCACGGTGATGATAAAGGTGACTTGCCAACGCTCGACCAGTTTCCAGAAATTGTCGAACACCCCCTCGCCGCGATAACCTTGGGGCGTGGGGAACACCACATGGGCACCTGACGAGACCATGGCCATCAAGATCACATGGCAGGCGAAGACGTGGAACAACGGCAACGGACAAATCACCGTGTCGTTTTCGGTAAACAGCAGCGTGTGACCGATCCAACCGTTATAGATCATCCCCGAATACTTGTGCTGAGCGACCTTCGGCATGCCGGTGGTACCGCCGGTATGGAAGTAACAGGCCACACGATCCTCAGGCGGGTCTTCGAAGCTCAACTCCGTTGGCTGCTTGGCGCATTCTGCGTTGAAATCAATCACCTTTGCGCGGTGCTTGGGTGGGTTCTTTGGCCGGATCAGCGGCACGATAAGCTTCTTGACGCCTGTCAGATAACGCCACAGATCAACTTCAAGCACCGTTTCGACATTGGGCGCCAACGCCACCGCTTCATTCACTTTTTGCGCCACGTCCGTTTTGGGGAAGGCACGCAGCGTTACCACAGCTTTTGCGTTTGTCTCACGTAAAATGGCTGCGATCTGCTCTGCATCGAGCAGCGGGTTGATCGGATTTGCGATTCCCGCAACCGCCGCCCCCATCAAGGTGATCGCAGCCTCGTTACAATTTGGCAGCAGATAAGCGACAGTGTCCGTCGGCCCCACGCCAAGTGATCGCAATAGGTTCGCGGTCTGGGTCACCCGGGCATGGACATCACGCCAGGTCAGCGTCTCGGCCGCATCCGAAGGCCCAGAGAACAGCTGAAACGTGATCGCGTTCAACGCGCCATGCGCCGTCGCGGTTTTCGTCAATAACTCATATAAAGTAGATGCCGGTTGACTCTCTGGCCAAGGCAAATCTGTTTCGATATCCGCAATGTCCTCGACCGTGGCAAATCGCGCCATGCTATCCTCCCCGTATTTGTTTTTGAGCCCCTTATATAGGGAGCTTCTCCCGCTGAAAAACATCACGGAAATAGACGGGTCGCGCAAGCGTAACGCAACGGCGCCCTATTCGGCGGCAAGACCTGCCGTGAATTGCAACCGCGCCAGCCGCGCATATAGCCCGCCTTCGGCGACCAAAGCATCATGCGTGCCTTCGGCAACAATCTGTCCGTCTTCGAACACCAGGATGCGGTCAGCCTGCTTAACGGTGGCCAGACGATGCGCCACGATCAGGGTGGTGCGCGTCTTCGACAACTCGCCCACCGCGTCTTGCACGGCGCGCTCGGATTCAGCGTCCAAGGCGGATGTCGCCTCATCCAGAAGCAGGATCGGGGCGTCGCGCAGGATCGCCCGAGCGATCGCGATGCGCTGCTTCTGGCCTCCCGACAACATCAAACCGCGCTCGCCTACGTAAGTGTCATAGCCCTGCGGCAGCGCGGTTAAGAACCCATCCGCAGCCGCCGCTTTGGCCGCGGCCTCAACCTCTGCATCGCTTGCGTCGGGACGTCCGAACCGGATGTTCTCACGCGCCGAGGCTGCGAAGATGACCGGGTCCTGCGGTACCAGCGCCATCGCGCTCCGGAAGGTTTCGCGTGCCATTTGCGGCAGCGCCACACCGTCGACCTTAATCACACCGCTCTCGGGGTCGTAAAACCGCAACAGCAGTTGAAACACGGTTGACTTCCCTGCCCCCGAAGGCCCCACCAAGGCCACTGTTTCACCCGGTTTCACGACGAAGGAGACATGATCCAAAGCTGCCGTTTCAGGCCGCGTGGGATAGTGGAACCGCACGCCTTCAAACGCAATCTCACCACGCCCGCCCTGCGGCAGGACGATGTCATTCTCCGGGTCAGCAACGCTGTCATCGGTGCCCAGCAATTCCACCAGTCGCTCCGTTGCCCCGGAGGCGCGCTGCAACTCTCCCCAAATCTCCGACAGGGCCCCGACCGAGCCTGCAACCATGATCGCGTAGATCAGAAACTGGATCAGAACGCCGATCGACATCTCTTCGGCCCGCACGTCGCGCGCGCCCATCCACAGGACACCGACAATGCCGCTGAAGACCAGAGCGATGACGATCACCGTCATCACCGCACGCGTCCCGATGCGCTTGCGCGCGCTGTCAAAGGAGAATTCGGTGACCTCGTCGAACCGCGCCGTCGATGGGCGTTCATGGGTAAAGGCCTGAACCGTCTGGGCCGCCAACAAGGCCTCAGACGCATTACCGGAGCTTTCGGCAATCCAATCCTGGTTCTCGCGGCTGAGCACGCGCAACCGCCGCCCCAGCACGACGATGGGCACGATCACCAACGGCACGATCAGCAAGACCGCCAAGGTCAGTTTCGGTGACGTCCAGAGCATCAAAGCCACGCCACCGAGCAAAATCAGCAGGTTACGCAGCGCTACCGATACGCTGGACGAGATAACGCTCAGCAATAATGTCGTATCGGTGGTGATCCGGCTCAGCACTTCGCCGGTCATGATCCGTTCGTAGAAGGCCGGGCTCATCCCGATCATCCGATCGAACACCGCCTTGCGGATATCGGCGATCACCCGTTCGCCCAGACGTGTGACCAGATAATATCGCAATCCCGTACCAAGCGCCAAAAGCGCGGCGATGCCCAGGGCTGCGAGAAAATACTGATCGAGCAGTTCGACGCTTTCGGTCTCGAACCCATCGACCACCCGGCGCACTGCCAGCGGCAACGCCAGCGACACCATCGCCGTCAGGATCAAAGCCGCGATCGCACCGGCGACCATCTTCCAATACGGCGCCATGAACGGCCCCAGTGCCGCCAAACTGCCGATACGTTTCGATGTCGCCCGCTCTTCATTTGCGGATGGCTTTGGCGGCATGACCGGCGCGGCTTGGATCTGATCTTGTGGCATGTCGCTCAGCTATGTCTGTGTTGGCCGTGGATACAAGTCGCCGCCGACCTCGGCAAGGTAAACACGCCAATGGGGCGCGTCGTCAGATCGGGGTGGAGTGGAGCGGGTAGCGGGAATCGAACCCGCACCAAGAGCTTGGAAGGCTCGTGTGATACCATTTCACCATACCCGCCCATATCGTTGGCGTAGGCCATGGACTTGGTCCGGTCAAGGTCCATATCGCCGTTGTGCGCCCCTGAAACCGTCCCTGTCTTTCCCCGGAATCGTTTCCAGAAAGTCCAAATTCCGCCGCGTTCACAGGGGATTGTGTAATGTATCGGAGCGGCGGCATCACCTCCCTCGCTGGCGCTCCTCTCTCCCTGTTGGACTAAGGTCGCCCATTTGGGCGGCCTCTTTTTTTGTCGGGCGCGCCAGCCGTGGCACCATGTAGGGCACCCGGGCCGCATAAGCCTCGAAGCGTTCGCCGTAGCGCGCCCGAAACCGACGCTCCTTCAACAGCGGCGCGATGACGCAATAGGCCGTGAGCAGCAGCGCCAAGACCAATTGATCCGGAGTCCAGACCGGCACCGCCCAGGTGGTCAGCGCGAAGGCCAAGTAAATCGGCTGGCGGATCACCCGAAACATACCAGTCTGGGGCATATCGGGAAATCGCGGTTTGCGCTTGGCCATCAGGCTCATCCAGCCCAACGCGCCCGATTGCACCTCGGCGCCCGCATCGAAACTCGCTTTCATCAAAAACAGCCAGCACGCGGCGTAAGCCGTCAGGACCACCCATAAGACCGCGCCCTGAGCCTGCCACCAGATGACGCCGGACGGTGTCCAGAGCGCAAAAAGAGCCAGCAATTGAAGCGAGGCGATTAAAGCGTAGCTCGTCGTTACCAATGTCGCGCCATGGGCGCCGCGCGCCAAAACGCGGCCACCGCGGCGGGTCAACAGCAGCGAATGGACAAGCGGGAATTGCAGAACCAAACCGGCATTGGCCATCCAAGCCCAGCCACCGGGTACGTTGCCAAAGCTGCGCGACATGCCAAAGCCCATCGCGACTATCATGGCCAGCACCGCCGCCGCAAAGACCAGATGCGTGATCACGCCCAGACCCAGCGCCAGCGCGATCCGCTCCCTGCCCGGCGGCGGCGCCAAGACGCCATTCAGCAAGTCCACCAGGCGGGCGATATGTCCGTCACCTGCCGGGCGCGGCACCTGTATCCGTCTTGTTCCATCCATGACCGGGGCACTTAGGGGGCCTATGGGTCAGGTAAAGCGACAGGATGCCGCCATGCCGAAACGAAAAACCCGGCCTGTGGTACAGACCGGGTGTCGGTGGGCTTGAGATGCGGCGCGATTAGCGGCCGTAGATCGCTTGATGGGCAATCTTGCGTGCGTCGCCGGGGTAGAACCCCAGATCTTCAACCGCCAATTCGGTCGAGACAGAGGACAGTTCCGCGACGGTCCGACGGTAAGCCGCGCGCTTTTCGGCAGCATTCCGGATTTGGGCGAAGATCGAGGCCATGATGATGCTCCTTTTGGCTGGCGTTTCGTCTCTCGTGCTCTCGATATGTTAGCGCTCACCCAAAGAACAATTCCCCGTTTCGCCAAACCCGCCTTGCACCCAGCGCATGGCAAAGAAAAACCGGCCCCAGGATGCCCAGGGCCGGTCAAATTTTTCGAAAAGTCAGATGACTAGGGTTTACTCAGCCGTCGAGATCCGACCATCGGTATAGGGCGCATAGGGGCTGTTGGCGCTGATATACTCCGCCACCACTTGCTCCAAGCCCGGTCCAAAATCGTACACGTCTGTCGCGTCGGTCTCGAAGATATCGTAACCGTCGCCGCCGCCGCGCATGTAGTTGTTGGACACAACGCCATAAACCGCTTCGGGGTCAATCGGCGCAAAGCCGTCACCCTCGGCAACCTCAACCGACACGATCCGGCTGCCGGGCTCGGCACTGGGGTTCCAGGTATAGCGCATACCTGAGACCTGCGGGAACCGGCCCGCCACTTCCTCGACTTCGCTCACACCGTTTTCCAGCGCTTCGACGATGCCCGCCCCGGTCAATTGGAACGTCGCCAGCGTGTTCTGGAACGGCAGAACCGTCAAAACCTCGCCCATCGTCGTCTCGCCCCCATCGATGGAGGCGCGCAGACCGCCGCCGTTCTGAATGGCGATGGTGATGCCCTGATCGGCCACGCGCTCCAGCATTGCATCGGCCACGAGGTTGCCCATCGGGCATTCCTCGACCCGGCACACGCTGCGGTCCCCTTCGATGAAGTCGGCGGTCTCGCCAACCACTTCGCTCATCGCCTCTTCGATGGGCTCGGCCAGTTCCGCCACCCGAGCCGCGATGGTCTCGTCGGGCGTGACAGAGGCATCCAGCAAGATCGTGTCGCCGGTGGCCGAGACCAGGTTGCCCTCATCGTCGAAGGTGGCCTCCAGGTGCCCCAGATACTTCGAATAGGCATAGGCCTGCACGATCGGCACCTCGATCCCATCGGGATTGGCCACCATCAGCGGATAGGGGTTCGTTGCGCCCTCATCTGTGTTGGAAAACAACGTGTGCGAGTGCCCGCCCACGATCAGGTCCAGGCCGGTGACTGCCTCGGCGATGCGCACATCGTCCTGCCAGCCGACATGGGTCAGTGCGATGATGATGCCAACGCCCGCCTCGGTCAGCGCGTCGACATCGGCCTGCAACCCTTCGATCTCGTCAGAGAAAATCACGTTGTCGCCGGGCGACGAGGTCTCGGCCGTATCCACCGCAAGGGCGCTGATGATGCCGACCTGCACGCCGTCCACATCCAGCACGACATGGTCCTGCAACCGGCCTTCGATCGCGGGTTCCTGGCTGACATCGACATTGCCCGAGATCACCGGGAATTCGACCATATCGATAAAGCTGGCAAAGCCTGCCGGGCCCAGATTCCATTCATGGTTACCCGACGCCATCACGTCGACGCCCATGGCATTCATGAATTCAGCCGCCGCCGCACCGCTATAGGTCGTGAACATGGCCGAGCCCTGGAACTGGTCGCCCGCATCCAGGAACAGCACGTTCTGCCCTTCGAGCTCGGCGCGCAAATCGGCAACCGCCGTGGCAATCCGCGCCACGCCGCCGAAGCATTCACCCGCCGCGTCATCTTCGGCATTGCAGGTGGAATCAAAGCGGTTGATCGGCTGGATGCGGCTGTGCAGATCGTTGATATGCAGCAGATGCAGCGTCGTTTCCGCTGCGGCAGGCACCGCGGCCATCAGGCCGGTGACCATCGCCGTGGTTCCAAGAATACGTGCAATCATGGACTTCTCCCCGAAATTTCTTGAGACATTTTATCATCAGACATCCGCCAGCATGGCGGCAGGCGTCGCCTGCGTAAAGACGTGACATGACAGTTTTGTGACAGTTTTTTCCACGCAGTGTGACACTTGACGTCGGGGCGTGTGCAGGGGAAACCACCGGCCATGCGTATCTACAAAATTCTCCGCCCCGAGGAATGGGCCACGCTGGAACGCGATGGCGAAACAGCGGGCGCGCCGATCGATCTGGCCGATGGCTTCGTGCATTTCTCAACCGCTGAGCAAGCCGCTGAAACCGCTGCGAAACATTTCGCGGGCGTCGAGGGGCTGGTTCTGGCTGCGCTTGAGGCGGATGATCTGGGCGACGATCTGAAATGGGAGCCCTCGCGCGGTGGCGCGCTGTTTCCGCATCTCTATGGGCCTTTGCGGCTGGCCGACGTGATCTGGCACGCACCGCTGCCTGTCGTGGACGGCGCGCACCTGTTCCCGGACAACATGTGAATGCTGGAAACGCTCGGCCTGACCCTGCTGCGAAAGTTGCCGCCGGAAACCGCCCATACTGCCGCGCTGACCGCTCTGCGCGCAGGGCTTGCGCCCCTGCCCGGTGTGGTCACCTCATCACGGCTGAAAACCAGGATCGGCGGGATTGATCTGCCCAATCCGGTGGGGTTGGCCGCCGGATTCGATAAGAACGCCGTTGCCATTGCACCCCTGCAACGGGCTGGCTTTGGGTTCATAGAGGTGGGCGCCGCCACTCCGCGCCCGCAGCCCGGCAACCCGAAACCGCGCCTGTTTCGGCTGGAAGAAGATCGCGCCGCGATCAACCGGTTCGGATTCAACAATGACGGCGTAGCGGCGATTGCAGAGCGGCTGGCCAAAGCACCTCGCGCCATCCCGACCGGCCTCAACCTAGGCGCCAACAAGGACAGCACGGATCGGATCGCGGATTTCGCCGCCGTCTATCAGACCTGTGCCGCCCATATCGATTTCGCGACGATCAATGTCTCGTCTCCCAACACTGAAAAGCTGCGGGATCTGCAGGGACCGGCCGCGTTGGCTGAGATCATTTCCCAGATCGACGCGGTGCGCCAAGCGCAACAGAGCCCAACCGCGCTGTTCCTGAAGATCGCCCCCGATCTGAGCGATGCCGACTTGGCTGCGATCACCGAGGTTGTCATGGCGGTGCCGGACCGGATCCAAGCGATTATCGCCACAAACACCACGCTGGATCGTGACGGATTGCACAGCGCCCAAGCAAACGAAAGAGGCGGGCTATCCGGACAGCCTTTGTTCGAAAAGTCTACCCGCATCCTGGCCAAGCTATATCAGATGACCGACGGAACCGTGCCCCTGATCGGGGTGGGCGGCGTCAGCTCTGCCGATCAGGCATATGCAAAGATCAAGGCGGGCGCCTCGGCGGTGCAGCTTTACACTGGGCTGGTCTATGGCGGGCTATCGCTGGCGGCAGAAATCGCCCATGGGCTCGACGCTCAGCTTGAACGCGATGGGATCGGCAACGTAACGCAAGCGGTTGGGATCGACGTCGCAGGCTGGCTTTAGTTCACCGATGTTAAGCGCGCCGGATCCGCATTTCATCACGAAATGCGGGCGCCCCGCTCCAGGGCCGGATAGCGGCTGGCCAGGGTCAGCCCCCGCGCGGCGAAACTGATCAACAAAGCCGCCCAGACGCCATTGTTATCATATGCCGGGATCAAGATCATCGCAGCCATCACATAGATCAATGCGCTGATCACCATCATATTGCGCATGTCCTTGCCGCGTGCGGCGCCGATGAAAATCCCATCCAGCATCCAGGCCGCCCATCCGACCAATGGGGCGGCGACCATCCACGGCAGATAGGCACGCGCGGCGGCCTGCACGTCGGCATCTTTGGCCAATATGTCGATGAAGGCGGGGCCTAACACAGCGAACGCCAAAGCCATCCCAGCGCAAATAATCGCTCCCCAGCTTGAGGTCAGAAGCGAGGCACGCCGCAAGCGCCCGATATCCCGGCGACCGTAGGCACGCGCCACAAGGGTCTCGGCGGCGAAGGCGAATCCGTCCATCGCGTGGGCCGTGAGATACATGAACTGGATCAGCACCTCGTTCGCGGCCAGCGTGACATCGCCAAATTGCGCGCCCAGGAAGGTGAAAGAGGTGAAAATCGCCATCAGCAGGGCCGAGCGGATCAGGATATCGACGTTCAAAAGGGCCATCTTCACCAATCGCACCCGGTCGAAGACGCGTACCCAATCGCGCCAATCGGGCCGGGCAAACGCATCACGGCAAAACCACAGACCCAGCCCCGCGCCGACGATTTCGGCAATCGCAGTGGACAGGGCCACCCCGGCCACGCCCCAGCCAAAGCCCAGCACAAACAGGAAATTCAGCCCGATATTGAGGCCATTCATAATCAGTTGAATCCAGAACACCGCGCCGGTGCGCTCTTGCGCGATGAGCCATCCGGTCAGCGCATAGACCGAGATTGCAAAGGGTGCGGTCCAGATCCGGATGAACAGGTAATCGCGCGCGAGCGCCTCGACCTCCGCGCTGGTGGGCTCCCAAGAAAAGGCGGCCCAGATGATCACCGGGTAGAGTGCGGTCAAGAGCACTCCTCCAACACCCGCGACCATCAAGGCCCGTGTCAGGATCGCCGAGACTTCTGCGCGGTCGCCCGCGCCCTCGGCCTGCCCCACCAGACCGACCGTCCCCATGCGCAGGAACCCGAAGATCCAGAAGACCGAGGTCAGAATGATCGCCCCGATGCCCACCGCCCCGATTGGGGCGGCCTCACCCATCTGACCCACCACACCGACATCCACGATGCCCAGAAGCGGCACCGTCGCATTGGACAACACGATCGGCACCGCGATTTTCAGAACCCGGCGGTGTGTCAGGGGCTGCGGTGGGGCGCTGGCATCGGCTGGCGCGGTCATGGCTGGCTTATCCCGGGTCGGGCATGACAAAATGCCCGGTCGCCTGGGCGAAAAGACGGGTGCGATTGTCCTGCCACGCCTCCACATGGACGCTGGCATAGCGTCGGCCCGAGCGGTTGACCCGTGCGCGTGCATAGGCATCGCGCGGCAGGCCGGATCGCAGATAATCCACGGTGAAATCGACCGTTTTCGGCATACGCGGCAAGGTATCGGGGCTAAGCGCGTCGGCATCCATCCGGCCGCTTTCGATTTCTTCCCAGAGGATATGGAAGCCCAACTCCATGATCGCCGCAACCTCCAGGAACGAAGCCGTGGCGCCGCCATGCAGGGCGGGCAGCAATGGATTGCCAATCAGCTTGTCGTCATAGTTCAAAACCGCGGTCAGCTCATCTCCGCGGCGATCAAAGCTGATCCCCATGGTTGCGATATAGGGGACCGAAGCGACCAAAACCGCCAATGCGCGGTCGCGCCGTTCTTTCACCACATGGATGGGTTCGGGGCGGGGTCTCATGCCGATGCCTCCCGCTGAACGGTAAAGGCACCGGTGGCCGCCGCAACGGGCCGCGTCGGATCTTCGTCGAAGGCCTGCGCCCGGATGAACGCGACAGACCGGGTCACATGATAGCATTCCGCCCTTGCCGTGATCGTCTGCCCGGGCGTCGCGGGGCGCATGTAATCGATCCGCAAATCCAACGTCGCGGTGCTGGCCACCGCGTCGGGATGGCTCATCACCGCCGCCCCGCCACAGGTATCCATCAGCGCCGATACAGCGCCCCCATGGATCACACCGGTGCCGGGATCCCCCACCAAAGCCTTAGAATAGGGCATTGAAATCGCGGCCATCCCATCACCAATCTCGGTCAGTGTCATACCCAGCGATTGCGAAAACGGCAGCGCTTCGATCATCTGCCGGGCGATCCGCGCCTTGTCCGCCGGGGTGAGGTTGGAAGTGTCTGCCATAGGATCTCTCATCTGCCGATGCGCAGATGTTGCGCCCCATTCCGGCGGGCGCAAGGGCGAAGTGCCTTAACAATCGTCGCGCAAGGCGGCATACTTAGGACGGGAGCGAGAAGAGCTTGGCAGATCATGGCACCGGAACGGCTTGATTTTAAACAGATGTGTGCCCGGTTCGACGTAACGCCGCGCACCTTGCGGCATTACGAATATATCGAGTTGCTGTCGCCTGAACGCGAGGGCCGGTCCCGGTTTTATGGCCCCCGAGAAGTGGCGCGCATGACCTTGATCCTGCGGGGCCGCCGGTTTGGATTTTCCCTGGAACAGATCCGACAATGGCTTGAAATCTACGATCGCGGCGAAGGCTGGGAGGCGCAGCGCGATATTTGGCTGAATATGGCCGATGCGCAGCTTGACGAATTAAAGCAACGTCGCGTCGAACTGGATGAGATCATCGACGAGTTAAAATCGCTGCGCGACGAGACAGCCGCAAGCGAATGATCCGTGCAGGAATTCTCGCGCTGCTGGCCACGCCGGTTATCGCTGATACCCCCCTGTCCCCGGTGACCGATTGGCAACGGATACATCCTGGCGGTGTTGTCGCGGACGCCACGCTGGAACCGCCGCACATCACGATCACCGCACCGGGCCACGCGCCTTGGGTGATCGGATATTGGGTGCGCCCCTACGCCATTATCCCTCACCTGATGACGAGTATGTCCTAGTATCGAATGCGGGTGGCAACATCTTGGATGCGGGATTTGACCGCGATGACCCTGTCTTGTGGGTCATCCAAAGGCCAGGTGAGGAGATTGCCCATGTTCCCCTACGCGCGCTGATCCGCCACGGCGATCTGCACCCGACGACATCGGGCTATGTCTGGATCGACACATATACCTGGTCGGTCGAGGGATGGGCCTTCACAACGCCCGATGGTCAGCATTGGCATCTGAGCACGGGGCTGACCCTGACGCGCCGCTAGGCAACGCATGCGAAGTTTTGTTGCGACTGACCCTAAGTCAATTTTGCTTACCTTTCGTCAGCGACAAAGTGACGTGACGTCTGAATTACGTAAACGTCATCCAATCTTGTATGCTGCCCCAACGACTCGCATTTGGCGGTCACGGCACAGGTAATCAGTAGTAGCGAGACCATACCATGACCTCCGAAACCATGACGATCCGCGAGATGTGTGACGCCTTTGAGGTGACACCGCGGACTCTGCGCTTCTACGAAGCGAAAGAACTGCTCTTCCCGATCCGCGAAGGCCAACGTCGCCTGTTCACACGACGAGACCGTGCGCGGCTGAAATTGATCCTGCGCGGCAAGCGCTTTGGCTTCAGCCTGGAAGAGATCCGTCAACTTCTTGACCTATACTATGTCGGCGACAGCCAGGAGACGCAGCTAAGCCGTACCCTGGATATCGCCAATGACCGTCTCACCGATATGGAGCGCCAGCGCTCGGAATTGGACGAGGCGATCGAGGAACTGCGCAATCAGATGCAATTGGTCAGTGACATGCTGTCCACGCGCGGCGCCACAACAACCGCAGCAGAATAACCGACAAGATTCTTCGGGAGGAACCGATGCCCAGCTACACCGCCCCCATCAAAGACATGCAATTCATCCTGCATGACGTGCTGAACATCTCCGGCCATGACATCACCGGCTATGATGAGCTCGACACCGACTATACCGCCGCCATTCTGGGTGAAGCGGGCAAGATGGCGACCGAAGTTCTTACGCCGCTGAACGTGGTGGGCGACACGCAAGGCTGCCGGATGGAGAACGGCGTGGTCTACACGCCCGACGGGTTCAAAGAGGCCTTCGAGCAGGTCAAGGAAGGCGGCTGGCCCGGCGTCGACATGCCCGAAGAATATGGCGGCATGAACCTGCCCTACATCATGAACACCGCCGTGGGCGAGATGTTTTCGTCCGCCAACCAGGCGTTCACGATGTATCAGGGCCTGACCCACGGAGCCGCCTCGGCGATCCTGGCCCACGGCTCGGACGAGCAGAAAGACACCTATCTGCCCAAGATGGTGTCCTGCGACTGGACCGGCACAATGAACCTGACCGAGCCCCATTGCGGCACGGATCTGGGCCTGATGCGCACCAAAGCCGAGCTTCAGGACGACGGCAGCTACAAGATCACCGGTCAGAAGATCTTCATCTCCGCCGGCGAACACGACATGGCCGACAACATCATCCACCTCGTCCTCGGCAAGATCACCGGCGGGCCGGAGGGGATCAAAGGCGTGTCGCTCTTCATCGTGCCAAAATTCCTGGTGAACGAGGACGGCTCGCTCGGCGCCCGCAATGGCGTCAGCTGCGGCAAGATTGAAGAGAAGATGGGTATCCACGGCAATTCGACCTGTGTGATGAACTATGACGAGGCCACGGGCTACTTGCTAGGAGACGCGCACAAAGGTATGCGCGCCATGTTCACCATGATGAACGAGGCGCGTCTGGGTGTTGGCATGCAGGGCCTCGCCCAGGCCGAGGTCGCGTTCCAGAACGCGCTGGAATATGCCAAGGATCGCCTCCAGGGCCGCGACGTGACCGGCGTGAAGAACCCCGACGGTCCCGCCGATCCGCTGATCGTGCATCCCGATATCCGCCGCAACCTGATGGAGCAGAAGAGCTTCGCGGAAGGTGGCCGTGCGTTCCTTCTCTGGGGCTCGGCCCTGATCGACCGCGCCCATCGCAATAGCGACAAGGATGCCGACGGGCTGATCTCGCTGCTGACGCCGGTCATCAAAGGCTTCCTGACCGACAAGGGCTATGACATGACCGTCCAGGCCCAGCAGATCTATGGCGGCCACGGCTACATCGAAGAATGGGGGATGTCGCAATTCACCCGCGATGCCCGGATCGCAATGATCTACGAAGGTGCAAACGGCGTTCAGGCCCTGGATCTGGTGGGCCGCAAGCTCGCTCAGGATGGCGGCAAACATGTCATGGCCTTCTTTGATCTGGTGAAGACGTTCTGCAAGGAAAACGCCGACATTGAGGGGATGGACGAGTTCATCGCACCGCTGAAAGCAGCCTCGAAGGATCTGCAAGCCGCAGGCATGTATTTCATGCAGGAAGGCATGAAGAACCCCAACAACGCGCTGTCGGGCTCGTATGATTTCATGCACCTGTTCGGGCATACCTGCCTGGGCTTGATGTGGGGAATGATGGCGAAAGCCTCGCTCAAAGCCCTTGCAGACGGCACATCGGATCCCGATTTCCACAATACCAAACTGGCCACGGGGCGGTTCTACATGCAGCGCACCCTGCCGATGACCGCGACGCATCTGGCCCGGATCCAGAGCGGCGCGGATCCGGTCATGGCGCTGGACGTGGCGAACTTCTGATTGCAGGTTGCGCGGCGGCACCCTTGCCCGCCGCGCAATCTTAGAAAGACAGAGGATCTCAATGCCCAAACGCCTTCGCCTGACCCGCCGCCCAAACATCGCGATGAGCGAGGATGGCTACCGCAAACTGCGCAATCTGTCGAAAGAGGCGGGACTGGATGAGGGGGAATTTCTGTCCTTTGTGTTCGAACATTGGGGCAGTGTCATCAACGAGGAGAAATTCATCGCACGGATCCGGATCTTCAATTCCGAAATCGACGACCGCAAGCGCTAGGCGCTCGACAAGGGAGGCGCCGCGAAGTCCCGCGAGGTCCCCGGTCCAGAAGGGAGCATCGCGGCCCAACACGGCGCCTGTATCGTCTGCGGGGCGGAGCGATCCGCCTGATCCGCGGCCTGCAGGATAGGCCAACTTGGTTAACAATGTGTTAGGGACCCGTTCGGCCCTTAACACTGGCGCGGCGCGGGCCCTTTCGGCCCGAAGCTGCATACGAACGAGACGACTGCGCGCATCGCCACGGGAGGGTCAGATGACGAACACACTCTATTGCTTCGGAGAAAGCGGGAACGCCTACAAGGCGGCTCTGGCATTGGAACTGGCGGGGGTCGATTGGCAGCCCCGATTTGTGGACTTCTTCAAGGGCGAAGGCCGCAGCGCGGCGTTTCTGGAATTGAATCCGATGGGCGAGGTGCCCGTTTTGGATGCCTCAGGCACCATTCTGACGCAATCCGGCGTGATCCAGGATTGGGTGATGGAGGCAACCGGAAAACTAGGGGGTGATCACCGGGAAATCCTGCGCTGGACAATTTACGACAACCAAAAGATCTCAGGCGTCGCCGGCCCGTTGCGCTTCATGATGAATTTTCTGCCCGCCGAAAAGCGGAATGCCGATGTCCTTGCCTTCCTGACAGGACGCCTGAACGCCGCGCTCAATGTACTTGAACGACATCTTGCCGGACAAGACTGGGTTGTGGGCGATAGCTTGACTTGCGCCGATATCAGTTGCGCCGGATATCTGTTTTATGAGGAACCGTTCAACTTCAACCGCGCCGATTGGCCCGCAATCGACACCTGGCTGACCCGCATTCAAAGCGTGCCGGGATGGAAGCATCCCTACGATCTCATGCAGCGGGCCCTGCCCGTATGACCACGCGCCCCGCCACATTCCTGCTGTATTTCAGCGCTATCGTCACAATCGCCCAAAGAAGGTGCAAACAGGCATGGTCAGTCAACTCGCCCTTGGCGCGATCTGGGGCTATCAACGCTATCTCTCACCGCGAAAAGGGTTCCGTTGCGCCCATTCGGTCCTGCATGGCGGCACCGGCTGTTCGGGATTTACCAAACATGCGATCCGCGACCATGGCTTTTGGGCCTCGATCCCGCTTATCCGCGCCCGGTTTGCCGATTGCCGCGACGCCTCGCAGACCCTCCGGGCGAATTGCCCGATCCACGCCAATGAAGCAGATCCCGGCCCGCGGCGCGGCAACCCGCTGCGCAAGAAACGCGGCAATCCGCAGAAGCGTAAGAGGGGCGAAGACCCAGGCAACGAGTCCGATTGTTCCCATTGCGATTGCAGCCTGTGGTCGCTGGTCCCTGCCTTCTGTGCGGCAGGCACGGCCTCTGGCGGGCCAGGCAATGCACAACCCAGCGCAGCGCCAGAGCCTTCGGGCGGTGATGGCTGCATGCCCGGCGATTGCTCCGCTCCGTCCTGCGATGGCGGGGGCTGCGATTGCAGCCCATCCTGCGGCTAGGCGGTCCCCCGCCCCTCACCCAAGCTTGATGACACATCCGGTTGCGCAGTTGCGCAAACCGTTCCCCAATCAGACACCGGCCAAGCCCCTTCTCTTGGCCCAGACCATCGGAGTATTCCCATGACCGACGCCTATATCTATGACGCGATCCGCACGCCGCGCGGCAAGGGCCGCAAGGACGGCGCTCTGCACGAGGTCACCTCGGCCCGCCTGTCGGCCTTCACGCTCAATACCCTGAAAGAGCGCAACCACCTGGAAGGCCATGCCGTCGAGGATGTGATCTGGGGCAATGTCACCCAGGTCATGGAACAGGGCGGCTGCCTGGCGCGGGCTACCGTTCTGGCCTCCGACCTCGATGAAAGCATCCCGGGCCTTGCCATCAACCGTTTCTGTGCCTCAGGGCTGGAAGCCGTGAATCTCGCCGCCAATCAGGTGAAAGGCGGCGCGGGCGACGGCTATATCGCGGGCGGGGTCGAGATGATGAGCCGTGTCGCCATGGGCTCGGACGGGGCGGCCATGGCCGTCGATCCGCAATTGGCCATGGACAGCTATTTCGTGCCGCAAGGCATCTCCGCCGACATCATCGCAACCGAATACGGCTTTAACCGCGACGAGGCGGATGAATTCGCCGTCGAAAGCCAACGGCGCGCCGCCAAGGCTTGGGAGGAAAAACGCTTCGGCAAATCGGTCATCACCGTGAAGGATCAAAACGGCCTGACGATCCTGGACCGTGACGAATACATGCGGCCCCAGACCGACATGCAGTCGCTCGGTTCCCTCAAGCCCGCCTTCAAGGAGATGGGTGAGGTCATGCCCGGCTTCGACACCGTCGCCTTGATGAAATATCCCCACCTTGAGGCGATCAACCACATCCACCATGCGGGCAATTCCTCGGGCATCGTCGACGGCGCGGCTGCTGTCTTGATCGGCAACAAGGACTTTGGCGAAAAATGGGGCCTCAAACCCCGGGCGCGGATTAAGGCGAACACTAAGATCGGCACCGATCCCACGATCAACCTGACCGGCCCAGTCCCCGTGACCGAGAAAATCCTGGCCGAGACCGGCATGTCCTTCGGCGATATCGATCTGTTCGAGGTCAATGAAGCCTTTGCCTCGGTCGTGCTGCGCTTCATGCAGGCCTTCGACGCCGACCACGATAAGGTCAACGTGAATGGAGGCGCCATTGCCATGGGCCACCCCCTGGGCGCCACGGGCGCAATGATCCTCGGCACGCTGCTGGATGAGATGGAGCGCACCGATAAGGAAACCGGTCTGGCGACGCTATGCGTGGCCGCGGGCATGGGCTCGGCGACCATCCTGGAGCGTGTGTAACCGCAAATGGATCGCGATGTATTTCAGGATTGGCTAGACCGAGTCGGCGCGGCGGTGATGGCGGGCGATTACCCCACCTATGCCGCCGCCGTGTGCTTGCCGTTTACGCTGATCACTGAAACCACCACGACCAATGTCGAAGACGACGAGACCCTGCATGCAGGGTTTGCCGGATATCGCCAGATGCTCGAAGACAACGGCATCACCCATATGGTGCGCCTCTCTTCAGGCGTGACGCCCTTGGGGGCGGGTCTGATCGTCGGGAATTACACAACCCACCTGCTCGCCAATTCCCGCCCGGTGATGCAGCCTTTTGTCAGTTCGATGACCCTGCGCCAACAGGACGGCGTCTGGCGCGCCACCAGCATCGTCAACTCTCTGTCCAGCATGGCCTGGCCAGAGGCACGATCAGCGGACAACACCCGATGAACGCCGCGATCAAAAACGACCCGGGCTTGGATGCCACCGCCGAAATCTACCAGCGGCACCTTGATACCGTCTCGGACCTGCTGCTGAGTGGACAAGCGGATCAGGCCGTCGCCCATTTCGACCGGCCCTTTATCATTCGCATCAGCGACCGTGAGGATCTGTTTGAGACCCACGACGATGTGCTGTCGGAAATGCAGTCCATCGCCGATAGCCTGGCAGGCCATGGCGCCACGCATTTCATTCGTCTAGTGAAACGTGCCCAACGTCTGTCCGATACGCTGATCGAGGGCTGGCACGAGACCTACATTCTGCGCAACGCCTATTCGATCCTGCCCAGCTACATGAGCTACATGGTACTGCGCCTGGATGAAGAGGCCGGGCTTTGGAAGGTTGCCGAAGCCGAGCATGAATTGGGCAATCTGCGCTTTCCGCTCCACGCCGCCCATAGCCAGCCGGGCGTTTTTGCAGACCGCTGGAAAGGTAAGATTGCGGATATCCGCGTTGGCCTGACCCGGGCAGAGCCGCTTTACGATGCCTTTTTGAACGTATTGGATACCCATCAGAATGCCGGTGATTTCGATGCATGGTCCGCGCAATTCTCCTACCCATTGACCGCGCATTACGACGATTCAGACCATATTTTCGCAACCGCCGAGGAAATGCGCGGTTTCTTCGACGCAATGCGCGTCAAGTTCAACACGCCCGGCGCCAGGATGGAGCGTCGGATCCGCTCCGCCCAATTCATCGCCGCAGATCGGATTTGCGGCTATCATAGCACCCATATCACAGGCGATCCGACGCGACGCTTCGGCCCTGTCAAAAGCCGCATGATCCTGACCCTGACCGAAAATCATTGGGCGTGCAGTTCCGTCACCAATGCCTTGTCGAACCCCTTTGGGCAGGACCACGACCTACAGGTCGCCCCGGACATCCCGACAATGCGCGAAATTCAGAAGAGGATAAGGAAATCATGACTGATTTCACGATGCAGATCGACGCCGATGGCGTTGCCGTAATCACCTGGGATGTACCCGGAAAATCGATGAATGTTCTGGCCCGCGAAGCCTTCGACACCTGCGAAAGCCTTGTGGATGAGGCTTTGGCCAATGACGATGTCAAAGGCATCGTCATCACCTCGGGCAAGAAAGACTTCGCCGGTGGCATGGATCTGAACGTTCTGGCGTCGATCCGTGAAGAGGCGGGCGACAATCCGGCCCAGGGTCTCTTCGATTTCACCATGAACGGCCACCGCATCCTGCGGAAAATCGAACGTGCGGGGATGGAGCCGAAGACCAATAAAGGCGGTAAGCCGATTGCCTGCGCCATCACCGGCACCTGCGCGGGCATCGGGACCGAGATCGCCTTGGCATGCCACCACCGCGTTATGGCCGACGGCAAAGCCAAGATCGGCCTGCCCGAAATCCTCGTTGGCATCTTCCCCGGCGCGGGCGGCACGACGCGCTATTCCCGCATGGTCGGCGCCATGGCCGCTGCGCCCGTCCTGCTGGAAGGAAAAATGCTGGAGCCCAAGAAAGCGAAATCCGCGGGGCTGATCGACAATGTCGTGCCAGCCGATGAGCTGTTGCAGGCCGCCAAGGATTGGGTTTTGAACGCGAAACCTGCTGATATCGTGAAACCTTGGGATGCGAAGGGCTTCAAAATGCCCGGCGGCGCGCCCTATCACCCCGCTGGTTTCATGACCTTCGTGGGCGCCAATGCGATGATCCACGGCAAGACCAAAGGCGTCTATCCGGCGGCCAAGGCCCTACTGAGCGCGGTATATGAGGGCGCCCTGGTCGATTTCGACACCGCGATCCGGATCGAAGCGCGGTATTTCACGCAGATCCTGATGAACCCATCCTCTTCGGCGATGATCCGGTCGCTCTTCGTGAACAAACAGGCGCTTGAGAAGGGCGCCAACCGCCCTGCCGTCGACGACCAGACCGTCAAAAAGGTCGGCATCCTGGGCGCGGGTATGATGGGCGCAGGCATCGCCTATGTCTCGGCGCTTGCGGGCATCGAAGTGGTGTTGATCGACGCGGCCCAAGACTCGGCGGATCGCGGCAAGGCCTATTCCGAAGGTCTGCTCGACAAGGGCATGAAGCGCGGCAAGGTGACAGAAGAGAAGAAGGCCAAGGTTCTGGGCCAGATCACCGCCACGACCGATTACGACGCGTTGAAAGGCTGCGATCTGATTGTCGAGGCTGTGTTCGAGGACCCGAAGGTCAAGGCCGAGGTGACCGCCAAGGCCGAGGCCGTCATGAACCGAGATGGGATCTTCGCCACCAACACCTCCACCCTGCCGATCACCATGCTCGCCGACGCATCCAGCCGGCCCGAGCAGTTCATCGGCATCCATTTCTTCTCGCCCGTCGACAAGATGATGCTGGTGGAGATCATCAAGGGTAAGGCGACCGGCGATCAGGCCGTGGCCAAAGCGCTCGATTTTGTGCGCCAGATCCGCAAAACGCCCATCGTGGTGAATGATGAACGCTTCTTCTACGCCAACCGCTGCATCCTACCCTACGTGAACGAAGGCGTGCGGATGCTGCAGGAAGGCGTCGAACCGGCGCTGATCGAAAACGCCGCGAAGCTGGTCGGCATGCCACTCGGGCCCCTGCAGTTGACCGATGAGACCTCGATCGATCTGGGAGCCAAGATCGCCCGGGCGACCAAGGCGGGCGATCCGAATTACGACGACACCACCGATGAGCTGATCTTCTGGATGGAGGAAGAGGGGCGTCTGGGCCGCAAAGCCAATGCGGGCTTCTACGCCTATGATGACAACGGCAAGCGCCAGGGCCTGTGGAACGGTCTGGGCGAACGCTACAAAGTCGCCGAGGATCAGCCAGAGCTGACCGATGTGCAGCATCGCCTTCTCTTCGCCCAGGTGCTTGAGGCAGTGCGTGCGCTGGAGGCGGGCGTGTTGATGGATATCCGGGAAGGCGATGTGGGCGCGATCCTGGGTTGGGGCTTCGCCCCTTGGTCCGGCGGCCCGTTCTCCTGGCTCGACATCCTCGGCACGGCATATGCCGCCGAACGCTGCGACCAGTTGGCCGCGGCCCATGGAGCCCGCTTTGCCTGCCCACCGCTGCTGCGCGAGATGGCGGAGAAAGGCCAAAGCTTCTACGGTCGTTTCGGCACAGGCGTGGACGCCAAAGCCGCCTGATCGATCCTAACTTCAGCAAAAGGCGCCTCCTCGCAGGGGGCGCCTTTTTCTATGCGCTTTGATTTGTGTTCGCCGCGCCGCCTTCCTAAATATGCTGTACGCTTATCACCCTGAGAGCCCAACGCCTTGAGGATACGTTCCGTGATCGCCGCAGCGCTGTTGCTGGCCTTACTCGTCGGGCTTGCGCTGTGGCGGCTGACCGACCACGATTTGGATCGGCGCAGCAGCACGCCCTTCGTGTTCCAAAATGTCGGCACCCAACTCTCCGGCACGCTTTGGACGCCTGACATCCCAGTCCAAGCCATTGTCGCCCTGGTCCATGGCGACGGCCCGCAAGACCGGACATCTGCGGGCGGCTATGCCCCGTTCATCAATTCGCTGCTGGATCACGGCATCTCGGTTGCGGCCTGGGACAAACCGGGTATCGGCGCCTCAGACGGCAATTGGCTGCACCAATCCATGGCAGACCGCGCCGCCGAGACCCGCGCGGCGCTGGATGCCCTCGCCCAGCGTTTTGACGGCCTACCCATCGGCGCGCTCGGCTTCTCGCAGGCCGGATGGGTCCTGCCACGCCTTACATCGGATGATGCCGATTTCCTGGTTCTGCTCGGTCCCGCCGTGTCCTGGCAACAGCAAGGCGACTACTTCACGCGCACCCGTTTGGTAGGCGAGGGTCTAGATGATGCCGCCATCGTAGCGGCCCTCGCGGAGGAAACGCGCGCCGATGAAAACCTCTTCGGCCCAGGCGCTGAACATCGAGAGCCGCCAGAGGGCCTCACGCCGGACCGCTTTCGCTTCATTCGCACCAATCGCGTTGAGGATGCCAGCGCCGCCCTGTCGCAGCTTGATCTGCCGCTTATGGCGATCTGGGGCGCCGCTGACCTGAACGTGGACGCGGCCCATGATGCTGCGATCTACCGAGACCTGGCGGGGGATGCGCATCCGGACAACGTGATATCGCTCTGGCCCGACGCGACCCATAGCCTGCTCCGGGCTGGCCCCTATAATTGGCAATTGCCCGATCAGTGGCCCTGGCACGCACAGCTTCGGTTCCTGATCGAAGGGCGCCATGCCTTTGCGCCGGGCGCGCTCGACGCCATCACAACCTGGATCCTGGATCGCCGCCCGTTGGACGCCGCACCCTAGCGCCCCGCTACAACTCCATCTCAAAGAATACCAGCAACGCGGCCACATCCTCGGGCAGCTCATAATACGGCCCGCGGCGCACGAACCCCAATTGATCGTAAAGCGCGATCGCGCTCTGAAGCTTGCGCCCGGTATCCATCAAGATCCGCTTAAACCCACGCTCCCGGCAGAGCGTGATCAACGCCTCCATCACCGCCCGCCCAACACCCTGCCCCCGCACCGCATCGCTGACATAGACGCGCTTGATCTCGGCCACCCCCGGCGACAGCGTATGGACCATCCCGCAGCCCACGGCGCGATCCCCTTTCCACGCCAACAAAATCGCACCTTCGGGCGGTGCATGATAGCGGCCAAGCGCGGCCATCAAACGGGAATACTCCTCCTCCGGGTAGAAGTGCAGAACCGCCGCCGCATCGCGCCCACCCAAGCCCAGCAGCACATCGCGATAGGCCCAGCACAACGCCCGAGCGGCGTCAAAGTCGGCCTCGGTGACGGCCTCGCGCAGGTGCACGGTCTCTTGATCTAAATCCAACCAACAGCCCCTTTCGATCTGTTCAACGCACGCTCTCGGAAAATCGAACAGCAGCCTGCAGACATCAATGCGCCGACCGGAATGCCTGCGACGCGAAGAACTCCGCCACTCTTGGCCGAAAATGCGGCACCGCGTCCTCGCGACCGCAAAACACACCTGCTGGCATCAACTCCCATCGCTGCCCCTCATCCCCGAACCGGATCGCCTCCATCTGCGTCACAGTGATCGGCGCAGCGTAGAAATACGACGCCTGACCGGTCAGACCCGGATATCGCTTCTCCCAAATGATCGGGGCGTCGCTGATATCCAGCCCAAGCTCCTCCCTGATCTCCCGCAGCATCGCGGCCCGGGGCGTTTCACCCGCTTCGATCCCGCCACCCGGCAAATCCCAATGGTTCGGGAACTTGATACTGGCGCAATCGTCACGCAGCATCGAGATGAGCGAGGCGCCCCGAAACAAAATGATCTTCGCGCCGCTTTGGGACATTAATATATCTAAGCGCGCGGTCGACACCGATGCAATCATGCCAACGGGCGCTGCCGCATCGCCTCCACCCTTTCTTTTTGACGCAAGGTTCGGCATCACTAGTCAATTACGCGATTTGGGAGGGTGCGCGATGGGGTGGATGAGCGACGAGACGGGGCTTGAGAAGAACGCGGCGAATTTCGTGCCGCTCACCCCGCTCAGCCATTTGACGCGCGCGGCGCAGGTATTTCCAACGCGGATCGCGGTGATCGATGGCGACCACAAAGCGACCTATGCGGACTACCACGCGCGGGTGTCGCGGCTGGCCTCGGCGCTGGCGAAACAGGGGATCGCACCCGGCGATGTTGTCGCGACGGTCCTTCCGAACACCTACCCCCATGTAGAGGCGCATTTCGGTGTGCCCGCCGCGGGTGCGGTGCTGAATGCGATCAATATCCGTCTCGATGTGTCAACCGTCGGCTACATCTTCGATCATGGCGAGGCCAAAATCATCTTGGCGGATACCCAATTCCTGCCTCTAGTGGAGGCTGCCATTGATGCGATGGAGGGTCCTGCCCCTCAGATCATCGAATGCCCCGATACCGAGGCCGGCCATCCGGCCACCGGGCGCTACACCACCTATGAACAGCTTCTGGCCCAAGGCGACCCCGACACGCCTTGGATCATGCCGCAGGACGAATGGGAAAGCCTGGCGCTGAACTACACGTCAGGCACCACCGGGCGGCCAAAGGGCGTCGTCTATCATCACCGCGGCGCCTACCTCATCACGATGGGCACGCCGATTGCCTGGCGGATGACGCTCTATCCGACGCTTCTGGCGATTGTGCCGCTGTTTCACTGCAACAATTGGTGCCATACTTGGACGATGCCCGCCGTGGGCGGCACGCTGGTTTGCTGCCGCGATGTCACGGCGGGGGCGATTTATGACGCCATCGCTGATCACGGCGTCACGCATTTCGGCGGCGCGCCCATCGTCTTGAACATGATCGTAAATTCGAAATCCCAGGATCGCCGCAGCTTCGATCACGTGGTCGAGGTCTTTACCGCAGGCGCGCCGCCCGCTGCCGCGACGCTGGCCGCGATTGAAACGATGGGCTTCCACGTGACCCAAGTTTACGGCCTGACGGAAACCTACGGCCACGCCACCGAATGCACCTGGCAGGATGCCGATTGGGCCGATCTTGGCCTTGATGAGCGCGCCGCGATCAAGGCGCGCCAGGGCGTGCCGCTGCCCAATATGGATCGGATCGCCGTGCTGGACCCCGAGACCATGGCGCCGGTGCCGCGCGATGGGGAAAGCCAGGGCGAAATCATGATGCGCGGCAATTCCACCATGAAGGGCTATTACAAGAACCCGGAAGCCACGGCCGAGGCCTTTGCGGGCGGCTATTTCCACTCCGGCGATATCGCCGTGCAGCATCCTGACGGCTACGTCCAAATCGCCGACCGCGCCAAAGACATCATCATTTCCGGCGGCGAGAATGTCAGTTCGGTCGAGGTTGAAGGCGTTCTGATGCACCACCCGGCGGTCTCCCTTTGCGCCGTTGTCGCCAAACCCGATGACAAATGGGGGGAAGTGCCCTGCGCGTTTGTGGAGCTGTTGGAGGGCGAACAGATCGATGAAGCCGCGCTGATCGCCTTTGCGCGCGAACGCCTCGCCGGGTTCAAGACGCCCAAACGGGTGGTCTTTGAAGATTTGCCAAAAACCTCCACGGGCAAGATCCAGAAATTCGAATTGCGCAAACGGGCGGCTGACATCTGATCGCAGGCGTCGGACGCCAAAAGCAATCTCAGACCGCATGCCGTTTACCCATGCACCTGGCTGAGATATCATCCAAGTCCAACGAATGGCGCGCGAGCAGCGAATGACGGCCCTCAAAGATTATCGACGCCTCGAAGCGCTCGGCCTATGGCGCGAGCGACCGGAGGATCAGCGCCGTGAAGTCATCGTATCGCTTGGCGAGGCGACGCTTGTCATGTCGTCGGCAGCGGGGGATGCGCTGGGGCATTGGTCGCTTCCGGCCGTGGAACGGCTCAATCCTGGGCAGGAACCCGCGCTCTACGCCCCCGCCGCCGATAGCGACGAAGAACTCGAAGTCGGTGAGCCGGAAATGATCGCCGCCATCGAGCGTATCCGCACCGCCATCGCCAAATCGCAGCCCCGCCCGGGCCGTCTGCGTCTGGCGCTAAGTATCGGCTTTGGCCTTGGCGTATTGGCGGTTGCGATCTTTTGGCTGCCCGAGGCGATGATCCAACAAACCGTCAGTCTTTTGCCCCAGGCCAAACGGGCCGAAATCGGGCGCCAGATGCTGTCTGAGATCACACAGATCGCCGGGCGACCCTGCGGCGCACCAACCGGGCGCGAGGCGCTGATGCAGCTGGCCGCCCGCACCTTCGGCACGGACGCGCCGCCACGTGTCGTCGTCGTGCCCGCGACCATCCCCGACACAATGACCTTGCCGGGCAATATCATCGTCGCTTCCGCCGATTTGGCCGAGGATTATGAAACGCCCGAAGTCTTTGCGGGCTATCTTCTGGCCGAACGGATACGCGGTGCCGGCGCCGACCCGATCGAAACTTTTCTGCGTGAGGCGGGTCTGGCCGTCACCCTGCGCCTGCTGACCACGGGTGAGGTCCGGAATGACGCCATCCACGGCCACGCTGCGCGGCTGCTGTCGCGCGAAGGCGTACCGGTCTCTGACACTGCGCTGATCGACAGCTTTGCCGCCGCGCGCATTTCATCGGAACCCTACGCGTTCGCCCGTGACGTATCGGGGGAAACTGTCTTGGGGTTGATCGAGGCCAATCCAATGCGCGGCAGTGCAGCCACCCCGGTGCTGAGCGATGCCGATTGGGTCAGCTTGCAAGAGATTTGCGCCAGCTGACCTTCTGCAAGCCAGCGCGGTTCAGTCGCGCGTGACGGCACCGGCAAACCCGGCCCCACGCGCCTGAAGCACCGCGCGGCCCAGCGCCTGCGGATCACCGTAAGGACCTGCCATCACCAAAAACGCTGCAGCCCCGCTGCGCTGCACCTGTCCGATGCTGGCGGGCATGCCCGCGTTTGTCAGACGACGATAGGCGGACACTGCTTCTTCTCGTTCCGCATAGCTCCCGGCCAGCACATGACGATGCCCTGCCCCAACGCGGACCTCCGGTGCCACATTCCGGGGCTCATCACCGCGGCTTGACGGTGTCGCCTGCACAGCTTGAGACGGTCGACTAGACACAGACGATACCACAACGCCATGTCCGTAGGTGATTGGGACCGGCGCAGCCTGGCGGGGTACCGTTTCGGTCCAAACCCGCGCCATCTGCGCATCGCCCGTCGCGGTTCCAACGCCGCGATAGGGGTTCAGCCGCCCATCATCCCAAGCTGCGTTGTAACCGGCTGGCGGCGTGCTGAGCGACCAGGTCCGGGGCACACCGGTGGCCACCGCCCCTGATGTATCGACCACAATGATCGGCGGAAGATCTCTGGGAGGCGTGGCCTGGGCGCGCACCGGCATACGTTCGGGCGGGGATACAATCGGCGCGCCGGTTGTCTGTGCTGACGCGGGCGCAGCACCGGCGCCCAAGCTGGGCGTCTGACCACAAACAGGTTGCCGATTGCTCGATACGCGTGGCGCCCATTCAGTCGCTGCCCCAAAGCCAACGCGCACGAACACGCAGCCTCTGCTGTCGACATACTGATCTTCAGTGTAGCTGGCAGGTGGCACCTCGGCAGGTGCGTTTTGCGCCATAGCCGCTCCCGCAGAACTCAACCCCACCGACAAGCCGAAAACAGCCGCGCGCCGCCATAGCGTCCAAGCCATGTCAAATCCCCTAAAATCTCACAGACCGCAGCACTCTGGGCCGAGTCGCCCGGCCAAGTAAAGAAAATCCAAGTGGAGGGAATCTAAGCCTATTTCGTTCCGAACATCCGGTCGCCCGCATCGCCCAGACCCGGCACGATATAGCCGTGGTCATTCAGATGGGTATCGAGCGCAGCTGTCACGATGGGCACATCCGGATGCGCCTCTTTCATCCGCGCCACCCCTTCGGGTGCGGCCAGCAGACACAGAAAGCGGATGTTCTTCGCGCCGCCTTCCTTCAGCAGATCAATCGCCGCGGCTGAGGAATTGCCCGTCGCCAGCATCGGATCGACCACAATCGTCAAACGATCCTCCAGCGCATCGGGCACCTTGTAGTAATACTGCACCGGCTGCAGCGTGTCCGGGTCGCGATAGAGGCCCACAAAGCCGACCCGCGCATTGGGGATCAGCTCCAGGATACCGTCCAGCAACCCATTGCCCGCCCGCAAGATCGACACCAAGGCCAGCTTCTTACCCTGGATCGCCGGGGCGTCCATCGGCTGGATCGGCGTCTCGACCGTCACGGTCGTCATCGGCAAGTTGCGCGTCACCTCATAGGCCAGCAAATGGCTGATTTCGCGCAGCAATTGCCGAAAACTCTTGGTCGAACACTCCTTGTCGCGCATCAGGGTCAGCTTGTGCTGTACCAGCGGGTGGTCGACGATGGTCAGATGGTCACTCATGGGTCAGGCGCTCCCTTATCGTGTCGCGCGTGGCCTCGTCGCAAAAAGCGGCGTCCAGCGCGGTGTTGGCAAAATCTGCGAAATCGCTCTCATCATAGCCGAAGACCCGTGACAAGTTTTCATATTCGCGGGTCATGGTGGTGTGGAAAAACGGCGGGTCGTCGGTTGAGATCGTGACCTTCACACCCCGGTCCCGCAAACGCTGGATCGGATGGGCTTCCAGCTTCGGATAGACACCCAGAAATACGTTCGAGCCCGGGCAGACCTCCAAGACGATGTCCCGCTCGGCCAGCAGATCGCACAATTCAGGGTCATCGATGGCTTGCACACCGTGGCCGATCCGGGCGGGCCGCAACGCCTCGACCGAGTCGCGGACGGATTTGGCGCCGCCCCATTCCCCCGCATGGGTTGTGATCGCGAGCCCGGCCTCGCGCGCGCAATCGAACGACCAGGCAAAATCACTTGGGGCACCCATCATCTCATCGCCGCCCATGCCAAAGCCAACCACCCACTCACTGGCGGTTTCTGCCGCACAAGTGGCCACCGCTTTGGCCTGTTCGGGCCCGAAATGGCGGATGCAGGTCACGATACCGCGTAGGCTGATGCCCATATCGCGCTCGGCCGTATCAGCGACCTCTTGGATCGCCGCCAAATACTCACGCCAAGCCGCCACATCGCCGCCGCCGCAAAAATCGGGGCTCAGGAAGGCTTCGGTATACACAACCCCGTGGCTGGCGCTTTCCTCCAGCAGGGCACGGGTCAGCCGCGCAAACTCCTCGGGTCCGGTCAAGACTGAGGTTGCCGCCTCATAGACCTGGAGGAAATGGCTGAAATCGCGATAGGCATAGCTGCCATCCTCGCGGAAAATCTTACTAAGATCGACGTTCTTTTCCTGCGCAAGGCCGCGGATGAATGCAGGCGGCGCCGCGCCTTCGAAATGCAAATGCAATTCGACCTTCTTGATATCTCTCACAAAAAGCTCTCCCCCGCGCCGCGCTCCGGCAGCCCCAGATAGGCGGCGACCGATGCACCTACATCGGCGAACCCGCGGATCCCCACCTGCCCGGAAATGGGGGCCTTGGCAAGGACTGGAACACGCTCGCGGGTGTGGTCGGTGCCGGTCCAGGTGGGATCATTGCCATGATCGGCCGTCAAGATCATCAGATCATCCGGTCGCAATGTGTCCAGCACTGGGCCAATGGCGGCGTCGAACCATTCCAGATGACGTGCATAACCTGCCACATCTCGCCGGTGGCCGTAGAGGCTGTCGAATTCCACGAAGTTCGCAAAGATCAAGGCACCATCGGGCGCATCTTCGACCGCCTGCGCCAGATCCACCATCAGTTTGGCGTCGGGCCCTTTGGTGACCGAACTGACACCCCGCCCCGCGAAAATGTCGCTGATCTTGCCAATGGTGATCGTATCGCGTCCAGCGCCTTGTGCCCAATCCAGCAGGGTCGGTGCCGGTGGGGTCAGCGCATAGTCGCGCCGATTGCCCGTCCGTTCATAAGCGCCCGGCGCGCCGACAAAGGGCCGTGCGATCACCCGGCCCACCCGCATCTTATGCAAGATCGGCGCCAGATCCGCACAGAGCTGATAAAGCCGGTCGAGCCCATAGCTGTCCTCATGGGCCGCGATCTGAAACACGCTGTCGGCCGAGGTATAGCAAATCGGCCACCCGGTTTCTTGATGCTCCTCCCCCAGACGCGCGATGATCTCGGTGCCCGAGGCATGTTCATTGCCCAAGATACCGTCGATACCTGCGATGCGTTTGACATCGGCAATCAGATCCGCCGGAAAGCTATTGGTCTTCTCTGGAAAATAGGTCCAATCAAACGGCACGGGCAGACCCGCCAATTCCCAATGGCCAGACGGCGTATCCTTGCCGGGGCTCACTTCCTGGGCCGCCCCCCAAAGCCCAGTCGGCACCGCCGAAAACCCCGGCGCCGCCTCATCCGAGGCTAGCTGGATCGCGGCTCCCAAGCCCAACGCATCCAGGACCGGCATGCGCAGGGGCGCACCCTCTGCCCCGCGCCTTTGCGCGATATGGGCCAGCGTGTTGGCGCCGGTATCGGGGATGTCACCGTTGAAAAACTGCGCCGCATCCGGTGCGCCGCCGATGCCGACGGAGTCCATCACCACCAAAAATGCCCGCGGCATTATCCGATCCTTTCTACGATCAGGGGCGGCACCTCGACCACGCCGTCGCTGAGTGTGAACGCCTTGCGAAGATCCGCGGCGACGGCCCGCCCGGCTTCTTCGGTTGCCGCATGGATCCGCGCGAGAGGGCGGGAATTGTCCACGGTTTCGCCAAGCCGCGCGATATCGGACAAGCCCACCGTAAGGTCAATTCGGTCCTTGGCCCGCATCCGGCCCCCGCCCAGTCGCACCACAATCTCGCCCAGCATCCGGGTATCGACAGCGGCAATCTGTCCGGCTGCGCTCGGGTGGATATCGAGCATCACCCGCGCGGCGGGCAACCGGTCGGGCCAGCGTTCCACAAAATCAGCCGGACCGCCCAATTCGGCGACCATATCACCGAAGACCGAGGCGGCATCGCCCCGCTCAATCGCGCCGCGGATCCGCCCCTCACCATCGGCGGCATCGGCCGCCAGACCACCGAGCGCCAAAAGCTCGCCGCCAAGCGCAATGGTCAACTTCGCCAGGTTTTGATCCAACGCGTCGCCCGATCCGGTCAGGACTTCCATCACTTCAATGATCTCCAGCGCATTGCCAGCGCTGGCGGCAAGCGGTTGGTTCATATCGCTCACCAAGGCGGAGGTCATACATCCCGCACCCTGGGCCGTGCCGACCAAAGCCTGCGCCAAATCCAGGGCCGCGCCTGGCTCTGCCATGAAGGCGCCGCTGCCAGTTTTCACATCCAGGATCAAAGCCTCAAGCCCCGACGCCATTTTCTTCGACAAGATCGACGCGGTAATCAGGTCGATCGAGTCAACCGTGCCTGTCACATCCCGCACCGCATAAAGCCGCTTGTCGGCAGGTGCGATATCGGCGGACGCGCCGACGATGGCGCAGCCCACATCAGCCACAATGTCCTGAAAATCGTCGGGATGCACATCGGTGTTGTAGCCGGGGATCGCCTCCAGCTTGTCCAATGTGCCGCCGGTATGGCCCAACCCACGGCCTGAAATCATCGGCACAAATGCGCCACAAGCCGCAAGTGCGGGTGCAAGGATCAGCGACACGCAATCCCCCACGCCGCCGGTCGAATGCTTATCGACTACCGGGCCATCCAGGCGCCATTTCAGGCGCTGACCCGTTTCGGTCATTGCATTGGTCAGTTGCACCCGCCCGTCCGAGCCCAACCCATGGGTGCAGACCGCCATTGCAAAGGCGCCGGCTTGCGCGTCGCTGACCGTGCCGCAGGCCAGGCCCTCGGCAAACCAGTATAATTCCGCCTCTGTCGGTCTGTCGCCGCGGCGCAGCTTTTCCAGGATCGTGCGCGCGTCGCTCATTCCTGTTTAGTCCACACGCGCCATATGGCTGGCCTCGAATTGACCCGGCAGCAAATCGGCAACCCGCATCTCTTTCAGAACGCCTTCTGTCGTGGCCATTTGCACCACAACTTCACCATCGGCAAATTCAGCCAGTTTCTGACGGCAGCCGCCGCAGGGCGGCACCGGCGCGGGGCTATCGGCGATCACGGTGATCTCGGCGATGCGGGTTGCCCCTGCGGCAATCATTGCCGCAATCGCACCGGCCTCGGCGCAAGTCCCTTCGGGATAGGCCACGTTTTCCACGTTGCAACCCACATGAACTGATCCGTCCGAGGCGCGAATCGCGCAGCCAACTTGGAACTTGGAATAGGGCGCATAGGCGCGAAAACGCACCGCCCTGGCGTGGTCGAGTAATGATCTGTCGGACATTGCGACCGTTCCCCTGGCGTTGTTTCAACCAGTGTGGAGCCCTGCCGCGACAAGCGCAAGGGCGGCCCTAAAGACAGGCGTCGCGTCGCGCCTCGATGGCCATCAGAAGGTCCAACAGATCCGCGCGGACAGGCGCGTAGATGCCGGTCAGATTGCCCAGGCGACGCCGTTTCGCGGCAATGTTGAGCACCTCAGCCAATTGGCAGAGCCGCTCGGCCCCGACAGCGCCCGAAATCGCGATCAGGATATGGGTTTGCGCCCGGATAATGGCGACGGATCCGGCAGCCACGCCGCCATCCAACGCTTCGCGCACGGCACGCAGATCTTCGACAAGCCGGTTCAACAATTCCTCGCGGTCATCGGGCCCTGCCGCCTCCAAAAGCCGCGCCAGCCGCGTATCGTCCATCTTGATGGCAAACCCCTCGGCCCCGGTCCGGCCCAAGGCCACATCTTCGGGATCAGGTAAGCCGACCGGTCGCCCGACATGGCGCAAAATAGCTCGTCCAAAATCCGCCGACGAGCTGATGGGTTTGCCGATGATCGCGTCCGCGCCCGCGGCGTAAATCGCCTCACGATTGTCACGCAGCACATAGGCCGTGATCGCAACCAGAGGCATGTCGGCATAGCGCCCCCCGCTGGCGCGCACCCATTGCATCAACTCCAATCCGTTCATCCGCGGCATTTCGATGTCCACCAGGGCGATATCGAAGCGCTCGCGTTGCAGGGCATCGGTGGCGGCGACACCGTCGGCGACAAAAACCGCCTTTCCATTCATCTTGTCCAGCATCTGGCGCAAGATCATCTGATTGGTCAGGTTATCCTCTGCGACCAGGATCTTCAGGTCGGACAGGTCCGGGATATCCATGGCCTCCGTTGCGGCTCCGTCGCCGGTCCAATCCAACAAGGGCGCGGGCAGGATCAGCGCCGCCGTCCCGCCATTGCGCACCGGGTCGTTCATCAACGTCAATTCGGCGCCAACCTCATCGCTGAGATCCCGCGCGATCCGCAGACCCAAGCCCGACCCACCGGTCTTGCCCAGCGCGCGTGTGGTATCACCGGCGGCCATTGCGCTGAGCAAGGCCGGCGGAAAACCGGGACCGTCATCGCAAATGCAAATCGTCAGACCCATTTCTTCGTCAGCCAGAAGCTCGACCGTGACATCGCCGCCCGGCACATGGACCAGCGCATTGCCCACCAAATTGGCTAGGATCCGCTCCAGCAATAACGGGGGCACCCGCAGACGTTGCGGCAATCGACCGATTGTCCGGATCTGAAACCGACTGCCACGCTCTGCCGCGCGGCCGGTCCAACGTCCATTCAGTGCGTCAAGCCAGGGCGCGAGGTCCAATTCCGCTGCACCGCGCTTTACCACCGTCTCGCCCGACGCGGCCATCAGGGTCTCGTCGACCAAGGCCGCCAATGTGTCAGCAGCGGCGCGCACCCGATCAAGTTGCGTCTGCGTCCGCAGATCCAATCGGTCGGTCTCGACCAGCCGCAGCCCGCCCACCACATCGGAGATCGCGGATCGGATGTCGTGGGACAGTTTTTGCAGCACATCAACCGACGACGCAGAGGTGATATGCGCCTGATCTCGCCGCCCAGATGTTGGCTCGGAGGAACGTGTCATAACCGGCCCATGTCAGGAGAATTCGCGCCTGTATACCAGTCGCGGGCTCACATTGCTATAAAATGCGCCAAGTTACGATCCACCGTACGGTGGGCTGTGGCCGATAGACCACCGCGCCCGCTTACCCATAGTGACTGACCGGTGTCCCAGCCAAGGCGGAGATATTCAGCAGGCCCCGTGCGGTGATCGAAGGCGTCACGATATGAGCGCGGTTGCCCATCCCCATCAGGATGGGTCCCACCTCCAGCCCATTGGCCTTCGCTTTCAGCACATTGCGCGCCGCGCCCGCCGCATCGGTCGATGCAAAGACCAACGCGTTGGCCGCGCCCTCCAGCCGACAATTCGGGAAAACCCGCGCGCGCAGCTCTGGGTCCAGCGCGCTATCGACATGCATCTCGCCCTCATAGATGAAATCGCGGGTTTCGGCGTCCAGCAGATCCAGCGCCGCGCGCATCCTCACCCCGCTATCGCTGTCGAGATTGCCGAATTGGCTGCCGGAACACAGTGCAATCTTGGGCTCGACCCCGAAACGCCGGACATGGCGCGCACAGGCCACCACCGTTTCGGCGATCTGGATCGGCGTCGGGATCGGGTTGATCTGCGTATCTGCGATGAACAGCGGGCCGTCTTCCAGGATCACAAGGCTGAGCGCGCCGGTGGCGCGATGCTTGTCCGATCCTAACACCTGACACACATAATTCAGATGCCATAGATATTGCCCGAATGTCCCGCAAATCAGGCTGTCGGCATCGCCGCGATGCACCATAACGGCCCCAATCGCGGTGGTGTTCGTGCGCATGATCGCCCGGGCCAGATCGGGGGAAACCCCGCGGCGCGCCATCACCCGATGATATGTTTCCCAATACTCCCGATAGCGCGGGTCGTTTTCAGGGTTCACCAATTCCACATCGCGGCCCGGCGCAATGACCAGGCCGGCCCTTTCGATGCGCTGCGCGATGACATCGGGCCGCCCGATCAGGATCGGCATATCCGTGGTTTCCTGCACCATCGCCTGGGCCGCGCGCAACACCCGCTCGTCCTCACCTTCGGCAAAGACGATCTTACGTTCAGCGGTGGCGGCGGCATCGAAAACGGGCCGCATGATCAGCGCCGATTTGAACACGCTCTGGTTCAGCTTGGCCCTGTATGCATTCAGATCCTCCAAAGGCCGCGTCGCCACACCCGAGCTCATCGCCGCCTCGGCCACGGCACTGGCAACAACCGCGGTCAAGCGCGGGTCGAAGGGTTTGGGGATCAGGTAATCGGCGCCAAAGGTCAGCTGCTCCCCCTTATAGGCGGCCGCCGCCTCGGCGCTGGTCGTGGCCCGCGCCATGGCCGCGATACCGTCGATACAGGCCAGCTGCATCGCGTCATTGATCTCGGTCGCGCCGACATCCAAGGCGCCGCGAAAGATGAAGGGGAAGCACAGGACATTGTTGACTTGGTTGGGAAAATCGCTGCGCCCGGTTGCGATGATCGCATCGGGCGCCACGGCCCGCGCCGCGTCAGGCAGGATTTCCGGCGTCGGATTGGCCAGCGCAAAGATGATCGGACGCGCCGCCATCTTGGCGACCATATCCGCCGTCAACACCCCCGGCCCGCTCAGGCCCAGAAACAGATCGGCCCCGCTGATCACATCCCCCAAACCCTTCGCCTCGGCCCCCTGGGCAAAGGCGTCTTTCTGCGGCGTCGAGCCCCCGCGGCCCTCATAGACAAGACCGTCGATATCGCACAGCCACACATTCTCACGCTTCACGCCCAGCTTCAGCAGCATGTTCAAGCAGGCGATCCCAGCCGCCCCACCACCGGTGGAAACAACCTTGATGTCCTCGAACCGCTTTCCGGCGACCTGCAAGGCATTCGTCGCGGCAGCTCCGACCACAATAGCAGTGCCGTGCTGGTCATCATGGAACACTGGAATGCCCATGCGCGCCCGGCACAGCTCTTCCACGATGAAACAATCCGGGGCCTTGATATCTTCAAGGTTGATGGCCCCGAAAGTCGGCTCCAGCGCACAAACGATATCGGCCAACTTTTCCGGGTCGGATTCGTTCACCTCAATGTCGAAGCAATCGATATTGGCGAATTTCTTGAACAGAACCGCCTTTCCTTCCATCACCGGCTTGCTCGCCAGCGCGCCGATATTTCCAAGGCCCAACACCGCCGACCCGTTGGAGACCACCGCCACCAGATTGCCCCGCGCCGTGTAGCGCGCCGCATTGGCCGGATCATCGCGGATCTCCAGGCTGGCCTCCGCGACACCCGGCGAATAGGCCCGCGCCAGATCGCGCCCATTGGCCAAGGGCTTGGTCGCCCGGATCTCCAGCTTTCCAGGCCGTGGATTGGCATGGTAGGCCAAGGCCGCATCCCGCAACCCATCCGGTTTGTCACTCTCCATCACCCGTTCTCCACTTTTCCGCCGGCTCAGACAGGCCGCGCCGTCCCCCGACATATTCCGCGGCAGCACGCGCGGCCAAGGGCTCCCGTCAGGGGGCGTGCGGTCGCGCGTTTCCCCGTCATTGGAACTGCTCGCGCAACAGCCGCTCCTCCAACCCATGGCCCGGATCGAACAGGATCCGGTGCTTCACACTTGGCTCTGACCTGATTTCCACCGCAGATACCGACTGAACCGAGCGGCTGTCGGCGTCTGCCATGACCGGGCGCTTGTCCGGTTCCACCACTTCGAACCGCACCACCGCGGCCTTGGGCAGCAACGCCCCGCGCCAGCGCCGCGGTCGAAATGCCGCCACCGCCGTTACCGCCAACACATCCGCGCCAATCGGCAGGATCGGTCCGTGGGCAGAATAATTGTAGGCCGTCGATCCCGCGGGCGTGCTGACCAATGCACCATCGCAGACCAGCTCCTGCATCCGCAGCTTGCCATCGACATGGATCCGCAGCTTTGCCGCCTGGGGTCCCGCGCGCAGCAAGCTCACCTCGTTGATCGCCAGCGCATCGACGGTCGAGCCGTCTTGGCATTCGGCATGCATATGAAGCGGATTGATCACCGCTTCTTCCGAGGCTTCAAGCCGATCAATCAGATCGTCCTCGCCGTAACCATTCATCAAAAAACCAACCGTGCCGCGATTCATCCCATAGACTGGCGCGGGCAGCGCCTGGGTGCCATGGAGCGTCGACAACATGAACCCGTCGCCCCCCAGCGCGACGATCACATCGGCATCGCGCGGTGCGAAACTGCCAAAGCGCGCCTCAAGCCGTGCTTTGGCGTCTTGCGCCAGCGGCGTCTCTGACGCCAGAAACGCGATGTTACGCGCGGCGGGCATGGCGCGGCCTCCCTCAACTTCTCCCGCCGACCGGCGCGGCGTCCCTCGTCTTAAGGCCCTGACCATTGCCTGCGCCCTTCGGAAACACAATCCATTATCGGGGCGTCATCGCCACTGCCAAGGGCTTGAAACGCCGGTTTTGCCGCGCCACACGCCGCGATCAAGGCTTTCCTGACCTGGGAAAACGGCCTACATCGCTCCTCAATTCAGCAACAATGCCCCGAGGAGGAGCTGCCATGAACGCCCCCCACCGCGATGAGACGTTTTTCACCGAACGCCTGGAAACCCGCGACCCCGAGATTTTTGCCGCGACCGGTCAGGAGTTGGGCCGCCAGCGCAATGAGATCGAGCTGATCGCATCCGAAAACATCGTCTCCGCCGCAGTGATGGAGGCACAGGGCGGCGTGATGACCAATAAATACGCCGAAGGCTATCCGGGCCGCCGCTATTACGGGGGCTGCCAATATGTCGATATCGCCGAGGAATTGGCCATCGACCGCGCCAAGCAATTGTTCAATGTGGGCTTTGCAAACGTCCAGCCTAATTCCGGCAGCCAGGCCAACCAAGGTGTCTTCACCGCGCTGTTGCAGCCTGGCGATACGATCCTAGGCATGAGCCTCGACGCCGGTGGTCACCTGACCCATGGCGCGCGGCCTAATCAATCGGGCAAATGGTTCAACGCCATCCAATATGGGGTCCGCAAGCAGGATCTTGAGGTCGACTACGAGCAGATCGCCGAATTGGCCGCCGAGCATAAGCCCAAAATGCTGATCGCGGGCGGCTCGGCCATTCCGCGGATCATCGATTTCGCCAAGATGCGCGAGATCGCCGATAGTGTCGGCGCCTATCTTTTGGTCGATATGGCGCATTTCGCGGGCCTGGTGGCGTCGGGTCACTACCCCTCGCCCTTCCCGCACGCCCATGTCGCGACAACGACCACCCACAAAACCCTGCGCGGCCCGCGCGGCGGCATGATCCTAACCGATGACGAGACCATCGCCAAAAAGGTGAACTCCGCAATCTTTCCCGGCATTCAGGGCGGCCCCCTGATGCATGTGATCGCCGCAAAGGCCGTGGCCTTCGGTGAGGCGCTGCGCCCCGGCTTTAAGGATTACCAAGCCCAGGTCATTGCCAATGCCAAGGCGCTGGCCGACCAGTTGATGAAAGGTGGCCTCGATATCGTCACTGGGGGCACTGACACGCATTTAATGCTGGTCGATCTGCGGCCCAAAGGCGTGAAGGGCAACGCGACTGAAAAGGCGCTCGGCCGCGCCCATATCACCTGCAACAAGAACGGCATTCCGTTCGATACTGAAAAGCCGATGATCACCTCCGGCATCCGGCTCGGCTCGCCCGCCGGCACCACCCGAGGATTTGCCGAGGCCGAGTTCCGCCAGATCGCCGATTGGATTGTTGAGGTTGTCGATGGCCTCGCCGCGAATGGCGAGGACGGCAATGCCGAGGTTGAAGCCAAGGTCCGCACAGAGGTTGAGGCGCTCTGCGCCAAATTCCCAATCTATCCGGATCTGTGATCGGCCCTCTGCGGGTTGGCGCGACGCAAATTGATCTACCATTGATCTAGCTTGCGCCGCTCTGATCGCTTCGAAATGCAAACGCCCCGGACCGAAATCCGGGGCGTTTTTCATGTCATCTTGGGGTCGCCGATAGTGTCGGCAACACTCACACCTCCTCTTTCAGGGCATCTTCCAGCAGCTTTTCGTTGCGGGCCTCTTCGATCTTCGCCAGGCGGTCATCGCCCAGCCGCATATCAAAGCGGTACTTCACAACATTCACCAGGCTCAGCGTCAGCAGCACGATGCCCATGCCCCAATAACCCTTGGTGGAGAGCGGCACATCGGTCGACAGCCAGAGCGAGATGGCCAGCAAGCCATAGGCCAGCGCAACGCCCAGGAAGTTCAGGTTCATAATCAGGGTGTTATGGTGACGATCATTCATTGGTCTTGTCCTTTGGTAGAGTGTATAAATCTGGGGATAAATTGCGGATTACTTATCGTGAATTACTTGTCGTCCGCCTGCTGCGCCTTCAGGCGCGAGAGCACATCAGCCGCGGTGGATTTCGTCGGATCGCCAAAGCCTGCCTCGGCCAACCGGTCGGACATGTTGGTTTGATCCAAGCCTTGGTCGATCTCCTTCAGGATCTGCGTTTGTTCGAACGGATCGTCGCGGTTCAACACCCGCGCGATCAGCGCCTCGGCCTCTTCAAATGCGGTGTCCTGGGCCACATTACGGCCAAGACGTTTCTGGATATCGGCCTCTTTCTTCGCCGCTCGCGCGGCCAGAGCCCCCTGTTTTAAATCGATAATTCGGCGATGCGCCCCTTCGATCGAATGCCGCAGCTTCAGGATCCGCGTCTCCAGCCGCTCCACTGTGCTGCGGCGGATGGTCAACTCGTTTTCCAGCTGCGCCACCGCTGTTGCGGCCTCGGTTGCTAAGTCTTCACGACCTTCATCCAAGGCCAGTTTTGCGCGGCCCATCAGATCCGCAATTCGATTTTGCAGCGCCTCGACTTGCCGTGTTTCACCGCGCTCGCGCTGCATCAAAGAGGCCAGAGTGAATTTCGCCGCCTTCAGGCTGGCCTCAGCCTCGCGGATCTTTTGGTCAATCAGTTCAATGCTGAAATGATCCCGCAGCCGTTCTTCTGCCCGTGCATTGGCGCCGTCGAATAGGGTTGTCAGTGTTCTAAACATTTCGCCCTCCAAGAAATGAACGTTGTTCATGAATCGGATATAGCGATTCTCCGAACGCCGTTCAAGAAAAAATATGAACGACGTTCAATTTTTTTCGCCGACTTGCTCCAGAAGCAGGCAGATCATCTGCTCTAATTGCGGCTTCGGCACTGCGGAGATCCTGTTTTCAAGGCCCAACAGCACAATTCCATGCACGGACGAAAACAGGGTGCGGGTCATCAAATCCAGCGCATCGGGGCTGTCATCCGGAAAAATCTTGGCCAAGGGCGCCTTGATGAACGCAAAAAGCTGCGCCAGCGATGTGTCGTACCATTCGGGGACGTGGGTATCGTTGGTCATCTCGATATCGAACAGGGCCCGCCACAGCCGCGGATGGTCGCTGGCAAAACCCAGATAAGCGTGGGACATCGCGATCAGTTGGTCGTTCGGCGTTGCTTCACGGCTTTCGGCCACAGCCTGCGCCACGCATTCCCCGAGACGCACAAAGGTGCGGCCATTTACCTGCAAGATCAGCGCATGCATGTCATCGAAATGCGTGTAGATGGCCCCGACGGCGCAGCCCGCCTCGCGCGCCAGATCGCGCGCCCGCAGAGAGCTTAGGCCATCCGCTGCAATCTGCGCCTCGGCCAAATCCACCAGTTTGTCCCGCAATGCGGCTTTGCGTGCCTCAACTTTTCCGACCATGCTTGCCTCTTGAACGATGTTCACGCGTCCAGACTTGGCGCCACTGCAGAAAAACCGCAACCCATGATCAGCAGAGACCCGCCAACACCGCGCGCTGCTTGGCGTAATATTGCAACGTCCATGGCGCCATGACAATTTGAACAATCGTAAACACTTCTTAAATACTACGCGGGCGGTGCGGGCCGCCGGAACCAATGCTGGGACAAGACGTTTCAGCCATGCAAACACGACTAAGATCTGGATCGGACCAATGCACGCCACACCGACCCGTCCTGAAATTACACCGACCTATCGCAAAGAGGCCGAGCGCGAATTGCGCCGCTTCACACGAAGCTGGACCAAACGGGACAACCGCCTGGCATCGCTGAGTTTCTTCGGCAGCTTTGCCGCTTATTTCTTCACACTCTGGCTTACGGTTTTAGCTTGGCCCATCTGGTGGCTGGTGGTGCCGCTGATCGTCATCAATGCTTTTGCCGGTGTCCGGCTTTATGTGCTACAACATGATACCGGACATAATTCGTTGTTCACGACCAAGCGGCTCAACACGCTTGCAGGTCACGTGCTCAGCGCCTTCACTCTGACACCTTTCGCTGTTATGCAACACAACCATAACGAGCATCACAGCCATCTTGGTAACCTGGATGAGCGGGATACCACCGAGATCTCCACCATGACCCTGCGCGAATGGAACGCGGCAGGGTTCTGGAAACGGTTGCATTATCGCCTCTATCGCAGCCCGCTGCTGATGATCCCGGTGGGCGGCTTGCTGACCTACGCGCTCGCCTATCGCTGGCCGAAGAATTCTGCGCGGATCGCACCGCGGCAAGTGTTGGTCCACAATGCTGTTCTGGCACTCTGGGTCTTTGCGATTTGGCTGATGGCGGGCGGGCCGGGGCTTGTGATCTATGCGGGCACAGTCTTCGCCGCAGGCTGTATCGGCGTGTTTCTAGTCTACCTGCAGCACAATTTCGAAGATACATGGTGGGATCGCAAACCAGATCTCAACCCGGCCCGCGCGGCGCTGCAAGGATCATCCGCCCTCGATCTGGGTTGGTGGTTCGACTTGGCCGTGGCGAATATCACCTACCACGACATCCATCATTTCAACGCCAACATCCCGTCCTACCGATTGCGCGCCTGTCATGTGGCGCTCCGCCAACAATATGAGGTGCAGACCATCGGCTGGTTGGAGGCGTTTCGCTCCTTTACCCTCAAGCTTTGGGATGAGGATCAGGAGCGTTTGGTGCCCTTCCCAAGGCAGCGTCACACCGCACCGAACGCAGTGTCCGCCCAATAACGTGGTGACGTCGCCACATTCCGTGGCAACGCGGCCCGGTGAGAGGCTCCGCTTTCCGACCGGAAAGTGGGGTCCGAGACGGGCCGCCCTTCGCTCAGCTTCACATCGTAATAGCGATCAGGCTGACACCGCCTTACGCACCATGCCCCAATAGATGTCCTCGACATCGACCCGGCTGAGCCTGCCGCCATCCTTGAACCAGGTCGTCACCCCGGTCAGCATCGCGATCAAGCCCATCGTCGCAAGCTTCACATCCGGCACATCAAATTTGCCATCCGCGACGCCTGACCGAAGCACCGCCTCCAGCCGCGCTTCATAGGCGCCGCGCAACCGTTCGACCGCCGCGAAATTCTCAGGCGTCAAATTGCGCAATTCCATATAGGCAATGAAAACCAGGTCGGGTCGATCAAGGTGATAGCGGATGTGATGCCGGGCGAAATCCTCCAACTCGGCCACCGGACCGCCACCGGGGGGCTGCCAATCTTCCAACAAATCGCGCAAGTGATCTGTCATCAACTCAAACAGCAGCGTCTGCTTGTCGGGTGTATAGAGATAAAGCGCGCCCGCCTGAACGCCGACCTCCGCCGCGATCTGGCGCATCGAGACGGCTGCAAATCCATGGCGCGCAAACAATCTCAACGCGGCGTCGCGAACCTTGGGCCCTGTTGTCCCGGCGTGGCTGCCTTGCTTTCTTGCCATCCGCGCACCTTATCTGAACGCTCGTTCAATTCAAGACAGAGCCCACTGCATCGCTGGACTTGCGCCCTGACCATGGGCTACGGCTAATCCATGACTTCAGCTCCGCGTTTTCTCGCCCTTGCGCTTTTTGCTCTCACGGCCTGTTCGCCGGGTGGCCCCGAATTGGCGCAACGCATCTCGCCCGAAGCGCGGGCGCAAGGCTACCCAACATTGCTGCCGCTCGACAGCTTGCTCAGCACCGCAGAAGGTGAGTTGCCGCGAGACGCCGCAGATGAAGGTCGCGACCTGGATGCGCGTGCCGCCGATCTGCGCCGTCGCGCCGCCTGGCTCAGATCCCTGCAACTTTGAAGACACCACGCGTTGCAGCCCTGGCGATGACCCGCTACATCGGCGCCACCCGATTTCACTGCGTCCGGAGGCCCCGATGACCGACCCTATTCGACTTGGCATCGCCGGGCTTGGCACCGTTGGTGTGGGCGTTGTCAAAATCATCCAGCGCCAGGCAACTTTGCTGTCGGCCCGCACTGGACGCAATCTGGTTATCACGGCCGTATCCGCCCGCAGCCGTGACAAGGATCGTGGCGTCTCGTTAAAGGACTATGCGTGGGAGGACGATCCGGTCGCCCTCGCCAAGCGCGACGATGTGGATGTCTTCGTGGAGCTGATGGGCGGCGATAGCGGTCCAGCCAAAGACGCAACCGAAGCCGCGCTTCATGCGGGCAAAGACGTGGTCACCGCCAATAAGGCCATGCTGGCCCATCATGGCCAAGCGCTTGCGGAGTTGGCCGAGGCACACGGCGCCGCGCTGCGTTATGAGGCCGCCGTCGCAGGCGGCATCCCGGTGATCAAAAGTCTGACCGAAGGCTTGGCGGGCAACCGGATCACCCGCGTGATGGGCGTCATGAACGGCACCTGCAATTACATCCTGACGCGCATGGATGCAGGCGGACTGACCTATCAAGAGGCTTTTGATGAGGCCGATGGATTGGGCTACCTTGAGGCAGATCCGAACCTGGACGTGGGCGGCATCGATGCGGGTCACAAGCTGAGCCTTCTCGCCGCCATCGCCTTCGGCACAAAGGTCGCGTTCAACGACATGCGCCTGGAAGGGATCGGCCAGGTCTCGATCGACGATATCCGCCGGGCGGGCGATCTGGGCTATAAAATCAAACTGCTGGGCGTGGCGCAGATGACCGGGCGGGGTCTGGAACAGCGCATGACCCCCTGCCTGGTCCCGGCCAGCTCGCCACTGGGGCAGCTTGTCGGCGGCACCAATATGGTGGTGATCGAAGGCGATGCGGTCGAGCAGGTGGTCCTGCGCGGACCCGGTGCAGGTGAAGGCCCAACCGCCAGCGCCGTGATGGGGGATATCTGCGATATCGCGCGTGGATTGCGCCTGCCGGTCTTCGGCCAGCCCGCCGAAACGCTGACCGAGGCGACGCCTGCCAATGCTGAAAGCCCTGCCTGTTTCTACCTGCGCATGGCGCTGATCGACAAACCGGGCGCCTTGGCAAAAGTCGCCACAGCCCTGGGCGAAAACGGCATCTCCATCGACCGGATGCGCCAATACGACCACCAAAGCGGTCCGGCACCGGTACTGATCGTCACCCATAAATGCGCGCGCCCCGATTTGGATGCGGCCCTGGCGGCCTTGCCCGCAACAGGCGTGGTCTTCGGCGACCCCGTCGCGCTGCGCATCGAAGATGTATGATGCGTTTTGATTGATCGCATCCTCGGCCCTCTGCTGATCCTAGACCACGTCACCGATGGTCAGATGCATCTGGCGGCGATCTTCGTCGTCCCACCGGGCGAGCTCCCCGGACCGATCGACACCGGCCAGCAACATGTCGTGCCGACATATCTGCTTGGCTATCCGGGTGCTGAGGTTTTCCGTGCACGGTTCAGCCTGCCTGCCGACGGGCCATCCGCTTACATCTGGAACGGCACCACCTATGATCTCGCGGGCCTACCCGACCGGAATTTGCGCCTCGCCTATGCGTCGTGCAACGGCGAGGAACATGGCGATCTGACCCGGGACGAGGCCGAACGGAATGTGATGTGGGCCCGGCTTGGCGCCAGCCATCGCAAGGCGCCGTTTTCCCTGCTTCTCCATGGCGGCGATCAGATCTACGCCGATGAAGCCACAAAGGGCCATCCCTTGAGCGAGGATTGGCCCGACAAGATCCCGCGCGATCCCCTGCCCCATGATATCGCCGATCTTCGCGCATATCTGCGCGCAGGCTTCCTGGAGCGGTACGCGGTGCAGCTGGCTCAGACCGATTACGCATGGCTTGTGGCGCGGGTGCCGTCGCTGGCGCAATGGGACGATCATGACATTTGCGATGGTTGGGGCTCATTGCAGCGCTCGCGCACCTACTCGCCGGTGGGCCAATGCCTGTTCGAGGTGGCACGCGAGGCCACCTTGGCGTTTCAGCACGGCACCGTCGCGGGCGATTTGCCCGCGAAATTCATGGATCCCGGCGGCTATCATCTGGGCTGGCAGATCCAAACGCCGGGGTTGCGTCTGCTTGCCCCCGATCTGCGGTCAGAGCGGACGCGCCGCCAAGTCATGGATGAGGGTGGCTGGAACTGCATCGAAGCGCAGGCGGCAACGCCGTTCCCAGGCCGCACATTGGTGATGTCGTCTGTTCCGCTGCTGGGGCCACGGCTGTCTGTGCTTGAGGCACTGATGGTTCTGATCCCGAAAATGCAGAAATACGAAGACGATCTGCGTGACCAATGGCAAAGCCGTGCCCACCGGGCCTCGTGGCAACGGATGCTGCGCGCGATGATGACCATGCAGGAGGCGCCCGGCCAAGATGTCACGATCCTCTCGGGCGAGATCCACCTGGCCACCCGCGCCACGATGGCCGCGAGCAATGGCGAGCCGATGCACCAGCTTGTCGCCTCGGGCATCACACACCGTTCCCCGCCTAAGGGCTGGGCCCGGGCGCTGGGGGCTCTGTCGCGTCTTGGTGAAACACCCTTGCCTGGTCATCCGATTCGAATCCGTCGCATTCCTGGCCAACGCCTGCGCTATGTCGCGCAACGCAATGCGCTGATCCTTGAATGCAAAGATGGGTCCTGGCACGCGATCTGGGAATTTGAACAGAGTGGCTCCTCACCGCCTTTCCAGATCTGACACCACCTGCGCACGCTCATCGCCGACGTCGTTGATCCGGGATGTCAAAATGTGATCCCGCCATTGCCCGGCAATCTTCAAATAGTCGCGGGCATAGCCCTCTTTCTCAAAGCCAAGCCGGTTCAACAGACGCGCACTGCGTGTGTTGTCGGGACGGTAATTCGCCATGATCCGGTGCAGACCATGATCCGCAAAGATACGGGGGATGAGCGCTGATAGCGCCTCGTACATCAGGCCTTGGCCTTCCTGATCGCCATCAAGCGAATAGCCAAGATGGCAGGCTTGAAAGGCACCGCGAACGACATTGGTGAAATTGCAAAGGCCCAAGATCGCTCCATCGGCCTCCGCCCTCAGCGCATAATGAAACGATGTGCCTGCCTTCGCAGCTGCGGCCTGATCGGTTGCTCGATCAAACCATGCCTCAACACTGTGATACCCGTCCGGGCGGGTCGGCGCCCAGGGAGCGAGATGGTCCGCGTTGCGTCGATGATAGTCGGACAGCATTTGCGCCTCTTCCGGCGCAACACCTCCGATCCGCAAGCGAGATGTCTGGATCAACATGCTATGATTTTCCTCAGTTTGCATCGCACGGCGCACAAAGACCCTGCCGTGTTCGCCTAAGGATCGGCAAGGAAGTGTCGGTTTTTCCCGTGACAAGGTTTATTGGCGCCCCCAACCTTGCCGCAATGCGGCGCGCCCGCTATTCGAAGGCGGAAATGTAGTGCAACGCCGTAAGGAACCCCATGGCCAAAACCGACTTTAACGACCGTATGCTGTCCCTGGGCCTCGCCCGCGTGTCAGAGGCGGCGGCGATTGCCTCTGCAAACCTGATCGGGCGCGGCGATGAAAAAGCGGCTGACCAAGCCGCGGTGAACGCAATGCGGGATCAGTTGAACAAGCTCGACATCAAGGGTGTCGTGGTGATCGGCGAAGGCGAGCGCGACGAGGCGCCGATGCTTTATATCGGCGAAGAAGTCGGCTCTGGCACCGGCCCCGAGGTTGATATCGCGCTGGACCCGCTGGAAGGCACCACGCTGACCGCCAAGGATATGCCCAACGCGCTGACCGTGATCGCCATGGGCCCGCGCGGCTCGATGCTGCACGCGCCGGATGTCTATATGGAAAAGCTGGCCATCGGGCCGGGCTATCCCGATGGGATTGTTAGTCTGGACCAGAGCCCGGGTGAGCGTGTCCGCCTTTTGGCCGCTGCACGCCAATGCACAACCTCCGACATTACCGTATGTGTCCTGGACCGTCCGCGGCACGCCGACATGATCGGTGAATTGCGCGATACCGGTGCGGCGATCCGCCTGATCACAGATGGGGACGTGGCTGGTGTGATTCATTGTGCCGAGGCCGAGACAACCGGAATCGATATGTATATGGGCCTGGGCGGCGCGCCCGAAGGTGTGCTGGCTGCCGCCGCGCTGAAATGCATGGGCGGGCAGATGTGGGGGCGCCTGACCTTCCGCAATGATGATGAAAAAGCCCGCGCCGCGAAGGCAGGCATCAAGAAGCTCGACCGCATTTATTCGCGCGACGATATGGTGACAGCTGATGTGATCTTCGCCGCAACCGGTGTCACGGATGGCTCGATCCTGCACGGCATCAAGCGCGAGCCCACACATCTGACGACCGAGACAGTCCTTATGCGGTCGAAAACCGGCTCCGTCCGGCGGATGAGCTATCGCAACCCGAGGGGCTGAGCCATGCGTTCGCGCAACTCAATGCGAAAGCCGGTGCCCACTTTTCGGATTGCGCGCGTGATCCCCCTATCGCGCAATGTGATCCGAAAACCGGTACCCACTTTTCGGATTGCGCTCTGATGGCCTCAGCGCTGATCCTGATCGACATCCAGGCGGGCTTTGACGCGCCCGTCTGGGGCGCGCGCAACAATCCCGGCGCCGAAGCCAATGCCGCGCGATTGCTAGCCGCCTGGCGCGAGATGTCGGCACCGATCTGCCATATCCGCCATATCAGCACCGAGCCCGGCAGCCCGCTTGGGCCCGGCCCCGGTACCGCGTTCAAGCCAGAAGTCGCGCCTGTCGAGGGTGAGGCGATTTTTGAAAAGTCCGTCAACTCCGCCTTCATCGGCACCGAATTGGAAGATCACCTAACCCATTCCAGCTTGGGTGATGTTGTGATCTGCGGCCTGACCACGCCGCATTGCGTATCGACCACCACACGGATGGCCGCGAATTTGGGCTTCGACGTGCGATTGGCCCATGATGCCTGCGCCGCCTTCAGCACCAATGCGGATACGGGATGGGCCGATGGATTGGCGCCGCTTGATCCGCAAACCATCCACGATACGGCCATTAGTCACCTCCATGGTGAATTCTGCCGCGCCATGACAACCGATGCCCTTCTAATCGAAGGCCCCTGACCCGGCGAAGACACGCATGCACCGCGATGTTTGCGGAATCGGCTATACGCACGGTCCGATTTCAGGATATTGTGTGTCACAATGAAAGATCTACGAGATACAGCTTATTTGGGCGTCGAGTCGTCCCTCACAGGGCGGCGCTGGATCGGCCCAGCGCCCGATGTGGCGCGCGCGGCCGAGGCGCTGATCCAGACGGGGGACCTTCCGCCCGCTGTCGCCGCCGTGCTGGCACAACGCGGCATCACGCCCGAGGCCGCGCCCAGCTTTCTGGAACCCGCCTTGCGCGACCTGCTGCCGGACCCGATGGTCCTGCGCGATATGGGCCCTGCCGCGGATCGGGTCATTGCCGCTGCCAAAGGCGGCGAGCGGATCGCGATTTTCGCCGATTACGATGTCGACGGCGGATCGTCTGCCGCATTGCTGATCTGGTGGCTGCGCGGGCTTGGGCGGCAAGCCACGCTCTATGTGCCCGACCGGATCGACGAAGGTTACGGCCCGAACGAGGCCGCGATGGCAGCGCTGGCCAGCAACCATGACCTGATCATCTGCGTCGATTGCGGCACGCTGTCTCACGGCCCAATCGCAGCCGCCCAAGGCGCTGATGTTATTGTGCTGGACCATCACCTGGCCCAGGCCGAGCTACCGGTTTGCGTGGCGGTGGTGAACCCCAACCGACAAGACGAAGACGGGGCGCTCGGCCATCTCTGTGCCGCGGGCGTGGTGTTTCTGGTGCTGGTCGAGGCCAACCGCCGCCTGCGTGTCGATGGGGTCATGGGCCCCGACCTGATGGGGATGCTCGACCTTGTTGCCCTGGCCACCGTCGCCGATGTGGCGCCGCTGCTGGGTGTGAACCGCGCCTTGGTGCGCCAAGGCTTGAAGGTAATGGCACGCCGCGCCCGCCCCGGCCTTGTGGCCTTGTGCGATGTTGGCCGGCTGGACCGGGCGCCCACCTCTCATTCGCTTGGTTTCGTCCTGGGCCCGCGCGTGAATGCAGGCGGTCGGATCGGCGCGGCGGATCTGGGCGCGCGCTGCCTCTCAACCGACAATATGGCCGAAGCCGAAGCGCTGGCCCGCCAACTCGACACACTGAATGCCGACCGGCGCGAGATCGAAACACGTGTGCGCGAAGCGGCCTTGGGCCAAGCCGAGGCACGCGGGCTCGACGCACCGCTGGTCTGGGCCGCAGAAGATGGCTGGCATCCGGGCGTCGTGGGCATCGTCGCCTCGCGCCTCAAGGACCAGACGCGGCGCCCCGCGATTGTCATTGGCTTTGACGGCGATGAGGGCAAAGGCTCGGGCCGCTCGGTGGCGGGTGTCGATCTGGGCGCGTCCATCCAAAGGTTGGTGGCCGAGGGGCTGATCGAAAAGGGTGGCGGACACCGCATGGCTGCAGGTCTGTCGCTGAGCCGCGCTCAGTTGGAGCCCGCCATGGCCAAACTTTCGGATTTGTTGGAACGTCAAGGCGCGGGCCAAGGCGGGCCGAGCGATTTGCGGCTGGACGCGACGCTGATGCCCGCCGCTGTGACCCCCGATCTGATCGAACAGATCGAGGCAACAGGGCCCTTCGGCGCCAGCGCCCCTGCCCCGCGCTACGCCCTGCCCGCCATGCGCATCCGCCACACGCGCCCCGTCGGCGAAGGCCATCTGAAGCTAACACTCGGGGATGGCGGCCCCATCACATTGGACGCGATTTGCTTTGACGCAGTGCGCCAGGGCCTCGACGCGCTCGCCGCCCATGATGGCCGTCCGGTCCATGTCGCGGGCCGGATCGAATTGAACCATTGGCAAGGCCGCAGCCGCGTCCAACTGCGCCTAGACGACGCAGCATGGGCTGAGTGAGACTTTCGTGAAGAATCCTCTTGAACCCCCGGCAAGGTTTTTCTAGACACCACCTCACGCCAAGAGTGGCCCGTTCGTCTATCGGTTAGGACGCCAGGTTTTCAACCTGGAAAGAGGGGTTCGATTCCCCTACGGGCTGCCATTTCCCTGAAATGTTTCTTATTTCTAAATGGTTACAGAGCTGTTTTGTCCCACCGCCCGGACGGGCTACGAAAAGTGGGACACTTTCTGTTGGAGCGCCAAGCGCTGTGAGCTTCCGAAGAGCGCTTGCAGCTCGTTGCTTCTGCGACGCTCCCTTGGTGTATCGTGTGACCTCCTTCGAAGTCTGATGACCAGTGATCGCCATGATCTCGAATTCGCTGCAACCGAGCTCAGCCAGCCGTGCGGCCGCCGCCTTCCGTAAGCCGTGGACCGAGCAGTTCCCGAGCCCCGCTGCATCGCACCATTTGCGAAACCGATTGCCAAACCCGGCCGCCGTGAAGGGATTGCCGTATTCGCTCAGCAGGAAGGTCGGCTCGCCGACCCTTTCCTCGCTCAGATATCGCTGAAGATCGGGGATGATCGGGATTTCAAGGCGGACAGGATGCTGATTGCGCCCTTTGTGTTGCGTAAACACAATCCAGAGCACCCCATCGCTGTCTTCCCGTACATCCTTCCAACCGAACCGCACGAGGTCGGATCGGCGCTGACCGGTATAGAGCGCAAGCGCGAGAGCCAGCCGTGCCATGCTGCCGAAGGGATGTGCCCTCTCATAGGTCTCTATCTCTTCGAGGCTCCAGGAGTGATAGCCTTCCGCATTCGTGCTCAGGTATTCGACCTGAGCCGCCGGATTGCTGTCATGCAGATCGTAGCGCACGGCGAACCGAAACAACTGGCGCAGCGTCTTAATCATGGTGTTGGCGGCTGCTGGCGTCTTCATCATCTCGTCGCGGCGCATCCTCACGTGGCGAGGAAGGAGCTTCGCATAGGGCTTCTCGCCATCGCCATGTTTCTGGCAGAACCGCTCGAGGATCGACCGACGGGCCTGCCGCGTGGAGGCGTCGAGTTGCTGGTACATCGATGACTTGAAATACTGAGTGCAGAGCCAGTAGAGCGTACCGGGCTGCCCTGTCCTTGGCTGACCTTTGTCCCTCTTCTTCTTTTCCTCATAAGCCCGACCCGAGGCGGCGCGCTGGTAATCGATCAGAAACTCCGGCGAGCCCACAGGACCGCGCAGCCTGATCTTCGGATGCCCCGCGCGGCGATAGTAGACCCGAACGTTGCCGTGGCGGTCGGTGTCTTCCACCACGTATTTCATCCGCCGCATCTTCATCCAGGCTTGGCCCTCATAGTTCCCATGGATTGTCCTCAACGGCGCAGCCGCCTTCCAATAGATCGAATGCGCGGTCGACCTGTCGCCTATCCCAAACACGACGCCCATCGATGCGCTTGGGCTCGGGCATGCGCCCGTCCGCAACCAACGTGTCGAACTTCGACACTCCCACACCAACGTACTCGGCGGCTTCCGCCCTGGAAAGGCCGCGGCGTTCCGGAGGCTGGCAAAAACGGCTCTCGGCGAGGTTTCGCTCCATCTTGCACGTTCCAGCGCTTCAATACTCGTTTCTTCAAACTGTCGGCCCAGCCTTCAGACGTCTAGGCTGCGATGTCCAGCGAAGCGCAAAGACCGGTGCTGTCGCGCGGCTTTCGGTCCGAGAGGCAAAGGCTGCGCCGGGCCCGCTGACGGGTTTGGAGGCTGAGAGAGAAGCTCCCGGCCGCCCGTCGCGGAGGTTTTCCAATGGATAGCGAAATCATCGATGCCGGGCGTGACATGAGCGGCGGCTACAAGGTGGATGTGTCGCGCGGCACGAACGTGGACCGCGTGTCGTCCGAGTGGTTCTCGCGGCCGGACGACGAGCGCTATCTGTCGCTCGACGACCTTTTCGCCTGGGTCAAGGGCCGGGCGGAGCGGAGCCGGACGCGCACGGTGGAGAGTGCGGCGATCCGGGTCGAGGCGCACCGCGACGACCCGGAGAAGCTGGACCTCGTCCTGCCTGGCGCGGATGAGCCGGTTGCGCCGACCCATTGGTCCTTCGGCAAGCTCTCCAGCCTCGTCGGTGCGCCCGCAACCTATCTGCGGCAACTGCCCGCGCCGCTGGCCGGCATCAACCTGCAATACGGGCTAACCAATCACCGGGCCGAGCAGATCAAGACCATGGAGGTCGCGAACGGTCGCACGGAACTGCGCGCCGTGACCGGCCCCGACTATGGCCGCATCTACGACCACGAACTGGTCTCCGCCGTGCAGCGGATCGCGGGCAACGGCACCGGCGACACGCGCTGGAAAGTCCCCGGCGTGCTCGACTGGTCAACCGGCATCTACAATCCGCGCGTTGACGCCACGAAGGAGACGACGACGCTCTACGCATCGGACCGCGACGTGTTCCTGTTCCTCGTCGATGACCTCAATCCCATCGAGGCGGGGCTGTTGCCCGATGGCTCGCCCGACCTTTATTTCCGTGGGTTCTACTGCTGGAATTCCGAGGTGGGCGCCAAGGCGCTCGGCATTGCCAGCTTCTACCTGCGCGCCGTCTGCCAGAACCGCAACCTCTGGGGCGTCGAGGACTTCCAGGAGATCACGATCCGGCACTCGAAATACGCCGCGTCCCGCTTCGCCCGCGAGGCCGCGCCTGCGCTCAGCCGTTTCGCCGAGTCCTCGCCCGCACCCTTCATCGATGGCATCCGTGCGGCGCGGGAGAAGATCGTCGCGCGGACGGACGAGGATCGTCAGGATTTCCTGCGCAAACGCGGGTTCTCGAAGGCGGAGACGGGGCGGATCGTCGAGGCGGTCCTGACCGAGGAAGGGCGTCCGCCGGAAAGCGTCTTCGACTTCGTACAGGGGATCACGGCGGTAGCGCGGTCGAAGCCACAGCAAGATGCGCGGCTCTTGCTCGAAGGCAAGGCCAAAACACTTCTGGCGCAGTCGGCCTGATCGTCCCGGCCGGTCGCTCGGTCTATCCGCGGTCCCCCGCTCCAGAGGGAGAGGGTGGCCGTGGACTTCGTGACGGGTTTGGAGGTCGAGAGAGAGGCTCGCGGCTGGCCCGTCGCGGAGATATCCCGATGACCAAGCAAGAGAAGATCACCCTCAGCGCCTCGCGCGACATCCCCTTCAACAAGCTGATGCTCAGCCAGTCGAACGTGCGCCACGTAAAGGCGGGCGTGTCGATCGAGGAACTGGCCGAGGACATCGCGCGGCGGACGCTGCTCAGTTCCATTACCGTCCGGCCCGTGCTGGATGAGAGCGGCGCCGAGACCGGCATGTACACGATCCCCGCCGGCGGGCGGCGGTTCCGGGCGCTGGAACTGCTCGTCAAGCAGAAGCGCATGAACAAGACAGCACTTGTGCCCTGCATCGTGCGCACAGACGGGCTCGCCGAGGAAGACAGCCTCGCCGAGAACGTCCAGCGCGCGCCGCTGCACCCACTCGACCAGTTCCGCGCCTTCCAGGCGATGCGCGAGAACGGCCGCACAGAGGAGGAGATCGCCGCGGCCTTCTTCGTCTCGGCCAGCGTGGTCAAGCAGCGGCTGAAGCTCGCCGCGGTCGCGCCCTCGCTGCTCGACGCCTATGCCGAGGAGGAGATGACGCTCGACCAACTCATGGCCTTCACGGTCAATCCCGATCACGCGCGGCAGGAGCAGGTCTGGGAGGCGTTGCAGCGGCACTATTCGCGGCAGCCCTACGAGATCCGCCGCATGCTGACCGAGGGTGCGGTGCGGGCCTCGGACAAGCGGGCTCAGTTCGTCGGGCTCGACGATTACGTCGAGGCCGGGGGCGAAATCCTGCGCGACCTGTTTCAGCAAGACGATGGCGGCTGGCTGCAGGATGCCGCCCTGCTCGACGTCATGGTGCGCGAGAAGCTCGCCGAGGAGGCCGAAGCGATCCGTGCCGAGGGCTGGAAATGGGTCGAGGTCGATACCGAGTTCCCCTATGGCCACACTTTCGGGATGTGCCGAGTCCATGGCGAGGCGGTGCCGATGAGCGACGAGGAAGCCGCCAGCTACCAGGCGCTGAAGGCCGAATACGACGCGCTCGAGGCCGAGCATGCGGAGGCCGACGAGTTGCCCGAGGACGTCGATGCCCGGTTGGGCGAGATCGAGGAGGCGATGGAAGCACTCGAGGCCCGTCCGATCCGGTTCGAGGCGGAAGACCTCGCGCTGGCAGGAGCCTTCGTCAGCATCGACAGTTCAGGGCGGCTGCGGGTCGAGCGCGGCTATGTGCGGCCCGAGGACGAGCCGGTCGAGGAGGTGGAGGACATTGGCGAGGTCGCACCGCAAGCGGCACCGATCGACGACGCTGATGACACCGTCGCGTCTACCACGGACGAGGAGGAAGAGGAAGACGGCCTGAAACCGCTTTCCGACCGCCTCGTCATGGAACTGACGGCCCATCGCACCCTGGCGCTGCGCAATGCGCTGGCCCAGGACCCGCAGGTCGCCTTCCTCGCGGCGCTGCACGCGATGGTCCTGCGGCTCTTTTATCGCTACGCCGTCGACAGCTGCATCGAGATCGAACCGCGCAATGCCGCCTTTGGATCGCAGGTGCCGGGCCTCGGCGACACAGCCTATGCGCAGGCCATCGACCAGCGCCACGAGAACTGGGCACGGAACCTGCCGAAGGCATCCGAGGACCTCTGGGAGTCGCTGACCGAATTCGACAGCTGCAGCCGCGAGGCGCTCTTCGCCCATTGCGTGGCGATGAGCGTCAATACCGTCCACGATCCCTACCAGCGCCGACCGCGCGCCATCGCGCATGCGGATGTGCTGGCCGGGACCGTCGGGCTCGACATGGCCAAGGCGGGCTGGACGGCCACCGGTGACAGCTACCTCGGCCGCGTGACCAAGGCCCGCATCCTAGAGGCCGTGCGCGAGGCGAAAGGTGAGGACGCCGCTGACGGGATCGCCGGGCTGAAAAAGGCCGAGATGGTGACCGCTGCCGAGGACCTGCTCTTGGGCACCGGCTGGCTGCCCGAACCTCTGCGCACGCCGCCGCTGCCGGAAGAGGATGCCCCGGAAATCGAGCTGGTCGACGAGGCGGACCGCTCCGACGACGACCCTTCGGAAGACGATCCCGACACCGGCGAAGCGCAATCGGCGGGAGACGGCGGCGCACCGGCTATCGGAGATTCCGAGCCTACGGGGGAAGATGATCCCGTCGCCGGTGACGCCTTCGCCTGAACCGCCGCCGAGTGACCTTCGAGCAGGTCGGAGCTCCTTCCCCCCGAGTTTCGGCAGCCGGGGTCCGCCAGAAATGGCGGGCCCCTTTTTCTATCCACGACAGGAGGCACAAAGCATGCACAGCCCCGCCGCCGACATCGCCCGCCGCCTTGCCGAGGATGCCGAGGCCGTCTGCCGTCACTACCTCACGAACGGGCGCAAACAGGGCCGCTACTGGGTTGTTGGCGATGTGCAGAACACACCAGGCCGCAGCCTCTATGTCAGACTGACCGGTCCGATCTATGGTCCCGGTGCCGCCGGAAAATGGACCGATTCCGCAACCGGGCAGCACGGGGACCTTCTGGACCTGATCGCCCTGAACATGGGTATCACCACCCTGAGGGACGCGCTGGACGAAGCGCGCAGGTTTCTCAGCCTGCCGCAGACAGACAGGGACCGCGCCGCCAATCCGCCAGCCAGTCGTGGCTCACCTGAGGCGGCACGGCGGCTCTGGGCCATGGGCCAGCCGATGTCGGGCACCTTGGCCGAACGCTATCTCGCCGGACGCGGCCTTACCGGGCTGGGCTATCTCGACAGTCTACGGTTTCACCCGAACTGCTTTTATTGGCGCGAGGATCACGCACTGAACGATCCGCCCGAGACTTGGCCCGCCCTGCTCGCCAAGGTAACGGACCTCGATGGACGGCTCACCGGCCTGCACCGCACCTGGCTTGACCCCGCCACTGCGGACAAGGCCCCGGTCATTCCACCGCGCAAGGCGATGGGTAATCTCCTCGGCTATGGTGTTCGCATCGGCAAACCGGTCAGCGTGCTGGCCGCAGGCGAAGGGCTTGAGACCATGCTCTCCCTGCATCTGGCCCTGCCGGAGTTGCCTGCGGTGGCGGCTCTGTCCGCCAATCATCTCGCAGCCCTGCAGCTGCCCGCCGATCTTCGCCGCCTCTACATCGCCGTCGATGCCGACCCGGCGGGCCTGTCCGCCGCGGACCAACTGGCGCATCGGGCCATCGGGGCCGGGATCGACGCCGTCCATCTCTCCCCCTGTCTCGGCGATATCAATGACGATCTGCGGGCCAATGGCCGCGACGCGTTGCGCGCGCATCTGCGTCCGCAACTGGCGCCCGAGGATGCCGTGACCTTCCTCGACCACGCCGAGGATTGATCGGAGTCGGCGCAGCCGGCCAGCGCCTCCGCGATCAGAGCCACGCCTTCCGGCCTTCCGAGAGCGGGCAAAACGGAGCAGAGCCCGGACGGGCCCGCAACGGCCATGGCCGTCCTCCGCTGCGCTTCGGTTCCACCCCATCGCGCGGGCGCGACGGGGACCCCTGAGAATGCAGACCCGTCCGGCCCCCGCTTTTCCGTTGCCCGGGAAGGCCGCGAGAGGCGCGGTCTTCGACAAACGGAGACGACATCATGACCGACACACATCTTCAAACCCGATCTTCCACCGCCGTCGTGCTCGAGGAACTGCAGCTCTACGGCTGGCGCCCCTTCACCGACGAGCCCGATCCCCGCCCCCTGCCGGAGCTCGACGCCATTCGCACCGCCGTCGCCGACATTTTCGACGCGCTCGTCTTGACGCTGTCCGACACGCGGTTGGAGCCCGACCTCGAAGACCTGCTCTGGTCCACCACGAACCTTTTCCACCGCATGGCGACCCGGACCGGCCGCGAACTCGACAGCAACGAACAGGCGCAGAAACGGGCACAGCGCGAACAGGACGGGTCCGAAGTTCGCTCGGTCGAGCTCGAGACCCTGATCGCGGAGGGCATCACGCTCATCGAGCGGCGCAATGCCTTTGAGGCCATGCGCGATCTTGCGGCCGAGGGCTTCGAGGCGCATCTCGGCCAGACCTGGCACCCGCGCACAGGCAGCCACGTGAACCGGCGCACCCTGACCGCCTCGTTGATCGGCAGCCGCGATCACATCGCCGCCAAGCGCCGGGCCGATCTGGAACCGCTGCTACCGCAAGGCACGAAGATCGCCTTCAGCGGCGGGCTCGACTGTACCGATCACACAGCTATCTGGGCGGCGCTCGACCGCGTCCACGCGAAACACGCCGACATGGTCCTGTTGCACGGCGGCGCGCCGCGTGGGGCCGAGCGCATCGCCACTGCCTGGGCTGACAATCGCGCCGTGACGCAGATCGTCTTCAAACCCGACTGGACGCGGCACGGCAAATCGGCCCCCTTCAAGCGCAACGACCAGTTACTCGACACTCTGCCCATCGGCCTCATCGTCTTCCCGGGCTCAGGCATCACGGAAAATCTCGCCGACAAGGCCCGCACGATGGGCATTCCGCTATTCGACTTCCGGCCGAAAGCTGCCCCAACGGCATGACTGGATTTCCGCCGACGCCCGCCCCGAACTCTCCCGGGGCGGGCCGTTTTCTGCTATGATCCGCCCGTGCCAATGGAGGAGGTGGCGGCGCGATCCTTGTTCTCGAAAGGAGTGCCTCATGTTTTTCTCCACCCTCTTCACGCTGTTCGGCCTTGGTGCGCTCTGCTGGATCCTGTTCAACCTGGCCGTCTACGCCCTGCCCTTCGCGATCGGCCTGACGTCCGGCATGTATCTGTATGAGTCCGGCCAAGGCGTCTTCCTGTCGATCATTGCGGGCCTCTTCATCGGCGGCTTCATCGCGGCTCTGGGGGAATTCGCCTTTGACCGCATCCGGTCCGTTCCTCTCAAACTCGCCATCGGGCTGATCTACGCGGTCCCCGCCAGGATCGCCGGGTTTCATGCGGCAAAGGGTCTTGCCGAATTCGGCAGCGCGGGCGCCGCGACCATCACCCTCCTGTCTTGGCTGGGCGCGCTGGTCGTGAGCGGGACCGCTTGGGCGCGGGTATCGGGCTGGTCCGAGGTCAACGCCTTGTCCGACCCGCATCCGCACAGGTCTTTCGACGAACGCTGAACGCCCTGTGAAGCTTGCGCCGGTGCCTGCCGTCCCGCCACATCGTCAGCGTGCGCCGCAACCGATTGCTGCAAAAGGTCTCGATCCTCGCCGACACAGCAGCTTTGCGGTTGGGCAGGATCGGCTGAGCAAAGCCAGATCGCCGAAACCCACGTCATGGCGCATGGCCCCGGTCGCGCATGCACCTGCATCGCCGGCAGACCGAATATCACGGCAGACAAACACAGACACGGCGAGAGGGGGCAATCCCGGAGTACCGAAGCACGTTCGGGACATGCACCGTTTCCGCCTGCACGCTAAAACCTGTCTTTGCACGACGTCCGCTGCCGGGGTCTTGCGCGGTCCAGAGGTAGCCTGTCATCCCCTCTTCCATGGCATGAAGCCACGCGTCCCTTGCGGGCCTCTCAGCGGCTGATCTGACCGGGATCGGCTGACGCCTCGACCGCCTAGGCCGCAACGGCCGGTCCGGACTTTCTTCCCCTGGCGCCCCCGAACAATATCGGGTCCGCCATTCATCGCGGAACAAGAAAGACCGGCCTCGCCGTCCTCCGCTAGCGCTGCGGGCCACAGGGGCTGCGTCGGCGGATCGCCCCGGTCCTGACGATCGCCATCGAGGCCGCGAATGGCGCGGGCTCGGACAAGCCAAAAGGAGATATGACATGGCCACCATCGGAACCTTCAAGAAGACCGGCCGCGAATACGTCGGCGAAATCGTCACCCTGAGCGTGCAGGCGAAAGCCGTCCGCATCGTCCCCGAGGACAGCACCCCGAACGACAACGCCCCCTCTCACCGCGTCTTCGTCGGCCGTGCTGAGATCGGCGCCGCCTGGTCCAAGCGCTCGACCGAGGGCCGCGACTACCTGAGCCTCAAGCTCGACGATCCGAGCTTCACCCAGCCGATCTACGCCAACCTCTTCGACGATACGGTGATCGAAGGCGGCGAAGAGACCTTCAGCCTCATCTGGTCACGGCCAAATGGTCGCCGAAGCAACGACCAGTAGTGCTTTGGGTCGGCCGGGCCAATCCCGGCCGTTCCCAACCCAAGCGGTATGCTATGCAACAGCGGTACGATTTCGCCGAAAACGCGCTTTAGCCTTCAATCAGTACGCAGACTAAACGCTGCGTGTTACGCTGCAAATTGGGAAGGGTGGCCAAAGCGAGCCATCCTATGCAAACACCGATTTCGATTGTTGAACCCTATCTTTCGATAAGAGACGCAGCGGGCCTGTGGTCGAAGTTGCATGAAGACGTAGAGCAATGTGGCTTTCGGCGCATCTTTTATGCGGGTGCGCGTCGGCGCAGTGCCAATCACGACCATTCGCCGGACGATACCATTGTCAAATCCAGCTACGGCGAGGAGTTCGACCGCTTCTTCATTGATGGCAATGCGTTCACCTCTGACGTCAATACGCAATGGGCGCTATACAGCGAAGGTGCCGTCAGTTGGGATCTCACGCGCAGGCTCAAGTCTCGTGGTCAATTGAATCCAAGGCAGGTCGAGATCCATGACCGCTGTAACGACCTCGGTCTCGTAAACGGCTATACCGTCAGCCTCGGCTCTCGGAGTACGGGGCTTGTATCCGGATATGGGTTAAGCGCCGATGATATGTCGGAGCAGGCAGAAGTGGACCGAATTTGGTCGCGCAACAGGTCACTTCTCCTCAGCACCTTAAGCATCTTTGATCTTGTTATACGGCTTGTGCCCGACATCCCAAACGGTTCTGAGCTGACTAAAAGGCAGGGCGAGGTCCTGGAGTGGGCGGGTGACGGCAAAACCATCGATGATATCGCTGAGATCATGGGGCTCCACAGAAGCACAGTAGCCAAGCACATGTCAGACGCACGCGCGCGACTTAGGGTAGCCAACACCCTACAGGCCGTGGTTCGGGCAACCGTCCAAGGACAGATATACAGATGAGGAAATCTCGCAAACTAGGCTTCTTAGCGGGCATCGCGGCGATTGCTATGATTGGCGTCCTGGCGATCAGCAACGTGCGCGCTGACCTCCTTTTTGATCAACGTCATCGCGACTTGGCCCGCGTTCTTTCCGACATTGTTCACCGGGCACATAGTATGGCGGCTCTTGGCGAAGTCGTACGGCCCGAAGCCGCCGTACCAGCGATCACGCTTGCTGCGCCCGATTTACATGACGGATGGGTCCCGACATGCGAGGTTCCAGTCACGATCGCTGGATCCGACCCAACTCGATATCTGCTCAGCCTGGTACTCGTGCCCCGTGATCGACTGGGGGAGCAGGGCGCAAGCTTCACGGCCTATTCATTCTTCAGTGGTGAACCAGCGTTGACCGCCGACGCTCTCGCACCGCCATTTGCCGATTGGCTTGTGGGTGAAGAAGGCGGCTTCTCAGACATTGAGGCTGATGCCAACGCGCTTCTAGCACCGTCGAGGGTCGAGGTCGAAACGAACGAATGTGATGGATTTTCTTTCTACGTGATCAGCGGAGAAGCGCGATGACCACATTGGAAATGCGGGTCAACATCTACAATAACAGCACCATCGGACACGCGAACGTGTCATTCTATTCTAACGGCGACCATCAATTCACCCTGGGAGCCAACATTCTCCTTGAGACACCGAAGCTAGGTCTTCCTCAAACTCTCCCGTCAGTGCCTGATGACGGCATCTACCTGGATGAGAGCGCATATCATCTTGCCGAAGTGGCGGCTGGAACAGTGACCTGGGCCTCGGTTCCGCTTGATGAAGCCGCCTACGCTGATCTGCTTAACCAAGCCCGCAGTTTGGAGAATACAACTTACAATTACAGTGTATTGACTGAGGCGTGCGTCGACCTTGTCGCAGAGTTTTACGAGATGTCTGGCCACCCAGGTGAATTTGGTGACCTCTTTGCAGCGGAGGATCGGCATGGATCGTTGGTGTGGAGCAGGGTCCCATCTTCATTGAACCCACAACTGGGCCTCTGGCCGGAGGACAGTCCACTTTATGTTCCGCCTAAGGACGGAGTGCCGGGCGTTCTAGACTTACCGGATCCGCTAACCTTCAGCTATTTGTCGTCCCCCAATCCGCATCCGAGCCACAAGAAAGCACCGCCATTCTTTGAAGCGCAAAAACCGGAACCAGAGTTAAAGCCAACTGATCAAGAGGGTGAAGCGTCAAAGGGCGGGTATGGTTTAAATTCAGACGGTCGGAGCTTGCTTCCGTCGGCGCCATGGAAAGACTGGAGCCCTGACGCGGACCGCTTGAATGAAAACGATCAATTTGCCCATAAACCCGCTGCTGCTGCATTGGAGACAACCGAATACCTCGATGGGCAGGACGAGTTGAAGGAGGCCGATTGGCATGTCAATGTCTCTGACAAAGACCTTGGCCACGGTCTAGAGACTGCCCCAAGGCCCGTTGAGTTCGAAAAAGATGAACCCAATTTCCTCTGGACAGAAGCTCCCAACGATACTCGACGGGCAGACCACCGCGAACCAGTTCTGAAGCCAGACGCGACCCACAGGCAGTCCGGCCGAGACGATAAAACAGTGTTCGAAACTAAGAAAGCGCAGGTCTCAACGCTAGAAACGGATCAAACCAAGCAGAAAGATATTCAACGCGAGCTAACGTTTAGCATGGTCGAGGATCACTTTGAGTTTAAAGACGATGAGCAGCCCGAAATGTCGACAGATGTGCCACGCGACGAGCACTTTGAGGCGAAGTCTCAGTCGAGAGAGCCAACTTATTCAGATTTCGATAGATCGCCGGGATCCGTAACCCAAGATACGTACGAACCGACGGATTGGTTCAGCCCGTTCTGATCCGCGTTTTGCTCAACGCTCCATAGTCTTTATCGCTTGGTTTCGGGATCAATAAGGGCGCATGCGGAGACGCCGAGTACGGACGCAATACGATCAAGTACGTCTATGCTTGCGGCATAAAGCTCACGCTCCAAGGCACTTATGTACGTTCGATCGAGGTTGGCCCTATGGGCAAGTTCTTCCTGCGACACGCGAGCCTCGCGTCTGAAGGCTTTTAGGTTTCTTGCCAAGATCTGCCTGCTGCTCATGTGCAGTAGTCAGACCTCTTGTCGTGTATTTAACCACGGAGTATACTCTGCATTAAAGATTACCACGCTTTGACGGAACTCTCATCTGATCACCCCTTTTAACGGCGCTTGGTATGTTGTCCGACCAAAATGGCAAGCAGCACACTACCGACGATCTCAAGAAGTACTTGAGACTGCTTGATGCAGAAGCGGAGGGCGCGGATTGGAAAGAGATTGCGAGTTTGCTTCTGGAGTTTGACGTTACTGCAGATCCTGATATCGCGAGACAAATATACATGGACGAGTTGTATGCAGCGCATGAGCTTGCTGAAGATGGTTATCTTCGATTCATGCTTAAATCGGGACGCGGCTAAAGCGCTTGCTGTCACCTAGCAGATCTACCACTCGAAAAAGTTTGTTAGATGCAGACATCTCCGAAGGGATTTTCATCCCCACGCGAGGGCGGTGTCATGGCCTCCGACTGGAGAAACGCGGCGGACTACGATTACCTCGACAACTTAGACGTTTCCGGCTTGGCTTGGGAGTGCTTGCGACGCAACGCGCGATACCGCGCTGACTACCCGCAGATGAGGGACGGACTGAAATCGCCGGCTGCATGGGGGTTACGATTTCCCGGTTGATCCGAACATCGAAGCTCCCAATGCACCCGTGTTCTGGACTCCATCGATCGCTCCCGCAGCGGTAGGTTTCGTTGCACCGCTTCCGGGTGATAACACTGCTTCGACGCACCTCAATGCAAATGATGTAACCATCATCGGAACCGCAGATGGGTTGATGTTCGTGCGCTTGTCGAGCGGCGCATTACTTGTCTTGGAGCCAACCAGCCTGAGCCGTCCGGTCGGTATTCTGGTGCCGCTGGACGAGCATTGGGAAGCGCGTCTCGAGACGATCAGGACGCTACGCACTCTGCTTTTGACCTCTACAAGAGCGCGGGCGCCTCTGACGCCGCAACAGCGTCGCCGCATTCTGTTGGCGCTTCGTACGCTCGATGCGCGCCACGACCGCGCCAGCTACCAGACGATCGCTCGGCAGATCTTCGGCGCCGATGCCGTATCGCGGGAACATTGGAAGACCAGTTCCTTGAAGGCCCAGGTCATTCGTCTGTCGGCTCACGGTACGCACCTGACCTCCAAGGGATATCGCTTTCTCCTTCTCGGTAGGGGTCCAACGGGACGCAACAAACCGCGCAAGTGAGTCTCCTAGGAAGCCCTATGCATCGTCATTTGTGGCCGCCACCTGCGGCCGTCTTAGCGGGTGACGATTCCGCGTTTTCACCTTCGTCATCCCTGCCTGCTGTCCTTCTCCGTTTTGATGCCCTCCGACAGCCCGCGGCGCGCCGCCGCGAGACACCGCAACCGGAGACGCTCAAATGCCCGCCCCCAACGAAGGATTGCCGCCCCGCTACCTCAGAACCCCGGAAGCCGCTCGTTTTCTCGGCTTGTCTGGTCGCACTCTCGAGAAACACCGTACGTACGGGACCGGGCCGCGATACTCCAAGATCGGCGGACGTGTCGTCTATGCGATCGACGATCTGCGGGCCTGGGTCACACGGGGCGAGAAGACCTCGACCTCGGATAATTGCGAGGACCGCGTCCTACCTGCCAAGCGGCACGCTGCCATTTCGCCAGCCTATCTGCGACGGGGGCGCTGAGGCAGTGCAGACAATCGTCCACCTGTCATGGATGGAAGGGCGCGTCGAACGCTGGATCCGTTTCGGTCGGATCGCCGAGGAAACCGTACTGACCAGTTCGGAGAAACGGGTCGCATTTGCCCCTGGCTCGGTTTTCGCGTTCGTGCGGTGGTCGTCGAACGACTATGGCACCGTTGAGAGCAGGATCGACATACTGCGGGCAGTCCGCGCGCAAGACCCTTGCTCTACAGTCCCCTGCGTCACACCGGGCGGCGAGCTTCTGCTCCGCCTCTCCGGGTGGCCGAAAGTCGAAGCCGCCTTGCGGTCGATCGACACTGTCGAGAGTTATGGCATTGCGCCAGAAGAGGTCTGTCCGGACCATTGGCGGCATGTTCACAACCGCCTGACCGCCACACTGGAGCCCCGAGCCTACATCCCTGCCCGACACGCGGCATGGCTGAAGCGCCGGATGATTTCGACATGATCGCGGCTGTGCCTCCCCTCCTCGCAGTCGTCTTGTCCCTTGGCCTGCTCGCAGCGGCACATATAGACCGTGCCCCGCGGCTGGTCTGGAACGCCACGGCTAGCGTCCCGCTTGGATTGTACCTGGTTCGGCGTTCGCACGAGCGATCGCTTGGCGACCTTGTTGCCTTGCGTTTGCCGGAGGAGGTCGCATCCTGGACGGTAGAACGCTGCTACATTGGCGCGAATACGCTGCTCCTGAAACGTGTTGCTGCCGTCTCTGGCATGACCGTCTGCCGCGACGAAACCGATATCAGCATCGACGGAACGCCTGTTGCCCAAGCAGCGCTGGCCGATCGACACGATCGCGCTCTCCCTCGCTGGACGGGCTGCATCACTCTAGCGCCCGACGAAGTTTTCCTGCTGATCGCAGATGTGCCGGACAGCCTCGATGGGCGGTACTTTGGTCCGCTTCCGGCGGACGCAATCCTCGGACGCGCCATCCCCCTTTGGACACATGGAGGGGCAGAAGATGCGTAGAGCCGAACCCTCCCACAGCCGTAGGTATGCGATTGTCACAACCGCGTTCTTGCTGGGCCTCTGGGCACCGGTCACTAAAGCACCGTCGACCGTAATCGCCAAGAATCACACGACTACTGCAGCTGACCAGCAATCCATCGACATCCATATTGCAGAAGCAGCACGCAGGTTCGGCATTCCGCAGCACTGGATACGAGCCGTCATGCAGGCAGAAAGCGCGGGCAATGCGCGCGCCGTTAGCAGCGCCGGTGCAATGGGCCTCATGCAGATCATGCCAGGAACCTGGGCGGAGCTGAGCGCTGCCCATGGCTTTGGCTCGAACCCTTTCGACCGCCGCGAAAACGTCCTCGCGGGCGCGGCTTACCTCCGCCAAATGTACGACCAGTTCGGCTCGCCGGGTTTTTTGGCTGCCTATAATGCGGGCCCCGGACGGTATGCCGAGCACCTACGAACCGGGCGCACTCTGCCACGCGAGACACGCCGCTACGTTGCCGCCCTTTCGCAAGAACTTGGGTTTTCCGATGCGGCGCCGTTGCAGCCGATCCGCACGGTTTCTGCCGACCGATGGCAAGCTGCCCCGCTTTTTGCACCCCTCACAGCTTCGCGTGAAACGCAACGCAGAGTCGCCTCTGACCGCACACCAGTCAATGTTCAGATCGCATATGACCCGATACAGCCCCGTTCACAAGACCACCAACCGAACTCGCTTTTTATCTCCAGAACCGTGGAGCCAGACCGATGACCGCAGCGATCTGGCTCCACCCCGTTACGTCGTGCTGCTTCGTATGGAATGCGGCAGGCGGAGGATTGCAGCCCAACTCAACGACGGGAGGGCAAGATAAAAGGCCGGGCGCGCAAGGCATCTACGGCGTTGTTGTTGTTAGGGTTTTTGCGTGCTGCGCACTTGGGTATAGTGCTGCGCATACAGCTATACCCCTGATTGCAGACAACTTTCGCCGTGCCATGCCTGATTTTGCGGAAGTCTTCGCATGAGCCAGCGCGATGACGACATCCGCATCAAGCCGGGGCGCATCCGTGACAAGGGGCCCTCGGCGAGGCGCGCGAAAAGCTTCGTCGGACAGGTCATGCGTGCCGCGAAGAATGCGGGGCATACTGGCAATCATTTCAGGACGAGCGGAGGTCGGGCTGGACGGTCGACCTTCGGGCGCGGACGCTTCGTCAGAGTCTCCCGCGGCCTCGCGCGAACGCAGCGACGGGTCGTGGTAAATGCGCGGATCGTCCGACATCGCGGCCAGAAGTTCAGATCGGCGCCGTTCGCCAAGCATCTCGACTATCTGAAGCGCGAGGGCGTCACCAAGGACGGCCGGGATGCGGCCATGTTCGACAAGGAGCATGAGCAGGCCGACGACCGCGCTTTCGCCACCAGCACCGAAGACGACCGCCACCATTTCCGCTTTATAATCTCACCAGAAGACGCCGGACAGATGGAGGATCTCCGCGCCTTTACCCGTGACCTCATGGCCCAGGCCGAACACGATCTCAGCACCGAGCTTGATTGGGTCGCGGTCGATCATTGGAACACCGACAATCCGCATGTCCATGTGCTGGTGCGCGGCAAGGCCGATGACGGCAAAGACCTCGTCATCTCGCGCGATTACATCAGCCGCGGCCTGCGCGGCCGTGCCGAGGAACTCGTCGAGCTCGAACTCGGACCACGAACCGAGAAGGACATCGCCGCCGGTCTCGATGTGGAGGTGAAAGCCGAGCGCTGGACCGGCCTGGATCGCGCGCTCCGGTCCTATGCAGATGACACGCTCGGCGTCGCCGACTTGCGGCCCGGCGCGACCGATCTAGACGACAAAGACCTCAAGCGCCGGATGATCGGCCGGGCGCAGACACTGGAACGGTTCGGGCTCGCGGACAAACTCGCGCCTTCCGTCTGGCAGCTCAAGCCGGGCATGGAAGAGACGCTGCGCGACCTGGCCTTGCGCGGTGACATCATCAAGACGATGCACCGGGCGATGGGCGGTCAGGCGCGGGCGACATCCGACTTCGCCGTCGAGGGACAACCGGACGACCCGGTCCTCGGTAAACTGGTCGATCGCGGCCTGCACAACGAACTCTCCGGCGAAGCCTATGCGATCATCGACAGTGTCGACGGGCGTCTCCATCACCTGCGGTTCCGCGATCTCGATCTCACCGGCGACACGCCGGTCGGCGGTATCGTCGAGACGCGGAGTTGGGCCGGGAAGGATGGCGGGGTCAAGCGCCTCGCGCTGGTCGGCCGGTCGGATATCGCGCTCGACAAACAAGTCGATGCCAACGGCGCGACCTGGGTTGATCGGCTGGCGCTCGCCAAGGCCCGTGCGCCGCTTGCGCAAAGTGGATTCGGTGCCGAAGTCCGCGACACCCTTGAGAAACGCGCTGAGCACCTGATCGGCCAGGGCCTCGCAATGCGGCAAGGCCAGCGCGTCACCTTCGCGCGCGATCTCCTTAAGACACTGCGCCAACGCGATCTCGATAGAGCTGCAAGCAAAATCGTTGATGACACCGGCCTGCCGTTCAAAAAGTCTAATGACGGCGAGGCCGTAGCTGGCACGTATCGCCAACGCCTCGATCTCGCGTCGGGCCGCTTCGCGATGATCGATGACGGGATGGGCTTCGAACTCGTCCCCTGGAAACCCCAGCTCGAAAAGCATCTCGGCCAGACCGTCTCAGGGACCGTCACGGCGAGCGGCGGCATCGACTGGTCGCTCGGACGCAAGCGCGGTCTGTCGATCTGACGCCGGAGAACCCTATGACCTCGAAGAAACACGCATCACCCGCCACCGCCATCCTCTGGGGTCAGATCCTCATCGTCTCAACCGTCGCGCTGCTCTTCGTCTGGGCGGCGACGGAATGGGTGGCGTTCCGGCTCGGTTTTCAATCCGAGCTCGGCGAGCCGATGACGACGATCTCCGGTCTGCCGATCTACGCGCCCTGGAAGGTCTTCGTCTGGTGGTACTGGTACGATGCCTATGCGCCACGCGTCTTCACGGAAGGCGCGATCATCGCCGGAGCCGGTGGTATCGCTGCCGTCGGTGTCGCGATCTTTCTCTCCGTGTTGCGCGCCCGCGAAGCGAGCAATGTCACCACCTACGGCTCCGCCAGGTGGGGGACCGAGAACGATATGCGCGCGGCGGGATTGTTCGTCGATGATGGTGTCGTGCTCGGACGCTACCAGGCCCGCTACCTTAGACACGACGGCCCCGAACACGTGCTCTGTTTCGCGCCGACGCGCTCCGGCAAGGGCGTCGGGCTCGTCGTACCGTCGCTCCTGACCTGGCCGGGCTCGGCGATCATCCACGACATCAAGGGTGAGAACTGGCAGCTCACGGCGAATTACCGTTCCCGCTTAAGCCGCGTGCTGCTCTTCGATCCAACCGATCCCAACTCGGCGGCCTACAATCCGCTGCTCGAAGTCCGACGCGGCGACAGTGAAGTGCGAGACGTCCAGAACGTCGCCGACATCCTGGTCGATCCCGAAGGCCTGCTCGAACGACGAAACCATTGGGAGAAGACCAGCCATTCGCTTCTCGTCGGCGCGATCCTGCACGTGCTTTATGCCGAAGCGGACAAGACGCTGGCAGGCGTCGCAGCCTTCCTCTCCGATCCGAAGCGCCCGATCGAGTCGACGCTCGCGGCGATGATGCGCACGCCGCATCTCGGCGATCACCCGCATCCAGTCGTCGCGCAGGCCGCGCGGGAACTTCTCAACAAGTCGGAGAACGAACGATCGGGCGTCCTCTCGACGGCGATGAGTTTTCTTGGGCTCTATCGTGACCCAGTCGTCGCCAAGGTCACGCGCCGCTGCGACTGGCGGATCGACGATCTCGTGACAGGCGATAGGCCGGTGACGCTTTACCTCGTGGTGCCGCCATCGGACATATCGCGCACCAAGCCGCTGATCCGTCTCGTGCTCAATCAGATCGGTCGACGGTTGACCGAAGACCTGCACGCCAAGCGCACCCATCGCATGCTGCTGATGCTGGACGAGTTTCCAGCACTTGGACGGCTCGACTTCTTCGAGAGCCAGCTCGCCTTCATCGCCGGCTATGGGATCAAGGCATTCCTGATCGCCCAGTCGCTCAACCAGATCGAGAAGGCCTACGGGCAGAACAACGCGATCCTCGACAACTGCCATGTGCGCGTCGCCTTCGCGACAAATGACGAGCGCACAGCGAAGCGTGTGTCGGACGCGCTTGGCACAGCGACCGAGATGCGGGCGATGAAGAACTATGCGGGCCACAGGCTGTCGCCTTGGCTTGGGCATCTGATGGTCTCGCGGCAGGAGACAGCACGGCCGCTTCTGACGCCCGGCGAGATGATGCAGCTCCCGCCCACCGAGGAGATCGTCCTGGTTTCCGGCGCGCCGCCGGTGCGCGCAGACAAGGCGCGCTACTATACGGACCCGCAGTTCAAGGCGCGGATTGTGCCGCCGCCGGATCGCAATGCGCGGGCCGGAGTGGCTGGCAGCATGACGGACGATTGGAGCGGCCTTGAACCAATAGCTGCGCCACCACCGAAGAAATGGAAGTCATCGAGCGACGACACCGATGGCGGCATACGTCGGCAGCCGGATCTCCCCGAACATGAAGACATCGCCCCCGAAGCGGCACCTGCACGCAGCGAGTTCGCTGTTCTCGATGACGACCCGGAAGACGATGCACAGCGCGCAAAAGCCATGCGCGACCGGTTCGGCACCGTCGCAAGACAGGCCTCGCTCGATCCCTTTGACGGGATCGAGCTCTAGGAGGTGGCTGTGAAGAAAGAGCGCCTGAACGTGTATTTCGATCCGGCTCTATCGGCCGAGTTGGAGGCGTTGGCCGCGCGGCGGAAGGTCTCGAAATCGCAGATCGTGGAGGCCGCACTTGCGGCGTTCTTGTCGCCCGACGGTGCCGATCAACGGGAGGCCGCCATCGTGCGACGTCTGGATCGACTTACCCGCGCGGTCGAGCGCTTGGAGCGGGACGTGTCGATCGGGAATGAAGCCATCGCCCTATTCGTGAAGTTCTGGCTGACGACGACACCGCCATTGCCCGATGAGATGCGCGAGGCCGCACAGGCATCGGGAAAGGAACGCTACGATGGATTCATAGAGACGCTCGGGAGACGGATGGCGAAGGGCAAGACACTTACCAAGGAGGTTTCGGAGGACCTGAGTCTGAGGCTTCGAATTCGAATTGACCTCTCCGAGCCTATACCGGAAGGGACTCAGTGCTAACGGTCGCAGATGCAGCAACTTGATCGCTTGGGTCTTGTCTAGCCCCCTGTGTCTGGGCCACTAATTGGTGGTTTTTCTAATGTGGTTTCTGGGATTGATGGCCGCATATTAAGCGCTTGATGCGGAAGGGTGTGGTTGTACTGGCTAAGCCAATGATC
>NZ_JBBIFW010000006.1:0-273497 GCF_037544085.1 Gymnodinialimonas mytili
CAGATCCCATCAGGGCCAGCGGCCAGAGCCGCGCAAACAGGCCGGACACAAGACCGCTTCTGAATAGGTACACGCAATCCCATTTAAGTCTTGCTCTGCGGGCGCCATCCAAACAAGTCATTCGCGGCGCTCGCAAGATCGATGGAGCAGGACCTTTCGGACCTTCCCGACGGAAGCGCCAATGCCAACTTTGCATTGGCAAGAACGCTCCGCGCCTCGACGCCCGTAAGGGAGCTATTGATCAACCCAGGCAGCCATGTCGCACCATGATGGCGAGCCCGCGCTCCATGACTTTGCAGGAAGGATCTAGGTCGTCCGAAGCCTGCTTCTTCTGAATGGCATTGCCCACATTACTGTCTTCCGCCTGCTTTCGAAGATCGCTGGGTTTCGATCCGAGCGGACGCATGACCCTCAGTCGCGTGGCAGCTTATTGGCTGGCGGCACTTTTCAAAAAGCGATGTGCCAGCTTGTTAAACTCGTCGGGACGCTCCCGCATCGGCCAGTGTCCGGCGTCCATAATCTGAACGCGCGCGTTCGGCATAGAGCTTGCGGCGCGCTCCACAGAAGAAAGTGGGACGAGTGAGTCTTCTCGCCCATGAATGAATAGGGTTGGTTGGCGTATGTCTCGCATTTGGGTCGACAGATCCGTTCGGAGGCCCGTCGCGGTCATCTCACCTCGCTGAAAATTCGTAAACGCTTCTCCTGCTCCTGCGTTCGCGAGCACGCCAGCTACTTCGGAAAGAACTTCATCCGTAATCTGATTGGGATCAGCGAAGATAGAGGCAAGCGCGCGACGAAGCATCTTGGGACTACGGCGCATGAAACCGTAGGAAATGGCATTGAGTGGGAGCTTCGTCAGCAAAAACGACAAAAGATGATATGGCGCTTTCGACGCCACGCCGTAGGTTCCCACAGGTACAAGGGCCTTGACCCGATCCGGATGGTGGATCGCACACCACAACGAAGCCCCCGCGCCCATGGACACACCAATTATCGACGCGCTTTCAATCTTCATATGGTCTAGAAATTCGATTAGCCATGCGCCAATGTCATCAATCTTATAGGGTCTTCCGAATGGCGCGGTCTCACCATAGCCAGGCCAGTTCGGGGCAACGATACGATAATCCGAAACCAATTCAGGTATAAGGCGACGCCACGAGAGGCTTGCGCAGTCAAGGCCACCGCCATGAAGCAAAAGAACGACCTCGCCGCTTGCTGACCCGGCTTCCAAAAAGCTCGCTTCGCCGGAGGGCAGATCAATCAGTTTTGTCTTGGGAAATTGCATGGCTCTCACAGCAAAATCTGACGCTTGAGGCCAGAAGTCAAAGCTAAAGCTAGGACGTCTATGGCAGCTCAGCGGATAATGCTCTTACTCAACTCGATCTAAAGAACATGTGTTGGCTGTTCTTAGTCTCAACAAGATCGGTTTCGCCAATAGTGATGCTATGGGTAAGCGATGAAAGTCTCGAACCTGACGGCATCAAAGCTTTTAGTGCCGGAATGGGGGGCACAAGGTTGTTTTTGGCCAGCCTCACTTACAGCAACGGACAGTCACCGCCCGGGACTAAGTTGAATAACCAATAGGTCGAGGCCGCTAGCGGGACAAGGATCCCCGCGGACACAGCAGCTACGGATGCAGTAAAAGCGCTATGGTGCCGGTTCTCCTTACTTCCGGCACCGGCTCTCAAGATCTAGGTCTGCAGCGCGATTATTATGCGCACGAGAGCGCCCTCTTAGCGATTGGCGTTGGGCTCATCGAGGAACTGACGACCCTCCTTTAGCGTGTGCAACGGCTGCTCGAAGTCCAACAGCATTGTCGCAGTTGGCAGCACGGAGCGCCGCGCCGACCATCAGGCCTCATTTTGGAAAGACCTATTTGATGAAGCTTATTTGGAGATTATTATGCCTTGGACGAAGATTGGTGGCCCCGCCCATGATGTTGTTTTCTACGGCGAATGGCTTGCAGCCCTGGCACCTGACAGACAGGCGGTTTTTCTTCGAAACCCAGGCACGGGCACTTGGAGCCAGATTGGCGACCCCGCCGGCAGTATTATCGGCGGTGGGTGGGATCTCTACGCGACATCGCCAGTGGTTGTAAGCTTTATGCGTCCGCTCCTGGCAATACGGCGATCTGGGAATGGTCTCGGGTCACGCAGAGTTGGACTGAAATCGGAGGCGCAGGTGCCATTTGGGTCGGCGTCGGTGGCACCGTCTACGGTTTGACCCCCGATCGACAGGCCGTTTTCCGTTATGACGGCACGCCAGGCGTCTGGACCAAAGTGGGAGGACCGGCGCATCGCCTGATCGGTGGAGGCTCGCGACTGCCCCAGGTGACGGTGATCTTTGGCAATATAGCGGCTCTGGAATGAACTGGGATAAAGTTGGCACGCCCGGCAGCGTTTTTACTGCCTCTGGGCGCACTGTCGTCGGCATGACAACCAACAAGGCCGAGGTGTTCCAGTTCGACGACGCCAACACCCAGAGCGCACGTTTGCGGCAGCAGATCTATGGCGTCTACGCATGGGGCGGCGGACAGGGAGTATGGGCGAAGGACTTGCACCAGATTTGCAGACGTTAGGTACTAAGATCGATGGGCATGGCAGGGCTGGATCGCGTGGCGCGTTTCATAGCTGTCCATTGTTCTACTCCGGAATCATTCTTCAACTGCCTTTCGCGCGGCTTTATACGGCCGATGGAACGCTCAGGAAGAATTTTCCATGGGCGCCTGATCAATCTTAGTTCAAAAGCAGACATATCAGGCATAAGCTGAATTCTGCAATCGTCCCAATGCTGGCATGAAAATTGCTATAATGCGGAGTCTCTATTCCTCAAACTGTGATTTAGTTGATATCTGATTTGGCTGGAGTAGCGAATCATGGCTGCGAGGCGGGCAAGAATAGTATCTAAATACCATCTCCACGGACCGGGATGGGCAGCTACCGTCAGAAATGACAGTCCACTTGCGATTTAAAAAGCTTAGCCTGCTATTTTAGAAGCTTTGCATCGCTTTATTGGCTCATCTCCTACGTTGGAACAAGCTCCGTCTCAATTTGAAAGAAGAATTGGTTCCCAGGCTGTCATCACAATTCTTCCGAAATGGCTCGTGCAGACAGGCGGGCACCACTCAGTGACATGTGATCGTCATCGAAATACAGTGCTTCGCTATTTCTGACAGCGTAGCACGCATCTTCGTCACAGAATACATCAGCCAGATCCACCACCGAAATATCTGGGTGAATATTCTCGAGTTCAGAATACACATGATCGTTGATGGACCGCCACTCTTCTCGCGGGCTTGCCAAGACATCTGAACGTTCATTGAGGATCGCATGATATACGAAAGAGGACACATCAGCGGGCAGAAGCGGCGCCTGAAGAACAAGTATCACGTGTTTTCCTTGGCTGTTTAGGTGATTGGCAAGACTTACCAAAGATTGTGCGCCGTCTGATCCACTCAGATCGGTTCGATAGGTAAGAATAACATGCTGAATATCTTCTTGCTCAAGGATATAAGAAAGTCGATCATCATAGAATTCGTTGCAATATGGCTCGGTTGTGCGCCCATAGCTTACCGGACAGCCACTGACTGTGAAGTGTTGGATCGAGCGTCCAGAAGGTTCAAGGTACTGAGCCAGACCATAGGCCAATTCGACACCATGACTATTTCCATAAATGGCTATTTCGGGGCTATTCCCAAAATAGACACACGATTCCTCTGCAGAAAAATCACTCAATGGTTCAGAATGACATTCATCGCGCATCGGGCTAGCGGCTGCGGTGTCAATAATCTCCAGCTGCATCGGATCGAAACGATCGGGCAAACCGTTACTCAAAGCGCCCACAAGGCCGATGGATATCAGGAGACTGCCTGCAACTCCGCTTGCCCAGAAGATGTTTCGGCGCTGAGAAAATACAGAGACCCGTTTCTTCCTAAAAGGTTGTTCAACATACTTCCAAGTTGCCCATGCGAGTAAAAGTGACGCGATGGATAGCCCGATCATCAGGATGTGGCTGGGCTCGCCGATACTCCGCAACCGTGCAAAGGCGAAGAGTGGTTGGTGCCATAGATATGCGCTATAGGAAATAAGGCCGATCATCACAAAAATTTTGCACGACAGAAATCTTGCAACCAGTGTGCCTTGCGTTCCGAAGTGAATTACGAGTGCGGCGCCAATTACAGGCACAAGGGTGTAGAGGCTTGGAAACGGATAAGTTGCATCAAAGACAAGTATAGAAAAGACAATGAGGGCCAAGCCAATGACGCTTAGAATATTGTCGCAGATACGTCGAGGTTCTTTGCCTAGAAGGGCGATTGTCGCACCTGCTAGAAGTTCCCAAAAGCGCGTATGCGACAAGAAGAATTCTCCGCCAGTCGAGACCCGCCAACTAAACTCCGCGAGGGCAAGGCTTAGGACAGAAATTCCAATCAGAGTTGGCAGTATATATGAGGCTTTGAACCTTGCTAGAAAAATGAGAAGAAGTGGGAAGAAGATATAAAATTGCTCTTCAACAGCAAGGCTCCATGTGTGAAGTAACGGCTTTAGTTCAGATGCTGTCGAAAAATACCCACTTTCACTCCAGAATAGGAAGTTAGAGAAAAACAGGACTGTTGAGACAACGCTAAGAGCGAAGTCTTCAAGCTGTTCTGGCAGCATCCATAGATATGCAAATGGAATACATGCAGCCAGCACGAAGAAGAGAGCTGGAAAAATGCGCCGAGCACGCCTTTCGTAGAACTTAGCGATTGAGAAATTACCGCTGTTGATTTCATTGATGATGATCGACGTAATTAGATAGCCGCTAATGACAAAGAAGACATCAACGCCAACAAATCCGCCTTGAAAGAACTCGATTCCGCTATGGAATAGAATAACCGGCAGGACGGCGATTGCGCGCAATCCATCGATCTCTCTGCGATATTGAAGCCCAAGTGTAGAAATTTTCGATATCCTTCATTTGAGCCTTGTATCCAGGCGCCGGTTGAAGTTTAGTCAAAATTGGTATAGTCGCTAGAAGGCTTTGCTATTCAACTTTTTGACTGGCACAAGTCTCTCTGTGAGCGTTTGGAATTTGAGCGGTCTTGGATAAATGAGACGCATCGCTTTGGTTGCCTTCCTCAAGTAAGTATCGGCGAAAGAAGGCCGCCTTTATGGCCTGATCTTCTGCTCGCGCCTCCGCCACGGTGCTGCCCTGATGGCCGCCGGTATTGGGCGTACGCAGGAGCACTTCTTGGCCGTTCTGTTGTAGCTGCCAGGCGAACCGGCGCGCATGTGCAGGGTCGACGCGATCATCGCCGGCGGGTGCGTCGATCAGGATCGGCGAATAGCGTGTGATATTGGCTGGCTTTACATTCTCCACCGGAGAATAGGCGCGCAGCACTTCTGCATCTTCCGGCTTGTCTGGGTCGCCGTATTCCTCGATCCACGCCGCGCCTGATTTATAGAGATGAAAGCGCAGCATGTCGGTGACCGGTACATCGGCATTGATTGCGCCAAAGGTCTCGAAGTACCGCGTCAAAAGGACAGAGGCGAGAAGACCACCGTTGGATCCGCCGACAAATCCAACGGATCTGGGCTTCGAGATGCCCCGATTGACGAGGTCGCATGCAATCCCGTGGGCATCTTGAAAGCATTTTTCGCGATTATGGGCCATGGCTGCTCGGTGCCATTTGGGGCCAAACTCATCCCCGCCTCGGATATGCCCGATCGCGAGACCGATGCCTTGCTCCAACAAACTCGGGCCGAGCGAAAACTGGTAGCCAGCCTCATAGGTCACCCCGAAACCGCCATAGGCAAGCAGAACCACCGGCACCGGACCATTCGCCGCGTCTGGCGGCAGGGCCAGATGGTACGGGATTGCGGTGCCATCGTCAGACCGCGCCTGCAGCAATCTGGTCGTCATTCCGGTGGCGTCGAAGGTAGGCGGCAGATGGGCCTCGACCTGCGACTGGCCGTTGCGCTCGACCAGATCAATTCGAGCAAGGGTCGATGGTTGGATCATCCCCTCGCATTGAAACATCAGCGTTGCATCTTGTGACAGATCAGGATGAGCGTTGTAAAAATATGCAAAGACTGAAGAGACCCCATCGGGCAGGAGCTGCTCTTGGAGGTCTATAATGTCACTGGTCAGGTCGAGCACCTTGAGCCAAGGCTGCAGATCTTCGTGGCCTATAACAATGAGATGCGACGCAGACATGAAAAACCGCGTGACTGCGCCACGCTCGGTTGGCGTGTAGAGGCGATGGATCTCCCGCTCTCCGTGCCGTCGCAAAAGTAGACTGCCTGCCGGATGTTCTGCATCTTCCTGCGGGCACCAAGCCAAAGCCGATGCGCTGATTTCGACATCAGCGGCGCGCGGTAGATCGAGGGTCTCGATTTGCCCGTCTCGCTCGAGGGTGTAGGTTGATGTGCGGATTGTGTGCAGGACTTGGTATATGCGAAGGCGTGCGTCGACTGGGCCAACGGCTTGGACGTTTGCAACAACATCCTGATCTGTGCCTTCGTGGATGATGCGCGCATCCTCTAGCAATGTACCGCGAGGCCAGAGCCGGATCGTGCGGGGCCAATGCGATGCGGTGCGATGGGCGTCGCTTGTTGCCGCACAGATCAAAAGCCTATCGGTCGTATCCCAGGCCAAACTGTGTCGACATGTCGGCGTCTGAAATCCATCCACCACACGCGATTTGGTCTCCAAATCGAATTCAAACGACATCAGTCGGTCCGATCCGCCATCCGACAGGCCAATCATCACACGATCTGGGTTGGGCCCATCCCACAGGGCATGCCAATGCCAGTCACCGTTTGTCTCGGCGCAATACGCGTCCAGATCGAAAACAAGCTCCCACTCTGCATCGGGATGGGGCTGTTGGTCATAAGGCAAACGGCGCCACACGCCTTTGGGTTGAGTTGCCGATCTGTGAAAATCATAGATATAGTCGCCACGCCGCCGACAGTGGAAGAGCTTGTCTTCCCGTTCGAAAACCTTGCGCAAATGCTTGGCCTGAGCGGTAAATTCCGCGTCTTTCAGGAGCGCATCGACTTTCTGATTTCCTTCCTCAACGAGAGCCTTCGAAGCGGGGTGATCGGGGTTGTCCAAAGAGGCAGGAATAGCAGAGCTAGGGGATGTCATACTAAGTTCAGTCGTCCAAAGTGAGTGATGTATGGCAACTCGCACAAGTCTGAACGAAGCGCTTATGATGCTAAATGGCCCGTCTTGAGCGCCAGCATAATCGGCTGAACTCAGCCGGTTCACCGCATACGATCAGCGACTAACGCCTGTGGCGATCTCGAAGCGTACCAAGCAGAGCAAGCGCCGAGCATGTTCTGTCCTTGGCATTGATCGGTCGAGCCTGCGTCTGTTGAAGCATGTCCGTTGCAAAATCAGCGGACGCGTTTGTGTTTGATCTAAGGATTGACCTGCTTCAAGATCGTGCTTTCGGGCGGCTCGCAGCCGTAGTTCCAATCCAATGCTCAATTGCACGCGTGAAGGAGTTTTGTTCCGAGAAACCCATCAGCAAAGCGACTTTCGCCAATGAGCACCGCTAACGAATGTTGCACGTTGCGCCGATGTCCGCTTTTGCGCACTTTGCGAAACTGCAGCGCTCGATCTGCCGTGACGTCGACGCATCCACCTGGGCGTTGGCGTTGCTTTCAAGCATCCTGCCAACCGACCGGAAGGCCGAAAGGCTGGGCAGCTATGGCACCTATGTCATGTATGGCCGAAGAACTGAAGGAACAGGTTCTGAAAGTTGGCCATCTGCCGGTACATCAACGGCTCTTACAATCCGCAGCTGCGACCTTAAGCATTGGACTGGAAAGCCCACTCGCATTCGAACGGAAAGTGGCCCAAAAGAGCCATCTAGGCGGCTCATACAACGCAAAGGGTCCAAAGTTCTAACTGAGCTTTTTGAAAGAGATGTTGTGCTCAGCTTTTGCAGCTTTGAAGTAGAGAAACCGACGCTATGGAGCCCGCAAATCCAGCTTTCACATTGATTTTCGAAAATGCGGTCACTCTGCTGCGATTGATCTCTTGAGTTTCGATGCGTGGTAGCGATCCAGCGTAGAGCGAAAGTCCTCACCTAGATCGAAATCCGCATTCCGGAGTTGCTCTGCACCTGAATATCTGCTCCGGAAACCCGCCGTCGCGATCCCGGCCGATTGCGCTGCAAGCAACCCGTGTTGCGTTGCCTCGATCGCAATCGCATCTGACGCCAAGGCTCCCAGTTGAGCGAGTGCTTCGATGTAAAGCGTAGGCGAAGGTTTCGGGGCGGCGGCAGTTTCCTGGCTGGTCACGACATCAAACACACTTGAGGCACGATGCGGAAAAACTGCTGCCAAAACACGCAAGACGGTTTGTCTCGCGGCCCCCGATACCAATGCGACCTTGGGCCGAACGCGGCGTTTCGCGAGCTGCTCCAGTGCTGCGGCCGTCCAGCGATGGGGTTCCAAAGGTGTCTCATCGATTAGGTCTCGGAAATGACACTCCAAGACTTCGTAGAACCCCGTGGCATGCTGACAGATCAGTTCATCCGCGGCCTCCGTCGGACCCGAAAATCGTCCTGATTGACTCAACAATTCCTCGTAGTCGGGCTCTTTCCAATGAACACCGACCCCAAACGTGCGGAATGCCATGTTGAAGGCGCGGCGCTCCAGATCGACGAGATTGGCGAGCGTGCTCAAGGATCCGAACAAGATAGCTTTGACCATTCTTTTTACTACGCTGCGATTTTCTCGGGTGGCGCCTGGTCGGAGGTTGACCCGCGCTTGCCAAAAAGGCGCACCAGCATGCCCGGTTTGGCAGCCCCCATGCGGTTGCGCTTTTCTTCACGGCGCTCTTTGCGCAGATATGTGTGATACAGGGCAGGAACGCCAATAAGGGTCAGGATGGATGCAAACCCCAGGCCAGCCATGATCGATACGGCCATTGATGCAAAGAATGCATCACCAAGCAGCGGGACCATCCCCAGGATCGTTGTCGCCGCAGCCAGGACCACCGGTCTTAGACGACTGACCGACGCCGTTACGATCGCCTCGGATTGTGGCAAACCCTCTTCATCCTTCTGGGCGTCGATTTCTTCGACAAGGACAATGGCATTCTTGATCAGCATGCCTGAAAGGCTAAGCAGTCCCAAAAGCGCTGTGAAACTGAACGGTAAGTTGGTGAACAACAGGCCGAGACCAACACCCGTCACTGCCATTGGCACCACAGTCCAGATCACAGCTGTTTGGCGCAATTTACCGAACAGCAGGATCGTGATCAGCAGCATGGTCCCGAACGCGAGCGGCATCTGCCGTCCGAGGCTTGCCTGGGCCGTGCTCGCACTCTCAAACTCGCCACCCCACTCCATGCGGTAGCCTGCAGGCAGTTCCATCGCTTCAATGGCGCCGCGTATCTCGGCAAAGGCTTCTGGCGGTAGGACGTCCGGAACGGCAAAAGCCTGAACGCTGATCGTCGGGGTGCGATCGCGGCGTTGGATAAGCGTGTCGCGTGTCACAACCTCGAACCCGTCCACGACCTGGCTCACTGTGGTGAAACGCTCTGTGGTTGGGGCATAAAGCGGCTGATCGAGAAGGAAATCGGACCCGATCTGCTCATTGCGAGGGGTTCGGATCAGAATTGGAACCTGCCGATCAAACTCGCGGAAGGTACCGACGCGCAGACCATCCGTCGCGAGCGCGATGGCTTGCGAGACATCTGTGCGGCTGATGCCAAGTGCCTGCGCACGATCCGTTGCGAAGATGGGTTGCGTTGTCAGCTGCGGCTCGCGCCAATCTGTTCGCTCGACCACGAGAAGATCCGTCTCAGTCTCAAAAATGGCCTGCGTTTCTTCGGCCAATTGCCTCAACACAGCCGGGTCCGGGCCAGAAAGACGAACCTCGACATCCGCGCCGACTGGCGGCCCATAGATGATCTGCTGCACACGGGTTTCGGCCCAGGGTACGGCCCGTGCCGCATAGTCGGTCAAATCATCGCGCAGCTCGGGTATCTGATCGGCACCTGTCACGCGAATGATCAATTGACCGTAGGATGGAGAGGGATCTTCCGGCGTGTAGGTCAGCAGATAGCGCGTCATGCTGGCGCCCACGGTTGTGGTCACAGCCTCAACCGAAGGATGGTCCAGAAGCCAATTCTCTAGGAGTTCTAAATCGTTGCTGGCACTCTCAATCGATGTGCCCTGCGCCGCATGGTAGTTGAGGTAAACCAAGGGTGTCGTCGCGGGCGGGAAGAACTGCTGCTTGACCATACCCATGGAGCCAATGCCAGCCACAGTGGCCCCGACCAAAGCGATGATGACAAGCCAACGCACACACAACGCGCCGCGCACAACGGCTCCATAGCCACGGAAAAACAGCGTATCGTAGGGGTCTTTGGCTGCAGCATTCGTTTCGGTGCGGAAAAAGTAGCTTGCCAGCAGCGGCGTTACCGTCACGGCCAAAATCCAGGACAAAAGCAGTGAAATTCCGATCACGGCAAAAAGCGAAAACAGAAACTCGCCCGAGCTGTCGGGGCTCAGCCCGATGCCCGCAAAGGCCATGATGCCGATTATCGTCGCACCAAGCAGGGGAACCTGCGTGCGTCGCGCAACCTCGGCGGCCGCATCAACAGCCTTCTTGCCACGCCGCATTTGGACCTGCATTCCTTCGGCCACCACGATCGCATTATCGACCAGCATGCCCATCGCGATGATCAGCGCACCAAGACTGATCCGTTCCACTTTGATGTCGAAGATGTTCATGAAGAAGAACGTGAAGCTGACGGTCAGTAGAAGCGAACCACCCACGACAATCGCGGCACGCCATCCCATGAACAGAGCGAGGACGCCGATCACTACGCCGACCGACATGGCAAGGCTGAGCAGAAAGTCCTGGTTGGCGGCGTCGACGACCCGGTGCTGCTCGTAGATCGGCTCTAAAATGACACCGGCGGGCAGCAGAGGTGCAATCTCATTCAAGCGCTGTTCTACTCGTTCGCCCACCGTGACGATGTTCTCGGACGTTAGGCCCGCCACGCCGATGGTGAATGCCTCAACCCCGTTGTGTCTGATGATCTGGCGCGGTGCATCGATGCGGCTTCGATAGACGTCCGCAACGTCAGTCAGGTTCAGGACTTCACCCTGAAAACCAAAGGTAAGCGCGCTGATTTCGCTGACGCTGTCGTCGGGCTCGGGCGCGGACACAAGGACATCGCTGCGCCCGTCATCTGCGGTGCCGGTCGGCATCACCTGATCAGCGGCCGAAACGGCGCCGATGACCACATCCGGCGGTATGCCAAGGGCTGTGAGAATCCCGTTTGAGGGCTCGACGAAAATCGCCTCTTCCGGAAGCCCCAGCACTTGGGAATTGGCAACCCCGTCAACCGTCAGCAGCTCACGACGCAAGAAGCTGGCCACATCCCATATAGTGGCGTCATCGTAGCCCGGCATCGACACTGCATAGAGCAAGCCGTAGACGTCGCCGAAGCTGTCATTGACAGTGGGCGGTAGCGCGGCTGCAGGAAGATCGCCAACGGCGTCCGCGACACGGTCGCGCAGATCATCCCACACCTGAGGCAATTCGGTCCCGTCATAGGTATCTTGGATCGTGACCTCGATAACCGACAGGCCCGGCGTATTGGAGGAGGTGACAAAATCCACTTCGTCCATTTGTTGGATTTCGGCTTCGAGCACTTCTGAGACTTCGATGGCAACCTCCGCTGCCGTCGCACCCGGATATGGGGTAATGATCAAGGCTGACTTGAGCGTGAAAACTGGGTCTTCCAACTTGCCAACGCTGAGATATCCAATCGCTCCGCCAAACAGGCAAAACAGGATCAGCAGCCAGGTATAAAGCGGCTTTTGAATAGAAAAACGCGCGATCTGCATCGATCAGGACCCTTCAATTGTAAGGCCTTCGAAACGCTCAATGCGCTGGCCATCGTCGATCAGATGCGCCCCCACCGAAATGATCTCGGCGGCCGGGCTCAGGCCGAACACCGTGAATGAGGTTCCATTGGCGGAGGACACGTCGACGGCCACGTGATCCGCGGTGATGTCGTCGCCTGATTCATGAACAACGGCGACCGTGTGGCTACCATCGGGTTGCGTGACGATTGCTGTGGCGGGGATCTGGATACCGGATTGCGGGCGTGCGATTTGCGCAAAGACTGTGATCGTGCGTCCGGGCAATAGAAGGGCGTCGACCTCGGCCACCAAAGCAAGCGAAACCGCGTAGCTTTGGCCAATTCCGGAGGCTTCGGCGCGGAACTCTCGAAAGCTCAGGGGTATCTCTGCGCCAGAGCCACCGATTTGCCCCGTGAAGGCCACTTCTGAAGGATCGCCGATTGCTGCAAGCAAACGTTCAGGAAGATCAAACTCCACCCGTATTTCCGTCATATCGTGAAGCCTCAAAACAGGCTGTCCAGGTTCAATCGTGGTAAAGGTGGTGCCCAAGCGATCCGCAACTAGCGCATCAAACGGCGCCTGGATCTGGGCATCGGCAAGCGCCTCGCGCGCCTCGCGCAAAGCAACGTCTGCAAGATCGCGTGCAGTTTCCGCATTCTCGGCCTGGACCGCCGATGCCGCGTTGCGCTCAGCAAGCGTTAACGCGCGGCCTAGCTCGCGCTCTGCCTGTGCAAGGGTAAGCTCAGCACGCTCCACCGCCCGTTCGAACGGGGCCAGGTCCAAACGCCCCAAGGGCGTTCCCTCCGATATCGTTGTGCCCTCGCGCGCCTCTAAAAAGTTCAAGTACCCGCCAACCTCAAAAGAGATATCGACTGTCTCCAAGGCAGCGATCTGACCAAAGAATTGACGGGTCACGACCTCGTTCTCCGCCGGTAGCACCATGGTTTGAACAAAGACTGGATGCTCTGACGGGACAGGTTGTTCGACATCTTGAGAAAGCGCCGCAGTGGCGGGCATGACCAAAAGGGTCGCAAGGATATTCAGGCTAGATCGGGCTTGAGCCATGGCGCTATGCTCCTATGTGTCAACTAGCCGTTCGGTTGGCAACCGACCGTTCGGTAGGTGAATTAGATGCGTTTGCGTAAAGGTCAACAACTTTGGAACAAGATATTTCCGCATTGGATCGGCGGACACAGATTATCGAGACTACGACCGAGTTGTTCTTGGATAAGGGCTTTTCCGGCACATCTATGAGTGCCATTGCCACGGCATGTGGCATCACGAAAGCCAGCCTCTATCATCATTTTAAGGGCAAGGATCAGCTATTCAGCGCATGCGTTGCATACGGCTACACAGCGGCTTTGGAAGCTATGGAGGAGATCGTTGCCGACGACGGCATCAGCCCAAAAGAGAAACTCTCGAAAGCTGTAAAGATACTTTACGACATCACTGTAGAGTCGAATGCTGGGCGCATGTCACCCTTGATCGCTGAGGTGTCAAGCAAGTTTCCGACCGTGGCACGGGCGTTTCACACCGAGTATATCGAGCCCCAGCGAGCGCTTCTGTGGCAGATTGTCGAAGAAGGCGTCAGGAAGGGTCACTTTCAGCCGCTTGACCAAAACCAATTTTTCCACGTCGCTTTCGGGCCGATGGTCATGCTTTCACTCGCGCGCGAAATGTTCGCCACCTTTGACGATCTGGACGAGCATTTTCCCGTGAGTGAGCTCCGAGACGGGCACTTCAAAGTGTTGGGGCAAATGCTGCAAATGCAAATCGACTGAACTCCGCACGGGATCAGAGGCATCCAGAACGCGATCGCCTGCTGCCGGCGGCCCATACCTCCTAAAACTGGCAGTGCTGCGAATGGCTGCTTTGCCGGCCTAAGCAGGGTCGGGATTGACCTAGTGTCTTTCGGATCCAAGGTCTCCGACAAGCTTTGCTTCCGCCAATACCCAGTTGGAAAAGCAAGTAATCTTAGGGTCATCCTGCCAGTTCAACGGGGATAGTAAGAAGTAGGCGAACACTAGGGGAGTGCTGAGGTCAGCGCTGAAAGGGCAAACGAGGCGGCCGGATGCAAGATGATCCGCCGCCATACGATCTCCGATAAGCGCAATTCCTTCACCTTCGAGCGCCGCACGCACCGCCATTTCCTCCTTTGTGAAACGCGGCCCCTTGAAGGGGTCAACATCCGTTGCACCGGCAGCCAAGAGCCAGGTGCGCCAACTGCCTTCCGCCTCTTTCCACTCCACATGCAAAAGCGTGTGGTGTGCCAAGTCTGCCGGTGATTGCAGGGGTAATCCGCGCGCCAGAAGACCTGGGCTGCACACCGGCGTTGCTCTCATCGCAAATAGTCGCTGGCTCTGCACGTTGGTGTATCCGCCGGGGCCGTAGCGGATTGCCACATCCGCCTCTCCGTTCGCTACGTCCACCAGCCTGTCGGTCCCGTCGATCCGCACCTCGATCTTCGGGTGTTGTCTTCGAAACCTGTCCAGACGCGGCACCAGCCAAAGGGAACCAAACCCGGGACTGACGCTGACAGTCAGCAGATTTTCGTCGTCGCGCAGCTGCAGTCTGGCCGCGCCATCTGCCAGACGATCAAAGCCCTCTGTAAGCAGTGGAAGTGCGGCTTCGCCTGCTTCGGTCAGGCGCAGTGCCCTGGTAAGGCGGTGGAAGAGTGGCGCGCCAACCCGGTCCTCCAGCGCTTTGATCTGATGGCTGACTGCGCCCGGTGTAACGCCAAGCTCGGCTGCGGCCTGCGCGAAACTCAGATGTCGCGCGGCGGCTTCGAAGGCGCGCAGCGCGCGGAGGGGTGGGAGAGAACGATGCATGATATAGATTACAAAAACTCATGCCAAATGTGAAATCAATTCCTTTGTCGTTTGTTGATATGTTCAGTATCCGTGGTGTAATTCAATTGGGGTCAGACGCTCTCACCCTTTAAATGGTGAGGAAAACTCCTGTATGATACCCGCTCCAAAGAGACGATCAGACTATGCGGTTGGTGTCATTCTATTGATCGCTTCGGCCATCGCCTTCAGCTCAACTGGTGTCTTCACCAAGGGCGTAGAGGCAACGGCGTGGGCTGTGATCTTCTGGCGGGGCGTCTTTGCCGCCGTCGCCACGACAGCATATGCGGCCTCGCGCGGCGCGTTGCGAAAAGAGTTTCTTGGGATGGGCTGGTCGGGGCTGGCCGTTGGCGCCTTCGGGGCGGCAGGCACGGCTGCATTGATTCCGGCCTTCAAAATGACGGACATCGCCAACGTGGCCCTGATCTATGCGTCTGCGCCATTCCTCGCCGCACTGCTTGCATGGCTGACGATTGGGGAGCGGATCTCGAAGCGTACTGCCTTGGGTGCGACAGGCGCGCTCACTGGCGTCGCAACAATTGTGGTCGGGTCCATCGGCAGCGTGAACCTGACAGGTGATGGGTTGGCCATCGTCATGACATTGGTGATGGCAACGATCATGGTCATCTATCGAGCAAGGCCAGAGACGCCAAGTGCCGGGCCATCCGTGCTGCAATCGCTGTTTCTTTTTCCGCTTGCGCTCGTATTTGGCGACCCCTTCGAAACTGCGCCAGTCGAGATCACGATCTTAGCCGCTCTTGGTATCATGCACGCGCTTGCGTCCGTCACATTGGCCGAAGGCGCGAAGCGCGTACCGTCCGGGCAAACAGCACTGATTGGCGCGCTGGAAACACCACTGGCTCCGACCGTCGCTTTCCTAGTCCTGACAGAGATACCAACCATGCCAACGCTTATTGGTGGCGCTGTTGTCCTGACGGCTGTTCTAATCTCATTGTCGGAAAAATCCACCCCCACGATTGATAGGTGCTCGAAGTGAAGCGACTCGGCTTCTTCCTTACGATAAGGATCAAGGTGCCAGACATCGCAACAAAACAACCGACGTTTGACCAGGGGGTTTTCTTTGTCTGCTCGGCCCATTTATCTGATGTGCGCTTGGAGGGGGCGGATGAAGATCAGGATGATCTCGGTATTTGCCTAGGCTGGCCCAGCCTTCATCGTCGCTCTTTTCTGCTCATTTTTCGTCATTGGGTTCCTACCTCTGATTCCCGCATCATCGGGCGTAGAGGCCGTGGTCGCCAAATTCGACATCCGTCGGACCGCGATCCGTGCAGGCCATCATGTGGTTTTACGCCCCAATATTCCTTTGGTTTGCTTGAATTTCGGTGCAAATCCATCGGATTGATAGGTATCATGCGCGCGCGTTGAGCTACAGCCAACTGCTTTTGGGTTTGCGAGCAATGTCGTGTTCTTATTCATGGCATTCGTCCGGACAATTGCGGTCTTTCGAGCGGAACGTCTGGTCGAACTTGTGACCATATTCGATGACATCGTCTGGTTGATCATAGTGCTTCCGGTGTCCACCGGAAGGGAATGATGGATGCCAAGACCAAGCCATAAAGACAAAAACATCCAATCCGGATTGGCCGTCTTTCACCAACACGGCAACCACGGAAGTGGCGTTCAAACCGTTCGGGCCTTTGGGTTCGGGCGGCTTGCCTGTGCTGTCATCGATCCGTCGTGCCGCTTTGAGCATGAGTGTGGGCGAATCGCTTGACTATCGGATCGAGTGAACCATTGTTATTTTGGTTCGAACCAATTCTTATTTGGTTCAAAGTTCGGGGGAACCGGTGGCCAATTCTGTTCAGGTGCAAGATAATGCGTCGGTCGCGCGGGCCGAGATCCGGGAAATGATCCGGCAGGGCGAGATTGCCGAGGACGGCAAATTGCCGACCGAGCGCGAGCTTTGCGCGCGGCTCGAGGTGAGCCGCCGTGCGGTGCGGCGGGCGCTGGACGCTCTGGAGGCCGAGGGGCTGATCTGGCGTCGGCAAGGCAAGGGCACCTTCGCGGGCGAACCGCCCGATCCCAAAGGCCGGCTTGCTGCCGCCATTGCGCCCGATACGGATCCGATGAGTGTGATGGAGGCGCGCCTGGCAATTGAGCCGGAGCTTGCCGCGCTCTGCGCGCGCCGTGCGACGCTGGAAGATGTGGCACGAATGCGCGACTTGGCCGACCGGACCGGGAGCGCGGTGGATTCCGACGCCGCCGAACTCTGGGATGGATCGCTGCACCGGCTGATTGCGCGGATCGCGGGCAACGCTCTTTTGTACACAGCCTTCTCGCTGATCAACGAAGTGCGCAGCACGCCTCGCTGGCAAGAGGAACGCCACTTGGCCCGGTCCCCCGGGCTGATCGCGGAATATGACGATCAGCACCACCGGATCATCGACGCAATTGATGCCCGCGACGAAAATGGCGCCCGGGTCGCGATGCGCACGCATCTGACCGCGCTGAAGCGCAATTTGGAACTTGCCCGCGACCGGGGCAATATCTGATGACCGCACATCATCCCCCGCTTCTGGATGTGCAAAACCTGTCGATCCGGCTGGGGAAACTGGATCAGAATATCGTCGACGACGTGTCCTTCACGCTAGAGGCCGGGCAAACCCTGTGCCTTGTGGGCGAGTCCGGCTGCGGCAAAAGCCTGACCGCACTGGCCCTGATGGGGCTGTTGCAATCACCACCCTTGGCCATCGCGGCGGGCACCGCGCGATTTGACGGCGCGGATTTGCTGTCGATGGCAAAGGCGCCGCTACGCGACATCTGCGGTGGGCGCATGGCGATGATCTTTCAGGAGCCGATGACCTCGCTCAATCCCGGGTTGCGGATCGGCGAGCAGATCGCGGAATCGGTGCGTCAGCACAAAGGAGCAAGCCGCGCCGCGGCCCGGGCCCGGGCGCTGGAGATGCTGCGTAAGGTACGCATCCCGGCGCCGGAAAAGCGGCTGGACGAATATCCGCACCAGCTCTCGGGCGGCATGCGGCAACGCGCGATGATCGCAATGGCACTGGCCAATGACCCCGCGCTTCTGATTGCCGATGAACCGACCACCGCGCTGGACGTGACCATTCAGGCGCAAATCCTCGATCTGATGCGTGAGCTTCAGGCCGAGACGGGCGCGGCAATGATCATGATCACGCATGATCTGGGCGTGGTGGCCGAGATGGCCGATCAGGTGGCGGTTATGTATGGCGGGCGGATCGTCGAGGCTGGCACCGTGGAGTGCATCTTCACCGATCCACAGCATCCTTACACCATAGGATTGATGAGCGCGATGCCCTCGCTTGGCAACCGCAGCGACCGGCTGGTTACGGTGCCGGGGGTGGTGCCGCAGCCCGGCGCGATGCCGCCCGGCTGCCGTTTTGCCAGCCGTTGCCCGTTCCACACGCCGATCTGCGACAGCGTCCCGCCGCTTCGCCCCTGCGGCGACGGGCATAAGGTGGCTTGCGCCCATGCCCCGCTGGACCAACTGAACCCGGCGGAGTTGCGGGAGACGGGGACATGAGCGCCATCCTTTCCGCCCGCGACCTGCGCAAGGATTTCGTTACCTCCCGCCCGCTCTTTGGCGCACCAACGGTGGTGCGTGCGGTCGATGGGGTCTCGCTTGATATCGAACAGGGTGAAACCTTCGCCATTGTTGGCGAAAGCGGTTGCGGCAAGTCCACCCTGGCCCGGCTGCTCTTGCGACTGATCGAACCGAGCGGCGGCGAAGTCTGGTATAACGGTGAGGATCTGGCGCATGTGGACGAAGGCCGGATGCGTGCGCTGCGTCGGGATCTTCAGTTCATCTTCCAGGATCCGTTTTCGTCCCTGAACCCGCAGATGAGCGTCGGTGCGCTGATTGAGGAGCCCTTGCGCGTACACGGTATCGGCACGCCGAACGAACGCCGCACGCGAATTGCCGAATTGTTGACCCGGGTCGGCCTGACCGCGGCCCATGCCGACCGGTATCCGCATGAGTTTTCTGGCGGACAGCGGCAGCGGATTGGGATTGCCCGGGCGCTTGCCACCGGGCCGACCGTGCTGATCGGCGATGAACCGGTCAGCGCGCTCGATGTGTCGATCCAGGCGCAGGTGGTGAACCTGCTGGAAGATCTGAAAGATGAGTTTGGACTGACCCTCATCGTCATTGCGCATGACCTGGCGGTGATCCGGCATATGGCCGACCGGGTCGCGGTGATGTATCTGGGCGAGGTGGTCGAAACCGCGCCTGCAGGTGATCTCTACCAACAGCCCCGTCATCCCTACACCGAGACGCTTCTGGCGGCGATCCCGGTCGCCAGCCATGGTGCGCGCAAGGCACGGCCCGTGGTGGAGGGCGATCCGCCAAACCCAATTTCGCCGCCGCCGGGCTGCCGGTTCCATCCCCGCTGCGCCTATGCCACCGACCTGTGCCGTCGCGACCGACCCATGCTCAAACCGCTGGCCGATGGTCGTCAGATCGCCTGCCACCACGCCGAAACCCTGCAGCTCGCGGGCCTGACCAGCACCGAGCCCGCCCGCAGCGCCGGGGCCGCCGCGCGGTTCGCGCTTTACGCCGATGAGCTGGCCGCCAGAGCGGTGACCCCGATCCCGAATAACGACTCGTAACCGAGCGCTCACACCCAACAGACGGAGATTGTCAAAATGACGAAATCGAAACATATGGCCCTCGCCCTGGCTTTCGGGCTGGCCGCGACCGTGGTTCAGGCGCAGGATATGCGCATCGGATTGCAGGAAGACCCCGACGTGCTTGACCCCGATCAATCGCGCACCTTCGTGGGCCGGATCGTCTATGCCTCGATGTGCGACAAGCTGGTCGACATCACGCCGGACCTTGAGATCATCCCGCAACTGGCCACCGGATGGGAGTGGTCCGAGGACGGGCTGACGCTGACCATGACCTTGCGCGAAGGCGTGACCTTCCACGATGGCACGGCTTTCAACGCCGAGGCCGTCGCCGCCAATATCGACCGCAGCCAGAACCTGCCGGAAAGCCGCCGCAAATCCGAACTGAGCTCGATCACGGGGGTCGAGGTTATCGATGACTACACCATCGCCTTCACGCTTGGTGCCCCGGATGCCACGCTTCTGGCACAATTTGCCGACCGGTCCGGCATGATGCTTTCGCCCACTGCGTTCGAGGAAGCTGGGATCGATTTCGGGCTGAACCCGGTTTGTTCCGGCCCGTTCAGCTTTGTCGAGCGGATCCAGCAGGACCGGATCGTGCTGGAGGCCTATGACGGCTACTGGAACGCCGAGGCGATCAATGTCGACAGCGTGACCTTCCTGCCGATCCCCGATACCACCGTGCGGCTGGCCAACCTGCGCGCCGGTGATCTGGACATGCTGGAGCGTCTGGCCGCGACCGATGTGGCCTCGGTTCAGGGCGATGACGACCTGACCTTGGAACAGGCGGTTTCGCTCGGTTATCAGGGCATCACGATCAATGTCGCCAATGGCGTCGGCGCCGATAACCCGCTCGGTCAGGATGCGCGCATCCGGCAGGCCCTTTCGCTGGCCATCGACCGAAATGTGATCAACCAGGTGGTGTTCGAGGGCGCCTTTGCCCCCGGCAACCAGCCCTTCCCGCCGACCTCGCCTTGGTACAATGACGCCTATCCCGTACCCGAGCGCGACATCGAGGCCGCCCGCGCGCTTTTGGCCGAGGCAGGGTTCGCAGATGGTATCGACATCACGGTACAGGTGGCCAACAACCCGGTCCAACAGCAAATGATGCAGGTGGTCCAGGCGATGGTTTCGGAAGCCGGGATCAACATCGAACTGCAATCCAAGGAGTTCGCCACACTGCTCGCCGATCAATCTGCAGGTGAGTATCAGGCAAGCCAGGTGGGCTGGTCCGGTCGGGTCGATCCCGATGGCAATATCCATCAGTTCATGACCACCGAAGGTGGCATCAACGACAGCGGCTACTCCAACCCCGAGATCGACCGCCTGCTTGACGAGGCGCGGACGTCGACTGACCCGGAGGTGCGCGCCGCCAGCTACAACGCCGCACGGGACATCCTGATCGAGGAGCTGCCGATCGTCTATCTCTACCATGTTACGTGGATCTGGGCGCTGGATGATGCGATCGAAGGGTTCGTGCCTTATCCCGACGGCATGATCCGCCTTGAAGGTGTGACGATCACCGAATGATCGTTTGAGCTCAAAACCGGACCGCGCGAGTGCCATATTCGCGCGGCCTTTCCCGCCGCCTCTTACCCCTCGGAGAGCCCCATGCTGGCCTTCATCGGACGCCGTATCCTGATTGCGATACCGACGATCATTCTGATCTCGATTTTTGTCTTCACCCTTCAGCACCTGCTGCCGGGCGATCCGATGCTTGTTTTGGCGGGGGAAGAGCGGGATCCGGAGGTTCTTGAATTCCTGCGCGAGAAATACCGCCTGAACGATCCAATTCCGATCCAATACCTGGCCTGGGTCAGCAATGCATTGCAGGGCGATCTGGGCACCTCGTTCCGGACCAATCAGCCGGTGCTGGAATTGATTGCAGAAAAGCTGCCCGTGACTCTGCAACTGGCCACCATGGCGCTGATCATCGCGATGGTCATCGGCATTCCCGCGGGGGTTCTGTCAGCCTATAAGAAAGGCACCTGGATCGACTGGGTCGCCAATGTGGTGGCGCTTTCAGGTCTGTCGGTGCCGAATTTTTGGCTTGGGATCATGATGATCCTTCTGGTCTCGGTGCAGCTTGGCTGGCTCCCGGCGTCCGGCTATCAGCCGTTTTCCGAGGACCCGCTGCAATCGATCAAAACCATGCTGATGCCCGCCTTCGTGCTTGGCACGGCGATTGCAGCCACGCTGATGCGGCACACCCGTTCGGCTATGCTGAGCGTTCTAAAGTCGGACTATATCCGCACCGCGCGTGCCAAGGGCCTGGCCGAGCGGGTCGTGCTGGTGAAACACGCGCTCCGCAACGCGCTGGTGCCGATTGTCACGGTCACGACCCTGATCTTCGGGGAGCTTCTGGCCGGCGCCGTTCTGACCGAGCAGATCTTCACCATCCCCGGCTTCGGCAAGCTGGTGGTCGATGCGGTGTTCAACCGCGACTACGCTGTGGTGCAGGGGATCGTGCTTTGCACCGGGATCGCGTTCATCTTCATGAACCTGCTGGCTGATGTGGCCTACCGCGTCCTCAACCCACGGATGGGCGACACATGAGCACCACAGCCGATCCCCAGGCCGACGTGGCACTGCCGAAAAAGCAAAGCCGCTTTTGGAAGAAGATGCGCGCCAATCCGGCAGCGCTTCTGGGTGGTGCCTTGGTTCTGTTCTTTGTCACGGTGGCGGTGCTAGCACCACTGCTGCCGATCATCGACCCGACCGCAACCGATTGGGGCGCGGTACGGCAGGCGCCCTCGGCGACGCATCCCTTTGGTACCGATGAAATTGGGCGTGATGTGCTGTCGCGCATGGTCTGGGGGGCGCAGGCGTCGCTTCTGGCAGGCGTCGTTTCGGTTGTCATTGCGGTCTGCCTGGGCGTGCCGCTGGGAGTGATGGCGGGCTATATGGGCGGCTGGACCGATGCCGCGATCAGCCGTGTAACCGAAGCGCTTCTGGCGGCGCCGTTTCTGATCCTGGCCATCGCACTGGCGGCCTTCCTCGGACCGTCACTGACCAATGCGATGATCGCCATCGGTGTGTCGGCGATGCCGATCTTCATCCGCCTGTCGCGGGCGCAGACCATGGTGGTAATGACCGAAGACTATGTCGAAAGCGCCCGGGCCGTGGGGTTGAAACCACTGGCGCTGGTCTGGCGCTATATCCTGCCAAACATCTTCCCACCGATTCTGGTGCAGGCGACGCTGACCATCGCCACCGCGATCATCGCCGAGGCCTCGCTCAGCTTTCTGGGCCTGGGGCAGCAGCCGCCGACCCCCTCCTGGGGCTCGATGCTGAACGTGGCGAAGAACTTCCTCGAACAGGCGCCTTGGATGGCGCTCTACCCCGGCGCAGGCATCTTCCTGGTGGTGCTTGGCTTCAATCTGCTGGGCGACGGCTTGCGCGATGCGCTCGACCCACGGGACACCTGACTGAATGACAAGAAGAAACGGATAGTTCGATGACCTTCACCACGAGACCCGAGATCACCGGCACCTTTGGTGTTACGACCTCGACCCACTGGATCGCCAGCGCTGTGGGCATGAAAATCCTGGAAGACGACGGCAACGCGTTCGACGCTGCCGCCGCAATGGGATTTACGCTGCATGTGGTGGAGCCGCATCTGAATGGGCCGCTCGGGGATATGCCTCTGATGATCCGGCCGACGGGAGAAGCGGCGCCGACAATGATCTGTGGTCAGGGCCCCGCGCCCGCCGCCGCGACCATTGCGCATTACAAGAGCGAGGGGCTGACGCTGATCCCCGGCTCCGGCCTTTTGGCAACCGTGGTGCCGGGCGCGTTCGCGGCCTGGATGCTGATGTTGCGCGATCACGGGCGGCTGCCGCTGCGCGCGGTCCTGGAACCGGCGATTTACTATGCCCGCAGCGGCCACCCGGTGCTGCCCCGCGTGGCCCATACCATCGCCGGTCTGGCCGAGTTCTTCCGCGACGAATGGCCGACAAGTCACGCCACCTGGCTGCCCGGCGGCACCGCGCCGCCCCCCGGTGCGCTGTTCCGCAATCCAGCGCTGGCCGACACCTGGGAGCGGCTTTTGACCGAGGCCGAAGCGGTCGAGGGACGTGCGGCGCAGATCGATGCCGCCCACCGCGCCTTTTATGAAGGCTTCATCGCCGGAGCCATCGATGGCTACCTGCGCAAGGCCTGTGTGATGGACGCCGCAGGCGAACGCCGCAAGGGCGTGCTGACCGGGCAGGACATGGCCGGGTGGAGCGCCAGCTACGAAGCGCCGCTGAGCGTCGAGTATCACGGCTGGACGGTCTGGAAGGGCGGGCCCTGGACCCAGGGGCCAACGATGCTGCAATCGCTCAATGTGCTCGCGGGGCTCGATCTTCAGTCGATGGATCTGAACGGCGCTGACTTCGTGCACACCGTCACCGAAGTGATGAAGCTGAGCTTCGCAGATCGGGAGGCCTATTACGGCGATCCGCTGCACAGCGACATCCCGATGCGGTCCTTGCTGTCGGACGAGTATGCCGCCGGTCGCCGGGCGCAGATCGGGCCGCAGGCTAGCCATGAGCAGCGCCCCGGTCCCGTCCCCGGGCACGAGGCCTGGGCCGAGGCAGCCATTGCCCGGGCCGGGCTGGATCTGGCTACTGGACCCGGTATCGGCGCGGGCGAGCCGACCATGGCGCATTTGACCGAACGGCGCGGCGACACCGTGCATATCGACGTGATCGATCAATGGGGCAACATGGTCTCGGCCACCCCCTCGGGCGGCTGGCTGCAATCCTCGCCGGTCGTGCCGGGGCTTGGCATGCCGCTCAATTCCCGGGCGCAGATGTTCTGGCTCGACGAAGGCCTGCCCACCTCGCTGGCCCCGGGCCGCCGCCCGCGCACGACGCTGTCGCCCTCAATGGCCGCGACCGACGGCATGGACCTCGCCTTCGGCACACCCGGCGGCGATCAGCAGGATCAATGGCAGTTGATTTACCTACTGCGGCTCGTCCATGGCGGGCTGAACCTGCAGGAGGGGATCGACGCGCCGCTATTTCACACCGGGCACTTCCAATCCTCTTTCTATCCGCGTGCCACCCGGCCCGGGCATTTGATGCTGGAGCCAGCCTTCGGCGAAGCCGTGATCGATGACCTGCGCGCGCGCGGCCATCAGATCGAAGAAACTGAGCCCTGGAGTGTGGGCCGCCTGACCGCAGCGGCACGCTCTGCCGACGGGACATTGAAAGCCGCCGCAACACCGCGCCTGATGCAGGCCTATGCCGTTGGAAGATGACCCATGACCTATTCAATCACCGCCCGCTGCCCCGAGACCGGCCATTACGGTGTTGCCGTAGCCAGCCGCTTTTTCGCCGTGGGCGCGTTGGTGCCGCATCTGCGTGGCGGAAAATGCGCGGTCGCCACCCAGGCCTTCGTTAGCCCGATCTGGGGTATGGAGGCGGTCGAACGGGCGGCCAAAGGGGAAGCGGGAGCCGATATTCTATCTGATCTCGTGGCGCGCGATGGTGGGCAGCATATCCGGCAGATCCACATTATCGACGCCAACGGTCACGTCGCTGCCCATACCGGTACCGATTGTGTGGACTGGTGCGGCCATGTTGCGGGCGAGGGCGTCTCGGTTGCTGGCAACATGCTTGCGGGCGCGGCGGTGATCGAGGACACGCTCGCCGCCTTTCAGGCGCATCCGCAGCTGCCCCTGGCCGAACGTCTGATGACGGCGATGGAGGCCGGGGCGGCGGCGGGCGGCGATAAACGCGGCACCCAATCGGCGGCTCTGGTGATCCACCGGAGCGAGGATTACCCTTGGCTGTCGCTGCGTGCCGATGACCACCCCGACCCCCTGGACGAAATCCGGCGTCTTTACGACGTGGCCTATGAACGCTTCGCCCATGTCGCCAACGCCCTGCCAACACGGGAGAACTTCTCGGGCACGACCGAGCGGGGGGCGATCGATGCCGCGATCAAGGCGGCGGATGAAAAGCGGCGCGCCGAAGGGCGGCCAAGCCGGTCCTTCGCGACCGAGCTGGAGACGTGACCGAACGCGCCGCCTCTGGGTTTTATCCAAAGCGGCGGTCAAAGAGACCGGACATTGGCGATGCTCCCCGGCATGTCCCATCCTTTTGGGCTATCCATTGCCTGAAGCCTTGGCGACATCTCCTCATCCGCGGTTCCGGTGTCCAGATCACCGTCGTAGCGTCAGGCTGTCCTTTGGTCATAACCAGGTCCGCATCGCTCATCCGGGCGATCAAGATTTATACCTCTACCACCCCACCGAAGGCCAGCATTCAGGTCCCATTCCTTCAGGTCTTCAGTCATACATGAGCGGCCTAGACTGAGGCGGGATCGTTTCTTGGTGTGGGCCAGAACAATCATGTCGGTTTGCAGTGTCTTAGTCCCGTAATCCTGTGCCAGTATTTGACAGCCACAGCAGGTATGAGGGATTGCTCGGAAGCGGTGTTCAAGTCGGGGTTACACTCCCCACATGACATCTAGGCGAGCGTGCTGATCGCGATCGAACGAAGATGGAACAAATGGCCGGCATTCTGATTTTGACACTTGGAAGTCGGGGGGATGTGCAGCCCTATGTCGCCCTGGCCAGCGCGCTGGCCCGTCGCGGCCATGTCGTGACCTTGTCGGCCGGACAGGGATTTTCGGATCTCGTTACGGACCAAGTTAACTATGTGCCCATGTCAATCGACATAGAAAACTTGCTGCACGACCCGGAGATGCAAGCTGCGATGCACGGGCTCAGTTCCAAGATCAAGGCGTTCCGAACCAGTCGCGCCATGATGCAGCAGCAGCTGGACGAAATGTGGGACATAACCCAACAGATACGCCCCGACGCGATCATTTATCATCCCAAAGCCTTCCTCGCGCCATATCTCGCCCGTGCGCTTGGCATCGTGGCGATCCCGAGCTTCCTGCAACCCGCGTTCCAACCTTCGCGGGAGTTTCCGAACCCGCTGCTGGAATTTCGAGAAATCGGGCCACGCAGCAATCGCCTTTTTGGTGCGGCGATGCTCCGCCTGATGCGCTTCGGTCATGGTGCCCTGTTGAAAGGCTGGTTTCCTCGGCACGCGGATGTCTCGCGGGCCCCTGTGCTCGACGTTCTGTCGGGGTATCACCCGGGTAAGCACACACCGCCGCGGCTCTATGCGCACAGCGCTTGTTTGGTGCCCAAACCTGCGGATTGGGGCGCGCAGGATCATGTGACGGGCGACTGGCATGAACCTGCTCCGCAAACTTGGTCACCACCTGGGCACTTGGAGGCTTTTCTCGATGCCGGACCGCCGCCGGTTTATGTCGGCTTTGGTAGCATGCCCGCGCCGAATAGCGCACAGATCACCGACACCGTCTTAGCGGCGCTGAAAAGGACCGGTCAGCGCGCTGTGCTGTCGGTTGGCTGGGGCGGGCTTCAGGCGCGAGATAACACAGACACCACCCATTTCCTGCAACAGGCGCCACATGATTGGCTATTCCCACGCTGCCGCGCGGTTGTTCATCATGGAGGCGCGGGAACAACCCACGGAGGCCTGCGTCACGGCCGCCCAAGCCTTGTTTGCCCGCATTTCGGCGATCAGTCTTTTTGGGGGCGGCGTGTGGCGGCAATCGGAGCGGGACCAGACCCCATGCCAGTGCGGTCGTTGACGATCGGATCAATGACTCAGGCTCTGCAAAAGCTCGAAGACGACAGTTTTGCCGAGGCCGCTGGCGCCGTGGCCCGATGCATGGCGCGAGAGGCCGGCCCCGCGACCGCGGCCGCATTGGTAGAATGCGCATTAAAGGCGTAGCTACCCATGCAATGGGTCATATCTCTTGTCACATGAAATCACACTCTGACCGGACTAACCTAAGCAGTCCTTAGCTGCTTGGACATAACTCGGTGATGCTGCAGCGCGGCCCTTCATAGCAGAATTTGGCGGCGCGTGCAGAATATAGATTATATGAATTGGCAGAACGAAGCCGTCGTGTGTCACTCCGCAAATTGACTAGCCATCTATCACCACTGTGGCGACCACGCTCACCATGTAGCGAGTGCACGTCGGATCGGCTCCGCATACATTTCATTTCTGAACTCGTTAAGTTGCGCATCCTCATCGTTATCTAGATTTCCAGTCACATCTCTAAGCTGGCCAACATACCAGCCAATCAAGAACTTGCGCAGTTGGATCGTGCCAGCCTGCCGGAATGGCAGAGTGACCTCCAAAAAATCACTAGCGCCAATCTCGTCGTTGCGAGGACCGCCTCCGCCACCTTTGCCGCGCTGCACGACATGCTCCATAAAGGAAGAGACCTGCGCCAGCTTCGCCGGACCGGCCTCCTGCTCCACGATCGGCCGCAAAAAGGCTGTAGTAAGAGGCCCGGTCGTACGTCCTGTGATCGGGCTCGTTTAGGACAAGCCCGACGCGTCGAGCTGGATCATGTTGTCGCGAAAGGCGAACGCCGCGACCGGGCCTAGGAAATTACCGCTCTCAACCTCTTCGAACAGACGGGCAATGTCGAGAAGGGTCGAGATATTGTCCGCCCAGGGCGCTTGAGGGCACCCAGGTTGCGGACATCCGAAATACATCTCGGTTTGCCGCAGCCCCAAGTTCTGCGCCTCTGCGGTAATGTTGGCAGGGCCGTAGCGGTCAAGCACGGCGTCAAGTGTCCGGTTATGAGACTCCCACATCATCGTCAGCAGGGCGTCTTCCAGTGGCACCAATCCGGTCTGGGTGCCCGGCGCGCCCGCAACAATGCAGCTTTGGTCGGTCATTTGGGCTGGGGTGCCTGTCGTGAGCTGTACCCAGGTGACATTGGTACCGGATAGATTATCCTGCCCCTGATCGACACACCGAAGCGCGTGAGCGTAGGGCACAGCTTGAGTGTACTGAGCGGCTGGAAACAGGCATCAGAGTTGTGTTCGGCTATAATGTCGCCGCCCATTTCTTTCACAAGAAAGCCCCGCATGACCCGATTGCCAAAGGCAGACGGATCGAACCGTAACAGGGCTGGAGTGATACTTGCCCACGCGCGGCAGGACTTGCTAAGCTTATGCCAGTCGCACGCTCTTCGGTGACATATCGGTGTATTTGATAAAAGGTAGGTCTGTGAGCGAGCCATCTCATAGTAGCATGTGCAACAAGCGTATTGCCCCACTTGGCGTGTCCGTCAGATCTAAAACTACTGGCAGACCGTTGGCCTCACCCGCCATCGCGGTACCGAATAAGGCAATCGTTGCTGGATCACCCAAGCTGCTATGTACCTTTGTCACAAGTGCATCTTGACGTACCGCCGTTAAGCTGGTGTCGCCCACACGCTGTACGTGCTGCCAATCATTGCTTGAGACTGACGAAACAGCTTTCTGACCCAGGTCGGTCTGTAGCTTTAGTTTGCGCAGTTTGTTCCGGCGCCCGCAACCAAGTGCCGAGCTGCAAAACTAAGATGTTCCAGGTCAAAAAAATGAACCCCAGATCTGACCAGAAGTGATCAATAGCGTCACGCATCTGCACATCGTCGACATGTGTTGCCTTATCACCTGCGAGGATACCCACAGCCGATGCGGGTGACTTGGCACTCACGGCGTCAACCATACACGCACCACGATGGTCTAATTCGACCCACAAATCGATCTGTGTCGGAGGAGTCGCCCAACTGTCTTCGAAGGGCATTTTAACCTACGCATGATAGCCCGCCAACATAAGGAAGACACGTTCCGCGTAACGATTGCAACCGCTTCTATCCAAAACGACATCCCAGCTGCAACATCTAGGGTAAATTTGTATAGCTCTGAATCTCCAATTCTAATTCCGAAAATCTGTCTCAGATCGAACAGACTTGCCTCTTAAAAAGTACCTTTTGCTGCACCAGAGATGTTCTCATCGACTTCACCTCAAAATTTATAGCGCTTTGGGAAGATGACTTGAACACCAATGTTCGTCCTAATCCATTTCTTGCAGTTTTTTTTCGATGCGAGATAAGTATCAAATATCAGAGAAGCACTTCTAGAATTTTGAAGATCCTCAATGCTTACAGCGATTTTCCCGATTGGCCAAAATCTCCAATTTGGGCAGTCCAAGAATAGGAATATTATGTCTCCATGCAGCTCGCTCAAAATGATAAAGCCTGAGACGAGGAGGATACTTGCAATATTTTAGTCATTCATAAGTTCACTCGCTTTTATCGCTGTCGCCTTTCGCTAGTATCGTTTCGAGATAACAATCTTAACATCTGTCAAGACGCATACGTTCACTGTGCGATCTGGGCCAACAAAGCTCGCTTGCCCACGGATACTCGTACGGTTACTGCAAGATAACGGAGGTTCACGCAGGCTGCAGCATTGGTCACCCTTGGGCCGGGCGTTTTGTCGAATTTTTTCTTGACCTCGAGTTACTCAAGGCCGGTATCTGCCGGACTAGAGGAGGTCATTTGTCATGCGCATCTCTGAGGCGGCGGCCCGGTCGGGGCTCAAGGTGGATACGATCCGATACTACGAGGCCGAAGGGCTTGTCCCGAATATAGTGCGCGGTTCGGACGGACAGCGGCGGTTTTCGCCGGAGAATATCGACTGGCTGACACTGCTTTATTGGCTTCGCGAAACCGGTATGCCGATGAAGGTGATGCAACGGTTTGCGGCGCTTTATGCGCAAGGGGATGCGACCATCCCGGAGCGAAAGGATATCTTGCTCGATCACTCCCGGCTTTTGGCCAAACGCCGTGATGATCTTGATCGGTGTGACGAAATTCTCGCCAGAAAGCTCGAAATCTATGAGGAACATCTGCGATGAAGATCATTCTTGTTGGTGCCTCTGGCGACGTCGGGCAGGCCGCCTTTGCCGAGCTTTCGAAGCGCCATGAGGTCGTGCGCGTTGGCCGAACGACAGGGGACGTGCGCGCCGACATCTCTGACCCATGCGCAATCGAGGCCATGTACGAAAAGGTCGGAGCCTTTGATGCTCTCGTCTCAGCCGCCGGCCATGTTCATTTCGCCCCGCTTGCAGAGCAGACGGACGCATCGCTGAAGATGGGGTTTGAGAGCAAAGTGATGGGACAAGTTAACCTTGTCCTGGAGGGGATGAAACGGCTCGCGGATAAAGGCTCTTTCACATTGACCAGTGGTGTGCTGGACCGCGACCCGGTTGTTGCGGGCACTGGCGCGGCATTGGCAAATGGTGCGCTGGCCGGTTTCGTGAAAGGCGCGGCGATCGAGATGCCCCCGGGAGTGCGGATCAACGTGGTGAGCCCAGGGCTGCTTGATGTGTCCGAACGCCGCTACGGCGCTTTATTTCCGGGTCATGAGCGGGTGTCGTCGGAGCGTGTCGGACGAGCCTTCGCCAAATGCGTTGAGGGGGCAATCAACGGTCAAGTGGTGATTGTGGAGTGAAGGTCGCATATCTCATTGAGCCGCCGTTCAACTACGTTGATGAAGCGGGAGACGTGACCGGATACGATGTCGAATTGGCACGGTACGTCCTTGGTGAACTGGGTATCGATGACTTTGAGTTTGTTGAAACCGAGTTCGCCCAGCTTTTGCCCGGCCTTGGGCGCAATGACTGGCAAATGACGACAGGTCTTTTTGCGTCTCCCGACCGGCAGCGCGTTGCTTTGTTCAGTAGACCGATCTGGGCGTTGCCTGATGGTTTGCTTGTCCGGACAGCGGATGCAGACAGCATAGCCGGGTACCGCAGCCTTGCCATAGCTGGGCATCTGAAACTGGCGGTCATTCGGGACCAGGTACAGCATGTGACCGCCCTTGAACTCGGCGTGACGCCCGGCCAGTTCCGCGTGTTCGAGGCTTACGCAGACGCGGCGCAGGCGGTGCAGGACGGGACGGTCAGCGCCTTTGCCAGTGTCGTTCGCGCGCATCAAGGCTTCCTCCAGGCAAACGATGCTGCGGGCGGCCTCACCGTCGTTGACGTCCCGCTGCGAGAAAGGGCTCCGGCCTTCGGATGCTTCGCGTTTGCACGCGGTGCCGCTGATCTCAGAGGCCGCGTTGATCACATTCTGAACAAGTTCATCGGCGGTTTTGAGCATCGACGATTGATGAAATCGTTCGGCTTTGGCGACACCGACGTTGATCGTATCCTTTGACCTCACGGACGGAGGGATCACCTGCCGATCGTCACCACCGTCGCAAGAACCGCCACTAGTCGACAACCTGATGAACCCCGGAAGGTTCTGCCATTGTCTCGCTTGGGTGAATGTCGGCGAACACTTCGATGACGTTATTCTCCGGGTCTCTAAAGAACAGCGTCCTGTGGGGCCAATCCTGGTTTGTCGGGGGTTCAATGACGTCAACCCCGCCTTCGACTAGCCTATCGTAGGCGAGATCAACGTCGGCTGGCGGAACACGAAAACTGATCTGGATGGAGGCGGACAGAGATGGAACGCTTGGTCCGTCGTAGCCGCGGCCGCGTGTCCTTAGCCCAAGAAACAGGGTGCCGACCCGAAAGAAGACCATCCGTTCCGGAAAATCCTCATCGACTTGGAACTCGAAAAGACCTTGGTAGAACGCTTTCATCTTCGCGAGGTCATCGCAAACAAGGATCACGTAGTCCAAGCTTCGAATGGCTTTGAAGCCTTCATGTTTGTTCATGGCTTTCCACCCTTAGTATTTTGGCTCGTGAAAGCGATCCTCGGGGATCACGGCAATGGGGGCGACTTCCACCAAAAGGTCTGGTGTGATCAGCCCGGCGGCCTGGATGAGAATGCTGACGGGGCCGTGCGCCAGTTGGAGGCGTTCGGCCCTGACTTTCTGGATTGCAGGCATGTCCGCCGGATCAAGGTAGAAGACGGTCAAGGACACAACGTCCTCCAAGCGCCCGCCGACTGCCTTCAGGATGCTTTCGACATTTTCGAAGCATTGCCGTGCCTGCGTTTCACAGTCGCCTTTGCCGATAACGTTCCCATCTTTGTCCCAAGCGACTTGCCCCGTCATGTGGAGGACGCGGCCCTCTGGTTCGACCACGCCATGATGGAAGGGTCGGCCAAGCTGCGGCCATCCGGTCGGGGGATTGTATCTGATCGTCATAAGATCCTCTTTCTGTTTGTTGTGAGGATTTGCATGGATGGGCCTGCCTTATTCAAACGATAGAAATTGAGCGCGAGGCTTAGAAAATCTCGGTCTACTGTGCCGGTCGTGCGTGCTAGGAGACCCCATGACCTATCGATTTCCGTCCCTGAACGGCCTCAAAGCGTTTGAAGCGGCCGCGCGACACTTGAGCTTTAAGGCGGCAGCAGCCGAGCTTGGGGTGACGGCCGGTGCCGTCAGCCAGCAGGTCAAGCGGTTGGAGATATCCCTCGGAATCTCGCTCTTTCGGCGGCTACCACAGGGATTGTTGCTGACACGAGAGGGCGCGGCTTACCTCCCAGATGTGTCACGCGCTTTCGACGTTCTGACTGACGCAACCGAAGCGGTTGCCCCCGCGCTCAACGGTCGCAAGTTAAGCATAGGCGTAGATCCCCTTGTCGCTGACCGTCTGCCAAACGGATGGCCCCGGCATTCAAAGGAGCTTGAGCCCTATGTCCGGGAGACGCGAGCGACGGATGACGTCGAACTGATCTGGGCTAACGAACTTGATGCACTGCTGCTTGCCACCAAGACACGACATGGAGCTCTGGCAGAGCGCCCCGTTTGCCTGAGTGGCACCAAGGCGCCTCTATATTTTTTAACCCGGCCCGGCCTGGCCGAGTGCCGTCAATCGCGCGCCATACTTGAAGCTCTGGAATCGTAGGACCCAAGTAAACTGCGACAGTATGCAGGGCTGGCAGCAAATTTTTGCGGTCGTGAATGTCCGCAATGCGGAATACGACTGCAGCATTGTCTCACTAGGGTGAGAGTTCGCTATTGGCCGAGTGTTAACTTGGCCCTAAACCGCCATATCAGCCATCCTCTCGCGCCATTGCTTCGAAATGTGCTACCGGGCAATCGATGGTGCCATCTTACAGGCCGTGATCAAACGCGGTGACCCCTATCACCCCTTTTAGAAGAGATCGTGTCCAGGCGGAAAGCTCTCTCTTTAATGGCTCTCGATGCAGCCAACTGACCTTGTAGATAATGGTCAGGTCTTCTGCTTGGAATTTTGGGTAAGCTTAAGAGCGCATTTGAACCGTCGAATGCCCCATGACCTGCTCAACTAAACCGCCAGATTTTCCCGATACAGGACGTTGTTCAAACTGATAAATTCCGGCAGAGCGCACATGCGTAACAAGCCCAGCAGCGCATCAAAGCGCAACACGCACTACATTTGCTTTGCAAGCTTTTTCTCAACTATGCATTGCTCTGCAGTCGCTCTAACTTTCCGCTATCCCGAATACCGCAGTGGGACAATATGAGTTTGAACGATAGTTTAAAGGAAGATCGAGACCTGAACAAAGATTACTCATAAACGCGGGCTCATGGAGAGCAGGTCACGATCAGGTCAAGAGCCCGATTTCTTGGTTAGGCGTTGCCACGGGTCAACCGTTTCGAAACCACCTGTGCTGTCGATGATAGCTCTCCCGGAGGCCTCTGTCGGGTTACGAGCTATTCGTAGCTTTTACATATTTCAGGGATGCGTCATTAGGTGGTTTCAAAATTATCAACTAATTATTCTACACACCACAAAATCTGCATCCTGTACTAATACATTATCATCAGCGTCTTTGCTCCATCCTCCTAATAAATTTTTCCCACCCCAACACCACAGCCGCCAATTAAACCTGGAGATCATATCTTTAGAGCATGCATAAAGATAATTCGAGCTTTCGTTAATACCTCCGACATTGATCTATGATCAATGTCGGAGCTCTGTCGCATCAATAAATTCTGTAGAATGTGTTGGCCCTGCCACTCACGACAACAGGACTACTTGAAATTTCCGCGATCAGCATTTTCCGAAGGACTTCGAAAAAATTACTTTGCAAGCAACGCTGATTGACACGTTGACGCCGGTGGGAATGCCCCAGGTCGTACAAATATGAAGGCAAGCCTCGGCAGCAGTTCCATCGGGATGCTGCTGGGGATGGGAAAACAATATCTCCCGAATCCTAGGGGCAAATTTAAGCAGATCTTGCCATTTTTCACAGTCGCCGAAATGCACCCTGCCGCCATGAACAGATGGCCATCTTCGACAATATTTTCAGTCGTCGTATCCCGCTCTTGGCTATAGTGGGATCGCGACGCGTCCAATGCTTCTGCAATCGCGTCTTTATCAAACTCATGCACGTCATCGGCCATACCAAACTCCTCCAGGTCCCAATTGCCGTATGCTGGGTGAGACCTTTCCGTTTTACGCTGTCGGGAGCAGATCATCCCGACTGGCATCCCGAGTTTTGCTCAACTTCGGGATGTTGTCCTGAAATCGGCGCGAAACCTTTCTGAAATCGGGAAAATGTGACGAATGAGAGGTTTGGATGAAGGTTTCGTAAATTTTTCAGACCGATTTCAGTACTCGGACCTCTTTTCTGATTTCCAATGACGCCGAGGACAAAAGGTGAGCTTGCATCGTCAGGGACCTCGGTGGGGGCGTCGTTCTCCGCACTCACATGGGCCATATGTGGTTGGGCAAGAATGAAATTGTCAGTTCAATCTCTCACACAGGTAGAAGTGTTCCCGTATTATGCCGACGTTCCGTTAGAGGTGGCGCCGTGCCTGACATCTGGCGAAGCCGAGTATATCCGGGGCACCCTAAACGACATGGCGTATGAGGGGCTCAAGATCTTATCAAGCGCTCCACAGGCACATTTTCTGACAGGCGCAACCTATGTCGCTTTAGGTCGGGATGAACGGGGCGCACAAATACAGACACACTGGATGTATTGCACGCAGACCACACCGGTCCCGACGCTTGCTGTCGCGCGTAATCACAGCACACCGGGGGTTTTTGCGCCCGCTCCGCATATCGATCAGTCACTATTGTTATCATTGGAGCCACTGGAAGAAATCATAGGCGTGTCGTCCTATCTTCCGTCTAATTTAGACGCGGTGGAATTTAGATTGGGCCTATCCGGCGATCTGATCTCAACCGCCTTTGGTGCGCCGCATGCGATGGGCATTCGGGTGAATGATCCGTTTTTGCCGCCGCACTTTTTGACTGGAGCCCGCCACTTGACGATCACGGCCCGATCATCGCGCACCAAGCAGTCTATCGGATTGCACCAGTTGGTCTGCGTGCAAGCCAGCGATCCGGCTGTCTTTCTCAGCGAGGCCCACCCATGATTTCCGTCGCGCCGCGCACATCATTGCAGCAACCAGACAGGCAAAGCCTAAAGCAATTGCAGGGTGCGACTGGCGTTTCCTGTGCTGAGCGCTCGCATAGATTGCAAAGCGTTCGCTTTTTTGTTGAATCGCGCCGCGCTTTGCTCGACCCTATCCTGAAGGACGCCAACGCCGACAGGGGAGATCAGATCTACGTGTCGGGCAAGCTCAACACACATAGCCTGATTGTGTTGGGGTCTCTAAGCTATGATCCCAAGTGCGATCAGTTGTTGCGTGCGGATGGGACGCAGGTTGTATTGCGCGCACAATCTGCGAGCGTCTTGCGATACTTGGCGCAAAGCCCCGGCATTCTGGTGACCCGGGATTCATTGATCGAGATGGTCTGGGATGGCGTGTCAGTCACCGACGACAGCCTAACCCAATGCATCGCTGATATCCGCCGAGCCATCGGTGATAAACACCGGAAAATCCTTCAGACAGTTCCAAAACGCGGGTTCATTTTGCACGGGGTTTTGTCGGGAGCACCCCCGTCTGACGTTGTGGCTGGACACACAAGTGTGACGGTTTTTGAGCCCACCCACACCGAAATCATCGCGTCAACATTCCGCGCGGGATACGATCCTATCGCCACAAGATTGGCCACCCATGAACAACTCGGCGCGGTCCAGACGTGCGCGTTCGCAGATCTGCCTTCCGCTGTGAGAGCCAGCCTTCAGAACGCACAACATACAGGGGCATCAACCGTGCTGTCGGCAGGCCACGAGGACCCGGCGCAATCATTGGCTCTGTTGCGCGCCGCGGGGCCCGGTGACGTGCTGAGCACACTCGAGATCCGCGATATGGCTCAAGCACACCCTAACATCGCGTTCGAAGATCTTGGACATGTCGATAGCGGGCAAACACTGCGCGCGTTCCGCCTGCTGCCCGAAGCGCCGAATGAAGCGTTGCTCCAAGCTTACCAAGACCAACCGCTTCTGCCCACGATCGCCGTTCTGCCGCTGCAAAACATCGATCGAAGCGGAACGGATTTGCTTGGAACAGTCTTTGCAGATCGGGTCACAGCCGTTTTGAGCGGCTCGGAAGAGATCAACGTGACCTCGCGCCTGTCGGCGGCTTCATTCACCTATGGCAGTGCAGATCTTCGAGACGCCGGTCGCTTGCTTAGGGCCGAATTTATCCTGTCGGGGATGTATGTGAGGCGCGATGATAGGCTGCAACTGAACCTTGAATTCACCGAAGTGGCGAGCCGGCGCGTGCTTTGGGCGCTGCGGTTGGACGTGTCGCAGGACGATCTACTTGCTGACTTTGAAGCTGCCTATGAAATCGTCGCGAAAATCCGCCGCGCCGTTTTGATCAACGAGATCCGCCGCACCAATACCCGGCCCCTGGCAAGCCTGCAGAATTATTCGCTGATGTTCGCCGCTGTGGGGCTGATGCACCGTCTGTCGCCAAACGATTTTAAGAAGGCGCGGGATTTGATTGATGCGCTATCTGAGCGCGTCCCACGCCACCCGACGCCGCTGGCGTGGCGCGCACGGTGGCACCTGCTGCGGGTGGTGCAAGGCTGGTCACAAACGCCGGACGAAGATGCTAGGGCGGCGCTCGACTGCACCGGCCGCGCCCTGGATCTTGACCCGGAAAACGTTCTGGCGCTCGCTTGCGAGGGGCATGTTCTGACCAATTTGTTGCACCGTTTGGATGATGCCGAAGACCGCTACGATTTGGCGCTGGATATCAACCCAAGTGACGTCAATGCACGGTCCTTGCGCGGCATGCTGTTGGCCTTCCAGGATCGTGGCGAAGACGGTGTTCGCGACACAGAGCGCGCACTGCATCTGGCGCCGCTGGACCCACATCGTTTTTTTTACTTGGTGATGGCGGCAGGTGCTTGGCTGACACCGGATAACTATCAGCGTTCCGAAGATCTCGCGATGGAGTCGCTACGATTGAATCGAACGCACACGTCCACATTGCGCGTGCTGGCCGTTGCACAGCAGAAGCAGGGAAAGACTGGGCAAGCAAAAGAAACAGTCTCACAACTGTTGCGTCTGCAACCTGAGCTGCGCGTCAGCCACTGGCTGAAATCCTCACCAAGTGCTGGATATAATACTGGAAAGAAGTTTGCCGAAGCACTGCGCGATGCGGGTGTTCCCGATTGATACATCTCAACACGAAGGTGGAGGAGGGTTAGAATGACCGCTGAATTCTTTGGAAGTCCTCAAGGCTCTTATGGGTCTTATGGATCCTACGGCTCCTATGGGTCGTACGGATCTTATGGATCTTACGGGTCCTATGCCGCCTTTGGCCTTCCCGAAAGCCCGGTCGCTGCAGAAGCTTTTGTGACCACCCGTGACGGGATCGTTGGCGCGCCGTTGGCGCATCTGGGCGATACGCAACCGGGGGTGCCCAATGATGTGCAAAACCTTCAACGCCTATCGCGTGAGGTCCGCGCGGCGCTGTTTTCTTTTGCCCTGGGCACGCAAGTTACGCTGAGCTTTAAACAAGGCAAGACCGGCAAGGCCATCCTGTGGCGTCGGGATTGCGTCAAAGGCCATGTGCCAGGCGGGAAATACCGGAAACTGGCACAGATCAAGGCGCCCGAGATGGACGTCTTCAAGGAACAGATGGGATTTCTGACCGGCTATGCCGATATTCGACAGGATCGTGGTGCGGAAATCATTTCTCAGATCGCTGCGCCTGTGCCTTTCTATCAAAATATCAGCTTCATCGACCCGGGGCGAACACCCTATACGCTGGAATTGCTCGCCACTGGCCTGCGCTTCGCGAATTTCTGTGAACAGCAGATGAAATACGCACTGGCCGTCAAACGTCCGATCGAGTTGTCGCCCCAGGTTCAGCCAATGATCCTGACCCCAACCCACGGATCATTGCCAAGCGGCCACGCCACCGAGGCCTTTGTGATGGCCCGGCTAATCTGGAAGCTGATGCTGCATTCAGGGACGCCGCAATATGAAGCAGGCGGGCATTGGGGCGAAATGCTGATGCGGCTTGCAGCGCGCATCGCCATCAACCGGACCGTTGCTGGCGTCCACTTTCCCGTCGACAGTGCCGCGGGCGCGATGCTGGGGCTGACCTTGGCGGACTTCATTTACGAGCGGTCCACGGGCAACGGTTGGACCAGCGCAAAGTTTAACGGCCACAATTATGCTGGCGAAAGCGACTTTGAGTGGCACAAGCTCTATACCGCTGCAGACGACGCGCAAGAACCGTCCTCGGAAGGGCCGAATGGTGTCTGGGCCACCAGCGCACCGCGCAAATCGCCCTGCGCAGCGGACCCGACCCTGGCCTGGCTCTGGGATAAGGCCCAGGCTGAATGGGTTGATTTCGACGCCCCTGCAGGTCCTTGAGGAGGCCGCACCATGGCATATCGTTGGAGATCTTCAAGCACCGGTGACCGTGCCCCGATTGACGCGCTAACCTACACAAGGTTGGCGCAGGCAACACGGTTTCAGGGCACCGAATGGTGGTCTGTGATGCTGGAACTTACAGATATCAGCATCGCCGAATTCGAGGCCCGCGTGACCGAGGATTTTCCCGGCGATCTGCGTGTGCCTTCGGCCTATGATGCGGCAGATCGCGAACCGCGCGAAGATCGGCGCTTTGTCAGCGTGTTCGCACGTCAGATCGTCATCAATGCACTGAACAGCACCGAAAACAAATATGGCGTAGCCAATGTTCATCTGGGCATGGTGACGCCCGATGCGTGGCTTGCACCCGACGCCACCGCGCCAGACCTATCGCCAATCGAGGTGCCGAAGGGCAGCGTCGTGATGGGCATGATAGATGACGGAATCGGTATCGCGCATGAATTGTTCCGGGTCGGCTCCGAGACAACCCGCGTCGCCTTTTGTGCGGTGCTTCCAACCGAGCCCGACCCAAATATCGCAGACAGTACCCAGGGGCGATCTCTCTATGCCTCGGAGATTGATCTATATCTTCATCTGTTCACCCAGTCCGGACTGCTGGACGAAGACCGGTTTTACAGCCGAACGGGTCAAATTGCTTATGCCGGGGGGAAGTTCTCGCCCCTATCGCTGCGGCGGTCGCATGGCACCCATGTGATGGGGCTATCGGCGGGTTTTGAACCCGAGCTGAACGACACGACGCGCCCGATCATATGTGCCGTTCTGCCGCCGCGTGTGGTTGAGGATACATCCGGAATCAGCCTGTTGCCTGCCCTTTGCCTAGCGCTGCATCTGCTCAGCAAACAGGCGTCCCGGTTTCAATATCAGGGCGCCCCGGTGCCCATGGTGATGAATTTCTCCTTCGGCAATTTCTCCGGGCCCCATGACGGCACCAGCGAGGTGTCGCGCCTGTTCGAGTGGTTTTTGACTTGCGATTCCGATCAGATACGCTGGATGACATTGCCCGCAGGCAACGGAAATCTGGCCCGCGCCCATGCCGAGGTACAGTTCGATGGGTCCTGCGAAGATGGCGTTACGCTGGATCTGCGGGTCTTGCCCGATGACCGCACGGCAAGTCACGTCGAGATATGGATGCCGTTTTCCGAGTGCGATCCACCGCCGGACTACGTCTCGGTCACCGTGACACCGCCCTTTGGTCCCGAAAGTCTGACAATCGATGCCAAGGTCGGACAGCAACAAGCGCTCCACGATCACGACGGCAATGTTGTGGCGACGCTGCTCTACACATTCGAACCGGCGCCAACGGCACGGGGCCTGATTACATTGGCAATCGAACCGACAGCCAGCTTGGATCCGACCCATCCCCTGGCGCCCTCCGGGCGCTGGACACTCTGCGTCAAACCTAAAGACATAGCGCCCGATGACACGATCCAGGTCTGGATCAGACGCGATGAAACCTTGCCCGGCTACCGACCGGGCGGGCGCCAATCTTTTTTCGACAATGGAGATTACGTGCGCTTTGGCCCGTTCGGCGCCCCATTGCCCGTGGATCCGCCGGACACGCCCAGCCCGATCCGGCGTGCCGGAACGTTCAGCGGTTTTGCCTGTGGCGCCTCGCCCATCGTGATTGCCGCCTACACGAGGCAAAACCAGCAACTATCCTATTATTCCGCGGCAGGTCCCCTGACCATAACGCCGATGACGCCGGTTCCCTATCGGGACGGACCGGACGCCGCGGCAGAGGGTGACCAATCCCTGGTGCGATGGGGCGTGCTATCGGCGGGATCGCGCAGTGGATCCTATGTCCGGCTGAACGGAACCAGCGTCGCAGCGCCCAGGGTGGCCCGCGACGCCTCAAATGCGATCACCGATTGGACTGGAACTGCACGGGAATGGATCGCCCAAGCTGTGCTGGACCAACCCTTCGACCTGCCACCGGGCACCAAGCCCGAAAGAATGGGGCATGGCGGGATCAGTATTCCAATCCGATGGTCCCCATAGGCATCCAGCACAGCCGTACGAAACGCATCATCTACGAAAACTGCGCCGAGATCGGCGACCACCGCGTTCAGAGCGCCGTGATGATGCCAAGTTGGTTTGCAACCAGCGGCCCGTGCCAAGTCAGTCTTGCCGCGTGTGATATCTTGAAGGAGCGCGATATCATCATTGCTCGCCGGTATTTGAGACAGCCTCATTCCGACGATACTTCATGTTGCGCAGTCGATGGCGAGGTAAAACCGACGCCGACCCTGGTCTATCAGTGCAAGTTGGTCGGCAAGCATTGTCTTCGTTGAGGGGCAGCCTCCCCCCTCGGACAAGACAAATAAACAAGGCCGTGTCCTCGGCTTCGCCTGCGGGCCGCACCAACCTTGTCGATTTGTCCTTTCTCACCCCCCTCCGCGTTCGCCACATGGCAGATTTGCAGGAGCAGGCGGCTTCGCCGTCTAACCTCCAAATCGCCCCCCGATTTTCCGGTTGGGAAACGGGATCAAACGCAACAACCCTGACGGGTTAGGGATGGGGATTGGGTCAGTTCATGACGCAAAGGTCAAAGTCATCTGACGTTCGACAAAGGAGTAGTGGCGCGCTGGGGAGGATTCGAACCCCCGACCCCTTGATTCGTAGTCAAGTACTCTATCCAACTGAGCTACCAGCGCGTGAGGCGTTCGTTTAGCGCCGCCTTTCGGGCAGCGCAAGGGGCAATCAAGCGGCGAGGCCCGCTGGCAGGAACATTGCGAAGGTTGTGCCCTCGGTATCGGTCTTCACCAGTTCAAGTTTGCCGCCATGCCCTCGAATGATCTCAGAACAGATGGCCAGGCCCAGCCCGGTGCCGCCTTCCTTCTGCGACGAGGAAAACGGCTTAAACAGGTTGTCCAAGATCTTCTGCGGAAGACCCGGGCCTGAGTCGCAAACTTCGATGCGCCATCCATCGTCTTCGACGCGCCCGCGCACGGTAACCTCCCCCGGCTCGCCCGTGGCGGCAATCGCCTGCCGTGCGTTGCGTACTAGGTTCGACAAGACCCGATGCAATTGCTCCGGGTCCGCGCGGATCACCAGATCATCGGCAATCTCGGCAATGTAGCTCACATCGCCATCGCCTTGCGCCAAATTGTCGTTGTCCAGCACGTCATCGACAAGATCGTTGAGCGCCACCCGATCCAGCTTCGGCGCAGGCTCTTCAGCACGTCCGAAAGCCAGCGTTGCCTCTGTCAAATTGATCGCGCGGCTCAGCGAGTTGATAAGCTTGGGCGCCACGCGCTGTACCGTCGGGTCGTTCACGGTCTCCAATCTATCGGCCACCAATGTTGCGACAGACAGCATGTTGCGCAGATCGTGGCTGATCTTGGCCACTGCTTCGCCCAACTGCGCCAGACGCTCCCGCTGCCGCAGTAAACCGGTGATATCGGATTGCAGCGATTGCAATGCCTCTTCCGCATTGCGCAACTCGCGCACGCTTCCGCGCGGGACGATCTTGCGCGACAAATCATCGGGCGCCTCGGCATATGCAATCATCGAGGATACGACACGCTTGATCGGGTTCACCATCAGAATGCGCACCGCAACAAACAACAGCACCGCGGTGAAAATCGAAATGGCCGCCGACAAAAGCAGGATACGCACACCATAATCGAGCATCGCCGCCCGAAGTGGTTGCGTTTCCATGGTGACTTCGATCAGCAGACCCGCATCGCGGACCGGTTCACCGATCACCCGGATCGTCTGAGGCTCTGGCGTCAAAAGACGCATCAACGCGTCGCGCATCAACGTGAATGCTGGTGCGTCACGTAGATCATACGAGCCCGAGATAGCGGGCATTCCTTCGGTCGACAGGATCAGCTGGCGCACGGCATCCCGCCGCAAAACCACGTTCAGAACCTCGGCATTTTCCAGAAGCTCCGTTTCGAGATCATCCTCGATCATCCCATCGGTGGCCAGCAGCGCAAGCGAAGCGATCTGGGCGCGCTCCAACCGGGCCAGCAAATAGTCTTCGCGAAATCGCGCGATGGACGGGAAGAAGATGAACACCTCTGCCAACATGACGAAGATGATCGTCAGGATCAAAAAACGTCCTGAAAGTGTGTTCGCCACGGATGGCCTCTCCCTCATGCCCGAAATAAGGGCGTTTGCGCGATCCTAGCGCCCCATTCGGTTAGGGGCGACCGAATTTCTGCACCAAGCCCACAACCTTTTTGACCATCGGGCTCTCGAACAGTTTCGGTGTGAAATAGGCGCTGGCGGCGCGTTTGTTAATCTCCCCCAAGGTCGGATAGGGGGCAATCATGCTAGCAACCGCGCTCATCTTCAGTTTGTTGGCGATGGCCAAGGACCAGATTTGGATCAGTTCGCCAGCCTGAGGACCCACAATGGTGGCGCCCACAGGGCGGCCTTTGACCACCATGACCTTGGCAAATCCCTTGGTTTGACCGGTCGCGATGCCACGATCATTGCCGCCAAACTCTGCACGGGCCACGAAAACGGCGTCACCATGGGCCTCTTCGGCTTGGGCTTCGGTCAGGCCGACCTGCGCCAGTTCGGGCGCGGTATAGGTGGCCCAGGGGATGTGATCGGTGCGCGCCTTCGCGGGCAGTCCGAACAGCATCGGGCGAATGATCACCCCGGCATGATATCCTGCCACATGTGTGAATTGCGCGCCTCCAGCGGCGTCTCCCACCGCGTAAACCCGCTTGTTGGTCGATCTCAGCCCGGCATCGACGGTTACACCGCCGCGCTCGAAATCGACCCCGGCTTTTTCAAGATCCAACTTGTCGACATTCACCTGCCGCCCAACGGCGATCAAAAGATGACTGCCGCTATAGCTGGGGCCGCCTTCGGTTTCGACGTGGATTGCGCCATTGGCTTCACTGACCTTGCTGGCCTTTGCGCCTTCGATAATCTCGATACCTTCGCCGCGCAGGGTTTCCAGCACCACGGCAGCGGCCTCGGGATCGTCCTTGCCCAGCGCCTTTGCGCCTTCAAGAACGGTGACTTTGCTGCCCAGCCGTCGATGCGCCTGCGCCATTTCAAGCCCGATGGGCCCGCCGCCGATGATGATCAGATGATCGGGCCGCTCCCGCAGATCGAAAATCGTTTCATTTGTGTGATGCGGCACCGCGTCGAGCCCCGGGATCGGCGGCACGAAGGGGCGCGAGCCGGTGGCGATCACAAAGCGACGCGCCTTGATGATATGATCACCCGCCTGAACCTCACTCTCTGAGATAAAGCGGCCAAATTCCCGGATCACGCGCACGCCCAGCCCCTCGAACCGCTCTTGGCTGTCATGGGGTTCGATGGCGGCAATCGTGGCCTGCACATGGTCCTTCGCGGCGGCGAAGTCCGGCGCCGGATCTTGCCCCGCCACACCAAACGCGCCCTGCGATGTGCCATGGGCCTTGTGACCTGCCGCCAGCAACGCCTTGGACGGCACACAACCATAATTCAGGCAATCACCGCCCATCTTGTGGCCTTCCAGCAAGACAACGTCCGCGCCCATCTGCACAGCGCCCGAGGCAACGGACAAACCGCCCGATCCTGCGCCGATCACACAAACATCTGTTTCGATCCGGGTCATGGTGGCGGGCCTTTCAGGGGTAATAGACGTATCGATGCGGGACATGATCTCAGAGCTGCTTTTTGCCACGGATGGCTTTCAAAAGGATTGGCAGAGCGGCCAGGGCACAGAGGCCAAGGATCGGCAGCAGCACTTGAGGCTCGAAGATGATGCCGAGATTGGGTGTCTCGCCGCGGGCGAAGACCTCTCCCAGACCTGCGCCGACGGAGGTGTAGACAATCGCGCCCGGCATGATGCCGAAGAAGGTCGAAATCACATAACGGCGCAGCGGAACCTCAAGGAAAGCCGGGATCAGATTGGCCATGAAAAACGGAACGGCGGGCACGAGGCGCAGCAAAAACAAAGCCGACCATTGATTTTCGTCAATCGCATCTTTGACGCGTTTCACCATCCCTTCGGAGGCCTCCAGCCGGGCCCCAAGGCCCGCGCCAAAACTGGTCTGCGCCGCGAGGAAGATGGCGGTCGCGCCAAGCGTCGCGCCGGTGATGTTGAACAAGGCCCCAGGGAATGTTGCAAACAGGAACCCGCCGGTCAGCGTCGCGATTGTCGCTCCCGGCAGGCTGAACGCCACGATCAGAGCATAGGCAACCACGAACACCACTGCCATCAGAACGTAGTTGGCATCCCGGAACGCGATCAAAGCCTCACGATTGTCGGCAAGCGCCTGAAAGCTCAGATAATCCCGAAAGAAGTAATACGCCAATCCCGCACCCACAACGATCGCGGCCAGCGGAAGGTATCGGGCAATCGGAGATTTCTGCGTCGGTGTCACGCTGTCGGTCATTGCAATTGGTATCCTTGTCCAGAGGTAAACCCTACATGCGAAATCGAGCGCTCTGGCGATATCCCCCCTCACGGGCGCTTGATGACCCGTGACAGAAAGCTGGTAAATCGTGACGGAACTCGACCAATCGCGTAACAATCGACCTATGGGTGTTTCAGGAAAGGTCCAGCTTGGAGAGAATCTTTGTCAGTTCCTGCCTGTTGGGCGCCCTGGTCCGATACGACGGCGGCGCAAAGACACTCGATTCGCATTTGCTGGAAAAGTGGCGGGCCGAAGGGCGTCTGGTTCCCCTATGTCCCGAGGTCACGGCAGGTTTGCCGACCCCGCGCCCAGCGGCTGAGTTGGAACCTGGCGCAAGGGCCGATGAAGTCCTGACCGGACAAGGCAGGATCTACGACAAAGACGGGCACGACATGACGGCGGCGTTTGTGCGTGGCGCGGATCTGGCATTGCAGACAGCGCAAAAGGCCCAATGCCGCTTTGCTTTATTGACCGATGGCAGCCCCTCTTGCGGATCGAGCTATGTCTATCGGGGCCATTTCGATGGAACACGGCAACCGGGGGAAGGCGTTGTGGCTGCGCGATTGCGGCGCGCGGGTGTTGCCGTTTTCGGACAGGATCAGATCGGCGATCTGGCGCGCGCCTTGGACATCGCCGAAAATACCCCGGTTTAACAACCGGGATTTGTTGACACCGGCCCCGCCATTGCCTATTGCGCGGGCTTCATCGAGTTTCACAGCCGTCTGAGAGGCGCATCCGCGCCCTCCGGCCCTAACCAACGGAGCGAGACCTATGTCCAAACGCACGTTCCAGCCGTCGAACCTGGTGCGCAAGCGCCGCCACGGTTTCCGCGCACGCATGGCCACCAAAGCTGGCCGTAAGATCCTGAACGCCCGCCGCGCACGCGGTCGGAAGTCGCTCAGCGCCTGATACATCAGGTTATGGCACCGGATACGCCTTCGCCCGACACGACTCGGGCGGAGGCTTTTTCTGTTTCAACACCCCCTTTAAGCGTTCTGCAAAAGCGCGCGGATTTCCTGCGCGCCGCCAAGGCCAAACGTGTCCCCGCCCCGGCCTTCCTGTTGCAAGCCCGCAAGCGCGCGCCCGGTGAGCAGGCAGAGGGGATCCGCGTCGGCTTCACCTGCTCGAAGAAGGTTGGCAATGCCGTCGCGCGCAATCGCGCAAAGCGGCGCCTGAGGGAAATCGCACGCCTCACCTTGCCCAGCGAAGGCCAGGATGGGTGGGACTACGTGTTGATTGGGCGCAAAGACGACACCGCCACACGTGATTTCGCCGCGATGCGCGCCGATCTGTCCCGCGCCCTGGCGAAGGCCCACCAATGACGCCGCTTGCCTACATCATCTCGTTGCCGGTCCGGGCCTACCGTTTGGTGTTCAGCCCGTGGGTGGGCTTTAATTGCCGCTATCACCCCACTTGCTCGGCCTATGCGATGGAAGCGTTGCAGAAACATGGCGGGATCAAAGGCACCTATCTGGCTGTCCGGCGCATCGCGCGCTGCCACCCTTGGGGCGGGTCGGGCATCGATAACGTCCCGGACTAGGGCAACAGCGCCTGGTCCGGCTCCGCCCCCACAAGAACACCGCGCGTCGATCCCATATTCTGTTCGGGAACACCGGCCAGCGTCTTTGCCGCATCCTTCATGAAACGCGTATCGTCGAAATACCAGCGATGCGAAAACACCTGCTCGTCAGATGCGGCAGGCGGCTTGACGATCGTTTGGGCGTAGCGCGTGCCACAGCCCGTATCGACCATGCCTGCCTCGATGGCCTGCGGCATGCCATCAAAGCCCAGACGGTCGCGCCCGCCGCTCACGATGTTTTCCCCCAGCTTCAGAACCTTGTCCTGATTGCTGAAATAGTTGGTGAAGCGCGCCGACCGTGCCGCCAATACCCGCGCGTGACCGGTGCCTTTCGTCAACTCGACCGCATCGACATCCGCGGACGCGAACAACACCTGATCCACGGACCACGGCGCACCATGCCCATCGCCAACCTGCGAAAAGCCGCGCACCGTCACCAGACCGCCCATCGAATGCGCCAGAACATGTATCTTTGGCCTTGGCCGGGCGTTCATGAACGGGACCAAACCATCGACCACAAGAAAGGGCGCAATCGCCTTGGCGGTGTTGCGGTCGGTCAGATACCCCGAAATCCGCCCCTGACTGGGCCAATCATAGGCAATGACGGCACCGGAAAACCCCTGCGCCGATAAACCCGCCCGGATCTTTTCCATTCGGCGGAGCATCTCGATCTGAGAGGTATTAAACCCGTGCACAAAGCAGAGGATCGGCCCCCCGGCAGCTTGTGCCAGCACCCGGGCAACCCAATCCGATTGGTCCAGGATCTGACCCGAGGCCACAATGTCGGAAATCCGATCAAGCTGCACATATCGCGTCAAACGCGCACGACCGGATGAAAACCTGTTGCTGGATGCGTTGTAAGCGCGGCGACTGAAAAAGAATATGTCGGGCATCGACTTTCCCCAAAGCTAAAAAAGAAAGCCATATGATGCGCGAAAACCGGTTATTCTCCAAAGCCACGCACCGCTTGATCATTCGATTTCACGGATTTTTAACGGATATGGCGCGCTTTCGCGGTGCTTGACGCCTGCCACCGCGCGCACGTAAGCCGACGCCATGCTTGATGACACCGATGACATCCACCCGCTGTTCCACGGCGCGCCCTCAACGACCGAGTTCAAGAAGCTGCGCAAGCGCCTGGTGCGCGACACGCGCGAGGCGATTGACCGCTATGGGATGGTCACGAAAGGCGACCGCTGGCTGGTCTGCCTGTCGGGCGGCAAGGACAGCTACACCCTGCTCGCCATCCTGACCGAGCTGCAATGGCGCGGGTTGCTGCCTGTGGATATCCTGGCCTGCAATCTGGATCAGGGCCAACCGGGTTTCCCGGCAACCGTTCTGCCCACCTTTCTGGAGAAGATGGGCGTCCCGCACCGGATCGAATACCAGGACACCTATTCCATCGTCATCGACAAGGTGCCCCAGGGCCGGACCTATTGCGCGCTGTGCTCGCGGCTGCGGCGCGGCAACCTCTACCGGATCGCGCGCGAGGAAGGCTGCAGCGCCGTGGTGCTCGGCCACCACCGCGACGATATTCTGGAAACGTTTTTTCTGAACCTCTTCCATGGCGGCAAACTCGCCACGATGCCGCCCAAGCTGGTGAATGATGAAGGCGACCTGATGGTGCTGCGCCCGCTGGCCCATGTGGCCGAAGCCGATTGTGAGCGGTTTGCCCACGCGATGAGTTATCCGATCATCCCATGCGACCTCTGTGGCAGCCAGGACGGCCTGCAACGCCAGCAGATCAAAGGCATGCTCGATGAGTGGGAGGCCCGCAGCCCCGGCCGCCGCGGCAAGATGTTCTCAGCATTGATGAGCGCACGCCCTTCGCATCTGCTGGACCCTTCTCTGTTCGACTTCGCAGGGCTCTCCCCCAAGAACCGTGCCGATCAGTAAAGCGACACCCGGCTGAGCCAGATATCGGCCTCGTAATCGTCGCCATAGGCAACAAGACCAATCCCGCGCGCCAAGGCCGGATCAAAATCGGCAGGCATGCCCGGATGGGACGGCGTGAATTGGCTGAATGGCATGTCGATATCACGCCATGCCTCCTCGGCCCGAAACGCAAAGCGATAGGAAAACCAGACGCGCGCCAACCCATGCGTGCGCAGAAAGATGTAGTAGGTTTCGCCGTTTCCGCGCACGCGGATCGACAGACCGCTGGCCGTCGCAGGCCAGCCACCGTCAAAGCGCCGACGGACTTGAATAAACCCGCCGTTGTTTTCAGTGCTCACCTCTCCGCTCAGGTGGACCGCCGGGCCGTCATCCGTCTCGGCAAAGCGAATTTGCCCCTCGGACACACCGCCCATGACACCATCGGCGACATAGGTCCAACGGGCCGCGGGATTATCCTCAAAGCTTTCGAATTCAATCATCGTGATCCTCCTCGCGGCGCGCCGCGCCATGCAAACCTGTCGCGCGCCGGATAACAACCCGTTGCCTGCGCGGAACTCCCCCCTTGACCTTTCTCCCCTCAATCTGTTGAACCCCGGGGACTCGGCCCCACCTAGGAAGGGCCTTGCAAGACAGGCATTTCGGGCCGGTTCAACAGAGGGGTTTTCACCGACATGGACGATCAGAACAGAAACCTGATCCTGGCCACAGGCTTAAGCTTTGTAGTCATCCTTGTGTGGTTCATCCTGTTCCCACCGCCCGAGATCGAAGATCCCAACGCGTTGCCGCCCGAAACGGCCGAAACCGGCACGGCGCCTGTGACCGACACCGACATCGCGCTGACACCGCCGATCACTGCCGAGGGCACGCCCGCCGCCGCCGAAACCGAAGCCCAGACCGAGGTTGGCTTGGCCGAAGCCGCCCGCGTTCCGATCGAAAGCGACGTTGTCGAAGGTTCGATCTCTCTGCTGGGCGGTCGGATCGACGACCTGTCGCTGCGCAACTACACCACCGAGATCGACAGCGACGAGATTGTGCGCCTGCTCTCGCCGGTGGGCACCGACGACCCGTATTACGCGCTCTATGGTTGGACCCCCTCGGGGAGCATCTCCTATGACGAGGTGCCGACCTCCAACACCCCTTGGGAGATCGAAACCGGTGACACGCTGACCCCCGACAGCCCCGTGACCCTGGTATGGGACAACGACAATGGTTTGATCTTCCGCCGCACCATCGAACTCGATGAAAACTACATGTTCCAGGTCACCCAATCGGTCGAGAATACCGGCGAAGGTGATGTGAACCTGGCCCCCTACGGCATCGTTGCGCGGCACGGTCTACCTTCGGACCTACAGAATTTCTTCATCCTGCACGAAGGTGTCGTGCGTAAGGTGGACGGGGACCTGTCTGAGATCAGCTACGACAACATAACCGAACTCGATGTTGTGACCCGCGAAGGGGTCCCCGCCGAGGTCGTCGATGTCGAAGCCAATGGCTGGATCGGCTTCACCGATAAATACTGGATGACCACGCTGATCCCGGGCAATGACCAGCCCTTCGTCTCGGTCACCAAATACGTCCCCAACGCCGATATCTATCAGACCGAAGCCCGCCTGCCCTACATGGTCGTGGCCGCTGGCGAGACGGTCGAGGTGACCACGAACCTCTTTGCAGGTGCAAAAGAGGCCGAGGTGATCCGCGACTATGAGAACCGCGAGCCCGGTTGGCTGGGCGCGGTCTTTGGCGCCGAACATGATCCCGAGGCATTGCAGGTCGAACGCTTCATCGATTCCATCGATTGGGGGTGGTTCTACTTCCTCACCAAGCCGATCTTCTGGATGCTGCATTGGCTGAATGCCGCCATCGGCAATATGGGCTGGGCGATCATCGGCCTGACCTTCATCATCAAAGCAATCCTCTTCCCGCTGGCCTACAAATCCTATGTCTCGATGGCGAAGATGAAAGAGCTTCAGCCCGAGATGGAGAAGCTGAAGGAAAGCGCTGGGGACGACCGCGAAAAGATGCAGCGCGGCATGATGGAGCTGTATAAGAAGAACAAGGTGAACCCGGCAGGTGGGTGTCTGCCGATCCTGTTGCAAATCCCGATCTTCTTCTCGCTCTACAAGGTGATTTTCGTCACGCTGGAACTGCGCCATGCGCCGTTCTTCGGCTGGCTGAATGACCTGTCAGCCCCTGACAGCTCCTCGATCATCAACCTGTTTGGCCTGTTGCCGAACGCGGCGCCCGACCCGGAATCGATCATGGCATTGATCTTCATCGGCATTCTGCCGATCATTCTGGGCATCTCGATGTGGCTACAGCAAAAGCTGAACCCGGCGCCCACCGACCCGACACAGGCCGCGATCTTCGCTTGGCTGCCCTGGGTCTTCATGTTCATGTTGGGCGGGTTTGCCAGCGGCCTCTTGGTCTACTGGATTGCGAACAACACGCTGACCTTTACGCAGCAATACCTGATCATGCGCAGCCAGGGTTTTAAGCCCGATGTCTTCGGAAATATCCGCAAAAGCTTCCAGCGCAAGCCAAAAGACAGCGCATGACCTGGTCGCTGGATCAGATTTGGCGCTATCCGATCAAGGGGATCGGGGCGGAGCGGCTGCGCGCGGTCGATCTGACGCCCGATCTGCCGCTGCCTTTGGATCGCGCCTGGGCCATGCTGGAGGAAGGCGGCGATGCCTCTGACGGCTGGAGGTCCTGCCGGAACTTTTTGCGCGGGGCCAAGGGTCCGTCATTGATGGCTGTCAGTGCCCATGTCGACGGCGACCTGATCCATCTGAGCCATCCCGACCGCCCAGACCTGAGCGTCGATCCGACCGGCGATGCGCAGACCCTGATCGATTGGCTGGCGCCGATCTATCCAGCAGAGCGTCGCCCGGCAGCGACCTTGGTGAAGTCCCCACCCCAGGGCATGTCGGATGCGCCCTTCGCGTCAATCTCAGTGTTGAACCTATCGTCGTTACGCGCGCTCTCGCAGAAAATCGGCCAAGACCTCGACCCACGCCGGTTCCGCGGCAATCTCTGGATCGACGGAATGGCACCCTGGGAAGAGTTCGACCTCGTCGGCAAAATCCTCTCCATCGGCGACACGCGGCTGGAGGTGATGGAAATCATCACCCGCTGCCGGGCAACAGAAGCCAACCCCGAGACTGGCAAGCGCGACGCCGACACCCTGCGTGCCCTATCTGAGGGATGGGGGCACACGGATTTCGGCGTCTATGCCATGGCCCGTATCAGCGGATCCATCCGCACGGGCGACATAGTCACCGTGGCATGATGGGACCTGATCCCGATCAACTGCATCCCCTTGGCTTTACCGACCAGGTCGCCTTTCTGGCGCCGATTGCCAAGGGCCGGGATCGCGTCGAGGTCGGGCGCTTCACCTATTACGACGACCCGGCCGGGCCCGAGCATTTCTTCGACCGCAATGTCCTCTACCATTTCGAGTTTTCGCCGTCGAAGCTGATCATCGGCCCGTTCTGTGCACTGGCCACAGGGACCACGATCATCATGGATGGGGCCAACCACGCCATGTCGGGCCATTCGACCTTTCCCTTCGACATCTTCTCGGACGATTGGAAACAGGGGGTTTCCTCGGCAGACGTGAATGCCGAAGGGCGCGGCGATACCGTGATCGGGCCCGATGTCTGGATCGGCAATGGCGCGGTCCTGATGCCGGGTGTGAATATCGGCGCCGGTGCGATCATTGGCGCGCGCGCTGTCGTCAGCGGCGATGTCGCCCCCTACACCATCGCCGCAGGCAATCCCGCCCGTCCGGTGCGCCAACGCTTCGACGATGCGACCGTGGCCGCGCTGCTCGACATTGCCTGGTGGGACTGGCCGGTTGAGAAAATCACCCGTAATCTAAATGCGATCCGGGGTGCCGACCTCGCAGCCCTGAGAGACGCGCAATGACCCTGCCCTTCCCCCTCGCCGACGCGCCCGACGACGCCACGACCGAACGCGGGCGCAAGCTCTTCGCCACCGGAGCCGAGTTCCTCAAGGGCGTCGTCGCGATGGATGGCCTGCCCCCCGGCGACCGGATCGAGGTCTGCTTTGCCGGGCGGTCGAATGTCGGGAAATCCACCCTGATCAACGCGATTACCGGGCGCAAAGCGCTGGCCCGCGCCTCGAACACGCCAGGTCGCACGCAAGAGATCAACTTCTTCACGCTCGCCGACAGCCATTACCTGGTGGACCTGCCGGGCTATGGCTATGCCGAGGCGCCGGTGGCCGTCGTGGCCAAATGGCAGGCGCTCCTGAAAGCCTATCTGCAAGGCCGCGCCAATCTACGCCGCGCCTTTGTCCTGATTGATGGGCGGCACGGCGTGAAATCTGTCGATCAAGAAATCATGTCGCTTCTGGACGTGGCCGCCGTGCCCTTCCAAGCGGTGCTGACCAAAGCCGATAAGGTGAAGGGCAAAGACCGTGAGACGGCGTTGAAACGCACGCGGGAGGCGCTGGCAAAGCATCCCGCCGCCTTCCCTGAGATCATCGAGACCTCATCGGACAAAGGGATCGGCATCGCCACGCTGCGCGCCACCATCGCGACGCTATAGACACCGATGCAATGGATCCTTAAGAAATTCGACGACACCGAAAAACTGGCGCCCGCGCTGGACCGGTTGGGCCTGACCTATAGCTGGCACAAGGTTGTCCCGTTTGTGGGCTTTATCATGCCGGCACCCGAGATCCGCGACCCCAAATCGGTGGTCTTCTTCGGCTCCTACACGCTGTGGCGCTACGCCGAGGCCCACAATCTCGAACCCGGCGTCTTTCGCATCGCGCCCTTTCTGCGCGAGGCGCCGTGGCAAGATTACCTTCTGAACGGGCCCGGCGCGCGGATCCTGACGCTCTGCGATGTTCCAGCCCAATTGGTCGATGACGGGTCCCAATGGTTCATCCGCCCGGTCGAAGACAGCAAAGAGGTGGCCGGCCTGGTCCGCTCAACCGGTGAGATCATCGACTTGGTGCAAAAGGTCCTCGCGCTGGACGTCGCCGATATCCCCAATGGCGCATTGCGCCACGACACCGAATTGATGCTGACCCGGCCCGCGCACATCCTGAAGGAATGGCGCGTTTGGGTGGTCGATGGCCAAGTCGTGACCTGGTCGCTCTACAAAGAGGGCGCGCGCGTCACCTACCGCCCCGAGATCGACGAAGATGCCCGCGCCTTCGCGCAGCATATGGTCGATCTGAACCCCGGCTACGCCCGCGCCTATGTCATCGATATCTGTCGCACACCCGATGGCCTGCACCTTCTGGAAACCAACTGCATCAACGCCGCCGGGTTCTATGCAGCCGATCTGGTGAAACTCGCCGCTGCCATCGAGGCGCTCTAGCCGTTAATCAAAGCGACCCGCGCCCCCTTCCAATGGCTCAAAATACCCCGGGGGCTTGGGGGCTGGCCCCCAATCTGGCGCTTCACACGCGCGCGACCTTTGCCTATTGAGGACTCCATTGCTGGAAACGCCCAAACGACATGAAAAAACAAATGACCCGCGACTATATCGCTACGGCCCGCACCCTGTCAGAGGCGCTTCCGTATCTGCAACGCTTCAATAACGCGATCATCGTGGTGAAATTCGGCGGCAACGCCATGGGCGACGATGCGGAAATGGCCAGCTTCGCCCGCGATATGGTCTTGCTGCGCCAGGTGGGCGTGAACCCGGTCGTGGTCCATGGCGGCGGCCCGATGATCAATCAGATGCTCGCCAAGCTCGATATCGACAGCGCGTTCAAGAACGGCAAGCGGGTCACAGATGCGGCCACGGTCGAGGTGGTCGAAATGGTGCTCTCCGGCCGCGTCAACAAACGCATCGTGCAGGCCATCAATGCCGAAGGCGGGCGCGCCGTGGGGCTTTCCGGCAAAGACGCCAATATGATCGTCTGCGATCCCGCCGATCCCGATCTGGGTTTTGTGGGTGAACCTAAATCTGTCGATCCAGCGGTTCTGCACAACCTGTTCCAGCATGACATGATCCCGGTCGTGGCCCCCCTCGGCCTGGGCAAAGACGGCGAGACCTTCAACATCAATGGCGACACCGCCGCGGGGGCCATCGCCGCCGCGTTGCAAGCCGACCGCCTGCTGCTGCTGACCGATGTGGCGGGGGTGAAGAATGCAGACGGCGATGTGGTCACCGAACTGACCACCGCCGAGATTGAGGCGATGACAGCCGATGGCACCATCGCGGGCGGGATGATCCCCAAAACCGAAACCGCGATGACCGCCGTGCGCGCGGGCGTCCGCGCTTGCACCATCGTCGACGGTCGCGTGCCCAACGCCGTCTTGCTGGAGCTCTTTACCGAGCACGGCGCAGGCTCGATGATCCGGACCTAACCCATGGATTACGACACCCTCATCGACGCCGCAGCCGATTGTCAGCTTAGCGTCGTGGGGGCGTTTCATCCCGGCCCCGATGACATGGCACCGGACGGCACCGGCACCCTTGTGATACTCGCCCCGCGCGAGCCCGGCTTTTGGCGCCACCTGCAAACCCAACCCGAAGCACAGGATGGCGCGCCCGATATGGTCGACCGCTGGTCGGCCCGCACCATCGGCGCCCTGGCCATCCAATTGCGCGCCGAGCCTCTGTTTCCCTTCGGGGGGCCGCCCTGGCATCCCTTTATCACCTGGGCCAAGCGCACCGGATCGATCCATGCCAGCCCGGTCTCTCTTCTAGTGCATGATCGCCAGGGCCTGATGGTGTCTTTCCGGGGCGCGCTGGCGCTACGCGAACGGATCGACCTGCCACCGCCGCCTCTCACCCCCTGCCTGCTCTGTGCCGCGCCTTGCGAAACCGCGTGCCCCGTCGATGCCCTGTCAGAGGACGGCTACGACACAAGCGCCTGCCACAGCTTTCTGGACACGCAAGATGGCGCGGATTGCATGGAGAACGGGTGCAAGGCCCGCCGCGCCTGCCCCGTCAGCCAGCGCTTTGATCGCGACCCTGCCCAATCGGCCTACCATATGCGACACTTCCACCGATGACGCTGACCTTTATCCTGATCCGCCATTGCAAATCCGACTGGCAAGCCGGGGTCGAGGATCACGCGCGGCCGCTCAACGCCCGCGGGCGCCGCTCAGCCCCAAGGATCGGCGTCTTTCTCAGCGACCTTGGTCTGATACCCGGCGAAATCCTCTGTTCCGATGCGATGCGCACGCGCGAAACATGGGCCGGGATTGCGGATCACATGCCGCCCACCCCCCCACCAACCCTCACGCGGTCGCTTTACCTGGCGGAGCCGTCGCAGATGCTGGCCGCGCTACATGGAGCGTCACAGCCCGTCGTCGCCATGGTCGCGCATAATCCCGGCAGCGCCAGCCTGGCCTGGTCTCTCGCCGACGCGCCGCCCGACCATCCGCAATTCGATCAATACCCGACCGGCGCAACCACCGTGTTCACCTTTGCAGAAAGCAACTGGTCTGAGATCGGCAAAGGCAAAGTGGCCCATTTCGCCGTGCCACGGGATTTGCCGGACCCGGTCTAGGGCGCGCGGCCATCTTCCAGGCGCACGCTGTGATCGCCCACGGCGCTCAGCACCGCGCCATCCCGCCAAGTCATTCCCAGACCATGCTCGGTCTCCCAATCGCAATGGCTGATCAGCGTGAGATAAATCGGCCCTTCCGCCACGCGCTGCTCAGCCGGCGGGTCATCTGGATACCCGTCGCGGCGGATCCGAAGAAGATACGGCTGCACGTGGCCCCAGATCCTGTCCGGCTCGGTCACCGCAAGGGCCGCTTCGAACAGATCGTCGCGAGACGCTCCGATCAAAGGCGGCCCATCGGGATCACGGTAGGCTGCGCCCGCGAAGTCACGCATGTTTTGTATCACCGCGCCGCTCGCTCCGGTCAAATGTCCGTCGAGATCGTTCACGAACCGATCCAAAACCGCATCGATGTCGGCCGCATCTTCGGCACCCAGGCCTTCGATTTGGACCGCAAGCGGGTTGGCTGACAGGCGCGGGACAGACAGGCTGCTATCCGCCTCGCCCCAATTGTCCGGTTCAACCTTGCCAAGGTGGCGCGACACAAAGGCCTCCATCTCGGGCGGGTCAATCGGCACGTTGAACACATTCCGCATCGACAGGAACCGGCGCCGCCACTCCTCCTCATCCGGCTTCGCACCGGGCCCAAAAACCACCATCGTCTGTGACAGTTCCTGCCGATTGGTCGTGATTGTCCCTTGATCCGTTTCAAACCGGATCACGTAGCGCCGTGGATCATCCCCAACGTCGACAAAAGACAGGCCCTTGTAAGTCAAGTCAGACGGCAAGCGCACATTCATGAACATCGCCCCGGATTTCCAACGGAAGATCATGCGATGCTGCGCCCCTGCCTTGGGCGGCTTAAACGCGTTCATGTCAGAGCGTCGGATTTCTCCAACGGGTTGATCCTGCAGAAACGCCCGCAAAGGATGCGCCGCCAGCCAAGCTTCACGCTCAGCTGGCGGCGCGAACTGCAAATCCCCCAGATGTTGCAGCCATTCCGCTGTCACAGGGTCAGTGACCCAGTATCTGGCTCAGGAACAGCTTGGTCCGCTCGCTTTGGGGATTGGTAAAGAACGGCTCAGGCTCGTTCTGCTCGACGATCTGGCCCGCATCCATGAAGATCACCCGGTTCGCGACCTGACGGGCAAAGCCCATCTCGTGGGTCACACACAGCATCGTCATACCTTCCTCGGCCAGCGCGATCATGGTGTCGAGCACCTCTTTGATCATCTCCGGGTCAAGGGCCGAGGTCGGCTCGTCAAACAGCATGATCCGCGGACGCATGCACAGGCTCCGCGCGATCGCCACGCGCTGCTGCTGACCACCCGAAAGCTGGCCGGGATATTTATCGGCCTGTTCGGGGATCTTCACCTTCTCCAGGAAATACATCGCCGTCTCTTCGGCTTCCTTCTTGGGTGTCTTCCGAACCCAGATCGGCGCCAGCGTGCAGTTTTCCAGGATCGTCAGATGCGGGAACAGGTTGAAGTGCTGAAAGCACATCCCAACCTCGGACCGGATCTTGTCTATGTTCTTCAGATCGTTCGACAGAAGCGTCCCATCGACGGTGATCGAGCCCTGCTGATGTTCCTCCAGCGCATTGATGCACCGGATCAGCGTGGATTTCCCGGACCCCGACGGCCCGCAGATCACGATCCGCTCGCCGCGTTGCACCGTCAGGTTGATGTCGCGCAGCACGTGAAACGTGCCGTACCACTTGTTCATCCCGGTGATTTCGATGGCCACCTCATCGGAAACCTTCATTTGCGAGCGGTCAATCGCCCGTTCTTCAACCATAGCCATGGGAGACCTCCTTACCGACGATCAGTCGCGAGCTTCCGCTCGAGATATTGTGAATATTGGCTCATGCCAAAACAGAAGATGAAGAAAATGGCGCCGGAGAAGATGAACAACTCCCAATAGATGCCATTCCATTCCGTGGTGGCGCGGATCGCATCACTTAGGCCCTTCAACGGATCCAGAAGACCGATGAAGACGACCAGCGTGGTGTCCTTGAACAGGCCGATGAAGGTCGACACGATCCCAGGGATCGAGATCTTCAACGCCTGGGGCAGGATGATCAGACGCATGCTCTGCCAGTAGTCCAACCCAAGACTATCAGCGCCTTCGTATTGGCCGCGCGGCAACGCGGCGAGACCACCCCGGATCACCTCGGCGATATAGGCCGCCGAGAACAGCGTGATCAGGATGATCACCCGCACCAGATCGTCAGGATCCATCCCCTCGGGCAAGAAATAGCCCAACAGCAACGAGGCCGAGAAGAGCCAGACAATCATCGGCACGCCGCGGAAGACCTCGATGAAAACGACCGCCGATTTGTTAATGATGAACAGATCGGATTGCCGTGCGAGGGCCAGCATGATGCCGATGGGCAAGGACAGGACGATGCAGGAGATGCCGATCACAAGCGCCAGAAGGAACCCGCCAAAGCGGCTAGACCCGACCGGCTCAAGCCCCGGCAGGATCGCTGACAGTCCGTCGCCGATATAGCCCGACAGTAGAATCCAGTAGAGGATGGGGACCACAATCGTCGCGATCGTCCCGGCCAATTGCCCGATAGCTGGCGTCGCAAACTTGTAGATCGCCCAGCCCAAGGCAAAGCCCAGCGCGACGGCGATGGGCCCGCCCACATTACCCCAAAGCAGGGCCACGGCCACAAACGGGAAGGCGACCGTCACGACCAGCAGTTGACGCGGGGCGCCCTCGAACAGGACCGGCGTGATAGCCACCCAGAACAGGGCAAAGGCCAGGATCGGGCGCCAGTACAGATCCGATGGATAAAACCCGAAGATGATCTGCGGCCAGCGTTCCGCGATGACGGCCCAGCACGCGACGCCGCCGCCATGGCCATCCGACACACCGTAAAGCTCATCGCGGATGGCCCGACACTCGGTCAGACTGCCCGCATCCCAGATGCCAAAGACGGCCCAAGGCACGATGATCTGCGCCACCCAGTAGATCAGGGCAAACGACACCAGGGTCAGAATCGTGTTGATCCACGAGGAAAACAGATTCTCCCGCAGCCATTTCACCACTCCGGTCTCCAAGGCTGGCGGAGCTTGCTCGGGCAGCATGTCGCTGCGGACAAAAGCGCGGTTTGCGTTCATATCGCTCATGGCTCAGCGCTCCTTCAGCTTGACGGAGGAGTTGTAGATATTCATCGCACCCGAGATCGTCAGAGAGGTGATCAGGTAGAACAGCCCCAACAGCATGATGCCTTCCAACTCGCGCCCGGTCTGGTTCACGGTGATCCCACCCAAGGTCGCGCGGACGTCCATGTAGCCCACCGCAATGGCGAGCGACGAGTTCTTCGTCAGGTTCAGGAACTGCGAGATCAGCGGCGGAATGATGACGCGCAGGGCTTGCGGCAGAATGACCAGGTTCATCGTCCAGGATGGACGCAAACCCAACGCATAAGATGCCTCAGTCTGCCCTTTGCTCACTGACATGATGCCCGCGCGCACGATCTCGGCAATGAAGGCACCGGTGTAGAGCGCCAGGGCAAACCACAATGCAATCAGCGCATTGCGCAGGTGAATACCGCCCGAGAAGTTGAACCCGCGTAACTCCGGAAAATCCAAGGTTGCGCCCAAAACCAACATCACAATCGCGGTCGGAACGACGATCACGCCAAGCCGTTGCCAGAACGTGCCAGGCGGTCGAACCCCGGTGCGATCCTGAATGTCCTGTGCGCGGCGCCCGATGATCACGGACCCGACGATACCGGCCACCAGCACCACCAGAATAACGGCCCAATCGGCGAAGCTAGCAGTGGCAATCGCTGCATCGGTCTCGGTATCGACCTCATTTCCGCTGAGCGATCGCGTGAAAAGCACGTTGGGGATGTAGATCCCGCGATTGGTAAATGCGACACTCTCGCCCAAGATCATACTGGCCTCGGCATCATCGCCGCGGAAGTCACGCGGCTGAGGCATCGCTTCGGTCATGATGGCGCCGATCACCAGGATCCACAGCAGAAGCGGAACGTTGCGGAACCCTTCCACATAGGCAGAGGCCAGCTTCGCCACGATCCAGTTGTTGGACAGGCGCAAGATACCCATCAGCACGCCGATGATCGTTGCCGTGATACAGCCCAGAACCGCCACCAAAAGCGTATTCAGAATACCAACAATCGCCGCGCGGCCATGGGTGGAATCGTTTGTATATTCGATAAGACGCTGGTTGATGTCGTATCCGGCGCGGTTCCCCAGAAACCCAAAATCAAAGCCGCGTTCGTAGTTCTGGGCGACATTGCTGCCCAGGTAGAACAATCCAGACATAATCAGAATAAACGCAACAACTTGGATCGTCATCGACCGGTATCGCGTATCATAGATAAGCTGACTTAGTCGAAACACCTCGCTGGGCGGTTCGGTCATCGTTGCCATCGTCGTGGCCCCCTGTCACTGGTGCGCCATACCGCGGATTATATCCCGATACGTGTCGGGTTGGCTTCTTGGCCGGGGCGGTATGCTATTGTGCGCGAATTGGTCGTCCATGTGAAAAGGGCGCGAGCCTTAGCCCGCGCCCTTTCCTTTGAGATGTTTACCGGAATGGTGGGCTGTAGAGCAGGCCACCATCGGTCCACTGGGCATTTAGCCCGCGGGCCAAGCCAATCGGGGTCGACTCGCCGATATTGCGCTCGAAGATTTCACCGTAATTGCCGACGGCGCCGATGGCCGTTGCGGCCCAGTCAGCGTCCAGACCCAGCATCGCGCCCAGGTCACCTTCGGTGCCCAGCAGACGGCGGATTTCCGGGTTGTCGGTGGACCCACCGATTTCGCCGACATTGGTCGAGGTCACACCCAGCTCTTCCGCCGAGATCAGCGCGTTCAGGGTCCAGCGAACGATATCGCCCCAATCGTTGTCGCCATGGCGCACAAGCGGGCCCAGCGGCTCTTTCGAGACGATCTCGGGCAGAACGACATGCGCTGTGGGATCTTCAAACGTGGCGCGTGTCGCGGCTAGGCCCGACGCATCGGTGGTGTAGACGTCACAGGCGCCAGCCAGGTACTGCTGCTGCGCTTCTGCATTTGTCTCGATCGGCACGGGCTCGTAGCTCATGTTGTTCGTGGCGAAGAAGTCCGCCAGGTTCAACTCGGTCGTGGTGCCGGTCTGGATGCAGACGGTCGCGCCGTCGAGCTCCAGCGCGGACGAAACGCCCAACTCGCGCGGGACCATAAAGCCCTGGCCGTCATAGTAGTTCACGCCGACGAATTCGAACGACAGGTCCACATCACGGCTGAAGGTCCAGGTCGTGTTGCGGGCGAGCATATCGATTTCGCCCGATGCCAGCGCGGTGAACCGCGTTTGACCGGTCGTAGGCACAAACTCAACAGCGCTTGGATCGCCCAGAACAGCCGCCGCAACAGCGCGACAGACCGAAACGTCAAAGCCCTGCCATTCGCCATTTGCGTCGGGGGATGCAAAACCGGTCAGACCAGTTGCAACGCCGCAATTCAGCGTGCCACGTTCTTGCACCTGCGCCAGCGTGCCACCTGCGTGGCCGTCGGCTGCCGCAGCACCAGCCGCAACGCCAGCGATGGCAAGCGTGCCGAGAAATACGGATTTATTCATGATTACCTCTTCCTGTGGGATCGCCGTTCGGGATCATTTTATTTGCCCGTCGGGCCTTGGCATATGCCGGGAGAGCCTTGTCCACCCTCGCCGCCTACAAATTGGCCAAAACCTGTGGACAAGGTCAAGGGTTCGCAGCCTTGATTTCTTAGGGGTTCTTTGGGGAAACCGGTGCTTATTGCAGCGGTCGCCTTGAATTTGGGCAATGGAAACGCGGGGCTGCCGGAACAGACGTCATTCGGAAAAAGACAATTCCCAGAACCGTGCGGCATGGTGCAATTGCGATTCTTTTGCCGCTGCGGCCGCGCTGGCCTCCTCATCGGCGCCCCATTGTTCGATCTGCCACGTTTCATCGATTCGGCTTAAGTCCCAGGCGCGACTTACAGAAATTTCGCCCTCAGAGACCGCCAGGCCGAGGATAAGCGACCCGGTCAGCGTCACAAGATCGTGCAGAGCGGTCATCGGAAACGGCTCTACGGCGGCAACGGTCTCAGCGAGAGCCGCGATTGAGGCTGGCGGTTGCGTCACCGGAACCACACCGGCGCCCAGGATCAAGCGTGCACCATAGCGCTGCTCGGCCCAGCCCAGAAGCGGATCCCAACCAGCTGCCTGACGTTGCGTTAACTCCGCCGGATCTTCGGCGCGATAACACAAAAGATCGGTCTCACCGTAGGATGCAAGCATCGCGGCCACGTCTGCCCGTTGCGGGGTGACTCGTTCGACCGCGGAATTGGCCGAACGCGTGACGGGCATTGTCAGCGGCTGGATCGCCCCCTCCTGCGCGTTCCATTCGGTGGCGACGGCCTCCGCCATGGCGCGGCTGGGCATCACGAGGGGCAATTTGCCGGGGGTATTCAAAGGCCGCGCATCAAGATGCACGCTGAACCCGTTATCGGTGGCCACAACATGGGCCGCATCCCAAAATCGCTTCGCCTTCCACTCTGTCATGCCATGCCCCATCGTGTGCCGACCAGCTCGCGCAAGCCATGCCAATCATCAATCATGTGATCCGCACTCGGCGCCACGTGGTCGGCGGCGTGATTTCCCCAGCCAACGCCAACCCCAAAAACGCCTGCCGCCCGCGCCATATCCATGTCGAATGTCGTGTCACCCACCAAGATCGCATCTTCCGCGGCAACCCCCGCTTCGACCAACGCAGTCAAGGCCATTGAGGGGTGCGGTTTTGAGGGATGGTCATCCGCCACCTGCGTGCTGACGAAATGCCCGTCCATCTCATGCTGCGCGAGCAATCGCGTCAGCCCGCGCCGCGACTTACCCGTCGCGATGGCAAGGAGCAGATCGTCATGCCGCGCCAGATCCTCCAGCATGTCGCGCGTACCCGGAAACAAGGGCGCCGAAACATCAACCGACGCCTCGGAGGAGGCGGCCGCATAGAGATCCATATAGCTGCGCTGCAATCGGTTCAGATCCGTATCGCTCAATCCGGGGTGCAGTTGCGCCAGCAGGCCCGGCAGCGAAACACCGACCAGGGCGCGCACCGCACCGGGCGCTGGCAAAGGCAGACCACATGCGTGATGTGCGTCCGCCATCACCCGCTCAACGAACGCAATGGAATCGACCAACGTGCCGTCGACGTCAAAGATAACCAGGCGGAGCGTCATTGCAGATCCTCGAAGGGGTCGTCGGATACATCGGCAGGCGCCCAGCCCAAAGTCTCCCAGGTGCGCGCCATGTGGTCGGGCAGAGGTGCCATCAAATGCAGCTGCGCGCCCGTCATCGGATGTGTCAGGCTGAGCGAGCGGGCATGCAGATGGAGTTTGCGGCTGATCTCTCCGCCCAATTGGGCGCCCCAACCATCGCCAAGGTTCTCTTGCCCGCTGCCGCCATATTTTCCGTCGCCGATAATCGGATGGCCCAACTCCGCCATATGGGCGCGCAGCTGGTGGGTCCGACCGGTGACCGGCACAAGCGCACACCAGCTGACGCGACCACCCAGATTCGACAGCACCGCATAATCGGTCTCAGCACGTTTGGCGCCGTCGATATCGCGTACCTCGTCGGGATGAACCGCGCGCATCTTTTCATTCTCGCCGCCACGCCCATGGCCGGGTGCTTTCACCAGCCCGTATTTGATCGTGCCCATCCGCGGCTGCGGTGTCCCCGCGACAGCGGCCCAGTAAATCTTTCGGGTCTCACGCGCGCGGAACGCATCGGTCAGCGCCTTGGCCCCCAACCGATTCCGCGCCAACAGCAGCACACCCGACGTGTCCTTATCCAAGCGATGCACCAGGCGCGGCTTCTCTTCCAGGTCGAAGGTCAGCGCCTCGGCCAAGCCGTCGACATGGCGGCTCTGGCCCGTACCGCCCTGGGTCGGCAGGCCCGCCGGCTTGTTCAGCGCAAGGATATGATCGTCGCGGTAGATCACCGCACGGCGGATCATTTGGGCGTCGGCCTCGCTGATCAGCGGCGCGCGATGCGTCACGGGCGCGGCATTGTCCGGCAGGGGCGGAACCCGCACCTGTTGACCAACCTCCACCCGGGTCGAACTCTTCACCCGCCCGCCATCGACGCGGATCTCACCTTTGCGGCACATCTTCTCGATCCGGCCATGCGGGATATGCGGGAAGTGGCGCCGGAACCAGCGGTCCAAACGCTGATCCCCCTCATCCGAGCCGACCGTCAGGGTTTGCACGCCACTCATGTGAAGATCCCCCGCGCGATCCAAAGGCCCGCCATGAGCCCCGCAATCGACAACACAACCGATGCGCCGACATAAAGCGCCGCCTGACCCAGATCGCCCCGCTCATAGAGCGTGACCGCCTCCAGCGAGAAGGCCGAGAAGGTGGTGAAGCCGCCCAAAAGACCTGTCATCACCAAGGGCGACAGATGTGTCAGCCCCCGATGGGCCGCGGCGACCACGAAGAGGCCCATCAGGAAAGAACCCACCACATTCACCGTCAGGATCGGCAAGGGAAAGGCGGTGTGCCCGAAAACGCGGATCATACCGATCCCCGTCAGGTATCGAAGCACGGCGCCAACGGCACCGCCAAGGGCAACTTGCAGGATCGCGATCATAGGCGGGGGATGCGGTGCCCGCAGCCGGATGTCAACGCTGCCGCTTCTTGCGGAGCCCTTCGAACCAATCCAGGCGCTTTTTCAGATCACGCTCGAACCCGCGTTCCTTGGGCTGGTAGAACGAAGCACGCGACATCGTGTCGGGAAAGTAATTTGCGCCGGAAAAACTGTCTTCGGCATCGTGATCGTATTCGTAACCCTTCCCGTAACCCTGATCTTTCATCATCTCGGTCGGGGCATTCAGGATATGCTTTGGCGGCGGTGCGGAGCCGGTGGACTTGGCCGAGGCGCGGGCGGCCTTATAGGCCACATAGCCCGCATTGGATTTTGGGGCGAGCGCTAGGTAGGTCACGGCCTGGCCCAGGGCCAACTCCCCCTCGGGCGAGCCCAACCGTTCATAGGTTTCCCAAGCATCCAGGCAGACCCGTTGCGCCTGTGGATCGGCCAGCCCGATATCCTCAACGCTCATCCGTGTGATGCGCCGCGCCAGATAGCGCGGGTCTTCGCCACCTTCCAGCATCCGGGCGAACCAATAGAGCGACGCGTCTGGGTCCGAGCCGCGGACGGATTTGTGCAAGGCCGAGATCAGGTTGTAATGGGCATCGCCGGATTTGTCGTATTGCGCCGCGCGCCGTTGCAACCGGGCGGACAGGGCGGCCGTGCCCAGCGACGCCACCTTCCAGGCGGCGATCTGCTCCACCAGGTTCAGTAAGGCCCGCCCATCGCCATCGGCCATCTCGCGCAGGCTGGTGCGGGCCTGCGGCTCTAGCGGCAATGCCTTGCCCAATTCGGCCTCTGCCCGAGCCAAAAGCGCCTCCAGATCCTCATCGGACAGACGCTCCAGCACCATGACCTGCGCCCGGCTGAGCACCGCGGCGTTCAGTTCAAAAGACGGGTTCTCGGTTGTGGCCCCGACCAGAAGGATCGTGCCGTCTTCCATATGCGGCAGAAAGCCATCCTGTTGCGCTTTGTTGAACCGGTGGATCTCGTCCACGAACAGAAGCGTGCCCTGGCCGTTACCGCGACGTATCTTGGCGGCCTCGAATACTTTGCGCAATTCGGGCACGCCGGAGAAGATCGCGCTGATTTGCACGAAATGCAGGTCGGTTTCGGCGGCCAATAGCCGCGCGATGGTGGTTTTGCCAACGCCGGGCGGACCCCAGAAGACAAGGGAGGACAATGCCCCACTGTCGAGCATCACCCGCAGGCTGCCCTCTGGCCCCAGAAGATGGGCCTGCCCGATGACATCCTGCAACGAGGCAGGCCGCAAACGGTCCGCCAGGGGGCGGGGGCCTTTTGCGGGTTCCGCGGCCGGTTCAGCGGTGTCGAACAAATCTGCCATGGCGCGCCAGAGTAACCCGGCGCGCCCATAGGCCTCAATGCATCTTCGACGCCATCGAGACGAAGTAGCAGCGATGCGCCACGCCGCAGATCTTCATCACCGGCCCGCCGGGCTCCATATCGATGCCCAGACGACGGCCAAGACGCGGGATACCGATGGGCAGCAAGCCCAGAAGGGTGGTCGCCCCCAGCGAGCGCGCAGAGCGCACCATATGACCCATCAGCGACATCTGCACATCGCGCCGGATCTCGGTATCGATGCCTTCGGCCACGAACAGGCGGTTGGCGTCCCAGATGTGGTCCGCAATCGGCGCGTCCTCATCCAGCAGATTGGCGGGGATGGTGTCCAGCAGCCCGCGCTGCGCATCGCGCACCATGTAGCTGTAGATGCCGCAGGACGCGGTTGTGGGCGTCAGTCGCACACCGGCCAGCACACGGCCTTTGTCATGGACACATACCCAGCGGCTTTGTGCGGTGTCATACTGGTCGAATTCCATCCCCTCTTCCGACGGGATATCCCAGCCCTTCTCGTCGATGAAGGTCCGGTGCCGGGCCCGCAGCATGTTGGTGAACAACGCGCCGTGTTGATGGAAATTGTCGAAAGACAGAGTTGTCGTTTGCATAAGCGCCTCCATTGGCGTGACTTGGGGTTCAGGTCACACCGCGGTGAAGGCTCTCATGCTATGGCCACAACCGGGCCACTTAGATCAATCCGTATTCCCTTGCCCGTTGAACCGCCTCGGCGGTGGTCCGGGCCATAAGTTTCTGACGTGCAGACGTCAGGCGCGCCTTGAACGCGCTTTCGGATATGCCAAGTTTGGCGGCAGCAGCTGCATGGCGGTCCCCCTCCGCGATGCATTTCAGTGCGTCGGCTTGCGCCTTGGACAGGCGGGCCGGCGGTTCGGATAAATCGTGCATCCGGTGCACGATTCCATAAACTAGGTCCATCTCGGCATCGGTGAATTCCCGATCCTCGCGACTGGCCCCAGCAATCGTGCGAGACGACATGGGCCCGATTGAGGCAATCATGCCGAACTTCATGCCGTATTCTGCGGATTCAGCCAGAATGCCGAATGGATCCGGCAAGCCAATCTGGCTCCAGCGACGCGTCCCGGTATGGCTCAGCCCCCAGGCGAGCGTCGGATCGCGCAATCCGTAGAGCTTGGCGGTATACACTTCCTGCCAACCATCAGGGTAGGTGTTCACCATGATCAGCGGCGACACATAACGAATATGCAGCCCGACGGCGAAGCCCGCCGGGGCCGCCATCGAAAGCTCGTGTAGCAGCAAATCAAGAACCGGAGCTTTCGTCATGGGGCCCACCAAAAGTACATGTCCATTTAGACAGGTTGTCTGAAACAGGGTCAAGATGGATGATATGCGTTGTAAACGACATGGTGAGACTAATGACCAAACAGATCGATCCCGATCTATTTGCGCGTCTCATGAGATTGTCGTCTGGGGCGCGTAGTGACCTTCTAGAGTATATCGGCCAAACGCCGGTCCCAGCTGATGATTTAGCACGTCTTGCTTCTGGGGAGGTGCAAGTTGTGTATGACGGCGCAAACTACAAGTCGGCTTTCAAACGCTTGAGCTGACGCAAATACATTAGAATTATGTAGGTATTTTGAGTAAAGAGCCCCCCGTGAGACATCACGGGGGGCTTTGTTTTGCCGTGTATTGATCCGATGTCGCGTGGGGCGGGGCGGTTCTACTACGCCTCTTCCGCTTCGACGCGCGCGCGGTCGCCTGCACCTTTGGCATCGACATCGCGGTCGACAAATTCGATGATCGCCATCGGCGCCATGTCGCCATAGCGGAAACCGGCTTTCAGTACGCGGACATAGCCGCCCTGACGCTCGGCATAGCGCGGGCCCAGCACGTCAAACAGCTTCGCCACATAGGCATCCTGCTTCAACTGTGCCGCGGCCTGACGGCGCGCGTGCAGATCCCCGCGTTTGGCCAGCGTGATCATCTTCTCGATGATCGGACGCAGTTCCTTGGCCTTGGGCAAGGTCGTCTTGATCTGTTCATGTTCAATCAGCGACCCAGCCATATTGGCAAACATCGCCTTGCGATGTTCATGGGTCCGGTTCAGGCGGCGGTATCCGCGAGCATGACGCATTTTGTTTCTCCAATCAGATGCCCTCTACGGGCGATTTTACTTTGTCTGAGGCCCCATGCGTGCGGGGCCCTCTCCTTGGGGTTGGCGGGGAAGCCGCCGACCCGGTCTTGATGGTGTAAACCCGACAAATGCCGAGTTTACCGCTGTAAACTCCTTAACCGGAGGTTAACCCGGCGCTGGCCTTAGAAGTTATCTTCGTACTTCTTCGCCAGCTCTTCGATGTTATCGGGCGGCCAATCCACGATATCCATCCCGAGATGCAGACCCATGCCAGACAGCACTTCCTTGATCTCGTTCAGCGATTTGCGACCGAAATTCGGGGTGCGCAGCATCTCGGCTTCGGTCTTCTGGATCAGATCGCCGATATAGACGATGTTGTCGTTTTTCAGGCAGTTTGCAGACCGCACCGACAATTCCAACTCGTCCACCTTCTTCAGAAGCAGCGGGTTGAATTCCAGGTCGTCCTCGTCTTCCTGACGCGACGCGCTTTCGGGCTCGTCGAAGTTCACGAAGATCGATAGCTGATCCTGCAGGATCCGCGCGGCATAGGCCACGGCATCATCCGGCGACAAAGAGCCATCTGTTTCCAGCTTCAGCGTCAGTTTGTCGTAATCGAGCACCTGACCTTCGCGGGTCGGCTGCACGTCATAGGACACTTTCTTGATCGGCGAGTAGATCGCATCGATCGGCATCAGACCAATCGGCGCATCTTCGGGCCGGTTCTTATCGGCGGCCACATAGCCTTTGCCGGTGTTGACGGTCAGCTCGACATAGAGATCGGCGCCATCGTCCAGGTGGCAGATCACGTGGTCCTTGTTCAGAACCTCAATGCCGGCCGATTCCGAGATATCGCCAGCCGTGACAACCCGCGGACCTTTGGCCGAGATCGAGACGCGCTTGGGGCCATCGGCCTCCATCCGCAGGGCGACGCCCTTCAGGTTCAGAACGATGTCGGTCACGTCTTCGCGCACGCCAGCCACGCTGGAGAACTCGTGCAACACACCGTCGATCTGCACCGAGGTGATTGCCGCGCCTTGCAGCGAGGACATCAGGACACGCCGCAGCGCATTGCCGAGCGTCAGACCAAAGCCACGTTCCAGCGGTTCGGCCACAACCGTCGCCTTACGGGCGGGGTCGGTGCCGGGCTGGACAACCAATTGCGTGGGCTTGATCAGCTCTTGCCAATTCTTATGGATCATACGTCGCCTCCATGCTCGTGTCGGGGGGATCCAGCCCCAACACACTCGAGGAAAAAATGACGGCACCGGGCCGCACCAAATGGCGCAGCCCGGCGAATGTAGACCTGCTTAGACGCGGCGGCGTTTCGGCGGGCGGCACCCATTGTGGGCAATCGGGGTCACGTCGCGGATCGACGTGATCTGGAACCCAAGCGCGGCCAGAGCGCGCAGGGCGCTTTCACGGCCCGAACCGGGGCCTTGCACTTCGACCTCTAGCGTTTTCACGCCATGGTCCTGCGCCTTCTTCCCTGCATCTTCGGCGGCCATCTGAGCAGCAAACGGAGTAGATTTCCGGCTGCCCTTGAAGCCCATCGTACCGGCGGACGACCATGAAATGGCATTGCCCTGCACGTCGGAGATCAGGATTTTGGTGTTGTTGAACGAAGAATTCACATGCGCAACGCCAGCGGCGATGTTCTTGGAAACCTTCTTCTTTGCGGGACGGCGATCACGAGCCATTGTTCAAACCCTCCCTTACTTCTTCTTACCGGCAATGGCCTTTGCGGGGCCTTTGCGGGTGCGGGCATTGGTGTGGGTGCGCTGACCGCGAACCGGCAGGTTGCGGCGATGGCGCAGGCCACGGTAGCAGCCCAGATCCATCAGACGCTTCACGTTCATCTGGGTCTCACGGCGCAGGTCACCTTCGACGGTATAGTTGGCGTCGATATGTTCGCGGATCTGCAGAACCTCGGCATCGCTCAACTCATTGACGCGGCGCGCCGGATCAATGCCCACGGCCTCGCAGATTGCGGTGGCCGATGCGTGGCCAATCCCGGTGATGTAGGTGAGCGCGATCGGGACGCGCTTTGCTGTGGGGATGTTAACCCCGGAAATACGTGCCATTTCGGCTATGTCCTTTCGTTGCGAGCCCGTAGCACCAGGCCCTTTTTTCACAACGTAAGCCCGGGCATTTCGCGCCGGGCTTGCGAGGTAATCAAACAGGATCGAATGCGCATCCGATTCCCGTGGAGATGGCGGTCATTATGCCTATCGCTGGTTGGCGTCAAGGGCTGACCCGCACGATGTCGGGAAATTCGCAAATCAGGTCGAAGCAGCGCATCTGACCGTGTCAAAAGCGGGGATTGCGGTGCAAGCCAGAAGCTGCGACTTGAGACTCTGTCTCGCCGATCACAATCCCCGCCGAGACACAGTGCCAGCGGCCAGGATGGTCAGTCGAGGATCTTTGCGATCCCGCCTGCGACCTCATCGATCTCACCCAAGCCAGGCACCCAGCGAAGCTGCCCTTTGGCGTGGTAATATCCGATGAGCGGCGAGGTCTTTTTGTAGTATTCCGTCAGGCGGACCTTCAGGCTTTCCTCATTGTCGTCCGCGCGCACCGGTTGACCGGCAGCAGCGGCTTCCTTGGCGCGATTGACGATGCGACCCACCAGGATCTCGTCATTGACTTCCATCGCGATCACGTGGTCGAGCGTTTGGCCAACCTCTGCCAGCAATTCAGCCAAGGCATCGGCCTGGGTCAGAGTGCGGGGAAAGCCATCGAAGATGAAGCCACCGTCGCTCCCGGCTTCCAACTTCTCGCGGATCAAACCGATGACGATCTCATCGGTGACCAATTCGCCCTTGTCCATCACCTCGGCGACGCGTTTGCCCATTTCCGTGCCGCTGGTTTTGGCCTCTCGCAGCATGTCTCCGGTCGACAATTGAGTCATGCCGCGCTGTTGAACCAGGATGCCAGCCTGGGTTCCTTTACCCGCACCAGGCGGGCCCAATAGTATGATATTCATCGCCGCGCTGGTCCTTTCCGCGGTTTCTTTCCCCCACCCTTGCGCCCGCGAAGCTGCGATTTTTCAAGCAGCCCCTCGTATTGATGCGCCAGCAGATGAGACTGGATTTGCTGCACAGTGTCCATACCCACGGACACAATGATCAGGATCGACGTGCCACCGAAATAGGCCGTGATGGCCAAATTCGTGCGCACGATCTCTGGCATCATGCAGACAAGCGCAAGATAGGCGGAGCCGAGAACCAGAATGCGCCGGACGACGTAATCCAGATACTCGGCCGTGCGTGCGCCGGGGCGAATACCGGGCACGAACCCGTTTTGGTTCTTCAGATTGTCGGCGACATCCTCGACCTTAAACGACACGTTGAGCGTGTAGAAATAGGTGAAGAAGATGATCATCGACGAGAAGAACAGCAGGTAAAGCGGCTGACCCGGCCCGAAATTCACCGTGATCCACGACATGATCGGGCCCTGCGCTTCGCCCCCGCCGCCGAACGTGGTCAGCGTGGTGGGCAAGAGCAGCAGCGAAGAGGCGAAAATCGCTGGGATCACGCCAGCCGGGTTCACCTTGATCGGCAGGTGGCTGGACCCGCCATCGTAGACTTTCATGCCCACCTGACGGCGGGGATATTGAATGTGGATCTTGCGCAGGCTGCGCTCCATGAAGACCACGAAGAACAGCGTCCCGATCAGCATGACGATCACACCAAGCGTGGTGGCCGTGCTGAGGCTTTCGCGACCGGTCTCGAAGAACTGCGCCAGGGCAAAAGGGATCTCGGCAATGATCCCGACAAAGATGATCAGTGAAATCCCGTTGCCGATGCCGCGTTGGGTGATCTGTTCACCCAGCCACATCAGGAACATGGTACCGCCCACTAGCGTAATGACGGCCCCCGCGATGAAGAACCACGGATCGATATCCGGCTGTACCAGCCCGTTGGCCTGCATCCCCGCCGACAAACCGTAGGCTTGCGCCGTGGCAAGGGCGACCGTGCCGTAGCGGGTATATTGGTTGAGCTTCTTGCGCCCCTGCTCACCCTCTTTTTTCAGCTGCTCCATCGCAGGCACCATGGCCGCGAGAAGCTGCACGATGATCGAGGCCGAGATATAGGGCATGATCCCGAGGGCAAAGACACCCATACGGCTGAGCGCGCCGCCGGTGAACATGTTCAACACGCCGCCAAGACCCGCAGCGGCCTGATCGAAGAAGGCGCGCAATTCGTTGGGCTCGATGCCGGGCACCGGGATATAGGTGCCGATCCGGTAGATGATCAGAAGACCGAGCGTGAAGAAAATGCGCTGTCGCAATTCGGTCGCTTTGCCGAACGCGCTCCAGCTCATGTTCGCGGCCATTTGCTCCGCTGCTGATGCCATGCCGTCTCTCTCTACGCATCTTGGCCCAGGACCCCGTGCTGTGAGATCCTCCGGCACATTACAACCAATGGGAGATGATGTAGGCGGAGAGGTCTCCGCCCACAAGCATCACAGGGCCCAAAAGCCCCCCTCTGGGTTACTCAGCCGCAGGCTGAGCCGCGATCGTCAGGGATCCACCGGCCTTTTCGACGGCCTCGACGGCGGCTTTGGAGGCGCCGGTGACCGAAATTGTCAGCTTGGCCGAAACGTCGCCCTTCGCCAAAACCCGCACGCCATCCAGCTTGCGGCGCACCAGACCGGAGGCCACCAGGGCATCCTCGGTGATCTCTGCCTTGGCATCAATCTTGCCCGCATCGACGAATTTCTGGATCAGGCCCAGATTGACCACAGCGAACTCCTTGCGGTTCGGCTTGTTGAAGCCGCGCTTCGGCAGACGCTGATACAGAGGCATTTGTCCGCCTTCATAGGCGTTGATGGCCACACCCGAACGGGATTTCTGACCTTTGATCCCGCGGCCGGCGGTTTTACCCGTGCCAGAGCCCGGGCCACGGCCCACGCGTTTACGCTTTTTGGTCGCGCCGGGATTGTCCCGCAATTCATGCAGTTTCATGTCGCTTCTCCTTGGCCGGACATGCCCCCGAAGCGAAGTGGGACAGACGCGGCATAAATGGTGATTCATATAACCCAATTGGGCCACCGGCTGCGTATAGGCCCAAGCCCTTTCTGACGCAAGGGGACCTTACGAATACCAGGGCCCGAGGCGCACCTCGGACGCGTCACCAACCATCTCGGCAAATTCTGCCGGATCCTGGGTGCCATTGTCACGACCGCGGTAATGGTAGGGATAGACAACGCGCGGCGCAAATTCGCGCACGGCATCCGCGGCGGCCTCGGCATCCATGGTAAATGGCAAATTCATGCACACAAATGCCAGATCGATCCCCTGCAAGGCGCGCATCTCGGGCACATCCTCGGTATCGCCCGAGATGTAGATCCGATACCCGCCCAGATCTATCACGTAGCCATTGTCGCGGCCCGGCGGGTGAAACTGCAACCGGCCTTCGGTCAGATTATGGGCTGGAATGGCCAGAATGCCCGCGCCTTCCCAAAGCACGCTCTCACCATTGGCCAGCACTGTGGCAGGGTGGTCAAGCTGCGCCTGGACAGCAGGATTCGCGATGATCTGCGTCTCGCTGCCCACGAGCGCGGCGAGCGTCGGAGGATCATAATGATCGGCGTGCTCATGAGTGATCAGGATCAAATCCGGCTCCGGCAAGCCATCATACAAAGCGGCGCCGCCAACCGGATCCACATATATCGTACCGGCGGGCACCTGTAGCACCATGGAGGCATGGGAAATCGGGTGGACAGTGACCTGTCCGACCGTAGTGTCGAACACATCACCGCTATGCCCGTCAGCACGCAGACGATAAGGCATAAGAACAGTCCCGGATGCGGCGGTTGCAGCGGTCAATTGCATGAGAACCTGACGACGGTTTGGCATGGTGGCGTCTCCGATAGAACCATTTCGACTATGTTAGCCCAATGGGCCGCGCTGTCGTTTCAATTGTCCTTGAGGCGGGCGGGTAAGAACACCTCCGCCGAGCGCAATGCAGCGATCGAACTGTGCTCCAGCCCAAGCGCATCCAACGCCTCACGCTCGGTTCGGAACACCTCCACCCGGATCCCCTGCGCCATCTCGGACAGGGTTTGGTACATGCGCCCCATGCCGTAGATCGTTTCATCCGGCGAATAAATGACGGTATGGGTCGTCACTTGGTTGGTCGGATCCTGGGCATTCACTTGCCTGAGGATCGACCGCACCAGATTAAAATCGATATCAAACTCGTCGATACCAGAATGATCGATCAATTCGCGCCGACCTGGCCGGTAATATTCATCCGCCACATAATTCATGAAGTTCTGGGCGAATTGATCGAAATCCACACGGCCATACCATCGCGCATACAGCAAATCACGCTCCAGGCAGGTTGAAAATTCAATTGGCACGGCGTCAGGCTTTCAAATCGTCTGCGGCTCTTAATTAGGGCGCTTTTCAAATCTTAGTGTAAATCTAGAGCGGTGCGGGTGGAGAAAAAGAAAATACCCCGGCCCAAAAAGACCGGGGTATCCATTCCGACGAAGTGCTGTGCGTTTAAATCAGTCGCGCTCTTCGATGATCTCAACCAGATGCGGGATCTTGTTGACCATGCCGCGGACCGAGGGCGTATCCTCAAGCTCGCGGGTCTTGTGCATCTTGTTCAGGCCCAGGCCGATCAGCGTCGCGCGCTGTTCCTGGGGGCGGCGGATGGGCGAACCCACCTGCTTGACGACGATGGTTTTTGCCATGGGACTCAAGCCTCCTCAGCTTCAGGCGCCGGAGCCTGCTCGCGGGCGGGCAGAATGTCGGCGACTTTCTTGCCACGGCGCGATGCGACCTGGCGCGGGCTGGCTTCTTTGCGCAGACCGTCCAGCGTGGCGCGGATCATGTTGTAGGGGTTCTGCGAGCCGGTCGATTTGGCGACGATGTCCTTGATGCCCAGCATCTCGAACACGGCGCGCATCGGACCACCGGCGATGATCCCGGTCCCTTCCGGCGCGGTGCGCATAACAACCTTACCGGCGCCGTGGCGGCCCAGCATGTCGTGGTGCAGCGTGCGGCCTTCTTTCAGCGGCACGCGGATCAACTGACGCTTGGCTTGTTCAGTCGCCTTGCGGATCGCCTCGGGCACCTCTTTGGCCTTGCCCTTGCCGAAGCCCACGCGACCGCGCTGATCACCCACGACGACCAGCGCGGCAAAGCCGAAGTTCTTACCGCCTTTGGTGGTTTTCGACACGCGGTTGATCGCGACCAGACGGTCGGCAAATTCCGGATTTTCTTCTTCGCGGTTGCGGCCCCGGCCGCGCCCTCGGTTTTCACGTTCTGCCATATGGCATTTCCTTCAGATCAAAGGCGCGTCGATGCGGCGCCGGTTATATCCGATCCCAGTGAGCCGTACCGACCCCCGGATCATCGAGGGCGCCCCAGCGGAGCGCCCTTCAGGTCTTAGAACTTCAAGCCACCTTCGCGCGCTGCGTCGGCCAAAGCCTTCACACGCCCGTGGAACAGAAACCCGCCGCGGTCGAAATAGCATTCTTCCACGCCAGCTTTCTTGGCCCGCTCGGCAATCGCCGCGCCCACCTTGCCGGCGGCCTCGACGTTGTTTTTGCCAACGATGCCCAGCCCAGGCTCCAGCGACGAGGCCGAAGCCAACGTCACACCCTGCACGTCGTCGATCAGTTGGACCGAGATATTTTTGTTCGACCGATGCACAGACAAGCGCGCGCGCCCATCTGCCATCTTCTTCATTTTGTTCCGGTTGCGCAGGCGGCGCTTCTGGAACAGATCGCGTTTGCTCATAGCCATAGTGCCAGCCCTTACTTCTTCTTGCCTTCCTTACGGAAGATGTACTCACCCTTGTAGCGGATGCCTTTGCCCTTGTAGGGCTCTGGCGCGCGCCACTCACGAATGTTCGCCGCAACCTGACCAACCAGCTGTTGGTCATTGCCTTCGATCACCACTTCGGTGTTCTTCGGGCAGGTGACGGTCACACCGGCGGGAACTTCGAAATCCACATCGTGAGAATATCCCAGCGACAGCTTCAGGGTGTTGCCCTGCATCTGCGCGCGATACCCCACGCCGGTGATCTCAAGCTCTTTCTTGAAGCCGTCGGTCACGCCGGTCACCAGGTTCTGCACCATGGTGCGGCTCATGCCCCATTGCTGACGGGCACGCTTGGACTTGCCACGCGGCTCGACGGTCACGGCGTTGTCAGCAACAGCCAACGACACATCGTCGGTTGCGGTGAACGCGCGTGAGCCTTTGGGGCCCTTTACTTCGATGGTCTGACCCGACACGGAGGCTTCGACGCCCCCGGGCAGCTCGACCGGTTTTTTACCAATACGAGACATTGTCAGGCCCCCTTAGAAGATGGTGCAAAGCACTTCGCCGCCAACATTCTGGCTGCGAGCACTTGCATCGGACATCACGCCCTTGGAGGTGGAGACGATCGACACGCCCAGGCCCTGACGGACCTGAGGGATGTCGCCCACGCTCATATAGACGCGGCGGCCGGGTTTCGACACGCGCTTAAGCTCACGGATCACCGGGGTGCCTTCGTAATACTTCAGGCTGATCTCGAAGGCCGGGTGGCCATCTTTGCCGGTCGTGGGCTCGTAGCCGCGGATATAGCCTTCATCCGCCAGCACGTCCAAAACGCGCGCACGCTGCTTGGAGGCCGGGGTTTCGACTGTGGACTTCCCGCGCATCTGGCTGTTGCGGATGCGGGTCAGCATATCACCGAGAGGATCATTCATACTCTATCGCTCCCTTACCAGCTCGACTTGACCATGCCGGGGATCTGACCGTTGGAGGCCAGGTCCCGCAGCTTGATCCGCGACATTTTCAGCTTGCGGTAGTAGCCACGGGGGCGACCGGTCAGCTGGCAGCGGTTGTTCAGACGGGTTGCCGAGCTGTTGCGCGGCAGTTTCGCCAATTTCAGCTGGGCCTTGAACCGCTCTTCCATCGGACGGCTCTCATCCCGTGCGATTTCTTTCAGTTCGGCCCGCTTGGCGGCATATTTCTCGACCAGACGCTCGCGCTTTTTCTGGCGTTCGATCATCGCTTCTTTAGCCATGTCTTAATTCCTCTCGCGTCAGGCGTTAAAGGGCATGTTGAAGTGCTTCAACAGCGACTTCGCCTCGGCGTCGGTTTCCGCCGTTGTGACAATGATCACGTCGATGCCCCAAACTTCGTCGACTTTGTCGAAGTTAATCTCGGGGAACACGATGTGCTCCTTGATGCCCATGGCAAAGTTGCCGCGACCGTCGAAGGACGGCTTCACACCACGGAAGTCGCGGATGCGGGGCATCGCGATCGTGGTCAGGCGATCGAGGAAATCATACATGCGGTCGCCCCGTAGGGTCACCTTGGCACCCAGCGGCATGTCTTCCCGAACCCGGAAGCCTGCGATGGACTTCTTGGCTTTGGTAACAATGGCGTGCTGACCGGCAATTGCCGTCAGGTCTTCCTGGGCCGATTTGGCCTTTTTGGAGTCACGCACCGCTTCCGCACCGCACCCGATGTTGAGAACGATCTTCTCAAGACGCGGGATCTGCATGTCGTTTTTGTAGCCGAATTCCTCTTTCATCGCGGCCTTGATGGTCTCGCGGAAAGCGGTCTTCAGACGCGGGGTATAGTTTGCTTGGTCCAGCATCAGATCACGTCCCCCGTGGTCTTGGCGAAACGCACCTTCTTGCCGTCATCGTCCATGCGGAACCCGACGCGGGTGGCTTTGCCGTTGGCATCCAAAAGCGCCAGGTTCGACAGCTGGATCGGCATCGCTTGCGGAATGCGGCCTCCTTGGCTGTTCTGGCTTTGCTTGGTGTGGCGGATCGCGATGTTCACGCCGTCCACGATGGCTTTACCGGCTTTGGGGTCGACGGACGAAATCTCGCCCTCTTTGCCCTTGTCCTTGCCGGCGAGCACGACGACCTTGTCGCCCTTTTTCAACTTGGCAGCCATCTTACAGCACCTCCGGCGCGAGCGAGATGATCTTCATGAAGTTCTTCGCGCGCAACTCACGCACCACCGGCCCGAAGATACGGGTGCCGATCGGCTCGTTATTGTTGTTGAGGATGACGGCTGCGTTGCGATCAAAGCGGATGGCGGTGCCATCATCGCGACGAACCTCTTTGGCGGTGCGCACGACAACGGCCTTGCGGACGTCGCCTTTCTTCACGCGACCACGCGGGATGGCTTCCTTCACCGAGACGACAATGATGTCGCCGACGGAGGCGTATTTACGCTTGGAACCACCCAGAACCTTGATGCACTGAACACGGCGGGCGCCGCTATTGTCAGCAACATCCAGATTAGTCTGCATCTGGATCATTTGGTTTCTCCCGACGTCCCGGACCGGCCTTTTGGCACATTGGCCCGGGGGTTTCGTTCAAACCGAGATGTGAATGCGCCTTAGGCGACAATCACCTCCCAGCGTTTCGATTTGGAGACCGGGGCGCATTCTTGAATGCGGACCTGATCGCCCACCTTAAAGGTGTTTTCCGGGTCGTGGGCCCGGTATTTCTTCGACTTCCGGATCGTCTTTTGCAGAACCGGGTGCTTGAAGCGACGTTCGACCGAAACGGTCACGGTCTGCTCGTTGGCATCCGAGGTCACGGTGCCGGTGAGGATACGCTTGGGCATGTCTTATGCCTCCCCTGCTGCGGCCGCGGCCTTTTCGTTCAGGATCGTCTTTACACGCGCCGCATCCCGGCGCACCGAGCGCATGCGGGCAGTGTTCTCAAGCTGGCCTGTGGCCTGCTGAAAGCGCAGGTTAAACGCTTCCTTCTTCAGGGCCGTCAGCTCATCACGGAGCTCATCCGGCGTCTTGTCACGCAGTTCTTGGGCGTTCATGTCGCCTCTTCCTTTCAACAATCACGGGCGCGCCCCAAAAGGGTGACGCTGATTCCCGTGGAGTTCGGTGAATGAAGGGGCCGTATAGGGGGGTTGGGGACGGTTGGCAAGCGATCGTTGCTATTCAATTGGACCAAGTGGGTCCCGTTCGATAGTGCCCACAAAGTTTGACATCACTTCATTGCAGGCATCAGTTGCTTCCCATGCGGTATCAAGCGCAAGTGCCGAGACAGCTAATTGGTGATCTGAAGCCTCAACCATTGAGATTTTCTGCTCATTTGCACGCAAGAAGCTCACTGGATGCGAGTGAACCCAATTCGAGAAGAACGCTTGTTTGAAGTCATAAGCGTTAAGATCCCAGCCCACCAAGCGGGCTGCGCCGCGCGCGCCATCTACGAAAACTCTTTGGCCAGTGCACAACTCAGATATCTCTTTATCATTCTTACCCAATTTCCTTCCGTATAGGCTGATTTTCAACGTTAGATCATCGCGCACTCTCTGATAGGTCGAATTATCGATCGGCTGAACTGCAGGTTCAATCTTTGTTAGCGGCTTCAGAAAACGCTTTCGATTGCAGAGGTCATGAAGGTAAAGGACATGCCGCCTTAGATTCCATTGGTCTTCAGTTGAACTTAAATGGGCGACGTATAGTGTCATAAGAGCAGCATCGTAGACCGTTCTTGCAAGGGCGATCAGAGAGAAATGGTTCAAGAAACCGCCCCGATGCCCGTCGGACGGAAATGGCCCCAGGACCGCTTCAATCGACATCCCATGAGCAATCATCTTTGAGAACACCATCAGTGACCTGTTTTGCCTCCCAGTATGCTCAATCCCTATCGCACCTCCTGAAATACCTGCTGCGTGCTCAAGAGCCTCGCCAAGCTTCGCCCTAGATGCTTCAAAATGCTCAAGCGGATCGTATGAATTTTCGTCTGCCAAAACCCTGAACTCAAACTAGACACCGTCGTCTAAACCTATAGGGCTATAGTAAAATGCCCAACCTCGCGTCCCTCACCCTCGACGAGGCCGCCCGTCCCTCGCGTCCTCGAGGCGACCGGCCAGCACCGCCGCGAAGGCAAGCAACTGGCCCTCATCCATCGTCACCACCTGATGGAGATGACCCGCATCGGCAAGGTCCTCGCCCGGATCGAGTCAGGCCGCACCCCGCTTCGCCGAACAGCGCGCTTCACCCCCACCCATAGTTGAAGCTGACGCTCACCCGGTCGTCTTCGTCCATGTTCATCGGCACTTCGTGGCGGAGCCAGCTTTCCCACAGCAGCACGTCGCCTGCCTTGGGGCCGGGATAGATGAAGGCGCGTAGCTCCTCTCGGGCGTCTTTCTTCCGGTTGGGCGCGGCCATCATCATCGTGTGGCGGGGGTCCTCCAGTTTGATCGACCGGGCGCCGGGTGGGACGGTCACGTAGGTGGTGCCGGAGATCACGGAATGGGGGTGGATATGGGACGTGTGGATGCCGCCTTCGGGCAGGATGTTGATCCACAGATCCTCCAGCTTCAATTCGCGCCCCTCCAAATCGAACTCCAGATCCTCGGCAAAGGCCGCCACATGGGCATCGAGTGCTTCGACCACCTGCGCAAAGATCGGGAAGCGCCACGGCAAATCGGTGAGCGACGCATAGGACGTATAGCCGGGATAACCGTTCTCCTCGCACCAATCCTGCCCTGCCTCGTCATCCTCGGCGATGGAAAAACACGAGGTTTCCAGCTCGGCATGGTCAATGGTCGGGCCAAGCTCTGCCAGCTTGGCGTGATAAAGGCGGGTCACGAAGAGAGAGCGGATATCGGCCATGGGCGCGGCATAGCAGAGGCGGGTGGATCGATACAATTCGATTGAGTTTGCGGGACCCGATGTGGCCGCCGGAAAGGAACCGGAAAGACTTCGTGTGTAAGCCGATGGTACCGAATGGATGTCTCGGGGGCACCGCCAGGATGGCATTGCGCAGTCTATTGATCCTCGCCTGTATGGCGATTTGGCCCGGCAGTATTGCGCTGGCCAATGGGGCGTCCCTGCTGGGCTCGGGAGCATCCCCGCTGTTTTCGGTCCGCAGTGCCGCGGCCCCTGCCTCGGCCGGGTCCCTGTTCGCAGGCACCGGAACGGGCAGCCTGTTTGCCCCCTTTACACAAGATACGCCTTCGGGACCGCGGCTGACGCCGACCCCGGGCGCAATTGCGGAACTGTTGACGCTGATTGCACAAGCCGAGGCAGGGCGCGACGGATATGATGCGGTGCAACATGGTGCGCGGATCCGCACGCCGCGGCCGCCGACGCAGATGACATTGGGCGAGATCTATGCCTGGATCGAGGCCACGCCGGGTCAGCCCCACGCTATCGGGCGATATCAGTTCATCCCGCCCACGCTGCGCCGCGTCGCCCAAATCCGCGGATTTGGGCCGGACACCCGCTTTTCGCCGGAGGTCCAGGACGCGCTGGCCATGGTGCTTCTCGAAGACGCTGGTCTGCACGACTTTGAAACCGGCGGGCTGCGGCGCGTCGTCTTCATGCGCAATCTGGCACGGATCTGGGCCGGGCTGCCGCTGCCTAACGGTCGATCCTATTACGAAGGCTATGCGGGCAATCGCGCCAGTATGACCTGGGCAAGGTTCAGCGCGGGCATGGATCAGATCTGGCCGCGCGGTTAGGGCAACCGGCCAAACCAATCTGTTTTCGGCTCTCGTCCGGTCTGCGCCCGATAATAGTCCAGCGCTTCCTGCAAGCCGACCGACCGGGTGGGTTCGGAGGCGCGAATGCTTGATGATGTCACAAGCAGCTCCCTCGCGCCGGGCGCCTCAAATTGCCGCAACATCAGCCCCAAAGCTTCGTAACACAACGAGCCGCCCTGGATCTGCTCCGTACCGCCATTCATCTGATCCAAGCGCGATAGCACTTCGTCCAAGGGCACCCGAAGGAGCTCTACCTCCCCCAGCATCACAGCATCTACGATTGCATGGTTGATCGTAAGCGCGGTTAATCGCCCCTGCTCGAAATCGCAGGACGAAATCGCGGACGTCTCCCGCACTTCGCACAAAGACCCAGCACTGTCGATCGCAAAGGTTCGATCTGGCGCGCCCAGCACTGCACCTACTTCGCCAGACATCGCACCGAAGCGCAGCGGGCCGACGGCACGCAAGGGATCAATCGTAAGAGTCTCCATCGCCACGGTGTCTAAATACGCCAAGCCGAGACGCAAGCAAAAGCCCCCACCGATCCATCGGAGGGGGCCTTCAATCTCACCACGCTAGAAAGCGCGCGCGTCTCAGACGCTACCAGTCTTCGCGTTGGACCGTGCGGGTTTTGACCGGCAGCTTCATCGCGGCCAGGCGCAGGGCCTCGCGGGCGATGGGCTCGGCCACACCGTCGATCTCGAACATGATCCGGCCAGGCTTGACCTTGCAGGCCCAGTAATCGACCGAACCCTTACCTTTACCCATCCGAACTTCGACGGGCTTCGAGGTCACCGGGGTATCCGGGAAGATCCGGATCCAGACCCGACCCTGACGCTTCATGTGACGCGTCATGGCCCGGCGGGCGGCTTCGATCTGGCGCGCGGTCACGCGCTCAGGCTGCAAAGCTTTCAGACCAAAGGTGCCGAAGTTCAGGTCAGACCCGCCCTTCGCTTCGCCTTTGATCCGGCCTTTTTGCATTTTGCGGAACTTCGTCCGTTTCGGTTGCAACATTGCTCAGACCTCCTCAGCGGTCACGGCGCGGGCGCGAGGCCCCACCGCTTTCCTGGATCTCTTGCTGGCGACGGTCACGGGCCGACGGGTCGTGCTCCATGATCTCCCCTTTGAAGATCCAGGTTTTGATGCCGATGATACCGTAAGGCGTTTCGGCCTCGGCATGGGCGTAATCGATATCCGCACGCAGGGTGTGAAGCGGCACACGGCCCTCACGATACCATTCGGTCCGGGCAATCTCGGCCCCGCCAAGACGGCCTGCGACATTGACCCGGATGCCCAGGGCACCCATCCGCATGGCGTTCTGAACCGCACGCTTCATGGCGCGACGGAACGACACACGACGCTCAAGCTGTTGTGCAATCGATTCAGCCACCAGCTGCGCGTCAAGCTCGGGCTTGCGGATCTCAACGATGTTGAGGTGCAATTCGCTGTCGGTAATCTTGGACAGCTCCTTGCGCAGACCCTCGATATCCGAGCCCTTTTTGCCGATGATCACACCCGGACGCGCCGAGTGAATGGTCACGCGGCATTTCTTGTGCGGACGTTCGATGATGATCTTCGCGATCCCGGCATCGCCCGGATTGCGCTTCTCACGCTTGGCCAACAGATCCCACCAGCCCTTCTTGATGAACTCGCGGATCTTGATGTCTTCCAGCAGCAGATCACCGTAATCCTTGGTGTCTGCATACCAGCGGCTGTCCCAGGTCCGGTTGACCTGAAGACGCATGCCGATGGGGTTTACCTTATGTCCCATTAGGCTGTCTCCTCAACCTGGCGGACCTTGATGGTCAGCTCTGCAAATGGCTTGTGAATGCGGCCGAACCGACCACGGGCGCGCGGACGGCCCCGCTTCATCACAAGGTTCTTGCCCACGAACGCTTCGGCAACGACTAGTTCGTCGACGTCAAGACCGTGGTTGTTTTCGGCATTCGCAATCGCGGATTGAAGGCATTTCTTCACATCCACAGCGATACGCTTTTTCGAGAAGGTCAGGTCGGTCAGGGCCTTTTCAACCTTCTTTCCGCGGATCAGACCGGCGATGAGGTTCAGCTTCTGCGGGCTGGTCTTCAGCATGCGCAGCTTGGCCATCGCCTCATTGTCCGCCACGCGGCGGGGATTTTTATCCTTGCCCATGGCTTACTTCCTTTTGGCTTTCTTATCCGCCGCATGCCCGTAATAGGTGCGCGTGGGCGAATATTCCCCGAATTTCTGACCGATCATGTCTTCGGACACGTTTACGGGCACATGCTTGTGGCCATTGTAAACGCCGAAGGTCAGACCAACGAACTGGGGCAGAATGGTGGAACGGCGCGACCAGATCTTGATGACCTCGTTGCGGCCCGACTCGCGGGCTTTCTCGGCCTTTTTGAGGACATAGCTGTCGACAAAAGGACCCTTCCAGACGGAACGGCTCATGCTTTAGCGCCTTTTCTTGCGGGCATGCCGGCTGCGGATAATCAGCTTCTGGCTTGCCTTGTTCTTGTTACGGGTCCGCTTACCCTTCGTGTCGACACCCCAAGGCGTGACCGGCGTCCGGCCACCCGAGGTGCGACCTTCACCACCACCATGGGGGTGATCGATCGGGTTCATCGCGACACCACGCACAGACGGTCGCTTGCCCATGTGGCGGACACGACCGGCTTTGCCGAGGTTCTGGTTCGAATTGTCGGGGTTCGAGACCGCGCCAACCGTCGCCATGCATTCCTGGCGAACCAGGCGCAATTCACCCGAGCTGAGGCGGATCTGGGCATAGCCACCGTCGCGACCGACAAACTGGGCATAGGTGCCCGCGGCGCGTGCGATCTGGCCACCCTTGCCGGGCTTCAGCTCGATATTGTGGATGATTGTCCCGATCGGCATGCCCGAGAACGGCATCGCGTTGCCCGGCTTGATGTCAGCCTTGGCCGACGAGATGACCTTATCGCCAACAGCCAGACGCTGCGGCGCCAGGATATAGGCCTGCTCACCATCGGTGTACTGGATCAACGCGATGAACGCGGTGCGGTTGGGATCGTATTCGATCCGTGCCACAACGGCTTCGACATCTTGCTTGGTCCGCTTGAAATCTACGATGCGGTAAAGGCGCTTTGCCCCACCACCACGACGACGCGCCGTGATCCGTCCGGTGTTGTTCCGGCCGCCCTTCTTGGTCAAACCCTCGGTCAGGGCTTTGACAGGACGTCCTTTCCACAGCTCCGAACGGTCGATCAGTACCAGCCCACGCTGGCCCGGCGTCGTCGGCTTATACGACTTGAGTGCCATGTTAACTGTCTTCCGTTTGCTTGGCGGATCCGCGCAGAGCAGACCCTGATGTTGAAGGCCCCCGTAGGTGCCCGATTTATTGATCATACGACCAAAAGCAGAGCCCCGGACGAATCCGGGGCTTTGCCGATGGGGTCTGTTACGGCAGCCCCCTTCTTTGGTCAACCCGTCAGGTCGGCGATTTGCGCGCTCATGCGTCGCGACGAAACATGGCCGCGAACAACGACAATGTCAGCCGCGTCCGCGATAGGGGGGCACACCTTGATCGGGTATCCATATTCCCGTTGGCATGTCTCCGGTCTGCCAAAAAACATCAATCGGAATGCCTCCGCGGGGATACCAATATCCACCGATCCGCAGCCATTGCGGCTCCAACAGCGCCACCAGACGCCGCGCGATAGAGATCGTGCAATCCTCGTGGAAGGCCCCGTGGTTGCGAAAAGATGTCAGGTACAATTTCAGCGATTTGCTTTCGACCAACCACGGGCCCGGAACGTAGTCGATCACCAGATGGGCAAAATCCGGCTGGCCGGTCATCGGACAAAGGGAGGTAAATTCCGGGGCCGTGAAGCGCACATTATACGCGACATCGGCCTGGGGATTCTGAACCCTTTCAAGTTCCGCTTCTTCCGGCGAGTTGGGCACCACGGTGGCGCCGCCCAATTGTTTGAGATTGTCGTAAATCGTTTCGCTCATTGGCACTCCCTTTCCTGCAACATAGCCCGAGCTTGCGGACGTACAGAAAAGCCCCGGCAACATCCGTGGCCGGGGCGTTCATTCGCTTGCGGATGCACCCACAGGCGCATCATCGGATCAAAGACCGGTGCTCACATCGATTGTGTTGCCTTCTTCGAGCGTCACATAGGCCTTCTTGACGTCTTTCCGCGTGCCGATCTGGCCTCGGAAGCGCTTGACCTTGCCTTTGGTGATGGTCGTGTTCACGGCCTTCACCTTCACACCGAAGACGGCCTCGACAGCCTCTTTGATCTGCGGCTTGTTGGCGTCGATGGCGACTTCGAAGACCACGGCGCCATGTTCGGACGCCATTGTGGTTTTCTCGGTGATCAGCGGCTTGCGGATCACGTCGTAATGTTTGGCTTCTGCACTCATTTCAGGCGAGCCTCCAGAGCTTCGACACCCGCTTTCGTGATCACCAGGGTGTCACGCTTGAGGATGTCATAGACATTGGCGCCCATCGTTGGCAGCACATCCAGACCTTCGATGTTGCGCGCCGCTTGGGCAAAGTTGGCGTCCACGTCTGCGCCGTCGATGATCAGCGCGCGCTTCCAACCCAGTTCCTTGACCTGCTTGGCCAGCGCACCCGTTTTGGGCGCATCCAGTGCGGCATTCTCGATCACAACCAGGCTGCCTTCGGCCGCTTTGGCGGACAGAGCGTGCTTCAGACCCAGCTTACGGAACTTCTTCGGCAGATCGTGGCCGTGGGACCGTGGGGTTGGACCCTTGTAGATCCCACCTTTGCGGAAAATCGGCGCATTCCGGTCACCGTGGCGTGCGCCACCGGTGCCCTTCTGGCGGTAGATCTTCTTGGTGGAATAGCTCGTTTCCGAACGGGTCTTCACCTTATGGGTGCCTGCCTGCGCATTGTTGCGCTGCCAGCGAACGACGCGGTGCAGGATGTCGGCGCGGGGTTCGAGACCAAAGATGTCCTCGCCCAGGTCGACCGAGCCAGCGGAACCGCCGTCAAGTTTGATAACGTCGACTTTCATTATTCACCGTCCTTCTTATCTGCGTCACCTTCGGGGGCAGGGTCGCTCCCCTCGGCAGCGATCTCAGCCTCGGCTTGCGCCAGGGCTTCGGCTTCGGCAGCGGCTTGCTCTTCGGCCAAACGCTTGGCTTCGGCTTCGGCCTCCGCGGCAGCGGCAGCGGCGGCTTCTTCGGCAGCTTTTGCAGCTTCCTCAGCGGCGGATTTCAAAGCAGCGGGCAGGATGGCGTTCTCGGGGAACGGCTTTTTCACCGCATCCTTGACCGTCACCCAACCACCTTTGGAGCCTGGAACGGCGCCTTTGATCATGATCAGACCACGGTCGCTGTCGGTTTTCACGACTTGCAGGTTCTGCGTCGTGACACGGGCAGCCCCCATGTGACCGGCCATCTTCTTGCCTTTGAAGACGCGGCCCGGATCCTGACACTGACCGGTGGAGCCGTGCGAGCGGTGGCTGATCGACACACCGTGAGACGCGCGCAGGCCGCCGAAGTTATGCCGCTTCATGGCACCGGCAAAACCCTTACCGATCGAGGTGCCCGTCACGTCGACGAACTGACCTTCGAAATAATGGTCGGCGATGATTTCCTCGCCCACATCCAGCAGGTTTTCCGCATCCACGCGGAATTCCACCAGCTTGCGCTTGGGCTCCACATTCGCCTTGGCGAAATGGCCCCGCATCGGCGCCGATGTCCGCTTGGCCTTGGCCGTACCGGCACCAAGCTGAACGGCCGAATAGCCGTCGCTGTCAGAGGTCTTCTTGGCGACCACCTGCAATTTATCCAGTTGAAGAACGGTCACAGGGATCTGCTTGCCGTCTTCCATGAAAAGGCGGGTCATCCCAACCTTTTTCGCGATCACTCCAGAGCGCAACATATCAGAAGCCCTCCCTTAGACCGAAATCTGCACGTCGACGCCGGCGGCCAGGTCGAGCTTCATCAGCGCGTCCACGGTCTGCGGCGTCGGATCAACGATGTCGAGCAGGCGCTTGTGGGTACGAATTTCCCACTGATCGCGCGATTTCTTGTCGACATGCGGGCCACGGAGAACCGTGAACTTTTCGATCTTGTTCGGCAGCGGGATCGGTCCGCGCACCTGCGCGCCGGTCCGCTTTGCGGTATTCACGATTTCCTGTGTGCTGGCATCGAGCACCCGGTAATCAAACGCCTTCAGGCGGATACGGATGTTTTGGCTTGGTACGGCCATAAGCATCACCCTTTATCATAGGGTCGAGATCGGAGAGGAGGATGGGCGCTCATCGCACACCCTCATCGCGTCTTTGTCGCACCAGAGGTGCGGGTAGCATAGATGCACCGGAGGTGCGTAGGTAACTGTCCAACGGAAAAGGGCACGCCGAAGCGCACCCGTTGGATAGCGGGCGTATAGGCGGAGTCGCAGGGGCTGGCAAGACGAAAGTCTGCGATTGGCGATCGATTGTACGAAGCCCCATGCGCGAAACCGGCAAGCTTGTCCGATTATGGGAACCGTGCGGCGTTTGATGGGTTGCCTACCTACCTTACAGCACCCGCAAAATCGGAGGAGAAAGAGTCATGGCCATCGCCAATCTCACGGACGTCTATCACGATCAACTGCAGGACCTTTACAGCGCCTGCAAGCAATCCATGGAAGTCACGACCGAGCTCGGCCGTGCCGCGAACAACGGCGATCTCAAGCGCGCGTTCAACGACGCGGTTCAGGGTATTGTAGACGGGATGGAAAAGGTCGCGCAGCTCTGCAACGACCACGGAATTGATCCAAACGGTGAGCATTGCAAAGGCATGGAAGGTCTGGTCGAAGAGGCGCGCGCCCACGGCCTGGGCGAGGACATCACCGATGAAGATGCGCGCGATGCGATGATCATCACACAATATCAGCGCATGACCCATTATGCGATCGCTGGCTACGGTTGCCTGCGCGCCTTTGCCAACCGTCTGAACCTTGATGATGATGGCGCCGTGCTGTCCGATTGCCTTGATGCGTGCTATAATGGCGACCGTCGCATGACAGAAATCGCCACCGGCGGCGTGAACCAATCTGCCGCCGCTTAAACGGTGAAAGGGCTGTTCCGGCAGCCTATTCGATGCCTACCTAGATCCGCAGAAGCCGCCCTGATACCGGGCGGCTTTTTTTATGTCACGTCATCATCTTTGCCGGAGCGTTTCGCGTTTAAGCTTTGACTCGGTTGCCCCCAACAATGCGCCACATCTTGTGTGGTGTTTTGTTTGAGGGCCGCGCAAGGGGTGGGCTGCCGGGTGTGTTGTTATATGACAAAGGCCCCGCGTTTTGGCGGGGCCTTTTGGGTTTGTTGGCGATCGTGTGCTGCACCGAGTGCTTGTGATCTTTTGCAACTGCAAAAGACACTGCCACCCGGCACCCACTGGCCAGAGTTTCCTTTGGAAACTCGACCTTACTCCACGATCTTCGACACGACGCCGGCGCCGACGGTGCGGCCGCCTTCGCGGATGGCGAAGCGCAGGCCCTGCTCCATCGCGATCGGCGCGATCAGCTCAACCTCGAACTTCAGGTTGTCGCCCGGCATCACCATCTCGGTGCCCGAGGGCAGCGTCACGGTGCCGGTCACATCCGTCGTGCGGAAGTAAAACTGCGGGCGGTAGTTGGCGAAGAACGGCGTGTGGCGGCCACCCTCATCCTTGGTCAGGATATAGGCTTCGGCCTCGAACTTCGTGTGCGGCGTCACCGAGCCCGGCTTACACAGCACCTGGCCACGCTCAACGCCATCACGGTCCACACCACGCAGCAGCGCGCCAATGTTGTCGCCCGCTTCACCGCGATCCAGCAGCTTGCGGAACATCTCAACACCCGTGCAGGTCGTCTTCGAGGTGTCGCGGATGCCCACGATCTCGATCTCGTCACCCACATTGATCACGCCACGCTCAACCCGGCCGGTCACAACCGTGCCGCGGCCGGAAATCGAGAACACGTCCTCGATCGGCATCAGGAAGGGCTGATCCACGGCGCGCTCGGGCGTCGGGATGTAGTCATCCACGGCGGCCATCAGCTCTTTGATCTTCTCTTCGCCGATCTCGGGGTTGTTGCCCTCCATCGCCGCCAGGGCCGAGCCCGCGATGATCGGAATCTCGTCGCCGGGATATTCATAGCTTTCCAGAAGCTCGCGGATCTCCATCTCCACCAGCTCCAGAAGCTCGGCATCGTCGACCTGGTCGACCTTGTTCATGAACACGACCATCTTCGGGATGCCCACCTGGCGGCCCAGCAGGATGTGCTCACGCGTCTGCGGCATCGGGCCGTCGGCGGCGTTCACCACCAGGATCGCGCCGTCCATCTGAGCGGCACCAGTGATCATGTTCTTCACATAGTCGGCGTGGCCGGGGCAATCGACATGCGCGTAGTGACGCGCGTCGGTCTCATATTCCACATGCGCCGTCGAGATCGTGATCCCCCGCGCCTTCTCCTCAGGCGCGCCGTCAATCTGGTCATACGCCTTGAAATCCCCAAAATACTTCGTAATCGCAGCCGTCAACGTCGTCTTACCATGGTCAACATGACCAATAGTCCCAATGTTCACATGCGGCTTATTACGTTCAAACTTTTCCTTTGCCATGATGGCCTCCTTGGATGTGCGGGTCGGTTTTGACCGACCCTACGGTTGGGGCGGGCGGAAAAACCGCCCCGCCGCTTATGCGAATTTCGCTTGGATTTCGTCCGAGATGTTCTGCGGAACGGGCTCGTAATGGTCGAACTGCATCGTGAACTGCGCGCGGCCCGAAGACATGGAGCGCAGGGTGTTAATGTAGCCGAACATGTTGGCCAGCGGCACGAAGGCGTCGATCGCGATGGCGTTGCCGCGCGTATCCTGGCCCTGCACCTGACCGCGACGTGACGTCAGATCGCCGATGATGCCACCGGTATATTCGTCCGGCGTCACGACCTCGACCTTCATGATCGGCTCAAGCAGCTTGGCACCGGCCAGTTTCATGCCTTCGCGCATGCCCATACGGGCGGCGATTTCAAAGGCGAGAACGCTGGAGTCCACGTCGTGGAATTTCCCGTCGACCAAAGCCACCTTGAAGTCGATCACGGGGAAGCCAGCCAGCGGGCCGCTATCCATGACCGAGTTGATGCCTTTCTCGACGCCAGGGATGTATTCCTTCGGCACGGCCCCACCGACGATGCGGGACTCGAACGAGTACCCTTCGCCCGGCTCGGTCGGCGTGATCTCAAGCTTGACCTCGGCGTACTGACCAGACCCACCCGACTGTTTCTTGTGGGTGTAGGTGTGCTCGACGGCGTGAGAGATCGTCTCACGGTAGGCCACCTGGGGTGCACCGATATTGGCCTCGACCTTGAATTCGCGCTTCATGCGGTCGACCAGAATGTCGAGGTGCAATTCGCCCATGCCCTTCATGATCGTCTGACCCGATTCCAGATCGGTTTCGACGCGGAACGACGGATCTTCGGCGGCCAAACGCTGCAGCGCCTGGGCCATCTTTTCCTGGTCCGCCTTGGTCTTGGGCTCGACGGCAATCTCGATCACCGGATCGGGGAAGGTCATCGTTTCCAGAACCACTGGATCGTTCTTGTCGCAAAGCGTGTCACCGGTTGTGGTGTTCTTCAGACCACCCAGCGCGATGATGTCGCCCGCAAACGCTTCTTCGATCTCTTCGCGGTTGTTGGAGTGCATCATCATCATGCGGCCCACACGCTCGTTATTCTCCTTGGTGGAGTTGAGCATCGTGTCACCCTTGCGCAGTTGGCCGGAATAGATCCGGACAAATGTCAGGGAGCCGACGAAGGGGTCGTTCATGATTTTGAAGGCCAGGCCCGAGAACGCCATATCGTCGTCGGCACGGCGGGCAATGTTGCGCACTTCTTCCTCGTCGCCGGGCTTGAAGCCCATGTAATCGACAACGTCCAGCGGGCTGGGCAGATAGTCGATCACGGCGTTGAGCAATGGCTGAACACCTTTGTTCTTGAAGGCAGAGCCCCCCAGAACCGGCACGAACGCCATTTCAAGCGTGCCCTTGCGCAGCAATTTGCGCAACGTAGCCACGTCAGGCTCGTTACCTTCCAGGTATTCCATCATCGCGTCGTCGTCCATTTCGACGGCGGCTTCGACCATTTTACCGCGCCACTCTGTGGCCATATCGGACAGGCTGTCGCGGATCGGGGCTTTGACCCAGGACGCACCCAGATCTTCGCCCTGCCAGAGCCACTCTTCCATGGTGACGAGGTCGATCAGACCCTCAAGCTCGGTTTCGGCGCCGATCGGGATACCCACGGGCACCGCACGCGCGCCGGTGCGGTCTTCGATCATGTTGACGCAGTTGAAGAAATCCGCACCGATCTTGTCCATCTTGTTGACGAACACCATGCGCGGCACCTTGTAGCGGTCAGCCTGACGCCACACGGTTTCGGTCTGCGGCTCGACACCGGCATTGGCGTCGAGCACGCAAACGGCACCATCGAGAACCGCCAGTGAGCGTTCGACTTCAATGGTGAAGTCTACGTGGCCGGGCGTATCGATAATGTTCAGACGGTGCTTTTCGGAATCGGCGGATTTGCCATCTTCGGTGCGTTCCCAGAATGTGGTCGTCGCAGCCGAGGTGATGGTGATCCCGCGTTCCTGCTCCTGCTCCATCCAGTCCATGGTGGCAGCGCCATCATGCACCTCACCGATGTTGTGAGATTTTCCGGTGTAATACAGGATCCGCTCGGAACAGGTGGTTTTGCCCGCATCGATGTGGGCCATGATCCCAAAGTTCCGGTACCGGTCGAGGGGATAATCGCGTGCCATGGGGGTGTCCTCAGGCTTAAGATTGGAAATGGCAACGGCCCCATAGACGGGACCGAAGATCGTCTACCAGCGGTAATGGCTGAACGCGCGGTTGGCGTCGGCCATCTTGTGGGTATCTTCGCGCTTCTTAACGGCGGCACCGCGGGAATTCACTGCGTCAATCAGCTCTCCGGCCAGACGCTCTTCCATGGTGTTTTCGTTGCGGGCGCGGCTGGCATTGATCAGCCAGCGGATCGCCAGGGCTTCACGGCGCTCGGGGCGCACATCGACGGGCACCTGATAGGTCGCACCACCCACACGACGCGAGCGAACCTCAACTGCGGGCTTCACGTTGTCGAGCGCTTCGTGGAACACTTCCACGGGGGCGCGCTTGAGCTTTTCTTCAACGCGGTCAAACGCATTGTAGACGATTTTCTCTGCGACCGACTTTTTGCCGTCGATCATCAGATTGTTCATGAACTTGGTCAGAACGGTGTCACCGAACTTGGCGTCGGGCAGCACCTGGCGCTTTTCAGCGGCGTGACGGCGGGACATCTATATATCCTCTTACTTGGGGCGCTTGGCGCCGTATTTCGAACGACGCTGGCGACGGTCTTTGACGCCCTGCGTATCGAGCACACCGCGCAGGATGTGATAGCGCACACCGGGAAGGTCTTTCACACGACCGCCGCGGATCAGAACCACCGAGTGTTCCTGAAGGTTGTGGCTTTCACCGGGGATGTAGCTGATCACCTCGTAGCCGTTGGTCAGGCGCACCTTGGCAACCTTCCGCATGGCCGAGTTCGGCTTCTTCGGCGTCGTCGTGTAGACGCGCGTGCAGACGCCACGCTTTTGCGGGCAGCTCTCGAGGTGCAGCGACTTCGAGCGTTTTACTTTGGGCTGCCGCGGCTTGCGGATCAGCTGTTGAATCGTTGGCATGGGGTCTCCCCGGTTTGCTCTCTTCTGTCAGCGGTGCCTCTCGCGGTGTGGCCTGACCACGCAAAAAACACCAAAACCGCAAGCGCCCCTTCCCTACCTGGAGGGCGCCGCGGTGGAATTCCCAGAGGATCGGAGCATCAAAATCGCTCGGATCGTGGCCACTTAGATCTGTATTTCGGCCATATCAGTCCCCTTAAGGCGACCAGGCCAAGTGGCGCGGGGTATAGGAGGAGTCGACAGGGCTGTCAACAGCACCGCAAGACCAAAGCGCACAGCGGGTCAGGCACGAATTTCGCCTTATATTTCTTGGCCTCCGCGGCGGGCGAGCCGGTGTTCACGCAGGATCGTGTAAAGGCCCGTTGCCATGACGATGCCAGCGCCCGCAAAGGCCAGTTCATTGGGCCATTCGCCAAACACCACAAACCCCAGCAACAGCGCACAGACCAGCGAGGTGTAGCGGAACGGCGCGACGGCTGCGACCTCCCCCACCCGCATGGCCAGGATGGAACACACATAGCCACCGATGATCAGCACGGAAGCCAGCGCCAGCAGGAACAGGCTGCGCGGCGAGAAGGCGGCCCAGGTCTCCCAGATCGACAAAATGCCGCCCGCCAGCGCCACGACAAAGGCCGTGATGACCGCAACGCCCATCGAAGGCACCGACGAGCTGAAGGCGCGCGTCGCCAAATCGCGCCCGGTGACGAACAGCACCGCAAGCAGAGCGATGAGGGCATAGGCATTGAATCCATCCGTACCGGGTTGGATGATCATCAAGACCCCAACCGCACCGACGAGGATCGCAGTCAACCGTCGCCAACCGATAGGCTCCCCAAAGATCAATGCGGCGCCCAAGGCAATAGACAATGGAAGCGCCGCGAGGATCGCCGTTGCATTGGCAAGCTGCATGTTCACCAACGCGGTCAGAAAGGCGACCATGGCCGCGATCTCGAATATTGTGCGCCAGGCGACCTTTCCGCGGTCTCCCCGAGGGATGCGCAGCGACAGACCGCCGAATGCCATGGCGGTCGCTGCCATCAAGGCAGTGGTGATCAGCCCACGGATAAACACGAATTGGAACAGCGGGATCTCTTCCGTGATCAGCTTCACCACCGCATCATTTGCGGCGAATGAAGCCATGCTGACCGTCATCCAGAAGGCGCCTTGGGTATTGGGGGTCATGATACTGCACCGTTCAAATGTGCTTCGACCCTGCATGCGTCAGACAAACACGGATCGCAATGCGGGATCGGGCGGGCGCAACAAAAAACGCCCCGCTCTTGGGCGGGGCGTTTTGATATTGTCTGGACCTGCGCGTTACTCGGCGGGGCCAGTTTCGATCACATCATCAGCGTCTGGTGCGGCCAAGGCGGCGGCAGCGGCGGCTTCTGCCTGAGCGGCCTCCACAACCACCTGGTCACGGGACTTGGCGATGCGCTCCACATGCTGTGTCGCGCCACCAGTACCCGCCGGGATCAGACGACCCACGATGACGTTTTCTTTCAGGCCCACCAGCTTGTCGCGCTTGCCCTGCACCGAGGCTTCGGTCAGCACACGCGTGGTTTCCTGGAACGAGGCCGCCGAGATGAACGACCGGGTCTGCAGCGAAGCCTTGGTGATCCCCAGAAGGATCGGCTCGCCTTCCGCCGGGCGACGACCATCGGCGATGGCCTTTTCGTTGGCGGCATCAAACTCGGCCTTGTCGACATGTTCGCCCTTCAGAAGCGTGGTTTCCCCGCTATCCTGGATCTCCCACTTCTGCAGCATCTGGCGCACGATGACTTCGATGTGCTTGTCGTTGATCTTCACACCCTGAAGGCGGTAGACGTCCTGCACCTCGTCGATCATGTAATCGGCCAGCGCCTCGACACCCATGATCGACAGGATGTCATGCGGCGCCGGGTTGCCGTCCATGATGTAGTCCCCCTTCTGGACGAAGTCGCCTTCGGCCACCGGGATGTGCTTGCCCTTGGGCACCATGTATTCCACCGGCTCCAAGCTTTCATCGGCAGGCACGATGCCAATCCGACGCTTGTTCTTGAAGTCACGGCCGAATTTCACATAGCCGTCGATCTCGGCGATAATGGCGTGATCCTTCGGACGGCGCGCTTCGAACAACTCGGCCACACGCGGCAGACCACCGGTGATGTCCTTCGTCTTGGCTCCTTCCCGCGGGATCCGCGCAACCACATCACCGGCATCGACACTCTGACCGTCTTCAACAGATAGAATGGCGTCCACCGACATCGGATATGTGATCGGGTTGCCCTGATCGTTCCGCATCGGCTCACCATCGGCACCTGCGATCAAGATCTCAGGCTTCAGCTCGTTGCCCTTTGGTGCGGTACGCCAGTCGGACACGATCTTCTGGGTCATGCCGGTCGCATCGTCGGTCTCGTCGCGGAGCGAGATGCCCACGGTCAGATCGACGAATTTGGCGGTACCCGCAGCCTCGGCAATGATCGGCAGCGTGTACGGGTCCCATTCGAACAGACGATCGCCACGGGCAATCTTCTGGCCATCCTTGACCATGACCTTGGTGCCGTAGCCCAGCTTGAAGCTGGCCCGTTCGTCACCCTGCTCGTCCATGATCGCCATCTGCATGTTGCGGCCCATCACAATCTCTTCCCCGGCCGAATTGGCCAGCAGGTTGGGATTGCGGAATTCGATGGTGCCTTCGACATTGGCCTCTTGGAACGATTGCTGGCCACCCTGGGCCACGCCGCCGATATGGAAGGTCCGCATCGTCAGCTGCGTGCCAGGTTCGCCGATCGATTGCGCCGCGATGATGCCGACGGCTTCGCCGGTATTCACCTTGGTACCGCGCGCCAGGTCACGACCGTAGCAGGTCGCGCAAACGCCTTCCTCGGCCTCACAGGTCAGGGGCGACCGCATCTGCATCGTGGTCACGCCTGCCGCCTCGATGGCATCGGCCTTCCGCTCGTCGATCAACTCACCGCGCGCCACGATCACCTCATCGGTGCCGGGCACCAACACGTCCTCACCGGCCGTCCGGCCCAGGATACGTTCGGCCAGCGACGCGACAACCTCGCCGTCATTGACCGCCGCTTCGGCCTTGATCGTGTTCTCAGTTCCGCAATCATCCATACGGATGATGCAATCCTGCGCCACGTCCACCAGACGGCGGGTCAGATAGCCCGAGTTCGCTGTCTTCAACGCCGTATCCGACAGACCCTTCCGGGCCCCGTGGGTGGAGTTGAAGTATTCAAGAACGGTCAGACCTTCCTTGAAGTTCGAGATCACGGGCGTTTCGATGATCTCGCCGTTCGGACGAGCCATCAGGCCGCGCATCCCGCCCAGCTGTTTCATCTGCGTGACAGAGCCCCGCGCACCGGAATGCGCCATCATGTAGACCGAGTTCGGCTCCATCTCGGCGCCGCTCTCGTCCGTTTTCGGGGCAGAGATCGCCGCCATCATGGCGTCGGTGACCTTGTCGTTGGCTTTCGACCAGGCATCGATGACCTTGTTGTACTTCTCACCCTGGGTGATCAAGCCATCCATGTATTGCTGTTCGAATTCCTTCACCTGGCCACGCGTATCTTCGACCAGTTCCCATTTGTCGTCGGGAATGACCATATCGTCCTTGCCGAAGGAAATGCCCGCCTTGAAGGCTTCCTTAAAGCCCATCGACATGATCTGGTCGCAGAAGATGACCGACTCTTTCTGACCGCAATAGCGGTAGACGGTGTCGATGACCTGCTGCACCTCTTTCTTCCGCAACAGCCGGTTGACCAAATCGAACGGCGCCTTGGCGTTCAGGGGCAGAAGGTTGCCCAGAAGCACACGGCCCGGGGTTGTCTCGAACCGGGTCATGACCTCTTGGCCGGTCTCATCGATCTGAGGCAAGCGCGCGTGAATCTTGGAGTGCAGATGCACCTCGCCGGAATCCAGCGCGTGCTGCACCTCATCCACATCGGCAAAGATCATGCCTTCGCCTTTCATGCCGTCCCGCTGCAGCGTCACATAGTAAAGACCCAAGATCATGTCCTGCGATGGGACGATGATCGGCGCACCGTTGGAGGGCGACAGAACATTGTTCGTCGACATCATCAGCACGCGGGCTTCCAACTGGGCTTCCAGCGACAGCGGCACGTGAACCGCCATCTGGTCACCGTCGAAGTCGGCGTTGAAGGCCGAACAGACCAGCGGGTGAAGCTGGATCGCCTTACCTTCGATCAGCACCGGCTCGAACGCCTGAATGCCCAAGCGGTGCAGGGTCGGCGCGCGGTTCAGAAGAACCGGATGCTCACGGATGACCTCATCGAGGATATCCCAGACCTCCGGGCGCTCTTTCTCGACCAGCTTCTTGGCCTGCTTCACGGTGGACGACAGGCCCTTGGCTTCAAGCCGCGAATAGATGAACGGCTTGAACAGTTCGAGCGCCATCTTCTTCGGCAAGCCGCACTGGTGCAGCTTCAACTCCGGCCCGGTCACGATCACAGACCGGCCCGAGAAGTCGACCCGTTTCCCCAGAAGGTTCTGGCGGAAACGACCCTGCTTACCCTTCAGCATGTCGCTGAGCGATTTCAGCGGGCGCTTGTTGGCACCGGTGATCACGCGGCCGCGACGACCGTTGTCGAACAAGGCGTCGACGGATTCCTGCAGCATCCGCTTTTCGTTGCGGATGATGATGTCCGGCGCGCGCAACTCGATCAGCCGCTTCAGGCGGTTGTTCCGGTTGATCACACGGCGATACAGGTCGTTCAGATCCGACGTCGCGAACCGGCCCCCATCCAGCGGCACCAGCGGGCGCAGTTCTGGCGGGATGACCGGGATCACGGTCATGACCATCCATTCCGGGCGGTTGCCGGATTCCAGGAAATTCTCGACGATTTTCAGCCGTTTGATGATCTTCTTCGGCTTCAGCTCACCGGTCGCCTCTTTGAGGTCTTCCCGCAGCTGTTGCGCCTCGGATTCCAGATCGATCTGGCTGAGCATTTCGCGGATCGCTTCCGCACCGATATTGGCCTGGAAGGCATCGGCACCGTAGGCGTCCTGCGCGTCGAGATATTCCTCTTCGCTCATCAACTGGCCATAGGTCAGATCGGTCAGACCCGGTTCGATCACAACGTAGTTCTCGAAATAGAGGATCCGCTCCAGATCGCGCAGCGTCATGTCCAGCATCAGGCCGATGCGGGAGGGCAACGACTTGAGGAACCAGATGTGAGCCACCGGTGCGGCCAGTTCGATATGGCCCATCCGCTCCCGGCGGACCTTTTGCAGCGTGACTTCCACACCGCATTTCTCGCAGACAACGCCGCGATACTTCATGCGCTTATACTTACCGCACAAGCATTCGTAATCCTTGATCGGCCCGAAAATCCGGGCACAGAACAGACCATCACGTTCGGGCTTGAACGTCCGGTAGTTGATCGTCTCGGGCTTTTTGATCTCACCGTAGGACCAGCTGAGGATACGCTCGGGCGAAGCGAGCGACACCTTGATCTCATCAAACGCCTTGGGCGGCGTCAGCGGGTTAAACGGGTTGTTTGTCAGTTCCTGGTTCATGTCGAATCCTTAAAACAGAAGGCGCGGTAGGGACGGGGGCGACCGCAGCCGCCCCGGGCAGGCAAAGGGCGAATTACTCCGCCGCGATGCCGCCTTCGTCGTCCTCCGCATCCAGGAGTTCCATGTTGAGGCCCAGGCCGCGGACCTCTTTGACGAGAACGTTGAACGATTCCGGCACGCCGGCTTCGAAATTGTCCTCACCCTTCACGATCGACTCATAGACCTTGGTCCGGCCCGCGACGTCATCCGACTTGACCGTCAGCATTTCCTGCAAGGTGTAGGCGGCGCCATAAGCTTCCAGGGCCCAGACCTCCATCTCACCGAAGCGCTGACCACCGAACTGCGCCTTACCACCCAGCGGCTGCTGCGTGACGAGCGAGTACGGCCCCGTAGACCGGGCGTGGATCTTGTCATCGACCAGGTGGTGCAGTTTCAGCAGATACTTCACACCCACCGTAACCTGGCGTGCGAACTTCTCACCGGTGCGTCCGTCGAACAGGTCCGACTGCCCCGAGGTGGAGAACCCGGCACGCACCAGCGCATCGTTCACATCCGCCTCTTTCGCCCCGTCGAAGACAGGCGTGGCGATCGGGACACCGCGGGTCACATTGCCCGCCGCTTCCAGAAGGCTTTCCTCTTCACGATCCGCAAAAGCATCGGAATAGACATCTTCGCCATAGGCGATTTTCAGGGCGTCGCGCACCGGGGTCATATCACCGGACCGGCGATATTCGTCCAATGCCTCGTCGATCTGCAGGCCCATGCCACGTGCGGCCCACCCCATATGGGTTTCAAGGATCTGACCCACGTTCATCCGCGACGGCACGCCCAGCGGGTTGAGCACGAAATCGACCGGCGTCCCATCCGCGAGGAACGGCATGTCCTCCATCGGGACCACCTTCGAGATCACACCTTTGTTGCCGTGACGCCCGGCCATCTTGTCGCCCGGCTGAAGCTTGCGCTTCACGGCGATGAAGACTTTGACCATCTTCATCACACCCGGGGGCAGATCATCGCCGCGGCGGACCTTCTCGACCTTGTCTTCGAACCGATGATCCAAAGCGCGCTTCTGCGCATCGAATTGCTGGTTCAGCGCCTCGACCTGGGCGGCATCCTGTTCGTCTTCCAGGGCAAGCTGCCACCACTGACCGCGGGACAATTGGCCATCCAGCAGGTCTTCGGTGATCGGGCTATTGGGCTTCACGCCCTTGGGCCCTTTCACGGCGGTCTTGCCCATGATCATGCCACGCAGACGGGCATAGATGTTCCGTTCCAGGATCACCAACTCGTCGTCACGGTCACGGGCGAGGCGTTCGACCTCTTCCCGCTCGATCTGCAGGGCACGTTCATCTTTCTCGACGCCGTGGCGGTTGAAGACTCGCACTTCCACGACCGTCCCGAAATCACCCGGTGGCAGGCGCAAGGAGGTGTCACGGACGTCCGAGGCCTTCTCACCGAAGATGGCACGCAGAAGCTTTTCTTCCGGCGTCATCGGGCTTTCGCCCTTTGGTGTGATCTTACCGACGAGGATATCCCCCGGCCCCACTTCGGCGCCGATATAGACGATGCCCGCCTCGTCGAGGTTGCGCAAAGCTTCCTCGCCAACATTCGGGATATCGCGGGTGATTTCCTCGGGCCCGAGCTTCGTGTCACGGGCGGCGACTTCGAATTCCTCGATATGGATCGAGGTGAAGACGTCATCCTTTACGATCCGCTCAGAGATCAGGATCGAGTCTTCATAGTTGTAGCCATTCCACGGCATGAAGGCGACGATGACGTTCTTGCCGAGCGCCAGTTCCCCCATATCCGTCGACGGGCCGTCTGCGATGACCTCATCCTTGCCGACCTTGTCGCCCACCTTCACCAGCGGGCGCTGGTTGATGCAGGTGTTCTGGTTCGAACGCTGGAATTTGCGGAGACGGTAGATATCGACGCCCGCATCACCCAGTTCCAGATCCTCGGTCGCGCGCACAACGATCCGCTGCGCGTCGACCTGGTCGATGATCCCGCCGCGCTTGGCCATGATGGCCGCGCCGGAATCCTTCGCAACGACGCTTTCGATCCCGGTGCCCACAAACGGGGCATCCGCCTGCAACAGCGGAACCGCCTGACGTTGCATGTTCGAGCCCATCAGAGCGCGGTTCGCGTCGTCATTTTCCAGGAACGGAATGAGCGAGGCCGCGACGGACACCAACTGCTTGGGCGACACGTCGATCAAGTCGATCGCTTCACGGGGGTTCAGCGTGTATTCGCCGGACATACGCGTGTTGACCATGTCGTTGACGAACTTGCCGTCCGCGTCGAGGTTTGCATTCGCCTGCGCCACGGTGTGCCGCATTTCCTCGGTTGCGGACATATAGACCACGTCATCGGACACAACGGCATCGTTCACCCGGCGATAGGGCGTTTCGATGAAGCCGTATTTGTTCACGCGGGCATAGGTCGCCAGCGAGTTGATCAGACCGATATTCGGGCCTTCCGGTGTCTCAATCGGGCACATCCGACCGTAATGAGTCGGGTGCACGTCGCGCACCTCAAAGCCCGCACGCTCACGGGTCAGACCACCTGGCCCAAGCGCCGATAGACGCCGCTTGTGGGTGACTTCCGACAGCGGGTTGGTTTGGTCCATAAACTGCGACAGCTGCGAGGAGCCGAAGAATTCGCGCACCGCCGCCGCGGCAGGTTTTGCGTTGATCAGATCCTGCGGCATGACCGTGTCGATCTCGACCGACGACATCCGCTCTTTGATAGCGCGCTCCATGCGCAGCAGACCCACGCGGTACTGGTTTTCCATCAACTCACCGACGGATCGGACACGACGGTTGCCGAGGTGGTCGATGTCGTCGATATCGCCACGCCCGTCGCGCAGTTCGACCAGCGCCTTGATGCAGGCGATGATGTCTTCGTTGCGCAGCGTGCGCTGGGTGTCTTCGGCATCCAGATCCAGACGCATATTCATCTTCACACGGCCAACGGCCGACAGATCATAGCGCTCGGAATCGAAGAACAGCTGATTGAACAGCGTTGAGGCGGCCTCCACGGTGGGCGGCTCACCCGGACGCATGACGCGATAGATATCCATCAGCGCGGTTTCGCGGTTCAGGTTCTTATCGGTCGCCATCGTGTTGCGCATATACGGCCCAACAGTGACGTTATCGATGTCCAGAACAGGGATCTCGGTGATGCCCGCATCCAGCAGCTCTTTCAGCGTGCCGCCGGTGACCTCACCTTCTTTGTCGAGTTCCCAGGTCAGTTCATCCCCGGCTTCGACATAGATCGCGCCGTTCTCTTCATTGATGATGTCCTTGGCGGCAAAGCGACCCACGATACCGTCAAACGGCACCAGCAGGTCTTCGATTTCGCCATCGTCGATCCACTGCTTCACGGCACGTGGCGTGACTTTCTTGCCCGCTTCGGCGATCACTTCGCCGGTCTTGGCGTCCACAAGATCCGCGACAGGGCGAGTACCGCGCACCCGCTCGGGGAAGAATTTCGTGGCCCAGCCCTTGTTCTTCACCATCTTGAAGGTGACGGTCTCGTAATAGGCATCCATGATGCCTTCCTGGTCCAGGCCCAGCGCATAAAGCAGGGTGGTCACAGGCAACTTACGACGACGGTCGATACGCGCAAAAACGATGTCTTTGGCATCAAACTCGAAATCCAGCCACGAGCCGCGATAGGGAATGATGCGGCAGGCGAACAGCAATTTACCGGACGAATGGGTCTTGCCCTTGTCGTGATCAAAGAACACACCCGGCGAGCGGTGCATCTGGGACACGATCACACGCTCGGTGCCGTTTACGATGAACGTGCCGTTGGGCGTCATCAGGGGCATGTCGCCCATGAACACGTCCTGTTCCTTGATGTCCTTCACCGATTTTGCGCCGGTATCCTCGTCGACATCGAACACGATCAGACGCAAGGTGACTTTCAGCGGCGCGGCATAGGTCAGATCGCGCTGCTGACATTCTTCAACGTCAAACTTGGGCTCTTCCAGCTCATACTTGACGAATTCAAGCACGGCGGTCTCGTTGAAGTCCTTGATCGGGAAAACCGATTGGAAGACACCCTTGATGCCTTCGCCGTCCATCGGTTCAAGCTGGTCACCGGATTTGAGGAACAGGTCGTAGGACGACTTCTGTACCTCGATCAGGTTCGGCATCTCCAATACTTCGCGGATTTTGCCGTAGAATTTGCGAATACGTTTTTGGCCTGCGTAGGTCTGAGCCATGTGCGTGCGCACCTTTCGTTTCTATCCAGCGCCTATACCGTCGGGGCCCGGCATGGTCGCATTTCGAAACAGACAGAAAATGGGTCAATGCTAAGCCACCGTCCCAATGGTGACCTCCCGACCCCGGCTTTCCTGGCTTGGAAAACCCCTCGCGATGCCAGGGGCTTACCAAGACGGCAAAGCGTGGTGTATGTTACGTCATCCTGATCCGGTTCATATCCGCGTTTGCATTAGGTTCAGTGTGATATGCCATAGGGTGGCCCGATCCATTCTGCCAAACGAAAGAGAGGCGCGAATCCTCGCACCTGTCAGGCTGCTGGAAATAGTGGGCGACGTCGCGGATTGCAACCCCCGCTGTTGTAAACTTGGTCAACCCCAACTCGAACATCCAGCAATCAATACTAATCTTCGTTTGCGCTCGATCGGGCCAATGCTCGGTAGGTGCGGCACCGGCATGATCGAGGATATCGATATCGCAGGCTATCCGCAAAAAAGGCGGCCCCGGGATCCCGAGACCGCCCTTCGATCGTAGAACCGATCAACTGGCTTAGGCCAGCTCGACCTCGGCGCCTGCTGCTTCCAGCTTGCCCTTGATCTCTTCGGCTTCGGCTTTGTCGACGCCTTCTTTGATCTTGCCGCCGGCTTCCACCAGGTCTTTGGCTTCTTTCAGGCCCAGACCAGTGATGCCACGCACTTCTTTGATCACGTTGATCTTCTGTGCGCCGGCGTTCTTGAGAACGACGTCAAATTCAGTCTTCTCTTCAGCAGCTGCGCCACCGCCATCGGCAGGGCCAGCCATCATCACTGCGCCGCCAGCGGCGGGCTCGATGCCGTATTCGTCTTTCAGGATGGTCTTCAGTTCCTGGGCTTCCAGGAGGGTCAGACCAACGATCTCTTCTGCAAGTTTCTTCAGATCAGCCATTTGTCAGCTTCCGTATATAGGTATGGGTTCCAACGCCGCTTTGGGCGGGTCTCAACAAGGTGCTTACGCCGCCTTCTCTTCGATGGTCGAAAGGATGGAGGCGATGTTCGAAGCAGGCGCGCCAATGGCACCGGCGATGTTCGAAGCAGGTGCGCCGATGCAACCAGCGATCGAAGCGATAAGCTCCTCGCGGGACGGCAACTTCGCAACGGCTTTCACACCATCGGTATCCAGGATGTTTCCGCCCATCACACCGCCGAGGATGACGTATTTGTCATTCTCTTTGGCGAACTCGTCCGCAGCTTTCGCAGCCGCGACCGGGTCTTCGGAATAGGCGAGAACGGTCATGCCCCCCATCAGGTCAGCGATGCCAGCGGCAGGCGTTCCATCGAGGGCAATCTTGGCGAGCTTGTTCTTGGCGACACGTACGGCTCCGCCCGCGTCGCGAACGCGACCGCGCAGATCCTGCATCTCAGCAACCGTGAGGCCCTGGTAGTGTGCCACTACCACGACGCCAGAGCTTTCGAAGATCTGGCCGAGTTCCTCGACCACTTTCTCTTTCTGGGCTCTATCCACAGGTTTACTCCAGTTTGGGGCCCTAACGTGTAGGAAACCCCGGCTCAAGGTTTCACCGGATCGCTCCGGCAGTGTTGGTCCGTTGGTAACGGAACCGAAACACCACCAAGCGCTCAACGGTGCTGAGCCACTGGAAAAAATGCCTGATCCCGCCTCGGGCAGGAATTATCGAAGCACAAGGCCCCGACCCACCGTCTCGGACGAATGCCGCAGACCACGACGAATCGCGAACCTACAGCGATGTGCTGGCTACACCGCCATTACCGATTTGCCAAGTCTTCCCGAACACATCCGAATTCAGACAGGCTTAGTATTGCAAAACGGGCTGCGCGTTTTGTGAATGCCGCGCGATCAGGCGTTTTTGGCGATTGCCTTTCGGGATGATCCGCGCAGGCGTCAGATCAGCCGCCACAAGCTCAGGGAACAGCAACTCAAGCTCAGCCCGAGCATCGCGATCCATCGCAGCAAGCCCTTGCGGCCCCACCAATAGCGTTTCCGCCGGGGCGCCCTCGGCCTGGATGATCTCGTGCTGATCGAGCAGTAGATGATAATAGCGCACCTGATCCGGCGTCTCGGCCACCGAGATGCCAGGCAGACCAAGCAGCTTTTTCGCCGGGATCAGAACCTCGGCGGATCCAAACATGCGGTCAGCCACACGGGATCTGACCATCATCCTGTGCTGGCCTGATACATACAAATCGCGCTCCGGCATCCCCTCCCCCAACGCGCCTTTCGAGATGCGGATCGGGGCAAGCACACCCTGCCCGTGCCGCTCAGCACAGCCGATCCAGCGGATGGGCTGCGCGCCACGGTCCAGCGTCATCAACAAATCGCCAATGGCCAGGTCCTCAACCGGTTTTGGACCAATGCTCGTCGCGATCCGTGTGCCGGCAACAAAGCAAGGCACCGCATTGAACGCCTCGCGATCCGCGGTCATGCCCAAGAAGGTATCGCCTGAGAGGCTATCGAGGGTCAGCGAAAGGATCGGCCCCGCTTCCAGCGCAGTCTGATCCGCATTGGCCGCGAATTCCGGCGCCAGATAGGTGTTGCCGTTGGTTGCCTGGAAGACCACGGCCGTGATCGTCGCAGTACTGCCGTCAAGATACGTGATGGTCGCGTCATAGACGACCGAGGAGTCAAAATCCTCCCGGACACCATCGACACGGTATCGCTCCGGCGTGGCGTCGTCCTGGTCGTAATACGTATTGCCATCGGTATCGAAACGGCGTCCGCCACCGACCGGGGTGAGTTGCCGTATGTTTCCCGAAAGCGCATTGCCAAACCCGCCAAAGGTCTGCCCGACCAAAGCCGACGCGTTTTCGGCCAGGTTATTGCCTTCGGTTGTGTCGAGATCCGGGTTGTTCCCGAGAAAAATAACGTTGAACGTCGTTGGCATCTGGAATGCGCCTCAAACCACTTGTGGTCGCGTTAAGATAGCAGCCCGGAGCGTCTCCGCGAAACGTCGGCTCACACTGCCTGAAAATTTCAATGAAATGTGGCAAATCTGGGGCAGAAAGCGTCTGGTCGCCTTCAGAACGCAGAAAGGGCGAGGCCTGTTCCAGACCTCGCCCCATCAAGATTGACGCCTCAGATTGCGGCGGCGTGGGGATTTAGTTCCCGGTTGCGTTCTCGACATTGACCGAAACGCCTGGGCCCATCGTAGAGCTGAGCGAGACCTTCTTCATATAGGTCCCCTTCGCACCGGCGGGCTTTGCGCGGTTCACAGCTTCGACAAAGGCGCGAACATTCTCGACCAGCTTGGCTTCATCGAACGAGGCTTTGCCGACACCGGCATGGACCACACCAGCTTTCTCGGCCTTGAACTGAACCTGTCCGCCCTTGGCGGCTTCAACGGCTTCTTTGACATCCATCGTCACCGTGCCGACTTTGGGGTTCGGCATCAGGTTGCGGGGGCCAAGCACTTTACCCAGACGGCCAACGATCGGCATCATATCCGGCGTGGCGATGCAGCGATCAAAATCGATGGTCCCACCTTGGACGGTTTCCATCAGATCTTCGGCGCCAACGATATCGGCGCCTGCGGCCTGAGCCTCTTCGGCTTTCGGGCCACGGGCAAAGACAGCAACGCGAACCGATTTGCCGGTCCCGTTGGGCAGGTTCACCGTGCCGCGAACCATCTGATCCGCGTGGCGGGGATCGACACCGAGGTTCATCGAGATTTCGACGGTCTCGTCGAATTTGGCCTTGGCATTGGTTTTCACCAGCGCGACAGCCTCTTCCACGGTGACATCGTCTTGGCCGTCAAACGCGGCGCGCGCCGCGGTCAGGCGTTTTCCAAGCTTACCCATAGCGATTACCCCTTCACCTCAATGCCCATCGACTTGGCCGAGCCAAGGATGATCTGCATGGCAGCCTCAACGTCATTGGCGCTGAGGTCGGTCATTTTTGCTTCGGCGATCTCGCGCAATTGCTTGGCCGTGATCGTCGCAACTGTTTCACGACCCGGATTCTCGGCGCCGCGCGGACGGTTGCGCTTGCCCACATTCTTCAGACCAGCGGCCTTCTTCAGGTAAAAAGACGCAGGCGGCGTCTTGATGTCCATCGTGAAGGATTTGTCTTGATAATAGGTGATCACGGTCGGGCACGGCGCACCGGGCTCCATCTCCTGCGTCTTGGCGTTGAACGCCTTGCAGAATTCCATGATGTTGATGCCGCGCTGACCCAGCGCAGGGCCCACGGGGGGCGAGGGGTTGGCTTGACCTGCAGGGATCTGCAGTTTCATCGTGCCAGCAAGTTTTTTGGCCATGGGGCCTCTCCTTTTGTCCAACAGCCCCACAACGCGATGGGGGCCTTTGTGGCCGTGGTCTGGATCAGCGGTCGCGACCGCATCTCCTCCCACGGGTTTCAGACGGCACCAAGGCACCGTTCTGTAGAGCGCGCCGTTTAAGCGGGAATCGGACACGACGCAAATAGTTATTTTCCGAGACGCTCCCCAGGAGCACCTCGAACCCTGCGAAGGTATATCAATCCTATATCCATCAGGATCGTCGAACAAAAAAAGCCGCCCGGAAAAGGCGGCTTTTCGGGCGGCATGTGCGAAGCGATCAGATCTGCTTTGAGACCTGCGTGTATTCCAATTCCACCGGCGTCGCGCGACCAAAGATCGAGACCGTCACTTTCAGGCGCTGATTTTCTTCATCAACCTCTTCGACCATCCCGTCAAAATCTTCGAACGGGCCATCATTGACCTTAACCTTCTCGCCCACTTCGAAGGTGATGGTCGACCTTGGCGTTGCCTCACCTTCTTCGACGCGGTTGAGGATCGAATTGACCTCTTCATCCTTCATTGGCATCGGGCGGCCCTGCGGCCCCAGAAATCCAGTGACCCGCGGGATCGAGTTGACGGCATGATAGGCGCTGTCGGTCAGTTCCATGCGGACCAGCACATAGCCCGGCATAAAGCGGCGTGGCACCGTCACTTTCTTACCGCGGCGGATCTCGATCACATCCTCTTCGGGGACCAGAACCTCTTCGATCTCGTCCTCAAGGCCCTTCTCGGCCACGGCTGTTCTGATCTGTTCGGCGATGCGCTTCTCGAAATTCGAGAGAACCGAGACCGAATACCACCGTTTCGCCATGACGTTTTCCGCTTTCCCAAGGGGCCTGATGCCCCGTTAATCCAAGTCCCAGGATAGCGCGGAGAGCCCACCGGGGCCATATCTACCGTTTCGCAATCATAGGAATAGAGGCGAGTTACCTGCGACACACCGGAAAATCAAGAGCCACAGGGCGCGTGATCAACCGAAATAGTTCAGAACCCAATCGAGCGTCGTGCGGATCAAGAAATCGACGCCGAAAAAGAAAATGGCAAAGATCACGGCCATCGCAAAGACCATCGCGGTTGTCACCAAAACCTCGCGCCGGGTCGGCCAAACGACCTTCGCGACTTCCGCGCGGGTCTGTTGGAGGAACTGGAACGGGTTGGCCATGGCGCACGAATACCTTTGCTAGATTGACAGGCATATACGCATGGCGTGATGCGGTTGCAAGACGCCGTTCAGGCTGGGCGCGGGTCCATGGAGTGTGACAGATTGCATCTATGACAACGGCCATCATGATCCTCGGCGCGGCGGTTTGGCCCGACGGCCCGTCCCCCACCCTGACGCGGCGCGTGCACCACGGCGCCACGCTGTATCACAAGGGCTGCGGCGGTTTGGTGGTTGCCTGTGGCGGTGTCGGGCGCTTCGGTCCAAGCGAGGCCGAGGTGATGGCAAGGATCCTGCGCGACCGTGACGTGCCGGACAGCGCCATCCGGCTTGAAGATCGCTCGCGCAACACGGCGCAGAACATTGCGTTCGCGCTGCCGATTCTCGAGGCTGAAGGCATCACGCAGCTAATCATCGTGTCCGACAGCTATCATTTGCCCCGTGCCCGGTTGATCGCACGACGTCACGGTGTGTCGGCAAATGGTGCGGCCCCGTCGTGGAAAACCGCTCGGCTCAAGCCGCAAATCCGCGGATGGCTTCGGGAAATCCCCGCCATGGCGGCCGTTTTGCTGCGGATCCGGTGATTTCGATGGCTGCGCTCATGAGATTGCCGCTGGTGATCCGGTCGATGCCGATGGATCGACGCAAATTGGTGCTGAGCGCTCCGCAAGGCACACATTCAATCGATCAGGAAAGTGGCAGGGGCGGAGGGACTCGAACCCCCGACCGTCGGATTTGGAATCCGGTGCTCTACCAACTGAGCTACACCCCTAAACCGGCGTCTCGCTACGCCATCGCCAGGGCAAGATCAAGGGGCCCGATCAGGGAAACTGCCGCGGCAAGCCTTGGAAAACGCGGCCCAGCCCGTAGATGATCGACCGCGCTTCTCGCCGACGTGTGCCGGTCGATTCTTCACTGCTCAGCAGCATGTAAAGCGACCTGATTTGATGGGGAGACAGGGTCGACAAATCTACGTCGGGCACAACGCCCGGCAGTTCACGCGCGACATAGCGCTCGATCTGTGAGTTTGCGGAGCCTGGAGAGGCTGTCGTGACAACAGCGAGGCCAAGGCACGCAGCGATGAAGATGGCGGGCATACGCATTGAGTTGTCCTTTATCGGCGGGTGCGCTGCGAATGGGATACAGGTTTGACCAACATTATGTCCGGTTTTCCCGACGCTGGGAAGAGTAGCACGCAGTCGTGATCTAAGCCCGGCTGAAGATGGCCGTTTATATGTAGGATGGCGGTCTGTGAGGTCGTCGCTTGTGGGATCTGCAAATCCTGTCACAGGGCGCGATCAGCCTTTCATGACAAAGGCCCCGCGTTTGGCGGGGCCTTTTGGGTTTGTTGGCGATCGTGTGCTGCACCGAGTGCTTGTGATCTTTTGCAACTGCAAAAGACACTGCCACCCGGCACCCACTGGCCAGAGTTTCCTTTGGAAACTCGACCTTACTCCACGATCTTCGACACGACGCCGGCGCCGACGGTGCGGCCGCCTTCGCGGATGGCGAAGCGCAGGCCCTGCTCCATCGCGATCGGCGCGATCAGCTCAACCTCGAACTTCAGGTTGTCGCCCGGCATCACCATCTCGGTGCCCGAGGGCAGCGTCACGGTGCCGGTCACATCCGTCGTGCGGAAGTAAAACTGCGGGCGGTAGTTGGCGAAGAACGGCGTGTGGCGGCCACCCTCATCCTTGGTCAGGATATAGGCTTCGGCCTCGAACTTCGTGTGCGGCGTCACCGAGCCCGGCTTACACAGCACCTGGCCACGCTCAACGCCATCACGGTCCACACCACGCAGCAGCGCGCCAATGTTGTCGCCCGCTTCACCGCGATCCAGCAGCTTGCGGAACATCTCAACACCCGTGCAGGTCGTCTTCGAGGTGTCGCGGATGCCCACGATCTCGATCTCGTCACCCACATTGATCACGCCACGCTCAACCCGGCCGGTCACAACCGTGCCGCGGCCGGAAATCGAGAACACGTCCTCGATCGGCATCAGGAAGGGCTGATCCACGGCGCGCTCGGGCGTCGGGATGTAGTCATCCACGGCGGCCATCAGCTCTTTGATCTTCTCTTCGCCGATCTCGGGGTTGTTGCCCTCCATCGCCGCCAGGGCCGAGCCCGCGATGATCGGAATCTCGTCGCCGGGATATTCATAGCTTTCCAGAAGCTCGCGGATCTCCATCTCCACCAGCTCCAGAAGCTCGGCATCGTCGACCTGGTCGACCTTGTTCATGAACACGACCATCTTCGGGATGCCCACCTGGCGGCCCAGCAGGATGTGCTCACGCGTCTGCGGCATCGGGCCGTCGGCGGCGTTCACCACCAGGATCGCGCCGTCCATCTGAGCGGCACCAGTGATCATGTTCTTCACATAGTCGGCGTGGCCGGGGCAATCGACATGCGCGTAGTGACGCGCGTCGGTCTCATATTCCACATGCGCCGTCGAGATCGTGATCCCCCGCGCCTTCTCCTCAGGCGCGCCGTCAATCTGGTCATACGCCTTGAAATCCCCAAAATACTTCGTAATCGCAGCCGTCAACGTCGTCTTACCATGGTCAACATGACCAATAGTCCCAATGTTCACATGCGGCTTATTACGTTCAAACTTTTCCTTTGCCATGGCGCAGGCGTCCCGTAGTTGTGGGGCTGCGCATGGGATTGCCGACGCGCCGCCCGTTCCGATATCGCCGGGGGCGTATTCGGCCTGCCGGGAAAAATCAAGCCATACCGGTCAGATCGTGGCTTACTCCGGCGCCGCAGCCTCAAGCTCGGCATTTTCGACCTCTTCCGCGGCTTCAGCGGCCTCGGCCAATGCCTCGACGTTAGTCACGGCCTCTTCGGCCACGTCAGGGTCGATGTTGAACCATTCGGGGTTCTGCAACATGAACAATTGCACACGACGTGCGGCATTCCGTGCGAGAACCTGCATCTGCTCTTCACGCGACCGCGCCAAACCAGAGCCAAGCAAGAAGGTTTCCGGGCTGGACCCTTCGAAAATGATCACCTGCTCGGGTTCTTCATGTAGTTTCCGACCCAACTCATCGTCCCAGATATTCACTGACAGGATCAGAACCGACCGCGGGCTCAGCACAATGGGGATGCCCGGAGGCGCCAAAGCATAGCCATCCACCGCAATGCCGATGTGGTATAAACGATCTCCTTCATAGGCACCAAACCGGCGATCGATCTCGGACACCAAGATCGCTTCCCATTCTTCGGGGGTCGCATTCCGCGAGGGCGGGACTTGCTGCATGTTCTCGGCCACAACGATGTTGTGCGACAGGCGGAAGTCTCCCATCGGGGGTAGGTCTTCATCCAAAGGGTCCCCGGCGGCACAGGCCATCAGGAACAAAACCAACCCCAACGGGGCAAAGCGGGCCAATTTCCGGAATTCGAAAGTCATGCTCGGCGTCTCCTCAAGGTGGCGCGTCTGATGTTTTTCGATGAAATAGCGCAGGACGGCAAAGGCGTGAAGGGCAGCCGGCAGAATGACGCTGACCCTGTGGCCAAGATATCAAGCTCGGCGCCCGAAACTGGGGGAGTCCGAAGGACGGGGGGCATCCCCCGGGCTGCGTGCCAACGCAAAACAAGCGTATGCGCCGCAGGCGCGCAATTTGATCCAGGGCGGACCCTGTCGATCAGGTGAAGCGATTGTCTCGCGGGAAGCCACGCGGGGCCATGCGGCCAGCGCTGGCACGTTTTGCGGTCCATTCGGCCAAAGCCATTTCGGTCCGCGTTCGGCCCGCCGGATCCAACCAGCTGAGCCCATCGGCCAGCACAAAGGTTCGCACATCCGACAGACCGCCGTCCTTGTAGCGCTGCAAACGCACCCCTTTGCCACGGGCCATTTCCGGCAATTCCTCCAGCGCGAAGACCAGCAATTTGCGGTTCTCCCCCACGACGGCCACGTGGTTGTCACCTTCCCCGACCGCGACACACGCCACCGCTATGACATCGCCGCGCACGTTCAACACCTGTTTGCCGGACCGGGTCTGCGCGAGAATCTCCTCTTCGGCGACCACGAAGCCATCCCCGGCGCTGGAGGCCATCAGGCGCTTCACGCCAGGCCTGTGCACGAAGAGATCGACGATCCGTACCTCGTTGGGCAGATCCACCATCAGGCGCAATGGCTCCCCCAGACCACGCCCGCCCGGCAGCCCGTTGGCGGCAAGCGTGTAGACACGGCCCTGGCTGCCGAGGATCAACAGTTTGTCGGTCGTCTGGGCGTGGAAAGCGAAACGCGGGCCGTCGCCGTCGCGGAATTTCATCTCGGACGACAGATCCACATGGCCCTTCATGGCGCGGATCCAGCCCATCTGGGAACAGACGACGGTGATCGGCTCCCGCTCGATCATCGCCTCGATCGGCACATCCTCGACCTCACCGGCCTCGGCAAACATCGTCCGCCGCGCGCCGCCTTCGGCTTTGGCGCCGAACTTGGCACGGACCTCACGCAATTCTTCGGCGATGCGATCCCATTGCAGGCTTTCCTCGGCCAACATGTCCTCAAGCCCCGCGCGCTCCTCCATCAGGCGGTCGCGTTCAGCCTGCAACTCCATCTCTTCCAGGCGCCGCAAGGACCGCAGGCGCATGTTGAGGATCGCTTCGGCCTGCACCTCGGTCAGTTCCCCGGCACCTTTGGGCGTGCTGACATAATCCGCCTCGGAGGTGGCACGGACAAAGTCGCGGTCCCAATCTTCCCGCATCAGGGCGGCTTTAGGCGCGTCGTCATAGCGGATGATGTCGATCACGCGATCGAGGTTCAGGAACGCGATCAGAAACCCTTCGAGCACTTCCAACCGGTGATCGATCTGCGCCATCCGGTGGCGCGAGCGGCGCAGCAGCACGTCGCGCCGGTGGTCGAGGAAGGCCCGCAGCACCTCTTTCAACGAACAGACTTTCGGCGTCCGCCCATCGATCAGCACATTCATGTTCAGACTGAAGCGGTTCTCCAGATCCGATTGCCGGAACAACGTGCCCATCAGCACCTCGGCATCGACGGTCTTGGCGCGCGGTTCCAGCACGATGCGGATATCATCAGCGCTTTCATCTCGCACGTCCGCCAGGATCGGGACCTTCTTTTGCTGGATCAGTTCCGCCAGCTTTTCGATCAGCTTGGATTTCTGGACCTGATAGGGGATTTCGGTCACGACGATCTGCCATTGACCGCGCCCGAGATCCTCGACCTCCCACTTCGCGCGGACGCGGAAGCCACCTTTTCCGGTGCGATAGGTTTCAGCCATCGACTCGGGCGGCTCTACGATTACCCCGCCGGTGGGAAAATCCGGCCCCTTCACGTAGTTCAACAGCGTATCGTCCCGCGCATCGGGCGTCTTGATCAGATGCAGGCAGGCTGCGATCAACTCGTCCAGATTGTGCGGCGGGATATTCGTCGCCATGCCCACAGCAATCCCGCTGGATCCATTGGCCAGCAGGTTCGGGACCTGCGCGGGCAGCACTTCGGGCTCGGTCAGCGTGCCGTCATAATTGTCGCGGAAATTCACCGCATCCTCGGACAGACCTTCCAGTAGCGCCTCGGCCATCGCAGTCATGCGCGCTTCGGTATAGCGGGATGCGGCCGGGTTATCACCGTCGATATTTCCGAAATTCCCCTGCCCGTCGACCAGCGGATACCGGATCACAAAATCCTGCGCCAAACGCGCCATGGCATCATAAATCGCTGCATCGCCATGGGGATGATAGTTCCCCATCACGTCGCCGGAGATCTTGGCCGACTTTCGGAAGCCGCCATTGGAACTCAACCGCAGCTCGCGCATTGCGTATAAGATACGGCGGTGTACAGGTTTCAGCCCGTCGCGCGCGTCCGGCAGCGCACGGTGCATGATTGTGCTCAGCGCATACTGAAGATATCGCGAACCGATCGCGCGGCTCAGCGGTTCCGCCTCTAGGCGGCCATCTTGTGTGTCGTCATCACTGCTCATCTAGATCATGGGATAGCGTCCCGCGCGCGCCCCAACAAGGACCGAAAAGACGCCGATGCCACCACAGCCCAAGATTTCCCCTGTTTTTGCGTCAGAGACTTGGCATATCACCTGTGCCCGAGAGGATGAGGGAGGCCGCGGATGATCAAGTGGGCGATCGCATTGGTTGCGGCGATCTACATCGTGTTGCTGGTGATCCCGGATGAATCCGAGGCGCCGGAGGTGACCGAGGCATCTGAGACCTCCGATGGTGAGACCACGCTGGCGAACTTCTTTTCCGACCTGATCACGCAGGCCGAGGACAATGCCTCGCGCCCGCCCCCGAATGAAGCTGCATTCTCAGACGATGACGCCGCACTCCGCGAAGCAAACGGAAGCTATCAACTGGAGACAGCGGATGGCGAAGTGTTGGATGTGGTCGCTGTGATCAATCCGTTTGACACCACCATCACCGAGGACAGCGATCGTGAAATTGCGCGGGTCACACTTGGCAATGCCTCAGCGCAGCCACGCCCAGATACGCCCGCTGCCGAGATTTCGGCCGACGCGGCACCTGACGTAGAACCATCCGACGATACCTCAGCAGTATCCGCGCTGTGGCAGGTTACCGGTGATCGTGTGAATTTCCGTGCCGGACCATCGACCGACGATGCTATTCTGACGGCCTTGGTGCGTGGGGATCAGGTGGAATACCTGGCTGATGCGCCCGACGATTGGGCCAGGCTGCGCGTCGTCGCCACGGGCGTGGAAGGCTTCATGGCGCTTGAGTTTTTGGAACCTGTCACCAACTGACCCGGTTGCGCCAGAGACCACACGCGCCTAGGCAGGATGTGCAAGGCAGGGACATCATGACCAAATCCATCCTGATCACCGGCTGTTCTTCGGGCATCGGCTATGAGGCCGCGGTGACGCTAAAAGCGCGTGGCTGGCAGGTGTTTGCTGGCGTCCGGCGCGACGACGATCGCGCCAGGCTTGAGGCCGAAGGTTTCGACGCTCCGATCTTGGACGTTACTTCGGCCGAGAGCATCACCTCAGGTTTTCAGAGCGTTCTGGATCAAACAAACGGTCGCCTTGATGCTCTGTTCAACAATGCTGGCCATGGCTTGCCGGGCGCGGTCGAAGATCTGCCGGTCGATGGGCTGCGGGAATTGTTCGAGACCAATGTGTTTGGCCTGCACGATCTGACAACCCGCGCGATCGCCGTGATGCGCCGGCAGGGTCATGGACGGATCGTACAGCATTCCTCGGGCTTCGGGCGCCACGTGATGCCCTGGCGCGGGGCCTACAACGCCTCAAAACATGCGCTGGAGGGTCTGACCGATACGCTGCGACTGGAACTGCGCGGCAGCGGGATCCACGTCTCGACGCTGAATACCGGACCTGTCACGTCGAAGTTTCGAATCAACTCGATCCCTCCCTTCGAGCGCTGGATCGACTGGGAAAGCTCCGCCATTGCCGAACGGTACCGGGCCGAGTTGCTGCCATTTCTCTATGAAGACAAGGGGCGCGCGATGTTCCAGCGTGAACCAGACGCTGTTATTCGCCGCCTGATCCATGCCATTGAGGCGCCAAACCCGCGGCCGCGCTATCACATCACCCCGGCCGTCCATATTGCCGAGGCTCTGAAACGGGCACTTCCGCAACGGATGATCGATGCAATCGCCGCGCGGCTCTAGCCTTTGGACCGATGCCCTCTAGGTTGGCCTCGGACAGTGATCGGAGAAAACATGACAGACGACCCGCTATTGTTCCTTGCGCTGCTGGCCTGTGCCGCGGTGCTGGTTGTGCTGCTTTTAGGGATCAACGCCTTTCGCAAGGGCGGACCCGAGGCCAGCCGCCAATCCAACAAGTTCATGCAATGGCGGATCGGGTTGCAGGCCTTGGCCGTGGTTCTGATCTTGATCTTCGTCTTTTTCCGCCAGCAATCGGGGGGCTGAACCCATGGTCGTTCTCAACAAAATCTACACACGCACGGGGGATGCGGGCGAAACGGCCCTAGGCGATGGCAGCCGGGTCGCCAAGCATTCACAGCGCGTGACGGCTTATGGAACAGTGGATGAACTGAATGCGACGCTTGGGGTCGCGCGCCTCCATGCCGAGGGTGAAATGGCCGATCAGATCGCAATGGTGCAGAACGATCTGTTCGATCTGGGTGCCGATCTGTGCACTCCGAATATGGAAATGGATGGCAATCGTGAATATCCGCCGCTGCGGATCGCTGACGCTCAGGTTGAGCGGCTAGAGGCCGAGATTGACGCGATGAATGCCAAGCTGGATCCTTTGCGATCCTTTATTCTGCCAGGCGGCTCGGCGCTGGCAGCGCATCTGCATATTTGCCGGACAGTCTGTCGGCGGGCCGAACGGCTGTCGGTGGAGCTGGTGGGCGTCGAATCGATCAATCCGGCGGGCGTGAAATACCTCAATCGCCTCTCTGATTGGTTCTTCGTCGCGGGCCGCATCGCCAACAACAACGGCAAAGATGACGTTTTGTGGGTTCCAGGCGCGAACCGCTGAGGGAGGCTCTGAGGCGCAGCTTCGCTTTATGACGCGCGCGTCTTTTCAATGGCGCCCGTCCTTGTATTCGGAATAGCGCGTGGCGAGGATGCTCATCTCGCGCCATTCCAGAAGACGGGACAGATAGGTCAGCCAATCCCGGTCTCGCGCGGCAAAGGCGAACCGTTCAATCAACATCGCGGTCTGCGGCGCCTCCAACGCGGCAAGCAGATGTTGGCGATCCGCCAAAGGCATTCCGCTGAACCACAGGTGAAGATCCTTCGGGCTCGCCCTGCCATCGGGATGCGACGTGACATGCCCCCGGGCGAGCGTGGTCCATAGTCGAAGCTGACGCAGCGGTCGCGCTTGGCGAAATTCCTCAAACAGATCGGGCAGCCGGTTTCCGAACAGGCTCAGATAGCACAGCACGTTGTCGAACGATCTGGCCCTTTTGGCCACGGCATAGCGCGCCAAGTCCAGAAGGTAATCGTTGATCTCGGCCTGTTTCTGCGGGCCAAGGCGCGGCGCAAAACCTGTCGCGAACAGATAGGGGATCAGGTAATCGGCAGGCAGATAGTGATGTTGGCGGCTATAGTCGCGCGCTTCGGCATCGGGCAATGTCGTCATATGCCCCAAATGCGCGATCACATGGGTCAGGATGATGTACGCCTCCAGCCGCGCCTGTTCATCCGTCGCGGCCTCGACCGCCGCAGCGCCGCCGAAATACTGATTGATCAGGTCATCGGTTAGCCGTGTTGGAGGTGTCTTCCGTATGCGTTGCAACGCCTCGGGATCGATGCACCGATCACAACAACAGACCAGGTGCAGCTCCCGCAATGGATCTTCGGGTAACGCTGCGACCAAGGCGTTTGACCGGTCCGAGATGCGACAGGCCAAGCCTCTAATCTCGCTTTTCTTATAGCCCGTCCGCACCGCCATCACACATGAACACCAAATTGTTTCTCAGAATTTATGTGGCTGTTAACCGATCTTGGTCTAAACTTTTCTGCATGTCGCATATCAAACCCAACCGGCAGTATAGCAAGGCTGAATATGTTTCAGACGCTGTCGTGCATGGTTTGGGCATTGGCGGTGCGCTGGTTGCTGGACCCGTCCTGATCACCCTTGTCGTCGTGTGGACGAAAGATGTGGGGCTGACCACAGCGGTCAGCATCTACGCGGCCTGTTTGCTGGCCATGTGGGTCTGTTCGGCGTTGTACAATCTGGTGCAGCGGGCAGATTTGACGCCCAGACTTCGGCAGCTCGACCAATCGGCCATCTATTTCAAGATCGCAGGCACCTACACACCCTTTGTCGCGCTGGCCTCGGGGTCTGCTGGATTTCTGGCCGGGATATGGGCCACGGCACTGGGCGGCGCATCGATCATCCTATTCTCGCGCAAGGCGCCGCTTTGGCTTGCCATCGTGCTGTATCTGGGCCTGGGATGGGCGGGGGCTGTCTTGGGCGGGCCGCTTTTGTCCGGCATCAGCGAAACTGCGCTGGCCCTGCTGGTCATCGGCGGCTTGCTCTATTCTGCGGGAATCATCTTTCTGATCAGCCATCGATTGCCGTTTCACAACACGATTTGGCATGTCTTTGTGCTGATCGCGACGGTCAGTTGCTACGCCGCAATCGTCACGGAAGTGGCCCAAGCCGCTTGACGTGCACGTAACGCGGCGTCGGATCGCCGCGGCGCGTCGATTTTGGCCTATTTTCCACCTGCGCTTGGGTCTATCCCTTCTTGCCAGATAGTTGCTTGGGTCCGCCCCGGCTTTTGACAGAGGGAGAACGCCATGAAGGTCTTGGTACCTGTGAAGCGCGTGATCGATTATAACGTGAAGGTTCGCGTGAAAGCGGACGGCTCGGGCGTCGATCTTGCCAATGTAAAGATGTCGATGAACCCGTTCGACGAGATTGCGGTGGAAGAGGCCATTCGCCTGAAAGAGGCCGGAAAGGCCGAAGAGGTGGTCGCCGTCTCCATCGGGGTAAAGCAGAACCAAGAAACCCTGCGCACGGCCCTGGCGATGGGCGCGGACCGCGCCATCCTGGTGATTGCTGCCGATGACGTCCATACGGATATCGAACCGCTGGCCGTTGCCAAAATCCTGAAAGCCGTGATCGACGAGGAACAGCCCGGGCTGGTTCTGGCGGGCAAACAGGCCATCGACAATGACATGAACGCCACCGGTCAGATGCTGTCGGCTCTGCTGGGATGGTCGCAGGCCACCTTCGCGTCAGAGGTCGATGTCGATGGCGACAGCGCCAAGGTCACGCGCGAAGTCGATGGCGGCTTGCAGACCATCGAAGTGAAGATGCCTGCCATCATCACCGTCGATCTGCGCCTGAACGAGCCGCGCTATGCCTCTCTCCCGAACATCATGAAGGCGAAGAAAAAGCCGCTGGATGAAAAAACCGCCGCCGATTACGGCGTCGATGTCGCACCACGCCTGACGGTGGTCAGCACATCCGAGCCCGAGGCGCGCGCCGCCGGTGTGAAAGTCGGGTCGGTCGATGAACTTCTGACGAAACTCAAAGACGAAGCGGGGGTACTGTAATGGCTGTTCTTCTGATGGCAGAGGTCAATGCGGGCGAATTGTCGATGGACGCCACCGCCAAGGCCGTGACAGCAGCAACGCAATTGGGGGATGTGACCGTACTGTGCGCCGGAGCATCTGCCAAAGCCGCCGCTGATGAGGCCGCCACGATTGCGGGCGTCTCGAAGGTGCTGTGCGCCGAGGATGACGTGTTGGGTCATCGCTTGGCCGAACCGACAGCGGCGCTGATCGCTGAGCTCGCCGGCGACTATTCTCATATCGTGGCACCCGCCACGACGGACGCCAAAAACATCATGCCCCGCGTCTCCGCGCTACTGGATGTCATGGTGATCTCCGACGCGTCAGGCGTGGTCGATGCCGACACGTTCGAGCGTCCAATCTACGCGGGTAACGCGATCCAAACGGTGAAATCGTCAGACGCAAAGAAGGTTGTGACCTTCCGGACCTCAACCTTCGATGCCGCCGCCACGGGTGGATCCGCATCGGTTGAGATGATTGACGCCGCAGGCAATCCTGGCCTGTCGTCGTGGGTCGAGGACAAGGTCGCAGCCAGTGATCGGCCTGAACTGACCTCCGCCGGGATCGTCGTCTCGGGCGGTCGTGGCGTTGGCAGCGAAGAGCAATTCGCCCTGATCGAGGGCCTGGCCGACAAGCTGGGCGCTGCCGTTGGCGCTTCACGCGCTGCGGTCGATTCCGGGTATGCTCCGAACGATTGGCAGGTTGGCCAAACCGGCAAAGTCGTCGCGCCGGAATTGTATGTCGCCGTCGGAATTTCCGGGGCCATTCAGCACCTGGCGGGCATGAAGGACAGCAAGGTCATCGTTGCAATCAACAAGGATGAAGAAGCGCCCATCTTCCAAGTGGCTGATTACGGCCTGGTCGCAGATCTGTTCGACGCTGTGCCTGAACTGACCGGCAAGCTCTGAGGCGTTGCTCAACTTAGGATTGGCCCTGCACGGCGTCCGGTCGTGCAGGGCTTTTTTGATGATTCAAGACAAATGATTAAGCAATTCCGCCGCCGCGCGATCATGGATACGCGGACCGGGCAATAACCGGGCGGCCGCCTCTTCCCGCGGCCCGAAGAACTTACCCTTCGTGCTGTCAGCATCTTCAACCACATCAGGCACAGCGATTGTGACAGATGCTGCCATCTCAGACACGGCATCCAACATCCGCTGGCTGACAAAAAGTGGATCGCCCCCCAGGCCCTCGGGGGCCGGGCAATCAGGCGTCTTGTTCGAAAGCCATAGCAAATGCACCGGCGCATCAATGGAATCGATCAATCGCCGCATACGGGCGACCCAAGCGGCCTCAAGCTCGGTTTTGATGATACCAAACCGGTCTTCGGATAGGTTGTGCAGATGGCTGAGCAGATGCCGTGTGAAATGAAACTCTGTAAAATCCACATCAGGAAATATCGTACGCAGCATCGAGCTCGCCTTCAAAAAGCGATCGTTCCGGCGCGGATGCACATGGTAGAACCGATTGGTCATGTTGTGGGCGCTGGTGATCTGCAACACCACGGCATCCGCCTTTGCCATAGCGGAACCAATGGCAACATCGTTCGTCAGCACATCCAAACCCGCATTCACCACGCCTAGGTTCAAAACCGGTTGCGGGAGCGCCGAGTCCAACTGCGACGCGAATGGCGCATGTATGAAGCGCCCAAATGTTTCCGACCCGCCCACGCAAACGACACATGGCCCCAAGCTGTCGGATATTGGCCCACGGAACCTTAGAGGCGATCCCGGGAGCGCCGCTGTGTGATAATCAAGAGGCATTCGCCCCCGCTGCTCAAAACTCATAATTCCTCACTCCAATTGAAGGGAGACTCACCCAACGCCCATGGTGACACCAAGGCGTTGATCAATTCCTAAACGACTGTTTTATTGAAATTTTTCCTAGATTTGCACAGATCCGCTCCATTCCAGTCGCGGCGATAGCGATCTTGTGCCCGCCGCGACACCCTGCCTATGGTGCGCGCAACGAAACTCGGCACCGAAAAGGAGCGTCCATGGGCATCGACAGCATTGGGATCGTCGGCGCGGGCCAGATGGGAAACGGCATTGCGCATGTCTGTGCGTTGGCCGGGTATGGTGTGGTGCTATCCGACGTGAGCCAGGATTCATTAACCCGCGCGACAGAGATCATCGATGCAAATCTCGGGCGTCAGGTTGCTCGCGAGAAGATCTCGGCTGCCGAGAAGGATGCGGCCATGGGCCGGATCCGGACGACTCTGCGATTGTCCGACGTGGGGCCTACCGACCTGATCATCGAAGCCGCAACCGAGCGGGAAACAGTGAAGCAGGCAATCTTCGAAGACCTGCTGCCACATCTCAAACCCAATACAATCCTAACCTCCAACACCTCGTCGATCTCGATCACGCGGCTGGCCTCACGCACCGATCGCCCCGAGAAATTCATGGGGTTCCATTTCATGAACCCAGTGCCGGTGATGCAATTGGTCGAATTGATCCGTGGCATTGCCACCGATGAGCCCACCTTCACAGCTTGCAAATCCGTCGTGGACCGGCTGGGCAAAACCGCCGCAACGGCCGAGGATTTCCCGGCCTTTATCGTCAACCGCATTCTGATGCCGATGATCAACGAAGCGGTCTACACGCTGTATGAGGGTGTTGGAAATGTCACCTCCATCGACATGGCCATGAAGCTGGGCACCAACCATCCAATGGGGCCGCTGGAATTGGCTGATTTCATCGGGCTGGATACATGTCTGGCGATTATGAACGTGCTGCATGACGGATTGGCCGACACCAAGTACCGGCCTTGTCCTTTACTTACCAAATATGTCGAGGCTGGGTGGCTTGGTCGCAAAACCCAGCGCGGTTTCTACGATTACCGCGGGGAAGGCGGACCGGTTCCGACGCGATAGCGGGTCAGCCGCCGCCCCCACCGCGCCCACGCGCGGCGCTGGGCCTAAAGATCGGACGGGCCTGGGCCCGCTAGGGAGAACAGGCACGGACGCTCACGGGAGTGGCCCCGGGTGCGGATCTCGGTGAAAGTGTCGGTATGGCGCGCTATTGGTTCGGGTTGTCTTTCAAAGACAGCGTCCGCTCGCGTAGCCATGCCATGAACTCACGCGGCTTCCCAATCCGATCATGCCATTCTTCGGGCTGGATCGGCTTCCCGATGATCGGCGCTTGCGGTTTGTCGAAGCTGTTCACCACTTCGTGGATCAGCAGGCCCTGACGAATCACTGGGCTGATCCGATTGGCAATCTGATATGCGCGGCTGTTCGATCCGGTGAAGAAACACGGAACAATGGTCGCGCCGGATGTGCGGATCATCTTCGCGGTGAAAACGTTCCACTCCCCCTCCAAAGGCGGGCCCCACATCCGATCTGCCGCCGCAACGGCGCCAGACGGGAAAAGCGCAATCAACCCACGTTCCTTTAAATGCGCCATAGCCTGCGCCCGCATATCCAACATCTTTTGCTGGGCATCGGGTTCATGGGGAAACGGAACCGAGATCATGTAACTGGCCGCGGCTTCGTCCAAACCGGTCAGCAGAGCGCGTGTCAGGATCCGGTAATCGTTTCGGCGGCGTCCTATCAGATCCGCCAGGATCATCCCATCGACCAACCCATGTGGGTGGTTTGCAACAAAGACAACCGGACCATCTTTCGGGATACGGTCCAACTGGGATTGCGGGGTCTGCAGGTCGATCCCCATCACCTTCATCGTGGCGGGCCAGAAGGCCTGACCTTTGAATTCGCCCAAATTCTCGAATTGCCGCACGCGCCGCAAGATCGTGATCTTGCCGGTCATCCATTCAATGGCCTTGATCGTGAAGCGTACGATCGGACTGGGAAACGAATTGGCATAGGTCAGGGACCGACGGTCATACTGACCGTTGGCACCGGAAGCCCGGGTTGGCGCTGGGGCCGAGATATTTCGGGTACCGAGATCCGTCACGAGCCCTCGTCTTTCCTCATCCTGAGACGCTGCGCAAGTCCTGCAAGCGTGTCAGGTATCCTCGCCGAACCGCTGGGCGACCAGAGCGTCCAGCGCATTGGCCAGGTCTTCCGCCTGTACCCCACTGGTTTCGACTTCAATAAAGGTTCCCTGAGAGGCTGCCAACATTAAAAGGCCCATGATCGAGTCCCCGGCGGCGCTCAGCCCATCTTTGCGGACGATTGCCGTTGCGTCATAATCCTCAACCACCTCAACGAACCGGGCCGATGCGCGCGCATGCAGGCCCTTCACGTTCACAATCTTCATCTGGCGGGTATGCGTCGTCATCTCTGTCATGACGCCCGGCGTATCTTATTCCGGCGCCCCGTCAAAACTGTTGATGTAACGACGCCCCGCCTCTGTTGCACGCATGACAGCCTCTTCAACGGTCAGATGACGGGATTTGGCCAGCTTGATCAGCATGGGCAGGTTCATTCCGGTCAGGATCTTGCGGTTCGCTGGTCGGCAGGCCCGCAGCGACAGGTTTGACGGCGATCCGCCATACATATCCGTCACAACGACAACGCCGTCGCCGGTATCGACAGCATCCGCCGCATCGCAGATCTCGCGTGTCCGCGCTGTACGGTCATCCTCGGCACCTATCGAAATCGCACGCATGCCCATCTGCTGGCCCACGACATGTTCGGTGGCACGCAAAAACTCCGGCGCTAGGCCGCCATGGGCGACAATCACGATGCCGATCACGCTTAACTCGCTTCCTCATCTTCAACCGACGGGCTGGCTGGCGTTTGATGCGATGCAGGTGCGTGGGATTGCGGATCCGTGCGCGCCACATCTCGATGTCGTTTTGACACCCGCCAGCCCTGCTCCGCAAGGTGTTGCGCGGTAATCTCTACCAAAGCCACGGATCTGTGACGTCCACCCGTACACCCAAACGCCACGGTTAGGTGGCTTTTGCCCTCTTCGCGATAAGCCGGCAGAAGCAAATCGAGCAATCCCGCCACCTGATCGCAGAAGGGCGCGAACCTCGGATCATCCCTGATGTGGGCCTGCACATCCGGCGATCTACCGTCCTGTGGGCGCAGCAACGGGTCCCAGTGGGGGTTGCGCAAGAACCGGCAATCAAAAACCAAGTCTGCCCCCAAAGGCAGGCCGCGCTTGAAAGAAAACGAGGTCAGTTGCACGGCCAAGCCGGGCGCCTGATCATCAGGGAACATCGCGGCGATGCGTGCCTTCGTATCATGAGGCGTCAATCGGCTGGTATCCAGCAAGATCGTTGCCACATCTCGCAACGCGCCGACCATATCGCGATCCAACGCAATGCCTGCCATAGGATCGGCATCAGGCGCCAAGGGATGTCTACGCCGCGTTTCTGAATAGCGCTGCTGCAAGGTCGCCGTGTCACAATCGACATAGATCATTTCAGCTTCAAAAGCGGGATCGGCTTGCAGGCGCGCGAAGGCCTGCATCAACTCATCTGCGCTGAAATCGCGGGTACGTGAGTCGATCCCCAAAGCCAGCGGGCGGGCGGGCGGCGCACCCTCCAGCAAGCGCGAAAGAAGTGATAGCGGCAGGTTGTCAATTGCTTCAAACCCAAGGTCTTCCAGCACATTGATGATCGTTGAGCGCCCGGCGCCGGACAGGCCCGTGACGAAGATCACTTGGGCAGGGGATTGGGCGTCGGTCATGGAATGTTCCAGGTTTCAAAAGGTGGCGTTACAAGTGTGCGCGACCATAGCGAAGCATTTGGATCACGGCAGGCGCTAGGGTGGGCGCTCCAGCGCCTCGGATCAACTCTGCCTCGGCTGCACCAAAAGCGACGGAGCGTCGCGGCGGCAAGCGATCTGGTTCCGGCGTGTCCAGATCCACAGCCAGGTGAAGCGGCACGCTCGAAACGACAGGTCCGGCATTCAACAGCCCGATCCCTCTTGCCTCGATCAGCGGCGGGGCAGTCTCAGGGCGAACCAAATGGAGAATAGCGGCGCGTTGTTCAGCGATCACACCGTCGTCGGAGACAAGCTGCGCACCATAGGCCATCAAAGCCAGCGCGAGACTGGATTTACCCGATCCGCTTGCCCCCAAGATCAGAACCCCGGCATCGTCGAGCGCGACGGCACTTGCCCTCAGAAACACGCGTGAAACGTCGTTACCGGGGTAATCCGCCCATCCGGTCAGCACCTCTGGATCTGATGCGGATCCGACTGCCATATCACTAGATGGGCAGACCGACCACAAAGCGTGCGCCCAGCGGTTCCGAAGTGAGATCCGCTTCGGTGGGGCGGATGTTCTCGGCCCATATAACGCCGCCATGGGCCTCGATAATCTGCTTGGAGATCGCCAGGCCAAGGCCGGAATGGTTGCCAAATTGCTGCACTGGGCGCTCGGAATAAAAGCGGTTGAACACCTTGGTGAGCGCCTCTTCGGGGATGCCAGGCCCGGTATCTTCGACGACGATTAGCACACGATTTTCACGCCGCCGTGTCCAAAGCCGGACTGCATCGCCATCTTCGCAAAAGGAAATTGCATTGGTCAGCAGGTTCACGAAGACCTGCGCCAAGCGCCCCTCCAACCCGGCGAGACGGATCGGCGTGTCGGGCAGGTCCGAGATAAACTCAACCCCCTTGGCCGCTGCTTCCTCGGAATGGTAGTGGGAGAGATTGTCGAGTGTTCGGACGAGGTCGAACTCCTCCTCCTCCTCTTTGACCAGTTCGCTATCCAATCGCGATGCGTTGGAAATGTCACTGACCAGGCGGTCAAGGCGCTGCACGTCGTGCTCGATGACATCGATCAGACGCTGGCGCTGTTCGTCATTTTTAGCGAAGCCCAATGTTCCCACGGCAGAACGCAGCGAGGCCAGCGGGTTTTTGATTTCATGACTGACGTCAGCTGCGAATTGTTCGTTCGAATCGATCCGATCGTAGAGCGCCGCAACCATGCCGCGCAGCGCGCCAGAGAGGCGCCCGATCTCATCCGGGCGCCCGGTCAGATCCGGGATACGCACCCGGGTCGGCGACATCTTTCGGGCGTTCTTATCTCGACCCAACTCCGCCGCCGCCGAGAGATCGGAAAGCGGATTGGCGATTGTCGAGGCCAAGACCAAGGATAAGCCGATGGACACCAAAAGTGCCACCACGAACATCTGCAGCAATTGCTCCCGTTCGACCCGGACCAGCTGGTCGATTTCGCCCGCTGCCGTCGTCACAACAACGACCCCAACCGGACCGCCCAGGCCTTCAATGGGCGTCGCGGCAGCATACACCGAGCCAGTCGTATTCAACCCTCGCCGCAAAAACGTCGCGCCATCCAGAGCGCTGGCCACCATGGCGCGATGAAATCCCGAATCGTCAATTTGGGTTTCCGGCGCGTCGGAGTTCCCCAGGACTTGGGCCATTGTGTTCCAGATCGAATTCAGGAAATCCGTGATCATCAGGCTTTCGGATGACTCCGTCGCCAAACCGCGGACTGGGCGCGCCGCACTGCGTGACAGGGTGCGAGTGGATGTCACCAAGGTTCCGTCGTCGGCATAAACGACAATATCGACACCGTCGGACAATCCGATCCGCGACAACACATCGCCAGCGTCAAACGTATCACGGTCTGAGAGGTCGACCCGCGTATCAGCGGGCAGATTTGCTTCAAAGATATCTGCGATCAGCTGCGCCTCGACAGCCAACGCCCGCTCGCGTTGCACCACCAGGCTGTCGCGGAAGGGATTGAGGTACATGACCCCAGCCACCAACACGACGATTGCCAGGAGGTTGAACAGAATAATCTTGCGCGCCAGAGGAGAGCGATTGAGAGAGATAAGAGACCGCCGCGCGCGCGCTGCGCGCAGCTCACTCTCAACCGTGCCCTGGGGACGGTCCCAATCCTCTCCTAGGACGATATCCGCCCGCTCTACGGCGGCGCGGTTGGTCATCGATGCGTCGGCTGGCACGCCAGACCCCTGATTTATTCTTCGTTGTACCGATAACCGATGCCGTAGAGCGTCTCGATCGCCGAGAAATCATCGTCCACCGAGCGCATCTTCTTACGCAGGCGTTTGATGTGACTGTCGATCGTCCGGTCGTCGACATAGACCTGCTCGTCATAGGCAACGTCCATCAGCTGATCGCGGCTTTTCACAAAGCCTGGCCGCTGCGCGAGCGCCTGCAGAAGCAGGAATTCGGTCACGGTCAGCGTTACGTCCTGGCCTTTCCAGGCAACGGCGTGACGAAGCGGGTCCATCTTCAGATGTCCACGTTCCAGAACGGTGCTTTCTTCGGGGGTGCCGGTCGCATCGGAGGCAATCGCATCCTGGCGCCGGAGGATCGAACGGATCCGTTCCACCAAAAGACGCTGCGAAAACGGCTTGCGAACATAGTCGTCCGCGCCCATGCGCAGGCCCATCAACTCGTCAATCTCATCATCCTTGGAGGTCAGGAAGATCACCGGCATCTGCGACTTCTGACGCAGACGTTGCAGCAGATCCATCCCATCCATCCGGGGCATCTTGATATCAAACACACCAAGATCGGGCAGTTTACGATTAAATGCGTCCAACGCGGACTGGCCATCGTTGAATGTTTCGACGTCGAAACCCTCTGCCTCCAGGGTCATCGATACAGACGTCAGGATATTCCTGTCGTCGTCGACAAGTGCGATACGCGCCATTTGTCTATCCTCGATTACTGCTCGATTTTTAGTTTTTCGAACAGCTTCATTGTTTCAGTCTAAGAATCAATCGGAAATGACTGATCCGTAGCTTCGATGGTTCAGGACTGTGGCGGATTTGCGTTAACACTTAGTTTAACCCGCCCAATTTGGGGACAATCGGCAAAAAATGGGCTGGTTGTGGCCGATCAGTGCCACCAAAACATGCGGAAATCCGGTGGTTGCGCTAATGGTTGCGCTAACTGTGACGGCACATCCTATCCAGGTTCAAAATCATCATGTTATAGCGGGACCCTGGGTGGCGGTTTCACATAGCGAAACCGACCTTCAACACAGCAAATAAAGGCGAATCTCGCCTGACAGGAGCATGAAAGCCATGACCAACGGACGCGTGAACCCCGCACACACGCTTGAAACCCAAGGCATCACGGGGCTCGGCTCGGTCTATTACAACTTGCTGGAACCGGCGCTGATGGAGGCCGCGGTGGCGCGCGGCGAGGGCCGGATTGGCCTGGGCGGTACATTCCTGGTCTCAACCGGCCAATTCACCGGTCGATCCCCCAATGACAAGTTCGTTGTTCGCACGCCAGAGGTCGAAGATCATATCTGGTGGGACAACAATGCGCCGATGACGCCGGAGGCTTTCGACCGCCTGCACGAAGATATGCTCGCCCACATGACGGGCGGCGATTACTATGTTCAGGATCTATATGCAGGCGCCGACCCCGCGCATCGCCTGGATGTGCGTGTGGTCAGCGAGCTGGCTTGGCACAACCTGTTCATCCGCCACCTGCTGCGGCGCCCCGACGCCTCGGAACTGGCCAGCTTCATTCCCGAATTCACCATCATCAACTGCCCTAGCTTCAAAGCAGACCCCGCAAAACACGGCTGCAATTCGGAAACGGTGATCGCCCTGAACTTCTCGAAGAAGCTGATCCTGATCGGCAATACGGAATATGCGGGTGAGAACAAGAAATCGGTCTTCACGCTTTTGAACTACATGCTGCCGGAAAAAGGCATCATGGCGATGCATTGCTCGGCCAACCATGCGATTGGCGACCCAGACGACGCGGCCGTGTTCTTCGGCCTCAGCGGCACGGGCAAAACCACCCTGTCCGCCGATCCATCGCGCATCCTGATCGGTGATGACGAGCATGGCTGGTCTGACACCGGCACGTTCAATTTCGAAGGCGGCTGCTACGCGAAGACCATCAATCTGCGCGAAGAAGCTGAGCCTGAAATCTACGCGACGACCAAGAAATTCGGCACCGTGATCGAAAACATGGTCTACGACGAAAACACGCTCGAGCTGGATTTCGACGATGACAGCCTGACAGCGAATACGCGCTGCGCCTATCCGCTCGACATGATCTCGAACGCGTCTGAGACTGGGCTTGGCGGCCACCCGAAGAACATCGTGATGCTCACCTGCGATGCTTTTGGGGTTCTGCCGCCTATCGCGCGCTTGTCCCCCAGCCAGGCGATGTATCACTTCCTCAGCGGGTTCACTGCAAAGGTAGCAGGGACCGAACGTGGCGTGACCGAGCCGACGCCAACCTTCTCGACCTGCTTCGGCGCGCCGTTCATGCCGCGCCGCCCAGAGGTCTACGGCGACCTGCTGCGCGAGAAAATTGCGGAATACGGCGCGACATGTTGGCTGGTGAACACCGGCTGGACCGGCGGCGCCTTCGGCACCGGATCGCGGATGCCGATCAAAGCCACGCGCGCCCTGCTGACCGCGGCGCTCGACGGCACGCTGAACAAGGGCAAGTTCCGCAAGGATCCGCATTTCGGCTTTGAAGTGCCCGAAACCTGCCCCGGTTGCAGCGACGATCTGTTGGATCCACGCGGCACATGGGCCGATGGCGCCGCCTATGATCGTCAGGCGCAAAAACTGGTCCAAATGTTCTCGGACAACTTTGCGCAATATGTCGCCCATATCGATGACGACGTAAAAGCCGCCGCCATCTGAACCGCCTAAAGCGTTACGACGATTGGGCTGATCCTGACAGCGAGGGTCAGCCCTTTTTCATTGGGGAGCCGAATTATGCGGCGTGTGTTGGTGAGCCTTCTGGCGATCATTTTTGCCCTCTGCTCGGTGGCTCAGCCAGCCCAGGCCAATCCCAGAACCGGTGAAGATATCGCCGAATTGATCTATGGCATCTATTGCACCCGAGAGCCTGAACGGCAGGATCCGGCCCCTGACACGGCCTCTGGGTTTATCAATATCGTACCCGGCCTGCCCGACTTTGCCTTTCAACAGAAAGTTGTCCCTGCGGAGATCGGCATAGGCTTCGGGGTCTTGGTCACCGCCCGGCAGGGTCGGATCCTGGATCCGGTCACCATCACCGTCACACATCCGCCCTACCCGGATTCAGGCATCACAGTCGAAAGCTGGGTGACCGATATCGACGGAATGGGGCCCAGCTTGGCGGGATACTCCTTCGACACCCCCAATGAACTGGTGACGGGCGCATGGACCTTTGAAGGTCATGACGCGGCGGGGGTGGAATTGTTTCATATCACGTTCGAGGTGGTGGACCCGGCCATGATGCCCCAGGTGATCGACACGTGTTTTGATGCGTTCCTTTCTTAGCTTCGGGTGGCGTCAACCGAACAGACCGCGCCGCACCAGATTGGCCCCTGCGACAATCAACACGATCAGTGTCGCCTTTCGGAACAATTCCGCATCCAACCGATCACCGACCCAGAACCCCACGCGCATGCCAAGGAATGTCGGCACCAATAGCACCGCGGAAAACGTCGCCGTCGCCCAGGTGAAAACGCCAGACGTTATGTGCCCGACCAACAAACTGACCGACCCTAGGCTGTAGATCACGCCCTGGATCAGCATTTGGCGCGATTTGGGGGTGTCCAGCGCCATGAGATACAGCACCGTTGGCGGCCCCCACGTGCCCGTGAAACCACCCATTGTCCCGGCAAGCCCGCCGACCAGCCATTCGGCCATGCGGCGCCGTTGAGGCGGGATGACAAGACGCACACCCGACAATTGAATGATCGACAAAGCCAGAACCGGCACGCCCAGGACCAGATAGAATACTTGCTCCGGCACCAGTTTCACGAACTGCGCCACGATCAGGATCATGATGCAGACCAACAGGACGTAGCGGCGGAAATCCCAGATGGTGGCGCGCGCCTCAGCGATCGGATGGCGCGAGACCTGCAGCAGGTTCGACACCAGGGCCGGTAGGATCACACCCGCGACGGCAATCAACGGCTCCAAGAAAAGCGAGAGCCCCGACATGATGATCAATGGAAGCGCAAAGCCAATCGCGCCTTTCACGATCCCCGCGACAAACGCCACCAATCCCGCCGTCAGCAACGCCCAAGGCGGGATAAGATCGAACAATTCCGCAAGCATAGGCCTGTTCTACGTTGCTTCCGGCAGGGCTGCACCCGCAAAGTGGGCGCGACATTTTTGTGCGCGTATCGACGCATTGCAGCATTTATGTTGCGCTGCACCTGCAAACGCCCTAGGTCTTTGCGAAACGGCTATACTGCCAGCACCAGACGTTCGCCCGAGGAGATTCGAGACATGCCCCGCGACGCCCATCTGACGACCGAAACAAACGTGATTTTGACTGATCTTCTGGCCCTAACCGCCGCCGCAATCCCACCTGCCGAAACCTTGCTGGGGCGCGCCAAAGACATCCTGCGCGGGACGTTATCTGAGGATGGTCGCATTTCGGGCGCACGGATTGAAGAGAACCAAACAGCTGCGCACGGATTGGCTTGGATCGCCACCTATGTCGAGGCGCTGCGCCAAATGCATGGCTGGGCGGAGCGGCTGCACGCCGAGGACAAATTCGGCGAGGTCGAGCAGTTGATCCTGCAGATCACCTTTGGCGAATATCTGTGGCAGATGTATGGTGGCTTGCCGATGAGCCAGGGCGAAATTCTGCGCCCGCAAGATATCGGCCTGACCCAGGACGATCAGCGCGCCATGATGGATAGCGCCGTGATGACCTTGACCCAATCGGGCAACACGCAGGCCGCCCGCACGCGGTTGGTCGAGTTGATGCGCGAGCGCTCGGCCGAGATCACCGTGGGCGCCAGCGGGCTCGACGACGAACTGGAGATGATCCGCGAGCAATTCCGCCGCTATTCCGTCGATCGCGTTATCCCCGATGCCCATGAGTGGCATCTGAAAGATGAGCTGATCCCGATGGAGATCATCGAGGAATTGGCCGAAATGGGTGTATTCGGCCTGACCATCCCGGAAGAATTCGGCGGCTTTGGCTTGTCGAAAGCCTCCATGTGCGTCGTCTCCGAAGAATTGTCGCGCGGCTATATCGGAGTGGGCTCGCTTGGCACGCGTTCCGAGATCGCGGCCGAATTGATCCTGGCGGGTGGCACCGATGAGCAGAAGGCCAAGTGGTTGCCCGGCCTCGCCTCGGGGGAGATCCTGCCGACCGCCGTCTTTACCGAGCCGAATACCGGCTCCGACCTCGGATCGCTGCGTACGAAGGCGGTGAAGGATGAAAATGACGATTGGATCGTCAACGGTAACAAAACCTGGATCACCCACGCCGCCCGCACCCATGTCATGACTGTTCTGGCCCGCACAGTGCCAGACACGGACGATTATAAAGGCTTGAGCATGTTGCTGGCCGAGAAGACCCCCGGCACTGACGAAGCGCCCTGGCAGGATGCGGGGATCAGTGGCGGCGAGATCGAAGTGCTCGGTTATCGTGGTATGAAGGAATACACGGTCAATTTCGACGATTTCAAAGTGAAGGGCGAAAACCTTCTGGGCGGCGAAGAGGGCCAAGGCTTCAAGCAGCTCATGCAGACCTTCGAATCTGCCCGCATTCAAACCGCAGCCCGCGCCGTCGGTGTCGCGCAATCTGCCCTGGATGCGGGGATGCAATATGCCGAAGACCGCAAGCAATTCGGCAAGTCCCTGATCAATTTCCCCCGCGTGTCGGGCAAGCTGGCGATGATGGCCGTCGAGATCATGGTGGCCCGTCAGCTCACCTATTTCTCAGCACGCGAAAAAGACAATGATCGCCGCTGCGATCTGGAGGCCGGAATGGCCAAGTTGTTGGGCGCGCGTGTGGCCTGGGCCGCTGCGGACAATGCCTTACAGATCCATGGCGGCAACGGGTTCGCCTTGGAATATGGGATTTCCCGCATCCTCTGCGATGCTCGGATCCTGAACATCTTCGAAGGTGCCGCAGAAATTCAAGCACAAGTCATTGCGCGTCGTTTGCTCGCCTGACGAAACGATGCGAAAGGTCCGGCGGACCTTTCGCAGCCCTAGCGCTGGATGTGCTTTGACATTTTGACAAAATATCTTGAATTTGTCAGAACAGTTTTAACTATGGGATAACACCAGGTGGAGTTTTCCTATGACCAAGACCGTCCTTCTGACCGGCGTGACAGGGTTTATTGCCAAACGGATCGCGTTAGATCTGTTGAATGCTGGCCACAACGTCCGCGGGTCATTGCGCAACGTAGCGCGCAGTGAAGAGGTGCGCGACGCCCTTCGCCCGCATCTGACCTCGCCTGCCGCCCTGAACCAGCTTAGCTTCATCGAGCTGGATCTGACCAAGGATGACGGCTGGACCGACGCGATGGCGGGCGTGGACGTCGTGATGCACACCGCCTCTCCTTTTCCGATGGCGTCACCGAAGGACGAAAACGATCTGATCCGCCCCGCCATCGATGGCACGCTAAGGGCCTTGCGCGCCGCGCAAAGCGCGGGTGTGACGCGGGTGATCCTGACCTCTTCGGTAGCGGCTATCGAAGCCAAGGACAAAACCGATCCCCTTGGCCCCGAGGATTGGAGCGATCCCGACCACCCAATCGCAACCGCCTACTACAAATCAAAAACCCTGGCTGAACGTGCCGCCTGGGATTTTGTCGCGGATCATCCCGAGATGCAGTTGACCACGATCAATCCCGCGCTGGTCCTGGGCGCGCCATTGGATCAGAATTATGGCACCTCACTTGCGCTGATCGAGCGGGTGATGGGCGGCAAAGACCCCGCAGTCCCCTCATTGGGCTTTGGGATTGTCGATGTCGCCGACATCTCTGCAATGCATATTGCCTCGATGGACAAGCCTGTGAGCATCGGCAACCGCTATATCGGAAGCTCGGGCAGCATGACGATGCCCGACATGGCGGCATATCTGGCCAATGCCTATCCTGACCGCAAAATCAGCACACGGGTGGCCCCCAAATGGTTGCTTCGGGTGTTGGGCATCTTCGACCCATCCGTCCGTACGATCCTGCCTCAGCTTGGACGGCGACCGAAATTCGACGCCCAAACAACCGAGCGTGACCTGGGCATCAGCTTCACCTCGGTCAACACTGCGATCGACCGTGCCGCGGCAGCAGTGGCGCGCGCGTGATCCGCTCATTTCTCGCCCTGCCGATCCCTGGCGACACCGTTGATGCTTTGACCGCCCTGCAAGCAAGCATACCGTTCGGGCGCCCGGTGCCAGAGGACAATCTACATCTGACCTTGGCCTTTCTGGGCCAGGTCGATGTCGACGTGCTTGAGGCGCTGAATGATATGCTAACCAACGCACACCTGCCTGCACCTGACATCGCCTTCGACAATCTGGACACCTTTGCGGAGATGGAGCAAGGGCTGGTTTTCGCATCAGTGACACGATAGGACGCGCTGTTTGCGCTTCAATCCAAGGTCGCTAGCATGGCGCGTCAGGCGGGTGCAGACCTACCAAGGCGCCGGTTTCGGCCCCATGTCACGCTGACGCGGGCGAACCGGCAACCCAAGGGCCTCGACCGCGATCAGCTGGCCTTGGCCATAGGGCTACCTGTCGACATAGTCGGATATCGCGCAGACAGGCTTTGCCTTTATCGCTCTGAGCTAGGCCCAAAGGGTGCGTTGCATGAAGCTATGGCCGAGTATCCGCTCGGCTGAGGGCTTCGACAAAGCGTTGTCGCGCCGCAGGCAGCCTGCGATCCCCAAGGCTCGGCGCCAGATGTTGCGTCAGAAAGTGCCCGGTTGTTTGGAGCCCCGCCAAGACATCTGACAAGCTGCCATCGCCACCCACCATGACCGGCGGCAGGGGCAACAGACGATCCACCCAATCCCCAGCCGCGTGGCGCGCAACGGCGCGTCCTGTGCGGGGTGAGACGTAGCACAGATCCTCATTCGTACCGCTGACGGCACAGGCGCTCAGATCAAGGCCAAAACCCGTCTCTTCCAACAAGGCCATTTCCCAACCCAGATAGGCCTGCGCCCAACTCTCGGCTCCAAAATTATCCAATAACGCCAAGCTGCGCGCATAAAGCGCGGGATAAGCCGCGCGTTCCGGCAGAGCAAAGGACAGCAGCGCACAGACCGCGCTCAACCCCGCCAGCGCCAGCCTGTCATCCATCGCCTCTGCGGCGCGGCTGGTTTTCAGTTCGATTGTGAAGCTGCCTATGTGATCAGCCAGACGCGCACGCCAGGTGGCATCAAGCTGCGCCCCCACTTGCAGCAACGGCGCCATCTTGCGCGAGGCGCCGCCCCGCACGACACCCAGATGTCGACCGTGTTCAGCGGTAAACAGCTCAAGAATGGCCGCTGCCTCACCATGGCGCCGAACCGCCAGCAAAATCCCCTCTGCACGCCACTCCATGGCGGAACTATCCCGCCGAAAGGTGCGGTTGTCGATCCACAGGAGCAATGAAAAAAGCCCGGCCCCCTTGGAAATCAATGAAAGCTCGTGATTAGGGTTAGGCATGTTTCCCGCGCTCCCCCCTTCGGCCCGCTGGACGGCCTTGATCATCGCAATTGTCGCTGCGGCCTCGCTTGCGGGATTATTTGTGCACAACATGCAGATCGAACGTTATGGATCACCCGAAGCGACCGCCTGGGCGATGGCGCGCTTTTTCACGATCCTCACCAACATTGCGGTTGTGTTGACGTTTCTGGTCGCTGCGCTGCGCCGTGATGGGGTCGGCGGACCGTGGATCGCTGCGCTGACTCTCGCCGTGGTCCTGGTGGGTGCCGTGTTCCACATCTTGCTATCGGGCATCACAACCTTTTCCGGGATCGGCACTTGGGCAAATCAAGGCCTGCACACGATCGTGCCGATTGCGTGTTTCTTGTGGTGGCTGATCTTTGCTCCGAAACGCACGTTGGATTATCGGGATCTGCCGATGTTCATTGTCTGGCCTTGCGTCTACGTGGCTTACGCCCTAGCCCGCGGGGCGAATGACGGCATCTATCCCTACCCGTTCATGGATCTGACAGAGATCGGCGCCGCTGCCGTGGCCACCAATCTGGCGGGCCTTCTGCTGACCCTGCTGCTGGGTGGGGTGATTTTTGTGATGGTCGGCAAATTCGCCGACCGCTAGCGCCCCTAGTCGAGACCAGGCTCATCCAGCAGATGCCGACCGGCGCGATCTTCGACCTCCACCACCCAAAGATCCGGGTCGAACGCGCTCTGACGCGTGATGGCGGCGTCGACCTCGGCCTCCGCGCTATCGGTCAAAGTCATCCACATGCGCGCGCCAGTCGCCGGGTCCGTGCTGCGTTGAAAAAGCTTCGCCTGACCATCCAACGTGTTCAGCTTGATCAAAATGGCGCCGGCGGTGCCGTCACCACGCGCCACGATGAAGGCCGGGATATCGTATTGCCTGAGCCGTGCCAGATAGGCGGCGATCCAGAATTCCGCCGTCAGACGCATTACGCCCCATCGCGGAAATCGAGTCCCATTTCCGAGTAACGCTCGGCCTCATCCAGCCAGCCGGGCCGGACTTTCACTTGCAGAAACAGATGTACCTTATGGCCAACAAACTCCGTGATCTCTTCGCGTGCAGCCTTTGAAACAGCTTTGATCGTCTCACCGCCTTTGCCCAGAATAATGCCCTTATGGCCGTCGCGCGCCACATAGATCACCTGATCGATCCGCGCGGACCCGTCTTTACGCGCCTCCCAGCTCTCGGTTTCGACCGTGAGCTGATAGGGCAATTCCTGATGCAGTCGCAGGGTCAGCTTTTCGCGAGTCATCTCGGCGGCGATCATGCGCATGGGCAAATCAGCAATCTGATCTTCAGGGTAGAGCCACGGCCCCTCGGGCACCTCGGTCGCAAGCCAAGCGCGCAAGTCATCGACACCGTGACCCTTTTCAGCCGAGATCATGAAGGTCCGCTCGAATCCGAAGGCTGCATTCATATCTTCGGTCAGTTTCAACAGAACCGGCGCTTCGACCCGGTCGATCTTGTTGATCGCCAACGCGACTTTGCGCCCATCCGTCCGATCCTGCAGCCCGTCCAAAATGGCTTGGACGCCCTCGGTCAAACCACGATGGGCCTCGATCAGCAAAACCACCACATCGGCATCCGCGGCCCCGGTCCATGCGGCGGCAACCATGGCGCGGTCGAGCCGCCGGCGCGGTCGGAACAGGCCAGGCGTATCCACAAACACCAATTGGCTATCGCCTTCCATCGCCACGCCACGGATCCGTGCGCGCGTCGTCTGCACCTTGTGCGTCACGATCGAGACCTTCGCCCCCACCGTGCGGTTCAGCAGGGTAGACTTTCCGGCATTGGGTTCTCCGATCAGGGCGACGAAACCGGCACGGGTGGGCATGGAGGTATCCTTTTGATGCGGTACCGCGGCTCATAGCGGGAAACCACGCGGCGCGTAAGGGGCTAGCCGCTTTCCAACATTTGCAACAGGGCGCTGGCGGCGGCCTGTTCCGCTTGCCGTTTCGCCGTGGCCTGCCCGTCGGCATAACGCCCATCGGCAAGCGTCACACGCACCTGAAAGACCGGCGCGTGATCCGGACCGGATCGCGCCAACTCACTGTAGCTGGGCGGCGCCATACCACGGCCTTGCGCCCATTCCTGCAGGGCGGTTTTGGCATCGCGGGCGTCATCGGCGACCCGGTCGATCCGATCCCCCCACAGCCGCAAGACAACCTCTTGCGCCACATCGAAGCCCGCATCGAGATAGACGGCGGCGATCACAGCCTCCATCGCGTCACCAAGCAAGGCCATCCGCCGACGCCCGCCGGCGCTCATCTCGGATTTGCCAAGACGCATCGCAGCCCCGACATCGATCTGACGCGCCACATCTGCGCAGGCTTCTTTGCGCACCAACGCGTTGAAGCGCGGCGCCAATTGCCCTTCTTTGGCGGCCTCATCGGCGGCCAAGACTGCCTGCGCCATCACCAAGCCCAGTACGCGGTCGCCCAGAAATTCCAAACGCTGATTGTCGCCCCGCGTCGGTGACGACAAAGAAGAATGGGTCAGAGCGCGCGCCAAAAGCGATGGATCGGCAAAGCGATGGCCCAGCCGATCCATGAAGATCTCTAGCTCACGCGACGGTTTCACTCGATTTCCCGGAAGAACCGATCGCTGCGCCAGGTCCAGAAATAGACCATCCGATCACCCGCAGACGAAAAGATGACGCGATCCGCGCGACCCAAAAGGTTCTCGGCGGGGACGAAACCGACACCGCCTACGGTTTGTTCAAACCGCGAATCGATGGAATTGTCACGGTTGTCCCCCATGACGAAGTAATGTCCCTCGGGCACGACAAATTCGCCGGTATCATCGCCACGGGTGTCATCTGAGATGTTGAGGATCGAATGGGTGACGCCGCCCGGCAGTTCTTCGGTCGCGCGTTCTTTCTGGCAGAGGCCGCCCTCGCCCACCGGTGCGTTGGAACAACGGGGTATGTGGCCCTGGGGGCCCTGACGCTCGGCGACCTCTTCGAACGGCTCTTCCGGCGTCAGGCGCACCGGCTCTCCGTTCAGATGCAGCACCCCTTCAATCATCTGCACGCGGTCGCCGGGCAGGCCAATCACGCGTTTGATGAAATCGGTGCCGTTGGTGGGGTGACGGAACACAACCACATCGCCGCGCTCGGGATCGGAGCCAAAGATACGCCCTGAAAAGGGGCACATCGAAAACGGGCAGGAATGCTGCGAATACCCATAAGCCATCTTGTTGACGAAAAGAAAATCGCCGATCAGCAATGTGTCCTTCATCGACCCTGACGGGATCCAGAACGGCTGGAAAAACAGCGTGCGGAAGATTCCCGCGATGATCAAAGCATAGACGACGGTTTTCACCGTCTCCATGATCCCGCCTTCTGATTTTGCCATGTGGCCGCCCTTTGTCCTGCCATTTATGCCTCTGGCGGTTCTTGCCCGCGGGCCGCGCGTGAAGTCAAGCAAGCGCATCCGAAAAAGCCGTGACTGCACAAAACCTCAGTCGCACCCGGCGCGCCTTAGCTCACCTTGCGTTTGGAGACCGGGCCAACATTCGGGCGACGCTCTTCCTCTTCTGCGGGAAGGGCTTCGATCACCACCATTGCTTGAGCCCAGGGGTGATCGTCGGTCAATGTCACATGAATGACGGCGCTGTAACCGTCTGGGGTCATCTGGACCAAACGTTCCCGCGCCCAACCTGTGACCTCCATCACGGGTTGGCCAGATTGCAGGTTCCGCACGGCCATATCCTTCCACGCGATGCCCATGCGCAACCCAGTGCCCAGTGCTTTGGAGCACGCCTCTTTCGCAGCCCAGCGCTTGGCATAGATCGCCGCCGGATCGGTCATGCGTTCTGCCCGCGTTTGTTCGGTAATTGTGAACACACGATTGCGGAACCGGTCACCAAACCGGTCGAGCGCGCGCTGTATCCGTTCAATATTGGCCAGATCCGTCCCAATTCCGAGGATCATTGCAGCGTTACCGTCCCGGTTGCTTGGTTGACCGAGAACGTTACGATCTGGCTTAGGTTGCCATCTGGAAACCGGACCGGCACCGAGATTGTCAGGCCAGCAGAGGGATCATAGGCTGCCGTCGCTTCCGAAATCATCGCCTCGGCAAAGAAGGTCGGGCCGGGACCGGCATAGATGGCGGTGCAAATGCGAAACATCTCATAGTCTTCGACACCACCATTCGGATGCAGCACCACAATCGCCGCCCCTGCAGCGGCGGTGGGGCTGACATAGGCCTCCGCCACGCGGATCGCGCCATCTGCATAGGTCCGACTATAGGTTTCCCAGGGTTCCGATAGATTGGTGACGCTGACATAGGGATCACACTCCCCCACCACAGCAGCCTCTGCCCCATATGCAAACAACGAGACGGCGCCGAGAACGGCGACCGAGAATATAAAAAGGCGCATAAAACCTCCGGGTCTGAACGGCGGATGCGTCAACCCTTTCCGAAAACGCGAGGGTTCGCAACGGCTAAGCGGAAGGTGCCACGCCTGAAGACCGGGCGGCGTCCATCGCTGCGCGCATCCGCGTGATCGCACCGTCAAGACCCAGAAACACCGCTTCGCCGATCAGGAAATGCCCTATATTCAGCTCCGCAACTTCGGGCAGGGCGGCGATGGGACCAACCGTATCATAGGTCAGCCCGTGTCCCACATGGACCTCAAGCCCCAGATCGGTGCCGCGTTTTACGCCATCAATGATGCGAGCAAGCTCGGCATCCCGTGCCGCGATGTTCTCCTCAGCGTCGAAATCGGTATAGGCGCCCGAATGCAACTCGATCACCGGCGCCCCAATCCGCGCGGCGGCTTCGATCTGCACAGGATCAGCGGCAATGAACAATGACACGCGGATACCCGCATCGCTCAAAGGCCCGATGTAATGTGACAGGCGGTTCTGATCGGCTGCAACCTCTAGGCCGCCTTCAGTGGTCCGCTCTTCGCGGCGTTCGGGCACAATACAAGCCGCATGGGGGCTGTGGGACAAGGCAATCGCCTGCATCTCGTCAGTCGCGGCCATCTCGAAATTCAACGGAATCGAGATAGCCTCCATGATCGCTGCAATATCGGCATCGCGAATATGGCGCCGATCCTCGCGCAAATGCGCCGTGATCCCGTCCGCGCCCGACGCCTCAGCCGTCACCGCCGCACGTACAGGATCAGGTAGAGCCCCGCCGCGCGCGTTGCGGAGGGTTGCGACGTGGTCGATATTTACACCCAGCCGTAGCTTATCCATGTCTGATTACTCCGCCGCTTCTGCTTGCTTACGCAGCTTTTCCATTTTCTTATGTAACTGAGCCAGACGCCTTTTCTGATAGGCATGGATCACCGGGACGCTCAGGTAGTAGCAGATGAGCCCACACAGAATGCCGGGGATCAAACCACCGACGGCCCAAGGGAACACGATCGTATCCCAAAACACTTTCAGGTCGTTCCAATGGGCAACCTCATCGGTGAACATCGCTAGGAAATTGTGCCAAAGATCCGCCGCCGCATAGCCAAATCGCGCGAACATGGAATCGTTTACCTCGCCCGTCGGGCGGGTCCCCAGCATGAAGTGGCCCAGTTGCAGAGAGATGATCCCGATCGGCACATAGGTCAGGGGATTACCTATGAAGGTTGCCAACAATGACGCAATGATCGAACCGCGCATCAGACGCGCCAGCAACGCCGCCAGGACGAAGTGAAGGCCGAAGAAAGGTGTGAAGACCACAAAAGCGCCCGCAAAGATCCCGCGCGCGATTTGTTCCGGCGTTCCAGGCAAGCGCCGCATGCGATGTTGAACATATTGCGCGGCACGCCACCATCCGCCTCGCGGCCACAGCGCCTCGAAGACTACACGGTACCAGGGTCTGTAATCGCGGCGCCTGAACACGCGCGTTCCCTCCGTCGCGGGGCCGCCCTATGCGGCACCCTCTGGCGCAAGATATGGACCGGTTATGGGCGTCGGTCCAGGTTGCGGAACCGATCTAGTGTGGCCACATCCGAATCGGCCTCCACCGCCATCATGACAGCATGTAGATGTTCCGCGTCACGAACATCTAAATCTACCAAAAGTCTGAAAAAATCCGGCTTCCGATCAATAAAATGCAGATCTGAGATATTCGCGTTCTGTTCGCCGATCAACGTGCAGATACGTCCCAGGATACCATTTTCATTCGATATCGTGACATCCACGGTGACATTGTGAACGGCGGCATGGCGGCCTTCGGTCCAATGCAGGTCGATCCAGCGTTCGGGGTATTCGTCAAATGACGCAAGCGCAGGGCAGTCAATGGCATGCACGACCGGCCCTTTGCCCGGATAGGTGATGCCCACAATCCGTTCGCCAGGTACCGCCTGACAGCATTGCGCGCGCTGCGCCCTGGCGCCAGGTGGCAGGCCGATCACGGCGCGTTTGCTTTCGATGACGCCGTCGTCACGCTTATCGGCAATTTCAGGATAAAGCTGCGCTACGACGTCCCGCGCGCTCATCTCAGCGGAGCCGATGCGCGCCAGCACTTCCTCTCCGCTTTCCAGATTCAGGGCCTTCGCAGCCGTGTCCAAGGCCTTGTCGCTGGCTTTCTTGTCAACCTGTTCGAAAGCCACACGCGCCAATTCACGACCCAGCTTGATGTAGCGCCCGCGGTCGACCTCGCGCAGGCTACGGCGGATCGCGGCTTTGGCACGGCCTGTGGTCGCGATGTCGATCCAGGTGGCTTGAGGTGACTGGCCTTCAGCAGTAATCACCTCAACCGATTGGCCGTTTTTCAACCGCGTCCAAAGCGGCACGCGCAGCCCGTCGACCTTTGCGCCGACACAGGAATGCCCGATGCGGGTGTGGATAGAATAGGCAAAATCAATCGGCGTCGCCCCACGCGGCAATTTCACCACATCCCCCTTGGGCGTAAAGCAGAACACCTGGTCGGAGTACATTTCGAGCTTCACGTGTTCGAGAAATTCGTCGTGATCCTCGGCATTCTCAAAGCGTTCCGTCAGAGCCTCCAGCCATTTGGCCGGATCAACGGCGAATGGGTTTTCTGCGCGAACCCCGTCGCGGTAGGACCAGTGGGCAGCCACGCCTGCCTCGGCCACCTCATGCATCTGACGGGTGCGGATCTGCACCTCGACCTGCTTGCCGTCGCGCCCCGAAACCGTCGTGTGGATCGATCGATAGCCATTCGATTTCGGCTGACTGATATAGTCCTTGAAGCGGCCAGGGACAGATTTCCACCGTTGGTGGATCGCGCCAAGCACCCGGTAGCAATCGTCTTCCGTTTCCGCGATGACCCGGAAGCCGTAAATATCCGACAAGCGGCTGAAGGCGAGCTTCTTGTCCTGCATCTTACGCCAGATCGAGTACGGTTTTTTCGCGCGGCCAAAAACCTGCGCCTGAACCCCGTGCTTATCCAGAACCGCCTCGATATCGTCGGTGATCTTCGGGATCACGTCGCCGGTTTCCCGTTGCAGCGTGATGAACCGCCGCAAGATCGAAGAACGCGCCTCAGGGTTCACCACCCGGAATGACAGATCCTCTAGCTCTTCGCGCATCCACTGCATCCCCATACGCCCGGCCAAAGGCGCATAGATATCCATGGTTTCCTGCGCCTTCTGACGCTGCTTTTCGGATCGCATATGCCGAATGGTGCGCATGTTGTGCAGGCGGTCAGCGAGTTTGACCAAGATCACACGCAAATCCTTGGACATGGCCATGAACAGCTTGCGAAAATTCTCGGCCTGTTTGCTCTCGCGATTGCTCAGCTGCAGATTGGTCAGCTTGGTTACGCCGTCGACCAGCTTGGCAATTTCAGGACCGAAGCGCTCGACAACCTCACTATAGGTCGAACGCGTATCCTCAATCGTGTCATGCAGCAGTGCAGTTACGATGGTCGCATCGTCCAGCCTTTGCTCCGTCAAAATCGCGGCAACGGCAACCGGATGCGTAAAGTAGGGCTCGCCAGAATGGCGCAACTGGCCCGCATGCATTTCACGGCCATATTCAAAGGCGCTGCGAATCAGCGCCTCATTTGTCTTTGGATTGTAGTTGCGGACCAGGCTCAGCAGATCGTCGGCGTCGATATGGTCGTCGGCGCCGGCCAGGGGCTGAAGCCCAGCCTCCGCCGTCACTTCTGACCCTGCGCTTCCATGAGCGCGCGCAACATTTGCTCTTCGCTCATGTCATCTTGCGCGGGACGGTCCTGTTCAACACCCTGAAGCAACGCCATCGCATCTTCTTCGGGCTCATCGACCTCGATCTGGGTCTGATGCGATTCGATCAGACGCTCACGCAGGTCTTCGGCCTGTTGGGTCTCATCGGCAATTTCGCGCAAGGCAACGACGGGGTTCTTATCGTTGTCGCGATCAATGGTCAGCGGATCACCCGCCGAGATCTCGCGCGCGCGGTGCGAGGCGAGCATCACCAGTTCGAACCGGTTAGGAACCTTATCAACGCAATCTTCCACCGTGACACGGGCCATGGAACACTCCAGCAAGAAAACCAATCAGGGGCTTGAGCGGGCTACATAAGCCCGACCGCGCCTATTGACAACCGGATTCGCGGTGTTGCGTTGCGTCCGAAACGGGATGGATCTGCGCGATTTCGGCTGGGGGCAATGCATCCAGCATAGCGGCGACGCTTAATCCGGTAGCCGGATCAACCCAATCCGCGGCGATCTCCGCCAAGGGAACGAGCACAAAAGCACGTTCCGCGAGGCGCGGATGGGGCAAGATCAGCTGATCTGGCATCACTTGCGCAGCTTGTTCCGGGGTCAAACTCGCCCAACGGGCGCGGGTGGTTGGATCGGGTAAGATCGCATCATCCAATCCTATAAGATCAAGGTCCATGACACGCGCTTCCCAGCGATTGGACCGGGTGCGTCCAAATTCTTCTTCGACATCGTGGAGCACAGCCAACAAATCCGCCGCCGCACCATGCCATTCGACGCGCATCGCCGCATTCACGAATTGGGGCCCCGCCCCGGCTGGAAATGCAGGTGTGTGGTAAAGGCTGCTGCGCAGCACAGATCCGTCTACTCGCGCCGCAAGTGTGTCCATCGCCAACGGGACGGAGATTTCAGGCGGATTTCCGCCGGAATGAAGGTTTGCACCCAGTGCAACTAGTGCAGTTCTATGGCCACCTGTATACAACTTGACTTGCACCCCTGTGTCCTCGCCCCCATAGTAAATTATTAACCTGCGTCATGCGTCACCGGTTCACTCCCGGCATCTTAAAGCGTGTGGTGCATTACACTCACTCACGGGTATTGGACACCGTATGTTTTACCGGGATGAAAGGCTGGCGCTGTTTATTGACGGCTCCAACCTCTACGCCGCCGCCAAAGCTCTGGGCTTTGACATCGACTACAAGCTCCTTCGGCAAGAGTTTATGCAACGCGGCAAACTGCTGCGGGCTTTCTACTACACGGCTCTGCTGGAAAACGATGACTACTCACCCATTCGGCCCCTGGTCGACTGGTTGCACTACAACGGCTTCAGCATGGTCACGAAGCCAGCCAAGGAATTCACCGACAGCCAGGGACGGCGCAAGGTGAAGGGTAACATGGATATCGAACTGACGGTCGATGCCATGGAAATGGCTGGGCACGTTGATCATATCGTGCTGTTTTCCGGTGATGGAGATTTCCGCCCGCTGGTCGAAGCGCTTCAACGGCGCGGCTGTCGTGTATCGGTGGTCAGCACCATTCGCAGCCAGCCGCCGATGATCGCCGATGATCTGCGCCGACAGGCCGATAACTTCATCGAGCTCGAAGAGCTGAAGGATGTGATCGGCCGTCCGCCACGCGAGCCGCGGATGGAACCGCGCGAGCGCGTGGAAGAAACCGCGGAATAGTTCTGCATCCTGATCGAAAACCGTCCTCGCGCCATCAGCGAGGACGGTCCCTTTGCGTAAGGTTATGCAGTCAAGTCGTGTCGCGACAACGCCATCAAACCAGCGCCGACCAAGAGCAACGTTCCACCCGATATTACGGTGCGAATGATGTTGAACACCTGCCAACGCGGCGAATAATCGGCCCAGATCGCTCCGGCCTGCGCCAAATCTTCTGGGATTGCGACGTTGGCCAACGCCTCGTTCATTGGCACGTTGACCACCAGGGTGAGACCCAATCCGCCAACCAAATACAATACACCGCCTGCGGCAAATATGATCGCTGCGCGCGGTGAACCCGACCCATAGGCCAGAAACGCAGTGATCAGAACAGCGACCGGTGTTCCAAAAAATGCTGGCGCGAAAACGGCATTGCGAACCGACTCATTCATCGCCTGCATGGCTGCAATCGCGATCCGGGGATCTGCCGCGTCCAGCCCCCACATTGTCGAGCAAATCCACGCGTAGAAGAAGCCGAAGATCGCGCCTGCCAAAAGCAGCGACACAACGCCGAATCCAAACATCGCAAGGTGCATTACCACGATCCCTTCAATATCCGTAATTACAATTACGCCTTGTTGATATCCGTAACTGTAATTACGGTTTCGCGTCAAGGAGGATCTCCATGGATCGGACCCGACAAGAGGCGCGTCGTAAGCAAATTGAGGACGCGGCATATAGGATGCTCGGCGAAAGGGGGTATGCGGGCACATCCGTTCAAGCAATCGCCCGCGCCGCGAAAGCCTCTAACGAGACACTCTATAATTGGTACGGCGACAAGAAGGGACTGATGGCCGCTCTGGTGGCACGCAACACCGATACAGTGCGCATTGCCTTGGCACAGGCGTCTGGCGGCACCCCGATGAACCAACTGGCACAACTCGGACCGATCTTACTTGGAATGGTCCTGGGCCCCCGCGCCGTGGCGTTAAACCGCGCCGCTGCCGCGGATCCGTCAGGTGATCTTGGGCGCGCAATATCTGAAGGTGGACGTGAGGTGGTCGCGCCGCTGATCACCTCCATCATGGGCCAGGCAGTCCAAAACGGGACTCTATCCGGCTCGCCCGAGGATCTGGCGGAGCTTTACCTGACCCTGTTGATCGGGGACTTGCAGATCCGGCGAGTGACCGGTGCGATGGACACGCCCACCCCCGGCTACACCGCATCGCGAAGCGAAGCGGCACTGGCCGCCTTAAGCCGCATCGCGGCCTAAACAGCGCCCTCATATTCGCCGCGGGCGGGATAATCATTCGCGATCGCGAAATCGACGGCTCCCAGCAATTCGCGGAAATGCGGGCGCACGAAGGGCATGGTCTGGACAGACATGTAGTAAAGCGTCTGGTCTGGGTTGATTAAGAACAAGCCCGGCTCGGCAAAAAGCACTGGTTCTTCGATCCCGATAGATGTCTTGCCGCGAGAGGTCGAGATGTACAGGCCCCAGTCGCGCGCCTTCTCAAGCGACAAATCATAGCCAAATCGCAGCTTACTGGCGGCAATCTTGTCCTTCATGCCCAAAGCGCGATCCTCGACATCGCTGGAAATTGCGATGGTCCCGACACCCCGCTCAGCAAAGTCATCGACCAGCTTTTCCAACTCGGTCAGGTAGGTGGCGCAAAGCGGGCAATGCAAGCCGCGATAGAAACACACGATGGTTCCACGCGGATTGGCCTCGGCCGCCAAATCAAAGACCCCGCCACCGACCAGCGGCACGGAAAGGTCGGGCACAATCTGTCTGGGCATCAACATCGGCAATCTCCTCATTTGTCGATTGCACTCTGCACGGTGCGGATTTTGCTTCAATGCGCAGAGACCCCTGCGCCGATGCACCACTTTACGACCCGCGGCGCAGGGCTTACCTCTGGCATAATAGGAGATCCGCAATGACAAAGCCGCCGCTAACCATCTATCTCGCCGCACCGCGCGGGTTTTGTGCGGGCGTGGATCGCGCGATCAAGATCGTTGAAATGGCACTGCAGAAATGGGGCGCACCGGTCTATGTCCGTCACGAGATTGTTCACAACAAATTCGTAGTCGACGATCTGCGCGACAAAGGCGCGGTCTTTGTCGAAGAGCTGGACGATTGCCCTAATGATCGTCCGGTGATCTTTTCCGCCCATGGCGTCCCAAAATCCGTTCCCGCAGCCGCCCAGGCCCGCGAGATGGTCTTTGTCGATGCGACCTGCCCGCTGGTCAGCAAGGTTCATATCGAGGCCGCCCGCCACGCCGAGGCCGGATTACAGATGATCATGATCGGCCACAAAGGCCACCCCGAAACGATTGGGACCATGGGCCAGTTGCCCGATGGCGAGGTGCTGCTGGTCGAAACAGTCGACGATGTCGCCCATGTCGATGTACGCGATCCTGAGCGGTTGGCCTTTGTCACCCAAACCACGCTCAGCGTCGACGACACCGCCGATATCGTTGCGGCCCTTCAGGCGCGCTTCCCCGCCATCGTCGGCCCCCACAAAGAAGACATCTGCTATGCCACCACCAACCGGCAAGAGGCGGTGAAGGCCATGGCGCCCAAAGCCGATGCGATGTTGGTCGTCGGCGCGCCCAATTCCTCGAATTCCAAACGGCTGGTCGAAGTCGGCGCGCGGGCCGGCTGCGGCTATGCACAATTGGTGCAGCGCGGCACCGATATCGACTGGCGCGCCTTAGAGGGCATTGCGTCGCTTGGGATCACAGCAGGCGCCTCAGCCCCTGAAGTTCTGGTCAACGAGGTCATCGATGCGTTCCGTGATCGCTATGACGTAAGTGTCGAATTGGTTGAAACGGCCCAAGAAAACGTCGAGTTCAAGGTGCCCCGCGTGTTGCGCGAACCGGCTTGATTCATGGCTTTGCACCCCTCCGTCCAGGCGCTGCACGCGCTCGGAAAGCCGCTCCGTGACGATGACTTCGCGCTTATCGAGCAAGCGCATCCTTATATCGACGCCCTTCCCGCGCATCCCACCCGGGACGATGTCGCCGCGCTGCTGTCCATGCTGCCCGCGAACGGCGATACCGCCTCCGGCCTCAACTGGACAATCTTGCACCGCATCGAAGCGTCGCCCGACTGGCCGATCTGGGACCTTCTGGACCAGCCAGAGCACGAATGGCATCAAATCCTGCGCCAGCGCCTGATGAATGGAGGGGTCAAGCCTCCGAGCCGTACGTTTTGGCAAAAGATTCTCAAGCGCTAAGCCCGGTCCAGCATCAGCTGCTTGCACCCTCACAGAACAATCAACATTCTGTGGCAATGACCGAAATCACTTATGTTTATTCGGCGCATTCCGCCTTCGCCTATCTGGGCTCTGCGGAGCTATCACGCATCTGCACGGCCCACGGCGCGACATTGATTCACCGCCCGATTCTGCTGTCACCGGTCGTCGAAAAGCAAGGCAGTCTGCCCTTTCGCGACCGGAGCCAGGCCCATGTCGACTACTTCTTCGGGCGCGAGATCGAACGGTGGGCCGAGTTTCGCGGGGTACCGGTAATCGCCCATCGTCCTAAAGCCCATGATGCCGATTACAGCCTCGCCTCAGGCATGATCATCGCCCTCGGGGACAGCGGCGGCGGCGTCGACGATATGGCGCACCGGCTACTTCAAGCGCATTGGCGTGATGATATGGACCTGTCCGATGAAGCCGCTCTGAGGCGTGTTGCGGCAGAGGCTGGGCATGATCCCGAGATACTGCTCGCGCAGGCGGTTTCGTCCCCGGTGAAAGCGCAACTCGCCGCAAATAATCAATGGGCGCAGGACCACGACATCTTCGGCTCGCCCACCTACATCGTGAATGGGGACCCGTTTTACGGGCAGGATCATCTAGCCCTGGTAGAGCGCGCATTGGATCAGCCTTTCGCCCCAGCATGCTGGCACAATCCATCGGTGGATGGGTCACCTGACACCTCGGTATAGCGTGATCACGGCTCCGACCATTACCCGGGCGACTCGGCCAGATCCTTCCCTAGTGTTCCAGACGGACGCTATATTCGGAGCCATGGATCATCACGTAACATGCGACGCATAGAGGCCCGACGCGCTCGGAAAGACCCGGGTCGAGGAGGAATCCAGCGACCAACCCATCAATCTCGCCAATCCGAAAGCGCCAGCCGACGTGATCGGCACCTTGCGCTCACATAGCTTGCCAAATTTCAGATCGCTTGCCCAAAATTCTGGAATGCCGAACCCGTTTGATCTAGCAAACATTCTGATCCTGCCATTCATCGCCAGTCTCGTGACCATCGATACTACGAGTGCGCCCCGAAATGCATCGGTTTGGCTCGCATGGACAACAGAGACAATCAAAAAGCTGCCCAGCAAAACTTCCAGCTCTTCCAAGGGCATCACTCAAGACACGCGCATTGCCGTTTAAATGCTTCGCTCCGAGAATACGTCCTGCCGTAACCGTCCCGCCGGGCGTTTGATCAAGCTTGTGCAGCATAGCATTTTCACTAACGATGTCAGCGTCTTTCGAACCGCCTCCCTTCCATGCGCTACAAGGAATGTCCCGATGATCAGCCTGCAATTCCTCCTGACGGCCTTTGTCGTCGTCATCGCGCCCGGCACCGGGGTCATCTACACGCTGGCTTTGGGGCTTGGTCGCGGGCGTCGCGCATCGCTTTGGGCGGCACTAGGTTGCACCCTTGGGATTGTGCCGCACTTGCTGGCGGCGACCCTGGGCTTGGCCGCGGTGCTGCATGCCTCGGCGCTTCTATTCAACATCGTCAAATTCGCAGGCGTCGCTTATCTACTCTACCTCGCCTGGACCGCTTTGAAATCGGGCGGCGCCCTTCGTGTCGAGCCCAGTACCAGCGCCGAACCCGGCCTCGCCATTGCGCGCCGCGGCGCGCTGATCAACATCCTAAATCCGAAGCTATCGATCTTCTTTTTGTCGCTTCTCACACCTTTTCTCAGCGGCAATCCCGCGACAGTGACAGAGGAAACGCTTTTGCTGGGCAGTGTCTTCATGGCGATGACGTTTGCCGTCTTTGTGCTTTACGGCCTGTTCGCCGCCCAAGCCCGCAACTGGATCCTCGGCTCCGCCCGCACTATGGCTTGGCTGAACCGTTCTTTCGCCGCTATCTTCGCCATCCTTGCTGGTCGGCTCGCCTTAGAGCGCGCCTAATGCGCTAGCGTTCACACGCCAGCCAACCGCGCCCAGGTCGAAACGGTACTAACACCGCAATACGGTCAAATGCAGATATTGGCATCACATGGTTGGCGAACTTACGCTCCCAAAACACGCGGCGAGCTTTGGCGATTGCCAATTCAACGGCCAACCTTGTTTTGCCACGGGGCAACAGGGTCGACGGGTGGGCGACACGCCATGAGAGCCCCTTGCCGTCGATGCGAGACCGCGCCAAATACCACTCCATGACGCGCATCCCGACCTCCGCCCTGCTGCTCGGCCTCGCTGGCCTTGTCCCCTTTCTCTGGGGCGCGACCTCCTCGGTGGAACTTGCCCTGACATACCTACCGGTACCCGAAAGCCTCCCCAACGCCTTCATCGGGCCGGAGCTGCTGGTTACCTACGGCACCATAATCCTCAGCTTCATGGCCGGCGTGATCTGGGGCTTCGCTGCGAAAGGCTCCGGCACCTGGATGCCGATCGGGTTAACCCTGTCCGTCCTGCCCGCGCTTTGGATCTTCTTCTTCACGCCATCGCCAATCTCGGCACAAATCCTCGCCCTGATCGCGGGCTTCTCCGGGCTTCTGGCCATTGACTGGGCCTGTCTCCGACGCGGATTGGCACCGGATTGGTGGATGGCACTCCGCCTTCTGCTGACCGGTGTGGTTGTGTTTTGCCTCACAATCGGGTTCCTGTTTTTGCCATGACCCAGACAGATGCAGATGCCCAGACGCTTGCCGTCTATGAGCAGTCCGTCGACCGCTACGAAGCCGTGCCGATGTTGCCAGAACACATCGCGGCGCTGAATTCATTCGCCGACGCGCTTCCCAAAGGCGCTCGCGTGCTGGATCTGGGCTGCGGCCCAGGTTTACAAGCCGAGACACTGACCAAAGCCGGACTTGCCGTGGACGCCGTGGATGCGACCGAAGCCTTTGTGGCCGCCGCCATTGCCAGGGGAATTGATGCCCGCATGGCCACCTTTGAAGACCTGCCGGGCAACCGCGTATATGATGGGATTTGGGCGAGCTTCAGCCTGCTTCATGCCCCGCGCGACGCGGTGGCAGATCATGTGGCCCGGCTTGCCGGCGCGCTCACAGCCGATGGGATTTTCTTTCTTGGAATGAAAACCGGTGAAGGCGAGGCACGCGATGAAATCGGGCGTTTCTATAGCTATTTTTCAGTGGACGAGTTGCACACCATGTTAACCGATGCAGGGCTGACCGTGATTGATACGGTCACCGGCAATGGAAAAGGTCTATCGGGCTCTGATGACAGCTACGCTTTGATCCAGGCGCGCCGAGATGCCTGATCTATTCGCCTATACCGATGGTGCCTGTTCCGGCAATCCCGGCCCTGGTGGGTGGGGCGCGTTGATGCAAGCCAAAGATGGCGAGACAATCGTAAAGGAACGCGAGTTGAAAGGTGGCGAAGCCGAAACGACCAACAACCGGATGGAGCTTTTGGCTGCGATTTCCGCGCTTGAGGCGCTGGACCGACCTGCCCGGCTGACCATTGTGACCGACAGCGCCTATGTGAAGAATGGCATCACCGGTTGGCTACATGGCTGGAAACGGAATGGTTGGAAAACCTCCACCAAAAAACCGGTAAAGAACGTCGATCTCTGGCAACGTTTGGATGACGCGGCGGCCCGCCACCACGTCACGTGGGAATGGGTCAAGGGCCATGCGGGCCACCCCGAAAATGAGCGGGCCGACGAACTGGCCCGCGCCGGTATGGCACCGTTCAAGCCCAGCAAACGCAGCGCGGATGGATAAGGTTTGCCCGGTCGTCTTGCGCGGTGAGGAATTGCTTGTCTTTCGTCACCCCCTGGCCGGATGTCAGCTTGTGAAGGGCGGGATTGAACTGGGCGAGACTCCTCTGGATGCGGCATCCCGCGAACTTGCCGAAGAATCCGGCTTGCGCCTGCCACCGGCGCGCGATCTGGGACATAGCGACCGGATCACACCGAGCCAGCGCTGGCATTTCTGGCTGATGGGTCCCACCTCGGACACGTTGCCTGAGAGTTGGATTCATTGCACCCAGGATGATGGCGGCCACGATTTCGCGTTTTTCTGGCTTCCTCTCGGGACGCCCTCGCCACAGGGCTCTGCTGCTTTGTTTCAACGCGCTGCGGATACCATCGCTCGGGCGCTCGCCACCGGAAAGCCTGTGTCATGATCACAGCGCTCGCGCTCGACTATGCGGCGGCGGGCATTTTCGCATTGACCGGCGCGCCGGCCGCATCGCGTGGGCAATTGGACCTTGTCGGCTTCATCTTCTTCGTGGGGCTCACCGCAGTGGCTGGCGGCACATTGCGCGATCTGTTGCTTGATCGCGACCCTGTCTTTTGAATGGCCGACCCGATGCCGCTCGCCATTGCTGCGGGCGCCGCGCTTTTGATTTTCTTCACCGCGCATCGTTTGGAAAGCCGCCTAAAGTGGCTGATCTGGCTGGATGCCGCCGCCTTGGCCATCGCCGTGGCGGCCGGCGTCACCGTTGCACGTCGGATGGAGGTAGACGCATCCGTGGCACTTGTGATGGATGTTCTGACCGGCACGTTCGGAGGGTTGATGCGTGACGTGGTCGCCAATGAGGTGCCGCTGATCCTGAAACAGGGCGAGCTTTATATCACAGCCGCCTTTGCAGGAGCAGGCGCGGCTTTGATTGCTTCATTTTTCGCGGTGCCACCGCTTGTGCCGACGATTGCGTGTATCACCGTCACCTTCAGCCTACCGGCCGGGTCACTGCTGTTTGGAAGGTCGCTGCCGGTCTACAAACCACGCCCGCCGCGCAGCTAGTCGAACGTCCCGGTCACCCGCCCCAGAAGCATAAAAGCCCGCGCCGTGCGCGTCTCGGCGAGATAGACAATATCTTCGTCAGACGCGCCTTTCTCGAATTCCATAAAGGTCCGGTCGAAATGGCGCAGGAAGTGATGCACGGCGTCGCGAAACACCGGGTCTTTGCGCATTCGACCTGCGGCAAGCACCAACGAGGATCGGTCATGGATTCCCCCGAGCTGCGCAATCGGGCGCCCGCGTTCGCCTTGCGCAAATCGCCGCCAAACTTCAGGCCGCGCGCGATCAGGGCGCAGATCATCCATGTAGATGCCATCCTGGCTTAGCAAGGTCAGCACATCTTGGCTGGCACGGATAAGGCGTTCGGTCTGCCGATCTTCCAGCGCGCGGCGCAGGGTGCGAAAGCCTTCTTTGTCATGCTCATTTTCTGGAAAATTCAGCGCCCGGATAAAATCGGCCACCGTAATGGGCTCTTTATCCATCGGCTGTGCAAGGTCCAAAGCGGGTTGCGGCAAGGCCATGCCCGGCTCTGGCTCAACCTGAGGCACTGCGGCACGCATCTCGGACGGGTCGGCAGACCGCAGCGATGTAAACGTCGCCAATCGCGTTTCGGTATCCGCCTGGGCAGCGACCAAATCATCAAGCTTCTGCGCCAGTTCCGGCTTCATCTCCATAGACGCGCGCTGTTGCTGTTCCACATAAGCCGCACGCATCGCATCGATACTGCCTTGCAGCCGCGCCGCCTCCTGCCGGAGCGCGCGAGCAGTCCGCGCCGCCATCGCCGCCACCCAAATCAACGCCAATGGCAAAACAACGGCCATGATCGACAGCACAGACCACGAACTATTATCATCCGTAGCCTGGCCAAATCCCAAAAAGACCACCGCCGCGATCCAAGCCAGTGACATAAGAATGGCGACAACTTCGATCGTGGTGATCCGCGGCCCGGCATCCGCACCCGCATACAAACCCAAATCCAACGCCGTCGGCGTGGCCTGCGGGGACGTTATGTCTTGTGCGTTTGGGTCAGAGGACGGCATCGCAAAAACCTTATCGCGAAACGTCAATCATGCGCCGCGACGCGTTGGCCGATCAGACATACGAAATCTTGACGATTTCATAGTCCTTCGACCCGCCAGGAGTACGCACTTCGACGCTATCGCCCTCTTCCTTGCCGATCAAGGCGCGGGCCAACGGGGACTTGATGTTCAGCATCCCACGTTCGATATCCGCCTCGGCCTCACCGACGATCTGATAGGTCTTTTCCTCTTCGGTCTCTTCATCGACCAAATCGACGGTGGCGCCAAACTTGATCGGGCCAGACAGCGTTTTGGGATCGATGACCTGCGCCAGACTGATCATGCCCTCAAGCTCTTTGATGCGGCCCTCGATGAAGGACTGCTTTTCCTTGGCGGAGTGATATTCGGCATTCTCCGACAGATCCCCGTGTTCACGCGCCTCGGCAATCGCCTTGATGATCGCGGGGCGTTCCACAGATTTCAACTGCTTGAGTTCCTCGTTCAGGGCCTTATGGCCCGAGGGTGTCATCGGGATCTTGTCCATCACTCAACTGCCTTGCAAAAGCGTGCTAAAGCGGGGCTAAACCTCGCCACGAAAGTCAGAGGTTAGGCGCGTTCGCGTCAGGGTTCAACTGGGTTTGAGCCGCGTGAATCGCGCTTAGCTCGACCCCGCGATCCCGACCTCAACCTGCCCCGTGACGGCAACACCGACAGGCGGCGTTTCGTCTTCATCCGGAGGTATTGGCGCGCCATCGACACCACAGGCCGCAAGCAATCCGGTCAGTGCCAAAAGAACAATCGTTTTGTACATGACGTGCCCCTTTCGTTTGGGAATAGGCAAACCATCAACGCTTCGCGCCGTGCCGTCCAGACAAAACCGCATCCGACGACAGGCTAACGCGATGTCGGGTTGTCCAGAATGGCGCGCCAGCGGGCGATTTGTTCACGCACCCGCTCGGGCGCCGTGCCACCATAGGAGACCCGTGAGCGCACCGAATTCTCGACCCCCAACACCTCAAACACCGCGTCTGTAATACCACCATGGACGCTTTGCATATCGGTGAGGCTCAGATCCGGCAGGTCACAGCCTTTGTCTTCAGCCAGCTTCACCAAGCTGCCGGTGATGTGGTGCGCCTCACGAAACGGCAGATCAAGCACACGCACCAACCAATCTGCCAAATCCGTCGCGGTCGAGAATCCCGTAGCCGCAGCCTCGCGCAAGGCGTCGCGGTTGGCCTGCATGTCGCGCACCATGCCCTCCATCGCCGCAAGCGCCAGCATCAGGTTATCGGCTGCATCAAAGACCTGCTCTTTGTCCTCCTGCATGTCTTTGGAATAGGTCAGCGGCAGGCCCTTCATCACCGTCATTAGCGCGACATTGGCCCCAAAAATCCGGCCAATCTTGGCGCGGATCAGTTCGGCAGCATCAGGGTTCTTCTTTTGCGGCATGATGCTAGACCCGGTCGAGAACCGGTCGCTGAGTGTCACAAAGCGGAACTGCGCACTGGACCAGATCACCAGTTCTTCGGCCAGCCGGCTGAGATGCATCGCGCAAATGCTGGCCGCAGACAGAAAGTCCAGGGCGAAGTCACGGTCACTGACTGCATCCAGCGAGTTGGCCGCAGGCCGATCAAAGCCTAGCGCCTCTGCGGTCATGTCACGGTCAATCGGAAAGCTCGTGCCTGCCAATGCCGCCGCGCCCAGGGGCGCCTCGTTCATCCGCGCGCGGGCATCACGCATCCGGCTGACATCGCGGCCCAACATTTCAACATAGGCCATCATGTGGTGGCCCCACGTGACCGGCTGGGCGGTCTGCAAATGGGTGAAGCCCGGCATCACCCAATCGGAGCCCGCCTCAGCCTGGCCCAAAAGCGCGCGTTGAAGCGCCTCCAAACCTGAGACCGCCGCATCAATTTGATCACGCACCCAAAGCTTGAAATCAGTCGCTACCTGATCATTGCGCGACCGCGCCGTATGCAGCCGCCCCGCGGCAGGCCCCACAATCTCGGTCAGGCGAGATTCCACATTCATATGAATGTCTTCCAACGCTGCCGAAAAACCAAAGGAACCGCCCTCGATCTCTGACAACACCGTGAGCAGACCTTCCCGGATCGCCTCGACATCGCTAGTCTCTACGATGCCTGTTGCGGCCAACATCGCTGCATGGGCCCGGGAGCCATCGATATCCTGCCGTGCCATCCGCTGATCGAACCCGATCGAGGCATTGATCGCCTCCATGATCGCGTCCGGCCCATCGGCGAAACGCCCGCCCCACATCGTGTTGGCGGAAGAGGGTTTGGGATCGGAAGCGCCCGGCTTGGTCATAGTGAAATCGCCTTGTCGAAAGGGAACCCGATGGTTCGCAAAATGCTGGTCACAGCCGCTTACATTGCCGCTGGCTTCGGTGCAAATGGCGCCGCGGCACAAGACATCTCGGAAGACCTGCTAACTGGCTATATGCGTGCACTGGTCGTCCATGAGGTACCCGTCGACGCGTCTGCTGCGCCCTATCTGGTCACCGAAGAGACGCAGGGCGCTCTGGCCGATTATGCGGGCGATTACGTGGTGCTGAATTTCTGGGCCACCTGGTGTGCCCCCTGCCGCGAAGAAATGCCTTCGCTCCAGACTCTTCAGCAAACACTCGGCGGCGAGGATTTTAACGTTGTGACCCTGGCAACGGGCCGCAATCCTCCACAGGCGATCCGCCGTTTCTTCGAAGAGGAAGGCATCACCGATCTGCCACAATATCGCGACATTAACCAACAGATCGCGCGTGAGATGGGTGTGTTCGGGCTGCCCATTACCGTGATCCTCAATCCGGACGGACAAGAGATCGCGCGTCTACGTGGCGACGCCGATTGGTCCAGCCCCGAGGCCATCGCCGTTATTGAGACGCTGCTCGACAACAACAGCTAGTCGAGACCGGGCTAGAGCGCCGCTCGATCGGCCGAATTGCTCAAAAGATGGGGCCAGCACCCCCAACTTAAACGCTCTAACGCGCCAACGCCGCGACCTCGTCTCGGCGAAAGCAGCCCGTCAGGTGATCATTTACAACGCCGCAGGCTTGTAGCCATGCATAGACAATGGTCGGGCCGCAAAATCGAAACCCCACCTTCTTCAACTCTTTCGACATGCGTTCGGACATCTCGGTGGCGGCTGGAACATCGCCCAGCGTCTCGAATGCGTTCACCAAAGGCGTCCCCTCGACAAAATCCCACACAAACGTATCGAAGCCACCCCGCGCCTCGATCACCTGCCAGGCGCGCGCATTGCCAATCGCTGCCTCGATCTTTCCACGATGCCGCACGATCCCGGCATCGCCAAGCAAACGAGCGACATCCGCGTCGTTCCATTCTGCTATGATGTTCGGATCGAACCCCTCGAACGCGGTCCGAAACGCATCGCGTTTGCGCAAAATGGTGATCCAGGCCAATCCGGCCTGAAACCCATCGAGGATCAGCTTTTCCCACAATGCGCGGCTGTCATATTCCGGCACGCCCCACTCGGTATCGTGATAAGCCACGTAAATCGGATCCTCGCCGCACCAGCCGCAACGGCCCGTTTTCCCATCACACATCCGTCTAGATCCTTCCCATTTTAGACAAACGCTACCCTTCATCGTTCCTTAAACGCTAGCGCGCCATCACTCTGGGGAACAATGCGGCGTCGGAGTCAGATTATGCGCACCAGGGATGAGGATTTCGTCGAACCGGGCATGGAAAGCCCGCTCGATGCAGCCATCACGCTGCGCGACCGAAACACGTTCACAATGGTCAAAAATGCCGTGCAGCAAGGCAACCTGCGACTGGCCTTTCAACCCATCGTCCGCGCCGACGGCCAAGGCGTTGCATTTTATGAAGGCCTGATGCGGATCCTGGATGAAACAGGGCGCATCATTCCGGCCCGCGATTTCATGGACGCCGTCGAAGACACGGATGTCGGCCGCCAGATCGACTGCGCCTCATTGCTGATGGGCCTGACCGCGTTAAAAGCTCATCCGCGCCTACGCCTATCGGTAAATATGTCAGCGCGATCTGTGGGTTACCCACGCTGGATGCGGATCATGCGCAGGTTTTTGCGGGACGATCCGCACGTGGTCGAACGTCTGATCCTGGAAATTACGGAAAGCTCGGTCGTCCTGATGCCAGAGATCGTATCGGCCTTTATGGACGACATGCAAAGCAAGGGTATCACCTTCGCTTTGGATGATTTCGGCGCGGGATATACCGCCTTTCGCTATTTCAAGACGTTCTATTTCGACATTCTCAAGATTGATGGTCAGTTCTCCCGAGATGTCGCCGACGATGCCGACAATCAGGTCCTGACCGAAGCGCTGATTTCCCTCGCCCGGCATTTCGACATGCTCGTCGTCGCCGAGGCGGTCGAATCGGGGCGGGAAGCACAATGGCTTGTGAATGCCGGTGTCGATTGCCTTCAGGGCTACTATTACGGCGCTCCCTCGCTGAAATTGCCGGAAGCCGCGACAGGCGGCGTCGCTAAGGTCGGCTAGGGTTCTCAATCCACTCAATTGCGCATACATGTCTACCTGTCCTGACAGGCCTGAGACACCGTGTCAGTTGATGCTTCCCTTGCGTCACAGGTAAACGCCGTCTCAAATACGGACGTTGGCCGGTCAGTTATCCAATCCCCCGGTCAGGACAGGAAAGGACTCCTTCTTATGACACATGTCGTCATCGCCTCGGCCGCACGAACCCCGGTTGGCAGTTTCCTCGGCTCTTTCGCAAACACAGCCGCCCATGACCTGGGCAAGATTGTGATCGAAGCCGTCGTCGACCGCGCAGGCGTCGATAAGGGCGAGGTCTCTGAAACCATTCTTGGACAAGTCCTGACCGCCGCACAGGGCCAAAACCCGGCCCGTCAAGCGCATATCAATGCCGGCCTGCCACAGGAAAGCGCCGCATGGGGCATCAACCAGGTTTGCGGCTCGGGCCTGCGCGCGGTTGCCCTCGGCGCGCAACACATCATGCTTGGCGATGCATCCATCGTCGTCGCCGGTGGCCAGGAAAACATGTCGATGTCACCCCACGCGGCTGCGCTGCGCCAGGGTCAGAAAATGGGCGATATGAAATACATCGACACAATGATCCGTGACGGGTTGTGGGACGCTTTCAATGGGTACCACATGGGTCAAACTGCCGAGAACGTTGCCGAGAAATGGCAAATCTCGCGCGAGATGCAGGATGAATTCGCTGTCGCCTCGCAGAATAAGGCTGAAGCCGCCCAGAAGGCTGGGAAATTCGCCGATGAGATCACGGCCGTGACTGTGCCGAACCGCAAGGGCGATATCGTCGTCGAGAATGACGAATACATACGCCATGGTGCCACGATGGAGGCGATGCAAAAACTGCGCCCGGCCTTCACCAAGGACGGTTCGGTCACTGCGGCAAATGCTTCGGGCCTGAACGACGGCGCGGCCGCGACCCTTCTCATGTCCGCCGATGATGCCGAAAAACGCGGCATCCAGCCGCTGGCCCGTATCGCCTCCTACGCGACGGCGGGTCTGGACCCCTCGATCATGGGGGTCGGCCCTATCTATGCGTCGCGCAAAGCGTTGGAAAAAGCGGGCTGGAAGGTCGAGGATCTGGAGCTTGTCGAGGCCAACGAAGCCTTTGCCGCGCAGGCCTGTGCCGTGAACAAGGATATGGGGTGGGATCCGGAAATCGTGAACGTCAACGGCGGCGCCATCGCGATTGGCCACCCAATTGGCGCCTCCGGCTGTCGTGTCCTGAACACGCTCCTGTTCGAGATGCAGCGCCGGGATGCCAAGAAAGGCCTTGCCACGCTGTGCATCGGCGGCGGCATGGGCGTCGCCCTCTGCGTCGAGCGCGACTGATTGGATGATGATAGGCAAAGCGCTGCGCAATAATGTTGCGCAGCGCTTTGCATTATCCTAACAACCTTCCAACGATACACCCATAAGGAGAGAGACATGGGACGAGTCGCACTGGTCACCGGCGGAAGCCGTGGCATTGGCGAAGCCATTTCCAAGGCCCTGAAAGCCGACGGCTACGAAGTCGCCGCGACCTATGCCGGGAATGATGAAGCCGCCGCAAAGTTCACTGCGGAGACGGGCATCAAGACCTACAAATGGAACGTGGCCGACTACGACAGCTCCAAGGCGGGTATTCAACAGGTCGAAGCCGATCTCGGCCCCATTGAAGTGGTGGTCGCCAATGCTGGCATCACCCGCGATGCGCCCTTCCACAAAATGACGCCTGAGCAATGGCAGCAGGTCATCGACACAAACCTGACCGGCGTATTCAACACCGTGCATCCGGTCTGGCCCGGCATGCGCGAGCGCAAATTCGGCCGTGTTATCGTCATCTCGTCGATCAACGGGCAAAAAGGTCAGTTCGCGCAGGTGAACTATGCTGCAACGAAAGCGGGTGATCTGGGTATCGTGAAGTCACTGGCCCAAGAGGGCGCGCGCGCCGGCATCACCGCAAACGCGATCTGCCCGGGCTACATCGCGACCGAGATGGTCATGGCTGTTCCGGAAAAGGTGCGCGAATCGATCATCGGCCAAATCCCCGCAGGCCGCCTGGGCGAGCCCGAGGAGATCGCACGCTGCGTCTGCTTCCTCGCCTCTGACGAGAGCGGCTTCATCAATGGCTCGACGATCTCTGCCAACGGCGCGCAATTCTTCGTCTAGCGACATCCAAACCAAAAACGAAAGGCCTCCGTTAGACCGGAGGCCTTTCTTATGCGCGCTGGCCGTGGCGGACGTGGGAGGGCGGTTGGGCCGTCTGCCACGGCCAGGGCTTTTCCAGCCAATTAAACTCCACTAGGCCTGCGCCATGACCCGCCGCACATCCACCTCCATTGGCTTCGTCGCCGTCCTTCTCTGGGCGCTCTTGGCTCTATTCACTGTTGGAACGGCCCCTGTCCCGCCATTCCTGCTGAACGCACTGACATTTGCCCTGGGTGGCGCGCTTGGCGTGAGTTGGGTCACGGCCACAGGGGGATGGCACAAACTTCACGCCGTGCCGCTGCGCGTCTATCTGTTTGGAACCATCGGGCTGTTCGGCTATCACGCGCTCTATTTCAGTGCGTTGCGCCTTGCGCCACCTGCAGAGGCGAGTCTCATCGCCTATCTCTGGCCGCTTTTGATCGTATTATTCTCTGGCTTATTGCCCGGAGAGCGCCTTGGGCCATTGCATATCCTCGGCGCCTGTATTGCATTTTCCGGCGCTGCATTGATCGTGGCGCCAGGGCCGGATGGCTTTACCGGCGGCATCGGCCTGATCCTCGCCGGTCTCTGCGCGCTCACATGGTCGGGGTATTCTGTGCTGTCCCGGCGTCTAGGCGCCATCCCCACAGAAAGTGTCGCAGTCTTTTGCCTCGCCACAGCTGTGTTATCGTTACCCGCCCATTTGATCTTTGAAACCACCTATTGGCCTGCCGCGCCGGCAGGTTGGCTCGCCATCGTCGGGCTTGGCCTCGGGCCGGTTGGGCTGGCCTTCTATGTCTGGGACATCGGAATGAAGAATGGCGACATACAACTCCTGGGCGCCAGCAGCTATGCCGCGCCCCTCTTCTCCACACTCATCTTGATTGTCGCCGGCCTGGCAGATCCGCGCCCCAGCCTCCTCCTGGCTGCGGCGCTGATCGCTGGCGGTGCAGGTCTGGCGGCCCTGGGATCAGCCCGCGCTCAGCGCAGGCTCATCAAATAGCCATTCGTACGGGCAAGAGCTTGAGCGGCTTGGTCGCGGCGCATCCGTGCGGACCGCGCCAACTGGATTTGAGGTAAGGTAAAGAACATCTTAATTATCCGAAGCTACGTTGACAGAAAGAGGCCACGTATATCAGCCATCAAAGCAGAACAAATGTCTTTCATGCAACCCGGCCTCTCGCCAGGTGCAATGCTTAGTGACGACGGAACAGTGACGCGACCATTTTGCGGATGATCCGGCTCCGCTCGTGTTGCGCTTGGCGCAGAACTTTCAGCATCATGGGATCGTTTGCGTAATCAAGCATAGCAATTCTGCCTTCTGTGGGAGGATCGACCCAACTTATATAAACGCTTTGTCTTGCTGTAGTATTGCAAAGGTCGAAACCCCGATGCCCACCAAATGCAAGTTTACGGTTGGTTAGCTGCGACGGGTCAAGAAGCCCCAAACCTCACCCAAAGCCTTACCGCGTTCGGCGCGGGCTTTCAAAATGGCAGTACGAGTAGCGGGGTTGATGGTGCTGTAGAAAAACATCTCCATGTCCTTTCGGATAGTGTGGCGTGATGGGCCTAACATGGCCAAAAGCCGCTCAAGCGACAAACGAGACTTTCATGGCGTTCACATAAGCTGTACTTAACTGTACATGTCAGATCGTCTTCCACCCCTTACCGCCCTGCGCGCCTTTGACGCCGCTGCGCGACATATGAGCTTCGCAAAAGCCGCCGCGGAGTTAAATGTCACACCCGCTGCCCTTTCGTTTCAGATCAAGTCATTGGAAGAGCATCTGGGCGCGCCATTGTTCCGCCGCTTGAACCGTGCCGTAGAGCTAACGGATGCAGGCACCGCGCTTGCACCCGGCGCGGCTGATGGGTTCACGGCATTGGCAGCGGCCTGGCGCGCCGCGCGACGCACCGTGGATCAGTCCACTCTAACCGTGACTGCCGGACCGGCCTTCACCGCGAAGTGGTTGGCGCCTCGTCTGTTTGCATTTGCTCAAGATCATCCAGGGATCGAACTGCGGTTTTCAGCAACATTGCGCGTGATGGATTTCAGCCGCGATGATGTGGATGTCGCGATCCGCTTTGGATATCCGAAAAACGAACCCGGTCTCTACACGCAGCCAATCATCAGCGAATGGATGACGCCGATGATGACGCCGGACCTGGCCGCCCAATATCAAACGCCTGCCGATCTCGCGCGCGCGCCGTTGCTGCACCAAGATGATATTCGTTTTCTGGATCCCGCAGTCGATTGGCCCGCCTGGTTTCGGGCTGCCAAACTGCCACCGCGCTTCGCGGCGGGTGCGCGGTTTTCCCAAGCCGATCACGCGCTAGATGCGGCTCAAGCGGGCGGCGGTGTGGTGTTGGGGCGCATTTCCTTGGCGGAACGGGCCTTGCGAGAGGGGCGGCTTGTCATACCCTATCCAATCGCTCTGAGCACCGAGGCGCGCTATACATTCGTCTGCCCTGAAGGCGCAGAAACACGGCCGCAAGTGAAAGCCTTCCGCGATTGGGTTCAGGCCGAAACGGCATCCCTGGGCAAATTTGCCGAAGGGGTGACGTTCATCGAAGCGGCAGATGTGGTGCAATAGCGACTAGAGAAATGACCGCCTGGCATCCAAGCTGGGTCATGGTCGGACCGCAGCCAGTTGATATCAAATCAACCGCTGCGGCGAGGCTTGGAATTACACGCTGATGCGCGAAATCTCTTCTTTCAGCCTCAGCTTTTCTTTCTTCAACTCACGGACGGCCAGGTCATCGGTACCCGGTGAGCGTTGGGCTTCCTCGACCTTGGCCGAGAGGGTGGCGTGCTTCTTCTTGAGTTCCTGAAGATGGGCGCCTAACGACATATGGTTCTCCTCTCGATGGTTGCGGTTTGCACATGAAAGTGCAGCACAAGAATCGAGTCTTGTCACGCGCGCAAAGGTAAACGAGTAAAAAGCTATGGAAATAACGGGTTACTCAAAAACCAACGGAGCACAATCGCGCAGGATCGCCCGGGCTGTTGCAGAATAATCATCCCCATCGGCGAGGTGAGTATCACCTTCATGTATAAGAATTGGAGCAAGTAGCCTGAACGTGCCGCGGCTGCTTTTCCGAGCGCGCAGCACAATGCGGGTCGCGTCGCGACCTGTCCTGGGTGCCAAAGGCCGGACCGCGATGTCACCAAACCCATCCAGGGCCGCCAACACATCCGGCAAGCGCTCTGCCATATGAATTAACGTCAACCACCCCTTAGGCCGCAACCGCGCCCGCGCCACCGATCCCCATACCGGAAGCGGCGTGTCCTCACGCAATGCGCCGGTCCGCCCGGCATCCTCCGAGGCCGTGCCCTGCCCGTAATAGGGCGGGTTCATGATCACATGGTCAAAGCTCAATCGGCGCATATCTGTGGGCAAGTCGGCAAGATCGGCACAGGTCACATCAACACCATTCCGCGCGGCGAGTGCCGCATAATGCGGCTGCCGCTCCACCCCGCGCAAGACAACACCAGTCACCCGCGCCGCGACGCACAGGCCCGCGACACCGACGCCACAACCCAAATCCAGAACGCTGTCGCCAGGTTGTGCGGGGCAGGCCGCCGCCAGCAGCACCGGATCGACGCCTGCGCGATAGCCGCGCTTGGGCTGCCACGCCTGCACCTCACCGCCCAAAAAGGCGTCATGGGTCAGCGCGTCGTCGTCCAACATCACTCGGAAACCGGCAACTCGTTGTCGCGCAGAGCCACCCGCGCCCGATGCGCATCTTCACGTCGCACCATCAGCCGACGCGGCAAAATGCCAATGGATCCTTCCAGGCTGCTCATATGGACGTCCATCGTGAACACCTCTATATCCTCGCCAGACAGAAGCGCCGAGGCGAAGGCAATTACAGTCGGATCATTGCTGCGCAAAACTTCAAGCATATCTGACACGTAGGATGCCGCGCCCCCGGTGTCGAGATAGGGAACGCTAAGATGAGCCTCGATACACCCGCAACCAAGCCCCACGACCGGCTGCGCACGGTACTGGCCGCCGATCTGGACGGCGTGAACGGTCTGATCCAGGCCCGTATGGCATCAGAGCACGCTCCCCGAATTCCCGAAGTCACAGCCCATCTGGTCGAAGCTGGCGGCAAGCGGATCCGGCCGATGCTGACGCTCGCCGCAGCGCGCCTTTGCGGCTATTCCGGCGACAACCATGTGAAGCTCGCCGCAACCGTGGAATTCATCCACACCGCGACCTTGCTGCATGACGATGTCGTCGACGAAAGTGGTCAGCGGCGCGGGCGCCCGACAGCAAATCTATTGTGGGATAACAAATCCAGCGTTTTGGTGGGCGACTACCTTTTTGCTCGCGCGTTCCAGTTGATGGTTGAAACGGGCAGCCTGCGGGTGCTTGATATTTTATCGAATGCCGCCGCGACGATTGCCGAAGGCGAGGTTCTACAGCTAACCGCAGCGAGTAATATCGAGACCACCGAAGGCATCTATCTTCAGGTCATCCGAGGTAAGACCGCCGCCTTGTTCGAGTCCGCCTGCGAAGTGGGTGGTGTGATCGCCGATCAACCCGACGATATCGTGCGCGCCCTCGCCACCTACGGCGATGGGCTCGGCGTCGCCTTTCAAATGGCCGACGATTTGCTGGATTGGGGTGGCGCCACCGGTGATGCCAAAGCGATCGGCAAGAATATCGGCGATGATTTCCGCGAACGTAAACTCACCCTGCCCGTGATCCGCGCCATCGCCGCCGCAGACGCGGAGCAACGTGCCTTCTGGGTGCGGACCATCGGCAAAGGCGACCAACGCGATGGCGATCTCGACCACGCTCTGGGCTTGCTGAGAGATCATGGTACGCTTGCCGCGACGCGCGATGCAGCCAACAGCTATGTCGCCCAGGCGAAAGCGGCCCTTGCACCGCTGCCTGACCACGAGATCAAGCACCTGATGCTGGACCTGGCAGATTACGTGGTTGCGCGGTTAAACTGACTGCGCATCAAAGCATCGAAACCGTTCGTTTAGGGCAGGATTTCAGTCGCTTCTGCCCACCACCTTGACGGCATCGCCGCCACTGCCGCGCGAGCGCTGGGTTCGTCGCCAAAAAGCCCAAAACACGTGGCGCCCGATCCACTCATATGCGCGAAAAGACACCCGCGCGTGCCACGCAAGCGCTCAAGAACGTCACCGATCACCGGTTGCAGCTTCTGCGCCGGAAGTTCCAAATCATTCCGGGTCTGCGACAGCCAGCCGATGAAATCCATGCCCCAATCCGGTTCAGGGAGTGGCGAACCATCGACCCTATCAAGCGCGGCAAAGACGGCGCCGGTAGGGACTTCGACGCCGGGATTTACGAGCGCAATCCATAGGGATGGTATGGGCGGCACATCCGCCAAGACATCGCCAATCCCCGACATACGGCATGGGCGTCCTCGCAGGCAGACCGGTACATCGGCGCCAATGGCCTCGGCCCCTACCCCATTTGTCCCCAAGGCACGCAAAACCGCCGCCGCATCGGACGAACCACCGCCAATACCACCCGCGTGGGGCAAGTGTTTCTCCAAAACAATTTTCGCTTGGCGCCCGGCCCATTCCGCCGCCTGCCACGCCAAGTTGCGTTCATCTTCGGGCACGCCCGACGCGCGCGGACCAGTAACGCGGAGGGCCATCTGGGGCGCTGGCGCCACGCTCAACCAATCACCCATTCCAGCAAAAACGACAATTGAATCAAGTAGATGATAGCCATCATCTCGGCAACCTGTCACGTGTAGCGCTAGGTTGACCTTAGCCGGAGCAAAGTGTCGTTCGGTCACTCTTCCTCAAGCGCTCCGACGCCACCCTCGGCCTCAAGCACCTGATAGAGGCCAATATCCAGCTTGCTGCGGATCCGCTCTGCGTCTTCCGGTTCAGGGCCAAAGCTCAAGGCGCGATGCCACTGGAACTCCGCCTCGCGGTAGCGGCCCACCATCCAATACACATCGCCCAAATGGTCGTTCAGGATCGGATCGTTGGGCTCTAGCTCCACTGCCCGCTCCATTGGCGCGACGGCCTCGTTAAAGCGCCCCAGACGGTAATACACCCAGCCCAAACTATCGATAATGAAGCCGCTTTCGGGCTGCGCGGCGGCAGCGCGTTGGATCATATCCAATGCCTCATCAAAGTTTCGTCGTTGTTCAACCAGGGAATATCCCAAGTAATTCAATACATTAGGCTGCTCCGGGTTCAACTCCAGTGCAGTCCGGAAATCCGCCTCTGCCGGGGGCCAATTGTCGGTTTGATGGTAGCTGATCGCGCGCGCATAATAGATGAACCAATAGCGCGGCAGGGTGGCATCGACCAAATCCAGAACCGCGCTGTAGGCGTCGATCGCCTCTTCAAATTGTTCATTGCGGCGAAGCACATCGGCATAGGCGGCTTGCAGCGATGCCAGATCACCTCGTTCCGCCACCAATTCGGCCAGCACCTCGATTGCCCCGTCGACATTGCCCATGCGCTCTAAAGCTTCGGCACGGGCCATCTGTGCTTCGATGAAATTCGGATTGTCTTCCGGCAATGTTGCCAGCGTCTCGGCGGCCAATTCGTATTGCTCTGTTTCCGCCAGGAATTCCGCTACCAGCAGGACCGCGTCACTATGGCCGGGATCGACGCCACGGGCCGCCTGCGCCATCAGCAAGGGCAAGGTCGTATCACGGTCTCCGGCAAGCAATTGCGCGACGGTAAAGAAGACCTCTGCCACGCCTTCTTGCGGGGTGGTGACGAAATCATACGGCTCTTCTCCGCCCGCGCCAATTTCTGCTTGCAGCGCAAGCAAACCGGGATCCGGCACTGCCTGGGTATAGCCATCCAGCAGGTCCAGTGCTTCACCCCTGCGGTCCAGCTGCACCAGCACTTCCGCGCGTGCCCGAACCACGCGTTCGGTGTTGGTGATGTCGATACCCGTCGCACCCGACAGGATCTCATCGGCGCCTTCAAAATCACCCACCGCCGCGCGGGCCAGCGCCAAATGCAACGCTGCCAGTTCGTCCAGACCCGGCTCTTGCCCCATCTCGTTGAACAAGCGCTCGGCGCCGGTCATGTCGCCCTGACCAAAAGTCAACCAAGCGCGCGCCGCCGCATCGACCAAGGGCCCGGGCCCGTCCCCCGCGTCGATTTGTGCCAACGCGGCGTCAAGGTCACCTGCAGCGATCCGGGTTACGAATTCGACCAAAGTAACCAGTTCACGCCCGGGCGCCGTGTCCGGCAGATCATTTGCAATCTCTTGCGCCAGATCCCATTCGCCCAATGCGGCATGGGCAAAAATCGCGCTGCTGATCAAAACCGGATTTCCGGGATCATATTCCAACGCGCGATCAAAATACGCGGCCGCCTCCCGATGATCTCCGGAAAGCGCCGCGGACCGTGCTGCGAGGTAAGATCCTGACAGGCCATCAGCCAAGGCGTCCCCCGGGCCGGCCAGACCGGCAATCAACGCGAATGCAAAAATGGAACGGGTGCGGGCCATGCGGCTCTCCTTTGGGCGTCGTTCGGCCAGACACTAGGGCTCAGCCCCCCGAAGGGCAATCGCGGCCCCGTCACAGTTTCGCGGGGCCGGATGACTTACATATTGGGGTAGTTGGGCCCATCCCCACCTTGTGGCACTGTCCAGACGATATTCTGCGCGGGGTCTTTGATATCGCAGGTCTTGCAATGCACGCAGTTCTGGAAGTTGATCACAAAACGTGGTTCAGCGCCCTCTTCCTGCACGAACTCATAGACACCAGCCGGGCAATAACGCTGCGACGGCCCGGCATAGGTCGGCAGGTTCTTGGCGACGGGAACCGAGGCATCTTTCAGCGTCAGATGTGCGGGCTGGCTTTCTTCGTGGTTGGTGAAAGAAAACGCCACATTCGTCAGGCGATCAAAGCTGAGCTTGCCATCAGGTTTTGGATAGTCGATCGGCTTGTGCTTCGACGCGGCCTCGGTCGCGTCGGCATCGGATTTGCCATGGCCGAGCGTCCCAAACAGGGAAAAGCCCAGCGTATTGGTCCACATATCCAACCCACCCAGCGTCAAAGATGCCATCAAGCCACGCTTCGACCACATCGGCTTCACGTTGCGCACCTTTTTCAGGTCTTGGCCGATGGCACCTGTGCGCACCTCAGTCTCATAGGCGGCAAGCTCATCACTGGCTCGGCCATCCTGGATCGCGGCATAGGCGGCCTCGGCGGCAGCTTTGCCCGACAGCATTGCATTATGGTTGCCCTTGATCCGGGGAACATTGACCATGCCCACCGAACAACCCAGCAAAGCAACGCCAGGCGCCACCATCTTCGGCATCGACTGATACCCGCCTTCGGTGATCGCACGCGCGCCGTAGGCGACGCGTTTACCACCCTTCAATAGCCCAGCCACCATCGGGTGATGCTTGAAGCGTTGGAATTCCATGTAGGGGAATAGGTGCGGATTTTTGTAGTTCAGATGAACGACAAAGCCGACATAGACCTGGTTGTTATCGAGGTGATAGATGAACGATCCACCGCCGGCATTGCCGCCCAACGGCCACCCCATCGTGTGCGTAACAGACCCTTCTTTGTGCTTCTCCGGGTCGATCTCCCAGATCTCTTTCATGCCGAGCCCGTATTTTTGCGGTTCGCTATCGGCATCCAGATTGTATTTTGCGATCACTTCCTTCGACAGCGACCCGCGCACACCCTCGCTGAGGAACACGTATTTGCCCAACAATTCCATACCGGGCTCGGTATTTTCGCCGATTGAACCGTCTGCTTCCAGCCCGAAGACACCGGCGACCACGCCCTTCACCTCACCGTCATCGCCATAGACAAGTTCGGAGCAGGCCATGCCGGGGAAGATTTCGACACCAAGCTCCTCGGCCTGCTCGGCCATCCATCGGCACACATTTCCCATGGAAACGATGTAATTGCCGTGGTTGTTCATCAGCGGCGGCATCGGGAAATTGGGGATCCGGATCTGACCCGCCTCGCCCAGCATGTAGAAATTGTCGTCTTTGACCGGGACATGCAGGGGAGCACCCTTTTCCTTCCAATCGGGGATCAGCGCATCCAAACCCACCGGATCCAGAACCGCGCCCGATAGGATATGGGCGCCGACCTCGGACCCTTTTTCCAGCACGACGACGTTTAGATCGGCATCCAACTGCTTCAGCCGGATCGCTGCGGACAGGCCAGCCGGGCCCGCACCAACGATCACCACGTCATATTCCATGCTTTCGCGTTCGATCTCGGACATCTCTGTCGTTCCTCAAGCTGTCATCGGGCCACCCTGTTGGCCCGGAAATGGCGTTCGGATTGGCCTAGCGCGGCGTTGCCCTTCGGGTCAATTATGACGCAGTGGCAGAGGCCTCTGGTCTGACGATTTGACGCGTCTGGCCATACAGACAAGGGCCACTATGTCGCTGCTAAAGGAGAGAATGCCATGTTGCGCGTCGTCTATGCCGTCATATTCCTCGCTGGGATCTACTATCCTTGGCGACATTTTTACGCCTGGTTCGAGGAGCACGGATGGGAACTCGCGCCCATGATCGATGCCTGGTATGTGAACGAGGCGACAACGGCCCTGACATGGGATCTGACCATCGCCGCTATTGCCTTGATGGTTTGGGTCGCCGTGGAGGTAATCACTCGACGCGATTTTTGGTGGCTGCTGGTCATTCCCGCCACCTTCGCCATCGGGGTCAGTGCCGGGCTGCCCCTGGCGCTATTTCTGGCGGCTTCCAGACAGGCCCGCGACATACACCTGAGGTGAATCCAGCCAGCCCCCCTTTGCCAGACACATACAAGGTGCTACCTGCGCCGGGTCGAAAGGAAGCGTCATGGATCATTTTCTGTACCAAAACGGTGCCTTGCATGCCGAAAAGGTCCCGATTGCCGAGATCGCCGCGGCGGTCCGCACGCCGTTCTATGTCTATTCGACCGCCACCTTAACTCGGCACTACCAATTGTTTGCCGAAGCCTTGTCAGGTTTGGACCATTTGATTTGCTACGCGATGAAAAGCAATTCGAATCAAGCTGTTATCCAGCATATGGCCAGCCTTGGGGCTGGCATGGATGTGGTATCAGGTGGCGAATATCTACGCGCCAAGGCCGCAGGCGTCCCCGGCCAGCGTATCGTGTTTTCGGGCGTCGGCAAAACCGCCGACGAAATGCGCTTGGCGCTGGAGGGCGGCATCCGGCAGTTCAACGTCGAATCCGAGCCCGAGATGCAAGTGCTCAGCCAAGTGGCCGACAATATGGGTGTCACGGCCCCGATCACCGTCCGCGTAAACCCAGATGTCGATGCCAAAACACATGAGAAAATCGCGACAGGCCGCAAGGAAGACAAGTTCGGCATTCCGATCGCCCGTGCCCGCGAGGTCTACGCCCATGCCGCCGCGCTGCCGGGTCTGAAAATCATCGGCATTGATGTGCATATCGGCAGCCAGCTCACCGACCTAGCCCCCTTTGAAACGGCTTATAACAAAGTCGCGGAGCTGACCCATCAATTGCGTGCCGATGGGCACGAGATCACCCGCCTCGACCTCGGTGGTGGGCTCGGCATCCCCTATGAGCACTCAAATTCCGCGCCGCCCCTGCCGCTGGAATATGGCGAGGTGGTCAAGCGCACCGTTGGTGATCTGGGTTGTGAGATTGAGATTGAGCCGGGTCGCCTGATCTCGGGCAATGCGGGGCTATTGGTTGCGTCGACAATCTACGTAAAAGAAGGCGAAGGGCGCTGTTTTCTGATCCTGGACGCCGCGATGAATGATCTGATCCGCCCGGCGATGTATGGCGCCCACCACGATATCGTTCCGGTGATCGAAGCCGCGCCGGGCGCCGAGCAACAGCCCTTCGACATTGTCGGGCCGGTTTGCGAATCCGGTGACACCTTTGCCAAACAGCGACACCTGACCCCGGTCGAGCCCGGTGATCTGATCGCCTTCCGCTCTGCCGGGGCCTATGGAGCGGTCATGTCGAGCGAATATAACTCGCGCCCCTTGATCCCGGAAGTGCTGGTTCAAGGCGATCAATTCGCTGTCATCCGCGCGCGCCCGACGTTTGACGACATCATAAACCGCGATACTATCCCCGAGTGGCTATGACGCTGCGACCGGTGCATGCGGACCGGGGAAAGGCATTATGACCGATCAAACCTCCAAAGACGGCACATTGCGGCGCTTGATCTGGCCTCTGCGTCTCACGCGTTTAGGCATGCTGGCAGAGCGCGGCGCGCGCGCATTTTGGCCGCTTTGGACATTGGTTTTCATTGTTTTTTCCGCACTCGCGTTCGGTCTAGGCGGATTGGTACCGCCCAACACCGCTTGGATCGCTTTGGGCGTCCTGACAATAGTAGCGTTCGGCCTGACGCTCTGGGGTGTGCGGCGCTTTAAAATCCCGACCCGTGAAGAGGCACTGGACCGCTTGGATCGCACCATGCCGGGTCGTCCGATCACCGCTTTGCTCGATACACCGGCTGTCGGTGCGCAAGATCCTGCTGGTCAAAGCGTCTGGGCCGCACATGTGGCGCGCATGGCCGACCGCGCCGCGCGCGCCCGCGCGCCTGAGCCTGATCTGCGCCTGTCATCTCGCGATCCCTACGCGCTGCGCTATGTCGGCGCCACTGCGCTGGCGATGGCATTGCTGTTCGGCGCGTTTGGCCGCGTCGGCGATGTGGGCGAGGTCTCCATCGGCCCCGGTAGTGCGACAGCCTCCGCCGGGCCAAGCTGGGAGGGATGGGTCGAGCCGCCGCTCTATACCGGGCTACCATCGCTCTACCTCAACGACATCCTGGCCGAGGAATTCGAGGCCCCGCTTGGTTCAGAGATCACCCTGCGTGCCTATGGCGCGCCGGGCGATATCACGCTGCGCACTGATATCGGCCCGCTCCCGGAGTCTGATCCCGACGCTTATGCGCAGATCGTCACCATGGAACGCGCTGGCTTCTTGGCCATTGACGGGCCGGGCGGACGTGAATGGCAAGTCTCTGTGCGCCCGGATCAACCGCCAAACGTGGAACTGGATGGCGCCGTGGAAGGCGAGCCGCCTGGATCAATGCGGTTTGGCTTCACGGCAACCGATGATTACGGCGTCCGTTCCGGCACGGCGACCTTTCGCCTGAATGCCGATGTCGCCGACCGCCGATATGGCCTGCAGATCGATCCTGAACCACGCGAGCCCGTTGTCTTGGATCTGCCCATGCCATTTCGCGGCGACCGGGCCGAGTTTTCCGAGGTGCTGTTGGAAGACTTAAGCCAGCATCCCTTCGCCAATCTGCCGGTGACGCTCACCCTGACAGTCACGGATGATGCTGGGCAGATTGCGACCGTTTCGTATGATGTGGATCGCCTGCCCGGACGCCGGTTTTTCGACCCGCTTGCCAATGGCTTGATCGAAATGCGCCGCGATATCCTTTGGAATCGCGAAAATGCCGAACGCTCCGCACAACTTTTACGCGCAATGACCCATCGGCCCGAACGCGGCCTGCCCGGTGAAGTGACGCGCCAGTTGCGCTCGGTCATCCAGCGCTTGGAAAGCGCGGTCGATCTGGTCTCGCTCGACACCCAGGAGCAGGTATCGGAGATCCTGTGGAATGCGGCCCTAGAACTCGAAGAAGGCGATCTGGGCAGCGCTTTGGAGCGCTTGCAACGCGCGCAGGAACGGCTGGCCGAAGCCATGCGCCAGGGCGCCAGCGACGAGGAAATCGCGCAGCTGATGCAAGAGATGCGCGAGGCGATGAACGAATATATGCAGGAGCTGGCCGACAATACCGAATTTGGCGATGGCACCGATCAGCCCGATAGTGGCGAGCAGATGGAATTGTCGATGTCCGATCTGGACGAGATGCTGCGCCAGATCGAAGAACTGATGCAGGAAGGCCGGATCGCCGAAGCGATGGAGATGCTGCAAGCCCTGCAAGAGATGCTGGAGAACATGGAGATCACCCAAGGTGGCGAAGGCGGCGACGGTCCACGTACGCCGGGCCAAGAGGCCATGGAGGGGCTGCAGGATACACTGCGAGATCAGCAGGAGCTGTCCGACGACAGTTTCCAGGAATTGCAGGATCAGTTTAACCCCAATCGCCCCGGTCAACAGGGCGAACAACAGGGTCAGGCGCCCCAAGGCAACCAGCCTGGTCAAGATGGACAGAACCCCGGCCAAGGCCAGGGCGGCGACAATGAAGAGGGCGCTGGTGATCGATCTTTGGCCGAACGGCAACAGGATTTGCTGCGCCAATTGCAAGAGCAAGCCAATCAACTGCCCGGCACCGGGACCGAACCTGGCGACGAGGCATTGCGCCAATTGGACGGTGCGGGTGAAGCGATGGATGAGGCCGCTGAGGCGCTGGAGCGAGGTGACATCGCCGAAGCGCTCGATTTGCAATCCGAAGCCATGGAAGCGATCCGCGAGGGCATGACGCAACTGGGAGATGCCCTTGCCCAAGAACAGGGCGCGGAACCCGGTCAGGGCCAAGCAGAAGGCGAATTTGCGGAGAACCGCCCGCTTCAAGATCCGTTGGGTCGCCAGGCGGGCAATAACGGCGCTTTTGGCTCAGATGAAGGTATTGAAGGAACGGAAGATGCCCGTCGACGCGCACGGGAATTGTTGGATCTGCTGCGCGATCGTGCGGCTGATCAGGGGCGCCCGGATCAAGAACTAGACTATTTGAGGCGCTTGCTGGATCAGTTCTAGGATCGTCTAGCTTTCGCCCGTCACGATTTGGCGGGCAAACGCATCCAGCCAGATACGCGCGGAGTCCACCTGTTCGACATATTGCAGCAAGTAGGGCGTGGCCTGCGGTACGGCCTCTGCGATAGCGGGCGCTTGCGTGTAGACGCCCCAAGCTGCAAGGGCCAACAAAAGCACCAGGAAAAACCCGCGCCGCACGTGTCGGCGCCGCTTGCTGGCCGCGTCGAGCGCATCGATATCCGTCGCATCCTCACCGCCAAGCGCACGATCTCCAGTGGCGCGAAGGGTCGAATTGATCTCTTCGATATCGGGCAAAAGCTCACTACGGGACCGACCCGCTTCTGCCTCTGCCTCGGCCGCCGCCGTGGCTGCCGCAACGGTCGCTGCCACGCTTGGTGGTGGTGTTGGCGCATCAGAGGTCTCGGCATCGGCGGGCACATCCGGGATCGAAGCGCCGCCGCGTGGCGGTCTGGCATTGTCCAACGACATTTCGCTCTGCGTCTCGACCGGCTCGGGCTCAGGCGCGCCGCGGCGCAACAAGGCCTCACGCTCTGCCTCCTCTCGCAAGATATCCGCGACAGAGGGGTCCATCTCGCGCCGCTGAGGCTCCGCTATCGCGGGCTCTGGGTTGACTGGTGTTTCAGGTGCAGGATCGGGTGTTGTGGCAGGTCCGGTCTGAGCCGTGGTTTCAGACGTGTCATCATCGCGCGACGCCGTATCCATCGGCGGTGGCGAAGGCATCGCGGCTTCGGGCGACCGGATACCAGGCTGAAACCAGGTCGTCGCACAATTGGAGCATTGCACGTCGCGCCCCGTAGCCGGGATCATGCTTTGATCCACCTCATATCGGGCGCTGCATTTTGGGCATGTAAGGCGCATCGGATTCTAACCTTCCTGCCGCCATTAACGACACGCTGCGTTAACATGGCGTTGAGCCCACCGGTCGCCAGGCGTCTCTCTCTTTTTCCACATGGTTAACAATCCACAGCACCGTTTCCAATCCTGTTTCTTTCCAAACCTTTGCACGATGCAACAACACCTCACCTTCTGTCTTTGGTTCACCTGCGATTGCATGTGCCCCTGCGACGGTGCAAGACGGAACCGCAGAGGGCCAAGGGGGTGTGGCGACATGATCGAGATGCAGGATGCCGCCTATGGATACGGGGCCGACCCGCTTCTATCGGGGCTTTCGCTGCACTTGGCCCCGGGCTCGTTCCATTTTCTGACGGGTCCGTCTGGAGCGGGCAAAACCACTTTTCTCAAGCTATGTTATGCCGAGTTGCTGCCCACGGGCGGAACGGTCAGCCTGTTCGGGCAAACGGCAACGGGACTGACCCGCGACGGCATCGCAGACCTGCGGCAACGGATCGGTGTGGTGCATCAAGATTGCCAGTTCCTCAATCACTTACCGGTTTCGGATAATATCGCACTGCCCCTGCAGGTGACCGCGAAAGGCGGGCCGACGCAGGACAGCAATCTGACCGAGTTGGTCAGTTGGGTGGGCCTGTCGGCACGCGCCCACGCCCTTCCGCCAGAGCTTTCCGGCGGTGAACGCCAACGCGCCGCATTGGCCCGGGCGATCATCATGGACCCGGACCTGATCCTGGCGGATGAGCCGACCGGAAATGTCGATTGGGATATGTCGCAACGCCTGCTCAACCTGCTGATCGAACTCAACAGGTTAGGTAAAACCATTGTCATTGCGACCCATGATCTGGCGCTGATCCGTGCCGCCAAACAGAAGGTGCAAGCGCGCGTGTTGCGTATTCAAGGCGGACAAGTCCAGGCCGCAGGGGCAGATCTATGACCCGGGCGCAGGATCTTTGGCTGCTGATCCGGGGCGATAGCCAAGCCGACCGCGTTGTTCCGCGATCCGGCCAATCCGCACGCCTGACTTTTGCAACCGCCGCCGCGATGGCCTTCCTTGCGGTCTTTGCCATGGCCATCGCGATGGCGGCAGGCCGGTTGGCGGACCGCTGGTCGGACGCGATGGCGGGCAGCGCCACGATCCGGATCTCGGCGCCTGAGGCTGAGTTGGATGCCCAGACAGCCGCCGTTTTGACCGTACTGGAACAAACCCCTGGGATCATAAGTGCCAATGCTTTGTCCGAAAGCGATCAACACGCGCTGTTGGAGCCGTGGTTCGGCCCTGATCTGCCGCTGGATGATCTGCCAATCCCCCGCCTGATCGAATTGACGGAGGATGGCAGCGGCTTTGATGGTGATGGATTGCGCCAGCGTCTCGCCGCGGAAGCGCCCGGCGCCATATTGGATGACCACGACCGCTGGCGCCGCCCGTTGGTTGAGGCCGCCAGTCGGCTGCGGCTATTCGGGGTGCTCGCGCTGGTTCTGATCCTGGGCGCAACGGCTGCCATGGTGACGCTCGCCGCACAATCCGCGTTGTCCGCCAATGAGCAGGTGATCCGAACGCTGCGGTTGGTCGGTGCGCGCGACGCCTATATCGCGCGGGCGTTTGTCCGGCGCTTCACACTGCGCGCCTTGACGGGCGCCGCATTCGGCATGGTCTTGGGCGCAATTTGCGTCGCACTCTTGCCCTCGGCCCGCGACACGGCATCGGTACTGACCGGGCTCAGCTTTTCGGGGCTCGGATGGCTCTGGCCACTGACAATCCCCCCTTTGGCCGCCGCTACCGCATTCATCGCTACACGTATCGCGGCATTCCGCACGCTCAGGGGCTTGCAATGATCCAATACATTCGGTCGATCCTGTTCATTTTGCAGATGTATGTGGCGATGCCCATTGTGGCGATCGTCTACTTCCCTTGGGCATTGGTCAGCCCCGCAGGGGCCTATGCAGCCTGCCACGCCTATTGCGCTTGGGTGTTTTGGACGATGAAATGGATGGTGGGGCTGCGCATCGATGTTCGCGGCACGCCCCCGAACGGGGAAGTTGTGATTGCCGCCAAGCATCAGAGCTTCTTGGATATCATGGCAATCTACCACGCCGTCCCGCACGGCAAATTCATCATGAAACGTGAGATCCTATGGACCCCATTGATCGGTCAATATGCGTGGCGGATGGGATGCGTTCCCGTCAACCGCGGCAAACGCGGCGCGGCGATCACCAAAATGCTCGACGATGTGCGCAGCGGCAAACAGCAGGGGGGACAGTTGATCATCTATCCTCAGGGCACACGCATCGCCCCTGGTGTCGACGCGCCCTACAAGGTCGGCACCGGGGCGTTGTATGAACAACTGGGTCAGCCCTGCATTCCCGTTTCGACCAATGTTGGGGTGTTCTGGCCAAAGCACGGTCTTCTACGCAAACCCGGCACGGCGGTTGTAGAGTTTCTACCCGCAATCGCGCCTGGCCTCGGCAAGCAAGAGTTTATGGCTAAGCTTGAGACAGAGATTGAGACCGCAAGCAATGCACTGCTGACAGAAGTCGGATTTGAACGGAGATCGGCATGAAGACCATCGATGATATCGCAGCGCTTGAGGCGATCTATGGCTCGCCAGTGCCGATTTCGTTGGCAAAGGTCACTCAGGGCCTGACGCCCCTGTATCGCAAGTGGATCGGTGCTTCTTCGTTTTGTGTGCTTAGCACGGTTGGTCCCGAAGGAACTGATGCCAGCCCGCGCGGTGACGACGGCCCGGTGGTTCGGATCGTCGACGATCGCACGCTTTGGCTGCCCGATTGGCGTGGCAATAACCGGATCGACAACCTTCGCAACATCGTGCGTGATCCGCGGCTGTCCCTGATGTTCATGGTGCCCGGATCCAACAATGTGGTGCGGGTGAATGGGACCGGTATCCTAACCGATGATCCAGAGGTCACCGGAACATTCGAGCAACGCGGCAGGAACCCGAAAGTGGTCATCGTCATACGCACCGAAGAAATCTACTTCCAATGCGCCAAGGCGATTATGCGTGCCGGGCTCTGGGCGCAGGATGCCTCAGAGGGGCTGCCGAGCGCCGGGGATTTCGTCAAAGAAGTGAACAACAGCTTTGACGCCGAGAGCTACGATAGCGGGTATGCGGAATACGCCAAGGGGCGCATGTGGTGAGGGTACTCGCCTATGCCTTGTTTGTGCTGGGTTTGGGCCTAGGGACAGTTGCGGGCTTTGTGTTCTACGCCGCCTTTTCCGATTGGCAGGCGAGCGGCTGCCCCGGACCTGAGCGCTGCGCCGACGCCGTCGGCGTCATGGTGCTAACCGGATGTGCGGGTGTGGCATCGCTCGTCATGATCTTCGCAGGTGTGGTCTTCGCCCGAAAATCATCCTGACACTGCCATCGTACTTTTGATATTCGGGCCGCAGCTGGCTGCGCTGGCTAAGCGGCGAGGCCTTTTGTGCCCATATCCAGAAACTTTTTGCGTCGTCCGCTCAGAAGGGCCGCCCGATCGGTATCCGTGAAACTGGCGAGCATTGAGGCGATGGCTTTCCCAACCTCGGCAATCGTGGCGTTTTTGTCGCGCTGTGCTCCACCCGTGGGTTCAGCGATCACCATGTCACAGACGCCCAGCTTATGCAGATCTTGCGCAGTCAGGCGCAAAGCTTCGGCTGCTTCGCGCATCTTTTCGGCATCTTTCCAAAGGATCGAGGCGCAGCCTTCCGGGCTGATGACCGAATAAATCGAGTGCTCCAACATCGCCAGGCGATCCCCGGTGGCAAACGCAACCGCCCCGCCCGAGCCGCCTTCCCCGATGATGATCGAGATGACGGGCACTCCGATCTGCAGTGACTTTTCAGTCGAGCGGGCAATGGCTTCGGATTGGCCACGTTCTTCCGCGCCTTTCCCGGGATACGCACCGGGTGTATCAACCAATGTGATCACTGGTAGATTGAACCGGTCGGCCAAATCCATCAAACGGACTGCCTTTCGGTACCCTTCCGGGCGCGCCATACCAAAATTGCGCTCAATCCGGGTTTTGGTGTCGTGGCCCTTTTCATGGCCGATCAGGACAACCGGCTGATCGTTAAATCGCGCCAAGCCTCCCATGATGGCATGATCATCGGCAAAGTTCCGATCCCCCGCCAGCGGTGTGTATTCGGCGAACAGCGCCTCGATATAGTCCTTGCAATGGGGACGATCAGGATGACGGGCGACCTGGCATTTCCGCCAAGGCGTCAGATCTTTGTAGAGGTCGCGCAGCAGATCGGCGGCTTTCTGGTCCAGTGCAGCGGCTTGATCCGCCACATCCATCCCTTCGTCGCGCTGCGCCAAGGCGCGCAATTCTTCAGCCTTGCCTTCGATTTCAGCCAAGGGCTTTTCAAAATCGAGATAATTCATGGCTTCATCCTGCTATCGATGTTCACAGGTATATGACGCCGCGGCAGGATGGATGCAACTCACCGCCGGCATAGGGCGCCCTACTGATTGCTGCGTGACATCAGGTAGTCGGCCTTGGCGAATAGAGCGTTATGTTCAGCTGGATCAAAAATCTTCTCACGACGCAGCGGAGAGGAATGCACCAAGCGCATCGGCTCGTTGTCACGCCGCTTCAATTCACCTAGCCAATCGGGGCGCGCCGACAAGGCTGCACGCTCGGCCAAACGTAGGAAGACCGCAGGATCCGGCGTAGACAAGACGATAACATCCAAGCTGTCGGACACCAAACGACCGGATAAAGCCAGCAGGCGCTGACCGGGATTATCTGGCTGAGCAACCAAAACGCGTTCCATCGCCTTACTGATATGCTTCGCACGTGCCACTTCGTCTTCGTTCAAAGGCACAAAGACGCTGCCCTCGGCCGTGAACCCTGCCAAGCCGCTATGTTCCAGCAGGTCGTCCGTCGCTTTTCGAATCTCCAAAAGCCGCTGCCGCGACAACCCACGCAAACCCAATAGCCGTTGCACAAAACTACGCTGCTGGTTGAAGACCAAAAGGCCCGCAAAGGTGCCAAAGGGATGCGCGGCAAATGCGTTTGTCACATCACGCACAAAGGCAGGTCCGGTCAGCAGACCAGATCCTGGATCCGTGGAGAGGGCCGCTTTCAATTGGTTTTCGCGCAAAATGCGGCGATGTTCCCGCTCCAACAACCCGCCGATCAGTGGAACGGCGATCAGATTCAGCGCCAAGATCGGCCCCGCGGCAATCGTATAGAACCAAACTGCAAGATCCCGAGGAAGGACAACCGCCGCCAGCAGATGCGTCGACATTGCAAGGGCCAAACACAGCAGCGCGCTGAAGTTGCGGGTTTCGTGATGCGCCATTTTGCGCGACCATATCATGCCAGCCAGGCCTGCAATCGCCATACTTGGCAATGCCGCAACCACTCCGACACCGCCAATGCCCAACCGAGCTCCGACCGCTATGGCCAAGCAAGGCAAAAGCCCGCGCCACCCCAAAAAGGCACCTGCCAACGCAATCGGGATCGCTCGCATGTCAATGATCAACCCCTCGACCGGACTGAGCGGGTTCATCATCTGCAACGCAGCCATCAAACCGAACAACGACCCGATCACAAGCGGTGCCAAACGACGACCCGCCAGACGACGACGCAGTGCCCCGTAGCTTTCCGCCAACAGCGCCAAGACGGCTAACGACGCCACGAAATCGAGGATTGCTGAGAAGGTCATTCTACCTCACGCATGATAAATCACGTGCCGAGATAGCAGCTCCCGCTTTCGATACCGTTAACGGATCGGCTCTATCCTACGATCATTTCTGCTTGTTTAACAATGACTTCCGCTTGCTTGATCGAAGCGATATCCACCAGGCGGCCTTTATACACCGTGGCACCTGCCCCGTCGGCCTTGGCATGTTCCATCGCGGCAAGGATCTCCCGAGCTTCGGTCACCGCTTGCTCGGACGGCGTAAAGACCTCATTTGCAAGCGCGATCTGCTTGGGATGGATCGCCCATTTCCCAACCATACCCAGCGTTGCCGACCGGCGTGCCTGGGCACGGTAGCCATCCTCGTCAGAGAAATCCCCAAACGGGCCATCCACCGGCAAAACCCCGTGGGTCCGGCACGCAGCCACGATAGCGGCCTGCGCCCAATGCCACGGGTCTGACCAATGCTGCACGCCGTTGCGGATCATGTAGTAGTTTTCCTGCGTCCCTCCGATCCCCGTGGTCTGCATCCCCATCGAAGCCGCGAAATCAGCCGCCCCCAAGGACATTGCCTGAAGACGCGACGAGGCGGCTGCGATCTCTTCGACATGGGCAATCCCGGCGGCGCTTTCGATGATGACCTCGAACCCCACGGGCTTTGCCCGACCCGTCGCGGCTTCAATCGCCGTCGCCAGGGCATCTACGGCATAGACATCCGCAGCGCACCCAACCTTCGGTATCATGATCAGATCCAACCGGCCCGTATCCGCCTCAAGCAGATCAACCACATCGCGATACCAATAGGAGCTGTCCAAGCTGTTGATGCGTACGCTGATTGTCTTGTTGCCCCAATCGACGTCGCGCAGTGCGGCAATCACATTTTTCCGCGCCTGCGGTTTATCGTCAGGCGCCACGGAATCTTCCAAATCCAGGTTGATTACATCCGCTGCGGAGGCTGCCATCTTCTCAAACAGTTTCGTATTCGAGCCGGGCCCAAACAACTGGCAACGGTTCGGACGGGCAATCGGTTGCGGTTGGATACGGAAGCTCATGTCAGCCCTCACGAAAGGAAATTACGATTTAGTTTTTCCGAGGGGTAGTTTATTGCGCGGCAGCATGCAAGCGCCGCAGCGCAGCAAAACCGCTACCGTCGCCGGTTCCGCTTGCGCCGCGCATTGGCGTACTCGGTTGGGATCAAAATCAACGCCGCCGCGGCTGCGATGATTGCGTCCAAGCCCGGCGACCCAAAGCTGATATTGAACAATGAACGCACGAACCAAAACACCAGCACGGCGCCCCACGCGATGAAGACCGAGGGGAGGATTCCATTATGGGTCCAATCCCATTTCTCAAAGAGATAGGCGACGATCCCTGCGATCATCAGCGACCCAAAAAACGAAAACAGGATCATTCTAGTCTCCTAGCCGGTCGCCCGGTTCGATCCGAGCGCCCCGCAACCAATCATCAACGGCCATGGGTCCCTTGCCCTCTGGCTGTACCTCTAACAGCGCGATCGCGCCGTCGCCGCACGCTACGATCCCACCGGGCTGTAACTCACCTGGTGCACCGGCGCCCTCAGCCACTCCACAACGCAGCAGCTTCAATCGCTTTCCACCAACTGTGGTCCAGGCCCCGGGAAATGGCGACAAGCCACGGATCATCCGATCAATATGGGCGGAAGGGGCCGTCCAATCCAGCTTTGCTTCGGATTTGTCGATTTTCGCAGCGTAGGTGACGCCCGTATCTGGCTGGGGCTGGAGCGTTAGATGATCCAACTCGGCCAACGCCTTGACAACCGTCGCTGCGCCTAAAGCCGACAGCCGGTCATGTAGATCCCCTGCCGTTTCATGGTCGCCAATCGGGATCGCTCGACGCAGCAAGACCGGACCGGTATCCAGCCCAGCCTCCATCTGCATGATGCACACGCCGGTTTCCGTATCACCTGCCATGATCGCCCGCTGGATAGGCGCCGCACCCCGCCAACGTGGCAGAAGCGACGCGTGGATGTTCAGGCATCCCCGTTGCGGCGCATCTAGCACCGCTTGTGGCAAAATCAGCCCATAGGCGACAACAACCGCGACCTCGGCCTGCAACGCTGCAAATTCCGCCTGAGCCTCTGAACCTTTCAAGCTGACGGGGTGGCGCACCGGTAAACCCAACGCTTGCGCCCGCGCCTGTACCGGGCTGAGCCGATCTTTCTTGCCCCGCCCGGCAGGGCGGGGCGGCTGCGAATACACCGCGCAGATCTCATGCCCCGCTTCGACCAGCGCCTCCAAGACCGGAACTGAGAAATCCGGTGTACCCATAAACACCACTCTCATGTCAATTTCCGTGCCTTCTTGATCAACATGTCCCGCTTCACCTTGCTCAGGCGGTCAAAATACATCCTTCCGGCCAGATGATCGATCTGGTGCTGAACCGACGTTGCCCAGAGGCCGACAAATTCCTGTCTCACCCGCAGACCCTCGTGATCGGTGAATGCCACAGTGACACGGGCCGGACGCGTGATCTTTGCCGTTACACCGGGCAAGTTCGGGCTACCCTCAGGATACATGCTGGCCTCCTCCGAGGTATCCACAATCTCAGGGTTCGCCATCCGGATCGCGCGGCCGCGTTCATCAGATGCATCCACCACCGCCAATTGCAGCATCACCCCAATCTGCGGAGCAGCCAAGCCAACACCCGGCATTGCCTCCATCGTGTCGATCATATCCTGCCAGACGGCGCATACATCCTCGGTGATCTGGTCCACCCGCGCCGCGGCAATTCGCAATCGCTTGTCGGGCCAGGGCACGAAAGACCGGATCATGAGACTGCCTCATGCCGATCTATGCACAAGATACCGTCAAGATGGTCAAGCTCATGGAGTACAATTCGCGCCACAACGCCTGTCAAACGCGCCTCGGACAAAGCACCATCTGACCCCACCCACCGAAGATCAATCTCAACCGGACGCTGCACGCGACAGGGCGTGTCTGGGATAGACAGGCAACCTTCTTCGCCATATTCCATCTGATCAGACATCCAAAGCACTTCGGGATTGATGCAAATGACAGGGGCCTTGACGCCTTCTTTCCAGGACGCATCCATCACGAAAATCCGTCGCGACACCCCAACCTGCGGCCCTGCCAAGCCACGGCCGTGCGCCTGATACATAATCTCAAGCATATGCTCAGCCAACGTCGCCAAATCCGCCTCGAAATCGAGGACAGGCAGACAGATCTCCCGCAGGACCGGATCGGGATAGAGATGCAAGTGCAGGTCGCTCACACGCCTTCCCGCGCACGATCGCGTTTCAACTTGACCATCTTGCGGGTGATCAATTGCCGTTTCAAACCGCTGAGATAATCAATGAACAGCTTGCCGTTCAAATGGTCGATCTCATGCTGCACGCAAGTGGCCCATAACCCGTCAAAGGTTTCTTCACGCTCAGCACCGTCGGGGTCGATCCAGCGGACCGTGACCGCCTCGGGCCGCGTGACATCCGCATAGATCTCGGGGATCGACAGGCAGCCCTCTTCATACGTGTTCAGTTCCTCCGAGGATGACACGATCTCAGGATTAAACATCGCCAAGGGGCGTGGTGCGGCTCCCTCTTCCTTGACGCAATCCAAGACGATCAAACGCGTGCCAACCCCGATCTGAGGTGCCGCTAGGCCGATGCCGGGGGCATCATACATCGTCGCCAGCATATCATCGGCCAGTTGACGCAACTCATCCGATATGTCGTCAATCGGCGCGGCCACCTTCTTAAGGCGCGGATCTGGGTGGATCAGGATAGGGCGTTTCATACGCTTTGATTTAGGTGAAACCGTCGGGGCGGGAAAGCCCCCAACATATGCCACCCCGCCGCATTATGTCCGCGTCGCGGTACCGCCGACGCGGGCACCTGGCCTTGGCCAGCGACCGCGTCGGCCACGCCCAAGGGAAACCGGGCTGCGAAGCAGATCGCGTTTTGCGCGGGAGAGCCCCTTGCGGACGAGCAATCAGACGCTAGGCTTCGCGATAGAACTCCCAGCACAAAGGCTACCTCTATGTCATTTGACGACGTCATCGACCGCCGCGGCACCCATTGCGTGAAATGGGATATGATGGAGCCGCTCTACGGCGTCTCACCGGATGACGGTGTCTCGATGTGGGTGGCCGATATGGATTTCCGCCCACCGGCCTGCGTGCAAGACGCGCTGAAATCGATGATGGATCACGGGATCTACGGTTATTTCGGCGACGAAAGCAAATATCACGCCGCCATTCAATGGTGGATGGCCAACCGCCATGGCTGGCACGTCGAGCCGAACCAGATCTTCTCGACCCATGGCCTGGTAAACGGAACGGCGCTTTGTCTGGACGCGTTCAGCGAACGGGGTGACGGGATCGTTCTCTTTACACCTGTCTATCACGCCTTCGCCAAAGTCATTCGCTCCGCCGAGCGCGATTTGTGCGAACTCGAAATGCCGATAGTCGACGGCAGATACACCCTCGATTTCGATGCGTTCGATGCCCAGATGAAAGGGCATGAGACGATGCTGATCCTTTGCTCGCCCCACAATCCGGGCGGACGCGTCTGGACCCGCGCTGAATTGGAAGGCATCGCAGATTTCGCCAAACGCCATGACTTGGTCCTTGTCTCTGACGAAATTCACCACGACCTTCTGATGCCCGGTCAGATCCATATCCCAATGGCAAAGATCGATGGCATCGCGGATCGATTGGTGATGATGACCGCCGCTACCAAGACCTTCAACATCGCAGGATCGCATATCGGCAATGTCATCATCGCCGACGATGCTTTGCGAGCCAAATTTGCAACCCGTATGGCCGCCCTTGGCATGTCGCCCAACTCCTTCGGCCTGTTCATGGTGACCGCGGCCTATTCGCCAGAGGGGGCGGCCTGGGTGGATGAGCTGCGCGGCTATATCGCCGAAAACGCACGCATTTTTGACGAGGGGATCAATGCCATTCCAGGCCTGCGCTCTATGCCGTTGGAGTCAACTTACCTCGCCTGGGTCGACTTCAAAGACACCGGCATGACCCGCGAGGAATTCACCGACCGTGTCACCAATACCGCAAAGATCGCGGCCAATTACGGGCCGACCTTCGGCAAGGGAGGCGATAGCTTCCTACGCTTCAACATCGCCACGCCACGCTCGGTCGTGATTGATGCGGTGGCAAGGATGCAGCGCGCTTTTGGCGATCTACAATAGCGCCTCAAGCTCAGCCTCAGCCCCGAGGCCAAGGATCCAGCCCTCCTCCCGATCACCTTCGCGCAGCAGCACATCCAGTCGGTCGGGAGGCAAACGCGCAAAAACCTGGGCGATCAGCCGCACCTGAGCAGCGTCCAGTATCTCATTGTCTGCCACCCGCGCCTTGATGGCAGCGTCAATGAGGCCCGGATAGATCTCAGCCAGAACAATTGGCGTATCGGGTGATTGGAACGGGCTGACCGCCAGATTGTCACCATAGCGCATCCGCAATTCGTGCAGATGCGGCAACCCGAGCAAAACCTGTGACCCGACCGATCCCGTGGTGAACAACTTCCAAGAAGGCTGCGCGCGCGGCAGGCGCCGTTCTACCAAACGCCGCTCTGGTAAGCCGTGTCCATGGCGCAAACTGCCCCGAGCGGGGAGCGCCGCGCTCTCGCGCGCGGGCGGACATCCCCAAAACGGCCCGAGACCCGGAAACAATCCATTCAGCGTCTCGGCCACATCAAAGCGGTTGTTGCGATTGTCAGGGCCGTCTTCGATCCGTTCTGCCAGATCCGCCCAAAGGGCGAACGGATTATCACACCCGGTTACCGCCCGCGCAAAGCCATGTGGATAGCCAAACGGGAAATCGAACCCCGCCAAGACCCGGCGATCTCCGGACAGCGCCCTGTCAAAGATCTGGGACACGGCGCCCATCGCAGCGTGACGCGTGCGGTGGTATTGGACCTCAATCTGCTCCTCACCCGAAACGACCCCGATGAAAATCGCGTCTTTCGTTGGCTTTGCTGGTGACGGCGCCGACCGGGCCGACCAATCGACCATCACCACCTGATCAAAGCCGCTCATGCCAACCAACGCTCTGCCTTGGACAAGTCCGCTTGTGTATTCACATTGAAAAACGGCGGCGGGTCAGTCCCCTCGAACCGCACTAAGGCGGCGCGATCTGCTGTCCATGCGGTGACCTTCCGTGTTCCGGCCGCAAGTGCCGCGCGCAAATCTCCGGCCAGCCGCACATCCCATAAAGCCGTTGTCCCATGCGCCCCATCCGCGGTTTCGGCCATGGCAATATCCCCCTCCACCTCGGCCAAACCTGCCACCAAATCCCGCGGCAGGAACGGCGTGTCAACGGCAACGGTCAAAACCCGCTCAGCCCCCTGCGCAATCGCCCAGTCCAACGCCGTCAAGATCCCCCCCAGCGGGCCCAGATCCGGAATGGTGTCGGGGATCGCCCCAAGTGGGCCCAAAGGAGCAAGCGCATTCACCACCAGATCCTGCACCTGCGGCTGCACCCGGTCTGCCACATGACGCCACAGCGGGCGCCCAGCCAACAGAACCTCGGCCTTATTACCGCCAATCCGACGCCCGGCGCCTCCGGCCAAGATCACCCCCGGGCCCTTGAATCCTGCCATATCGCTCGCCTCTGGTTTCGTGATTTGATCTATCACAGACCGGAATTTGCATCCGATCGCGCCCCACAGTATGGCCAGTTAACGCGATTGGACAGCACGCAACCATGGCCAATACATTTCTCAATCGGACCGCCTTTTGGCGCGGCGCGCGCGATTGTGCGCCCTTCATGCTTGTCGCATTCCCCTTCGGCATGCTCTTCGGCGTGGTCGGAACCGAGGCGGGCTTGAACATTGCTGAAGTGATGGGGTTTTCCATCGTCGTCATCGCGGGTGCAGCGCAGTTCACCGCCCTACAATTGATGTTGGATCAGGCACCAACCTTTGTGGTTTTGCTCTCCGCCATTGCAGTGAACTTGCGCATGGCAATGTATTCCGCCTCCCTTGCGCCATATCTCGGAGGCGCATCTATCTGGCAGCGCGCTTTGGTCGCTTATATGAATGTCGATCAGACCTACGCCGTATCGGTCCTGGAATATGATGCCCGCCCACAAATGTCGGTGCCCGAGCGGCTGAGCTACTTTTTTGGGGTCTGCCTGCCCATCGTGCCGGTCTGGTATATTGCAACGCTTGCGGGGGCGTTGCTGAGCCAATCAATCCCAATGCATTGGGGCTTGGAGTTTGCGGTGCCCGTTGCATTCATCTCGCTTGTGGCCCCCGCCTTGCGGACGATGGCACATGTCGGCGCGGCGATCACATCGGTGATCCTAGCGATCGCCTTTGCTGGTCTTCCCTTCAATCTGGGTCTGATGCCAGCGGGAATTGGGGCGATGATGGTCGGCGCGGAAATCGAACGTCGGAGCACGCGCCCATGACCGGTTGGAGCCATGCCGAGATCTGGTTCGTGATCATCGGATTGGGGATCGCCACATATGTGATCCGCTTTTCATTTCTGGGGCTGATCGGCGACCGGCAATTGCCACCCTGGCTCTTGCGCCACCTGCGCTATACACCGGTGGCCATCCTGCCCGCGCTGGTGACGCCTGCGGTGCTTTGGCCGGATGCGACAGGCGGAACCCTATCCGCGCCGCATCTGATTGCGGCGGGCATCACACTTGCGATTGGATATTGGCGGAAAAACCCGGCTGTGGCCGCCGTGGCGGGCATGGCGGTGTTTTTGTTGCTGCAAGGCGTCTTCGCCTGAGCGACGGACCCGCGCCGCTGCGCAGGTCCGCTGAGACTGGCTTATTAGCCGTTCTGAGCCTTCATGGCATCGCGGATTTCGATCAGAATATCCAACTCTGACGGGCCGCTTTCAACTTCAGGAGCAACCTCTTCAGGCTTTTCAGCCGCCGCTTTGACGCGGTTCACCATTTTCACCAGCAAGAACACGACCCAAGCCACGATCAGGAAGTTGATCACCGCCATCAAGAAGTTCCCGATCGCAAAGACCGAAACTCCGGCCTCTTGCGCGGCTTCGACAGAGGCAAATTCACCCTCACCCAGCACATAGAACCAGCCCGAGAAATCGATCCCGCCGGTGAACAAGGCAATGATCGGGTTGATCAGATCACCCACCAACGAAGTTACAATGGCCGTAAAGGCCGCGCCGATGATGATACCAACGGCCATATCCATCACATTGCCCTTGGCAATGAAGTCCTTAAATTCCTGAATCACGGAGTTGCTCCTTATTTCCCTGTTCGCACCCAAGGCCTTATTGGTGCGCCAGCGCACACCCTTCCCCTGCGTAATGCTAGAAAGCCCAGACTGGTTGTCTGAGGCAATGGGACATATTTGCAAAAGCTATCATTTCTCGAAGTAGGACGCACAACATGGCATCGCTTGACGGTTTTCCCATCGCAACCCGCTGGCCCACAAAGGATCCATCGGTCATCCAGCTATACTCCTTCCCCACGCCAAATGGTGTGAAGGTCTCGATCGCGTTGGAAGAACTGGGTTTGGCCTATGAAGCCCACCGCGTCACGCTGGCGGATAGCGACGTGAAAAGCGCTGAATTCCTGAGCCTAAACCCCAACAACAAGATCCCCGCAATCATCGACCCGAATGGACCGGGCGGCGCGCCTATCGGATTGTGGGAATCCGGCGCGATCCTGATCTACCTGGCCGAAAAGACCGGTCAGTTGTTGGGGCGCAGCGACGCCGAGAAATACGAGATCATCAAATGGGTGATGTTCCAGATGGGCGGCCTTGGCCCCATGTTCGGGCAACTTGGATTCTTCGTGAAATTCGCAGGGTCCGAGATCGAAGATCCTCGCCCGCGCGAACGCTACTTGAACGAGGCCAAGCGCCTTTTGGCGGTAGTGGACACACAGCTTGACGGTAAGGACTGGTTGACCGGCGATTTCTCAATCGCTGATATCGCTGTGGCGCCATGGATCAACGCTCTGGAATTCTATGGGACCAAGGACATGGTCGGATACCACGACCTGGCCAATGTGCCTGACTATGTGGACCGGTTCAAAGCGCGCCCCTCGGCAGAGATCGGGATGAATGTGCCCCCACGCGCGGGCTGACAGACGCGGACTGGCGCGCCTGATTTAACCCGGAAGCGCGCCGGTCTGCACATAGCGCAGGATTTGCACCACCTGCTCGGGTTCTTCGGCGACGGCCAAGGCTGCGGCATGTACCTCTTTCAGGGCATGCTGATGCTCAGGCATTGACAGCACGATGATCGGTTTGCCAAGCGCCGCGGCATAGCCCGCATCGAATGCCGCGTTCCATTGCCGGTACTTTTCACCAAACCGTACCACGACGAGATCGGCACCTTCGATCCCGTTGCGTGTCCGGATCGCGTTGACCATCGCGCCCTTGTGGTCGTGCCAATACTTGTCGCTTTCAGCCCCCAGGATCGCAACGCCGCAATCATCGCTGGCGCCATGGTCGGTCACCGGACCTGTTAACGCGACATCGAGCCCCTCGGCCCCAGCCACAATCCGTTCGCGCCAATCGGTGTGGATCTCGCCCGATAGATAGACTTTCATCGCGTGTTCCCTTTGCGTTTGTGCCGCGGCGGCTGCCTGCGCCTAACCGCGCAGGACACCGCCAGTGGCTTTACCAACCTTCTCGACAATCTTGGCGGCGACCGCCTCGATTTCTTCCTCGGTCAATGTCTTGTCCTTGGGCTGGAGACGCACGGTCAGAGCGATGGATTTTTGTCCCTCACCCATGGAACCGCCGATGAATTCATCGAATACGCGCACTTCGCTGATCAAGGCTTTATCGGCGCCACCTGCGGCATTCACCAAATCGAGCGCTGCGATATCAGCGCCGACCACAAAGGCAAAGTCGCGTTCCACGGCCTGCAGGTCGGACATTATCACGGCACCGCGGCTGGCAGACGTGCTGCGCGGCATCGGCACCTCAGCGGGGAAGATCGTGAAAGCCATGGCCGGGCCTTTGACATCCATCGCTTCCAGCACACGCGGGTGCAATTCGCCGAAGATGCCCAGCACCTTCTTCGGACCCAAGCAGATCATGCCATGCCGCCCCGGATGCCACCATTCCCGCGCGCCACGCAGGATCTGAGCCTTCGCGGGGGCCCCGATGGCGGCCAGAACGGCCTCGGCATCTGCCTTCACGTCATAAACGTCGACCGGACGCCGCGCGCCATGGGGGTCTCGCGGACCAGTATGACCAACCAGCAGCCCAGTGACCAAAAGATGTTGCTCTCCTGGCTCGCCGCCATGGAACGCGGCGCCAACCTCGAACAGCGCCATATCCGCCATTCCGCGCGCCTGATTGCGCGCCGCCGCTTGCAACAGGCCAGGCAACAAAGCGGGCCGCATATGCGACATCTCAGAACTGATCGGGTTTTCCAGCATGACATCGTCATCACCACCGCCGAACAAAGCCGCGGACGCTTGATCGATGAAGCTATAGGTCACGCACTCATTGTACCCCAACGCCGAGGTCGTACGCCGCGCCGCGCGCTCGCGCAGCTGCATTGGCGTAAGCACCGGCTTCGGAACACCCGGTTGCAGACGCGGCAAAGGCTTGGGTTCAAGCTTTGTCAGAGAGGCGACGCGGGCGACCTCTTCGACAAGATCCGCCTCCCCCTGCACATCCCGTCGCCAAGACGGCACCCAAACCTCCAGCGTGTCACCCGATCCGCTGGCTGAGAACCCAAGTGCCGTCAGAATGCGCACTTGCTCCTCACGCGGGATCTCCATCCCGACCAAGCTGATCACCCGTGCCGGGTTCAGCGTGTAGCTGCGCGCGGTTTGCAAAGGCGCGCCGGCCTCCACAACCTCGGACGCTTCGCCACCGCACAGATCCACGATCATCTGTGTGGCCGCGTGCAAGCCGGGCAACGTGTATTCGGGATCAACCCCGCGTTCGAACCGGTAGCGCGCGTCAGAATTGATCTTCAGATCGCGGCCCGTATAGGCGATTTGGATCGGATCCCACCAAGCGGATTCCAGAAACACGTTCTCCGTTTCGTCGGTACAGCCGCTTTCAGAGCCGCCCATGACACCGGCAATACTTTCGGGGCCTTTATCGTCGGAAATCGCAATGTGGCCTTTGCTGAACGTGTAGCTCTTTTCATCGAGCGCCAAGATCTCTTCGCCGCCATCGGCGCGGTGCACGCGCAATCCACCCGAAACTTTGTCGGCGTCGAATACATGCAGCGGGCGGTTCACATCATAAGTGAAATAATTGGTGATATCGACCAGCGCCGAGATTGGACGCAGCCCAATCGCGCGCAGCTTATCCTGTAGCCAATCTGGGCTTGGCCTGTTTTTCACGCCACGGATCAGACGCCCGGTGAAATGCGGTGCCACATCCCGCGTATCAGCATCGATGTGAACGCTGATGGGGCACGGAAAGCTGCCTTGGATCTCTGCCGGATCATGTGATTTCAAAGTCCCAAGCCCACGTGCCGCCAGATCCCGCGCGATGCCGTGTATGCCCAATGCGTCCTGCCGGTTCGGCGTGATGGCGATCTCGATCACCGGGTCGACCTTGGCCGGATCATGCTCGGCCAACCAATCCACAAACCGGTCGCCAACTTCGCCAGAGGGCAGTTCGATGATTCCCGTATGCTCGTCGGACAGTTCAAGCTCACGCTCCGAGGCCATCATCCCGAAGCTCTCGATACCGCGGATCTTGCCGACACCAATCGTGGTGTCGATACCGGGTACATAAGTGCCGGGCTTGGCCAGAACCACGGTGATCCCTTCGCGGGCATTGGGTGCACCGCAAATGATCTGTTGCACACCATCCTCTGTCTCAACCTGGCAGACCTTCAGCTTGTCGGCATCGGGATGCTTCTCGGCGCTTTGCACCTTGGCGATGGTAAAGTCCGCCAGCCGCGCTGCACGATCTTCGACCTCTTCCACCTCAAGGCCCAGATCAGTGAGCGTCTCAAGAATATCCGCCAGTGAGGCGTCGGTCTCCAGGTGATCTTTCAGCCAGGATAGGGTGAACTTCATCGCATCGGCTCCACGTCAATGTCCCGCGGGTTCTAACGCCTCCGACGCCCGTGTCCACCATTGTTGCATCGCTCATTGTGTGGGCATGGCCATGGCATCAATGCCCACCACGATCGCCATCGCAAAGAACAGCACACAGGTGACCACGGTCAGCAGGATCACCCGATTGAAATAGTGCACCTGCTTGATCGCCTCGATCTGCAAGTGATGCTCAGCTGCGACATCCGTCATCTGGAACACGTGGCGCAGCCGGGGAGAGGGTTCGTAGATCAAACAGCGCAGCAGGAAGATAATGGAAATCGAGATCGAGACGACTTGGGCGAACATCAGCATCAAAGAGGTCCAGGTCTGATCCAGCGAAAACAGGAACGCGGAAGCCGCAAGGATAATCGCCAGAACCGCCAGCAGGGCAGACGATTTCGCGTCGATCTCCGCCATGATCTGCCGCGCCTCGTCCTGATCCATATCCGTGACGGAGGTATCTGCCTCAAAATCCATGCAAACCGGCGTCAGGGTCAGTTCCGAGGCCGACGGCATCAGCGCGCGGTCCATCATATGGACAAGGCCCTGTAGAGAGGGGGCTGTGTTCATGGGTAACACTCCTTTGCGCGGGCCTGATCCGTAACGTGTGAGTGACCATGCGAAGATCAAGAGGCTGCTTGCGCAGGCTTCGCGGGGCCAAAGCGTAGATCCACCTTGTGGCACAGTCACATTCTGCGGTAGTGTGAGCTCAGGCGCCAGCGATCCGCTTGGTGAGCAACTCATCCATTTCAGGTTGCGTCACTCACTGTCTGGTTGGTCCCTGCTGCGCTTGACCCCGACCGCATAGACGCCCGGCGTGATCTCTGCCATCGCAACCGACAAGGAAGCCGCCGCGACGGTAAATGTGTAGGTCGATAGCGTCTTGGTTTCCCATGCATAGAGGGGATCTTGCAATACGATGGATCCCGCATCATCTCCACGCTGCCAGGCGATTCCGAACACATCGCGAAGCGTATCTGGGATGTCCGAGACACCCCACGCCATGTCCCAAACACCCCCATCTTGATCGACGCTTTGGGTTTTCAAACGTCAGACACCCGCATGGGTGCTAGGTATTTCCAGCGCCCCGAAACCGTAATGCTTCAACCACCGCAGGTCGCTGTTGAAGAAGTCGCGCAAATCCGGGATGCCGTATTTCAACATCGCGATGCGGTCGATTCCCATGCCGAAGGCAAAGCCCTGCCATTCGTCAGGGTCGATCCCACCGGCCTGAAGCACCTTGGGGTGCACCATCCCCGAACCCAGGATTTCCAGCCAATCGTCGCCTTCGCCGATCTTCACGGTGCCGCCCTCGAAGCTGCATTGAATGTCGACTTCAGCCCCCGGCTCCACAAAGGGGAAATGGGACGCGCGGAAGCGGGTTTTCACGGTCACGCCGAAGAAGGCGGAATAGAACTCTTCCAGCACCCATTTTAGCTGTGCCATTGACGTATCACGGTCGATCACCAAGCCCTCCACCTGATGGAACATCGGGGTGTGTGTCTGGTCATAGTCGGCGCGATAAACGCGGCCTGGGCAAATGATCCGCAACGGCGCGCCATGTTCCTCCATCGACCGGATCTGCACAGGCGAGGTATGGGTGCGCAACACATGGGGCGGACGGTTATCGCCCTGGGCGCGGTGTGTGTAGAACGTGTCCATCTCCGCCCGCGCAGGGTGGTGGCCGGGGATATTCAGTGCATCGAAGTTATAGAAGTCGGTCTCGATCTGCGGTCCTTCTGCGACGGCAAAGCCCATATCCGCGAAAATCGCGGTGACCTCTTCGGTGACCTGGCTGACCGGATGAATCGTGCCTTGGCGGCGCGGGCGAGACGGCAGGGTCACATCCAGCCATTCGGACTTTAACCGTTCATCCAACGCGGCGTCAGCCAAGCCCCTCTTACGGGCTGCAATGGCGCTATTCACTTCGTCCTTTAGGGCATTCAGCGCCGGGCCAGCGACCTGACGCTCTTCGGGGGTCATCTTCCCCAATTCGCGCATCTTCAGGCTGATCTCGCCTTTTTTGCCTACGGCAGAGACACGGATATCCTCCAATGCGCGCTCATCGGTGGCGGCCCCGATCCGGCCCAACCAGTCAGATTTCAGATCGTCCAAACCGTCCATGGCCAGATCTCCACTCGCGCATTCCGTCAGGCGCTTGACCTACCATGGGCAGGCAGGATTGCAAGGCGGCCGCTGGAGATGATGAAGGCGTTAGCTCAAACGAAAACGACCGCCCCGTTGGTCGCGGGGCGGTCGATTATTCTTTAGCTGCACGACCCGTTCAGGCCAGTGCGCCCTTCGCCTGATCTACGATCGCACCGAATGCCTCGGGCTCGTGCACGGCCAGATCGGCCAAAACCTTACGATCCACTTCGATCCCGGCTTTCGCCAGACCGTTGATGAAACGCGAATAGGTCAGCGATTCGTCATGCGAGCGAACAGCGGCATTGATGCGCTGGATCCACAGCGCGCGGAACTGACGCTTGCGGGCCTTACGGTCGCGCGTGGCATATTGGTTGGCCTTGTCGACGGCCTGCGTCGCAGTACGGAAATTCCGCGACCGCGCGCCGTAGTAACCTTTGGCCGCGTCAAGAACCTTCTTGTGGCGGCGATGAGTGACGGTTCCACCTTTGGTACGGGACATATCCGGGCCTCCTTAGCGGTCGTAGGGCATATAGGATTTAACGATCTTGCTGTCGGCTGCCGACAGTTCGGACATGCCACGCGCGTTGCGCAGGAACTTGTTTGTCCGTTTAATCATCCCATGCCGCTTACCGGCCTGACCCGCGAGCACCTTACCGGTGCCCGTCACTTTGAAGCGCTTCTTGGCGCTCGACTTTGTCTTCATCTTCGGCATTTCCGTCTCCTATCTCTCGAAGCGGTTCAGGCGCGCAGCGGCATGCCGTTTCTGGCCGGACGCGCCGTTCGAGCGGCCCAGATAGTCCCAAGCCACCTGTGATGCAAGGTATATTCGCCGTTCCTAGTTCAAGATCCGCGCCGCGACTGAGATGAATGCATCGGGCACGTCGGTCCATGTCAGGCCATCGGTCATCTCGAAATGCAGATAGACAAAAAGCCCCATGCCGATGGACAGTGAGACCAACGCCATCCAAGGCCAGCGCCGTTCGGTCCAACCCGCCACCAAAGACGACAACGCCAATGCGCTGACAAGCGCCGCGATCACCAGCAGGATGTCGGCGCCGACAGGCATCTACTCCAGCTCAGAGGCGTAGATAAGTCGTTCGTCGCAGGGTGCTATCCGCAGAATATTTGTTGAACCCGCTTGGCCAAAGGGTACACCGGCGGTGACCACAATCAAATCCTGCTGGTCAGCCATCTGCTCGGCAATCGCTGCGCGAACCGCACTTACGACTGCCTCTTTAAACCGGCCAACCGCGCCGACCTTCACGCAATGACATCCCCAGGTCAGGCACATGCGCCGCGCCGTCGCTTGCCGCGATGTCAGGGCCAAAATGGGAACGGAAGGCCGTTCGCGCGCCGTGAGCGACGCGGTTGTGCCGCTCTCAGAGAAACAGCAGATCGCCTTGATATTCGTGGTCTCCGCGATTTCACGGGCCGCCGACACGATGGCATCGGCCACCGTATCCTTGTCGCCACCGCGCGAGGCTTCGATCACTGCGCGATAGGTCGGATCGCTTTCCACCTCCATGGCGACATTGCTCATCGTGGTCACCGCTTCGATTGGATAATCGCCAGCGGCCGATTCCGCGCTCAGCATCACGGCATCGGCACCTTCATAGATAGCCGCCGCCACATCCGAGACCTCAGCCCGCGTGGGCATCGGGCTTTCGATCATGCTTTCCAGCATCTGCGTGGCGACGATCACCGGCTTCGCAGCGTTGCGGCACTTGCGCACCAAACGTTTTTGGATCGGTGGTACGTTCTGCACGGGCAATTCCACACCCAAATCGCCGCGGGCGACCATGATCCCGTCGGATGCCTCAAGGATCGCGTCGAAATTTTGTACGGCAGCGGGCTTTTCGATCTTCGACAGGATTGCTGCGCGCCCTTTGGCCAAATCCCGCGCCTCGGCCACATCCTCGGGCCGCTGCACAAAGGACAAGGCCAGCCAATCCACACCCAGCTCACATACAAATTCCAGATCTTTACGGTCTTTGTCAGACAAAGCCGCAAGCGGCAGCACCACGTCGGGCACATTCACACCCTTGCGGTTTGAGATACGGCCACCTGCCAACACCTCGCAATTCGCGAAATCGGCGCCACATTCCAGCACCTTCACGCGGATCTTGCCGTCGTTGACCAACAATGTCGCGCCGGGTTCGAGCGCCGCGAAGATCTCAGTATGCGGCAGCTGCACACGCGTCGCATCGCCGGGCGTTTCATCCAGATCGAAACGGAATGCGGCGCCGTTCTCTAGATCGTAGCCGTCATCGTTGTCGAAGACCCCGCAACGCAGCTTGGGACCTTGCAAGTCAGCCAGGATCGCAATCGGCTGACCCAGATCAGTTTCAATCTGACGAATGGCAGCGTGACGGGCGGCAATTTCGGAATGATCGCCATGGGACATGTTCAGCCGGAACACATCAGCCCCGGCCTCGTGCAAGGCGCGGATCATCTCATAGTCGTTCGAGGCAGGTCCAAGTGTAGCAACGATTTTTACGTTACGGTTGCGTTTCATGGCCCTGTCCCCTTTGGTCCGGTTCGTCGCCACATTCGTGGCCTGTGTTTGCGCTATCATGCGGTATAACGCCTCTTTGACGCAAATCACCGTGACCGGCAACCGGCGAAGCTCTGGCATTTGGCCGCCATGCGATTTAGCCATGCTAGGCCAAATGAAAGTGACAGGGGCATGACACAGACGCAATCAGATGCTGTTGAGGTGATCGGAGCCAATCGGACAGGGCCCTGGATCGTTACCTGTGACCATGCATCGAACCGCGTGCCTGACGATGTGGCGGGCGGCGATCTGGGCCTGTCCGCCGATGATATGGCGCGCCATATCGCCTATGACGTCGGCGCGTTTGGCGTGGCACGCGCGATGGGCGAGGTGCTGCAGGCTCCGGTCGTGGCCTCCCGCTTTTCTCGCTTGGTGATCGATCCCAACCGCGGCATCGAAGATCCAACCCTGCTGATGCAGATCTATGACGGGTCGATTATTCCCGCCAATCGCGGCGTGTCGCAGGCTGAAATTGACCGCCGGATCGCGCGGTTTCACCGCCCTTACCACGACATGCTGAACGCCGTGATCACAAGCCGGACAGTGCCGTTGATCATATCGGTGCACAGTTTCACGCAACAATTGCGCGGCCTGCCGCCGCGGCCCTGGCATGTGGGCGTGCTCTATTCCGACGATGCGCGCCTCGCGGCCCCCTATATCGCTCGGCTACAGTCAGAGCCCGACCTGTGCGTCGGCGACAACGCCCCCTATTCAGGGCACCTTCCCGGCGACGCGATGGATCAACATGGTGTGAAGCCTAAGCGCTTGCACCTGCTGCTTGAGGTCCGCAATGATCTGATCGTCACGCAAGATCAGCAAACCGCTTGGGGCACCCGCCTGGCGCAGCTGTTGCTGGACGCAACCGCCGATGCCGACCTCCTGCCAAAAGAGAAGGATCCCGCAAATGCCTGAGCCCACCAAAACCGAGCTTGAAGCCGCCGCCTTCCGTCGCCTGCTGGCGCATCTGGACGACCGCAAAGACGTTCAGAATATCGATATGATGAACCTCGCCGGATTTTGCCGCAACTGTCTCAGCCGCTGGTACCAGGAAGAGGCCAATGCGCGCGGCGTCGAGATCGACAAGGAAACCGCGCGCGAGATCGTCTACGGCATGCCCTATTCCGAGTGGAAGGCGAAGCATCAGACAGAGGCAACCGAAGACCAGAAGGCCGCGTTCGAGGGATCAAATCCAGGCCACTGATACTTCACGCAGCAGCGGCAGCCTCGGCAGACCGCAGGAAGGCAGGCTTTCCTTCAGCGCTCAGATCCGGTGCAAAGACGTAGCCGCCGGTATCGAAATCCGCGATCTGCTCGGGCTTGGTCAATCGCCGTTCCATCACGAACCGCGCCATCGCGCCCCGGGCCTTCTTCGCGAAGAAACTTACGATCTTCGGGCCAGCGGGTTTGTCCTCAAAGAATTGCGGTGTCACAACCTGCAAGCCAAGCGCATCGAGATCCACAGCGCTGAAATATTCGACAGAGGCACAATTGATCAGGGTATCGGTCCCGACATCGGCGGCCTGGGCGCGCAACGCCTCGGCGATCTGTGTATCCCAATAGCGATAGAGGTTCGGCCCTTTGCGAGTCTTTAGGCGACTGCCCATCTCCAACCGGTAGGGGCGGATGCCATCCAGGGGGCGCAGCAGACCATACAGACCTGACAGGATCCGCAGATGCCGCTGCGCGTAAATCATAGTATCTGCATCCAGGCTATCCGCCTCAAGGCCCATATAAGTATCGCCCGCAAAAGCCAGCGCGGCGGGGCGGATATCGTCGGGCGCCTCTTCAAAAGCTCGAAACCGATCTGCGTTCAGCTTCGCCAGGTCGGCGCTGATACCCATTAGGGATTGCAAGTCTTTCTGGCTTAGCCGTTTGGCCACACGCGCCAGGGCCATCGCGTCGTCCTGAAAATCCGGAGCGCTCATCTGCACATCGCGATCGGACCAATCCAAACGTTTCGCCGGTGAAATGACGGTCAGCATTTCAGAACTCCCCTTCGTGCCGTTGATAGGTATCTAAGCGCCGAGCGACGCTTATCCAGCCTCGCGCAGAACATCCAAAAACGCTTCGCCGAAACGGTCTACCTTCTGGTCCCCCATGCCCGCGATCCGGGCCATCGAGTCCAGATTATCCGGGCGCCGTTCGGCGATCTTGCGCAAGGTCGAATGGGTGACGGACAGGTATTTCCCCGTCCCATCATCACCGCGCTGCAGCTCTTGGCTGATTTCCATCAAGCGGTCGAACAGGTCACCTGCATCGCGGCCCGCCAAGGCGCGACGCGCAGGATGCAGCGGTTCCGGCGCATCGCCTGTGATCACGCCAAGAAAATCTGCGCCATAGCGTTCCAACTTCTTAGCGCCAACACCCGAAATCCGCGCCATGGCGTCCAGGGTGTCAGGCCGAGTCTCGGCCATTTCGATCAGCGTTTTGTCGGTAAAAATCACGTAAGCAGGGACACGCGCGGCTTCGGCAAGAGCGCGGCGTTTTGCTTTTAACGCCGACATCAGCGGCGCATCCTCTTCACTGACTAGCATTTTGACCGCGGGACGGCGCGGTGCCTTGGCGATTGAATCGCGGCGCAGCGTGATCGTAGCCTCACCGCGCAGGATCGGTCGTGCAGCCTCAGTCATGCGCAAGGCACCGTGGCGCTCGGGGTCGGGGCGCACCAGATCCCGGCCCATCATCTGCCGGAACACGGCCTGCCACCCGCGCTTGTCGAATTCAGTGCCAATCCCGAATGTCGGCAGGTCGTCATGACCGCGCTGGCGTACCTTGTCGGTGGTGATCCCGACGAGAATATCGATCAGATGTCCGGCACCGAAATACTCCCCCGTGCGCAGGATCGCCGACAAGGCCTTTTGCACCGCAACCGAGGCGTCAAACAGATCCGGCGGGTTGGCGCAAAGGTCGCAATTCCCGCAATCCTCGATGGCATCGCCAAAATAGCCCAACAGGACTTTGCGACGGCACCCTTGGGCCTCGGCCAGGCCAAGCAACGCGTTCAGCCGAGCGTGATCAGCGGATTTTCGATCTGGCGGGGCAAGCCCTTCATCGATCTGCTGCCGACGGAACCGGATATCATCGGGCCCGAACAGCGTCAGGGTATCAGCGGGCGCCCCATCCCGGCCCGCGCGGCCGATTTCCTGGTAGTAAGCCTCGATGCTTTTGGGCAGATCGGCATGAGCCACCCAGCGGATATCAGGTTTGTCCACACCCATGCCGAACGCAATCGTCGCGCAGACGACCAAACCATCCTCGGAGTTGAAGCGGCCTTCGACATGGCGTCTGTCATCGGCCTCCATCCCGCCATGGTAATGGCAGGCACTGTGCCCGGCCTCACGCAGGGCTTGGGCCAAAGTTTCGGTCTTGGCCCGCGTGCCGCAATAGACAATGCCCGATTGGCCTTTCCGTGCGGCGGCAAAGCTCAGAATCTGTTGCCGGGGCTGGTTCTTGGCTTCAAACGCCAAGGTCAAGTTGGGCCGGTCAAATCCATGTAAAAAGGTTTCCGGCGTGGCGTCATCAAATAAACGCTGGCAAATCTCGGCACGTGTTTCGGCATCCGCAGTGGCGGTGAAGGCCGCAATCGGCACGTTCAAGGCGCGACGCAGGGCACCGATCCGTAGATAATCGGGCCTGAAATCGTGCCCCCACTGGCTAACGCAATGGGCTTCGTCCACTGCAATCAACGACACGCCCGCCTGTGACAACAGGCGCTCGGTGCCGCCTGAGGCAAGCCGCTCAGGGGCCAGATACAACAGCTTTAGGGTTCTCGCCTCAAGCCCCGCCCACACGGCATCGGTTTCTTCGGGCGTATTGCCCGACGTGAGCGCCCCTGCCTCGACACCCGCTTCGCGCAACCCCCTGACCTGATCGCGCATCAAAGCGATCAGCGGTGAAATAACCACAGTGACGCCATCTCGCAGCAGCGCGGGCAACTGAAAACAAAGGCTTTTACCGCCGCCCGTGGGCATGATCGCCAACACGTTCTTGCCCGAGGCCACGGCCTCGACAATCTCGGCCTGCCCTGGACGAAAGGCGTCAAACCCAAAGGTGGATTTCAGAATCTCAGAAGCGTCAGGATGCTGGACCAACATCTTGGAGGTGACCTGTCGGATTTGATTTAATTGCTCGTTATTTTTAGAGCGTCCCATATTGGGATTCGGTAAACAAGACCCACAAGATGGCGTTCTTGTGGATTATTCAAACTTCGTCAGATCCAAAAGCGTCTCGGGCACTCGCCACGTCACATGCGGCTCAACGACGATGCCGCCAAATCGGGCGTCACGCACCAAAACAGGGCGACCCCTGAGCAAACACTTGATGGCCGAGACCTCGTCGCTCCAGTCGCTTTCACCGCGGCGACGAAACCCAAGCCCGCCGCTCGCAGATACGTTTGTGAACTCAAGCAGGCGCCCAGCACAATCTCGACACTCAGCCACACAAAACCGACAGACATGCCAAGGATAACGCGGGGTGCCCGGCGTGGCACGACCGCAGGCAGGGCAAAAATGTTCGCCCAATGGGTTTTCGGGGGCGGGCTTTATGCATCAAGATCCAACAGCTTCGGCAGATCATCCATGGATTGAAAAACCTTGGCGCCCTTCTCCGCCAGAGCGGCGCCATCACCGTTGGGCGCGTAGCCGAAACACCGCATCTTTGCGCGATTGGCCGCCAAAGCACCTGTCGCACTGTCTTCTATGACAACACTTCGTTCTGGTGTTGCCCCCATTGTGCTTGCCGCAATCAGGAAAAGCTCCGGGTCAGGTTTGGCGACACCGTAAGTATAGGCCGAGAATAGCCGCCCCTCGACGCGTGGGGCGATCCCGGTTTTGCCAAGCGTGACGCCCATTTTCCGATCCGATCCGTTGGAGGCCACGCAGTACCGGATATCAGCCCGGTCCAACACATCGAGCACGGAAAGCACGCCAGACACCGCCTGCACGTCACGCTCAAGTCGCGCGAGGATTTCAGCGTTGATCTGCGTAAGCCAATCCCCCGGTAGGCTCGCGCCCATCTCAATCGCCTTGCGCATATCGTCTTCCATCGTACCGCCAACAAAATGCGTCATCGCCTGTTGGGTCGTCATCGGAAGTCCATGACGGGAAAGGCTCTTCGCGATAACCTCGCTTGACAAAGGCTCGCTATCGACCAGTACGCCATCACAATCGAAAATCACCAAATCGGGTCTCATGGATACCTCAGCAATGTGATTGTCGTACCGCCATATTGGCGCTGATCCAGGGTTTCGAATGGCGCGGGAACGATCGGCGGCGCGGCTTCTTCCCAGACGACAATCGCGCCGGATGCGAGCCACCCTTCGTCCAAAAGGACATCCAAGACCTCTTCGCCCAACCCTTGTCCATACGGCGGATCGAGAAATACCAGATCCACAGGCACGCGCACGGCACCGATCTCACGCGCGTCTTTGCGGAACACTTTGGTGATGCCTTGCGCGGAACACAGCGCAATATTCTCGCGCAACAAGGCGCGGGCGGCTTGGCCGCTATCGACAAATGTCGCCTGAACCGCACCGCGGCTCAGCGCCTCCAGCCCCAACGCGCCGGACCCTGCAAACAGATCCAACACACGACGGCCCGTAACCAAATCGCCATTCCGCCCGTTGGTCAGCAGGTTGAACAGGCTTTCGCGCACGCGGTCTGTCGTGGGGCGCAGATGCGCTATCGCGTCACCCGCGCCGATATCGGCCAGCTTCTTACCCCGCAAGCGCCCGCCGACAATCCTCATGTCTTTAGCAGCGCCTTCAAATCACTATTCGGATCCGCGACGATTTCTGCCGACGGGGATTTGCCCGCCTCGATCAGCCGTTTGCCGATCATATAGCCGCGTGGATCGTTCATGGCGTCCACGGCCAGCAGCGTGTCACCGGCATAATACCAATGGGACCGCGCCTTCCCCCCATCGCGCACGGCGACATAGTCATATCCGGTGCTAAGACCTGCAATCTGCAATTTCAGATCGTATTGATCGGACCAGAACCAGGGCTTGGGCACATAATCCTCATCAGCGCCCAGGATGTTCTTGGCAACGGCTTCGGCTTGGTCGATGGCATTCTGAACGCTTTCCAGACGGATACGTTCGCCCCGATAGGACAATGACGTACAATCCCCTGCGGCCCAAATCGCGGGATCGGAGGTGCGCCCCTTCAGGTCGGTTACAATCCCGTTGTTGCATGCAACACCCGCCATCTCGGCAAGAGCGGTGTTCGGCGTGATCCCGATCCCGACAATCACCATATCCACCCGCATGTCAGCGCAATTCGACAGCACGGCTCCGACCACCTTACCTTCGGCACCAGTCAGATGGTCGATCCCCACACCTTCCAGGATCGTGACCCCGTGGCCTTCATGCAGAGCGCGCATATAATCTGCGGTCTCCTCGGCGGCCACGCGCCCCAGGATCCGTGGCGCAGCCTCGATCAGGGTGACATCCATGCCGCGTTTCCGTGCGACAGCAGCAGCCTCAAGGCCGATATAGCCGCCACCAACGATCAAAGCACGGCGCCCCTCGGTGACCTCAGGCTCCATCGCATCGACATCCGCCAGGTCCCGAACCACATGCACACCGGCCAGATCACCACCAATCTTCGCGGGAAGACGTCGCGGCGATGAGCCTGTGGCAATAACCAAGGCATCATAGCTGAGTATCTCGCCAGCCAATCGAAGTGTCTTTTCACCCGCATCAACCGCTTCCACAGCGGCACCCAAACGCAGGTCGATATTGTTTTCCGCATACCAGGCCTCGGGCCGTAGAAACAGGCGGTCCAAAGCCATATCGCCAAGCAGATAGGCCTTTGACAGTGGGGGGCGCTGATAAGGTGGCACCGCCTCATCGCCGATCAACGTGATCTTGCCGCCAAACCCGTCCGTGCGCAGTTTGGCGACGCAGGACGCTCCGGCCTGACCCGCCCCGACGACTGTCACTTGATCCATATTCGAATTCCCAGTTGGCCTTAGTTGGGCGGACCCTATATGGCTGACCAGCACCACCACAAGCGCGAGGACGCCCGATATGACACTCTCCGTTGGCGACACATTGCCTGATGCAACCTTGCTGCGCGTCGGCGCAGAAGGTCCGGAACAAGTCCAAATGTCTGACCTGATTGCTGGCAAGAAAGTCGCGATCTTCGGCCTGCCTGGCGCCTATACAGGCACCTGTACTTCGGCGCATCTGCCAAGCTTCATCCGTACGAAAGACGCCTTCGCAAGCAAGGGCGTGGACGAGATCATCTGTGTTTCAGTCAACGACCCATTCGTGATGGATGCGTGGGGCGAGTCCACGGGCGGCAAAGCAGCAGGCATCCATATGCTCGGTGATGCAAGCTCCGCATTCACCAAAGCGATTGGCATGAATTGGACAGCCGAGGCCGTGGGCTTCTTCGATCGTTCGCGCCGCTATGCGATGTTTTTAGACGATGGTGTCGTCAAGGTGCTGAACGTCGAAGAGGGCCCTGGCGTGTGCGAAGTGTCCGCAGGTGAGACCTTGCTGGACGCGATCTAAACAATGCAATGGCGCGCTCAAATATCGATGGGCGCGCCAATCTAGTTCTATTCGGCCGCCTCAGGTTGCGCGGCCAAGCGGATCGGCGCGTTGTCATGAACAACTGTCCGCGTTGGGAACGGAATATCGATTCCACGATCGTCAAACGCCTCTTTCAGTTTGCGTTTGATATCTGCCTGGTAGTCCCAATATTCCGGCTGATCGACCCAAGCGCGCACTAGGAAATCAACGCTTGAATCGTTCCAGTTGTTCACTTGAACCCAAGGTTCGGGGTCCGAATGCGTTCGATCATCGTCAGACAGGACATTGCGGATGATCCGTTCGGCCTCGGCCAGATTCACGCCATACCCAACACCAAAGGTCCATTCCGCACGGCGCGTCGGGTAGGCGGAGTAGTTCTTGATCTCATTGCCCCAAACATCGGAATTCGGCACCAGGATCTGCACATTTCCCAGTGATGCAAGCTCGGTCATGTTTAATGAAATGTTGCGGACCGTCCCCATCTGATCACCCACTTCAACGAAATCCCCGATCTTGATCGGACGAAACAGGATGATCATGATCCCGGCCGCGACATTCGATAGCGTGCCTTGCAATGCCAAACCAATTGCAACACCCGCCGCACCCAGCGCCGCAATCACCGAAGTGGTCCGGACACCGAAGGTGTTGAGGATAAATAAGACTGCAAATGCCAAGATCACATAGCGGGCGATATTGCCTAGAAACGTGAAGAGGGTGTTGTCCAGATGCGGATTGTTTTGGCCCAGCGAACGCACACGCCGACGCACCCACCCCGACACGGCAAAAGCGCCCAGGATGATCACAAGCGCGAGTACGACATCGCCCAACAGGCTTGCCAGGAACTCGATGGTGAAAATGTCGCCGACGGTCGTGCCTGCGGCGATTTCAGTGTTCAGGATTTCTTCGAAACTCATTTTTGCCTTTGAGATTTGGGCCGGAGTGGATCAGTCGGCGAAGGCATCCATCTTCTGGGCCATCGTCACATCCAGGTCTGACAAGCCGTCCACATCATGCGTGGTCAGCGTGACCTCGACATTGCGGTAGACGTTGGACCATTCCGGGTGGTGGTTCATCTGTTCGGCCACCATCGCCACGCGGGTCATCCAACCAAAAGCTTCGGAAAAGTCTTTGAATTGGAAGGTTTTGGATATGGCATCACGCTCGGCATCATGGGTCCACCCACGGCCTGAGACACCGGCTATGGCTTTCATATGGGCGTCGCCCTGTAGTTTATCAGCCATCAATCTTGCTCTTCCACATGTGCTTTCCGAAACGGGCCATAGCCCGTTAGGATCTCGATTTCTTCGTCCACCGCAGCGCGCTCACCCTCAAGATACTGAGCGATGGCTTTGGCAAACCCCGCGTCACGCACCCAATGAAGGGAATGCGTGGCCACGGGCATATAACCCCGAGCCAGCTTGTGGGTTCCCTGTGCACCCGCTTCGACCCGAGCCAAACCCTCGGCAATCGCAAAGTCGATAGCCTGATAATAGCACAGTTCGAAATGCAGGCAGGGATGATCTTCGATGCAGCCCCAATAACGTCCGAACAAGGTTTCACGTCCGATGAAGTTCAGGGCTCCGGCCACCGGAACACCGTCGCTTAGCGCCAAACATAGAAGCATATCGTCGGCCATCGTCTCATGGGCGATGTCGAAAAACGCGCGCGTCAGATAGGGTGTGCCCCACTTGCGCGCGCCGGTATCTTGGTAGAATTGCCAAAACGCATCCCAATGCGCTGGCTTTAGATCGTCGCAGGTCAGGGCAACGATCTCTCCCCCAAAATCCTGCGCGCGCGCACGCTCTTTGCGAATATTCTTACGCTTCCGGCTGGATAGAGAGGCCAGAAATCCATCGAAATCTGCGTAGTCGTGGTTCACCCAGTGGAATTGCTGGCTGAACCGTCGCATCAGGCCGATCTGTTCACCCGCGAGCGCTTCGTCCTCGGTGCAGAATGTCACGTGCACAGACGACACGTCGTTTTCGACCGCCAATTGCACCGCAGCCTGGGTAAGGGCCGAGATGCCTGTCGCCTCCCATCCCGGGCGGGTTAGAAACCGCCGCCCCGTGGCAGGCGTGAACGGCGCCGCGATCTGCAGCTTGGGATAGTAATTGCCCCCCGCATTTTCATAGGCATGGGCCCAGTTGTGGTCGAAGATGTATTCGCCCTGGCTGTGGCTTTTCGCATACATCGGCGCGCAGGCGATGGTTTGATCTCCGTGGCGCGCGACGAGATATCGGGGCTGCCAACCGGTGCCTGGCCCGACCGAACCAGACGCTTCGAGTGCGTGCAAAAACCGATGAGTCGTAAACGGATCGGACGGCCGACCCTTATCCGCCTCGGGGCAGGCGCAGGCATCCCATTCGCCCGCGTCGATTTGCGAGAGGCTGCCGAGTACGTCGATGGTGATTGCGGTGTCGCCGTCCACGTCGATCTATCCCTTGGGTTTACTACAGAAATGGATCGGGATGGTCGCGGGTCAAACCCTGACCGGTGGGCTTTTGGCACCGTGGGCTGCGTAGCCTTCAAACGTGATATTATCTGCGACGCGGCGGGCTTGCACTTCATCTTCGGGGGATTTGACCGTCCAGCACAGGATCGGCACCCCGCGCTTTTTCAGATCGGCGACACGAGGCGCTCTAAGATCGCGCCAATTGTGGCTGATGAAGCTGGCACCGACAGCATCGAAGGCCGAAATCTCGCGCAGGATATGCAATGTATCCGACGACAGGTCGGGCCATTCGGTTTCGGCATAGCCATCGGTGGTGATGCCCCTTGGGATCTGCGGGGCGCGTTTGGCTAGGCTCGCGACCATATGCGGATTGAACGACATCACAGCGGCGGGACCGGAATAGTCGTTCAGCGCAAGCGCGACGGCCCGCTCAAGATCATCTGGCGCAGCACCCGTACCGCCGGATTGATCCTTGAGCTCGATCAAAACAGGCACGCGTCCAGCAATGATCTCCAACACCTCGGGCAAGGTTGGCACTGTCTCGGACGAGCCGGTGAGGCGCAATTTCGACAAATCGCGAGAGGCCCATCCGCGGATCGGCCCACTTTCTCCTGTCAGCCTGTTCAAGACATCGTCGTGAAACACCATCGCCGCACCGTCGGAGGCGAGCTGGACATCAATCTCGATACCGTAGCCTGCCGTCACCGCAGCGCGCACCGCGGCGATGGTGTTCTCGATGATGCCAACCTCGCGATCATGCAAACCGCGATGGGCGAGCGGATAGGCCAGAAATTCTGGCGGGAGCGGAAGGGTCATGGTGCGATCTGGAAGATACCTTCAATCTCGACCGCCACATTAAAGGGCAACGCACCAGCGCTGACGGCGGATCTTGAATGGCGCCCAGCATCGGCCAATACCTCCACAAGAAAATCCGAGCAGCCATTGATGACTTTGGGCTGATCGCCGAATTCAGATGTGGAGTTCACGAAACCCGTCAATTTAACAACCCGCACAAGCTTGTCGAGGTCGCCACCGCAGGCCGCTTTCACTTGGCTCAGCAGATTGATGGCGCAGACCTTCGCCGCAGCGGCTCCCTCCTCCACCGACAGATCGGCCCCAACTTTGCCGGTGATCATCTGGCCGTTTTCCATCGAGATTTGACCCGAGACAAACAAGGTCTCACCGACCTGCACAAACGGCACATAATTCGCAGCCGGGGCGACACCTTCGGGCAAAGTCACACCCAAATCTGCAAGCCGCGCTTCGATATTTCCAGCCATGCCTGGACCTCCGGTAAGTTGTGTTCGAGGCGGAGCGTAGTCCGAAGCAACCAGGCATGGAAACCCCGACAAAACCACGGGTCGCGGTAAGTTGAGCGATCGACGCAAAACGGCTTCTCAAATGAAACTGGCAAAATCCATTTGAAGGGACTTTAGCAGCCTAGCTCTCGCGGAAGGCTCGGTTGAAATAGGCTGTGAAGGGCTCAAGCAGATAGGCCAGAGGTGTGCGATCTTCGGTCCGAATAAATGCATCAACCGGCATGCCCGGGACAAGCACGCGTTCGCCTAACAAAGCCGCCTGATCTTCGGACATCACGATCTCGGACCGATAGAAGCTAGCGCCCGTGCTCTCGTCAGTGAAGGCATCGGCCGAGACTTGGCTGACCTCACCCACAACCTCGGGCATCGTTCGTTGATCGAAAGCCGGAAAGACCAACGACACCGTTTGGCCGACAAAAACCTGATCGATATCGATGGCCGGCACACGGGCCGAGATGATCAAAGGCCGGTCTTCAGGCACCAGAAACGCAAAGGGATCCGCGGGTCGCAGGACCGAGCGCGGGCCAAAGATCGTCAGTCCATGGATGCGTCCGGTAACGGGCGCGCGCAGTTCGAGCTGGGCGATACGCCGATCCAGACCGGCGCGGCGTTCGGTCAGTTCCTGTTCGCTGACGCGCACCTCGCGCAGTTCGGCAATCGCCTGTTCGCGGCTTTCCGTCGACAATTGCAGGATCTGCAGTTCGGTCTCGATGATCCGCTCGGCGGCTTCAGCCCTGCGCGCGCTGACCTCGCCCAATGACCCACGCAACTGAACCAACTCTTGTTGAAGGCGCACCAGCGGCTCACGTGTGGAATTGCCCGACGCAACCAATTGGTTGCGACGCTCCAGCTCTTCTTCGACCAGAACGATTTGATCCTCGAAGGCAGAGGCCTGGACAATCAACGCCTGTTCCTGCGCCTGAATTTGCGTCACGCGTCCGGTCAGTTGTTCGACCTCGCGGCTGCGCGTATCAGCGCGAGCAGCAAACAGGTTGCGTTGACCAGAAATCAGATCGGCCACCTCGTCATCTTCCTCGGCTTGCGCCAGCAGGTCTTCGGGAAAGACGATCTCGTCCGTTCCATCGCGTTCGGCTTCCAGGCGCGCGCGACGCGCCCGGGTTTCAGCCAATTGCGCGGCGGCAACCGCAAGCTCTGTGCTCAGATCACCCGCCTCCAATCGGACCAAAACAGCGCCTTCTTCGACCCGGTCGCCCTCATCGACCATAAGATCCGCGACAACCCCACCATCGGGATGCTGGATCGCTTGGCGGTTTCGCTCAACCTCAATCTGGCCCGAAGCGACAACGGCACCCGATAAGGTCGTCGACACCGACCAACCTCCGAATCCGCCCACAAGAATCAGCAGCGCCACGATGCCGATGCGCATTGGGCCCCCGATGGACCAGCTCGGTTTTTCTGTGCTCATGTCAGTCCCCCGGCAACTTTCGCATCTGCGGCGCGCAAGACATCGCCACTATTCTTCAGCACCTGCTTCAGGACCTCGTCCCGCGGACCGAAGGCCTGCACCATACCGTCTTTTAACACCAAAAGCTTATCGCATTGCTGAATCGCGTTCGGCCGGTGCGCCATGATCAAAACGCCGAGGCCGCGATCCTTCATGCCCTGGACGGCCCGGTTCAGCGCGGCGGATCCTTCGCTGTCGAGGGCTGAGTTCGGCTCATCTAAAACAAGCAAAACCGGGTCACCGTAGATCGCACGGGCCAAGCCGACGCGCTGCACCTGACCGCCCGACAAACGCGGGCCCAACCCTGCGACACGCGTGTCGTAGCCTTCAGGCAATTCGCGGATCATCGCATCGGCAGCGGCAGCCTGCGCGGCAGACACCACCGCTTCGCCATCGGGGTTAGGGTCGAGCCTTGCGATGTTCTCAGCGACACTCCCATCGAATAGGGTCACAGATTGCGGCAAATAGCCGATCAGTTTGCCCAACACATCGGGGTCATATTGGTCCAATGTCGCCCGATCCAACCGGATCGATCCCGCCGCCGGGCTCCAAACGCCTGTAATCGCGCGGGCCAAAGTGGATTTTCCTGAGCCCGATGGTCCGATGACGCCGACGGCCTCGCCCGGTTCCAACCTGAAAGAGACACCGCGCAGCGATGGCGTGCTTTCGCCCGGCGGAACGACGCTGAGGCTGGCGACCTCAAGCGCGGCTTTCGGGCGCGGCAAGGCGAGCCTTTCAGGCTCTTCCGCTTCCTCCGACAGAAGACCGCGCAGCCGCGCCCACCCACGCGCCGCATCCGAGATCATCGACCATTGACCGATCGCCAAATCAATCGGTGCCAGCGCCCGGCCCATCAGGATTGAGCCCGCGATCATTGCACCTGCGCGCAACTCATTCTGCAGCACAAGATAAGCGGCAAGGCCCAGGATCGCCGATTGCAGGAACATCCGCAGGGTCTTTGACAAGGTCGAGAACCCGCCGACGCGATCTGCAGCGCGCATCGACACGTCCAAAGATCGCTCGCGTTGCTTGTGCCATCGCCCAAACGCAGCGCCCTGCATGCCAAGAGACCGGATAATCTCCGCCTCAGACTGCATCTGCGCGGCCATCCGGTCCGCTCCGCGAGACACCTCGTTCGCCTCTGCCATCGGTTGGGCCGTCGTCGACCGGTTCACGATGGTGATTATGATCAAAGTGATAAGCCCGCCCAATGCAAGCCAGCCCATCCAATGATGAAAGGTAAAAATCGCCGCAATAAAGAGCGGCGTGAAGGGCAGATCAAATGCAGCCATAAAAACGGGGGAAGCCGTCAAGCGCTGAACTGAGGCCAGATCAGCCAAGGCAGATTGTGCCTGGCCGGTGCGCTTCGCACGGGACATTGCCGCGCGGAAAACGCGGGCATCGAACGCTTCCTGCAAACGCGCGCCGTAGCGCGCGGCGACCCGGGCGCGCGCGAAATCCAGTATTCCCATCATCAAAAACAAAAACGCGACCAGGATTGTCAGCGCTAGTAGCGTCTCTTCGCTACCCGAGCCCAGAACCCTCTCATAAACCTGCAACATGTAAAGAGGGCCGGTCAGCATCAGTAGGTTCACAAACAGGCTGAACAACCCAACCGACCAGAGTATCCAAGCATGTTTATGACGAAATTCAGAAAGCTCATCTGACGGTGTAGCGCGTGGGCGAGGCATAGTGAGAAAGCTCTCCATTACGTTCCGATCACTCGGACGTTTCTTGACACCGGTATCGGCGAATCCGATGTATCAGGGGTGTGCCATTGTGCATAGCTGCCCTATACTTCGGCGTAGGGTTTGCGGCGGCAAAGCGCGAACGCACATCTCGACACGGGGGATAGACGGTGCATTCAGACGTGGCGCATAGGGCGCCAAACATCATCCGATCAATTGCGGCCAGCGGGCTTCTATTGGTCGTCGCCAGTTGCGGACCAGCTACATTGCCGCCGGGCGATGTGGCCAATGATCCGTATGAGCAACAGAATCGCGCAGCGCATGAGTTGAATGTGGCGCTCGATCAGGCCATCGTCGGCCCGTCATCCGAGGCCTATGGCGGTGCGGTGCCCGAACCAGTCAGACAGGGCGTTTCGAATTTTGCATCGAACCTCAATCAGCCGTCCTATGTGGTCAACAACCTGTTGCAGTTCCGGTTGGGTGAGGCGGCGCGGAACACGCTTCGCTTTGCGGTGAATACAACCGTCGGCATCGGCGGGCTATTCGATCCTGCGAGTGCCATCGGCCTGCCAGCGGAATCCACTGATTTCGGAGAAACTCTGCATATCTACGGCGTGCCCGAGGGGAACTATGCCGTGATCCCCGTTCTTGGGCCGACCACGGATCGCGATACCGTTGGCCGCGTCGTTGATTTTGCGCTCAACCCGCTGCGTCATGTCGTCGAAACGCCCGAAAGCTACTATGTCGCAAGTGCCGGAGCATTAAGCGGTTTGAATTCGCGGTATCGGTTCGATGGCACTATTGATGGCGTGTTGTACGAAAGCGCCGATAGCTACGCCCAGTTGCGATCGCTATATCTGCAACAACGCCGGTTCGAGCTGGGCGGCGGACGTACCGATGCCGGTGGCTTTGGTCTGGAAGACCCGTCAGCGGACCCAGAGACCGCAACCGCCCCTGCCCCAACCGCAATCGAAGATCCAAGTTTTGACCCTTATTCGGACCCTTACTTTGACCCCTATGCGCAATAAAACATCCGCAATACTGCCCCGCCGCACCGTCTTGGCCACTGGCCTCGCTGGCTTGTCCCTTGCCGTTCTGCCGCGACCAGCGGCCGCGATCACAGCGGGTGAGGCGCGCAGCCTGGTTGATGCAGCTGTTGCCGACGTGAACCGGGTGATCGCCTCCGGCGCTGGGGAACGGGCGATGCTGCGCGAATTCGAGCGGATCTTCCGCACCTATGCCGATGTGCCGATCATTGCGCGGTCGGTTCTGGGGCCGCCCGCACGTTCGGCCAGTGCAGGTCAACTCAGCGCATTTACCGATGCGTTTCAGGACTATTTTTCGGCCAAGTATGGCCGCAGGTTCCGCGAATTTGTCGGCGGCACCATCACAGTGGTCGATGCGCGCCCGGTTCGGAGCTTCTACGAAGTTATCTCGACCGTAACCTTACGCGGACAATCCCCGTTCGAGTTGCGATGGCTTGTTTCCGACGGCTCTGGCCGCCCGCTGTTCTTCAACCTGATCATCGAAGGCGTGAACCTGATGATCTCGGAGCGCACGGAAATTGGAGCGATGCTTGAGGCCCGCGGCGGCAGTATCGACGCACTGACCCAGCATCTGCGTAGCCTGTCGTAACAGACGATCAGTTCAGCTGATATTCCAACGGGTAATAGCCATCCTGAAACTCGCCGAACAAATCCGGTAAATCCGGGTGGCCAACCGGTTCGCCCGTCTCATCGGGGATCAAATTCTGCTCGGACACATAGGCCACGTAGTAGGTCTGATCATTTTCGGCCAACAGATGATAGAACGGCTGTCCTTTGGCAGGCCGCGCCTCCTCGGGTATCGCCTCGTACCACTCATCCGAGTTCGAGAATTCCGCATCGATATCAAACACCACGCCCCGGAAGGGATGCTTCCGATGCTTGACGATCTGTCCGATGTTGTATTTGGCGTGCGTCTCGCGCATGGCTAGCCTCTGGATGCAGGCGCATTTGATAGTCGCTGCCCCCCGGGTTTGTCCATAGCCTCGCATTTCAAATAAGGGGAAACAGTCTGTGACCATCGCCCTGACAGTGCTGGAAATCTGCGCGCCTGTTTTCCTGTTGGCCGCCGCCGGGTTCTCCTGGGTCCGCTTCGGATACGACTATCCGACGGAATTTGTGACGCGATTGGCGATGACCTTCGCAGTGCCATGCCTGATCTTCACGGCTTTGGTCGATATCGACATCGCCCCCGAAGCGTTGGCTAGCCTCAGCTTGGCAACGACGCTGGCTTACGGCGTAGTGGTGGTCATCACCTGGGGCGTCGTGAAAGGCTTGGGCTTAAGCCTGCAGGGGTTTTGGGCGCCGCTGACCTTTGGCAATACCGGCAATCTGGGGCTGCCATTGGCCTTGTTTGCATTTGGTGAGGCGGGACTTGGCTTGGCCGTGGTGATCTTTGCCATCATGGCAATTGGGATGTTTTCGGTTGGCCTTTGGATGGTGGCAGGCGTGCAAAATCCCACCCGTGTCCTGCGGGAACCGATTCTATGGGCCTCGGTCCTGGGCGTGTTGTTTCTGGTGATTGGCTGGACTCCGCCAGTGGTTGCCATGAACGCGCTGGAATTGATGGGGCAGCTTGGGATCCCCTTGATGCTGCTAACCCTTGGCGCAGCCGTGGCACGACTGAAACCGGCGCGCGCCCTGCCCGCCCTGGGCCTGTCGGCAATCAAGCTCGCAATAGGATTGAGCGCAGGTGTAGGTGTCGGTCTGGCCATGGGGCTAACGGGTGTCTCTCTAGGTGTTTTGATCCTGCAGATGGCAACGCCTGTTGGTGTGACATCCTATCTCCTGGCGGAGCGGTACAAATGTGAGGCCGAGGCCGTAGCGGGCCTTGTCGTGATATCGACATTGCTAGCTGTGGTAACTTTACCGGTTACGTTGTCGTTTCTGCTCACTCCTTAGGAAAATCGAGCATTTTCCTGGCGTTCGTTTTGGCGTATAGTTTCGCAAAACAGCCGGGAACCGGCGATACAGGCAGAGCAACAAAATGATGTTAAGAAGAACATTTACTGTGGCCCTCGTGGCCGCTGTCGCTGGATGTGGATCTCGCGGCGAATTCTCCTCTCCCCGAAACCTCGACAATGCGTGTGCCTTGGCACGGGAACGCCCGGAATACATGCGCGCGATGCGGCGAGCCGAACGTCGGTGGAGCGTACCTGTCCATGTTCAGATGGCGACGATCCATCAGGAAAGCGCGTTCGACGGCGATATTCGCCCGCCTTTCCGGTTTGCGCTTGGCGTGATCCCGATGGGCCGACAAAGCTCGGCGGTGGGGTATTCACAGGCGCTGGATGGCACCTGGGAAGAGTATCAGCAGGAAACAGGAAACCGCCGAGCGCGGCGCACTGATATCGACGATGCGACGGATTTCATGGGGTGGTACATGAATCTCACGCGGGAACGGAACGGCATTGCCCTGCATGATACGCGCAACCAATATCTGGCTTACCACGAAGGCCATACTGGTTACGCGCGGGGCAGCTACAACAGCAAGCCTTGGCTTCTGGATGTTGCCGACCGGGTCGAAGCGCGCGGAGAGCTTTATCGCCAGCAATTGGTGACCTGCTCTCGCTAGGGCTAGTTGCCCGTTCGTGCGTTGATCTCCTGCGTGATGTTGAAGAATCGCGCAGGGATCCGATTACCCTCCTGCAGCGCACCTAGGATCACCGTTGTGTCGCTACCATTTTCGTCGGTGATCACCCATTGCCGCAACTCGATCGGATTGGGTGTGAAAACCATTGTGATCGAGCCGATATTGGGCCGCTCTGGATCACGCGCGACGACGCGGGTGGAAGTACCGTCAAAGCTATGTTCGCTGACCATGCCGGATTGCGACAGGTTCACATTGCTGTCCAAGATGATCCGCAACGGTGTCTCGCGCAACGGATACTGCTCGGGCCGACCGTTGCCGCGCCCGTCAAAGATGGCCACCTGTCCGCCACCCGCCATGACGAGCAGATCATCGCCGTCGTAGTCGAACCGAACCCGGCCCGGGCGGTGGATATAGACAGTGCCGGTGGACACCGAGCCATCGGAATTGATCTGAGTGAAGGGGCTCTCCGCCGTCTGCAAACCATTGAGATATGAAGACAGGTCAGTCAAAGGAATGGCCTCGGCATACGCTGCGCTGCCGACAAGGCAAAGAGCGACGCTGGCACCTAAAAGATGGCGGCGGGTCATAATCATGGAAACACGGGCTCCGGCTAGAAAATCGTCGCCTCTATATAGGTTGCGCAGTGTCGCTATGCGATAACAGGCGATAACAACGGCGGCAAAGCGCCATTTGGGCAGCTACCCGATCCGGCGCGGGCGCAAGACAATGGTATCGGGGACCGGGATCATCCGTTCAGCTTCCGAAGCGGGCATTGGTTTGCCAAAATAGTATCCCTGTGCCACCTGCCCGCTCCGGGTCGCCACAAGTTCGCATTGACGTTTGGTTTCAATCCCCTCGACCACCAATCGCCGACCCATCCCCATTGCCATATCGGCAATACCGTCAAACATGAACCGCGTTTCCTCTGATGTTTCGATGTCAATGACAAAGGCGCGGTCGACCTTGATCTCATCCACATCAAGATTGCGGAGATAGGCGAGGCTGGAATAGCCGGTGCCAAAATCGTCCAAAGCGATCTGCACGCCCAGCGCCTTCAGTTTCGCCAGGATATCGACCACGCCATCCCAGGTATTGAGCAGGATGGTTTCTGTGATCTCCAGCGTGATCCGATGCGGTGCGATTGGATAGCCTGTCAGGAGCGTCGAGACGCTTTCGACAATCCGAGCATCGCGGAAATGCAGCGGCGACAGATTGATCGACATATTGATCGGCTCAAAGCCACGCCTGTCCCATTGAACAAGTTGTTCCAGTGCCTGGCGCAGGACCCAAAGATCGACCTCTCGCACCAGACCATTGCTTTCTAGAATCGGGATCAACTCGGTCGGTGGGATCGGCTCACCATCGAATTTCCAGCGCAACAGCGCTTCAAATCCGCGCAGCATTCCGGTTTCCAGGTAAACCTGCGGCTGGAAGTGCACCTCGAATTCGTCTTGTTCCAACGCCGTCGGCAGCGCCTGTTCCAATCGAATACGCGATACAGCGCGGTTATGCATCGCATCATCGTAGATCAGCAAAGATCCAGGATCGCTGGCCTTCGCCTCGTAAAGCGCAAGGTCGGCCGCCCGATTGAGATCCTCGAAGCTGGAAAGTCCAAAATGGGTGCTGGCTGCGATGCCGATGGTACATCGCACCGACAAGGGTTTGCCCCCGAAACGAACACCCTTGTTCACCTCGTCCAAGATCGACTGCCCGATTTCGGCGCATCGGGGACGCTTTGGATCAACAGGCAGAAGTGCTGCAAATTCGTCCCCACCCAATCGAGCGCAAACGCCGCCCAAAGGCTCGGTGACGTGCCGGAGTTTCTGGGCCACATGAACCAGAACCGCGTCGCCAGCGGCGTGGCCGAATGTATCGTTTAATCGCTTGAATTCGTCCAAATCCAACAGCAGCAGCGAAAAAGGCCGCTCAGTCTCATTGAATTCATTGACCGCCTTGGCAAACGCTGCGCGATTGCCGATCTGCGTCAACGGATCGTTGAGGGCGAGAAACCTGATCTCTTCCTCTTCCCGACGGCGCTGCTGATCAATCTCGGCTTCCAAGGAATCGACTCGCCGCCGGGATTGCAGCTGGCTGAGCCGCGCGATCAACCAAAACGCCCCGGCGGAGAACAAAAATACCAGCAGGCTTGAGGATAGAACCATCCTGACCTTATCGGTCAAATCTGTGCGCAGAACGAGCACGCCCATCATATCGCCCGCCTGGAAGTCATCGCTGCCAAGCAGATCGTTGTGGCAATCCGCACAGGTATCGCTGGTCGCAATCGATGGAATAATCGTCTGATCAATGATGCGTCCATCGCGAACCACGGTTTCTACAAGACGATCTTGATCAGGGTTGTCGGCCAGCTCCGCCAAGGCGCCGTGAATGGTGCCAGGTTCTGGCTCCGCATGAATGAAGTGGTCAGGCATTCCCATCATGGTGATGGACAGAGATGAACCATGCCCAGCGGTCAGGTCCGCATAACGCTCAAAAGCAATCCTGCGGAACGTCGATGGCATCACATCTGACGCCGTCCTGGAATCCGAAAACGCATCCATGAAAGCTTCGGTCATCACCGCGATCTCGAAGCGCTCCGCACGGTTTTGACTGCGCAATGTGATCAAAGATGCCACTGCAAACACGGTCGCAAGGCAAAGCGCTCCGACCAAACAACGGAGCAAAACACGCGCTTCTAACGATAGACCTTGCACAACACGGCACCTGATACGAGTGCCACCAGAGCTATCGATACATCCTTAATCCTTTGCAAACCCGTATGGGCCAAGCCCAACGGATTTGCTGAAAATGCCTAGGATATCAGTCTTGCTCCGGCACCAGGATCTCGCGCTTGCCCACATGATTGGCAGCGCTGACCAGACCCTGATCCTCCATCTGCTCAACCAGACGCGCGGCCTTGTTGTAGCCGATGCCCAGCTTGCGCTGAATATAGCTGGTGGAACACTTGCGATCCTTGACCACCACGGCAACCGCTTGATCGTAAAGCGCATCTTCGCCGTTGGTGTTGCCGCCGGTATTCAAGCCCAACACCGCGTCGATATCGCTTTCGCGATCCTCCGCCGGGCCGTCCAACACGCTGGAGGCATATTCCGGCGGCCCGAAGGATTTGAGGTGTCGCACAATCTCCTCGACCTCTTCATCGGAACAGAACGGCCCATGTACACGGGTGATTTTCGACCCACCCGCCATATAAAGCATATCGCCCATCCCCAGCAGTTGCTCGGCGCCCATCTCGCCCAGGATGGTGCGGCTATCGACCTTGGACGTCACGTGGAAGCTGATCCGCGTGGGGAAGTTCGCCTTGATCGTCCCAGTGATCACATCCACCGACGGACGCTGCGTGGCCATGACAAGGTGAATGCCCGAGGCACGGGCCATCTGCGCAAGGCGTTGAATACAAGCCTCGATCTCTTTGCCTGCGACCATCATCAGATCGGCCATCTCGTCAACAATCACGACGATATAGGGCATTTTTTCGGGCAGATATTCTTCGGTCTCGAAGACCGGATCACCGCTTTCATCATCAAACCCGGTCTGGAAGGTCCGGCTGAACATCTCACCCTTGTCCAGCGCATCTTTCACGCGGCTATTGTAGCCGTCGATGTTGCGCACGCCCATTTTGGACATTTTGCGGTAGCGCTCTTCCATTTCGCCGACGACCCATTTCAGCGCCACGACGGCCTTCTTCGGATCAGTGACAACGGGGCTCAGCAGATGCGGGATGCCGTCATACACGCTGAGTTCCAGCATTTTCGGATCGATCATGATCATCCGGCAATCTTCGGGCTTCAGCTTATAGAGCAGGCTGAGGATCATGGTGTTGATCGCCACGGACTTACCGGAACCGGTCGTCCCCGCGATCAGCAAGTGGGGCATCTTGGCGAGGTTGGCGATCACCGGCTCACCGCCGATATCTTTGCCAAGCGCCAACGGCAGCTTGTGGGATCCATCGCCAAAATCGCGGTGGCTCAGCATTTCACGCAGCACCACCATTTCGCGGTTCTGGTTGGGCAATTCGATCCCGATCACCGTGCGACCTGGTACAGTCGACACCCGCGCAGACAAGGCGGACATGGACCGCGCGATATCGTCAGCCAAGCCGATGACACGGCTCGCCTTCAAGCCCGGCGCCGGTTCCAATTCATACATCGTGACAACGGGTCCCGGACGGACGGAGGTGATTTCCCCCTTCACGCCGTAATCATCCAACACGTTTTCCAACATGCGCGCATTTTCTTCCAATGCTTCGTCGCTGAGATGGTGACGTTCAATCGTCGTTGGATTGGTCAGCAACGTAAGCGGCGGAAATTCATAGGGCTCGGGCTCGGAGAGCGGCAAAGAGGGTTGCTGATCAGCCTGCGCCTGGCGCGACTGCATCGCGGGTTTGCGCGTGGGCTGCTGCACCACGCGGCGGTTCAATTCGGCCTGCGGCTGTGGAACGGCAACTTGCGCTGGAATGGGATCGGGGATCGGCTCAGGGTCGAGCTGGCTCAACTCCAACGGTTCGGCATCGACCATTGGCGCTTCATCAGCTGCGGCCATCGCTGCGGTAAGCGGCGGTTCGGCACGCGCGGCGGACTGGATGCGCGATGGCGTCCCTGGCGCAACACGGGCGCGGGCGGCAGCATCTGCAATCGGGCTAGGCCGACGGACGCGCGCACGGATCGCGTCGGAAATACGGCTGCGGATCCGGTCGCCATCCTCCCCCTCAGGATCATAATCCAGATCTTCAACCAGGGTTGGATCGGCGGCAGGCAGGTGATCCGGCTCCAATGCGGGCGCCTCACGACGCAGTACCGGCATGCGACCAAACAAGCCCCCGGGCCGCCGTTCAGCGACCGGATTCTGACTGTCCGCGTCGCACAACGCCTCATCGGCACGGTGGACTAAGGGTTCTGATCTGGCAATCACATCCAGTTCGGACTGGGCCTCGCGGCGGACCGCTATATGATGCTGCATATTCTGCAAGGTCACCCCCGCCGCGGTTCCTGCCGCAGCCCCGCCCCGGCGCAGCAATTGACCCGCTGCCTCCCCCACGGTGAACAGGCCACGCAACACAAAACGGTAGAAGGCACGCATGTTGTCTCGGTCAAAGCCAAGCGCGATCCGCAGCACAAACAATGTCCCGATCAATGTCCCAAGCGCTGCGATCTTGATCGCAACGGCAGGCGCCAGCGGCATCACGTTGATCAGAAAGCCCAGGCCGATATCACCGAAATGTCCACCGCTGCCATAAAGGTCGGACCAACTGGCAGGCGGTGGATAGCTGGAGGCGAAAAACGCCGCCAAAACCACGCCGATGGGCAAGAATAGCGCCGACCAGACGCGGTTTGATCCGCGATGGGTCAGAAACCGCACACCCCAGACAAACGCCGCCAATGGCAAAACCCAGGCGCCCAGACCCACCATCATCATCAAGACAATGGCGATCGTCGCCCCGGTCCGGCCCAACAGGTTTTGCGGCGCAACATCTGTCGCGGCGAGAAAATTCGGATCCTCGGGTACAAAGCTGTAAAGGATCGCCGCCAACGCCACTGCCACACCCAACAGGGCAATCCCGATCACCTCTCGGCTCCGGCGCAACAGGGCGTTGCGCATCCGTTGGTCCAAAAGCGGCTCACGCCCGCGGGTCTGATACGCCATCCCTTACCTCCTCACACGTCATAGAGCGCCCGGCGGAGCGTCATAAGCCCGCGGCGCATCTCTTGTTGTTCTGCCACCATGGCCACGCGAATGCGGTCGTGGCCGGGGGTCACCCCATCGACCTCGCGCGCCAGATAAGCGCCGGGCAGGACCCGCACACCCGTTTCGCGCCACAGCTTCAAGGTGGCGGCTTCGCCATCCGGCACCGGCAGCCATAGGAAAAACCCAGCCTCCGGCCCAGCATATCCAGAAACATCGGCAAAAATTTGATCTGCAATCTCGTACTTTGCTCGATAAAGATCTCGGTTTTCGACGACGTGGTCCTCGTCCGCCCAAACACGTTCGGCCACCGCTTGCAGCGGCATCGGCAACGGAGATCCGGAATAGGCGCGAAGTTGCTTCATCCGTGCGATGCTCTCCGGTCCACCGGCACAGAAACCCGACCGCAAGCCCGGCAGATTCGACCGCTTGCTGAGGGAATGAAACACCATCACCCGTTCCGGATCGGCGCCCAGACGATGCGCCACCTGCAAAGCGCCCGGCGGCGGCGCGTCGCGATAGATCTCGCAATAGCATTCATCGGCGAAGATCTTGAAATCATGCTGCTCGGCCAGGGTGATCAACGTCTCCCAGTAGGCTTCGGAGGCGACAGCGCCCTGCGGATTGGCGGGAGAGCAGATATAGGCAATCGCGGTCCGATCCAGGATCGCTGGATCAATGGCGGTAAAATCAGGCAATTCACCTGTCTCGGCGGTTGCAGGCAGATAGACCGCCTCCGCCCCCACCGACAGAGCAGCCACCGCATAGACCTGATAGAAGGGATTGGGCGTCAAAACGATGGGCTGCTGACCGTTCTTGCGCTCAGGGCATAAGGCCATGCACGCATTGTAGAGTCCTTCCCGCGTCCCATTTAGCGCTAGAATATTGCGATCAGGCGCCAGAGACACACCGTAGCGCCGCGCCAGCCAGTCGGCCTGGGCGGTTAGAAGGCTCAGCTTACCGTCATTTTCGGGGTATTTCCCAAAGCCAGAGAGGTTTTCTGCGATCATGTCCCCGATCCAATCGGGAAAGGCATGGCGGGGTTCGCCGATGGTCATCGCAATGGGATCGCCGCCGGGCTCATGAACGTCCAGCAGCTTCCGCAAACGCGGAAATGCGTAATCAGGGAGGTTCGAAAACCGCTCCGGAAAGGTCATTGACCTGCTCTTTTTCTGCCTCAAGGTAAGGGTCGTATCGCCCTTCTTGCGGAAGAGTCTAACGAAGCCCGTTCGCGGGGTCCAGAAAAAGGCGGCAGCGCAGGGCCGGGTGTGGCCGATGAGTCGCCGCGCGCACTATCCCAAAGTGCGTTCGGCGGCGGCGGCCAAGCGCAATAGGCGCAGATCTTCGCCGGGAGCACCCATCATCATGATCCCACAAGACGGCGTACCTGTTGGCAAGGTGATCGCACAAAGGCCCATCAGATTGCCGACCCGGGTGTTGCGCAGGGTCAACAAGTTCTCGGTGACGAAATAATCATCATCGCTGTCCAGCCGCGCCACGTTCGGCGGAAGGTTTGCCGCACTCGGGATCAACACCGCGTCATAACCCGCGATTTGCGCGTAGAACTGAACCCGCAACGCGCGCAACCGACGCCAGAGCGCGACGAATTCAGCAGCTTTCACATCAGCGCCTTGGCGGAAACGATCCCGAATGCGATGGAACATCTTGTCAGGCGCAGCCTCAATCTCCTTACCCCACGTCCCGTAGGCCTCTGCAGTATAAAGCGACAGGGTCGTTTCCATCGCCTCGTTGGCGGCGGCGCTGTCGGCGCGATCTATCTGCGCACGGGCCTCTCCAAACTTTTTGACAGCGCCTTCAAAAGCTGCGCCGGGCCCTTCACGCACATCGCTGGAGTAGGGCTCCAGCACCAAAAACCGTGCCCCGGTCAGGCGCGCGGCAGAAAGGTCAGGGGCCTTTGTGTGGCCCATCACGGCAAACAGTTCTGCGCAATCTTCAACTGTCCGACAAAGTGGGCCGACCGTATCGAAGCTTTCCACCAGGGGCACAACACCCTTAAGCGACAGGGCATTGTGGGTTGGCTTGAAGCCCACTAAATCATTCCAAGCCGACGGCAGACGCACCGACCCGCCCGTGTCTGACCCGATCGCCGCCGCCGCCAAGCCAAAGCCGACGGAGGTCGCCGCCCCAGAGGACGAGCCTCCGGGCGCCAATTCCGGATCATTGGTGTTCGGTGGCGTCGCGGTGGATGGATTCACACCAAGGCCAGAAAAGGCCAGTTCAGTCATGTGGGTCTTACCCAAGCAGACCAATCCGGCCTGCGTTGCTTGGGCCAAAACCTCGGCATCCCGCTGGGGCACACGACCATCCAACAGTTTTGAGCCGGCCTCGGTCGCGATATGCGCCGTATCAAACAGATCCTTCCACGAGATTGGGACGCCGTCCAGCAAACCGCGACGAACGCCTTGGCGGGTGCGATCGTGGGCGGCGATGGCCTCCCCCAATGCTCGGTCCCGTGTCGTGCGCGCATAGATCCGCGCGCCATGTTCATGGGCGGCAATGGCATCCAAATAAGCCTCGGTCAGTTCGACCGGATCCACCTTACCTGCCGCGATCCCGCGCCCGATATCGCTGGCGCTTTTCCACATCCATTCCATGAACCTGCCCCTGTTTGTCGCAGGATGACGCTAACGACGACAGGTCCCATGGACAATCCTTCATCCTGCGCCATAGTCACAGACATGGACCACATCGATGCGGATATTGTCATTGTTGGCGGGGGGTTAAATGGCCCTTGCCTGGCGCTGGCCTGCGCTCAAGCAGGGCTAAGCAGTATCGTGTTGGACGCGCTGCCCGCGGAAATACGGGCCGAGGCGAGCTTTGACGGACGCGCCTATGCGCTGGCCCTGGCATCTGTACGGATGCTCGATGCATTGGGGATCTGGGACGCGGTCGCAGATAACGCCCAACCGATGCTTGAGATCAAAGCCTCGGACGGGCGTGCGGGCGAAGGGGCAGCTCCTTTTTTCCTGCATTTCGACCATGCCGAAATCGAAGAAGGCCCGATGGGTCACATGCTGGAAGATCGCTATTTGCGCCGCGCGCTCCTGTCCGCGATGGAAGCCGACCCGCATATCACGCATCGGCCCGGCGCTCGGGTGATTTCGCAAGACACCGATGATTTGGCGCGCGTTACCTTGGATGACGGCGCGACTATAACAGGGCGCCTCCTAATTGGGGCCGACGGCCGACGGTCCGGCGTGGCTGAGCGTGCGGGCATAAAACGAACCGGGTGGAGCTATGGTCAAACCGCGCTGGTCTGTGCCGTTGCCCATGAGAAACCGCATAACGGTATCGCCCATCAATTCTTCATGCCCGGTGGACCTTTGGCGATCTTGCCGCTGCCTGGGAATCGATCCTCGATTGTATGGTCAGAAGCCGAACCGCGGGCCAGTGCGCTCGTGGCATTGGACGATGGCGCATTCCTCGACGCCCTGCGCCCTGCCTTTGGCAGCTTTCTCGGCGAAATTTCGCTTGCCGGCGGACGGCACAATTATCCGCTGAGCCTGTCCTTGGCCAATGCATTCATCGCGAACCGATTGGCATTGATTGGCGATGCGGCCCATGGCGTGCACCCGATTGCAGGGCAAGGATTGAACCTGGGACTACGCGATGTCAGCGCGCTTGCCGAGGTTCTGGCAGAAGCCAAACGACGGGGGGAGGATATCGCCGCGGCAGACGTTTTGGCACGATATCAGCAATGGCGGCGCTTCGATACGGCCGGATTGGCATTGGCGACAGACACATTCAACCGCATGTTCTCGAACGACAATCCCGCCCTTCGCGCTGCGCGCCAGGTGGGAATGGGTGTCATCGGCGCCATGCCAGGTTTACGGCGCGCCTTCATCCGCCAAGCCGCCGGTTTGACCGGAGATCTACCGCGCCTGTTGAAAGGCCACCCGCTCTAGTTCACGTGTGACAGATTAATTCATCTTAGTACGGGTCCGACGTAGGGCAGGTCCAACCTACTCCCGCGAAACCACGGCAATTGGAGACACATCCGGCTTCAAAAACGTGAGAATTCACCTTGCTGGTTTCCCAGACTTGGCGGACGACCATTTGCAGGTACACTCACCGTGTTCTGAGTACATCGTAAAGGGTCGTGTTATGACCGGACCGAAGTTCATCGCGCTTGTTCTGTTTCCCATCCTAAGTTTGGCAAGCGTCGGATTTCTGGCCGCGGGAATGCTGGGCATAACCGCCGGCCTGGGTCTGGGAATTGCGGCCGCAGTTGCAGTGGGCATCTGGGTGAGCCTCGCGCAGACAAACAAAGGGGCATTTAAACGGGGATGCCTCAGCCTCGGCGCCGTCCTGCTGGGTATCCCATTGGTAATGCTAGCATTGCTTGGACCCGACCTCTTTTCAGCGCTCACGCCGACCAGTCAAGACGGCGATTATGCAGATCTGACAGTGGCGATCGCCGTTTTCATGATCGGATCAATCGTCCTGGCGATGCTGGTCGGGGTCTTCTTGGTGGTGATCGGCGCTTTGCTACGGAGGAGCCAAGCGCAGAACGCACCCTACGATCCGTGATGCCCCCGGCAGAATGCATCAGTCGATCTTGCGCGCTTCTTCCTCCAACATGATCGGGATGCCACCGCGGATCGGGTAGGCCAAGTGCGCGGCTTTCGAGATCAGCTCTTGCGCCTCGGCATCGTAGCTCAGAGGTGCCTGCGTCACGGGACAAACCAACGCCTCTAACATACGGCGATCGACCGGGCCCGGCTCAGGCGCATCCGTGTCAGTCATTGCAGACGTTCCTCATCCGATGTGCCAGCGCGCATCGCAAATTCCAAAAGGGTGACCAGCGTTTCACGACGGGTGGTCAGCGAAGGCGCCTCAAGCAAAGCCTGCTTTTCTTCTGGATCGAAGGGGCACAGCATCGATAAAGAGTTAATCAACAACTCATCGTCCGCCTCTTTCAAGCTTTCCCAATCGGTCGACAAAGACATCGCATCAAAATAGCGACCGAGCGAATTCAGAAAAGTTTCGCGATCAAAGCTTTTGTCTTCCTCGGTCGGGCCCAGATCCGCATCGAAGCCATCCCAGTTCACATCGCAACGGCGATAGGGGGTGAATCCCTGCACCTCTTGCGTAACACGGAACCGGGACATCCCCGACAGTGTGATCATATAGCGACCATCTTCCGTTTCCGAGAACTGTGTCACACGACCTGCGCATCCAATTGTGTGCAAACGCTTTTCCTGGCTGCCCGGCACTTCATAAGGTTGGATCATCCCGATCAGCCTGTGCGACGATTTCAACGTGTCGTCCAGCATCTGAAGATAGCGCGGCTCGAACAGGTGCAGGGGTAGCCGGGCGCGGGGCAACAAGAGCGCCCCGGGCAATGGAAATACGGGTATGGTTCCCGGCAGGTCGGCTTTGTGAAGCATGATACGCTAGCTAGCCTGATCCGAGGATCAGGCAAATATCATCGAGCTAAGTTTCCGACGCCCGTTCAACGCCACCGGATCCTGCGGGGTCAGTGCTTCGAAAATCGTGAATAGCTGTGCCTTCGCGGCGGCATCGTTCCACTCTCGGTCGCGGCGGAACAGTTCCAGTAGATGATCGACGGCGTCCTGCACATCGCCATTTGCATGCAGCGCCTGGGCAAGGTCAAAGCGCGCCTGGTGATCATCGGGATTGGCCTCAACCTGGGCCGTCAGATCAGCGACAGGCCCAGCATTGGCGGCCTGACGCGCCAATTCGATCTGGGCCCGCACGGCCTCAATTTCCGGAGCGTCGGAGATAGACGCAGGCGCGCCATTTATAACCGCCTCGGCCTGATCAGGCTCATCCAGGGCTAGATGAGATCGCGCAAGGCCCGCAAAAGCGGCGGCATTTTCAGGCTCCTCGCCAAGAATTGCCGCAAAGGTCTGCGCGGCATCGGCAACGGCGCCTTGGGTCAACATCTCTTCTGCCGCTTCCAACGCAGCACCCAAACCGCCATCATCACCTGACAGATCTGTCAGCTTCTTGATGAAATCCTTGATCTGGCTCTCCGGAACCGCGCCTTGGAACATGTCCACGGGACGTCCCTGAAAGAATGCGACCACAGTCGGGATCGATTGCAGCGGCAGACCTTGTTGTGCCAAGGCACCGGCAAGACGTTGCTCGGCATCGACGTCAATCTTGACCATTTTGACCTTGCCCTTGGCCTCGGTCACCGCCTTTTCCAGCATTGGACCCAAGGTTTTGCACGGTCCGCACCAAGTCGCCCAGAAATCGACGATCACTGGCACTTCGGCACTGGCCTCAACAACATCAGCCATAAAGCTGGCCTCGGTCCCGTCTTTGATCAGATCAGCGGCGGGTTGGGCATCGGTTCCGAATTCAAGCATGGCGGAGGCCTCCTGGCGGTGTGCGTCGCGCTGTATATGCGGGCCTCCGGCCGGTTCGCCAAGGGCTATAGGTCAAATGTTGCAAAAACGGGCGCATGGTCGGATGGTTTTTCCCAACCGCGCACATCACGCAACACGCGCGATGCATGTGCGGCGTTCGAAATGTCAGGCGTCGCCCAAATATGGTCAAGCCTGCGGCCCTTATCGGCGACATCCCAATTGGGCGACCGATAGGACCACCAGCTATAAAGATTGCCTTCGGGAATATCCTGACGCGTGATGTCGACCCATTTACCTGCATCCTGAGCCTCGGCCAGATGCTCGACTTCAATCGGCGTGTGGGACACTACTTTCAGAAGCTGCTTGTGGGACCACACATCATCTTCACGTGGCGCGATATTTAGGTCGCCGACCAGGATGGATTTCTTCGGAGCATCCACTTTGGCCCAATCCCGCATATCCGTCAGGTAGTCGAGCTTTTGCCCGAATTTGATATTCGCCTCTCGGTCGGGCACGTCACCCCCGGCAGGCACGTAGAAATTGTGGATCGTCACGCCGTTTTCCAGCCGCCCGGCAATGTGACGGGCATGGTCGAGCCCAGCAAATTCATGCGCGCCGGCCTCTTCCATCGGCAGTTTGGAAAAGATCGCGACGCCGTTATACCCCTTCTGGCCGCGCGCAACCATGTGAGTGTAGCCAAGAGTGTGAAAGACCTCGACCGGGATCTTGTCGACCGGCGATTTACATTCCTGCAGGCACAGCACATCCGGCGCTTCCTCCTGCATTAGCCGCGAGACGATGTCCTGGCGAAGCCGGACAGAATTGATGTTCCAAGTGGCAAGGGTGAAGGGCATGAACAGCTCCGCGGCGATGTGATCAGAGGGGGAGGATACGGGCTTGGTCAAGAAGGTCCAGAGCCTTCCATTCCGGTTTGCACACCGAGTTTGCCAATCGGCAAGCGCCTTGCCCACATCTTGCGCCATTCGCCACGGGGCACAGTTAGCACAGCGACCCCGCACCGATGCGCGCAGCGCGAGGTGCCGGGTCCGCCGACGCGTTTGGCATTGCCAAACAAGAAGGCGGAGACGCGGAATCGACCGTTGCAGCGCGAACCGGCATCTGTGCATCCTTCCTCCAAAGGAGCCACCCAATGCCCGCATTGATCCGTGAAAACCGCAATTTCCGCTTGCTGATCTCCGGCGCAGGTCTGTCGAACCTGTCCGACGGCATCGGCGTGTTGGCCTTCCCGTGGCTCGCCACATTGATCACCACCGATCCCCGCGCTCTGGCGCTCGTGGCCTTTGCGACGCGGGTTCCATGGCTGCTGTGGTCACTACCCGTGGGCGTCATCACTGATCGGGCGGATCGGCAACAATTAATGGTGCGCGCCGATATCGCGCGCATGGCTTTGGCGACGGCCGTGGTGGCCCTGATCGTCGCCGGACCGCGGGAGGCCAGCGGAGCCGAGGTCATCTGGATGATCGGCGCGCTCTCGGCTCTGGCGTTTCTGATGGGTACGGCGGAAGTCTTTCGCGACAATGCCGCCCAAACCGCCCTGCCCTCAGTGGTCGATAAGACCCGGCTGGAGGAAGCCAATGGTCAGATCTGGTCCGTTGAACAGGTGATGGGTCAGTTTATCGGGCCACCGCTGGCGGGCCTCTTGATCGCACTGGCGGTCCCGGCCCCCTTCGTATTCGAGGCGCTTGGATTTGCCCTGGCCGCCTGGGCTGTCTGGGCGATTGCGTTCCCAGCGCGACAGATTGCGGCACAGCGCGCAGGGTTCTGGCGCGAAATGCGTGAAGGGTGGAATTGGTTGCGTGATCACCGGGTGATCCTGCAATTGGCGCTGATGCTTGGCGGGCTTAACGCGGCCCACATGGCGGGCTTTACGTTGTTGGTTCTTTACAGCCAGGAAATCCTCGGCCTCGACGCATTCGGATATGGTCTTCTCCTGACCGCCGGTGCGGCGGGCGGTGTGTTGGGCGGCCTTGCCAATCCATGGATCGCCGCGCGTCTCGGCGCATCGCGTAGCCTATGGATCGCACTCGCCTTAATGCCACTTCCTTTCGTTGGATTGTACATGACAAGCTCGATCTGGGTCGCGGCACCACTTCTATTCCTAGAAACATTTGTGGCCGTGCTCTGGAATGTCGTCACCGTCTCTTATCGACAGCGCATGATCCCCGATGGCCTGTTGGGCCGTGTGAACTCGATCTACCGCTTCTTCGGCTGGGGGATGATCCCCCTGGGTGCTTTGGCAGGCGGCTGGATCATGGCCCTGGCCGAACCCAGTTTGGGTCGTGAGGCGGCTTTGCGCTTGGTCTTCCTTGTCAGCGCGGGGGCATTCACCGCGCTTTTCATCTATGGCGCGGCACGACTGCGATTGCCCAAATCGGCCTGACGCTTGGTAGGACGCCAAGATATGCGTGACGCAGATCTTAAAAAGAAACCCGGCTTTCGCCGGGCAAGTCCAACAGGGAGGTATGCTCCAATAAATACTTCGCGGCCTCAAATTCCGACTTGATCCATGTCAAAGTTTTTATAGCAGAATAAAAAAGACCCGGGCGCGATGCCCGGGCCAAGTCCAACAGGGAGGTGATGCCATAACCCGGGCATCGTCGGGATCATGTCAGGCGACCAAGCGATAGCCGCCGGATTCAGTCACTAAAAGTCGTGCATTCGAGGGATCAGGCTCGATCTTTTGGCGCAGTCGGTAAATATGTGTTTCAAGCGTATGGGTGGTTACACCAGCATTATAGCCCCAAACCTCGTGTAGAAGAACATCGCGGGCCACGACGCTATCCTGCGCGCGGTAAAGGAATTTGAGGATGTTGGTTTCTTTCTCCGTTAGACGGATCTTCTTGTCGTCATCAGTCACGAGCATCTTGACGGACGGCTTGAAGGTATAGGGCCCAAGCTGGAATACGGCATCTTCGCTTTGCTCGTGCTGACGCAACTGCGCACGGATCCTGGCGAGCAGGACGGGAAAGCGGAAGGGTTTGGTTACGTAATCGTTGGCGCCTGCATCAAGGCCTAGGATCGTATCGGCATCGCTGTCATGGCCCGTCAGCATCAAGACTGGGCATTTCACCCCCTGCTTGCGCATCAGGCGGCACAGCTCGCGCCCATCGGTATCGGGCAGGCCAACATCCAGGATCACGAGATCGTAGATGCTTTCCTTGGCACGCTCCATGGCTTCAGCCCCATTAGCGGCCTCAAACACATCGAAATCTTCGGTCATGACAAGCTGTTCGCTCAGCGCCTCGCGCAGATCGTCTTCATCGTCGACCAGCAGGATTCTCTTCAGGTTTGCCATGTCTGTCACCCTCGTTTCGTGTCTCGTTATGGTGACATGACCCGCAGATGCCCGCTTTGGCAACGGGTGTAACCAAGGTTCACGGGTGTGTGTCAGCCTGTGAGGGATTGTTTCAATTCCGCCGTGGAAGACGATAAGGATAGCTGATGAGCCTCTTGCCATCCCTTCGTGAGATCGTGGCCCGCGCACGCAGCGACCTGCGTGTTGGTCTGCCTGTTGTCTTGCAGGATGATGATACCGCTTTGCTGGTGATGGCTGCGGAAACCACGCGGGAGGCACGGCTTGCAGCGATGCGCGCAGCCGGATCCGTCGCAATAGCAATTACGGGTTGGCGGGCGGCAACACTCAAAATACGTGTGTATGACGGAGATATTGCCCGGATTACCCTACCGGCTGATGTCGGTGCGACTTGGGTGCAAGATCTGGCCGATCCGGCCAGGGATCTGAGCGCGCCCATGAAAGGCCCGTTTCAAGAAGTCCGAGACGACGCAGCAGGATTGCATCGATTGGCCTTGGATTTAGTCAAATCGGCACAATTGCTACCCGCAGTTTTGACGGTTCCTGTGCAAGATTGGCCGGACGACCTGACGGCGTTGCCAGCCAAAGGCACTGCAACGGATCTCGCCACAGCGCGCGATCTGAGCAATATCGCCGCCGCGCGATTGCCGATGGATGCTGCAGAAGCAGGCCGCCTGCACATCTTCCGGCCCGACAATGGCGAGATCGAGCATTATGCGGTCGAGATCGGTCGCCCGGATCGCGGGAGACCGGTCTTGGCGCGCCTGCATTCCGCCTGTTTCACCGGCGATGTGCTGGGCTCGTTGAAATGTGATTGTGGTCCACAGCTCAGAAGCGCTTTGGCCGAGATGGGCAAAGCTGGCGACGGCATTCTGCTCTATCTCAACCAAGAAGGGCGTGGCATCGGGTTGGCCAACAAGATGCGCGCTTACGCGTTGCAGGACCAGGGATTCGATACGGTCGAGGCCAATCATCGCTTGGGGTTTGAAGATGATGAACGGGATTTCCGCGTCGGTGCGGATATCCTGCGGCGCATGGGCTTTGGCTCTGTTCGGCTGATGACGAACAACCCGCGAAAAGTAACCCAGATGGAAGCGAGCGGGATCGAAGTGGCAGAACGTGTTCCGCTGGTGGTCGGCAGCAACCGGTTCAATTCTGCCTATCTGGACGTGAAACAGCGCAAATCCGGGCATCTGTTGTGATCGGACCTGAAGATCTGATTCTGACGCCATCTGGCCTGCGCTTCTGGGGCGCGCGATTGCCCTTCGTGGTCGGCCGCGGCGGTATCGTCTGTAACAAGCGTGAAGGGGATGGCGGGACACCTGTTGGGACACACCGTATCGTTGGGTGCCTCTATCGCGCGGATCGATTGGCGCCACCCTGCGATTGGGCGGTGCCGATTGGGCCTGGCGATCTTTGGTCGGATGCCGCCGATGATGCCCATTACAACCATATGGTGCGCGCGCCGTATGGACCATCGGCGGAGCGGCTGGCCCGTGGGGATCATTTATACGATATCGTGCTGGTGACCGACTGGAACTGGCCTCAGGCCGTGCCCGGGCGGGGATCGGCAATCTTCATCCATCAATGGCGTGGCCCTGGACGACCGACGGAAGGGTGTGTGGGTCTTGATCCCGTACATCTCCGTTGGATTGTGCCGCAGATCAGCTACGCGAGCCGATTAGTGGTCCCGGAGCGTTTGGGATCTTAACCGTAGTCGCGCGCGCCGAAAATAGCTGAGCCAACGCGAATATGCGTGGCCCCGAGCGCAATTGCTGTCTCAAAATCCGAAGACATACCCATCGACAGACCGGTTAGTCCGTTGCGCTCTGCGATCTTCGCCAACAATGCAAAATGCAAGCTTGGCTCCTCATCCACCGGTGGAATGCACATCAGGCCTTTCAGCGGTAAGTCGAGTCCGCGGATCTCAGACACGAAAGCGTCGGTTTCCGAGGGGAGACATCCGGCCTTTTGAGGCTCTTCCCCGGTATTGACCTGAACAAAGACATCCGGGCTCTCCCCCCGTTCCTGCGCCAGATCAGCGAGGCGTTTGCCGAGCTTTGGTCGATCCAACGTGTGGATTGTGCCAAACATCTCGACGGCGGTTCGTGCTTTGTTGGTCTGAAGCGGGCCGATCAAATGAAGGTGGAGACCGTCGTATTGGATCTGAAAGTCAGGCCAGCGGCCCTGCGCCTCCTGAACGCGATTCTCGCCGAATATGCGGTGACCCTGCTCGAGTACGGCTTGAACACGCTCCGCAGGCTGAACCTTGGAAACGGCAATTAGCGTGATGTCGTCAGATTTGCGGCCCTTGGCTTGGGCAACGGCGGCGATACGGGCGTTGATTTCTGATAGGGACATACCTCGTTCCACCAAAAGAAAAGAGCGGGCGCAAGGCCCGCTCTTCCCAATTCACTCTAATCCAAGATGGATTAGAAGGACATTGCCAGACCCAGCGAGAAGGTGTTCGAGTCGCCTTCAGCTGTGGTCGATGCGTTGGAAGCAGTCACGTCCGACCAGCCATAGCCGAGGTGTGCGGACAGACCGCCGCCCAGGTCGTAAGCAGCTGCCAGACCGAAACCTTCGGAGTCAGCAACAGTCGCGGTCGCATCCCAGTCAAACTGACCGTAGTTGGCGTGCACTGTGATCATGTCGAAGGTGTAGCTTGCACCAATCGCCATGTGCTCACCGTCGCCAAACTGGTCGGTTTCCAGCTGCGAGTAGTTCACAGCGGCCGAGAAGCCTGCATCCAACTCAACACCAGCCGACAGGCCAATGATGCTGCCTTCGTCGTCACCGGTGACTGCATCAGCAATCGTAGTGTCGTTTGCATACTGGTAACCAGCACCGATCACGACCGAACCGCCGGAGAAACCGAAGCTGTAGTTCGCGCCCAGAGCAATGACGTAATCGCCTTCGAGGCCATCATCGTCGTCAACTTCGGCCGACAATGCGACGCCGAAATCGCCGATCGAGTAATCGTAGCGCAGGACTTGACCGTCGAAATCGCCGAAGCCGTCGCCGAAGCTGTTACCGAAGTAACCAGCGTGCGCGGTTTCGTCATCGTTGATCGAGCCGGGGCTGCCCAGGTTAACTTCCTGCAGGGCCCAGTCGAGAGCGCCATCGGTGTCACCCATGGTCAACGTGCCGAAGTCACCCGAAATGAAGACGGTGAAGTCAGCGAAATCGCCTTGAACGTCCACTGGGTCAGCGCCTGTGTCGACCAGGTCGTCCAGGTCAATCTGAGCGCCAAACTGCAGGCCGCCATCGGCTTCACCCGACATGGTGAAACGAACGTCGACGGACTGGTGGAAGGTCGTGTTGACCTCGCTACCACCTGCAACACCCATTTCGGCGCCACCGGTGATCGCAACGTCTGCTGCTGCTACGCCTGCGGTCGCAACGAGCGCGGTTGTAGCGAAGAGAACCTTTTTCATGGTTTATCCCTCGTGTTTACTTAGAAGGTGCACCCCAAAACGGAACACCCGAATTGAGTATGCAACGTTCATCGCGCCAGACCCCTTAACATGCAAGGAACAGCGGGGGTGTGTAGCGATCTTGGTCCGGGGCTGGTGCAGACATGCCACACCGCAGCAAGGTGGGGTGCATTTGCCGGTCCATACGGTCAAAGCTTCGCCAGGTTGCCCTGTTCTTCAAGAACCGATAGGACGGCCTCGGCTATGTATTAAGGTGTTAAACACGATGATGGTTCCTGCTCGTTTCGCCCCTAAGCGCACCATGTCCCTGGTGATCGCACTAGGTATGAGCCTGACTTTGGCAGCGTGCGGCGGCACCGGTGAAGGCCGGTTTGCGAATGATCGCGAGGCATCGAATGAACGGCTGCGTGAAGAAGGCCTGTTGCGCGACCCGAATCGCGAAAGCATCTTCGACCTTTTTGGAGGTGGGGCCGATCCGTCGGTCACCGTCGAGGTAAATCGCTATCTTTGGCGCGCCTCGCTGGAGATCCTGGACTTCATGCCGTTGGAAGCAGCCGATCCCTTCACCGGAATCATGGCCTTTGGATTCGGCACCCCGCCGGGCGGCAGCCGCGCCTACCGCGCCACCGTCCAAATCACGGACCCCGCGCTTGAGGCGCGCAGCCTGCGCATTGCCTTGCAGGGCCGCAATGGTGCTGCCGTGAGCCGCGAGACCGCCCGTCAGGTGGAAGACGCCATCCTGACTCGTGCCCGCCAGCTAAGGGTCGCGGACGGGCGGCTATAGACCAGCCGCATTCGTCCGCTTAAACACTCCGCCGGGCCCTTTGCCCGGCGTTTTCATGTCCGCCTATTCAAGGAATTGACCGATGTCCCGCTACGACCCGTCCACAATCGAGCCCAAATGGCAAAAAGCCTGGAACGAGGCCGGGACGTTTCTTGCCAAGATGTCGCCCGACAAACCGAAGTATTATGTGCTGGAAATGTTTCCATATCCATCGGGTAATCTGCATATCGGCCACGTAAGGAACTATACGCTGGGCGATGTGGTCGCTCGGTATAAAAAGGCTACCGGCCACGCAGTTCTGCACCCGATGGGCTGGGATGCCTTTGGGCTGCCCGCCGAAAACGCGGCGATTAAACGGGGCATTCACCCCGACACCTGGACGCGTCAGAATATCGCCAACATGAAGGCGCAATTTGCGACGTTAGGCCTGAGCCTGGATTGGACACGCGAATTCGCAAGCTGCGACGTCGCATACTACGGTCGTCAACAGTCACTGTTTCTGGATTTCCTGGAAAAGGGCCTGATCTACCGTAAGAATGCTGTGGTTAATTGGGACCCGGTCGACATGACGGTTCTGGCCAATGAACAGGTGATCGATGGGAAGGGCTGGCGATCCGGCGCGGAGGTTGAGCGCCGTGAACTAACGCAATGGTTCTTCAAAATCAGTGATTTCTCAGAAGAGTTGCTGTCCGCCCTGGACGGGCTGGACGATTGGCCAGCTAAGGTGAAGCTGATGCAGGCCAATTGGATCGGCAAGTCCCGCGGCCTGCAAATGTCGTGGAAGCTGACTGCGCCCACCCATGGGTTTGACGCGATCGACGTCTATACCACTCGGCCCGACACACTGATGGGCGCATCCTTCCTGGGTCTGTCGCCGGACCACCCGTTGACCAAAGCGCTAGAGGCCGAGAACCCGGATCTGGCCGCTGCTGTCGCCGAGATGCGCAAGGGCGGCACAAGCGAAGAGGCCCTGGAGACCGGTGAAAAGCTGGGCTTTGACACCGGCCTTCGCGTCACCCATCCGCTGAACCCAGACTGGGAAATCCCCGTCTGGATCGCGAATTTCATCCTGATGGATTACGGGACTGGCGCTATTTTCGCTTGCCCGGCCCATGATCAGCGCGATTTGGATTTTTGCCTGAAATACGATCTGCCGGTCATCGACACATTCGAAGCGCTGGACGGCCCCGAATCGGTCGATGGCGACGCTTTTGTGCCGCCAAAAAGCGAGAAAGTGCGCTGGTTGAACCATTTCGCCGGTCTGACCGAGGCCACCGGTGAAGAGGCCATTGAAGCCACGATCGATTTCATGGAGAGCCAAGGGCTGGGCCAGGCGACGACCCAGTTCCGTCTGCGCGATTGGGGGCTGAGCCGCCAGCGCTATTGGGGCGCGCCGATCCCGGTGATCCATTGCGACACTTGCGGCGTGGTGCCGGAGAAAAAGGAAAACCTGCCGGTCGAATTGCCGATGGATGTGACCTTCGATATTCCAGGCAACCCATTGGATCACCATCCGAGCTGGCGGAATGTGGATTGTCCTGCTTGCGGCACGCCGGCGCTGCGCGAAACCGACACGATGGACACGTTCGTCGATTCGAGCTGGTACTACGCCCGCTACACCTCCCCGAATGCCGAGGGCCCGGTTGACCGCGAAGAGGCCGAATACTGGATGAACGTCGATCAATATATCGGCGGCATCGAGCATGCGATCCTGCATCTGCTGTATTCACGGTTCTTCGCCCGCGCGATGCATCTGACTGGCCACCTGCCCCGCGACGCTCAGGAGCCATTCAATGCGCTGTTTACCCAGGGCATGGTCACTCATGCAATCTATCAGACGCGCGACGACGCGGGGCGGCTGGTCTATCACTATCCGAGTGATGTCGAGCTGCGCGATGGCAAAGGCTATCTGGCCGATGGCACCGAGGTGGAAATCATCCCATCCGCCAAGATGTCGAAATCCAAGAACAACGTCGTGGATCCGCTGGCAATTGTCGATCAATTCGGCGCCGACACGGCACGGTGGTTCGTGCTGTCCGATTCGCCCCCTGAGCGGGATGTGGAATGGACAGCGGCGGGCGCAGAGGCAGCCTTTAAGCACCTCAACCGCGTCTGGATGCTGTGCGACCGGATTGGTGAGATGGACCGAAACGCTCAAGGCGACGGCGATGAGTTCTTGCTGCGCGAGATGCACAAAACGATCCGCGACGTCACCAGCGGCATCGAAAGCTTTGGCTACAATGCAGCCATTGCCAAGCTCTACGCCTTCACAAATGTCTTGCAGAAATCCAAGGCGAGCTATGCCACGCAACGCGAGGCGGTGATGATTCTGGCCCAGTTGATGGCGCCGATGACCCCACATCTGGCCGAAGACATCTGGGCCCACCAAGGCGGAAAGGGACTGATCGCTGAAGCCCCATGGCCGAAGGCAGACGCGGCCATGCTGGTCGAAAACACGGTAACGTTGCCGATCCAAATCAATGGCAAACGCAAATCGGAGATCGTGGTCGCCAAGGACGCGAGCAAGGAAGAGGTTGAAAAGATCGCGCTTGCAGACGAGTCTGTGATCAAGGCATTGGCCGGAGCCGCGCCGAAAAAGCTGATCGTTGTACCCGGACGGATCGTGAATGTTGTTATCTAGCCGACGCCTTACCCTTTTCCTGCTGCTCGCACCGCTGGCGGCGTGCAACTTCCAACCGGTCTATGGACCAGGCGGGTCAGGCGAAGCGGTCCGCAATCAGATCACCGTCGCCGAACCAAATACCCGCGAGGAATTCGAGCTTGTGGCGCGCTTGGAAGATCGCCTAGGCGTCGGCTCAAGATATGCGCTCGATTATCAATTCGGGATTGGCGAGGCGAGTATCGCTGTCGACGGTGCTGACAATATCAACCGGGTGAATGTGAACGGCACCGTTAGCTATACATTGCGTGATGCCCTTAGCGGCGCAGTAATCCATTCAGGAAGTGTTCGAACATTCACATCTTTTGCCACGACGTCCTCGCCCGTTGCGACCTCTGCGGCGCGGCGGGATGCGCGGGACCGTTTGGCGGTGGCCCTAGCCGATCAATTGGTCACCGATCTGATTTTGACAGCGCCGCGCTGGTCGTCACCCGGCAATGAAGCTTAGCCCCCGCGACGCGACCGCTTACTTCAAACGCCCGGATCCAAAGGCCGCCGGTTGCCTGATCTTTGGCGATGACGCGATGCGGGTCGCGTTGAAACGGCAGGACCTGATGGCCGCCCTCCTGGGGACCAACGCTGAAGAAGAAATGCGGCTGACCCGGATGACGGGTGCTGAGTTGCGCTCGGACAATGCGATGCTGCTGGATACCGTCAAGGCGGTAGGATTTTTCCCGGGCCCGCGTGCCGTTTTGGTGGATGGCGCGACAGATGGCTTGTCGAAGGTCTTCGCCGCCGCCTTGACCGAATGGGCCGAGGGTGACGCACAGATCATTGCCACGGCAGGGCGACTGACCGCGAAATCGGCGCTGCGCAAAGTATTCGAGAGCGTCAAAACCGCCTATGCAGCGGCAATTTACGATGATCCGCCGGGGCGCGCGGAGATCGAAGATTGGATGAAAGAGGCCGGATTGGCTGCGCCCGATGGCAATGCGATGGCGGATTTGGAAGCGTTGTCGCGAGCAATCTCTCCCGGCGATTTCCGCCAGACTATCGAGAAGCTTGGCCTCTACAAACGTGGCGATTCCAGCGCCATCAGCGCCGCCGATATCGAAGCCGTGGCTCCCATGACCCGCGAAGCGGAGTTGGACGATATCCTGCACGCCACCGCCGAGGCAGAAACCGGCGCGATCGGACCGATCCTGCAGCGTCTTTCGCAGCAGGGCGTGGCGCCGGTGACGCTCTGCATCTCGGCCATGCGGCATTTCAAAGCGCTGCACGCCGCGTCTTGTCATCCCAATGGACCGGTTGCGGGGCTACAGGCGCAGCGACCGCCCGTCTTTGGTCCGCGCCGCGACCGCATGGCACGGCAAGCCGGACGATGGGGCCGCAAAACGTTGGAATCTGCACTCTCCATGCTGGTGGAAACCGACCTAACCCTGCGTTCTGCGACAAACGCACCCCAAATGGCGGTGATGGAAAGAACGTTGATCCGATTGGCAATGTTGCCGAACCGTCGCGGAGGAGGACGCAGATGACACGGTATCAGGTGGTCGGCGGGGTCCGGACGCGAACCATGCGAGTGCTGTGGACGCTAGAAGAGCTTGGGCTGTCCTACGACCACATCGATGCTGCGCCACGTTCTGACGAAGTGCGCGCATTGAACCCAAGCGGTAAGGTGCCGGTTTTGGTCACCAATGGTGTGGCGATTCCCGACTCCGTGGCCATCATCACGTATTTGGCTGATGCCCATGACGCCCTGACCTATCCGGCGGGAACGGTGGACCGCGCACGCCAGGATGCGTTTGTTCAGATGGTAAACGACGAAGTTGACGGGGTGCTTTGGGCTGCGGCGCGGCATAGCTTTATCTTGCCGGAAGCGCACCGCGTGCCGCAGGTGAAAGACAGCCTGCGTTGGGAATTCGCGCAAAACCAGCAACGGATCGCGGAACGGATGACACCCGATGGACCGTTTGTGATGGGCGAAGTGATGACGATTGCGGACATTCTTCTGTCGCACTGCATGGGATGGGCCGGAAGCGCCAAGTTTGACGTCACTGAGGATCGCCTTCTGGCACATGACGTAATGATGAAGGCCCGACCAAGCTTCAAACGCGCCCTGGCAGCGGGAAAGTCAACATCCTGAGCCGGAACTTGCTGCGTCAGGCGAGTACCGCGCCGCATGTTGACCCGCCCAGCGACCTGTGGCGAAACAAGCAGTGATCAGGTAGCCCCCCGTTGGCGCCTCCCAATCCAGCATTTCCCCGGCAACGAAGACACCAGGGATCTCTTTCAGCATTAAGCCAGGTGTCACGGCCTCTCGCATGACCCCGCCAGCGGTGGAAATCGCCTCATCCAGCGGACGAGGACCGTCATGGCGGATGGGCAGCGCCTTGATCAGGCCCGCCAGCGCTTTCGAATCGTCGGGAAGCGGACGACCAAATTCTTGTAGAAGAGAGCGCTTCGCAGAATCTAGACCGAGCTTCGTCAGTGCCTTGGTCAAAGTCTGTTTGCGCGGGCGCTTGGCCAGCATCACCGCCAGGGCGGCGGTGTCACGATCCGGCATGAGATCAAGGCGCAGCGATTTTCCTTCCCGCATCGCAGCAGAAACAGCGTAGAGACCCCCACCTTCCAACCCAGGCTGAGAAATCACGATCTCGCCACGGTAAGTTTTACCGCCTGCACTCAGGCCAATATTTTTCACAGGAGATCCGAAAAACGGCGCCATATGATCACTCCATGTGACCTGGAAGCCCATATTCGAAGGTTGAAACGGCGCCAGTTTCACGCCCTTCTCAGCCAACCAGGTTGCCCACGCGCCATCCGACCCAAGCCGCGCCCAGCTTGCGCCGCCCAACGCCAAAACCGTAACCGCGGGAAGAAGACACCGTGATCCGTTGGGCGTGTCGAAGGACAAAGCCTCGCCTTCAAACCCAGTCCACCGCCAGCATAGACGCAACTCCGCCTCGATACGCCGCAGCCAAGCGCGCAGAAGCGGCGAGGCCTTCATGGCTTTTGGAAAGACTCGCCCAGTAGATCCGGTGAAAATCGGTTGGTCCAAATCTTCGGCAAAAGCCATCACCTCGATGGGATCCAATTGTTCAAGCATGGGGCCCAACCAATCGGACGCCGCACCGTAGGCTTTGATAAAACGAGCGGTGGGCTCATCCTTTGTCAGGTTCAGGCCGGACTTGCCCGCCATGAGAAATTTACGCCCGGCCGAAGGCTTGGCGTCCACCAATGTCACTCGACGTCCAGCTTGCGCCAGAGTTTCGGCAGCCATCAGGCCCGCAGGACCGGTGCCCAGCACCAGCGCATCGATCTTGTCATCCTGCGGCGCGGCGCCAATTTGCTCGATCATGGATGAAACTCCCATATGCCCCCTTTGTGAGCGGCCCATACCGCCCCATGCCCGGCAAAGTCTGCACCACTTGATCCCGAAACTGCGCGGAGGCAAGGGTGGGCCAACCGTTCTGCTTCACCAGATCTGCCATAACGAGATCCACGCAACCCTGTCCGAAGCCGAATTGGCCAGGGTTTACAACACTCCGGATGCGCTTCGCACACATCCAAGGATCGAGAAATTCGTGATCTGGGTGCGAAAACGGCCCAACGATTTCCATTCGAAAACACCTGGGGCCCGGCGCGGGTGGAAACGGCGTTAGCAAGGCACCCTGTCACAGGGTGCGACTTGCCGCGATGGCGACAGGCCCGGTTAGCACAGCGACCCCGCACCGATGCGCGGAGCGCGAGGTGCCGGATCCGTCGACACGTTTGGCATAACCAAACACGGAGACCGACACCGTAGCCTAAACGAGGCTCTACGGGACCATCGACTTAATCTTATGCAAGATATCGGGCGTTCCGTCGGCGGCATCAGCACAATGCGCGCGGGCGGTCTGCATCAGATCGCCGGGCGAGACGACGCGATCAATCAAACCATAGGCATGGGCCTCGTCAGAACTCAGCCTTTGCCCCGCCAGAAGGATCATCTTAGTACGTGCCGGGCCAATCAGCGCCGCAAGGCGAACTGGGTCTGACGGCTGCGGTAGAAAGCCAAGCTTTGCGACGGGATAAAAGAACCGAGCGTTTGGCACCGCGATCCGAAGATCACAAGCCAGCGCCATGCCGAATGCCCCGCCTGCAAGCGTTCCGTTCAGCGCCGCGATCGTCAGACACGGCAGCGCAGCCACGGCGCCCGATACCTGCTCCCATACGGGAGAGGTTGCAAGACCAGCCCGGGCCTCATCCAGATCGGCGCCAGCCGAGAACACCTTGTCACCGGCCCCTGTCAGGATCACGGCACGCGCGCCTTCCGCATCACGCAGGGCGGCGGCCATGTCCGACAGCATCGCGCCCGTCAGAGAATTCGCCTTATCCGGGCGATCCAGTGTAATTGTGACAACCCCATCTTCGCCGCCGTCAACACGGATCATGACAATTCCAACCGCGCGCGCAGGGCTTCATCCCGCAAAGAGATATCGCCGCCCAGATATGCATCGGCATCTGGCGTACACATCCAAGCCAGTGCTTTCGCCGGCCATTCCGGCGGGATGTGATCGGACCAGTCCAGATCGCTGACTGGATTCACCCCGCTAGACTTGATCTCACGCTGCATCTGCGTGGCCACCGTCCCCGGTGATAGCCCTAAAGCCCGAATGCCCTTGTCGCCCATCTCGCGGTGGAGACACTGCGTCAGCATTAGAGCTGCGGCTTTCGAGCTACAATAATGTGACCAACCTTCCAACGCGCTTGTCGCCGCGCCAGACGAAATGCCGATAATCGTTCCACCAGCGCGCATATGGGGCAGTGCAGCGCGTATGCAGTTAAACACGCCCTTCAGATTGATATCGAAGGCCTGGGACCAGGCATCGGGATCGGCCTCTTCCAGGCGGGCCACAGGCTCGATCACGCCAGCATTGTTGATCACCACATCCAGCGCACCGAACGTGTCTACAGCAGCCTGAAAGGCAGCTTCGACCTCCCAATAGCGGGCAACATCACACGGCACGGCCAGGGCGGTCTGACCTAGTTCGCCCGACAGGGTCGCGATAGCATCCCGACTGCGTGCCAGCAGAACCACATTGGCACCAAGCGCCGCAAACTCGCGCGCGGTGGCGGCGCCGATTCCACGGCTCGCACCGGTGATTGCAACGGTTTTTCCGTTCAGAATATGGGTCATGGCCCTTGCCCTCTTCCTTGATCTCGGTGTCCGACTCCTACGCGCCTGCGGCTGTCAGAACCAGTCCAATCGATTGCAATGGCGGAAGAACGCCCCTTGACGGCCGACCCGCCCCCCATGGACGATGCGCGCAGAATTCAACGCTGACGGAGCTATCCTGCGATGTTTCAAATCTCCTATCGTCTTTCCGGGATGGCATGCGCCGTTCTCTGCGCAACACCTTTGGCCGCTGACACGATCGCAACCGAGGTCTGGGCGGAATGGCAGCAGCAAGCCACGCAGATGGGCCAAACGCTGAGCGCCGATGTCACCGAAACCGACACCGGCCTTGAGCTGGCCAATCTGACCACGGTCTTTGAAGAAGAGGGCGTCCGCACGCGCGGCCGGGTCGACAGCGTCGTGATGACGGAAAATGCCGATGGTACGCTGAGCGTGACGTTCTCGAACCCCTATTCCATGTCGGTTAACTTTGACGTCGACACCGATGCACCCCCGGCCAATATCGAGTTCTTGGTCAGCCATGAGAACCTGCAAATGGGTGTCTCGGGCGACGCTGGTGCGCGTGTTTACACTTACACGGCCGATGTGATCACCCTGACCGAGGGGAATATCTCCGGCGGTGATGGCCTGCCGCCAGATATCGACATCGATATGACGGTGTCGGATCTGGATGTGACCTATCGACTGATCGGCACCGATCCCGATGACATGCGATTTGCAAGCTCCTACAGCTTTACCGAAGCGCTTGGATTATTCGAAATTACTGGCCCACCCGATGATCCGGGCCGCGTCAAAGTCGGCTTGCTCTACAGCGATTTGTCCGGCAGCAGCGCGGGTTCAGTGTTGCCGCCCGCAGCGTTTAGTCAACCGAACGGAGAGTTCCCGGAAGGCTTGGAATTCGCCGGGCAATCCAACCATGCGGGTTTGGATCTTGAGATCTCTGTCGATATCCCCTTGAACCGTTTCGATCTGGTTATGGGATCAGGTACCACCGCGTCCAATTTCTCGATTTCGGAAAATGGATTTGCATTTGGGACAGATGCTGAAGATTTGCTCTTGCGCATGGCCTCACCGGATCTGCCAGTGCCGATTGATGGCAGCCTGGGTGGCTTGACCATGGCGATGGATGTACCGCTAAGCGCGGCGGACGATCCTCAGGACGTTACCACGCGCTTGGCTATTGAAGATCTGGAACTGGCAGACGGGATCTGGGGCTTGTTTGACCCGGGCGCCGCGATCCCGCGCAACCCGGCAACTGCCATTCTGGACATCACGGGTCAGGTCCTGATCTCGACCGATTTGATGGGCATAAATCCAGAAGAGTTAATCGCACCGCCCGGTGAACTGCGCAGCATGAATGTGAACGAGTTGCGCTTATCTGTAGGCGGTGCGGAGTTAACGGGGGACGCCGCCATGGTCTTTGCCCCCGACCAGATTGAGCCCGTCCCAGAGGGCACCGCCAACTTGGAATTGAGCGGGGGCAATGCGCTTTTGGATGCATTGATTAATGCGGGCCTGGTCCCTGCCGAGCAAGGCGCCTTCGTACGGGGTATGGCGAATGTCTTTGCACGCCCCGGCGCGGCGGCGGACACATTGGAAAGCACGATCGAATTCGGCGCCGACGGATCGATCACCGCCAACGGCGTTCCGATCCAGTAAAGCCATGCCTGCCGACGGAGGGCTCTGGCACTTGCCCGGGCCCTTCGAGCTTGCACCCCTCACCTACGCGCCCTAGGTCCGTGCAGTGATCTGCGCCGCCAAACGGGGCGCGAGCCGGAGGATTTTATGACGGATACCGCCCTTTCCCCAATCGCCGATGCGCTGTTGCACGCCGCCAAGACCGCCGGGGCAGATGCCGCCGATGCATTGATCCTGGATGGTACTTCGTTAAGCATCGAAGTCCTGAACAAGCGGTTGGAGCAAGCCGAACGCTCGGAAGGGGTCGATGTGGGTCTGCGCGTTTTGGTGGGTCTGCGGCAAGCCTGCGTATCTGCCTCGGACACCTCGCCCGATACATTGCGGGAAATGGCAGAGCGGGCCGTGGCCATGGCACGGATGGCGCCGGAAGACCCATATGTCGGGCTGGCGGAAACCTCTCAACTCAGCACGTTGCGAGATGGTGACGCGCTGGATCTAAAAGATCCAAACGGCGACCCCGACCCCGCACATTTAGAGGCGATGGCGTTAGAGGCCGAAGCCTCAGCGGCGCAAGTTGACGGCATCAGCCAGGTGTCCAATGCGGGCGCCTCCTATTCGCGACGCCGCATTCATCTTGCGGCCAGCAACGGCTTTTCCGGTGGCTATGCGCGTTCGGATTACGGGGTGCATTGCCTCGCAATCACCGGCGAAGGCACGGCGATGGAGCGAGACTATTTCGCGGATGTCCGAAACCATTTCGCCGATCTTATGCCACCCAGCGAGATTGGTCGGATCGCAGCCGAACGAACCGTCGCGCGGGCTGGCGCCCGCAAACCGCCCACCGGCGCCTACCCAGTTGTCTATGACGAGCGGATTTCCAGCGCGCTTATCGGGCATCTTTTGGCAGCGACCAATGGCATGTCGATAGCGCGCGGATCATCCTGGGCGCGGGATCTGCTCGGCGAGCAAGTGCTACCCAAAGGCCTTGATCTGATCGAGCAGCCACGTCGTCCGCGTACGTCTGGATCTCGTCCATTCGATGCAGAAGGCCTGCCAACGGCGGACCGATCGATTGTGGCGGACGGCGTCTTACAAGGCTGGACGCTGGATCTGGCAACCGCACGCAAACTGGGTCTGGCCTCAACTGCGAATGCGTCGCGCGGCATCGGCGGCCCGCCCAGCCCATCGAACGGCAATATGTGGCTGACGGCAGGCCAACTGGATCGCGGCGGATTGCTGGCAGAGATGGGCACGGGCTTGTTGATCACCTCGATGATCGGATCATCCATCAACGCAACCACCGGAGATTATTCTCGCGGCGCATCGGGTTTCTGGGTGGAAAACGGTGAGATCACTTATCCGGTGAACGAATGCACCGTTGCTGGCAATCTGCGCGATATGCTGCGCGTCATTGTCCCGGCCAATGACGCTCGTCCGCATCTAAGCCGCGTGGTCCCGTCGCTGTTGGTCGAGGGGATGACGATTGCCGGGGCCTGAACATGACGATCTTGCCCTTCTGATCGACGCTGCGCACAGCGCTGGTGAGATTGCCCGCCATTATTTCCGGCGCGACCCTCAGGTCTGGGACAAAGGCGTGGATGATCCGGTAACCGAGGCGGATCTGGCTATCGATACCATGTTGCGCGAGACCCTGCTGGCCGCGCGGCCCAATTACGGCTGGCTTTCGGAAGAGACCGAGGACAGCACCGCGCGGCTCTCGTCCGAATATGTGTTCATCTGCGACCCGATTGATGGCACCCGCGCCTTCATCGAAGGCGGCAAAAGCTTTGCCCATTCGCTGGCGGTCGCACGGGGGGGACAGGTTACCGCAGCGGCGATTTATCTGCCGGTTCGCGAGAAATTGTATGCCGCTGCGCTTGGCCATGGTGCGGAGCTAAACGGCATGCCGGTGTCTGTCCGCCCCGCCGTCGCCCTGGATCAATCCGAGGTTTTGACAACGAAACCCAACATGGATCCACGCCACTGGCCCCACGGAACACCACCGGTCAAACGCGCATATCGGCCCTCACTCGCCTACCGGATGTCTCTGGTCGGTGAAGGGCGTTTTGATGCAATGATGACGTTTCGACCAACTTGGGAGTGGGACATCGCCGCCGGTGCGCTGATTATTGCCGAGGCGGGCGGCGCAGTCAGCGATGGAACGGGCAAAGCGCTGCGGTTCAATAACGCCACACCTCAGGTGGATGGCTTGATCGCCGGAGCGACAGATGTTCATCGAGACCTTGTGCGCCTGCGCGGCAGCGCCTGAAGGTCGCAATCAGCGCTGCGAAACCTCGGATACGACAATATTCAAAGGACCCGTCGAGAGCATATCGGTGGCGGTGACCGCCTGATCCCCAATCTGGTCGACAGCATAGGCGTGCGCTGCGGAGGACAACGCGGCAAGCACGGTGATGAGCAGCAAAGCCGCCAAGGCTAAAATCGAAATACGAATAGTCATCGCAACATATACTCGTCCAAAAACAAGGTCAGGCAAAAAAACCCCACCACACATACCGTGCTTACCTTGCTACCTTAGAGCTAAGGCAGAATTTGGGCGAGTAAGGACTTCCTTACCAGAAGGTTAACACATTACTAATAATGGATTTTTCGAGATTCTTTGCTGGTAATATCTGGAAGTTGACGGGGCGGCGCCGCTGCGGAGAAAACGGGGGAGAGAGAGCAGAGCCGCCCCGCTTTTCCAACCAAGTCCTGGCCGGATCGGGGACCCGCTCCGACCTCTGCAGCTTGAAACGGCGGAAATTGCCAGCGCACAGGGTCGGACGGGTAAAACTTAGGTCACAAAGGATTTCGTCGTGTCTATGTCCTCAATGTGCAGCACAAATCAGCCACCCGCTATGGAGGGAAACCTGACCTTTCGGCCTGCGCGCTGCTTGACGCCCCTGTCCGGGGCCTTAAGGGTGCCCGCGCGCAGCCCTTTGCGGCCAACCCAAACCTGACCGGAGGTTTTTCCATGACCCAACGCCTGCACCTGGTTTTCGGCGGTGAGCTGACCGACCCGCAGAAGACCGAGTTCGAAAATGTCGACGACATCCATGTCGTGGGGATGTTCCCCAACTACGAGACCGCCTACAACGCTTGGAAATCCGAGGCGCAGCGCACTGTAGACAATGCCCATATGCGCTACTTCATTGCGCATATTCACAGATTGCGGGACGAGGCCAGCGAAGCCTCGCCAACCGAAGAACTTGGGGGTTAGGCCAATTCCCGTCGGACAATCGATCCTCTTGAATCTGTACCTCGCCTGGTCCGCACGTGGGGCGCGGGCCTTTGCCGAACGCAAATTGCGTGAACGGCTGGAAGCCGGGAAAGAGGACCCCGACCGTATCAATGAACGGCGCGGCATTGCCAGCGTTGCGCGACCTGATGGCCCACTGATTTGGTTTCACGCCGCCAGCGTGGGCGAGTCTGTTGCCATTCTGGAGCTGATCCGGCGCCTTCTGGAAGAGCGCGACGATCTCAACGTGTTGGTGACGACCGGCACGGTGACATCGGCCGCCGTCATGGCCGAACGGCTGGAACCACGGGCAATCCATCAATTCATTCCGCTCGATGCGCAGCCTTTCATTCTGCAGTTCCTGGATCATTGGCAGCCCGATGTCGCGGTTTGGACCGAAAGTGAGCTATGGCCGACCTTGGTCGTGGAAACGCACGCCCGTAATATCCCGATGCTCTTGCTGAATGCGCGCATGTCAAAGGCAAGCCATGACAAATGGCGCTTTGCCCGGGGCATGGCGCAAGCCTTGCTGAGCCGCTTTGATCAAGCGATGGTGCAAGACACGCTGACCATGACCTATCTACGCCGTTTGGGTATGCCTGCCGAGCGCATGAAGGTGATGGGCACGTTGAAAGAAGGCTCTGCCACATTGCCCTGCGATGAGAACGAGCGCAGCGCGCTGGCCGCAGATCTGGCGGGCCGACCCGTTTGGCTGGCGGCGTCCACCCACGAGGGTGAAGATCGCATGGCGCTTGAGGCACATCGGATTGCGATGCGGTCCTCGCCCCGCCTGCTGCTGATCCTGGTGCCGCGTCATCCGCAACGGGCCGATGAACTGGCCACCATGATGCAGGCCGATGGGTGGCGCTTTACCCGGCGCACCGCGGATGAATTGCCTGAGCCCGAAACCCAGGTCTATTTGGCCGACACAGTGGGTGAGATGGGCCTATGGTATCGCCTGGCCCCAATCAGCTTTGTGGGCGGGTCCATGGTACCTGTTGGCGGCCATAATCCATTCGAACCAGCCGGGCTGGGCTCCGCCATTCTGCACGGCCCTTATGTGAGCAATTTCGTCGATATCTATCAGCGCCTGACCGAGGCGGGCGCAGCGCGACTGGTATCAGCGCCGGACCGGCTGGCGAATGAAGTTGCCGATCTGTTGAACCCCGACACGGCCGCGAGCATGGCCGCGGCGGCGTGGGGGGTGATCTCAGACGGCGCGGCAGTGACAGATAAAGCCGTGACTTTGCTGATGGAAACGCTCGACGAGGCGGAGACCCCCTGATGCGTGCGCCCGGGTTCTGGCACGAAAAGCCGGGCCTGATCTCGGCGCTATTGGCGCCCTTGGGGGCACTCTACGCGTTGGGCACCAGACGACGGCTGGCAAAGGGTCCCCGTATACGGGCCGACGTTCCAGTTATCTGCGTTGGCAACATCAATGCAGGCGGTACAGGTAAGACACCCACCGCCATAGCGCTGGCCCAACGGCTCATCGCACGCGGGCTGAAGCCCCATGCCGTCACACGCGGCTATGGGGGATCTTTGGCAGGACCCGTCCAGGTCGACCCGCAAACCCATAGCGCTGTCGAGGTGGGAGACGAAGCGCTTTTATTGGCCGCTTTTCTTCCGGTTTGGGTGGCCGCAGATCGCGCCAAAGGAGCCAACGCCGCCGTTGCCGCAGAGGCTGACGTCATCCTTTTGGACGATGGATTTCAGAACCCCGCGCTTGCCTACGATCTATCCCTGATCGTCGTGGACGCCTGGCGCGGCTTCGGCAATGGCTGTGTAATACCCGCCGGTCCGTTGCGGGAGCCTGTCCGTGCAGGTCTAAGCCGTGCGGATCTGCTGCTGTCCATCGGCTCTCAGCAAGCACAAACGCGTTTCCACGAATCTTGGGGCGCAGCGATCAACGGCATGCCGCATGCGACCGGCACGCTCGTGCCGTTGCCGACAGGCTTGCCCATGCAAAATCTACGTGTCTTAGCGTTTGCGGGGATCGGTCACCCCGAGAAATTCTTTCAGACACTGAAGGGCATGGGGGCAGAGATCCTGGCGACCCATGCCTTAGCCGATCACCAGCCGCTGAGCGATGCGCTGATGCACCGGTTATTGCGAGAGGCACGCGAGAAAGGCGCGCAGGTCGTCACAACCGAAAAAGACGCCGTGCGTCTCTCCGCCAGCCTAAGGCCACAAGTGATGACTATTCCGGTGCGCTTGGAGTTGGACGATTGGACGCCTCTGGATGAGGCGCTGGACCGGGTTCTGCCGCAGATATCTCCTGCGCCGTCGGCATAAGGCCATAGCGTGCCGCCACCTCCCAAACATGGCGCGGAACCATGTTTTTCATCCGTGCAGGATGAACTCGGCGAAGATGCAGGATCGTCTCAATCGCTTTCATTTCGACCCGAGCCCGCGCAAACTCCAGGCCGCGCGGTCCGATCCTTGGTTGCAGAAACGATACAATCGGGCGCAGCCAATCCGGCATCGAGCGGAGCGGAAGGCCACCCGCCGCACGCTCGGTATTGGCCAGGAACCCTTTCACCGCACCCTCACGCCTACCCTTGTCTGTCAACGGGCGCTGCTGCAGGCGATCACCCAAGGCGGCCAGCATCTCAGCCCCTCGGGCATTTCGGGCGATCACCCATTGATCTCCGTCGCCGCCCATATAGCCCACCGTCACATCCGCCAGCCGATTGGTGTAATCAACGCAGGTCTTACACGTCATCGGAAAGAAGTCGGCGGGCAACTTTGAAATCGGCAACTTCAAGAACGGGATCACACGATCAGGCCGACCATCACTGAACCGCAATTCGACCCGGTAATCGGCGCGGAACTCCAGATAGGTGATTGTGTCAGGCGCATCATCCAACAAGCCAAGAAACTGATGGAAGTTTTCCGTCGTCGTATTGTCTGAACAAGGCGTGCCAATAACGTATAAACGGTCAAGCCCCAGTTCCGCCTCGATCTGACGTAAGGCATAAATCTGGCACGGAATGCCGATCACCGCGATACGGCGGTGCCCGGCCCGCATCGCCGGGTCTAGGGCGGCCAGCGTTGGCGCATATCCCATCCGCATCCCGCGGCACTGGGCAAGGGCGTCGGGATCCGTAACCACCACGGGTACGGGCTTCCAGCGGTCGGTTGGGTCCGGCGCCACCGTCAGCACGGCTGTGACTGCGCCTGACCGCAAAAGCTCAGCGGCAAGTTCGGTGGTGATCCCGGTCCACTGCGCGTCCGGTGCCGGTGGCGCCAGCCGCGCCCGTACCATCGTCTGGATAACACCGAAAAATGCTTCATCGCCCAAGGTTGGATCGGCGACACGTCCGTGAACACGATGCTCAGCGCTGGCGTAGTCCGGTTGGATGAATTGGCACGCGCGACCACATGCCTTACCATCGCCCATGCGAGAAATGCCGCAATCCGTACACAGGCCGGGCCTCGCGGCGCCAGCAATATGCGGCACTGTCAGACCCGGCAGGCTGGCATCTTTCGGCATGGGCTCGCTTCCCAGTTTACAGCCGCAACTATCGAGACAGACACTTCTGGCGTCAACTCTGATTGACAGATCCAATAGACATGACCGACGCAACCAATCGCATAGTACCACGATGCTCACCAATACATGGCGATCATACCCATCGGCAGAGCCTCGCCGACGACCATACTTCCCGCTATGCAAAAATGACGGTTTGCTCTACCGGTCAGGCATCGCAAACACCCGAACTATAAAGAGAATTTCTATGGGACTTTTTGCACTCTCTCGCCGTGTGATCGTTGCGCCACTTTTGGTCCTCCCGGCCATTTCCATGGCAGAAACTCAGGCAAATCCGGCCGAACGCTACCTGAATGCGCACGAAGCTTATTCGAATGCGACCTGCCCTATCGCGCTCGACGATATCCGGCATTTTGTGTATTTCGCCCGGGACCGTGCAGCGATTAGAGATCACACGTTTCTCGCATCGGACCGCTTTTCCGGCGCGCAAATCATGTATGCCTGGCGCGATCTTGAGCCGCGCGAAGGGGTTTATGATTTCTCGGTCATCCACGAAGACATCGCTTATCTCGCCGGTTTCGGAAAGCAGCTATTCGTCCAAGTGCAAGATGCGACCTTCTCGCCAGAGAACATCCCGGTTCCGGATTATCTGATGTCAGCGGCCTATGACGGCGGAGTTACGGAACAATATCTTGAGACCGGCGAAGTCGAGGGCTGGGTTGCAAGACGTTGGTCACCCGCCGTGCAAGCGCGGTTTGCCGCTCTGCTCTCCGCCTTGGGTGACGCATTTGACGGTCAGATCGCCGGGCTCAATCTGCAAGAAAGCGCGATTGGCGTTTCCAACGAGACCGATCCGAGCTTTTCTCCCGAACTCTACGCGGCAGGGCTACAGCAAAACATGCGCGCGCTTGGTACTGCCTTTCCCAACACGACCACGATGCAATACGCCAACTTCATGCCGGGCGAATGGTTGCCATGGGAGGACGAGGGATATCTTCGCGGACTCTACGCTCTGGGCGAAGAAATCGGCGTAGGACTTGGCGCGCCGGATCTGCTTATGGAACGTAGAGGCCATTTGAACCATGCACTGGCCTTGATGCATGAGCATGACTTCTCCGCTCCGATCGGCATCGCAATCCAAGACGGTAATTATGTAGGTGAAACCAACTCACTTCGCCTGGTCAATGACCGCAACAATATCGTGCCCAAGCTGCACGCCTTTGCCAGCGACTTCCTTGACGTTGACTACCTGTTTTGGCGCAATCAGCAGCCCTATTTCGATGAAGACGTTTTGACCTGCTTCGAAAACGGTTAACCAGAAAATGGCGACGCCGGCAGGATTCGAACCTGCAACCTGCCCCTTAGGAGGGAACCGTTCATAGCGTTATTCCTTCTTTGATTTCTGTTGTTTGGGTGTTTGTACAGGGTCTTCCTGTACGTGGTTTGTACGAAAACGGGCCCTGACATCGGCCTCATCCGTCTCTGCGTGGGCATAGATACGCATGGGCAGATTGGGGTCGGACCACCGGCCAGCCTTGGCTGCGGTGACCGGATCGACACCTTGGCGAACGACCAATTCGGTGAAGAAACCGTGTCGTCCTGCCGGGTGCGCCGAAAGGTATGGAATGTCCGCGCTCTTGCAGATCGTCTTCCAACGCGTGTTGTAGCCTGTCGAGCTGCCATAGCCGAACACACGCGGTTTCATGAACTTACCGGTCTTGCGGTTCTTCGGGCGCTTGGGTGGCAACGCCAGCAACTCATCCATCATTTGAGGTGAAACGATGATCCAACTTTCTGGGTGGCCCTTCTGTGCTTTGACCCTGACCTTGTTCTCAGCGGGTCGCAGATCGTCAGGCTCAATCGAGACAGCCTGATCGATCCGCGCCGCCGTCTCGAACATGAACCGGACCAAAGCCGCATTGTAAGGATCAGCGGCGCGGCAGAAGGCCTCGATCCACTCCTTATCCGCGGGCTTGCGTTCAACTCGGCTGAGCTTTCCTCGCCGCTTGTCCTGCGCGATACGCTCGAATTTATCGTAAGGCTTCACACGGATGAGCGGCGTGCCTTCCAGCTCGTGCGCGTTGTTGATGACCGCACTCGCTGGCGTCACGATCTCGCGCCACCACGTATCGGTGGAGGCTTTCGGTTTCAGTTTCGGGCCAAGACCTTTCAATAGCGCACCAGAGATCGCGCCCAAAGGCATGTCGCCAATCTCTTCGACTATCGGGATCAGCTGTTTCGCGGTCTTGGGGGAGGCGTTGTAGAGCATAATCGCATCCGAGAACGTCTTGCTCGGCTCGTCGCCAACGACATGGCGACGTATCTGGAGCTCGGTCTCGCGGTTTATCCAGTCCCGTGCGCCTGCTTCTGTAGATGCCTTAGTGCTTCGCCGGTATGGGCCTGCGATTGGCCTGCCGTTGTACTCGACCCAGCCCTTAGCCCAGTAGAAGCGACCCCTCTTGTAGATTTGGAGCGGCATGCCTGGCCTCCTTCAAATATCTTGTCGATCTGTGCGGGTGTGATCAGCATGGTCCGCCCAAGGCGGTAGAAAGCGCCCGTGTCATTGGCGCGCTCGCGTAGAGTGCGCTCAGAGATGTCGATTCCCATCCCGGACATGACTTCGACCCATTGCGCAGGAGTCTTGCCGAGGCCAAGGATTTGAGAACCATCTGCGGCGTCGTGGTTAGACATCGCTCAGCCCTCCCTGCGCGAGTTCGCCGCTCTCGGTTCGGCTTTTACTGTGAACTGCGCCACATACTTCTCCCAAGCGCCGTTGGGGATTTTCGGGTTACGTTTCCCGGGCGCGGTGAAGATGTGATCCAGCATGTCCTCGCGGATCAGGTAGCGAACGTTGGTCACGGGAATACCGACGCGCTCAGCAAGTTCTTTCGGCGTTTCTAGAAGTTTGGTCATGCGTCACCTCTGGCTGTCTCAACCACGAAGCGAGGCAGATAATTCTCTTTTGCCTTCAGAATGAAACAAAAGTACGCTCAGGTTGAGAGAATCGAGCGCATAGCCACGTTTCATGGTTACATTTTAAATATGTGACCATAATCGTGGTCAATGCAACTAATTTTAAGGTTGCACATGACTGTTGAGGGCCTGGGACACCGTTTGTCGGCAATAAGACGCCAAGAAAAACTGTCTCAAGAAGAGATGGCTGAGCGTCTACACGTCAGCCGAAGCGCCTATCAGTACTATGAAAGGGGAGAACGCGATCTGCCCGGATCGCTGTTGCTGAAGGTGTTCCAAGAGTTCGCAGCCGATCCGCTGTGGGTGCTGGAAGGCGAAGTTGAACCGGGGCTGACCCGGCGCGAACGTGAATTGGCGCATGCTTATCGCAAGGTCGGTATGGCTGTAGAGCATCGGATCAAAGAACGCGGCTTGTCAGTCCCAGATGAGAAGAAGTGGAACGCAATTGATTTCCTCTTTGCTGAGTTCCTCAATCAGGACCCATTGAACACGACCGAAAATGCGCCCGACACGCAAAGAGTAGATCGCATCTTGGGGCTGGTCGCGTGATGTCCGAAAGTCAGTTGCCATCAAACGTCCACGTGCTCAAGCCGCGAACAATGTCGCTATCGGATCGGCTTGATCAATTTCTTGAGCAACACGCTCTCGCTCCAGACGAAACGCCAATCCGGCGCGATCCAACGCGTCCCAAAGCGCCTGGAGTCAACGCGATTAGGTGTGCTTCTTGTGGGCAGATGGAATACCTCACGAGGGATCATTGCCGCTGCGGTCACTTCCTTCGAGGGCAGTTGGAAGACGAGTTTCTGGCCTGTGCGGACCGGATCGCTGATCGGCATGATGAATTGTTAAGGTCTCTGATGCCGAAGCTGAAGAAGCTTCGCTATCTCAATTTGTTGGGCCTGCCGTTCGTTGTTGCGCCATTCATCAAACTGGCGTTTATAGCGGAAGGTGTTTCCATGGGCGCGTTGCTTTTGATCGCACTAGGTTTTGCTCTATTGGGTTTAGTTGCTTTTGTGGAACGACGGATGCTCAGGCCCGCTGCAGAAAGCCAAATCTCTCTGGAAAACTTTTCGTTTGAAGAATTTCTTGAACAACGAAGCGTTAATTCCAAAGAATCTGGGCTACCTATCTGGGAAGTAACGCCATAATTTCTCCGAACGAAATCCAATCGTTAGGCGAGGCTCAAAGGAATTTGCCAATGAAGAAGCCAGATGGTCACGATGTTTTCCGCGAGATCGAATACTTGCAACAGGCCCTTTCACAGAGCGGGAAGCCCTTGGGCTTTATGATAAGTGCGGGTTGCCCCCTCTCGATCCGAGTGAATATTAGAGATGAGACGGGAGATAATGGCGAGACATGGACTGCCAGCGATCCCCTTATTCAAGATATTGCCGGATTGACAAGAAAGATCGGGGAAGACTTGAGATCACAGGATACTGCAAAGCCATCGGTTTGGGACAGAATAATATCTACATTTGAGGAAGACGGAGTAGTTGACCCAAACATCGAAGTCATTCTGTCGACAGTCCGAGGTTTGCGAAGTGTGGCAGGCAACGGGGAAGTAAGAGGCCTGTCCAAGACAGAGCTGGAAACTGTCGAGCTCGACATTTGCAAGATCATCTCAAAGGAAGTGAACCGAGAACTCCCTGACTCAAACTCCCCGTACCACAACTTGGCGATTTGGGTCAGGTCGATCACCCGTGAAACCCCAGTCCACCTCTTTACCACGAACTACGACCTTCTTACTGAGCAAGCACTTGAAGAAGAAGGGGCTCCTTACTTCGACGGCTTTATCGGTTCGAGGAAAGCGTTCTTTGACTTGGCTGCCGTAGAGGACGAAAAGTTGATCCCAGCAAGGTGGACACGATTATGGAAAATGCATGGGTCAATAAATTGGCGATTGGGTGATCATGGGACGGTCACTCGCGGACTGCAGGCTGAATCGAACAGGAACTATCTGATCTATCCCTCTCATCTGAAGTACGATGAAAGCAGGAAAATGCCGTTCTTGGCGATGATGGACCGTTTCAAAAGCTTCATCTTGCAACAGTCTTCGGTGCTTTTCATGTCTGGGTACTCTTTCGGCGACGAGCACATCAATAATTTGCTGCTTGAGGGGCTGCGGAGCAATCCATCTGCCATGGTTTACGGTTTGCTCTTTGGAAATATGTTGGACAAGGACGGCAATCCCGATCCCAAGTATCAGAACGCTCGAACCCTTGCCCTCAAGACGCCGAACCTAGCGCTCTTCTCTTCGGATGCCGGCATAATCAGTCGTCGCGAGAAGCGTTGGGTTGCTCATGATGACAACAGGGGGAGCCTCCCAGTTGGAATTGTTCAGGTTCCGGAAGCCGAGGAGGATGGCGATCAGTTTTGCGAGTGTAGGATCGGTGATTTCCTGATGTTTACCGACATGCTCAAGAACATATCGGGACCGAGGGATACCGATGTCGAATAACGCTGAAACATCGCTTGGAACGATCCAAGACGTTAGTGGCGTGTCGATCAGCGTCACGATGAATTCGAAGAGGCTTTCCGGGCTAACGTTTGTGCATGGACACGCCCATCGCATCGGACAACTAGGCAGTTTTGTAAAGATTCCGATCGGCTATATCGACTTGTTTGGCATCGTTTCCCAGGTTGGAGCCAGCGCCATTCCAAATGCACTTAAAGATGAAGACACAACATCTCACAGATGGCTGACTGTACAACTGATCGGAGAAGGATCACGGCAGGGGAAATTCCAACGTGGCATATCGCAATACCCAACGATTGATGACGAAGTTCATCTTGTCACAGAAGCAGATTTAGCCAAAATTTATGGCAACAAGGGTGAGCAGAATCATCTTGTTAAGATCGGGCATATCGCCGGCTCCGAGTCGATTGATGCATTGGTTGACGTCAACAGACTGGTGACGAGACACTCAGCCATTGTGGGCACAACTGGCTCAGGAAAATCAACGACCGTAGCCGGTTTACTGGACGCGCTATCTGAACCGGAAAGCTTCCCCTCCTCACGTATCGTTGTTGTCGATATCCACGGCGAGTACGGCAAAGCTTTCAAAGAGAAAGCGAATGTCTTCAAAATTAGCCCTGATGAACGCAACTCTTGGGAAAGGGGCTTATTTCTACCGTATTGGGCGATGAGTTTTGATGAGTTCTTAGCCGTAACTTTTGGAAACCTGCCCCCTAGTGCTAGGAATGTGATCCTCGAAAAGGTGATCGAATTCAAAGCCTCAACTCTAGATTCATATCCCGTACTGGGCGTCACGAGAGAGACTGTTGGCGCGGATAGTCCGGTCCCGTTCAGTCTGCATCAACTATGGTACGACCTATATTGCCACGAGTTTGGCACCTATTACTCTGGCGGCGGCAAGTTGCCAGAGCAAGAAAACTGGGCGTTCGAGCTAGATGCAGATGGCAATGAGAAACGCGGAGACCCCTCGAAGGGGATTCCACCAAAGTTTAGAAAAAACAAGAACGTAGCGGGTGACGACGAGAAGATTACAAAGCTACCAAATCCATTGAATATTCAAGGGCCGTTGGAAAATCTCGGTGCGAGGCTAAGAGTAGCACGCTATGATTTTCTCTTGAATCCAGGTGACTGGAAGCCAGACACTGTGGGCAAAGTCGAAGCTGACCTGCCTGCCTTATTGCAGAGCTGGATCGGCAGCGGCAAACCGATCTCTGTTTTGGATCTATCTGGAGTGCCCACTTCCATCCTTAATGATGTTGTGGGGATTTTTCTGCGAGTTCTCTACGACGCAATGTTTTGGGCTCGGAACCTTTCTCAGGGAGCTAGGGAGCGCCCATTGCTCGTGGTGATGGAAGAGGCTCACCTCTATCTCAATGACGAACTTCAAGGCTTAGCTTCATCCATCGTAAAACGTATCGTCAAAGAAGGTCGGAAATACGGAATAGGAGCGATGATCGTAAGCCAAAGACCTTCTGAGATTAGCTCTACAATCCTTTCGCAGTGTGGAACTTTCTTTGCGTTGAGGCTGAGCAATTCAAGTGATCGATCCCACATAACTGGCGCTTTGTCAGACAACTTGGAAGGCCTTACCAATATGTTGCCCGTTCTTCGTACCGGTGAGGCGATTGTGCTAGGTGAAGCTGTAAGCCTTCCGATGCGAACTCTAATCTCGGCTCCACCTGAAGGGGCGCGACCGGACAGCCAAGACCCCTTGGTTTGTGACGTTTTGCCGCCAGAACTATCTAAGAATCCCGGAGGGTGGGGCGTTAAAGACAACTCCGACCTGGAGAAAGCATTTGAAGACGTAAGCCAAGTCTGGCGGCGGCAAAATCCTGTTCTACCGGCACCCCAAAAGAAGGAAGATTAGAATGGCTTGGGAGACTTTCGACAATTTTCAGTCATCGAACATCGCTCAACTGAAGTACGATGACGAGACGTGGACACTTGAGGTGACCTTTCACGGTGGAAGCACATACCACTATTTTGACGTTCCCGAACACCTGTGGGACGGCATCAAGAACGCTGACTCAAAAGGTGTCTACCTAAATGCCGAGATCAAAGGGCACTATCGGTATTCCAAGGTCTGAAGATGCCAATTGTTAAGTTAAATCAGCAGTCTAATCGGGTTGGGATTGACAAGTTCGAAGTTGAGAACCCCGTTGTTTTTGGGTTTTTTGACAAGCTACCTGCCGCCGAGAGAGACAATGCGCTCCTCAAAGCGATAAACATCGGCGTACTTGCTCTAATGGAAGATCGGCTTTCGTCTTTTTTGGCAAAGACATCAAATCACTTGGGGACCGAGCTTGAGAGCCTAAAGATGATCTTCGACATGAAGCAGGAGATTTTCTTACGCTCGGCCGCCAAAGGCCTCATCGCCGAAGAGGAAATCGCCGAGTTTCTAGGAAACTTCTTCAAGGAACAAAGGTTGGCAGACACTATTTCGCTTACAGGGGCTACAAAGGGCAAGCTGGGAAACAACAAAACAGGTGACATTGTCTGTGAGGTCGATGGCAAAGACGACAAGAGAATTGTGATTGAGTCAAAATTCGACAAGAGCCTTTCCCTCGGCGACATTGGCTCGAGAGACGTCTTTGCAAGCGGTGCGGATACGGCTTGGAGCCAACTGATCGAAGCTCAAGCAAATCGAGACGGCAAGACTGCGATTATCGTTTTTGATGTCGCTTCAGTTAGTAACTCGGTGTCCAAAGCGGTACAGAATGTCAGGTTTGTTCCTGAAATTGGGTTTTGCGTAATCGTCGATAGTGGCAAGGGAGATTACACCAACCTTGTTATTGCCTACATGCTTGCTCGCGACCTAGTCAAAAACGCAACTCGGATAGAGTTGGACAAAGATTTCCTTGCACTGTTCGTCAACCGAATGATCAAAGATGTCAGTGAAGTTAGACAAATCGAGAAACTCGTACGTAGCAACATCCAGAACAACAAAAAGATTTTGGAACAACTAGAGAGAAGCATGCTCGCGTTGGAGTTTACACAGGAGTATTTGATGAAATTTTTAGCCGATGGAACGCTCAGCAAAGAAGACCTCTTGGATTATTATTCAGGTGACGAAGTGAGGGCAAAATTCAAGGAAATAGATGTACTTGGCTGACGGCGTGCAGCTTTAGCGATGCAGAGCAGATGGTCATTTTGATGCAAGCTAGCATGTATCATTCCTTGACGCATGTATCAATATCTGATACGCACCTTCTGTGATCCAAAGCACCAAGGGCAAACTCGCTGCCAACGCCGTGAAGGGCAAGTACGGCAAAGGCTTCCCCGGTGACTTGGTGAAGCGCACGCGGGCGATGCTTTCGGCGCTGGATGCTGCGGTGGTTGTTGAGGATTTGCGGTTCCCCCCTGGCAACCACCTGGAAGAACTGAAAGGGGATCGGGCCGGGCAACACTCCGTGCGGATCAACGGGCAATGGCGCATCTGCTTTGTCTGGACGCCGAACGGCCCCGCCGACGTAGAGATTGTGGACTACCATTGAGAGGATACGCTGATGAGCTTGCTTGAAGACCCGATGCACCCCGGTGAAGTCCTGAAAGAGCTTTACCTCGATCCCTTGGAGATGGGGGCTATCGCGTTTGCGCGGCGTCTGGGCGTACCTCGGACGCGGATCGAACGGTTGATCAAGGGCACGACCGGGATCACGCCGGACACGGCGCTACGCCTTGCCCGTGTGTTCAACACGACCCCGGCCTACTGGATGAACTTGCAGACTAGTTACGATATGGTATTGGCTGCTAAAGAAGTTGATGTGTCTGACATTAAACCACTTGTCGCTGCTTGACCGAGATAACACTGCGCCGTATCCGCCTGATGCTATCTACATCACTAATGAAGCAAAAGACTGAATGTCTGAGCCGTGGTGCTTCTGAATAAGAACATCTACTTCGCCAAGCAATTCGGTCCTCTGCGCAGTTTGCAGCAGATCTTTTCGAAAATGAGACGACCAAGTTGCCATCGGTGACTCGTCCTTATGTAGAATAAGAGCTTCCGTCACTAGCTCAAAAAACACTTCCTTCCACCCAGCAAAAGAAAGAAAAGCTACGCAATCTGCCATCTTACCAACTAGGTAGGAAGGGACCGTTCGGCCGGCTTGGTCTGCCCAATTGAAGTCCTTGAACGCCTCAATGTCATCCGTTGAAAGTGGTAGCCAATTTGGCAAGTCCTCCGCCACTCTCGCACATTTCGAGGCTGTAAGTACGGCAAGCAACTGTTCCAAAGCGTCAAACTCTCTTAGCTGCTGACTGATATTCCATGCTTGGGAATATGCAATCTCACACTGGGCGATCCTGGCATCGCCCGCGAGAGTTAGTGCTTCTTCAAAAGCTTGTAAGGAAATTTTCTGTGGAAGATCGGCCGTTCGACTAAAGGTAAGCTTCCCGTTATCTTCATCAACAGAGTAGCTAGATCCAGTTTCTGCGCGCTTATGCAGCATAGCCAGACGATGAGAGGGAGTGGGTTGGAAGTATTCAGCAAGCGTAAAAAGCTTGAGCGCTATCACGTCCATGTCCAGTCTTGATGCCTCCACTGCCGAGTTGAAAGCTAAGTTTGAGGGAACATCCCTCTTCAAACCCTGCAAGATCAATTCATTCAAATAGTTAGATGCAGAGCTTCTCAGTTTGGCACGTTCGCTTTGAGACAGTTCGGCCTCGGCGAATTGAGAAACAATGTGCGACACTGCATCGTACAAACTTTGCGGATCGTTAGAGGCGTTCAAAACAGGGTCTAAGTCATGTCGACGGAGCTCATCCAACTCGCTTTCCAACTCATGAATTTTCTCGCGGGCCTCCAAGGAAATCGCCTTGTCAGCCCTGATCCACCCGACAGCTTTGCTAGCAGTACGCCCAATCTCCTTATTTAGAGCGTTGCCAGACTTATTTACGAGCTCCGGCAAAGTTTCCCATTCGTCGCGAATCCGCTTCGCGCCGCTCGCAGCAAGGATAAATGCGTCTAGTTTACTGATTTTTTCTCCATCAGTATCACGTTGTTCAACCGGCAAGTCGTGCCTATTTTTCCGAAGGAATACCAAAACGGGAATGCCAATTTCAGAGGCAAATTCATACTCCAACTGAGTATAACTTTTGCCAGTTTTTGGATCAACGGAGCCGTATTTCCCACCAATGATAAGAACATAGTAGTCACTGTTTCTTATCTCGTCCTTGATAAATTCCATTTGCTCTTGATCAGCAGCACCAAAGAACTCCATGCCGACTGGAATATGATTGAGTTCCAGTATGTTTTGAGAAACCGCCTGCCGTTCTTCTTTTAAATCCAAAAATGTTGAGCTAACGAAAACTTGATATTTTTTCACTGTGTTCCTCGACAATTCGCTTGGTGCCAAGGGCACTCAACTCATTCAAGACACCTTACGAAACCGTTTCTCGAATTAATACTCAAAAAGAACATCTCTGCCTTTGATGCGAGAAACATCTGTGATCACGATGAAGCAAAGCCAAGAACAAGAATTCAGTGTTGATAGAACAAAGGGTTCTTTAATGCCTCAACCCCCTTTCCGCATGCGCTTCCTGGCTGTCTAGCTGTCCCTCAATCTCTCGGCGGCGGCCCTCGCTAAGGTCAAGCTCTGCTGCAAGGTCTCGTCCAGCGTCTTGTAGCTCGCTTCGTCGTTCAGCAATCCGTTCAAGGCCTTCATGGATGCGGCCTGAGACCGAATGAGCAAGGTCACGCAGTCTTTCAAGCCAGCCAGCTCCCTCTCGATCCTGCCGGTCGAGCGTGTTTCCAAGGCGGTCAAATCCTTCGCGGAGGCCTCTGAGGCCGTCACCAACCGCTCGACGCAGGCGAGCAAGTCTCGTTCCAAGGCTGTCAGTTGGGTCATCTAGTCCTCCTCGATCCGAATGCAGGTGACGTGCCTCTCGCCCATCGTGCAGGTTCTGAGCTGCGTCTTCGATGGGTCCAGGATCAGCCAGGTCCCCTCGGGTCGCTCGATCCGCGTCAGGCCCAGTTCCGCAAGCTCCGAGCGCGTCAGATGCAGTGTCCAAAAAAAGCTCGCGGCCATCATCAAGGCGATCCCCGTCAGCAGCATCCCCGCGATCAGCAAGGGTGAGATCGTCAGCCAAAGGCGGATCGACCTCAGCCGCGTCTCGAACATGCTCGCTGTTTCGGTTTGAAAGCGGTGCGTATCGGTCGCGATGGTATGCTGCGCGGCGCCCACAATGTCCTTCAAATCGATCCTGAAGCTCTTGAGCTGGGACGAGATCGAGGCGACGTGTTCGGCCCGGATCGTGTCGAGTTCCGCGTTCAGCTTCTCGCTCAACCGGGTCGGCTTGCCAGTCTTCATGGAAAATCTCTCCTTTCAGCCGCCAGCGCTCGCCGGTCTCTGGATCGCGGGCAGCAATGTAGGCCTTGCCGGTGCGTGGCAGGTCGAATCCTGCCTCCGTCAACGCGTCGACCATGCTGGCGCGATCAGAGATCAACCCGAGGTCGATCTGGTCCTGCAGCCACGCGTGCAGCTCGTCCCGGCCTTGAGCGCGGGTTGGCGCTTCGACGATGTCGCGGACCTCTTGTGCGCGGTCCACATCCATCGGATCGGCCCAACCGTGGCGCTGGTTCATCACGTCCCGCAGGCTGTCATAGGCGTCCTGGTAGCCCGGAGGCGCGATGTTGAGACTCTTGCCCGTGGTCAGCTCCAGACGCGGTGTGCAGAAGTGAAGCTCGACCCGGCCTTCGTGGCGATGGCGGACCCAGAGCACCTCATATTGCTCAGGGTCCAGCCCCGCGAAGGCCAGCCGCTCGAACTGGTCCATGACCTCCGCCTGCTGGTCGTCGGTCGGGTCGTCGCTGTCCGCAAAGCTGATCACGCCCGCGCGGTAGGTCCACTGGTGGCGGCTGGCGTCGATCAGGGCTTCGGTGCGCTCAGGGTTGCCGCGCAGGACCTCAGGCAGCGGGTCGCGGGTGACGGTCATCGGCTGGCCCTCCGCATCGCGGATCAGGTCGCGGTTGCCGTCATAGGCCAGCACGCGCTCGGCGACGAGGTACCCGACCGGCCCCGCGCCCGCGCCTTTGCCGTTGGGGAAGAACTTGATCAGCACCGCCGCGCCTCATCAAGGAGCGCGGCAAGCTGGCGTTCAATCACCACAAGACGGCGCGCGACGGTCAACGTGTCGAGGTCGGTGCGCCCGACCTTCATGGCGTGGTTCAGCCAGCGGGCGATCTGGTTGAGATTGCCGCCGATGCGCCCCACGGCCAGCACAAGGGCTGGATCAACGCGGGGGATCAGCTTGCGGCGACGGGCCTCGGTGAGGCCAAGCGCTTCGCGCAGAAGCGTCGAGGCAGGCAGGCCAGCCGCTTCGGCCTTGGCGCGCAGCTGGGCCTTCTCGGACGCGGTACAGCGGAAGACGAAGGTCTCGCTCAGCGGCTCTTTGGCGGGGGCTTTGCCCGCGCCGGTGGGGTTCGAAGGGGAGGCGTGCCGCCCCTCGCAAGGTCCCGTGTCATCGGCGCAGCCGTATGACATGGGTCGCCTTGCTGTTTGCGCTTCAGTGGGATCGGCAGCGCTCATGATCTGAGGCCCGCCGCCTGGATTTGCGCCTGCGTGACCAGCTCTGCAGCCAGCAGCGCATCTACCTGGCCGGGGGTAATGTGGCGACAAAGCGGATGGCGGTCTGTGACCCAGTTCGCCAAGCCTGCCAGCATCTCGGCTTCCTTGGCCGTCTTCTCTTCTCGGCTTTGCGCAATGTCCTCGACGTAGCTGCGCCACCGTCCAGACTTGAACCAGTTGTCGGAGAAACAGACCTTGGAGCGTGTGAAGCCCGCGCTCTCGGTCGCGTAGGCCTTAAGGGCCTGTAAGAGGTCCTCGAACTCTATCCCTGCATCCAAGGCTTCTCTGATCCGCCTCAGGCACTCCGCCTTCCCGCGCCGCCGGTCGGGCGGATAGCAAGCCAAAATCTTCTCAGCTTCTTCATCCACCGCCGCCAAGCGCTCGCGCGTAGGAGGTTTATGGATGGTTTTAGGATGGTTTGGGGGCCGTGGTGGCCCCGGTACCCCGGCCACTGTGGCCCCCGTTCCGGGGCCAGTCTGGACGGGGTCCACTGTGGCCCCCGTCTCGACATCAGGCTCGGCGGTCAGTTCCAGCGCCTCGATCCGAGTGAGATCGATCCGGTAAACAACCGTGAATCCGTTCTTGCACCCGCGCGCGCCGGTCTCGACCAGGATACCTTCCTTCAGGAAATCCCGAATGGTTCGCTTGACCGTTGTCTCACCTAACTCTGTGTGCCGCTGGATCGTCCCCTTCGAACACCAGATGCCGGAACCATCATCCGAAGCCTTGTCCGCCAAAAACATGATGATCTGCTTGCGCGTCGCACTTCCGAACTTCCGCTCGGCGCAGGCATTTGCCACACGCCAACTCATTGGATGGCCCCAAAAACCGCACAGACGTGCGAATTTTGTACAGGTTTTGTACGAGAATTCGGTCGTTTTCGGAGAATTCGGCGGAAAACGAAACGGGCGTTTCTGCACGCTTCTGCACAAAGCCCTGTAAATAAGTCATATTTTTCAGGCAGTTTTGGCGACCCCGGCAGGATTCGAACCTGCAACCTGCCCCTTAGGAGGGGGCTGCTCTATCCAGTTGAGCCACGGGGCCGTGTTGCTTTGATGCGAGGTTTTGGACCGTCTTGCAACGGGTCGTGAGATGATAAGACATAGAAGCCGCCGCAACCTGGGCGACGGTATCCCTTGCAACCGGACGTTGCGGGCGCGTATCACTCGCTGAGGACAATAGAAAAACGGGCAGGCCATTGCGCGGACGCAATCCATTCGACGGAAAACCGCAAATGACATTGCGGGACGTTGCCGAAGCTGCCGGCGTCAGCGAAATGACTGTCAGCCGGGTTTTACGCAATCGCGGCGACGTTTCGGAACGAACCCGCGCACGGGTTTTCGAGGCGGCTCGCAGCCTAGGATATGTGCCCAACAAAATCGCGGGTGCCTTGGCCTCAAACCGAGTGAACCTGGTTGGTGTTGTGATCCCCTCGCTCAGCAACATGGTGTTCCCAGATGTGCTGCATGGCATCGATGCCGTGCTGGACAGCACCGAGCTTCAGCCCGTTGTGGGCACATCGCAATACGACTTGGGTCGCGAGGAAAAGGTCATCTACGAAATGCTGTCCTGGCGCCCATCGGGCCTGATCGTCGCCGGGCTTGAGCACACCGATGCTGCGCGCGCCATGATGGGCAATGCCGGCGTTCCGGTCGTCGAAGTGATGGATGTCGACGGATCGCCCGTCGCCGCAGCGGTCGGGATCAGCCATGAGGCCGCAGGCCGCGCTATGGCCGAAGAGATCATCGCCCGCGGCTATCGCCGCATCGGATATCTTGGATCGAGTTCCATCGCCGATGCACGCGCCCAAAAACGCTACCGCGGGTTCAAAACCGCCGTCGAAGCGGCTGGCATGAAGCTGGCAGACGAAATTTTCTACGATGGTATGTCGGGGTTCGGCACCGGTCGGGGGATGACCAAAGCTCTACTCGACAGATCACCCGATTTAGATTTTCTATACTACAACACCGATATGAATGCGGCGGGCGGATTGCTATATTGTCTTGAAAAAGGCATGGATATCCCAAACCAGATCGGCATGGCTGGGTTCAATTCCTTTGAAGTATTGGACGGTTTGCCGATGCATATCGCCACAATGGACAGCCGCCGAAGTGAGATCGGTCGCCGCGCTGCGGAACTGATGGTCGCCAATGCGCTCACGCAGGAAATCATCCCGCTTACGCCCGAGTTCTTGCCAGGCGATACGGTCCGGCCACGCTAGATTTGCTGCGCTCTCGCCGCGTAGGTGCGCAACATATGCGCATCGTAAAGCGGCATCGCCATTGCTTCATCTCCGATAACAGTCGTGGCAGGCGATAGATGGCGCACAGCCGCCGCCTTGGTGCGGCATCCCGCGCCCACCTTGAGACCACGACTGATTGGGCAGATCTCGATCAGCCCAGTCGCCAACAACCGCTCGGTCAGCGGATCGTAGCGAGAGGTCGCGCCAGCCCCGGCGCAATTGACGACGAAGCCAGTCTCCACGCAGCTTTCCCCGCCCGCAGCATCGGTGATCGACACGCTTGCCCCACCGGCCCCATGCTCCACCGCATTCACAAAGCCCGGTAGCACGCGGATTTGTCCGTCACCCACAAGACGGCGCATGTCTAGAATCGTATCACGCGTGCCGCCGCGCAACCAAAAGCGTAAGGTGGCCGGGACGCGCAAAGCCTCCTCAGCGTCCAACACATATTGGGTCAGCGGGTTCTCCAGAAAATGCGCGCGGAACCCGGCGCGGATTTCGCGCATCTCATCGCCGTTGCGGCGGGCAAGCTCGATCTCACGCCAGATCTCGGCCAAGAAGCTTTCGGCGGTCGAATGGCCACCAGCTAAATCGGGTCGCGTCAGTTTCCGCGGCAACCGTGGGATCAAGGGTTCAGGGATATCACCGTCGGGCGCACAGACCGCAAAACGCAACTGATCCTCTGGGATCAAGCTCTGACACAAGCGCAACACATCCAGCATGGAAGCATTGCCGCCGATGCAGAAGATCTCGGCGCCCGCCTGGATATGTTCGGCAATGCGGGCCTCATGCCCAAAGACTGACGGCGCCGCGAAAGGGCCGTCATCCCCCTCGAGCCGTAAGGTCGCAGGTCCACCAGGGGCGATATCGACCGTATCAGCCGACAGACGCGCGCCAGTGCCCGTCGTTAACACCACGCCGGCGGCGGTGAGCTCAAGATCAATGGCGATATCATCGATGAACCGGACGTTAACGCCGCGACGCGTCAAATCCGCGACAATGGCCTCCGCCTTCTCACGCATGAAATCGCCATAAAACTCGCGCGGCGCATTCACACCATAGATGTCACCGGTCGCCACCAAAGGCTGAGCCGCCTCCAACCAATTCGGGGATCGGCCCGCCATGATCTCGGCGACGTCCTCCCATCGATCCGACAACCAAGCGGCAAAAGCAGGATCAATGTCATCTGCCGGAGAGTTCAGCAAATAGGCATAGCGCCAGGGCGTGCTGCTTTCGCCTTTGGCATAGGCCACACCGCGTCCAAGTTCAGACGCATTCTGCCCGAGCACAACAAGCTCGCTGCCCGGCGGTAGCGCACAGCCTTCGACAAAGGCGAGGGCGGTTATGCCATCGCCGACAACGACATGGGTCTTGGCGGGCGTCTCTTGGAGGGAGGACACGGTCATGTTTACGTCAGATTATGAGTGGCTTAACGCAGTAGCGCCACATCCCCGCCCGGGTCAACCAAGCGGCCTTTAGCATTCTGGCAAATTCACCGCCAAACCACCCTGGCTGGTTTCCTTGTAGCGGCTGTTCATGTCGATCCCGGTCTGGCGCATCGCCTCGATGCAATTGTCGAGCGGCATGAAATGCGACCCATCCCCGCGCAAGGCAAGCGAGGCTGCGGACACCGCCTTGATCGCGCCCAGCCCGTTGCGTTCGATGCATGGTACCTGGACCAGCCCACCAACCGGATCGCAGGTCATGCCAAGATGATGCTCTAGAGCGATCTCGGCCGCATTTTCAGTTTGTTCATTGGTGCCGCCCAGCGCTGCACATAGACCCGCCGCGGCCATGGATGAGGCGCTGCCGACCTCCCCCTGACAACCCACTTCAGCCCCGGAAATACTGGCATTGTGCTTGATTAGCCCGCCGATGGCCGCCGCGGTCATTAAAAACGTGCGCCGCCCCTCCTCGGTCGCACCGACGCAATGATCGCGGTAGTAGCGTAGTACCGCTGGAACGACACCGGCCGCGCCATTGGTTGGAGAGGTCACAACCCGCCCGCCCGCGGCGTTCTCTTCGTTCACCGCCATCGCATAGACGCTAAGCCAGTCATTCACGACATGGGGCTGCGCAATGTTGCGGCCCGCCTCGGCGCGCAACTGATCGTGGATCGCTTTCGCGCGGCGCCTCACGGCAAGCCCGCCGGGCAACTCGCCCTCCATACGCAGACCACGATCGATACAATCATCCATTGCCGTCCAGATTGCATCGAGACGCGTCTGGACCTGGTCGCGCGGCGCCAAAGCCTGTTCGTTCTCCCACTTCATCTGGGCAATGGTTTTTCCGGTTGCCCGCCCCATGGCGAGCATTTCCTGCGCAGATCCAAATGGATGCGCAAAGCCCTCGGCTGCCTTTTCGGCGTGCAGCGCGTCTGCACCGCCCTGCTTCTGAGCCTCTAGCTCCCGTGCTGTCAGAACAAAACCACCACCGACCGAATAATAGGTTTCCTCCATGTAAAGGTTACCTGCGCCATCGAAGGCGCGCAGCACCATGCCATTGGCGTGGCCGGGCAGCGTTTCCTCATAATCAAAAATGAGATCGGTATCCGGATTGAATACCAGACTGGGTAAATCAGCTGGGGTGACACGGCCCTTGGCACGCACCTCGGCCTCCAACGCTTCGGCGCGGTCCGGATCCAAGCTCGCAGGTTCAAAGCCACTTAGCCCAAGAATCACTGCACGATCTGTGGCGTGTCCTTTGCCCGTAAAGGCCAAAGATCCGTGCAACGAGCACCCCAAGGCGGCCAAAGTCCCGGCGCCAGGTTCTTTTTCGCGTCCACCACGCAGAGCCTCCAAAAACCGGGCCGCGGCGCTCATCGGACCCATCGTATGCGAAGACGAAGGCCCGACACCCACTTTGAAAATATCGAAGATGCTCAGAAACACAGCGATCCACCCTTATTGAGGTGCCACCTTCCTAGCCGAACAGACAATCATGCCAAGGCATTAAACAACATAAGCGAGCTACCAGCGGCGCCCGCACATTTTTGATCCATCTCGCATGCCGTTTACGGGATCGTAGGACCTATCGGCGAAACTGGAGGTGGTTGGGACACTACCCGCCTTATGTGCGTTATGAGTATCGCGTTTCTTTTGTTCAAAGAACACAGATATGGCCGTTGCGGTCCGTCCAATGCGATGCAAGGCAACTAAAGCGCCGCGCCTCCAACGGGCGACAGTTTCGGCCATATCGATCCATTCGCGGTTTCCGGATAACGTCAAAACTTGCATGTGACGAATCACTATTGTTGACCGTTGCAGATCGCTAACCCATTGAAAAATATACGTCGGAATCGTGCAAGACTCACCGCCGACGTCATTCGACTCTTCAACTATGGTCGCTTGCCAAACAAAAGAAAACCGGCTGCGCCGGTTCTCTGGTCTTGCGTTGTGAGAGATTAAAGAAACTCATTGGGAAGATCGCGCCTTCGGTAGATAACGCTCATGTTTCGCTCGACCGCCAGTAGTTTCAAACCCTTGTGCTTCAGTTGCTTAACGACATACGGTGGTTTTGTCGCCAATCGATGACTCAGGCGGCCTACGGTCTCATATTCAGCAAGAAATCTGTCGATCTCATCGTATCGAAACAATCGGATCGACTTTCGTGTCCGGGGGTGAAGAGCCACTTCAGATTTCAGAAATCCATTTGAGACCAACCATGGCGTGGTCACGCAATTGATGCACAGATGCTTGCGGAGTTCATTACTACTGAGGCCTGGAAGTGGTGGCCGTTCCAATAAATCAAGCACCTCCTCCCTTGCAACAAATAAGCCGCTGATCCCGCATCGACCTTCGAGCTTGCCGACTGTCTTGAGACGTTGATCCAATAGAAGCTGCAGCATCGTGCCAACCCGAGCGCGGCGCGCGACGCGGCGCTTGCAACCTGGAACGAAAACGTCGCCCGCATCTGGACGCAGTGGAACACACTTCCCCAACGCTTCACACCGCAGCGCCAAGTGATGGAGGAAACGCTCCTGCGCCGCTTCGCAAGTATCCTCAACCAAACCCGCCAGGCGGAATTGGGCATCGATCAATAGATCTTGACAACGGCGGGTGATAACAAAGTCCGCTCCAGCCATGCCTCCCGCGATGGCCAGACCTTCAACTGGGACACTGGCGCCACTCACCCCGGCTCTGAACCCAATTGCCGCTGCATCGCTGTGCCCGTGCTGCGAGGCATCCCAAATGTCGTTTTAACTGCAACCGCAACGCCCCGCGCCCTGCAAATCCAATCGGTGCACTTCTGTCCTTGCTCGCGAACCTCCTCGCCACAGGGCTCGGCCCACAGAACCGTGCCATCGCCGAGACTGAAATCGCCGCACTCTATGGCCTGGAGCTTAACACGGACCGTGGGCGGCTTGCGGCCGAACTGTATTTCAACGCCATAGAGGCGAACCGCGGCGGCTTCTCGTAAATCCCGATGAGGCTCGCATCGCCGCTGAAGCCGCCGCGCTCTATGCGCTGACCTATGGAGAGATGCCGCCCGCCACAGCCCTTAACGCGAATGCGTTCATCGACGATGCCATCTATGCCTATCGCCAAGGTAACCTAACCCTTCAGGATGATACCTTCGCCGACGGCTGGACCGAAGTCCTCCCCGTCCTCACCGATGGCGAACGCCGCCTCGGCCAACTCGAAGGCTTCACGACAGAACAGTTGGACGAATTTATCGAATTCTATCCGCTTGAAGACCTGAGCTTGATCCCAAGCACCACCGGTGGCGATGCACCATCTGCCTTGGATGACAGCGTGGTCGGCACTCCGATCCCTGAGCTGGACTTGGGCATCTTCTTCAATGTCCCCAACCCGCATCAGGGTGCTGATGTCACGATCTCCGAGGAACGTGTGCGGCATACTCTCGACGGCGATCCAGGTAACATTCGCGGAGGCGGTCACCGGTATGGAACTGGCCGCCCACGGAAGACTGAGTTTCCTGAGAGTTGGACAGATCAGAAGATACTGGACGCGATCCGAGACATTGCCACCGGTACAGACGTTGCTCTCGAAGGCTCCCGGGAGCCAGGCCAAGTCTACATAGAAGGGTTTGTGGACGGTGTCGAAATCCGTGTTGTGGTAAGTCCTGAAGGACATGTACTTTCGGCCTATCCCCTCGAAGGGCCCTTAGTTGTGCGAAATCCTAGGTAGATATGGACGACGCTGATTACGATCTAAACCTTCTCGAAAAGCAGCTAGAGATATTGCAGAATCGAGAGTTTGACATGGCTCTTGAGTTAAAGCTGTTTCACTCTGAGGGTTGGACTGAAGCTTTTGTCGGTGTGCATTATGAACATCTCCGTAATCCCAGGTTCCTAAAACAATCGGACATCGACTTCTTAATGCCGATCTTTGGGTACTTGCTTCCCAAAGCATAAAAGCCACTTCGCTACAGAAGACGCCGCATATGCGCATGCTAACCGAGCTATCTGAATTCAGACCATCAATCACGCGTAATGCTGGGTAGATATAAGCAATCTCGATTATGATACTAACTTACTTTTGGAGCAGCTCCGTCACCTGAAGGATCACGGATTCGACATGTCGCAAGAGCTGGAGCTTTATCATATCGGTGACTGGTCCAATGCATTTGGGGGTGTGTACTACGAGCACGTCCGCAACCCTGGGCTGCTCAAACAATCGGATATAGACTACCCGATCCCGATTTTTGGCGAACGTCTATCCGATTTGGAGCCAAAAGACCCTGCCTAGCGTAGCGATACAAGCGCGTGTTTGTTCTACTAGATGATATACGAACTCATCATGACTCCTGTTCTGTGCAGCCGAATCGCACTTAGGTACAATCACCAACGAGATCAGGCGTTGACCGGGGCCTAGTGAATGACTTGTTTGGATGGCGCCCGCAGAGCAAGACTTAAATGGGATTGCGTGTACCTATTCAGAAGCGGTCTTGTGTCCGGCCTGTTTGCGCGGCTCTGGCCGCTGGCCCTGATGGGATCTG
>NZ_JBBIFW010000007.1:0-205421 GCF_037544085.1 Gymnodinialimonas mytili
GCCGAAATCGACGAACGCCACGTCCAAAGCCACCTCGGACACGCCTCCGCAGAAATGACACGAAGATACCAACGCCGCAGAGACCGGTTCCGCGTCAACCTCACAAAAGCCGCAGGGCTGTGAGTAAAAAAGCGAGGCAGGACAAAGCCCCCCGGCCCCACCTTATCCGCGGATAAGGTCAGCTGAGACCGTCGACCAATGTTGCGATGGCCTGTTCTAGACGGGCACGGTCGATCGAGGTAAAGTCGCGATCCACCTTGATTTCCAACCGGCCCTGACCCGCGGTGCATTTCACCTGGCCATGGGCGCTGCGGATATGGAAGGTTGTCTTGGCCTTCGCCCTGCCCTGCCCCGCCGCAGCTTTCGGCGCCTTCGCCCGCTCTGGCACCACGTCGAACGCGTCGGCCTTGGCATAGCGGCGCAGCACGTCCAGCTCATCGCGGATCGCGGGCTCTGACCCGAGCGCCTGAAGATCTCGGCGCACAGCCTCGGCAACATCGGGATGCTCCTTGAGCAACCGCGACAGTTCCACCCCGAGGGCACGCGGGATCTCGGCGGGATAGGTCAGCGCCCCGCCGAGCGTGTCCAGGAGGAAGGCGAAGGAGCGGATATAGCTGCGCTTGGAATAGGGCGCGGATTGAAAGAGAGCCGCGACAGCCTCGGACAGATCCGTGGCGCCAGTGGCGGGATCGGCGGCGTAGTTCTGGGCGGCATAGGCCATCTCGGCGAAGGACAGATCCTTGCGGATCACATTCTCATCGACCATGCGCCGATAGAGCCCGGCCACATCGGTGGCCCCCGGCAGAACCAGCGCGGGGATCGTGGCCCATTGCGCATCGCCGGTCTCATCGAGCAATTGCCGATAAGCGGTGAGGCGGCGGTAACCCTGCACAAGTTCATAGCTGTCGCCGTCCGGGCGCGGCATGACGCGGATCGGATTGGACAGGCCCAGATCGCGGATCGAGGTCACCAGTTCGGCCATCTCCATATCGGCGCCGGGCAGACGGTCCCGCACCAACATCCGGCAATGGACGTCCTCGAGCGCCACGGCGCGCACGATATGACCGGCATCGCGCAGCGCTACATATTCATGGGCGAGCGCATCGTTCTCCGCCCGGATCGCATCGGCGGCGGATTTGCGGGCCTGGAGCGCCTCGGCATTCTCGGAAATGGCGCTGGCCATGGGGCCGCGGCGTTGCGGGGTGGGAGCCTCGGCCGCGGGGGCGTCTTCCACCGGCATCTCGATATCGAACATGCGTTTCTTACGGGTCATGCGAGATCTCCTGCGGGCATCGGTTCAGGCGCGACCTTATCCGCGGGTAAGGTGGGCGCGCCCATGGCCTGCCAATGGGGCAGCATCACGCCGTGGAACTCATCATAGGCGCGGTCGAAACTGGCCCGTGCGCGGCGCCAGGTCTCGCGCGTCATCTCGCGGTAATCCATCTCGTAGATCGAGGAGAGGAAGCGGCCCGATTGCTCAACGGCGCGCGTCATCTCAACGGGATGTTGCGCAAGCTTATCCTCGAACACCTTGCCGAACGCATCGAACATCGCGCGGTGCAGATCGTTGCCAGGTTCATAGCGGGTGAGCAGGAACCGGATGTCGCGGAAGACTTTTGGCAGCGCGACCTTATCCGCGGATAAGGTGCCCTCGAACCCATAGGCGAGATCCTCCAGCGCCTCGGAAAGCTGGCCGATGAAACTGGTGGTGCTGTCATATTCCCAATAGCCGGGGCCCGAGGGGATGTAGAGCATGTCGGCGGCGAAGACGGCATTCATCGACTGATAGCCAATGGCGGGCGGGCAATCGAAGAAGATCAGATCCCATTGGTCGTCCGGCAGCTGATCCAGGAAGCGATTGACCGCCGCGAAGAACGACCATTCGGGGTTCAGATGCCGGTACTGGGCCGACGCAAATTCAACGAAGGCCGCATTGGCACAGGAGGGGATGATGTCGATGGTCGGCCAATTGGTGGGCTGAATGAAATCGCTGAGGCGCAAATCCTGCAGGCCCAGATCGGTGATGCTGGCCGGGATCGCGCGGCGGGGCAGGGCGGTGCCGCTGGACGCCCCCCGGGGCGCGCTGTTCTGCGCCTCGGTCTCGCGGATCAGATCGCGGGCCATGATGCCCCAAACGGTATGCTCTTCGCTGACATCGGCGAGGCCCATGGAATGGCTGAGCGTCGCCTGCGGATCGAAATCGACGCAGAGGACACGGTAGCCATCGAGCGCGGCGGCATGGGCGAAATGCAGCGCGACGGTGGACTTGCCCGCGCCCCCCTTGAAATTGGCGATGGCGGTGCGGAAGGCGCGGCCTTGGGGGCGGGCGGGCATCAACGGCTTGCCGCGCGGCTTAAGCTTGCGGCGGAGCACGTTGACCTCTTCAAGGGAGAACCAACGCTGCCGCCCATCGGGTTCGACCTTACCCGCGGGTAAGGTGGGGTCGGCGGCGAGCTTGCCGCGGAAGGTGGATTGGTTCATGCCGAAGATCAGTTCGGACACTTCCCAGGACGAGAAGCGGCGCAGCGTCTTTTCATTCTCGGGCGAAAAGGTCTGCTGTCGGATCCAGCCCTGTATCTTGAGCGAGCGGGCCTGGAGCGTGCGGAGATCGGAATGCGTTAACATGGTGCCTCGGACGTTATTAACTGCTCTTTTCTGATTTACGCCCAATTTGCGTTTTTTGTCGAGATGGATAATTTTACGTTGGGTTCTGCGCATTATACCGCGTGCGCTGCCTGTGTTGCGCGAATCGGCGAAGGGGCGTGCGGCGCGCTGAGACCGTGAGATTTGGGGGGACGTCCGAGATGCTCCGCGAGATGTTGGGGGGACATCCAGGCAAGATAGGGGGACGCCATGAATGTCCCCTATTACCAATTTATACCCGTTTTTCTGAAATTAAGGGGGAGTGGATTGGGTCAGATTATCGCCAGCCTTGACAAACAGGCGTCTGCCAACGTTAATCGCTGCAAGATCGGGAAAAGCGTCTAAAAGCCTCCGCACCAGATGGGGGATCGCGTTATCCGATCAAGGCAGAGCATCAAGGCGGGCCCTGGGCATGGCGCAACACGAGACGGGCATCTATGCCCTTAGCAGGCCGACGATTGGGCCCGGTGCCTCAGCGATCAAGTATGACATTCTGACGGCCTTGCTGGTGACCTCGACCTGCGGAGAGGCAACGGCGGCGCGGTTGGCGTTGCGCTTATCGCTGCTGATCACCGCGCGGTTCAACTGGCGCAGCGGCAGCTTTTCGGTCGGGCGCAAGGAAATGGCGCGGATGTGGGGTGTGACGGAGCGGACCGCAAAGCGCGAGATGGCCCAGATGAAAGCGTTGGGATGGATCGCAGTTTCGGTTCCGGCGGCGCGGGGCAGGGTGGCGCAATACAAGATCGACCTGCCCGCGGTTTTGCGCGCGACCATGCCCCATTGGGCGGCGGTGGGGCCGGATTTCGTGGCGCGGATGACCGATACGCCGGAGAAGCGCGCGGAAACCAATGTGATCCCGCTGCGCGCGTCATTGCCGGTGGAGGATAATGGCACCGGATGGGCCAAGGTGGCGGCGCGGCTGCGGGAGGAGAACCCGGCGCTGTTCGAGGCGTGGTTTGCGGGCCTGCAGGCGGTGGATCTGGAGAACGGCACCCTGACGCTTCTGGCGCCGTCGCGGTTTGTGGCGACCTACCTGCAGGCGCATTTTGCGATGCGTTTGCTGGCGGCTGTGACGGCGGAGATCGGGCGCGCGCGCGATATCCAGATCATCGCGGAGGGGTAGGGGGCGCCACGGTCAGTCCGCGTCGAGATCCAGCAGCTCGGAAAAGGCGACCGGCGACCAGGCGAGACTGAGCTTATAGCTGTGCAGCGCGGCGTCAGGTTGGGTGAGCTGATCCTTTCGGGCGAGATCGGACAGCTCAGCTCGGAGCGCGCGCAATTGGGTCAGCATATGCCGGGCGGTCTTGGCGGAGACGCGCCGACTTTGGGTCAGAAACGCCGAATGCTCGGTATACTGATCCAGATAGGTGGCGCGCAGGAAATTCATGTTGAGATCCAGCAAGGTCCGGTGGAGCGGCCCGTCGCGCCGGAATTCGACCGGGCCCTGCATGTTCAAGCGCAGACGCCCGCCGGGCATCACCTCGACCAGTGAGAGTTTTTCCAACCGCCGCCCGATGGCGAATAGGGCCAGATCGTCCAGGCCGTAATGGTTCTGGATCGCTTCGGAGGTCATGCCGTCGAGCAGCAGAAGAAACAGGTGAAAGGCGGGGCGGTCATCGGCCAGCCGCGCCTCGATCCGGTCGCCAAGCGAGACCGGCGTGACCTCCACGCGATTGGCCTCGGCCACCAGATCGTCGAGCGTGAGATCAAGCACGCTGCAGATGGCGGTCATCCGGCTGAGCTTGCAATCGCGTTCGGCAAAGATGCGTTTGATCGTCGGCTCGGACAGGTCCAGACGCTTGGCCAGCGCCGCATAGGTGAGGCCGCGGGCCTTCAGCACCGTGCGCAGAAGGTCGAAAAGTTCGGATTGCATCTGGGCCCCTGCGATACCGTGTTTCCCAAAAGGTATCTTATAGTGATACCAGAAAGTCAAAAATATACATACAAGGATCACTTTGTAATCTCTGCGCCATCTTAAAAGGAGCAGAGCATGAAACTTTTGATCGCGCTATGTCTGTCAGTGGCTGTGACGAGTCTGACCCCGAGCCTGGCCGACCCGGCGGATTGGACCACGGGCCCGTTCGATATGCCCGAAAGCGCGATTTACGATCCGATACATGATCGGATTGTCCTGAGTGTGATGGGTGGCGATCCGGGGGCGGCCGACGGCGACGGGACGCTGGCGCTGCTCTCCCCCGATGGCGCGGTGCTTGATCGCGCCTGGGTGGCGGGGCTGGATGCGCCGAAGGGCATGGCGATTGTCGGTACGACGCTTTTGGTGGCCGATTTAACCCGGCTGCACGAGATCGATCTGGCGACCGGAACCGTGATGCGCAGCCTTGATCTGGAGGGCGCGGTTTTCCTGAACGATGTGACCTCGGATGGGACACGCGCATTTGTCAGCGATCTGATGGCCAATCGGATCTGGCTTTATACCGATGGGTTGGCCCTGCCATGGTTGCAGAATGATCGTCTGGCGCATCCCAACGGGCTGTTGCTCGAGGAGGATCGGCTGTTGGTCGGGTCCTGGGGCGAAGGGCTGCGGGCCGATTTTTCGACCGAGATGCCCGGCGCGCTGTTGGCGGTGGATCTGTCCGACCGGGAGATCACCGTCTTGGCCGATGCGGTTGGCAATCTCGATGGAATCGTTCGACTGAACGGGGCCCTTCTGGTCAATGATTGGATCACCGGCGCGCTGTTCCGGATTGAGGCGGATGGCACGGCCCATGTGATCGCGGAACATGCGCCGGGGCTGGCCGATATCGGCGCCTATGAAGATATGCTGCTGCTGCCCGCGATGCTGGATGGCACGCTGTCGGCGCAGACCGTCCCATAGAAGGGCGCAGAGGCCAGGTGCGCTTGGCCTCGGCCCTTGTGCTGCCGCGGAAACGCGCAATCTGCGGGGCTTTTGCCGGTGTCGATGGCGATTTTCCGCCGATCAATTCGGTTTACGTCGCGTTCACCGCGCCGTTCGGCGAGGATATATGGACCTAGGGGAAAAACCGTCCAATCATTACAGCCGAGGTTCCACGCACCTCACCCGGCTTCGGACGGAGCCCAAAACCGTAAAAAGTCAATGACACAGGGAATATACCGACATGACACGGCGTTTTCTTCTTTCCATGACCACTGCGACAGCGCTTGTTCTGTCCGCGCCCGTGGCGGCGCAAGAGACCCATCCGGAGACCGGCGAGACGCTCGCTGAAAACCAAAGCTTCTCTTACCGCCTGCTGGATCAGTTCCCGACGCTGGATCCGCAATTGATCGAAGAAACCGCCGGCGGCCATGTCTCGCGGCAATTGTTCGAAGGCCTGCTGACCCAGAATTTGGATGGCACGTTGCGGCCCGGCGTGGCGACCGAATGGTCGACCGAAGACAACCAGACCTGGACCTTTACGCTGCGCGAAGATGCGCGCTGGTCGAATGGCGATCCGGTCACGGCGCATGATTTCGTCTATGCGTGGAACCGTGCCGCCGATCCGGCCACCGCATCGGAGTACTCCTGGTATGTGGAACTCGCGCAGATCACCGGCGCTGCCGACGTTATCGCGGGTGAGGCCGAGCCAGGCACGCTGGGTGTGACGGCGATTGACGATTACACCCTGCAGGTCGAGCTGGACGCGCCGCTGCCCTATTTCCCACAGATGACGGTGCATTACACCTTGATGCCGTCGCCTCAGGCCACGATCGAAGAACACGGGTCCGACTGGACCCAGCCCGCAAATATCGTGACCAACGGCGCCTTCATCCTGGACGAGCTTGCGGTCAACGAATTCTTCCGATTGGTCCCGAACCCGGAATATTGGGGCGCCGACGATCTGATCATCACGGATGTCACCGGCTATGTGATCAATGATGCGAACCAGGCGTTGAGCCGCTTTCAGGCAGGCGAATTCGACATGATGGACGATCTGCCAGCGGGGTCCTACCCGGATCTGGAGGCCGAGATGCCCGATGTCGCCCATGCGGTGCCGCGGCTGTGTTCCTATTATTATGCGGTCAACCATACTGAGACGGGCCATGAGGCATTGCAGGACGTGAATGTGCGCCGCGCCTTGAGCTATGCGGTGCGCCGCGAGGTGATCACCGACCAGATCCTGCAGGCCGGTCAGGCGCCTGCCTTTAACTTTGCCCATTGGGCGACGGCCGATTTCGAGCAGCCGACCATCTATTACTCGGAATTGACCCAGGATGAGCGCATGGAACAGGCCATCGCGCTGATGGAAGAGGCGGGCTATGGCCCCGACAATCCCATTCAGCTGGACCTGATCTATAACACCTCCGAAAACCACCGTCAGATCGCCATCGCGCTGAGCCAGATGTGGGCGCCCTTGGGGGTTGAGGTGACCCTGTCGAATTTCGAATGGCAGAGCTATTTGGACATTCGCGCCAATCAGCGATTTGATCTGGCCCGCGGCGCGTGGTGCGCGGATTACAATGAGGCGTCGACCTTCCTGGATCTGCTGACCTCGAACAATGACAACAATGACGGGCGTTATACGTCGGAAGAGTTTGACGCCCTTCTGGCCGAGGCGGCCACGGCGGACGATCCGCAGCCGCTTTATACCCAGGCCGAAGAGGTTCTGGCGCGCGATATGGCGATCATCCCGATCTACCACTACACGCAAAACTTCGTTTTGGATCCTTCGATCCGGAACTGGGCGTTCGATAACGCTGAAAACAACTGGTATGTCCGCGATATCTATCGCGTCGCCGAGTAAGCACGGGACGTATCGGGGTGGGCGCCTTACGTGCGCTTGCCCCGGTCATACCGTGATCGATTATGTTCGCTTACATCCTCAAACGCCTGATGATCGCGATCCCCGTATTGGTGATCCTGATCGTTGTGACTTTCATCCTGATGTATCTCGCACCGGGATCGCCCTTTGCGTCGGAACGCGGCATTCCGCCCGCGGTGCTGGCCAATCTGGAGCGGGAATACGGGCTTGATCGGCCCTTCATCGCCCAGATCGGCACCTATATCTGGAATATCGTCACGCAATTCGATTTCGGGCCGTCCTTCCAATACCGCGATCAGGATGTGAATGACCTGATCGAGCAGGGCTTTCCGGTGACGCTGACCTATGGGTTTTGGAGCTTTGTCGTCGCCGTTCTGGTGGGCGCGCCCCTGGGGATCATGGCGGCGATCCGGCACAATACGTGGCTGGATTACCTGGCGGTCGGCGTCTCGATCGGGGCGCAGGTTTTGCCGAATTTCGTGCTGGCGCCGATCCTGGTGCTGATCTTCACGCTGTGGTTGGGCTGGTTGCCGGGCGGCGGCTGGCAGGGCGGGCAGATCGAATATCTGATCCTGCCGATCATCGCGCTGTCCACGTCGTTTATGGCCTCGATTGCGCGGATTGCGCGGGCCGCGATGCTGGAGGTGATGACCTCGAACTTTATCCGCACGGCGCGCTCCAAGGGCCTGCCGGAGCGGGTGATCGTGATGCGCCATGCGCTGAAACCGGCCTTGTTGCCGGTGATCTCCTATCTCGGGCCCGCCTTTGTGGGCATGATCACCGGATCGGTTGTGATCGACCGCTATTTCTCGACCGGCGGGATCGGGCAATTCTTCGTCGCCAGCGCGCTGAACCGCGATTACGGCGTGATGATGGGGATCACCGTTCTGTTTGGCGCGCTTACCATCATTTTCAATCTCGTGGTCGACATCCTGTACGCCTGGATCGATCCGAAGATCCGCTACTGAAGGGGGCTGAACCTATGCTCGCTACCCGTCAACGGGCCGACACGCTGGCTCATTCCGAGCCTGCTGGTCCGCCGCGATCCCTTTGGGCCGATGCCCGGGCGCGCTTCCTGCGCAACCGCGCCGCGCTGGCTGGCCTGGTCATCCTGATACTGGTGGGGGGCTTTGCGATGCTGGGCCCCTTAATTGCTCAGAATTCCATCGAAGAGATCAATTGGTCGATCCTGGGCAATGTGGATAATGCGGGGGGCCCCTGTTTCCTGTCGGGCCCCGATAACGAGATCCCGCCCTGTTCGGAAACCGGCCTGTGGTTCGGCACCGATGCCCAGGCGCGAGACCTGTTCGCGCGCACGGTCCAGGGCACGCAGATCAGCCTGATGGTGGGGATGATCGGCGCCCTGATTGCCGTGATCGTCGGCACGCTTTACGGCGCGATCGCGGGCTATTTCGGAGGCCGGATCGACAATGTGATGATGCGGATCGTCGATGTTCTGATGTCGATCCCCTACATGTTTGTCCTGATCCTGCTTCTGGTGGTGTTCGGGCGGTCGATCCTGATGCTGTTTGTGGGGATCGGGTTGATCTCGTGGCTGGATATGGCGCGGATCGCGCGGGGCCAGACCCTGTCGCTGCGCGGAAAGGAATTCGTCGAGGCGGCGATTGCGACCGGTGTGCCGCCGATGCGGATCATCCTGCGCCACATCGTGCCCAACCTGCTGGGTGTGGTCATCGTCTATGCGACGCTGCTGGTGCCGTCGATGATCATCTATGAAAGCTTTATCTCATTCCTGGGCCTTGGCGTGCAGGAGCCGCTGACAAGCTGGGGTGCGCTGATCAATGAAGGGTCGGACCAGATGCGGCAGGGCCTTTGGATGCTGGCCATTCCGCTGTTCTTCTTCGTCGTGTCGCTGTTTGCGTTCTTCTTTGTCGGCGATGGCCTGCGCGACGCCCTGGATCCGAAGGATCGATGAGTATGACAGATACGCTCGACACGGCCGCGACAAGCGTGGCCACAGACCCCGCCAGCCCGCTGCTATCGGTCCATGATCTGACCGTCGCCTTCAGCACGCCCGATGGCGTGGTCAAGGCGGTCAACGGGATCTCGTTCGATCTGGCCGCCAAGGATACGCTGGCCATCGTGGGTGAAAGCGGATCCGGCAAGACGCAGCTGGCCTTCGCCATCCTGGGATTGCTGGCCAAGAACGGGCGCGCGACCGGGTCGGTGAAGCTGGAGGGGCGTGAGGTCTTGAACCTGCCGGAACGCCAGCTCAACCGCATCCGGGCGCAGAATATCGCGATGATCTTTCAGGATCCGATGACCTCGCTGAACCCGTATCTGAAGATCGGGCTGCAAATGGCCGAGGTGTTGCAACTGCACAAAGGCCTGTCACGGCGGGACGCCCTGACGGAATCGGCGCAGATGCTGGATGCGGTGCGCATTCCCGATGCCAAAAGCCGCCTGGGCATGTATCCGCATGAGTTTTCAGGCGGGATGCGGCAGCGGATCATGATCGCGATGGCGCTGCTCTGCCGCCCCAAGATCCTGATCGCCGATGAGCCGACCACAGCACTGGATGTGACGGTGCAGGCGCAAATCATGGATCTGCTGGGCAATATCCGCGAGGATTTCGGCACTGCCGTCATCCTGATCACCCATGATCTGGGCATCGTTGCGGGCGCCACCGAGCGCACGACGGTGATGTATTCCGGCCAGGTGATGGAGACGGGCCCGACCGACAAGGTCTTTGCCGCCCCCTCGCATCCCTACACGGCCGGTCTGCTGGCCGCGGTGCCGCGGCTGGATGTGCAGCAAGACGCGCTGAGCACGATCCCCGGTGATCCGCCGGATCTGCTGAGCGTTCCCGCCGGCTGCCCGTTCACGCCACGCTGTCCGCTGGCCCACGGGCCCTGCGCCGGCACGGTTCCGGCATTGGAGCGATTTGACGGCGACCGGCTGCGCGCCTGCCACGCGGCCAGGACGGAGGTACAGGCATGACCGATCCCCTTTTGGTCGTCGAAGATCTGGACGTGACCTTTCCGGTGCCGAAACGTGGCGCCATGCCGTGGACCGCCCCCGATCAATTGCAGGCGGTCAGCGGCGCCAATCTGGTGATCAACCGCGGCGAGACCCTGGGCCTGGTCGGCGAAAGCGGCTCGGGCAAGTCGACGCTGGCGCGCGCGATTGTGGGCACGGTTCCGGCGAGCCGGGGCAAAGTGCTGTGGAAGGGCGAAGAGCTGACGCGTTTATCCGCATTGGAGCGGCGCAGCTTCGGACGCCATGTGCAGATGGTGTTCCAAGATCCGCTGGCGGCGCTGAACCCGCGGATGAACCTCGGGCAAATCGTGGCCGAGCCGCTGATGACCCACAAGCCCGACACCGACGCCGCCACCCGCCGCCGCAAGGTGGGCGAGATGATGGAGCGGGTTGGCCTGCTGTCGAACCTGCAGAACCGCTATCCTCACGAGCTGTCGGGCGGGCAATGTCAGCGCATCGGCATCGCGCGGGCGCTGATCACCGAGCCTGAACTGGTGATCTGTGACGAACCGGTCAGCGCGCTGGATGTCTCGGTGCAGGCGCAGGTGGTGAACCTGCTGGCGGATCTACAGCGCGAGATGGGGCTGAGCCTGTTGTTCATCGCCCATGACCTGTCGGTGGTCCGCCATGTGTCGAGCCGGATCGCGGTGATGTATCTGGGCCGATTAGTCGAGGTGGGCAGTGCCGCCGATGTCACGGGCGATCCTGCGCATCCTTATACACGGGCGCTGATCGCCTCGGTTCCGGTGCCCGATCCAAAGCTGGAAAAGGCGCGCACCCGTCCGATCCTGGAAGGCGAATTGCCCTCGCCGCTGAACCCGCCGTCGGGCTGTGTGTTCCGGACCCGATGCCCGATCGCGCGCGACAGTTGCGCCGAGGCGCGCCCGGTGATGGAGCAGGCGGGCGCCGATCATCTGGTGGCCTGCCCCTGGCATGACGCGTCCGACGACACGGCGCCCCATGCGCAGAGCGCGGCGCGCGCGGCCCTTTAGGCGATTTCCGCGGGAATGGGGGTGGGGGACCGACCCCGCCCTTCGATCCGTTGGGGCCGAAACGGGCGCCGGAGCGCCCGTTTGAGGTGTCCTGTGGGGCGCGGATTACTCCGCCGAGGCGTCGAGGATCGCGTTGATCAAGGTGTCGCCGTGATCGGCGATGAAGCCATCCCAGGCCGGGCGCACGGCCTCTTGGAAGGCGGCCCCATCGACGTCATCGTTGATCTCCAGATGTTCGCTGAGGGTTGCCAACATCGCCTCTTCGCCTTCGATGGCGAGGTTGCGCTGGAACGCCACCGCGTCGGCGGCGACCTCCATCAAGATCTGCTGATGCTCAGGCGGCAAGTCGGCAAAACTGTTCTGGTTCATTACCCAGCCGAGCGGTGAATAGGCGTGGCGGGTCAGCGACAGATAATCCTGCACCTCATAGAAGCGGAACGACAATGTCACGGGGATCGGGTGATCCTGCGCGGTCACGACGCCGGTTTCTAGCGAGGTGTAGAGCTCGTTCACGTCCAGCTGGATCGGGTTGGCACCCAGGGCCTGAAACATGTCGGACAACGCTTGGGAATTGTTGACCCGCATTTGCAGGCCCGCCACATCCGAAGGCACACGGATTGGACTGGTATTGTTGGTCATGTTGCGGAACCCGTTCTCAGGATAGCCCAACAGAACCAGGCCAAAATCCCCCATCTGGTCGCCGACGCCTTGCCCGACCGCACCGTCGAGCACGCGATAGGCGGTTTCGCGGGTGGGGAACATGAAGGGCAAGGTAAAGGCGGCGGCCTCCGGGATCAGACCGGTGAAATTGTTCAGGCCCGCGATGGTGATATCGATCGTGCCGGATCGTGTACCGTCGATGGCTTGGGCATCGGAACCCAATTGGCCCGCCGGAAAGATCTGCACGGTCACTTCGCCATCGGTCCGCTCCGCCAGTTCGGCGGCGAAGAACTCGGCCATCTGGTGCTGGATATCCGCCTCCGGCGTAGGATGTGCGAAGCGCAGCGTGGTCTCCGCCAGCACCGGCGTGGCCAGCATGGCGACAGCGCATAGCGCCGTCAGGGTTTGCGAAAGTTTCATCGGTTTCCTCCCAAGGGTCTCAATTTCCGATGAAGATATTCATCGGAACGGTGACGATGCTCGGAACGGCAATGAACAGGCCAAGGAGCATCAGATAAGCCAGGATGAAGGGCGTGGTGCCCTTGATGGCTTGCGACAGGGGAACGCGGCTGACACCGCAGACCACGTTCAGGACGTTGCCGACCGGCGGCGTGATGAGCCCGATGGAGGTGTTCATCACGAACATCAGCCCGAAATAGACCTCATCGATCCCGGCTTCCCGGACAATCGGCATCAGAAGGGGCACCAGGATCAGGATGGTGGGGGACAGGTCCATCACCATGCCGATGGCCAGAACGCAGATCATGATGACAAGCATCAGCAGCCGCGGTTGCGTGATCAGCGGCCCCAGCATCTCCGCCAATTGCTGCGGCAATTGCGCGACGGTGATCAGCCAGGCCGCCACCATGGCGCAGCCCACCAGGAACATGACCATCGCCGTCGCCCGGCCCGCCGAGATCAGGACCTGATAGAACAGGCGCCAGGTCAATTCGCGGTAGACGAATGTGGAAATCACGATGGCATAGACCGCGGCGACCACGGCCGCTTCGGTCGGGGTAAAGATGCCAAATCGGATCCCGCCGATGATGATCAGAGGCAGCAAGAGCGCCCAGAACCCTTCGCGCAACGCCACCAGCCGCTCGGCCCCGGAGGCTTTCGGCAGAACCTCCAGATCTTCGCGGCGCATCATCAGGGTCCACACCACCAGAAGGGTGATGCCCATCATCAGACCGGGTGCGATACCGCCCAGAAACAGATCTTTGATCGAGATGCTGCCCGCCACACCGATCAGGATCAGCGGCAGGGATGGCGGAATGACCGGCGCGATAATCCCGCCGGAGGCGAGCAATCCAAGCGAGCGACCCTCGGGATAGCCCGCCTTGCGCATCATCGGATAGAGGATCGAGACCAGCGCGGCGGCGTCGGCCACCGCCGATCCCGACAGACCGGCCAGAAGAACGGCGGTGAAGATCGCGACATAGCCCAGGCCGCCGCGCCGATGGCCAAGCAGGGTCGTGGCCAGATGCACGATGCGTTTGGACAATCCGCCCACCGACATGATCTCGCCCGCGACCAGAAAGAACGGGATCGCCAAGAGCGGAAAGCTATTCACGCCATTGATCAGCGATTGGCCCAGGATGTCGGCGCTGAACAGATCCAGGTGCAGCATCAACGCCATGGCCGCCAGCAGCAGGGAAAACGCCACGGGCAATCCCAGCAGGATGCCGATCAGAAGAACCGACAGGAAGATGAACAGGGTCATTGATCCGCCCCCCGGCGGGCCAGATCGTCATCGACACCCCCGTCCAGCCGGGCATCCGGGTCGATGATCCGCACCACTGCCAGACCGGTCATCAATACCGATGAGACCACCCCTGCCAGATAGAACAGCCCCGAGGGCAGGCCGGTCAGCGGCGAGATGTTCTGCCAATTCGCGACCGTCTGGCCCCAAGCGCCCCAGAACAGCATGAGGACCGATATCAGGACAACGACATAGGCCAGACGCCGAAGGGCCAATGTGATCGGTGCCGGCAGCAGGCGCAGGATCTCGTGGACGGCCAGGTGTTCGTTGCGGCGCAGCACCACCGCCGCGCCCAGCATCACCAGCCAGACAAGGCAGAGGCGCGACAATTCGATCGCCTCGCGGATGCCCGACGAAAAGCCATAGCGCAGCACCACATTGGCGAAGACCAGCGTGATCATCGCGATCAGAATACCTGCGATCACCACATCCACAGCGGACCAAAACACGCGCAACGCTCTGGACATGCGGGCCTCCCTCCAGCACAAAGGTTATCGATAACCTTCCTTTTGAGTTATCGATAACAAAAAGTCGAGTCAAGCGTGTCATCGGTGCGCCTTTTGCGCGATGATACGCGGATGACTTCTGAGCTGGGGCGAGCCTTATGGACCAATCGATATCGGACCTGAAGCGCACGACATTGGCGGATGTCGCGGCCCGTGCCGGGGTCAGCAAGATGACGGCCTCCAAGGTGTTGCGCGGCACCGGCAGCATCTCGGCCCAGACGCGGGAGCGCGTGCGGGCCGCGGCGCGGGATCTGAGCTATGTGCCCAACCGCCTGGCAGGATCGCTGAGTTCGAACCGCAGCCATATCGTCGCCGTGGTTCTGCCGTCGATCAATGATGCAGTGTTCGGGGATGTGGTCAGCGGCATCAACGCGGTCATCCGCCCCGAGGGCTATCTGACCTTTATCGGGGAATCGCATTTCGACACGGATCTTGAGGATGAGATCATTCAGACCGTCCTTTCCCTGCAGCCCGCCGGGATGATCGTGACGGGTGGCATTCGGCGATCGGAGCGGGCCAGTCAGTTGCTGAAAAGCTGGCCCTGCCCGATCATCCAGATTTGGGACGAGCAGGATGCCGGTTATGACGGTAACATTGCACCAAGCCATGCCGATGCCGGGCGCATGATCGCGCAGCATTTCATCGAAAAGGGCGTGCGCAAGCCCGCCTATATCGGGGCGGAGTTGAAAAAGGACCTGTGCGCGGCGCGGCGGCGGGAGGCGTTCAAAGAGGTGCTGACGGGGGTGGGCCTGGAGCTGATCGACTGCACCGATGAAGACATGCCGCGGCAGGCCGGGTCGGGATCCAAGTTGATACAGGATCTGATGCGGCAGCACCCCGATATCGACGCGCTCTATTGCCTGAATGATGCGATGGCGCTTGGGGCATTGTCGTGGCTGCATGGCGCAGGTTTTGCGGTGCCTGATCAGATCGCCGTGGCGGGGTTTAACGGCACCTCGTTCGAGCATTCGGTGCGCACCCGGCTGACCACCGTCCATATCGAGCGACATGCGCTGGGTCAGGAAGCGGCGCGGGCCGTCCTGGCCTCGATTCGCGGAGAGGTATTTGCACCGCGAGAGGATTTCGTTGCGACCCTGGTTCAAGGCAACACGACTTAGCTGCAGGGGCCTATAGACAGGGGTTTGAGGTATAGAATTGACTTCTATGGATCAAAAATAAATTATACATGAGCTATAGAAAAGGAATCTATCGCTCATGCCATGGAACTGGGAAATGCCCGGCTGGCCGGATTTCCGCTATGATGCGGCTGCGATGGCGCCGTTGGAGCAGCGTTTCCTGCTGTCATCGGGTGAAATTCTGGGCGCCGTCCATCATGTCAGCCCGTCCGAGCGGGATCAATTGCGCATCGATCTGTTGAGCGAAGAGGCGATGCAGACCAGCGCCATCGAAGGCGAGATGCTGGATCGGCAGAGCGTGCAATCCTCGCTGCGCCGTCACCTTGGATTGTCCCCCGGCACTTATCCGACGAAGCCGCGGGAACAGGGCGTGGCCGAGATGATGGTCGATGTCTATTCCACCTATGCCGTACCGCTGACGCAGGATACGTTGTTTCGGTGGCACGGCATGTTGCTGTCCCATGACAGGCATTTGGAGGCCATCGGCGCCTATCGGCGGCATGGGGATGCGATGCAGATCGTATCGGGGCGGCAGGACCAGCCCATAGTGCATTTCGAGGCGCCGGCCTCGGCGCAAGTCCCGCGCGAGATGGACCGCTATACGGATTGGTTCAACCGGACGGGTCCGGGCGGGGCGGACCCTCTGCCAGCATTGACGCGGGCCGGTCTGAGCCATCTCTACTTCGAGAGCATCCACCCCTTTGAGGATGGCAATGGGCGGTTGGGCCGGGCCCTTGCGGAGAAATCGCTGGCGCAGAATATCGGACAGCCGAGCCTGATCGCGCTGGCCTTCACGATCGAGCGGGCACGGAAGGCCTATTACGATCAGCTGGAGCGCCACCAAAAGACCTTGGATGTCACACCATGGCTGGACTGGTTCGCCGAGACGGTCTTGACCGCGCAGCAGGTCACGCTGGATCGGGTCGGGTTCTTCATCGCCAAGGCGCATTTCTACGACCGGTTCCGGGATCGGTTCAACGACAGGCAGGCGAAGGCGATCACGCGGATGTTTCGGGAAGGCCCGGATGGGTTCAAGGGCGGCCTGAGTGCTGAAAACTACCTGTCGATCACAGGGACGTCGCGGGCCACGGCGACGCGGGATTTGCAAGGATTGGTCGAGATGGGCGCGTTACGCCGCACCGGCGCGCTGCGCCACACGCGCTACTGGCTCAATCTGGTCGCCGCCTGACATCACGGGCGCCATGCCATGGGCCTTGGCGCATTTGCCGATCTCCCGCAAAGCATGGCACTGCGCGGTCAATCGGGCGCTGCGAAGTCCAACTCGTCCGGGCGGTAATTGAAAAGCTCCAATCGCGCGGGCTTGTCATCGCTCAGCTGGAAGGCGGTGAGGCTGGCGGGTGCGACGGGAATGATATGGGCCGGTGGTAGACCCAGGTAATGCTGCAGGAGCGCCCGGACAACGCCGCCGTGGCAGACCACAAGAAGGTTATCGCAGGGTGTCGCCCGCTCGGCCTCGATCACCGCGGAGGCCCGGTTCGAAAAGGCTGCCCAGGTCTCACCGCCGGGCGGTGTGGCCGTGCCCGCGCGCCAGCCTTGAAATGCCGCGGCGTCTTCGGCCTGGATGTCATCGATGTCGCGCCCGGTCCAATCGCCCAGGTCGTTCTCGCGCAGACCCGAGTCAAAGCGTGGCTCCACCGCGCCGATCTGATCCGCGGTCTCTCGGACCCGGGCCAGATCCGAGGAGACAGACCGGCACGGTCCGATCTCGGCGATCACCGGCCTCAAGGCGCGCGCCTGGGCGCGCCCCAGCTCGGACAAGCTGATATCGGCCTGGCCCTGCAGGCGCCGGGTGGCGTTCCATTCCGATTGGCCATGGCGCACGAGGAGGACACGCATCAGCGGATCCTCCCACCGTCTGGGCCGAACCAGCTGTCGGGTTCGGGGGGCAGTTGAAACTGAACGATGTCGCCGATGCGCGCCTTGGGCGGTGTGTCGACAATCGCGGTCAGACGCATCCCGTCGCCAAGACCCGTCACCATGGTGCGCCCGGCAATGGTGCTTGTCTCGACCAATTCCATCGGCAGCGTCATCGCGGCCTCCTCCTGGGCGAGGACCATCGTTTCGGCGCGATACATCGCCAGACAATCCGCAGCGGGGGGGTCTATTGGCATGATGCGGCCGCCCACCTTGTAGCCAGCCCCGTTCTTGACCACCGGCACCATGTTGTTGGGCGGTGTGCCCACGAAGGTGGCCACGAAGGCGGTTTCCGGATGATCGATCAGATCTGCGGGCGTGCCGAATTGCTGGACGCGGCCATGGTTCATGACGGCGACATGGCTGGCCATCGTCATCGCCTCGATCTGATCATGGGTGACGTAGACCGTGGTGGCGCCGGTGGCGCGGTGCAGACGCATCAGCTCGGTCCGCATCTCGACCCGCAGCTTGGCATCGAGATTGGACAGCGGTTCGTCAAACAGCAAGACCGATGGCTTCGGCGCGATCGTGCGGGCGATGGCAACACGCTGTTGCTGTCCGCCCGAGATTTCGTTGGGATATCGATCGGCCAGCGCTGCGATATCGAGCAATTCCAGCACTTCGGTCACACGCTTGTCCCGCGCCTCTTTGGACAGTTTCGCAACCTTCAGCGGCCAATCCACATTGCCGCGCACCGACATATGGGGCCACAGCGCATAGGATTGAAAAACCAGCCCTGAATGGCGCTTGGCCGGATCGACCGACCAGTTTTCGTCACCGTCCGAGACCATGTGATCGCCGAAGATGATCTGCCCTGCGCTTGGCAATTCCAGGCCGGCCAGCATCCGCAGCAACGTGGTCTTGCCGCAGCCAGATGGGCCGAGCAGCACCAGAAACGCGCCATCGGGCACCGAAATCGAGACATCTTTGACGGCCTCGAAATTGCCAAATCGTTTGTGGAGGTTCTTGATTTCAAGCATTGCGCGGGCCCTCAATTTTGCAGCCAGGGCTGGGATTTGGTTTGCAACCGCTGTGCGATCAGCGTGGCGGCGATCGAAATGGCCAGGATCACGACGGTGATTGCATTGGCGAATTGGGTGAAGCCCTCGGACGCGTAGCGATAGGCCACCACCGACAGGACAGGCATGGTGGGCGTGAAAAGCAGCACCACCAGAGACAGGTCGCGGACGATTTTGACGAAGATCAGGATGCCGCCCGCCGCCAGGCCCCGCACGGCCAGTGGCACGGTGATTGCCGCCAAGCGCCGGATGAACCCGGCGCCGGTGATGCGCGCACTTTCCTCAAGCTCGCCGCCCACCTGTTGGATCACGGCGCGACCGGTTTGCACCGAAAACGGCAGCAGGTAGGCGGTGCCCGCGATCACCAGCAGGGCAAAGGTGCCGTAAAGCGCGGGCAGGGGGCCGATAGGCGCGCCGAGATAGGCGATATAGGCTGCCCCGAAGGCGATGCCGGGCACCAGAAGTGGCAGAAAGCTGATCTGCGTGATCGCGGCCGACATCCAGCCCTCGCGGTAGCGCGCAGCCGTATAAGAGGCCAGAAGCCCGACGATCATACCGGTCAGAGCGACGGCGAGGCCCAGGCCAAGCGTGACCCAAAGCGCGCGCAGGATGTCCTCGTTGTGGATGATCCCGGCCGTGCCTTGGGCGAAATCGGGGCGGCTTTCGCCGATCCAGAAATGCGTGGTCCAGTTCGCGAAGAGATCCGAGGAGGAGGGCGCGAAACTGGAGGCGGCCAAAACGGCGACCGGTACGATTGTGCTGGCCATCAGGATGGTCATCGCGACTGCGAAAAGCGGCCAGCGCGCGCCGCGCAGGTCGAAGCGTTTGGCGCGCCCGCCTTTGCCGGTGATCGTGGCGTAGGAGCGGCGGCCCGAGACTATGCGATTGCCCGCCCAGAGAAAGGCGCCCGAGATCAGGACCAGCATGATGCCGATGACATAGCCGCGGCTGACCTGGCCGACTTCGATCATTCCAAAGAGCCGGGTGGACAGCGTTTGCATCCGCACCGGCAGACCCAGCAGGGCGGGCGTGGCGAAGTTCGACACCGCCCCCGCGAAACACAGGGATCCGGCAGCCACCAACGCGGGTGTCGTGACCGGCAGGATGATCCCCATCAGGATGCGGCGGCCCTTGGCGCCCGCGATCTGCGCCGCCTCGACCAGATCCGAATTCACTGTGGCCAGCGCCGCGGCGATAATGGTGAAGGCAAGGCTGAAATAGTGCAGCGTCAGCACAATCAGCGTCGGCACCATACCCCAGGCGAGCCAATCCGGCACATCCAGGCCCGAGCCTTGCAGAAACCCGACCTGACCGCCGACGCGATCATTGCGGAACAGCGTGCCCCAGGCCAGTGCGGCGGCGAAACTGGGGATCATGAAGGGCAGGGTGGCCATGACGCCGATCAGCTTGCGGTAGGGCACATTGGTCATCACCACCAGCCAGGCCAGGAAGCCGCCGATCAGCACGCAGGCCGTGGCCACCACCACACCAATGAGAAGTGTGTTGGCCAGCGGCTTGTAGAACAGGTTTTCGCTGAGCCGCCCGACCAAGACGTCGGACCAGGCCCGCAGATTGTCCGGCTCCAGCGTGAACAGAACGGTTCTGAGCAGGGGCAGCACGATCAGCGCGATCAGCAATGCAAGGACGAATGTCTTGAGCACGGTGCCCTGTTTGAACAGGACGCGCCGTCCACGCGTGTTCATGGCGGTCTCGGCCATACCCGGTGATCCTTCTGCTGATGGATGAGGTGGGGGCGGGTATTGAAATATACACACCCCCGAAGCGATGACCCGTTATTGCAGGGTCAGCACCAGATCGCCGATCTCGGACCGGATTGTGGCGGTCTCCGACGGGGCGATGCGCCAGGCGTTGAATTCGTCCAGCGGAACGGCATCGGGATGGGGCGGGATATCGGTGCGGGTCACGTAATCGCCCGCCACATAGAACGGTGCCAGACCCGCGCCGCCGGTTTCACTTTCGTCCCCCATCAGGAAATCGATCACCAGGCGGGCCGCGGCGGGATTGTTGGGCTCGGTGGCGAGTGCCAGGACGGCTGGGAAGATGATCCCCGACGCCGGGCTGACGTCATTGGCCACCTGCAACGCCCAACCTTCATCCTCGTTGTCGCGCCGGTCGGAATAGGAGGTGAACCCAACCGGCGGGTTCTCCTGGCCGAGCGCGCCCACGGCGGCGTTCACATCGTCGGTGGAGCCCACCAGGATCAGGTCATTGGCGAAGAGATCCATGATGAATTGCTCGCCCGCATTCGCGGCCCCGTCGAGCGTGATTTCGGCGCCGAATTGGACCTCGTAGGCGGCGGCCATTTCATCGGCGCGCAAGACGATCTCGGTCATCAGATCGAGATAGTCACCGCGTTGCAGGGGGTCGACCATGACGACGCGTCCGCGCCATTCCTCTGTCGTCAACTCCCATAGGTTTGAGATTGGCGCGCCATCGGGATTGGCTTCTTCGTTATACATCAGCACTTTGGTCGACAAACGCTGCGCCAGAAGCGGCGATTGGAACTCGGCCGGTACGCGGTCGGCAACTCGCGGCGGGACATAGGGTGTGATGATACCTTCTTCTAGAAGAGTGGTCAGAACCACAGGGGTATCCGAGATGTAGATGACATCTGCATTGGTGACACCGGCCTGCGCCTCGGCGGTCAGGCGCGCAATCTGCTCGGTCGAAGAAATGTCAAAGCCTTGCAGATCGATCGTCGGATAAACCTCTTCGAACGCGGTTTCGACGCGGCCGATCCGACTGGTGAAGGAATAGACGATGACCTCGCCTTCCGCTTCGGCCATGGGCAAAAGCTCGTCAGTTGTCATCTCATCCAGATGCCCATCGGCGAAGGCTGCAGTGGACAATACTATACCGATCGCGCCGAGGCGCGTTGTCGTCAGACCCATCATGATAATCTCCCTTGGGTTCTTCCCTGGTTACTCAAACCGTTCGATCAATTGCCCCAACTGGTCGAGTTTTTTCAGTGACTCGTCTCTTTCAGTATGTCCTGCCGCGATGACAATAGCGTTACAGATCGTCATCGGTACGGTCAGTGTTTGAAACGCATCCGGGTCACCTGAGCGGGGCGCGGCCAGCAAATGATCCGGCGCCGGGGCAAGCAACGCGCCGGATGTGCCCGAGATCACAATCGTCCGCGCCCCTGCCTCGCGTGCCGTTTCGATCAGCGCGCCATAGGCCCGCGGCGGGCGTCGGAACGCAAAGATCAACACGGCATCGCCGGATCGCAGGCCGAGGACCTGTTCGGCCATGGCCCGCGGATCGGCAGTGAGTTGATGCACATCCTTGCCGAAGCGCCGGAAGCGTTTGATCATCATCAGTGACAGCACTTCGGCATTGCCATAGCCGTAGACAAAGATCCGACCCGCTTGCATGAGGATTTCGGCCACCTGCGCGATCTGATCGGCTGTGATGAATTCTTCGATCCGGCCAAGCGCATTGGCCTCTTCATGGGCGAGCTTGCCCAGGATGGTGTCAGAGCTGCTATCCGTGATCGTCTTTTCGAACCGTGTCGCCGTCTCACGCGTGGCGATGAATTCATCCCGTAGGGCATCGCGGAATGCTGCGTAGCTGTCATAGCCAAGCTTGCGCGCCAGTCGCGATGCTGTCGCCTCGTGGACACCCACAGCCTTGGCCAATTCGTTTGCTGTCCCAAGGGCGGCGGCGGTGGGGCTTTCGATCACAGACTGCACCAGCCGACGTTCGTTCGGCGTAAGATTGCTCGCCTCGCCCGATATCTTTTCGATGAGTGACATTGTTCTCCCATACGCTGTCGCAAGCATACTTGCATGATTCACAAAACGTTGCAAGTTGTCATGCAAACGTCACAATCACTCGATGCGTGACGTGCAACAGCGCGTCACCAAATGAAGTATTTTCCATTATTTCAGAGGGTTGAGAAAGATCCGCCTTTGGCCAAATGCCGCATCTGTTTTCCCCTTGGATCGAGATTTTGAAATGGCCCAAGTGTCTTGGACGATGATTTTTGCGGTTCTCCAACCATGATCTCACTGCCTGAAACGCGGCGCGATGATCCGCCATGTCCGCGATGTGCTGCCGATGGCCAACTTGCTTTGCGCGAATTTGTATCCTAAGCAAAGGGCACGCAGGGGGGTCCCGCCTAGGGGACTGAGAGGCTGACAGGGCATATGCCCGGTGATGCGACCCTTTGAACCTGACCCAGTTGATACTGGCGTAGGAAGCTAGGGCCGTATCGGTGTTTATCCGTGGTCGGGCCGGTATCCGGGCGTAGCCTCGGTGTTTCCCACCCCAACCTCATCTGGTGTCTTTTTAAGTGTTGGCTTGAGGAGCACCGATATGAACGTCCACACCCCCAAGGTCACGACCGGCGGCTTGCCCGCATCGCGCAAGATCTATGTGAGCGGGACGCAGCACCCCGATATCCGCGTCCCGATGCGCGAGATTTCCGTCCATCCAACAGCCGGAGAGCCGCCGGTCACCGTCTACGACACGTCGGGGGTCTATACAGACCCGGATATTGTGACCGACATCAACCACGGCCTAGCGCCCCTGCGCCGCGCCTGGATTGAAGCGCGTGGCGATGTGGAAGCCTATGACGGGCGCGACGTGAAGCCCGAGGACAACGGCTTTGTCTCCGGTGACCGTCTGACGCCGGAATTTCCGGTCCGCGCGCGGCCCCTGTGCGCCAAGGACGGCAAGGCGGTCACGCAGTTGGCCTATGCGCGCGCCGGGATTGTCACGCCCGAGATGGAATACATCGCGATCCGCGAGAACCAGCTGCGCGAGGCTGTGGTTGAGGCGCGGGATGGCGAGGATTTCGGTGCCAACATCCCGGATTATGTGACCCCCGAATTCGTGCGGGACGAGGTCGCAGCAGGCCGCGCGATCATCCCCGCCAACATCAACCACCCCGAGAGCGAACCGATGATCATCGGACGCAACTTCCTGGTGAAGATCAACGCGAATATGGGCACCTCTGCGGTGACCTCCTCGATGGAGGAAGAAGTAGAGAAACTGGTCTGGGCGATCCGTTGGGGGGCCGATACGGTCATGGATCTGTCGACCGGGCGCAACATCCACAATACCCGTGAATGGATCATCCGCAATTCACCCGTGCCTATTGGTACCGTGCCGATCTATCAGGCTCTGGAAAAGGTGAACGGCATCGCCGAGGATCTCACCTGGGAGGTGTTCCGCGACACGCTGATCGAACAGGCGGAGCAGGGGGTGGATTACTTCACCATCCACGCCGGCGTGCGGCTGCACATGGTCCCGATGACGGTGGAGCGGGTGACGGGGATCGTGTCGCGCGGCGGATCGATCATGGCCAAATGGTGCCTGCATCATCACAAGGAAAGCTTCCTCTACGAGCATTTCGAGGAGATTTGCGACATCTGCCGCGCCTATGATGTGTCCTTCTCTCTGGGCGATGGGCTGCGCCCCGGCTCCATCGCCGATGCCAATGATGAAGCGCAATTCGCTGAGCTGGAGACGCTGGGTGAGCTGACCAAGATCGCCTGGGCCAAGGATTGTCAGGTGATGATTGAAGGGCCGGGCCATGTGGCCATGCACAAGATCAAGGAGAACATGGACAAGCAGCTGGAATGCTGTCACGAGGCGCCGTTTTACACGCTTGGGCCACTCACTACGGATATCGCACCCGGCTACGACCACATCACCTCCGGCATTGGGGCGGCGATGATCGGCTGGTTTGGCTGTGCGATGCTTTGCTATGTGACGCCCAAGGAACATCTGGGCCTGCCCGACCGGGATGACGTCAAAACCGGCGTCATCACCTACAAGATCGCGGCCCACGCCGCCGATTTGGCCAAGGGGCTGCCGGGCGCGCAACGGCGGGATGATGCGCTCAGCCGTGCACGGTTCGAGTTCCGCTGGGAGGACCAGTTCAATCTGTCGCTTGACCCGGATACCGCGCGCGACTTCCACGACCAGACCCTGCCGAAAGAGGCGCATAAGGTGGCGCATTTCTGCTCCATGTGCGGGCCGAAGTTCTGTTCCATGCGGATCAGCCATGACATCCGCGCCGAGGCGCAGAAAGAGGGCATGGAGGCGATGGCGGCCAAGTTCCGCGAAGGCGGTGAGCTCTATATTCCCGCCGAGGAGGGCAAGGAATGATCCGTATCGCCGGGGCGGGGCTTGCCGGTCTCACCTCTGCGCTGGAACTGGCGCGGCGCGGTGCCAAGGTCACGGTCTATGACCGGGCCAGTGGCCCCGGTAAAGGCAGCGTGGCCCGCTATGCGGGCGGGATGCTCGCCCCGTGGTGCGAACGCGAAAGCGCCGATGATGCGGTTGTGACGCTCGGGCGTGATGCGGTGGAGTGGTGGAGTGGGGTCACAGCCGTGACCCGCCTTGGGACGCTTGTCGTGGCGCCGCCGCGCGACCGGCAAGAGGTGGCGCGGTTTGCGCGCCGCACATCGGACTTCACGCCGGTCGATGGCGCCGGGATCGCGGAGTTGGAACCGGCACTAGGCGGACGGTTCGATCAGGGCCTGCATTTCACCAAGGAAGCGCATCTGAACCCGAGACAGGCGTTGATAGATCTGACCATGGCGTCGCGCGACGCCGGTGTCTCGTTCCGATGGGCAACCGAAGCGCCCGCAGGGGTCACGTTGGACTGTACCGGACCGGCTGCCAACTTGCCCGGCCTGCGCCCGGTGCGCGGGGAAATGGCGATCTTGCAATGCCCGGAGGTCGAGATCACCCGCACGGTGCGCCTTCTGCATCCGCGTATTCCGCTTTACCTCGTGCCTCGTGGCGCTGGCATTTACATGATCGGCGCAACCATGATCGAAAGCTCGTCGACCCGTCCACCTACACTCCGGTCGATCAGCGAATTGCTGAGCGCGGCCTTCACCCTGCATCCCGGTTTTGCCGAAGCCAGCATCCTGGAGATCGGGGCCGGCCTGCGCCCCGCCTATGGGAACAACCTGCCGCGCTTGACCCGCCATGGAGGGGGCTGGGCGCTGAACGGCCTCTATCGCCACGGCTTTCTGCTGGCCCCTGCCATGGCCAAGCACGTCGCTGACACCCTTCTTTCGGAGACATCCCATGAACATCCTCGTGAATGCCCAGCCGCATGAGGTCACGGGCAAGACCCTATCCGCCGCGCTTGAAGAATTGGGGTTTACCAACCCTGCTATTGCCACGGCCCTGAACGGTCAGTTCATCCCGCGCGATGCGCGCCCCGACACGCAGATCCTGCCCGGTGATCGGCTGGAGGTTCTGGCGCCGATGCAGGGAGGTTGAGATGAAGTTTTACGGCACGCCCGTCACATCGCGCCTGCTTTTGGGTACAGCGCAATATCCGTCACCCGCCATCCTGCAAGAGGCGATCCGTGCCAGCGGGTGTGAGATCGTGACTGTTTCGCTACGGCGTGAAACGGCGGATGGCTCGGGGGCCGGATTTTGGGAGATGCTGCGCGATATCGGCGTCGAGATCCTGCCCAACACGGCGGGGTGCCATTCCGTTTCCGAAGCGATCACCACCGCACAGATGGCGCGGGAGCTGTTCGGCACGCGCTGGATCAAGCTGGAGGTGATCGGCCATGCCGACACGTTGCAGCCCGATGTCTTTGGCTTGGTCGAGGCCGCGGGAGAGCTAACCGCCCAAGGGTTTCAGGTGTTCCCCTATACGACCGATGATCTGATTGTCGGGGAAAAGCTGCTGGCGGCAGGCTGCGAAGTCTTGATGCCGTGGGGGGCGCCGATTGGGTCCGGGCAAGGCCTGCGCACGCCCGATGCATTGCGGACCATGCGAGCGCATTTCCCCGGCGTGCCGCTGATCGTGGATGCCGGGATCGGGCGCCCCTCAGATGCCTGTCAGGCGATGGAATTGGGGATGGATGCAGTTTTGCTGAACACCGCCGTGGCCAAGGCGGGCGATCCGGTGGCCATGGCGCGGGCGATGGCGGGTGCGATCAATGCGGGCCGGATCGGATATGGTGCGGATCCCATGGATCGGCGCGACATGGCGGTTCCCTCGACGCCCGTGCTCGGCCTGGCGGAACTGGCCTGATGGAACGATTCTACCTGATCGTTGGCGATGCCGAGCGGGTCGAGCACCTGGTGCCGCTTGGTGTGAAGCTGGTGCAATTGCGGATCAAGGACCGGCCCGAGGCTGATATTCGGGCGCAGATCACCCGCGCCAAGGTTGTCTGCGAGGCGCATGACGCGCAACTTGTAGTCAACGATTACTGGCAGGCGGCGCTCGATCTGGGCTGTGATTTTGTGCATCTGGGGCAAGAGGATATGGACAGCGCGGATTTTGTGGCGCTGCGGCGGGCGGGTATCCGGTTCGGCCTGTCGACCCATGATGACGCGGAGCTTGACCGCGCCTTGTCCCACGATCCGGCCTATGTGGCGCTTGGGCCGGTCTATCCGACCTTGCTGAAAAAGATGAAATGGGCGCCGCAGGGCTTGGATCGCGTGACCCGTTGGAAAGCACAGGTGGGCAATACGCCCCTGGTGGCCATTGGCGGACTGACCATTGAGCGGCTGCCCGGTGTGTTTGCCGCAGGGGCCGATAGCGCAGCGGTGGTGACAGACATTCAGCGGGCCGATGACCCTGAAGCGCGCACCCGCGCCTGGATCGCGGCATGTGCCCCATGACCCGCTATGCACGCCAGATGATGCTGCCCGAGATCGGTGCCGACGGTCAGGCGCGGCTGGCTGTTGCGCATGTTGCGATCATCGGGGCCGGTGGGCTTGGTTGCCCGGTGCTGCAATACCTCGCCGGGGCCGGTGTGGGGCACATCACCTTGTACGATCCTGATGTGATCGAGGACAGCAATCTGCATCGTCAGCCGCTTTATCGCATATCGGATCTGGGGCGCCCCAAAGCCGACGTTGCCGCCGAGTTTGTGCGTGGTTTCAACCCGGATGTCGCCATAGATGCCCATATCTGTGCATTGGGTCCGAGCATCGCGGCTGATATCGCCGAAACCGCGGATCTTGTCATCGATGCCGCCGATAGTTTCGCCGTGTCCTACATTTTGTCGGATACCTGCCGCAGCCAGAAGACGCCTTTGATCTCCGCCAGCGTTTTGGGTCAATCCGGCTATGTCGGTGCGTTCTGTGGATCCGCCCCGTCATTGAGGGCGGTGTTCCCAGATTTGCCGGATAATGGCGCCACCTGCGCCACCGCGGGTGTCTTGGGCCCGGCCGTGGGCACGATTGGCGCCTTGCAGGCGCAGATGGCGCTGAGAGTTCTGTTGAGGTCTGATCCGTCGCCGCTGGGGCGTCTGGTGACACTTGATTTGGCAAAGCTGCGATTTGGCGGGTTCGCGTTTCACGGCAGCCCAGAGCCGGAGCAGTATGTGCCGTTCGTCGCGAAAAGCATGTTGGATGACAGCGATCAGATCATTGAATTGCGGAGCGAGGATGAAGTGGCACGGCCCATCGCGCCATCGGCGATGCGTCTTCGTCCAGATGGGCTGGATAGGTTTGAGGCGCCAGCCGACACGCGCGTTGTGTTGTGCTGCCGGAGCGGCCTGCGGGCCTGGCGGGCCGCCTCAGTTCTGCAGGCGAAAGGGCACCGTCAGCTTGCCCTTTTGGCGGCTCAGGCCTGCGGTTGAGCTGCTGATCTTTTGACGACGGCGTCGGTGTGGATGGAAAAAGGGCGCCCGATGGTTTCGATCGCCCTTTCTCATCTGCTTGAGATGTTAGCTGCGGCCAGACGGGGCCGGGATCTCGGGCGGACGCTCGAAGATCTGGAAAAACTTCAGGAACTCGGCCAGGGGCGAATTACCCACATAGACCACATCGCCGTCCCGCAACATGAACTGACCGGCATCCAATCGCGCGGTGGGAGATGTATAATCGGCCTGGAAAATCACATCCCCGAAGACGCGGATATGCGGGTTGCCGGGCGGCTGTTCCAGCAGAAAGGATTCACCCGGAGGCATCCGGCGAAACACGTAAACGGCATTGGGATTGGCACGGCTGTCTTGCAGGCCACCGGCTTGGGCGATGGCTTGGGCCAGGGTCAGTTCCCCTTCGACGAAGTTGAACTCACCGGGGGAGGACAGCGCGCCATCTGCGATAAAGCTGGCCTGACCGCCGCCGATGATCACCGCATCACCTGGACGCAGAGCGACATCTTGGGACGGATCGGCCAGGATCTGCGACAGCAATGCGCTGCGCGTCTCACCCCCGCGGCGCAAGATGATATTGGTTTGATCCGGCGCGCCCTGGGTGCCACCGGCGGAGGCCAGCGCATCGAGGATCGTTTCACCCCGGGGGGTCAGCGGGTAGGTGCCGCCCGCGCCGACATTGCCCTGGACGGTGAAATTGTCGGTAGCCGAGACCGTGACGCTGACCGTGGCCTGCGGATCGATGGCCCGTTCACGCAGCGCGTTGGTGATCAACCGCTGCGCGCCGACATTGTTGTTGCCTGCGACACGGACGGCCCCGATGAAGGGCAGGGACACTGTTCCATCGGGCGAGACGACAAATTCGCCCAGTTGCAGCGATGATGTGCCTTCGACCGAGAACATGCCGTCATCGGAGGTTTCAAACACCTGCACGTTGATGGCATCGCCCGGACGGATGACGCCGGGGGTGTAGGGCATCGTCGTGAGATGGCCAAACCCCTCGCTGGGGGCGGGTGTGCCGAGCGCGTTGATGACGGAGCGGTTCAGCGGCAGGATCGGCACATCGGCCGCCCGTGCATCGCGCCGCACCTCGCCCTGCGAAGGGCCGTCCCTTGGGCCGCAAGCGGCGAGGCCCAGTGTCACTGCCATCAAAACTAGGATGAGGTGTTTTTTCATCATATTGTCCCTGATTTTGAGCGCTCTGCCGGTTTGCGTCATTCTCGTGTCGTGCGCTCTAACCCGTGTGCGGCGAAAGGAATACACACAGCGCCGTAGCGTCAAGGGTGGCGCCAGCGATGAGTGCGTTCTGCGTCAGTTCCGTCACAGCGATCTGAGGTGTTTTGGCACCGGCGAGGATCTCGGCGATTTCGTCGAAGCTCAGCATTTCGGTCAGGCCAGGCGAGGCGAGCAGAAACCGGTCGCCATCTTCGACCTGACCAATCGAACTGTCGGGGGCATTTGTCCGACGGGCCCCAAGGGCATGGGTGACGATCCCCCGCAGCCGCGCATCGGTATGGGGCCGATTGATCTGATGCAGTGTCCCGCCGCGCGCCAGCAGAGCTGTGCAATTGCCCGACCACAACACCGCATAGCGGCGCGCCTGGATCAAAAGCACCAAGGCCGCGACGGCGGTCTGTTCGCCCGCCGCTTCGGCCCGTGCGGCGAGGCGGGTATTCGCGCTACCCAGTTTGCCCTTCGCTTCGGCGATCAGATCGTTCATGGAAAACGGGTTTGCGATACTTTCGAAGACCGGCACCAGGCCTTTGACCTGGGTCGGCAAGGTTGGCGAGGGACCGATCCCGGCGAGCAGCGAAAAGGCCTGGTGATCGGCATTCATCGCGGTGGCGTCGGTCAAGCCGGCGCTGCGGGTGCCGCGCAAGGACGCGGCCGCGTAATCGCGATAAAGCAGCGCCGCGGGCGCGGGCGGCTGTGGAGCAGGAGGGGCATCCTCGGGCACGGGCGAGATCAGCACGGGCCGACGCTCGCCTTCCGTCCTACCTTGTGCATTTCCTAGAAAAAATTGTGAAAAATCAGAATGTTGCGGCATGTAGTCAGTATAGTGACTGCGCTCGCCATTGCGACCGGTCCACCAGAACGCCGAGGGGGCATCGCCGAATTCTTCACTGCGCGGGCGGTTGGGCAGGGGGCTTGTGGGCAGGCAAGCCACACCTTCCGCCAGCGCTGCGGGTGAGACCTTGGCGTGGAGGCAGGACATTGCAAGTGCCTCTGCCGCGTCAAAAAATGCCAGATCATCGCAAAGCGACAGCAGGTCATTCTGCCCGAGATCCGGCCGCGCGCAGGCGATGACCAGGGGGAAATAGCGGCCCACACGGTCGACCGAGGGCATCATGACCCCGGCGAGGGGCTGCGGGCCTGCCACGCCGCCTTCCATCGCGAAGCGCCAGACCGGGGTGACCAGGAATGCATCCAGCCAGCGGCGTCCGCGATCTTGCTGGCTGTCGCGGATCGCGGTGCGCAACCATTCGTCGAACACCGTTTCGACGGCGGGGGGCAAGCCGTGGCTGACGAAATCGCCCGCTTGGGGGATCTTGCCAAAATAACCGCGCCAGGTGGGTTGAGCTTTCATCGGCTAGAACCCCGTTGGACAGCGGAACGCCGTCAGAGCGGGCAGGTTGAACGGATTGTTCACGCTGCCGGATGTCAATCGGAAGGTCACATCGCGTCCATCGACGGTGAAGCGCGCCTGGAATTGGTTGTCATTGCCAGGTAGCACCACGGCCTGATCGATTAGGCGGAAAGGCGCCCATGGTCCATTTTCAGTCGGCGCAGTGGCGCGGTCGCCGGGCAGAAGCATCACGCGGGCGGTGTCGGCGCCGTTCTCAGCGGGCCAAAGCAGCCGGTCTTCGTCCGATAGATCGGCGCGATGGGCCGAGCGGCGGTCACCAATTTCAAACAGGGCGACATTGGCGCCGGGCGGCATGGTGACCAGATCCACCGACAGTTCCACGCGCGGATCAGCGACGCCGTTCGGGAAGAAGGCGGTGCGGATCTGCGCGGCGCGCTGGAATTGGTGCAGGGCGGAATTGTCGATCTCGCCCTCCGCGGCGAGGCCCCCGGACCAGGTCCAAGGATCGGAGGTCGTGTCGACGATATCGGTCAGATATTCATCGAAGAACGTCGCGAACAGGCCGTTTGGACCGAACATGGCGGTGAAATCCGTGAGCGTCACATCGGTGGAGGCGACGGGGCTGAACGGGTAGCGATCCGAGATTGCACGGCGGCATTGGGCGGCGCCCTCCGCGCGCCAGAGCCGGTCTGCCGCTGCCCGGGCTTGGCCGACCGCGGCCTCGGACACGCGCGCGGCGATGGTGACCACCCATGTGTCGATCGGCGCATCCAATTGCCGTCCAGCCGCGACCAAGGCCTGTGCGGCATCGCGCAAGGCATCCTCAGAGGCCAAGGCCTGGGCGGCAGCCGGGTCGGGGGCATCCAGACGGGTCAGCTGCTGAAAGATCTCATCATAGAGCGGCGTCAGAGGGGTCAGCGCGTCGACCCGGTTGCCCTCGCTATCGGTGTCGGGTGCCAGGGCGCGGCGCAGGGGGCCATAAGGGTCGGGTGCAGCGGCCGGATCAAAGGGTACCTCGGCCAGCAGCAGCGCATCGCCGGTGCCGGGCGTGGCCAGATCGGTGCGGGTCGCGATGCTGCGCGCCATGCGGCCCAGGGGATCGGCAGCGGTGGCCAAAGCGGCGACAAGGTCGGCAGCCTCGGTCAGACTGTCAGCCTCGGCGATGGTGATGGCGCCGATGGCGGCGCGCCATTCGGCCTCGAACGCGGCATAGTAAAGCGTGACGGCGTTGTTGGCGATCTCGCTGGGTGTGGCCGTGCTGGGCGCGTTGGGGCCGCGCACCCAATCTTCATCGGCGGCGACTTCGGCCAGGGCACCGATTTGGGGGATCAACACCTCGCGGAAGCCAGTGCGCGTATAGATCCCATCGATCCGCAATTCGGCCAGGCCCGGCGCGTAGACATCGCGGCCCTGGGGGCCCGCCACCTCGGCGGCGGACCAATCGGGCAGGGCGCGCGCAACCTCGCGCACAGCCAGTAAATCGAGCACCCGTTGCGCCGGGCTGCGGTCGATGATGCGCGCGCGAACCTCGGTCACCAATTGGTCGTCGATCTCAAGCACTGGCAGCGTACCTCGATCGAGCATCGCCGTCACGTGTTCCTGCAGTGCATCGCGTGTACCGACGCGGCCCGAACCCGGATAGAGCTCGGCAAAGAGGCGCTCGGATTGGGCCAGCAAGCCGTCGCGGTCAATCGGGCCAAGCCCGGCCAGCGAGAGGTAGTGTTTCAGGGTCTCGAAGGCGCGCGCCTCATCGGTGGTCTCATCGCGAAGGATGTTTTGCAGCGCGACCATGTATCGGGGCAGCAGATAGGCGCCGAGTGCTTCGGAATAGGCGGTGTCGTGGCCGCGGGTGATGCGGGGGCTGCGATCCATACCAAAGCCCGCGCGGTGCAGCGGCACAGGGCCGATCTCGACGCTTCCAAAGGCGTCAGGACTGCGAGCGATACGTTCCAGGGCGGGCAGGACCCGCAGAAAATCGGCATCATCGACATCGCGGACGGGGATGTTTTGGGCCAGCGTTTCATATTCCGTCAGGCCGGTTTCCACGGCGGCGATTGCCTGCCGGTTGGCCATGAACCCGATGGTCCACGTGGCCAGGAAGATCAGCGCCAGCGAGGCGGCAATGCCATAGGCGAGGCCCGTGGCGATGCGCTGCCGCCGCGAAACGCGGGTGTCGCGTGCAACCAGGGCGGCCTCGCCCAGGATGACATCGCCAAACAAACGGTCCACGAAGTAGGTCCGGTTCATGGCAGAGGCGGCCTGGGGCACACCGGGGATCGGCCGCGCCTCGCGCCCCGTTAGATCCTGTGTGGCAGAGGCGAAGTAGATGCCCCGCAACAGGGGTTCGGACACGCTGCCGGTGCCGGATGACAGCTCTTCCACGATCTCGCGCAATGCATCGTGCAGGGCGGAGACCTGGGCAGGAAAGCGGAAGATCCGCCCGCGCTGGTCGATATCGGTTTCCTGTTGCAGCCGTTCGACCAGCATCGCGTTCAACCGGGTCAACAGCCCCTGAAACTCACGCGAGAAGATATCGGGCGTGACCCCGGGCGCGTCGAGCGCTTCGTCATAGGGAAAGGTGATGCCCCAGACTTGGCGCCGCGCCTCTTGCCCCAGGCTGTCGAAAAAGCGGGTGAAGCCGGTCAGTCGGTCGGCTTTGGTCAGCACCATGTAGATCGGGATACGGGCGCCCAGAGTCTCTTCGGTCTCTGTCAATCGCTGGCGAATGGCGCGAATGTCGCGCAAGCGTTCTTCGGGGTCTTGGGTCAGCAGATCGGTCAGAGACAGCGTGAGGATGACGCCATTGATCGGTTGCCGCCGCCGTGACCGGCGCAGCATCGCCAGAAAGCCTAAAAACCCGTCACGGTCGCGCGCCCGGCCGGTTTCCTGGGTGGTGTAGCGGCCTGCCGTATCGATCAGAACGGCACGGTCGGTGAACCACCAATTGCAATTGCGGGTGCCACCCACGCCCTGGACGGGTTCCGCGCCTTCGGCATCGCCCAAGGGGAACTTCAGGCCAGAGCGCTGCAGAAGCGTGGTCTTTCCCGCGCCAGGCGCACCCATCATCAGGTACCATGGATAATCGTAGGTATATCCGAAACGCCGCCGGGCCAGCTTGCGCATGGTCTTCAGCGCGGCGCGCAGACGGTCGCGCAATTCGGCGATTTCGGCGCGGGTTTCGCCCGCGGCAATATCTTCAGGGCTTTCGGTGACGGCGTCGTCTTCGGCCTTGGCGCGCCGCCTGGCCAGGACCCAAGATACAAGCGCATAGATCAGCCAAAGGCCGATGATCACGCCGATCACAATCAACCGTGCGCGGACAGGCTCCAGCGGACGGGTGTCGCCCCAGGGCAAGCGTGGGCCGAAGATCCAGACGATACCGCACAGCGCACCGACCCACACCAAAGCCGCAAAGCGCGGGCCGAGAACCGACGCATAGGCGGAGACATTCGACCGGATCGTTGTCCACATGCCGAGGGGGTTCATTGCTCATCCTCCGCTTGGGCAGCCTCTGGGGCCAAAGGATCTTGCACGCCTGTCGTCAACAGGCTGTCGGGCACACGGTCGCCCGGTTCGCGCACCAGGATCTCGGTGCGCCGATTGGCGCTGCGGCCATCCTCCGTCGCGTTGCTGGCGATGGGCCGATCAGGGCCGAGACCTTCTATATCCACACGGCTCGGGTCGACATATTGCAGAAGGATGTCCTGCACCGCATTGGCCCTGGCCTGGCTGAGAAAGTAATTGTTCGGGAACGGCGCGGTGCGGATCGCGCGGTCATCGGTATGGCCCAGAATGGTCACGTCGAAAGTCTCCGCAGCCAAAGCCTGTCCGATTCGGTCGAATACGTCGGTGAAGGCGGGCTCGATATCCGCGCTGCCAGAGCCGAAAGCGCCCGCATTGGCCACACGGACCAGCACGGCATCCTCTTCGCGGTAGAGCCGTACCAGACCCTCATCGACTTCGGGTTGCAGGAAGGCAATGAACGTGTCGATGGGCGGTGTCACAGGCACATCGTCCGGTATCGGTGCGGGCGGCGCGGGATCGGGTTCTGCAACAGGCTCGGGCGGCGGTGGCGGCGGATCGGGCAGGGCCAGAGACGGTGGTTGGCCGGGCGGCAGGGCGGTCAATTGTGCCAGGGTCGCATCAGCGGCCCGGTTCAAAAGCAGGCTGTAGATCAAGAACACCGCCAAAAGCGCGAGCAGCGCCAGGCCCGAGATCAACCAAAAGGCCAACCCGGCGCGGAGTGGTCGGTGAGCGGCATCCTCGCCACGCCAAAGCGGCGACAGGTCCCGTTCGACAATGTCAAATTCGGTGCGCAGCGTGCGGAACAGGTTTTCACGCACGATTGCCAGTTCCGCCGCGCCGCGGGACGAGACGCGCGCGCGCCCCTCGAACCCCAAGGACAGGCACAGATAGATCAGAAGCAGAAGGTCGCGATTGGCGCGCGGTGTCTTTTGGAAATGGGTCAGCAGGGCAAAGACCTTGTCGCCGCCATGCACATCGTCGTGGAATGTCGATACGAGGCCTTCCACGGCCCATTCGACACCCCATTCGGTGTTGCGGATCACGTCGTCGAGCGTCGCGCAGACCACGTAATGGGCTGAGCGCGCCTGATCGGGCAGGATCCCGGCGGCGGCCAGCGCGGTTTCGTATTCGCGCGCGGCTTGCGTCAATTCGCGCCGCAAATCGGCCACAGGCGGCGGTTGCCGTCCGGTGCGCAGCGCATGGGCCAGGTTCAGCAGCGGCGCGGCGCGGGCCACCATCACGGGCAGATCGCCGCCCGCAAAATGGAAACCGAGCAGGATATCCCCGACCGACAAGGCCGGATCGGGTGCTGGCGGGTCGGCGGGCGCGGGGGCTGGCACGTCGGTCTCGGGCTTTGCGCTCAGCCCACCGGGCGTCGGTAGGACGATACGGGGCGTGTCGTCGTCCTCGTCGAGGGGTGGCGCGCTGCCGGAGCCGCTGCTCATGCGCGGATCCCCCAGAGTTTCAGGTCGAGCCCCGGAATTTCGGTGGACAGATGGATCGCGAGCGCGCCGGTATCGGTGGCCGCACGCCAGAGATCATCGCCGGTATCCAACTCAAAATACACCGATCCCGGTTGATGCGGCAATTGTTTGGGCGCCACGGCCATCGGCTGTACCGGAATGCCGGGCAGCGCGACATTCACCAATTCAGAAATACGCTCGACCGAGCCGATCTTGATCTGGTTTGGCAGCGACCGGCGCAATTGCTCGGTTGGCAAATCGGCGCGCGCGGCCAGCACCATGACGGCATCTTGCTTCAGCCCGGCATCGGCGAGCATCCCGACGCGCACGCCATGGCGGCGCAGCTCCAGCGGGATGGATGTGGCCGACTGGTCCAGCACGGCCGACAGCGCACGCCGCAATTCCTCGATGACGGGGACGAAGGTCGCCTCCGGATCCATATGGGTATAGGCGGGCATGTCGGCGGCCACGCTGCCATCGGCGGTGAAGGTGGCCATTTCCCCGGCCAATGTGATCAGCGCGCGGAACGCGGCCTCGGGGTGGATTTGCCCCGCCTGCGCGTCGAGATGGGCCATAAGCGGCGTGGCGCGGTTGATCGCCTGGAGCATCATGTAGTCGCTCATCTCAGGGGCGCCGCGCATCGACAGATCCCCCATACGCTGTGCAATCGCATGGGCGCGATGCCGCAAAAGCCCTGTAATTTCGGTGATATACCCGTGGATGCGCGGTGCTGCACCTAAATGCAAGATCGGCGGCACCATGGATTTCTCCAGCACGACCGACAGATCCGTGCGGGTTTCGATCACCCGCGCGATGGGCAGGCATTCAAAGCCCTCACGCTCATCGGCATCGGATTTCAGCGATAGCGCCATGCGACCGATTTCGATCTCGGCGGTGAAGGCGGTGTCAGCATTGGCATCCTCAGCCTCGTAATCCGTGCGGGCATGGCGGGTGCTGGGGCCGTATTCGGGTTGTCCGGGCTGACGCATTCGCGCAGCAAGGTAGATCGTCGTCGCGCCCGAGCCTTCGGCCAATTGCAGCGGTGCAGGCAGATCCGCCAGATCGGGCGCAGAGAACGGCGTGCCATCGGGCAGAATGCCCGACACAGCGCTCAAAGCCACACGACCCACACCCAAGGCGGCCTGATCGATCTCGACATTCGTGAACCCCCAGGGATAGGGCGCAAGCGGGGCGGTTCGGTCGCGCACCAGCCGTTCGGTCCAGCGATCGGCCTGTTGGAAATGCTGCACACGCAGGAACATCCCCTCGGACCAGGCAACGCGATTGTCAGTCTTCACTGGGTTCTTCCTTCGTGTCTTCTACCGGGGTGACCCCGTGCAAGCGTGCAGAAATCATGGCGGCGAGCGCCTGATCGGACAAGGGCGGCGGCCCGGAAGCCGGTCCTTGAGCGAAGCGTGTCTCATAGAGCGCCCAGGCGGCGCGGCTGGCACCTAATCGCAGGGCGCCACGGGCGGTTTCGGCGCGGATCGTGTCGGGGTCGAGCGCCTTTCTTGCCTCGGCGGCGAACAGGCGGGCCCCGTCATGGGTTGCGGCCTGCATCCGCGCCAGATCCGTGATCCGGGCGTCCAATTGCGCCAGCGCCCCGTCGCCCAATTGTACCGCGCCCAGAAGAAAGCGGATCGCCTCGCGCGGCAGTCCGGTGGCCGCAGCGGGTAGGCCGATATCGGTGGCGCGGGTCTGTGCCTCTTGTTCCAGGCGGGCCAATCCATCGAGCGCCTCGCGCAGGAGCGCCCCAAGCGTGCCCATATCGTCTGGCGTAAGATCGGCCATATCGTCACCCAGGAGCCCGGCACCGGTCAGAAATGCGCGACTGCCTGGATCAAGCCCATGCTGCGGGGCGGGTCTGGGCGTGGTGCCCGCGCCGCCGGGCAATACGTGTCCCGGCGCGCGCGATTGGACCAGCCGATCCTGCAGATCGGAGCTTGCCGCACCACCTGGCACCGGATCGGCATCCCAATCGTCCGGCAGGAATGTGCTGCCTGACGGCAGTACGTCCAGCGGATTGGCATGGTGGGTTTCCTCGGTCACCTTTGGCTGGCCAGTATAGCGGCCCAGGCTATTCCAATCGGGGCGACCGGTCTCGGGCGCATCGCCGGTCAAGGTGCCGATCCAATCGTCCTGCGCGCGCGCAGGCACCGGGCTGGAGGCGGTGATGCCCCCCGGGGCGACATCCGCGAGGATGGCACTGATTGTCGGCGCCTCTGTCGCGTGGGCAATTGTCAGATCATCGCGGAACCGGGCGGCGATACGGTGGGGCCCGATGATGATAATCGCATCGGCGGACAGCGTGCGGGGTTCCTCGGTTAGGGCGCGCTGATCCAGCGTCGCAGAGCCGCGCACCAGCGCGATTGAGGCGGTCACCCCGTCGGGCTGCACGCGCACCTCGCCCCCATTGGCGGCGCCGGGCGTGGCGGGCAGGGGCCAGGTCGCGCCGGGAAAGGTGCCCATGGTGAAGCTTTGGCCACGCTGCACCAGCCGTCGTTCGCCCGCATCCAACAGCTCAAGCACCAGAAGCGTCATGCCGCAGCCCTCCGCCCATCGATCACCGCTTCATCGGCATCGCGTTCCGCGTCCTGGTCGCGCGCCCAGGAATTCCAACCGAGCCGCGCGGGCGGTCCATCGCCCCCGATCTGGGTGATCGGAATGTCGCGCCGGTCGAGCACGATCTGGATGTCGAAATCGAGCACTGGACCGATGGCAAACCGCATCAGCCTAGCGAAATCGCGCAGGCGCGGTTGACCCAGCTCCAGCGACAGGAAATCGGGATATCGCACGGGGCCTACCACAAGGCGGACCTGACCGGCGCGGTCGGGGATCCAGGCCCCGGCCGAGGCATCGCGGCCAAGGGCGCGGCTGCCATCAAGGCGGGTTTGCTCGGTTTCCGGCACGGGGCGCCAGCGGCGATGAAACTGATCGACGCGTACAGGCAGGCCCAAATGTGCCTGCGCCATGGCCTGAAGCGCCACGGCGGACCGGGTGCGATTGGCTAGAAGCCCGGCATGGGCCAGGGTCGCATCGCCGGGCAGCGGCATTTGTTCGTCGAGCGTGGGGCTATGCAGACCAATCAGCGCATTCAACGCCCCCAACACTCGGTTGGCGCGCCGCGGCGCCCATTGCAGCAGCACCGGTAGGTCGTATTTTGCGGCGGCGCGGGCAAACAAAACTGCCAGCCGTCCGGAAAACAGATCGAGAAATGCAGCCAGCCCGCCGGCGCGGCGGCGTCGGTCGATGGCGGCCATCTCGGTCCAGGCGGGCGGCAAGGGCGACAGCGGCCCAACCAACCCCGCAAAAGCGGACTCGACCCGAATGGACCGATCCGTGACGGTGATCGCGCCAATCGCCGTCGGCGCGAGCGTGCCCTTGGGCAGGGCGATCACTTCAAGCGACAGGCCACGGGTACGGGCCTCGGCCTCGGCCAGGCGCAGGGCTGTCAATGCTTCAAACCGGTGGGGTGCCGCGCAGAGCGCATCGAAACGCGCGCTGGTGTTCATATCAGTGCCCCCTCGCCCGAGCGCGCGGGAAACCGCGCCAGCCAATCGGTACGGTCCTTCATCTTCACCGACAGGCGCGTGAAGGTGTTGAGCGTGGTGTAGCAGCCAAAGAACCGGTCCAGCATCGCGGCAAACAGCACCGCCTGACCTTGGGAAATCCGGCTATCGTCAAAGACCAGCGTCAGATCTGTGCCGGTCACGCCAACCCCGTCGATCCGGGCAAGACCGGTGGTGGCTGATAGGCTGTCGATGGCGTCGATCATCTGGGCCACGTCCGGCCCGTCCCCTGGATCGTAGAGCCGCAACAGGTCGCGCAGCACCGGAGCACCGCCGGATTGCAGCGACAAATGGTTCAGCGACAGATGCGACATTAGCTGCCAGGCGCGATCTTCATCGGCGCGGGGCGGTTTTGGTGTGGTTGGTGCACGCAGGCAGGTGACCCCGGTGATTGGATCAAACGGTGACGACAGGGTGAGATGCGGTTGCCCGCCCCCATAGGGCAGTTTGCGCGGCAGGTCGCCATTGGTGGCCAAGATCTCTACGCCGGCTGTGCCCGCCTCGGGTGCGTCCGAGACGCCGCGATGATCGACGAAGGCCAACGTGGTGGCGCCTTCGCGGCCGCCCTGGTCAGGGGCATGGCGGCGCAGATGCCAATAGAGCCCATCGCCGCGGTGATCGGTTAGCCGGTGGAACAGTGGCGCCGCTGGATGGGTGGTGCCATCGGCGCCCGCAACGGTAACACGGCGCACGGAATGCACGGCGCGGGTGCGTGGTCTGCGCGCATCGGCGGCCAGCGGATAGGCGGTGCGGGTGCCGTTGAGGGCAATCGGCTCGGCCCGGGTAGGGAACAGGTTCACGGCGGGTGTGGCATGGAGTGTCACGGAGCCCGTGTCGACCCGCTTGAGTGCCTCATCGGGTGCGCGCCTGAAAAACACATAGATATCGAGCCGGTCGGTTTCGCGCAGCGGGCCAGGGTCGATATCAAAGAACAGGAATTTTTCCGGCAGGGCCGTGAACTCCGTCAACGTCCGGTAGCCTGCGAAGCTGCCTTCGGGCCAGGGGATCAGCGCCGTTTTGGCCTCGAAACCCACGGGTCGCAACGCCGTGGTGGGCAGGCGGCGTGCGCCCTCATCGGCGGTATGGGCGGCGACAGACAGCCCCAGCGTGTCTTGTAACATCAACCGTGCAAGGCCCTGCGCCTCGGCCATCGGGCCAGACAGAAACAGGCGTAGGCGGGACAGCCCCATCTCGCGGATTGGCACTTGGCCCAGGGGCGCGAGAGAGAGACGTAGACAAGCGGCAGCGCCACTCGGGGCGGGTGGCGCCTCGAACGGGCGCTGCGATAGGCGCAGATCAGTCAGACGCAGCGGCGCCAGCGGCACCTCTTGCGTGGTGGCAAAGCGGACACGGTCGCCGTCCAGCATGTCGGAGACCACTTCTGTCCCGCGCGGGACGGGCAAGGCACCATCCATGCCGGGATCAGGCGCAAAGGACAAAACGGTCAGCGCAGGCAACGGCGCGAGATAATGCGGGTAGAGCGTTTCCAGCAACCCATCGGTTAGCTCGGGCAGGCCATCATCCAGCTTTTGGCGGACCCGTGCGGCGGTATAGGCGAAGGATTGGATCAGGCGTTCGACATTGGGATCGTCGGCCACATCCGGTGCCAGACGCAAGCGCCCGGCGATCTTGGGATGCGATTGGGCAAAGCGCGCGGCGCGGCGGCGCAGCCCGTCCAATTCCGCCGAATAGTGATCGAGGAAGCGGTTAGCCACGGCTGCGCCCCTCCGGTCTGGCGGTGGCGCCGCCGGTTTCGGTGACCGAGAAATGCCCGGCCACGGGATCCATCGCGGTTTCGAAAATGATTGGCGGAAGGCCGGGTCTGGCCACATGGCGCGCCTTGATCCGCAGCCGCAAATGGCGACGGCTGGGCACCGGATCAGAGACAAGCGTGACCTGCGGATTCTCCAGTCGCGGCTCGAACCGTTCGATCCGGCGCTGCACTTCGGCTGCGAAGGCGTTGCGCTGCATGTCGGTGTTCAGATCGGCCGAGAAGAAATCGAGCGTTCCGTAGGTCAAAACGCTGTCTTCCAGGGCTGGCAGATGATCGGGCGGCGTATCCGGTACGCAGCGGGTATTGAGCAACATCTCAAGATCGCGGCGCAGGGCGGCGCGCAGCCCGATGACAGTCTCCGCCTCGGTCAGCGGGGGATCGGCGCTGAGATCGGGATCGAGGTCGATCAGCCGGTCCAGCAAAGCGGGCGCGACCCGCTTGTCGGAAGGGGGCGTGCCGGGCCTAGCCATTGGCCATTACCAGCACGCTTGGTGACAGAAGCCCGGCCATGTCGTCGCCCACCAGGAAAGAGCGTTGTCCGTGGGCACGGATCAGGCCCGGCGAAAGCTCGGAAAACTCGGTGACGCGGCCCAATTGCTCACCGGGATTGCGCGGTTCATCGTAGATCGCAACCAGGCGCAGATCGGCGGCGGCGCCGTCGCGCAATTCCACACGGGCGGGTCGCGCGAGCAGATCGAAAGGGGCGAGAACGGCGCCGAATTCGACCGTCGCAACGCGCGCAAGGTCGAGCCACAGGTAATGGCCACCGGGTGTCAGCGCCTCAAGCGCGTGGGGCAGCCGGTCATCGACATCCCGCAAATCATCGGTCTGGGTCTCATCCCATCTCGCCGGGCAAGGAGCGCGGGCCGCCTCAAGCGCTTGGGCCGCCTTTGCGGCGGCTTGCGCATCGCCCGCGCGCGAGGCGACATGCAAGGCCATGGCCTGTTGATCCAACATTGTGGGGCCGTCTGGAAAACCAGGTGTGGCGGCGTCGTTCCACCAGGCGGCGCGAGCTTCAAGCGCACGTAGATACTGCCGGAATTCCGCCAAGGTGGTGGCGCGCGCGGGATCTAGCGTTTGGGCCATACGGGCATGGGTTTCCGCGCGAGGCAGATCGCCCGAAAGCGCTGCAAGCTGCGCCAGGGCCATCCGCGCACCGGCATCCTGCGGCGCGGCTTTCACGCGGGCAATCGCCGCCTCGACCGCGTCGGGCAAGGCGTCTTGGGCCAAAAGATCTGAAAGGCTTGTCGTGTGGGCGTCGGTCACGCTGGAGTCCTTTCCAGGCCCGCCGGGGCCTCAGACACAAGGTGGAAGGAGGTCGAAATATCGTCGAGTTGGAAATGAGGCTGCAGGCGGATCGTGGCGGCGTAGGCCCCTGGGCGGCCAGGCAGTGGCGCCACCGAGACCGCCGCATCGCGCAGCGGGTATTCGGCCTTCAGATCGCGATCAGCATCTTCGTTGCCAAGGCAATAGCTCCGCAGCCAATCGCCAAGGCGCTCTTGGATTTGCGACGGCGGCGCGACCGTGCCGATTTCATCGCGCATCATCACCTTGAGATAATGGGCGAACCGCGCGGTGCAGAGCACATATTGCAGCATCGACGAGATGCGCGCGTTTTCCGTGGCGATTGGAGTGCCATAGCTTTCTGGGCGGTGCAGGGACGGATTGGCGTTGAACACGCTCGTCCCTGTCAGCGGCAAGGTCGAAAGCGGCACGATCCCGCGGGCGATCAGCGCCTCTTCCTGGGCGGCGGTCAAGCGCAGGGTCGCGGCGGGCTGTTCCGAGAGCCTATGTCCGTCCGTGCCCAGATCCAGGCCGGGCCAATCTGGGACCACGCCGCCGCCATCGCTATCCTGCACGGCGCCGCGGATTGCGGCAAACCAACCCGAGGCGCGGAAGGCTGCGATGATTGTGGCTGCAAAGGCAAAGGCGCCCGAGATTATCAGGGCGCGGCGCGGATCCTCGTCGAAGGTAAATCCATCGGCGCGGTCCGGTGACAGGCGCTGGCGCGGCGGGCGCAGCACCAGATCCGGCGCGATAAGGCCCAGAAAACGCGTATCCTCGCGCTTGCGCAGGGTGGACCAGCGCAACGCGTTGGGATCTTGGGCCAGGCCGCGGCTTGGCTCGGTCAGATCGGTATGGGGCGCGATGCGGTCAAACCCGTCCACGCCCAACAGATCCGGCGCAGCGGCCAGGACAATCGGGCAGAAGGCGGCTGCGCCGACGGCGGCGAGGCGGCCTAGCGCTTCGACCTGATCGCCGCGAGCGCGGTCGGTGGCGGACGAGACGGCATAATCCCCGACCAGCAGTCCGAAGGGGAGGCCGCCGGGCATCCCAAACTCACCATCATGGACCAGGCGATGCAGATGCGATTGGTCAAATTCCACCGCGCGGTCCAGATCCCGCGACACGGCCCGCCAGGAGGCATCGAACACGCGAATGATCACCCGCCCGTCGCTGCCGGCATCCTCGACCAGCCGCGCCAGCCCACGCCAACGGGCCTCCAGCGCCCGGAACTCGGGCGCTGAAAGGATCGCATCCAATTGGCGTGTCAGGACAGCGTCGATAGCGACGATCAGCCGGTCGATCCGCGCCGCCGCTTCGGCGTCGGACGGCGCGGGCAAGTCGAACACCGCCCCGATCCCGCGCATCGGCACGGCAACGGGTGCGGTCATGTCATTGCTTCTCCGGAATGCGGGCGACCATGCGAAGCGATGTCGTCAGCTCTTCCATTTGCAACCAGGGGCGCATCCAAGCGACGGCATTGTAGCTTCCGGGTTTGCCTGGAATTTCCTCAACGCTGACCTTGGCATCACGCAGCGGATATTGCGCGCGCATTTCCGGGCCCGCATCGTCATTGGCGTTGACATAGTTGTTGATCCAGCGGTTCAGCCACGCTTCGCAATCCTCCGGTTCCATGAAGGAGCCGATCTTATCGCGGCCAATCACCTTGAGGTAATGGGCAAAGCGCGAGGTCGCCATCATGTAAGGCAAACGCGCCGAGATGGCAGCGTTTGCAGTGGCCTCTGGCCGATCATATTTGGCAGGCTTGTGGGTGGTCTGCGCGCCGAAGAACACCGCATAATCGTGGTTCTTGTAGTAGCAGAGCGGCAGGAAACCCATCGCGCCCAGTTCCGCATCGCGCCGGTCGGTGATGGCGATTTCGGTGGGGCATTTGATGTCCACATCGCCATCGTCGGTCGAGAACAGATGCATCGGCAGGCCATCGACCTTACCGCCATTCTCAGCGCCGCGGATCGCTGTGCACCAACCGGTCTGATTGAATGCCTCGGTCAGGTTGGTGGCCATGGCATAGGCGGCGTTCATCCAGCAATAATTGTTATGCGGAATGCGCCCACCGTCATAGGCGGCGGCCTCGTCGTAATCGAACTCGTCGATGGTGCGGGTGGTCGGACCGTAGGGCATCCGGGCCAGAACGCGCGGCATGGTCAGCGTGGCAAACCGGCTTTCTTCGGTCGCGCGGAAGCTGCGCCATTTGGCGTATTCGGTGGCGTCGAAGATCTTGGACAGGTCCCGCGGCTTGGACAGCTCGGTATAGTCGTCGAAGCCAAAGAGCTGCGGGGAGGCTGCGGAGATAAACGGCGCAAACGCTGCGGCCGACACCTGGCTGATCCCTTGCAGACATTCGAGATCTTCGAAGCTGTTGTCGAATTCGAAATCACCGATCAGCGCACCCATCGGCTCGCCACCTGGTGTGCCAAACTCATCTTCATAGATAGACTGGAACAGGCGGGATTGGTCGAATTCCACCGCCTTGGCCAGATCGCGCCCGATCTCTTTCTTCGAGGCGTTCAGCACACGGATCTTGAGATTGGCCGACGTGTTGGAATTCTGCACCAGATGCCACAGCCCGCGCCAAGAGCCTTCGAGCTTGGAGAATTCCGGCGCCTGCATGATCGCGGCGAGCTGCTGCGAGATCTTCGCGTCAAGCTGTTCGATCGCCTTGGTAAGTGTGATCGTCAGGTTGCGATTGTAACTGACAGTACCGTCCAGCGCGGCATCGGTCAGCGTTTTCAGCAATTCCTTGGTGCGATCCGGTTCGGTTTGGCGGGTGGCGCCGATGACGTCGGCCAGAAGGCTGGGGGCCTCGGTTGTCTGGGCGTCTGCGGCGGGGTTGGTTTGGGTTTCGGTGGCCATTAGGAATCCTCCCCATTGGCGGTTTGCGCCTGAAGCTGATCGACAACGTCTTTCAGCGCGGCGTCATCCTGCAACATCTTTTCAAGCAGTGTCTCAAGCTCTTCCGAACGATCGGCTTTCGACAGCAGATCCCGCAGCTGGTTGCGGCTTTCAAGCAGCGCCTTGAGCGCGGGCACCTGATCGACCACGCGGGCGGGGTCGAAATCTTCGAGGCTTTGGAATGCCAGTTGCACTTTCATCTCGGTATCGTCGTCCGACAGCGTGTTTTCGACGCGGAAGTTCAGGCCCGGTGTCATCTTGGCCATCACCTCGTCAAAATTATCCTTGTCGATCTGAACGAATTTGCGTTCGCCGAAGGGTTTCAGATCTTGGGTCGGGTCGCCGGAAAAATCCCCCAGGACACCCACCACAAAGGGCAGTTCCTTTTCGACCATCGCGCCTTCGGTCTCGACTTCGTACTTAATATGGACCCGCGGTTTGCGGACCTTGTCGAGCTTATCGTGAATGCTTGCCATTTCTGGCCTCCTTCAATCTTTGTGGAGACGGCCCGTGTCTGGCGCGGACCTCCACCCCCGGTGTCGCTGCCCCGAACCCTATGCGGGGGCAGTCGTGGTTTGACGTTGCAATCCGCTATGGATTGCGGCGCCTTGACAGATCCCGCGCCAATGGGCGGGACGATTGATTCATGCGTCTTTCAGCCGCCTCCCCCATCATTTGGTCCGCTGCGCGGGCCAATCCCGGCCGAAGTCAGCACCGCGCTGCGGGCATGGTCGTCTGGGATCAACTCGGCCAGCAGGGCCGAAAAATCCATGCGCCCGCGGCGCACCAGCGTCTCTAACGCGTCGGCGATGGGCGAATGCGGTTCGGTCCGGCGGAAATAGGCAGCGATGCGCAGCATCTGTGCGAAGGCATCCTCGCGCGATGTGATGGTACCGAAGGCGGGCGGTGTATCGCTACCCGGTGCGGCGGTCTGCGCCGCGGGCGTTTCGTCCATATCGGGCTCGGTCGCGGCAATCAGCAGATCTCCGGCCAGATTTCGGATCGTGGCGGCAGATGTATCGAGAATATCGGTGATCTTGGCAAATGGCGGTGCCTCCGGGCCCAGAAGATCGGTTAGCAACGTATCACAACGTGCGATAGCGGCACGCGCCTGGGCGATATCGAAAAGGCGCGCCTCAATCTCAGCCGATCCTGCGCCGGCCAACAAAGCGGCGACATCGGCGCTCGCCGCACCATCTGTCACGTTCCACAACCCGTGTGCTCCAAACTGCCCCTCGGGTGCCAGAGACACCAGATGCAGCGGCTGGATCAGCGTGCCTTCCCGACCCACACCGTTCAGTGCTGCTATAATATCGAAGGGGCGGTCCAAGGCATCTTCGGGCTGCGGGTGCAGCGCGGTGCCGTGCGCCTCGATCATGTCGGCCATGATCCCGGCCGATCGAGCCAGCCCGGCGAAGGCATCCAGCCGTGTCTCGGCCTCGATCAGCCAAACCGCCACCTCAATATCGCGTCCGATATCGGTTAGTAGGTCTTGGCAGAGACGCGCTACATCCGACCATTCTGCTGCAACTTTAAGCACCCGACCGCCCGCTTCGGCGCCTTCTTGCCGACGCTCTTCGGCGCGGGCTGCCGAGCGGGCATCCCGCAGTTGCCGATACTGAGCCAAACCACGCTCATTCTCGCGCGGATTCTCGCCGACATCTGTCAGCAGCGTGGGGTGTGTCGCGTCATCCGGCAAAATCTATCCTCAAAGTGGCGAAACTAAAAACAGTGTTTCATCAAGGGCTTAATAGTGTTCGGCATCCCGATTCGCGTCTGAGCGTACAGCAGGAGGTAAGGATTTCCGAATGGATATAGAGGTTGACTGTAAGGGGGCGAGTTGGAATCGTTAAGGGGCACGTAACACGGTAAATTCAATTTGATTGAGCGCCTCCGGTGAGTTCGACCGGGCATTTTTTTGCGCCTTTTTGACGGGTACCGCACGTATGTCTCACATCGATTTGCACGTTCTGATTTCTCGCATGTCGCCCGATCTTGCGACAGCGTTGGAACGCGCAGCGGGCATTGCCGTGCGCAACACCCATGTCAGTATCGAACCGGAACATTGGGTGGCCGCACTGTGCGACACAAACACCGGCGCCGAGGCGATGGAAGCGGCTGGTGTCAACCCGTCCGAGGCTCGCGCGCAAGCAATGCGCGCCGTCGAAAGTCTGCCGCGCGGTTCAGCGGGCACGCCGTCGATGGCAAGCGCGCTTATCGACCTGGCGCGAGAGGCCTGGACAGCCACCAGCCTTCGATTTGCACAGTCCCGCGTCACGCCTGAAATCATCCTGTTGGTGCTGAGCACCGATACCAGTCTGCGCGCACATCTGCGCCGGATCGCGCCGGCGCTGCTATCGCTTGACCTGGGTGCGTTGGAGGACCGTGTGGCGGCAATGCCTGCGGAAACCAGCGGCTCCGCGGCCTCTGCACCGAGTCCGGCTACCGGTGGCGAAGACTTTTTGGCGCTTTACGCGCATGATCTGACCGAACAGGCCCGCAGTGGTCAAATCGACCGGATCGTGGGGCGCGATGCCGAGTTGCGGCAGATGGTCGATATTCTGCTGCGGCGCCGTCAGAACAATCCAATCCTGCTGGGCGAAGCCGGGGTCGGTAAGACCGCTGTGGTTGAAGCCTTCGCGGTCATGTTGGCCGATGGGACGGCGCCCGGTCCGCTACGCGACGTGACACTTTACACGCTGGATCTGAACTTGCTGCAGGCCGGTGCAGGCGTCAAAGGCGAGTTTGAGCGGCGCCTGACCGGCGTGCTGGATCAGGTGAAATCCGCGACCGGTCCCGTCATCCTGTTCATCGATGAGGCTCATGGTCTTATCGGGGCAGGTGGCCAAGCCGGGCAGGGCGATGCCGCCAACATCCTCAAGCCTGCTCTGGCGCGGGGTGAATTGCGCACAATCGCGGCCACCACCTGGGGTGAGTACAAGAAGCATTTCGAAAAGGACGCGGCGCTGACCCGCCGGTTCCAGCCGGTGAAGGTGGCCGAACCCGATGTCGAAACCGCTGTGCGGATGTTGCGTGCCGTGGCCGGTAAGTTTGAAGACCATCACGCTGTTTCGATCCGCGAAAGCGCCCTGCGGGCAGCGGTCGAGTTGAGCGCTCGGTTCCTGCCCGAACGGCAGTTGCCCGACAAGGCGGTTAGCGTCATCGATACAGCCGCCGCCGCGGTGCGATTGAGCCGTGAGATCACGCCTGAGGCGCTGGATCGCCACCGGGTGGAGGCGTCGCATCTGGAGGCCGAGATAGCACGTTGCGAAGCCGAACCGCCGACGCCCAGCAGTGCAGCGGATCTGAAAGCGTTGCGCGCGGATCTGGAAGTGGAACAGAAAGCCACCGAGGATATCGCCATCCGGCTTCAGGAACAGCGCGCCCTGGCCGACGAGGCGGATGCCATTGCCGCGGAAGGTGAGGATTTGACCCGTCTGGCCGATGCGGAAAAGGCGCTCGCCCAATCGGGAGGCGAGGCGCCGCTGGTGCATCGCGTCGTCGACGCGGAAGCGGTCGCCCAGGTGATCGCCCGCTGGACAGGGGTGCCGACCGGTCGCCTGATGCGCAGTCAGATCGAAGCCGTCGGATCGCTGGCAGACCGGATGAAGGCGCGGGTCCTGGGCCAAGACGCTGCGATTGACACGATTGCCGAAGCGATGCGCGTCGCGCGGGCGGGTCTGGGCGATGCGCGCCGTCCACAGGGGGTGTTCCTGCTTTGTGGGACTTCTGGTGTCGGCAAGACGGAGACGGCGCTGGCGCTGGCCGATGAGCTTTACGGCGGCAGCCAAGCGCTGAGCGTGATCAATATGTCGGAGTTCAAGGAAGAGCACAAAGTGTCTCTGCTGATGGGCTCACCCCCCGGATATGTGGGCTACGGCGAAGGCGGTGTGCTGACCGAAGCGGTGCGGCGGCGGCCCTATGGGGTGCTGCTGCTGGATGAAATCGACAAGGCCCATCCGGGTGTTCAGGACATTTTCTACCAAGTGTTCGACAAGGGCGTCCTGCGCGACGGCGAGGGCCGAGATGTGGATTTCCGCAACACCACGATCCTGATGACGGCCAATACCGGCACCGAGACTTTGGCCAATCTGGTCGAGGATCCCGACACCATGCCTGAGCCCGAGCTGCTGCCCGATTTGCTAAAGCCAGAACTGCTGGCGCAGTTCAAACCCGCCTTTTTGGGCCGTCTTGCGATCGTGCCGTATCTGCCGCTGGAGACCGAGGTGCTGAAGGGCATCGTGGATCTTCAGATCGCAAAGATCGCCGAACGGGTCGAGGCCAGCTACGGCGCGCGGCTTGAGGTCAGCGAAGCCGCCCGCACCGCGTTGAGCACGCGGGCCAAAGCCAGTGATACCGGCGCGCGGGCCATTGAAACAATGCTATCACAGAAGGTTCTTCCACGTATGGCAGACCTTTTCCTGGATTCGGTTGTACGCGGGCTTGTCCCACGGGCGGCCGGACTGGACGTCGATGACACCGGGGAGCTGCAGATCACCCCAATTGGAAGGAAACGACGTCTCGCGAGTTGAGACCATCGCACATCGCGGCGGTCTCGGAATTGAAACAGCTGAACTTACCAAACCCGATTGATCCAAGGAGCAACACGCAATGCCGATCTATATGCAACTCGATGGTATCCCCGGTGACGCGACGCACGAAACGCATCGCCAGTGGATGGACATCGAAACACTGCACTGGAACGTCTCGCGCAATATGAACACGCAGGCGGGCTCCACCGCTAACCGCGAGGCCAGCGAGCCAACGGTCAGCGAAGTGGTGCTAACTAAGGTCACGGACAGCTCGTCCACGCGCCTGTTTGCCGAAGCCTGCACCGGCCGCACCGGCAAGCTGTGCACCATCCACATGGTCACCACCGGTAACCCCGGCGACACCTATGTCGAATACCGTCTGACCAATACGCTTGTGTCGAACTATTCGGTCGACACATCCGGTGACCGTCCGGTGGAAACCATCCGCCTGAACTTCACCAAGATGGAAGTGAAGTACATCCCGCACGACGAAAACCACTCGCCGCAATCGCCGATGATCGCCTCCTACGATCTAACAACGACACGCGCCGCCTAAATTCGGCACTTCAGGACCGGGCGCATGCCTCGCGCCCGGTCTCTTTTTTGATTTCCTGAATTTCACGCTGCATGCGGGAGGCCGAGATGGCTGAAGTGACAATGATGGCCGAATTGACCATCGACCAACGGCTCGAGAAGATGCGAGAGCAGTGTCAGACCAACGCGGATGCCTGGATTAGGGGCCCGCTTGATGTCTTGTGTACCTCTTATTCGCGGGCCTTTGACAGGTACAACCAGACGCTGGCTCGACAACAGGCTGCCGACGATCTCAAGGCCGAAATCGCCCTGACCATTCTACTGGCGGGTGCGGGAGCTGCGATCACTGCGGCACCGATTGGTGCGATGCTTATGGGCTCGGCCGCTGGTCGCGTCATCAACCGTGCGGCATCGCGGATCAAGACATCGCAATTGAAGCCGTTTCTCGATGCCGCCCAAACCAATCTCGCCAATCGAACGGTTGTGAAAGCTGTCTTGCGAGGTATCAGCAAAGACACCGTGTCGTTGCTGCGCAAAAAGGGCCTGGCCTCGGCGGTTGCGTCTATGCATTCAAGCAGCGGTGATTTGACCGACGGGCATCCCGAAACGCTACGTTCGGTGCTGCGCGGTGAGGTTCAGCGCAGCTTTACCGAAGTTCAGAATGTGCTGCTGGAATTGCAGTACACACCGGGACACGATGCCGAGAAATTGGATGTTTTGACCCAACTGGAAAGCTCGCGCCTGGTTGCGCGGAATGTGACCAGCCTTGAACCTCTGCGCGCCACTTATGAGCGCCGGTTTGAGCTGATCCTCTATATGGATCTGTTGATGAAACAGGATTACCTGGTGGTTCAAGTTCCCGCTCCGATGTCGAAATCCGGCATTCGCAACGAATACCGGTCGATTACGGCGCTTCCCGGCAGCGCAGAATATCCGGTCAGCCGTTACGGCCATAAAGTGCATCGGCGCGATCTTGGTGGCCATATCGAGGACCGGATCAACACACTCTATAAAGAAGAACTTGCCGATGGTGCCGCGGCATTTACCGGGCCGCCGACGTTCATCACCCAGAGCTGGACGCGTGAAGAAAACACGCCTTGGGTCATGCGCAATGGCGCCAAGATGCTCGAAATCCTGACTGCCACCACAAATATGACAACTGTTCTGCCGCAACCTGCGTTCTAGCCAGAGCTTCGCCGTCACATATGCGCCTGCAAAAACGAAGGCTGATAACGGTATTTGGCAGATTAATGTGCTTCTCGGTTGTCATGGATGCCAGCCGAGAAGCGCTTGTATTTTCAAAGTCTTTTGCAAAGAAAATCAGGTTCGAAATGGCGGCTCTGTATCGAGCGCGCTAATCACACGCTCACCGTGATCTGCGCCTGTTCGCTGTCATACCAAGCTGTTTTCAGAAAGTACGACGGCATAAAAGCCAATCAGTTCGATGGTGCTATTCCAAAACATTGGTTGAGCGCTCTTCTTGGCTTTGCGAGTCAAATCCGCCGCAGACCTGCGGCGTTGATCGTTCCCAGCGGGTTGACTCCGCGTCTGGCGGTCTAGCGTTCGCCCCGGCGGAAAGGGCTCATGAGCGCGGCGGGCACCTCTGCGCGGCGGGCCACCAAGATGAGAGCGAGGATCGACAAAACATACGGCGCCATCAGGAAGAGTTGATAGGGCACGGCGTCCAATGTCGTTTGTAGGCGCAGTTGATAGGCATCAAAGAACGCGAAGAGTAACGCTCCGATCAGTGCTTTGCCCGGACGCCAGGATGCGAAGACGACCAGTGCGATACAGATCCAGCCACGACCCTGCACCATGCCGGGAAAGAAGCTGTCGAAGGCCGCCATGGTCAGGAACGCGCCGCCCATGGCCATCAACGCCGAGCCCACGACAACGGCACAGATGCGGATATGGTTGGGGTTGAGCCCCTGGGCCTCTACCGCGTGGGGGTTTTCGCCGGTCATCCGGATGGCAAGGCCGAGCGGTGTGCGAAAAAGGACATAGGCCATCAGTGCAACAGCCAGAAGCGCGAGATAAGTGGGCAGCGTTTGGGAAAACAGAACTGGCCCCAGGGCCGGAATATCGGAGAGCAGGGGCAGATCGATCGGGCGGAATGGCTCGATCGCGGGGGGCAAGTCGCCAACCTCGACAATCAGCCGATAGAGATAGGCGGCGAGCGCCGATGCAAAGAGTGTGATCCCCAACCCAGATACGTGTTGCGATAGGCCCAACGGCACGGTCAGCGCTGCATGGATCAGGCCCATCAAGGCGCCACAGATCACCGCGACCAGAAGGCCCATCCAGAGTGGGGTGCCGAGGAACACGGCGAGCCAACCGGTCATCGCGCCCATGGTCATGATGCCCTCGATCCCCAGGTTAAGCACGCCCGCGCGCTCACAGAGCAGCGCGCCGAGCACACCGAAGATCAACGGCGTCGCGATGCGCAGGACGGCCGCCCAGAGGCTGGTATTCAGCAGAAGGTCAATCGCATCTGTCATCGGCGGATCCGGTAGGTTGTGAACAAAAGTGCCACCAGCATCGTGAGCAGGCACAGCGCGACGATGACATCGGCGATGAAACTGGGCACACCCGTGGCACGGCCCATCGCGTCGGCGCCGACAAAGACAGTCGCGATGAACACGGCGGAGCCAACGACCCCCGCGGGATGCAAAGCGGCCAGCATGGCCACGACGATGCCCGCATAGCCGAAACCGGGGCTCATCGTAGTCGTAACGCCCGCAGTGACCCCCATGACCTCAACCGATCCGGCAAGCCCGGCGAGCGCGCCGGACAGAAGCGCCACACCCATGATCGTGCGCGGCAGAGACACGCCCGCAAAGGCGGCGGCTTGAGCGTTGAAGCCGGCGGCCCGTGTCTCGGCGCCAAAGACGGTGCGCGCGAGAACCAACCAGACGATCCCGGCGGCGGCAATCGCAAAGAGCAGCCCGATATGCAGCCGCGTGCGGGGCACCAGATCGGGCAGGCGGAAGGCGCCGTCGACGGGCACGGAGGCCGGCCAACCGAAGGCGAGTGGGTCGCGCATCGGGCCTTCGATCATAAGGCCGACAAAAAGGATCACGATGAAATTCAGCAAGAGCGTCGTGACGACCTCATCGACACCAAAGCGCAGGCGCAGAAAGGCCGGACCGGCCAGCAACAGCGCGCCCGCAGCCATACCTGCCAGCATCAGGAGCGGAATGCCAAGCCAGCCGGGCACCCCGAGCGTATGGCCGATGGCGGCGGTGGCGAGCGCACCCACGAAAAATTGGCCCTCTGCGCCAATGTTCCAAAGACGGGCGCGAAAGGCGATGGCGGCGGCCAGGCCGGTGAAGATCAAGGGTGTGGCACGGGTCAGCATCTCGGTGATGGCCAGCCGCGAGCCGAGCGCGCCGCGCAGCATTTCGGCATAGGCGGTCAGAGGGTTCACACCCGCCGCCGCGATCAGACCCGCGGCGAGCAGCAACGCGGCAAAAATGGCGACAAGTGGCACCAGGATGACAACAGAAAGCGGTGTCTGGGCGCGGCGCTCAAGACGCATGAGCATTCTCCGGTTCCGTCCAGATACCGGCCATCATCAGGCCAAGGCGCTGAGGATCCGCCTCTTCGGCGGCGACTGGATCGGAGAGGCGGCCCTTCACGATGGCTTGGATCCGATCGGACAATGCGACGGCCTCCTCCAATTCCTCGGAAATCAGCAGCATCGCCGCGCCGTTGCCGCGCGCGGCGAGCAATTCGGAATGGACAGCGGCAATGGCGCCTTCATCGAGGCCGCGGGTCGGCTGGTTGACCAGCACGAATTGCGGATCGTTTGACAGAACGCGCCCCAGAACAAGTTTTTGCATGTTGCCACCGGACAATAACCGGGTGCGCGTGTCTGGCGTGGCGCCGCGGATGTCGAAGCGGTCGATCAGGCCCGCGGCGTAATCTTTACAGGCCGTCCGTCGCACGAAACCCCTGTGTGAGAAATCGGGGCTGCGCAGCCGTTCCAGAACAGCGTTTTCCCAGATGCTCAACTCACCCACCACACCTTCGGTATTGCGATCCTCGGGCACCCGTCCCGCGCCGTTGCCGATGAGACCACGGGGTCCGAGCCGCGCGGCGTCAATTCCGTTCAACATGAGACTGCCGCTGCTGGGCGAGGTAAGGCCCGACAAGAGGGCACCGAGCGCGGCCTGACCATTGCCGGAGACACCGACAATGCCAAGGATTTCGCCGGATCGAACGATAAACGAGACATCCTCTAGCTGCCTGGCTTCGGACGGTCCCACCGAGACGTTTTTGGCCACCAAAACCGGCGCGCCGATCTTATGTGCCTGGCGCATAGGGCGTTCGACCTTGCGGCCCACCATCAGCTCAGCCAGTTCGGCTGGATTGGTTTGCGACGTGACACGCTCGGCCACCATTTTACCACCGCGTAAGACGGCAACGCGATCCGACGCGCTCATCACCTCGTGCAACTTGTGGCTGATGAAAATCAGAGACAGGCCCTCGCGGGTCATCTCGCGTAGGGTTTCGAACAGACGCTGCGCCTCTGGGCGGGCAAGGACGGCTGTGGGCTCATCCAGGATCAGCACGCGCGCGTCGCGGTAGAGTGCCTTCAGAATTTCGACGCGCTGGCGTTCACCGACAGACAGGGTGCTGATCTTGGCGTCAGGGTCCACGGGTAGGCCGAAACGGTCAGCGATCTGGATCAGTTTTGTACGAGTCCCGCTTCGCGCGGAACGCAGGCGCGACAATGGCTCCGACCCCAACATAATGTTGTCGAGCACGGTCAGATTGTGGGCGAGCGTAAAGTGTTGATGCACCATACCCACGCCCGCCTCAATCGCTGCGCGGGGCTGGCCGGGGGGCAGATCCTGGCCGAAGAGTCGGATATGACCCGCATCCGCGGTGTAGTGACCGAACAGGATGTTCATCAGTGTGGTTTTTCCGGCACCGTTTTCCCCCAAAAGAGCCAGGATTTCGCCCTGGGCAAGCGACAGGCTGACGTCGTCATTGGCGGTGAGCGCGCCGAAGCGTTTGGTAATCCCGGTGAGTTCGAGGACCTTGGTCATATGGGGAGCCCCGCGATGGGACCGGGGAAGGTCAGGGCGGGGGCCCGCGCTTCGACCAACGCACCAAGGTTGAGGAGGCGCGCATCCGTGCCAGGTGGTCCCATGAGTTGCACGCCCAGGGGTAGGCCGCTGTCGACACCGAAGGGCAGGGCAAGCGCAGGCAGGCCCGCAACATTGGCAATCGCGGCATTGGGGGCGAAGCTTTCCATCCCTGCGAAATGGGCGTCGAGATCCGTGCCGGAGAGATCCAGCGCATCAAAGGGCAGCGGCGCCTGGGCGAGAACGGGCATCAAGATCGCATCGATATTCTGGAAAAGGGCGCACGTGGTTTGCATCACCTGCTGCATAGCGCGGGTTAGAGCAAAAAGCTTGGTCGCTGACATGGCACGGCCCTGCGCGGCATGGGTCGCAGCGAGGGGTGGCACATTGGCAAAGGCGACTTCGCGCGCGGCGAGCCAATCGGCGAGAGATACAGAAAGAATCTGTAGCGCAATATCATGGGCCTGTCCGCCAAGCTGGTCGGGCGCAGCGATAGGGCGGATCACACATCCAGCATCCTGCAAAGCGGTGGCGGCTTGCTCGGCTGCGCGGCGTTGAATGGAGTCGCAGCGGTCAGGCAGAGCAAGGCCGATGCGCGGTCTGTCTGGTAGGTCCGTATCATCCGACCCAAGCAATCCGAAGGCGGTTGCAATATCACGCACAGAACGGGCCAGCAGAAACTCCGAGGCGATGCCCATCAGGTGGTTATTGTAAGTTGGGCCGCCCGGTACCGCGCCGCGAGACGGTTTCAAACCAGTCAGGCCGCAACAGGCGGCGGGTACGCGGATCGAACCGGCGGCGTCAGTGGCATGGGCAAGTGCAACGATCCCAGCCGCAACAGCTGCTGAGGCTCCGCCTGAAGAGCCACCGGGCGTGCGTGTCAGATCCCAGGGATTGCGGGTGGATGGCAGCCCGTCGGGCAAGCATGTGAGCGACAGACCAAAAGGCGGTGTCGCGGTCAGGCCGAAAGGGATCAGGCCCATGGCGCGGAAGGCGGAGGCCAGATCGCTGTCGGTCTCGGGCACATAGGCCTGACGGCGAAAGGCGGTGGAGCCTGCCGCAGCGGGTAGGCCACGGGCTTCGGCACCCAAATCTTTCATAAGAATGGGAATGCCATGGAACAGCCCGCGCGCATCATGGGGCACCGCATCTGCTGCTGCGGCCTCGGCCCGCGCCATTTCGGCGTCAATATATACGACAGCCCCCAAATCCGCCTGCGCTGAGCAGGCGGTGAGGGTCGCCTCCATCACCTCAGCGGCACTGATGTGCCCCGCGGCGATGGCGGCAGCGAGGGCCGTCGCATCGTGCATGGTGGATCAGGCGGGCTCTTCCCCATCCATCGGCACCTCAAATTCACCGGCCACAACGGCGGCCTGCTTGGCCTCCATCACCGGTAGCGCATCGGCGGGCACTTGGGCGGCGTCGAAGATCAACTCATTCCCGCCATAAGACATGAAGGAAAACTCGGTGTAGTCACGACCCACGGGATTGCCTGCCTGTAGATCGGCGACGATGGCTTCGATCGTGGGGCCGTAGTTCCAGATCGCATTAGCAAAAACCGTGCCGGGATAACGCGGCGTGTAGTCTATCAGTGAGCCAATGGCCTTGATCCCACGCTCCTCGGCGGCATCGGCGGTGCCGATCCGTTCCCCGAACAGGATGTCAGCGCCCGCATCGATCTGCGCGATCCCGGCCTCTTTCGCGCGAGCCGGATCGAACCACGCACCGATGAAACCATTCAGGAAGGTGGCATCGGGGTTCACCTCGGTCACGCCCGCGCGGAAAGCGTTGATGACCATGTTGACCTCGGGGATCGGGTAACCACCGACGGAGCCGAACGTGCCCGTCTCAGACATCTGACCGGCCAGCATCCCCGCAAGATAGGCCGCTTCGTGGTTGCGCGTGCCGAAGACGCCGAAATTGTCGCCTTGCGCACCGCCGGAAGAGCCCATCAGGAAGGCCGTATCGGGGTAATCCGCAGCCACTTCGCGCGCCTCACGCTCAACAGCGTAGGATTCACCCCAAACCAACTGCGCGCCGGCATCGGCATATTCCGCCATGGCGCGGGGATAGTCGGTCGGCGCGACGCCCTCGGAAAACTCATATTCGATGGCACCGGCAGAGGCGGCTTCTTGGAAGGCCAGGTGAATGCGGCTGTTCCAGGCGTTTTCGACGGGCGAGCCGTGCACCGCGGCGACGCGTACCACGCTTTGGGCGTTGGTGCGGCGGATATAGGCGGGTAGGGCCAGGGTGGCTGCGGCGCCGACCATCAATTGACGGCGTGTGGGTGTGAGTTTCATGGAATGTCCTCTCGCTGTTATGACGTTTGTTATGATTTGGTGTGTTGAACAGGGGCGTAATCGGCCGGGTTCACGTTGTCGGGCCGTCCGGAAAGATCGAGTGTTGCGATCCTAGGCGGCGTTCGGGAAATGACCTTACCGCTGCGGATCACGGCCAGCCGCGTGGCTTTGAGGCGCACCGCTTCGATGGGATCGCGGGCCTGCAGAAGGACCATGTTTGCCGGACCTCCCTTACGCAAGGTCGGGTCGGGCAACCCCATCGATTTGGCGCCGTTCAGCGTGACGGATTGGAAGGCCCATGCCATCGCCTCGCGCGAGGTCATCGGCACGGCGTGAACGCCCATATGGGCGACCTCCAACATGTCGGCGGACCCTAGAGAGTACCACGGATCCATGGTGCAATCCTGCCCGAAGGCCACGTTGACGCCCGCTGCGCGCAGTTCCGGTACACGGGTCAGACCGCGGCGTTTGGGATAGGTGTCTGATCGTCCCTGAAGCGTGATGTTGATCAGCGGATTGGGCACGACATGCATGCCGGATTCCGCGATCAAGGGGATCAGCTTGGTGGCGTAGTAATTGTCGTAGGAATGCATCGCGGTGACATGGCTGGCCACGACGCGGTCGCCCAGGCCAAGCCGCGTCGCCTCATAGGCCAGGGTTTCGACATGGCGCGACATCGGATCGTCGCTTTCGTCGCAATGCAGATCAAGCTGCAAACCACGCTCCGCCGCGATTTCGGCCAGTCGCGTAACGGAACGGGCGCCATCGGCCATCGTCCGTTCGAAATGCGGAATGCCCCCTACGACATCGACACCCAGATCCAGCGCGCGAAGCAGGTTTTCCTCGGTCCCGGCTGCGCGGTAGAGCCCGTCTTGTGGAAAGGCGACAAGCTGCAGATCGATATAGGGGGCAACCTGTTTGCGGACGTCGATCAAGGCCTCGACCCCGACCAGTGGCGCGGTGGACACGTCGACATGGGTGCGGATCGACAGCAGCCCCTGTGACACGGCCAGATCGCAATAACGCAGGGCCCTCTCGATCACGGCCTCGGGGGTCAAAAGCGGCTTCAACTCGCCCCAGAGCGCGATGCCCTCCAGGAGGGTGCCGCTATTGTTTAGGCGGGGTTGCCCAAGGCTGAGCGTGGCATCCATGTGGAAATGGGGGTCGACAAAGGGCGGAGCGAGCAAGCAGCCCGATCCATCGATTACCTCTTGCGCATCCGCCTCAATGGTTGGTGCAATCTCGGCAATTTTCTCACCCGAAATCGCAACGTCTACCAGTTTAGGTCCATCCGGCAGATGGACCTGCTTGATGAGGATATCCAGCATCCCCGTCCCCCTTCGTTCGACCAGACACTAAGAGTGTTTCACGGCGACTGCTATTTTTTTCTCAGGTTTCGCGGGTTGGCATTCTGGATCCGCACAAGATTTCGACAAAGCTGAGGCCTTGGCGCGGAACAGTGTCGCGCCTTTGGGTTTGGCGAGTCTGTGGTCCGAAGATCTTATACTGGGATAGAGTTCAGGGCGCGGTCCCACCCACTGAAAGCGTTGTGGGAATTTCCACGATTTGCGGGGCGTCACCCGGCAAGCCCTGTCCGTCCAGCAGAGAAACGATCATTGCGCCTGCTTTTTGCCCGATGGCCCGTGGCGTCACATCAATGGTCGTCAAGGGCGGGACGCTAACCGCTGCGATATCATAGGCGCCGAACCCCGCGATCGCGATCTGTCCTGGCACGGAGATCCCGCGGCGCATGCATTCGGTCAATGCACCAAAGGCCGCCAGATCAGAAACGGCCATGACGGCCTCGACATCCGGCTGATCGTTCAGAAGGCGGGCCATCGCCTCGGCCCCGGAATGCATCGAAGCCGGTGGGCTTCCGATGCCGACCAGGCGGTCAGCGGGCAGGCCCCGCGCCTCCATCGCCTGCACAAAGCCACGGCGCCGTTCCGCACCCCTTGTGTCGCCATTGCCGTCGCCACCGATAAAGGCGATCCGACTGCGCCCGGAGGCAGCAATATGGGCGACCAATGCCTCCATGGTTGCGGAGTTTGAAAAGCCCACCACATGGCCGATGGGATCTTCGGGCAAATCCCAGGTTTCCACAACCGGGATGCCAGCCGATTGCAGACGCTGACGGGCGCGGTCTGTGTGGCGCCCGCCGGTCAGCACAATCGCTTCCGGTCGGCGCTGCAGCAGCTGATCGATCAGCTTTTCCTCGCGCTGAACATCGTAGTTCGAGTTGCCGATCAATAATTGCCGACCGCTGGCCTCGATCTCATCGCTGAGGCCCCGCACAGTATCGGCGAAGTTGGCATTGTTGACCGAAGGGATCACGATGGCGACGAAATTCGACCGCTGTGTTCGAAGGTTAGAGGCCAGGCTGTCAAAGACATAGCCCATCTCTTCCGCCGTTTTGCGGATATGATCGCGGGTCTTTTCTTTGACCGAGCTGTCATTCTTAAACGCCCGGCTGACGGTCATGACCGACACGCCAGCCGATTTGGCCACATCTTTCATCGTGACCGCGCGATGTGCTTGGGATGTTTTATTCACTCAACCGGCCTGCACGTTACCTCTGCGGCAAAGATCGCATGACGGATAGATTGTGTCCAGCATGATGATATCGATAACATTTTTTACCGCAAAGCGGTGCGGTCAAAATTCATGTGCAGAGGTCACGTGATGATGGATGCGCCCGTCGAAGAAGCGATCGACGATTTCACCCGTCACATCGCGGGATTGGCTGCGGGCCGGGCTGTCGAGCGCGGCGGTCATCGTCTCCATATCCGGGTAGGAGATCGCCAGGATCAGCGGAAATTCCGGTGCGCCTGCGTCACGGTCATCGCTGAACATGACGCGTACACCGGTTTGGCCGGGAAATTGCGTCCAAAGCGGCACAAGGCGGTCTTGTACGGCTTGGCGGAAAGCATCGGTCTGGCCGTCATGGATGTGGCCTTCGAACAGGGCGAAACGGGTGATCATTCGAAATGCTCCTTGTTGGGACCTTGGAAGAATTCCATTAATGCGGCTTGGTCTTCGCCGCCCAGTCCAGCGGCGGTTAACATGCGGTGAATTTCGAGGCTGAGCGCGGTCAGCGGCATCGAGGTATGGGTGCGGCGCGCCAGATCGTGGGCGCCTTCCAAGTCCTTAACCATGTTGTCGATCCGGCCTGTGCGGTGATAATCCTTGGTTGCAAAGCGCGGCATGTATTCCTGCAGGATCGAGCTATCGGCACGCCCTCCCCGGAGCGCTTGCGGCACTTTCGCGGCATCGACGCCGGCATCGAGTGCAAGCTGCGTGGCCTCGGCCACCGCCATAAAGCCAAGGCCACACAAGACCTGGTTGATCAGCTTGGTGGTCTGACCAGCGCCGACGGGCCCCATATGGGTGTAATTCGTCGCGACGTGCTTAAGGACCTCATGGGCATCGGCCACGTCTTGCGCCGCGCCGCCCGCCATCAGGGTCAGCTCCCCGATCAGGGCCTTGGGCGCGCCGCCCGAAAGTGGGCTGTCGACCCAGCGCAGGCCCCGTTCGGCTGCCCGCGCTGCCAGATCTTTGGTGGCATCGGGATCGATTGAGGACATGTCGATGATCAACGTGCCGGGCTTGGCGCCCTGTGCCACACCCTCTGAACCGAATACCGCCAAATCGACGATCTTGGGCGCATTCAGACTGGTGATCACGTAATCTGACGCAGCGGCAGCAGCGGCGGCGCTGTCGGCTGCCAATGCGCCCTTGTCGACCAGCGATGCGACCCTTTCGGCATCCAGATCGAATACCTGCACCTGATTGCCGGTTTCGACCAGGCGCGTTCCGATGGCGCCGCCCATGGCTCCCGCTCCGATTAGGGCAATATTCACGCTCATGAGGGCGTCCTTTCGGTCAATTGGGTCAAGATATCAGTCACTATGGCATCGGGTGCAGCATTGATCCCGACAACAATCGCGGTTTCGTCTGGATCGGGCCGCTCAAGCGTTGCCAATTGGCCGTCCAGCAGTGAGGTCGGCATGAAATGATGGGTCCGTGCAGACATGCGTTTGGTCAGAAGCTCATAGGAGCCATCCAGCAGGACAAACGTGACCTCTCCGGCGATAGATCTGATATGGTCCCGATAGGCGCGTTTCAGGGCGGAACAGCCGATGACGATGCCGGTTTTGCTATTACCTTCGGTCAAGGCGGTGCCGACCCGTGTAAGCCAAGGCCAGCGATCAGTATCGGTCAATTGATCGCCGCGGCTCATCTTGGCGATGTTTGCCGGGGGGTGCAGATCGTCGCCATCGATAAAGGTGGCGCCTGTGCGGTGTGCAAAGGCGGCGCCGATATGGCTTTTCCCCGCACCGGCAACGCCCATCACGATATAACGCCCGCCTAGAGGCACGCGGTGATCCCGCCATCTACAAAAATGGTGGTGCCGTTCACGAAGGACGAGGCGTCGGAGGATAAGAAGATACAGGTGCCGACAAGCTCTTCCACTTGACCCCACCGGCCCGCAGGGGTGCGCTTTTCGAGCCAAGCGCTGAACTCGGCATCCTGAACAAGGGCTGCGTTAAGCGGCGTGTCGAAATAGCCGGGCGCAAGGCCGTTGCATTGCAGCCCATATTGCGCCCAATCCGTCGCCATACCTTTGGTCAGGTTCGCCACGGCGCCCTTGGTTGCGGTGTAGGGCGCGATGCCCGGGCGGGCGAGTGCGGTCTGGACCGAACAGATGTTTACCATCTTGCCGCGCCCGCGTTTGATCATGTGCCTGGCCACTGCCTGACCCACATGAAATACGCTTGCGATATTGGTTTGCAGGAGCTTTTCGAATGCATCTGCGGGGAAGTCTTGCAGGGGCGTGCGGTGCTGCATCCCGGCATTGTTCACCAAGATATCAATGGCACCGATTTCGGCTTCGAACCCATCGATGGCATCGCGCACGGCGTCATGGTCCGTGACGTCGAAGGCCAGTTTTTGGACCGTAGCCCCGGTGGCCTCTAGCTCGGCTGCGGCGGCGTCGAGTTTTGCCTTATCCCGCCCGTTTAGAACGATTTCAGCCCCGGCTGCCGCCAAGCCTTTGGCAAGCGCAAAACCGATCCCTTGCGAAGAGCCGGTGACAAGGGCGCGCGCGCCGGTCAGGTCGAATAGTTTGAGACTCATCGCTTGCATTTCCTCTCGACAGCATGACTTTGACCTGTTTATGTTATCGATAACAAATCGAGTCAACAGGGAAGATTACGCGCCATGGCAAATCCAAATATCTTGCAGATGGGGCCATATCCTGAATGGGATCAAAGCCCGCTGGACGCGGCGTTTACGATGCATCGCTATTACGATGCCGCCGACCAGGCGGCTCTGTTGGCTGAGGTCGGGCCGCGTATTCTGGGCATCGCTACGCGCGGCGAACTTGGCGCCACACGCGCGGTGATCGAGGCCTGCCCAAACCTGGAAGTGATTGCTGTTTATGGCGTCGGTTTCGATGCCGTAGATATCGAAGCCTGCCGCGAAAAGGGCATCCGTGTGACGAACACGCCAGACGTTCTGACGAAGGATGTCGCAGATTTCGGCGTCGCGATGATGTTGGGTCTGGCGCGCGGTATCGTGCCGGGACAGGCTTGGGTCGAAGAGGGCAAATGGGCCAGCACCGGGATGCTGGATCTGACGCGCCGGGTCTGGGGCGGCAAGGTTGGGATCCTGGGTCTGGGCCGGATCGGGTTTGAGGTCGGGCGCCGTCTTGCCGGGTTCGATATGGACATCGCCTATAGCGATGTTGCAGCCAAGGACTATGCCCCCGATTGGACCTTTATGCCCGATGCCAAGGCGCTGGCCGCGCATTCGGATTATCTGTTCGTCACGCTCGCGGCCTCGGCAGCGACACGCCATATCGTGAATGCCGACGTGATAGAGGCGGTTGGCCCTGAGGGTATGATCATCAACATCTCGCGCGCATCGAATATCGATGAGGATGCGCTGATCGCTGCGTTGCAAAACGGCAAGCTGGGCCGTGCGGCGCTGGATGTGTTTGATGGCGAGCCGAATATCGACAAACGCTTCCTCGATCTGCCCAATGTGATGCTTCAGCCCCACCAGGCCTCGGGAACAGTGGAGACGCGCAAGGACATGGGCAAGTTGATGCGCGACAATCTGGCGGCGCATTTCGCCGGTCAGGATCTGCTGACGCCGGTTGTGTAGGGGAGCGCCATGAAATCCATCGTCATTCACGCAGCCCAAGATCTGCGGATCGAAGAACAAGAGGTCGCGACGCCTGGACCGGGCGAGGTGCAGATCAAGATGGTTGCAGGCGGGATTTGCGGATCGGACCTGCATTACTTCAACCATGGCGGTTTCGGCACTGTGCGCCTGAAGGAACCGATGGTTCTGGGCCATGAAGTGGCAGGTCATATCACAGCCTTGGGCGCGGGTGTCGAAGGGCTTTCGGTGGGTCAATTGGTGGCCATCTCGCCCTCGCGTCCTTGTCGGAATTGCCGCTTCTGCGACGAGGGCATGTTCAACCAATGCCTCAACATGCGGTTCTATGGCTCGGCCATGCCCTTCCCGCATATCCAAGGAGCCTTTCGCGAGGTGCTGGTGGCCGATGCGACGCAATGCGCACCTGCCGATGGATTGACCGCGGGCGAGGCGGCGATGGCCGAACCGTTGGCCGTGTGCCTGCACGCCACGCGTCGCGCTGGTCCGATGCTGGGCAAATCTGTATTGGTGACGGGCTGCGGGCCGATTGGGGTGCTGAGTATCCTGGCCGCACGTTGCGCCGGTGCGGATCGGATCGTGGCAACAGACCTTGGGCCCTTCCCGTTAGAGATGGCCAAGGCAGCTGGGGCAGATGAGGTTATCAATATGGCCGAGACATCTGACGCTCTGGCCGGGTTTGCGGCCGAAAAGGGCACGTTTGATGTGTTGTATGAGTGTTCTGGCGCGGCGCCCGCCTTGGCCAGTGGAATTGATGCGATGCGCCCCGGCGGTACCATCATGCAGCTTGGCCTTGGCGGGGACATGACCGTGCCGGTGCAGACGCTCACGGCGAAGGAGCTGTCCCTGAAAGGCTCCTTCCGTTTCCATGAAGAATTCTTCACCGGGGTCAGCCTGATGCAGAAGGGTCTCATCGATGTGAAGCCGTTCATCACCCACAATTTTCCCCTGGAGGATGCACGGGCCGCGTTCAAAATGGCAGGCGACCGGAGCCAGGCGATGAAGGCTCAGATCAGTTTCGCTTGAGTTCAAGCCAGTGGAAGTAGGCGGAATGGTCAAGCTCCGCCCCGTCGTGATGCGTGACCAGATCGTGAAATCCGGCCCGGATGGTGTCTGACAGCGGCAAGAACAGAGCGTTCTCGCTGGCCAGCGCTGCGGCATTGTCCAGGTCTTTGAGCTGGGCGACAGAGCGTCCGCCGGGCACATAGTCGCCTGCGACCATGCGTGCGCCGTGCAGATCCAAAATCCGGCTATCGGCGAAGCCGCCCATCAGCGCCGCCCGCGTTGCGGCGATATCGCAACCACCCGCTTGGGCCAGGCGCAGCCCCTCCGCCACGGCGCCAATGGTGATTGCCACGATAACTTGATTGGCGAGCTTCGCGGTCTGCCCCGCGCCGATGGAACCCAGATGGGTGGGGCGCCCGAGCGCGTCGAATATGGGCATCGCGCGATCGAAATCCTTGGCATTGCCGCCGACGAAAATCGATAGGCTCCCGGCTTCGGCGCCCACGACGCCGCCTGAGACCGGCGCATCGATAAAGACGAGACCCCGCGAGATGGCCTCCCGACCAAGCGCACGGTCTGTCTCAGGATCGACAGACCCCATGTCGATGATGAGCGCGCCCGGCGGCGCAGCGTCCAACACGCCATGATCCAGCAAGACCGCCCGCGTCGCGGGTCCGTCGAGCAGCATGGCGATCACGATATCGGCGTCCTGCACGGCCTCGGCCGGGGTGGTGGCGATCCGCGCGATATCGGCCAGTGGCAGGGCGCGGTCCGGGCTCCGATTCCAGACGCTCAGATCATGCCCCGCCATATGCAATCGCCGCGCCATAGGTGCCCCCATCAGGCCGGTGCCCAGAACTGCAACCCTCATGGCGCGCTCCCGATGGCGGCAAGCGCTGCCCGCGCCACGTCGATATCCTCGTCTCCCGTACCCGATCCGACGCCGATACCGCCCAAGAGCGCGCCCTCGACCATGATCGGCAAGCCACCGGGCAAGCCCGTCACCGCGCCATCTGTGGCCAATCCAATCAATGGTCGCACAGCCTCGGGAATGCTGGTGCTGTCAGCGCCGATCGAGGCTGCCGTTAGCGCCTTGGCCATAGCGGATTTACGGCTGAGAAACTTCGCTCCGGTCATCCGGCACACGGCAATGACTTCCCCCGAGCCATCCACGATCACGATACATTGTGGGCGGCCCATGGCCTCTGCCCGTGCGATGGCCGCCTGCAACATCGCCATCGCCCCTTGATGCGTGAGGATTCGGCTGTTTTGTGTAAAGGACATGGGCGCCGCCTTTCTTTCGATTGAACTCCCATAATGTTATCGATAACGTTCGGCGAAGCAAAGCAAGAAGAGGAGGCCCCGGCCGGTGTCGCATTTTGAAATCATTGACCCAAGCTTTGGACGCTTTGTTCTGGGCAATGCCACGGTAAAGCAGCTGGCCACAGGCTTCGACTGGGTTGAAGGACCTGTTTGGTTCGGGGATGCCAATTGCCTCCTTTTCTCAGATATCCCCAACAATCGAATCATGCGTTGGACGCCGGATGTCGGCATCTCGACCTTCCGTGCACCTTCCAACTATGCCAACGGCCATACCCGCGACCGGGAGGGCCGCTTGATCTCGTGCGAACATGGCACGCGCCGCGTGACGCGGACGGAATGGGACGGCCAGATCACGGTGATCGCCGACAGCTATGACGGCAAGCCTTTGAATTCGCCCAACGATGTCGTTGCGAAATCAGACGGCTCGATCTGGTTCTCGGACCCGCATTACGGGATCATGACAAATTACGAAGGCTTTCAGTCCGAACAGGAATTGCCTTGCGTCGTCTACCGGGTCGATCCCGCAACTGGCGCGATGGACGTTATGATCGACGATATGAATTGCCCCAACGGCCTTGCGTTCTCACCCGATGAACGCTTGCTCTACGTGGCCGATACCGGGCGCATGTTCTCTGACGACGCACAGCATATCCGGGTTTGGGACTGTGCCGAGGATGGCGCGTTGTCTGGTGGCGAGGTGTTTCATCAGATCGATCCCGGCGCGGCAGATGGTTTCCGTGTGGATAGCGATGGCAATCTCTGGTCTTCCGCGGCAGACGGCGTGCATTGCATCGCGCCCGATGGTCATCTGATGGGCAAGGTCCTGGTGCCAGAACTGGTCTCGAATGTATGCTTTGGCGGACGGGCCAAGCATGAACTTTACATCACGGCGACAACGAGCCTGTATCGGGTCACGCTTGTCCGGAACGGAGTGCAATACCCATGAGCGACGCGGATATCGGATTGATCGGATTGGGCACGATGGGGGCGGCCCTGGCGCTGAACATCGCTGATAACGGATTTGAGGTGGCGGTTTGGAACCGCACTACGGCCCGGACGCAGGAATTCGCCAAAGAAGCTGGTCCCTTCTTGGCGTCGCAGATCACGCCGACAGAAACGCTGAAGGATCTGGTCGCCGCGATCCGTGCGCCGCGCGCGATCATCTTGATGGTGCCCGCTGGTCAGCCGGTGGACGACCAAATCGCAGCTTTGGCCCCGCTTCTATCTCCCGGAGATCTGATCATCGACGCGGGCAATGCCAATTTCCGTGATACCAACCGGCGCAGCGCTGCCACCGGCAATATCGGCTTTTTCGGCATTGGTGTGTCCGGCGGGGAAGAGGGCGCGCGGAATGGGCCATCCATCATGGCTGGCGGTGACGCGGCCCATTGGTCGCGGGTCGAAACCATTCTGACCGCCATCGCGGCGGATTTCCAGGGGTCGCCATGCGTCGCCTATCTGGGCCCTGAAGGGGCCGGACATTTTGTGAAAACGGTGCATAACGGGATCGAATATGCCGATATGCAGATGATTGCCGAAACCTATGGCTTGATGCGCGACGGGATGGAGATGACGGCCCCCGAGATCGGCAATGTCTTTTCGGGTTGGAATGACGGCCCGCTGAAAAGCTACCTGATCGAGATTTCAGCGACGGTTGCGCGGACGCAGGATGCAGCGACGAATGGGCCGCTTTTGGATGTGATCGTCGATGCGGCGGGCCAGAAAGGCACGGGCCGCTGGACAGCGATTGAAGCACAGCATATCGCCGCTCCGGTTCCGGTGATTGAAGCTGCCGTTGCGGCCCGAAATCTGTCGGCCCGGCGCGACGCCCGCGCAGAGATGGAGGCACTGTTCGGTACAGGCCCCGTGCCGTTGAACGGCGATATCACATTGGATGAGATGGAACAGGCGCTGACCGCGGGCAAGATCCTATGCTACAGTCAGGGCTTCGGCATGATCGCCGCGGCCTCAAATGAATTCGGTTGGGATCTGTCCTTGCCCGACGTGGCGCGGGTCTGGCGCGAGGGTTGTATCATTCGGTCAGCCATGTTGGACGATATGGCAGCGGCTTTGTCCGACGATCCAAAGCGGGCTTTAATGGCTGCACCTGTCTTCGCGGAGATCTTGGCGGAAACCCATGTCGCGCTGCGCAAGGTGGTTGGGGCCGCGGTCGCCCATGGGATCGCGGTTCCCGCGTTGTCGTCCGGGCTTGCCTATTTCGACACGATGCGCACCGCGCGCGGCACTGCGAATATGATCCAAGGCCAGCGTGATTACTTCGGCCTTCACGGGTTTGAGCGGTTGGACGATGGCAGCTCAGGGCAACATGGACCCTGGGCGGTATAGAACGACATAATGCGTTGAAAAAACGTGGTTTATCAAGGAAATTGACGGTTTAACTCCGTTGAGTTCACTCACGCACCCGTAAAAATGTTATCGATAACTTTTTCCTTGACTCACTCTGCGTTATCATTGACGCTGTTATCGTTAACCGCACCTGCGATGGCAGTATTGGGAGGGTTCGGCTTGGCAAATACCGATGGTTTGACCTTCGATACAATCGTGAAATCCTTCGGGGGTACACAGGCGCTCAAGGGCGTTTCGCTGGGAATCGGACGTGGCGAGATTGTCGCGCTTCTGGGCGAAAATGGTGCCGGGAAATCCACGCTGATCAAGGTTCTGGGCGGTATTCACACTGCCGATAGCGGTCAGGTTGCAGTGGATGGCACCCCCTATCGTCACGTCGCCGGATCCGTGACCGAGCGCCAGGCGGTTGCCTTCATTCACCAGGATCTTGGCTTGATCGAATGGATGAGCGTCGCAGAGAACATCGCCATGGCCGTGGGTTACCCGCGCAAGGGGCGTTTTATCGATTGGCCCGCCGTCGAAGCGATCGCCGTCGACGCGTTGAAAAAGGTCGATGCAGAGTTTCCGCCGACCGCACGCGTCTCAAGCCTGAGCCGGACGGAGAAATCCCTGGTCGCCATTGCACGCGCCTTGGCGGTGGAGTGCGATTTCCTCGTGTTGGATGAGCCGACGGCGAGCCTGCCCGCCGATGAGGTCGAGCGGTTGTTCACCGCGTTGCGCCCCTTGCGCGAAAAAGGGGTGGGCATGATTTACGTCTCCCACCGTTTGGACGAGATTTTCAAGATCGCTGACCGGGTCGCGGTTTTGCGCGACGGGTCGATGGTGGGCGAACGCGATATCGCGGACACCACACCCGAAGAGCTTGTGTCGCTGATCGTCGGCCGCAAGACCCGTGAGATCGAACGTCCCGCGGCGCGGGAAGGCAGTGAGGTCCTGTCACTGAGGGGCTTTTGCACGGCCAATGCCGGGCCGGTCGAAGCCCATGTGCATCATGGTGAGTTGGTGGGATTGGTCGGGTTGCGCGGCGCCGGGCATGAAGAGATTGGCCGCGCTCTATACGGGATCACGCCCCATCAGGGTGAGGTGAAGCTTGATGGATCAGCCCCCGATCTAAGCTCGACCATTGCCGCGATGCGGTCCGGGATTGGATTTGTTGCCGGAGATCGTGTGGTGGAATCCATCGCGCCCGCTCTGACCATTCGCGAAAACGCCTTCATGAACCCCGCCGCTACGGGACGCCGTATGATGCAGATCATGGGCCGTCGCCAAGAAGATGAGATGACCCGAAAGCTGGGTGCGCGAGTGGGCTTGTCACCCAATGACCCGACCCTCGCTATCGAGGCGCTGTCGGGCGGCAACCAACAGAAAATCGTCGTCGGCCGCTGGCTTGACACCGGGCGACGCCTGCTGATCGCGGAAGACCCGACCGCCGGTGTCGATGTCGGGGCGAAGGCCGAGATCTACCATCTGCTCTATGAGGCTTTGGCCTCCGGGATGGGGGTGTTGGTCGTGTCCACCGATTTCGAAGAAATCGCCAATATCTGTCACCGCGCGCTTGTATTCAGCCGCGGCCATGTCGTCGCAGAATTGTCCGGCGACACTTTGACCACCGAAACGCTCATCCAGGCCGCATCGGCCAGTGACGAAGCCGCCTGAAAGAAACGCCCATGAACTCCGTTGAATCCGACGCATTGGAACCCACCCGAGATGAGCTGCAAGGGATGAGCTTTGCGCAAAAGCTGATCCGCCTGGTGCCGGTTTATGGCCTGGTCATCCTGACGGTCTTTTTGATCATCCTGTTTTCGGTTCTGTTGCCGAATACTTTTCCTACGATCCTGAACCTGCGGGCCATTGTCTCGGATAAATCCATCATTGCGCTGCTATCGCTGGCTGCGATGATCCCGATGGTGGCGGGCCGGATCGACCTGACGGTCGGCTACGGTATCGTACTGTGGCACATCCTCGCGATTTCATTGCAGACGCTCTATGGTTTCCCATGGCCGGTTGCCGTTGTGACCGTGATCGGGCTTGGCGCGTTGACGGGGTTGTTCAATGGTTTCTTGGTCGAAATCGCAAAGATCGACGCGTTTATTGCGACGCTTGGCACCGGCACGGTGCTCTATGCGCTGGCCCTGTGGCATACGGGTGGTCGTCAGGTCGTCGGTGTTTTGCCGGATGGCTTTTACGCGCTGAACGGGACGTTCGTGTTCGGCCTGCCGATCACCGGGTTCTACGTTCTGGGGATCACCATATTCCTTTGGATCTTGCTGGAATTCACCTCTGTCGGGCGGTTTCTTTACGCCATCGGGGCGAACCAGAAGGCCGCGGCGCTGAACGGTATCCCGACCCGCAAATACGTTGTCGGCGCTTTCATCGCTTCGGGGTCTCTGACCGCACTGACCGGCGTGCTGCTGGCGTCGAAGTTGCGGATTGGTCAGGCCAGTGTCGGCCTTGAATTCCTACTGCCTGCTCTGGTCGGTGCTTTCCTGGGCTCGACCACGATCAAGCCTGGCCGCGTGAATGTCTGGGGCACGATTGTCGGCGTGATCATCCTGGCTGTCGGCATCTCGGGCATTCAGCAATTTGGCGGATCCTTCTGGGTTGAGCCGTTATTCAACGGCGCCACGCTGCTGATCGCCATCGGCATCGCCGGATATGCACAACGCAAGAAGGGCTCTGGACGCTAAGGCCGGGCCGAGAATTTACAGCTTAAATGGGAGTATAAGCAGATGTTAAGAACAGTTTTAACGGCCAGTGTTGCAGCCGCGATGGCGTTTGCGCCGACACTTGCACCGGCCCAGACCACGGTCGACGAGGCCATGGCCCAGGTCGAGCAACATGCCGGCCGCAAGACTGAGTGGGACGGTCCCACGGAGGGTCCGGCTGCCTATGAAGGCGCCACGATTGTGGTGCTGGCCGGTGATCTGACGAATGGCGGCATCCTGGGTGTAACCAATGGTGTCGAAGAGGCCGCAGCTGCCATCGGGTGGGACGTTCGTGTGTTGGATGGCGGTGGATCAATTCAGGGCCGCACGGCTGCGATCGGTCAGGCGTTGGCCCTGCAGCCCGATGGCATCATCATCAACGGGTTTGACGCGATCGAACAGCAAGCTGCCCTGGAACAGGTGCGTGCGGCAGAGATCCCGTTGGTCAGCTGGCATGCTGGCCCCGTAATTGGCCCGGACGCTGACAACGGCATTTTCACCAATGTGTCCACCGATGCGATGGAGGTCTCTGCCGCAGCCGCGATGTGGGCATTTGCCGATGCGGGTGGTGAGCCCGGCGTGGTGATCTTCACCGATTCAACCTTTGAGATCGCGATTGCCAAAGCCGACCGCATCCAAGAGGTGATCGAACAACTTGGCGGCACCGTTCTGGAATATGTCGACACGCCGATTGCCGATACATCCAACCGGATGCCGACCCTGACCACTGCCCTGTTGCAGCGCCACGGCGAGGCTTGGACGCATTCGATTGCCATCAACGACATCTATTTCGACTTCATGGGGCCTAGCTTGGCCGCCGCTGGCATTCCGGGCGATGCGCGCCCATTGGCCGTGGCCGCCGGGGATGGATCGGAAAGCGCATATCAGCGTATCCGGGCCGGGCAGTATCAGGCCATCACCGTGGCCGAGCCGCTGAACCTGCAAGGTTGGCAGATCGTCGATGAGATGAACCGCGCGCTGAACGGGGCAGAATGGTCCGGCTACCTGTCGCCGTTGCACGTTGTCACGCCTGACAACATCGATTTCGATGGCGGTGACAGAAATCTGTTCGATCCCGCCAACGGATATCGCGATGAGTATTCCGCGATCTGGGGTGTGAACTAACCTGCTTCTCCCTGTCGGGTCGGCCTGGCGATTTTGTCAGGCCGGTTCCGCAAAAGATGCGCCGTCGGAGAGATCCGGGGGCGCATTTTTTGTTGGCCGGCGCCAACGCTGCAATCGAGAGAGATTCGGTCGGCCCATGAAAATACACGCTCCTGCATCTGGCCAAATCAGACCCCAGCCCGCTTTCCACCTCCAGATTATTGATGATTCCAGCCAAATCACCTTCTGATGATATCGTTAACACTTGACGTATGTTATCGATACCATTTAGCCTCTTCTGAAAAATAGCTTCAGGGAGGAAGACGCTATGCCCGAAACCAAACCGATCATTTCGATGCGCGACATCGTAAAACGCTTTGGGGGGGTTGTGGCGCTCGACGGCGTTGATCTGGATGCCTATGCGGGTGAGGTCCTGGCGATTGTCGGCGATAACGGCGCCGGGAAATCCACCCTGATCAAGATCCTGACCGGCGTCTACCAGCCCACATCCGGGCGTATCATTCTGGATGACGACGACTTTGTGATGGCCGACCATTCCGAGGCGATTACCCATGGTATCGATGCTGTCTATCAGAACCTTGCCTTGGCCGATCACCTAACACCGGCGCAGAACCTATTCCTCGGATCGGAACTGACCCGATCCGTCCTGGGCATTCCGATCCTGGATAATGCTACCATGGATGCGGAGGCGACTGAGGTCCTGAAGTCGCGCCTGGGTGTCACGCTGCGCGATATGAGCGCGCCGACTGAAAGCCTCTCGGGTGGACAACGTCAGGCTGTCGCTATTGCTCGGGCGGTCCGCCACGCCGATTTGCGGATCCTGGTCATGGATGAACCGACCGCGGCACTTGGCCCCCAGGAAACCGCGCGGACGCTGCAATTGATCAAAACGCTGCGCGATCAGGGGCTGGCGGTCATCGTGATCTCACACTCGCTCGATGATGTGTTCGAGATCGCCGACCGCATCCATGTGCAAAGGCGCGGGAAATGCGCCGGTGTCGTGAAGGCGGCTGACACCAGCACCGAAGAGGTGCTGGCCCTTATCACCGGCGCCAAGCTCGCGGCCTAAAAGGAAAAGAACCATGTCTGACGTCACCGCAGCGGCCCGCCCCACTCTTCTCCAACGTATCGAACCCGTCATGGGCATCCTTGGCCCGTTGGTCATGATCTTATTGATCGCGATCTTTATGGGGATCTTTGAACCGGCTCGGTATTTCCGGTTGTCGAATATGAATCAAATCCTGCTGGATGCGGCGCTTTATATGCCGATGGCCATGGCTATGACCTTCGTCATCACGCAGCGCGGGATCGATCTATCGATCGGATCGGTTGCAGCACTTTCCGCGATTATTATGGCGTTTCTGATCCGGCAATATGGTTTTCCAGCCTGGACAGCGGCCATGATCGCCCTGTCCCTTGGGGCGTTGATGGGCCTGCTCAATGGTCTTGTCATCACCCGGCTGAATGTGCCGGATCTGATCGGCACGCTGGCCATGGACCTGGTTTATCGCGGCCTCGCGCTGGTTCTGGCGAAGGGCCTCGTGCTGGCTCGTTTCCCGGATCTTGTGACCGAAATTGGCCGTGGGCAGTCGCTTGTCATCCTGCCGACGCCAGTGGTGATCGGTCTACTGACGATGATCTTCGGCTATATCCTGCTCCGCCGGACGTATTTCGGGCGCTACACGATTGCCATCGGCTCGAACCCCGAAGCGTCTGAGATGACCGGCGTGTCGGTGAACCGCCATAAGATCTACGCCTATGTGCTGATGGGCACCATGGCAGCGCTGGCGGGTATCATGTTGATGGGCAAGCTGAACGCGATCCAGGCAACCTCGGCGCCCTATTTCAACCTTCACGTCATTGCGGCGGTTGTGGTCGGCGGCACATCACTGTTCGGTGGGCGCCCGTCGATCATCGGATCTTTGGCAGGGGTTTTGCTTTTGTCGATGATGATCAATGCGCTGGTCACTTTGCGGATCGAATTCTTCTGGCAGTCAGTGGCCTCGGGCGTGGTCATCATCCTGTCGGTCGCTGCCTATGCGTGGCTGCTGAAGAAGGACCGCGATGGCTCTGGGTCTTTGGCTGAGACGCTGAAGAACCCCGAGACCATCAAATTGATCAAACTCAGCGGCATCATCCTGGGCGCGATCCTGATCCTCGGTGCGCTGGGGGCGGGCCTTGCGACCCCTCCGGGCGCCAGCGGCTGATCACACAAAAAAGAACCAAACGACATCTAAATGGGAGATTAAGATGACATATGTTCAAAAAACCGGGCTCGCTGCGATGGCGACGGCCGTGATCTTGGGGGCGGGCATGGCTGCGGCGGATGGGCACTTGCCTCTGGTGGCGCTGCCGGATGATGGTGACCGCGACTACTGGCTGCCGGAGCAGGTGAATGCGGAAGGCGCCCTGGATGCATTGCAAGAGGTCGTCGGCACCGACGCGGTTCCGTTCTCGGGCACATTGGAAGAGCCGATCCAGATCGCACTGATCTACCCGTCGGCCGATACCTCGGATTTCTGGGCGCGCAACTATCTCGCGTTGATCCGTCGTTTGGATGAGTTGGGCATTCCATATGAGACGACGGAATTCGCCAGCCGCCAGATTGAGCATTCGCTGCAGGCCACTTATGCCAGCCAGGTGGAACAGGATGCCGATATCTACGATTTCGTTATCTTTGGGCCATCGGAGCTGGCCACTCAGGCGGACAATATCGACAAGCTCGCCGGAAACCCTGACCTGACCACCTTTGTCTGGGCCTTCCACACGCCGCTGCAATATCTCGATAATCAGCCTGCCAATTGGTTCGATTTCTCGTCCGCGGCGGGGGCTCTGGTGATGTGTGACTACATGCTGGAGCGTTTGGGCAACGATGTGACCTACGCCATGAACCGCGGCATTCCCGGAATCACCGACAACCAGCGCTCAGGCGATTGGTCGGCCTGCGTGGAAGAAAACGGCAATTGGGAATTGGCCTATGAACATTACGGCGAATACAGCCGGGAAGGCGGCTTCGAAGGCACGCAGCTGATGCTGCAGGCCTATCCCGAGGCGACTGTGATCCATAACGCGAACACAGCGATGTCGATGGGCTCGGTCGAGGCGCAATTGGCCGTCGACGCGGCGCAAAACGTCTTCTCCACTGGCTGGGGCGGTACTGGCCTTGAGCTGGATGCGATCCGCCGTGGTGAGTTGAACGCCACGCCGATGCGGATGGGGGACGACGTGGGCGCTGCCACGGCTGAGGCGATCCGCTATCATCTGGAAGGCCGTGGTGAAGAATTGCCCTTCGTTTTCTTGGGCCGCATCACCGTGGCGCATGATGAGATGTCCGAAGAAGAATTGACGGCATTGCAAGAAGAAGCCTTCCGCTTCTCCGGTGTCGACGCACTGGAACGTTAACGTGCGCTGACAGCCAGGGCCTGGGCCCTGGCTGTCTCTGCTCTCTTTCCATTGTGGGTAAAGGGCCGTCTTCAGGCTCAGATTGCCATGCTTACGGTAGAGTGGCGTGGACCGGATTGGACTATAGCGCTTCGGCCTTGACCAGTGAGTGCACGTCATCGACCCGGGCCGTATCCAGATCCTGTTCCGAGATTCCGAAGTTCTGGCCCATCAGCTTTTCGATCCCGCGCACCAAGGCGAGCGCGTCGAGCCCATAGTAGCGCATGAGATAAGCGCGTGAGCCGCCGTGGGCATAAGTGTCTTTCAGGCCGAGTCTCACCAGTTTCTTGCCGACACCCGCATCGGCCAGGCTCTCGGCGACCAATGATCCGATCCCACCTTCGGTGACATGGTTTTCCAGAGTGATCACGCCGTGTTTCACAGACCCGATATGATCCAGTAATGCGGTTGCGTCGAACGGTTTGATCGTATGCAGATGCAGGTGCCGGATGCTCAAACCTGCTTTCGAAAATGCGGCGCGGGCGCGCATTGCCTCTTCGGTGCAAATGCCCGAGGTCACGACAAGCACATCGTCGCCTTCGGACAATACCCGCATCTCGCCCACCTTAATCGGAGTGTCGAAGAGGCGCGGGACAGACCCGCGCAGCACGCGGCACCAGACCGGGCCGTCAATGCTATCGGCAGCCTCGCAGATGCTTTCCACTTCGGTCGCATCCCCTGTTTCCAGGATGGTCATGTTGGGGATCGAGCGCATCACCGAGATATCTTCGATCGATTGATGCGTCATGCCGCCGGGCGTCGTGACGCCGGGCAAGAACCCCATCAGACGCACCTTGCGGCGGGGATAGGCGATTGACGCCATCAACTGATCATAGGGCCTGCGATACATGAAGACGCCAAATGTGTGGATGAAAGGACGATAACCTGCCAGGCCAAGGCCGCCTGCGAAGCTCATCATGTTTTGCTCCGCCATCCCGAGGGAGAGAAACTGATCGGGATGGCGGTCGCGGAAGCCATCGATCTCGCAGGACGACGTCAGATCCGCGGAGAGACACAGAATGTCAGGGTTTCCGGCGGCGAAGTTCTCGAATGCTGTGGCATAGGGTCGGCTTACCATTTCAACCATAGGCGCAACTCCTCAATGGGCGTAATCGACGGGGTCGACACCGAGATCCGCAGCAATCGAGGTGTTGAATCGTGCACGTTCCTCTTCGGATTTGAAGCGCACGTAATGCAGGCGCGGGAACCGTTCTTCGAGGATCGACATGGTCTGGAACGGATTGGTGCGCGCCAGGATGATCAGGGGGCGGCCCGGATGGGGTTCGTTCACCGCGTCGCGGATCGCGCCAAGATCATGCCCGTCCACTTCCACGCAGGCCGCGCCGAAATTGCGGAACTTGGTGGCGATATCACCCACCTCCATCACGCTGGACATCGCGCCATCGCATTGCTGATCGTTGACATCCATGATCGCGTACAGGGTGTCGATATTGTGGAAGGCGGCGGCCTGAACGGCCTCCCAGGTCTGGCCTTCCTGCACTTCGCCGTCTGACATGAAGACCCAGGTGCGTCCGGTCTCGCCGCGGCGTTTGCGGCCCCAGGCGAGCCCAGCACCCGTCGACAAGCCGATACCAAGTGTGCCGTTATGTACCTCCATTCCCGGCGAATGCTCCGCCCCGATCATTTCGACCGAGGAGCCGTCCTTGTTGAACATCTCCAACCCTTCCGGAGCCATGCGGCCGACCTCGATCAATGTGGCATAGGCGACCAGGGCATAATGGGCGGGCGCGATGAACAACCGGTCATAGTCAGGGGCGGGTGGCCCGTTATAGCCTGCACCGGTGTGGTAATCGTGATTGTAGGGGGAGGGGACACCTTCAAACGGTTTGGGGATCATCGGCAGGGTCGGCGCGCCCAGGTTCAGCTCTTCGTTGTAGAGCCATGCCAACTGCTCGGCCGCAGAACAGGCTTGGCTCAGATAGCCGCCATTGTTGCGGATGGAGTGTTCGAACACCCGTCGGCGGATGCCGAGCGCAACGTCTTCGGTCTGCCTTTCATTGCGCATGAGGCGCTCCCTGAATGGTTTACAAATGTCATTAGATCAGTCATATGTAAAAATCAAGCGCCTTGGGGTGGAGGAAGGTTTCATGCGCTATACCGCTGCTCATTGGGGCACTTATCAGTTCGATAACGATGGTGGTCTTGTGCCGGTTGATGGTGATCCTGCACCCGCGCGAATAGGGCATGGCTGGGTCTCGGCCGCGCGAGACATGCAAAGCCGGATCTTGGCGCCGGTGATCCGAAAAGGCTGGCTGGAGCGTGACGGCGGGCAGGCGCGCTGCGATGACAGCTATGTCGAGGTGTCGTGGGATGAGGCGACCGAACGGGTCGCGGATGAGATTGACCGAGTGCGCAATGTCTACGGGAACGGGGCGATTTTCGGCGGTTCCTACGGGTGGGCAAGCGCCGGGCGATTTCATCACGCGCAAAGCCACTTGCGACGGTTCTTGAACTGCGCGGGCGGCTATGTTTCGGCGCGCAACACCTACTCCCATGCGGCAGCGGAGGTGCTTTGGCCGTATCTGCTGGGCCTCAGCAACCGCGCTTTCCAGGATCAGATGACCAGCCTCGATGAGGTCGCAGAGCATTGTGACATCCTGCTGGCCTTTGGCGGGATTTCCGGGCGGACGTCGCAAGTCACCTCATCCGGGACGAGTTTTCACGAGGTGCCGGGGTGGATTGACCGTTTGGCGAAGACGGGCGCGCGCATAATCAATATCTCGCCCCGCGGATCGGACATGGCGTCAGCGGAGTGGCTTTCTGTTCGACCGGGCACCGACACTGCGTTGATCCTCGCTCTGACGCAAGAAATCGTCGCGCAGGGCAGGGCGGATACCGAATTCCTCAGGCGTTGCACCAGCGGTTGGGGTACGTATCGGGCCTATCTGATGGGCGACGTCGATGGGCAGGCCAAGACGCCGGATTGGGCCGCTGCGATCTGCGATATCCCGGCGGATCAGATCCGCGAGTTGGCGGAGCAACTAACGATCCAACGCAGTATGATAGCGATGAATTGGGGTATGCAGCGTTGCGACCATGGGGAACAGGTAATCTGGGCCGGATTGGCTTTGGCCTGTGTTGTTGGTCAGATCGGTCAGCCGGGTACGGGTTTCGCCTTTGGATATGGCTCAACCACTCCGGTCGGTCGACCTGCCCGCCTGATCAATTGGCCGTCTTTACCGCAGGGGCAAAACCCGGTTGATGACTTCATTCCGGTGGCGCGGATCGCTGATATGCTGCTGCGCCCCGGCGCGACCTATACCTATGATGGTGAGACACGGCGCTATGCAGACATTCGGCTTGTCTACTGGACCGGTGGCAATCCGTTTCACCACCACCAAGATCTGACGCGGTTGGATCGTGCTTGGATGCGGCCAGAAACCGTGATCGTGCAGGATCATTCGTGGACCGCCACTGCGCGGAGGGCCGATATCGTGCTGCCCGCGACCTCTCCGCTAGAGCGGCATGACATCATGATGAACCGCCGCGACCCGTCACTCATCTATATGTCTCCGCTCTTCGATCCGCCGGGCGCCGCGTTGGACGATTATGAGATCCACCGCAGGATCGCCGCGCATCTGGGTCTGGAGGATGCGTTTACCCAGGGCCGGGACGCCGAGGGCTGGCTGCGCCATCTGTGGGACAACGCGGTGGCGATTGGCAGTGCCGAGGGGATAGCCGTACCGGACTTTGATGGCTTTGCCGCTGAAGGTCGGTTTGACGTGCCGGACGCCACCGAGCATCGCAGGGCCCTTGGGGATTTCGTACGCTCCCCCGATGCGCATCCACTTGCCACTGAGAGCGGTCGGATCACGCTGACGAACACAACGATTGCGGGTTTCGATCTGAAGGATTGCCCGCCCCATCCGACATGGATGGCTCCGATCGAGACACTGTTGGATGCCCCAGACGGCGTGCTGCATCTGATCTCAGGTCAGCCCGATACAAGGTTGCATGGGCAGAATGACCGCGGGTCTGAGGCGCAATCCGACAAGGTGCACGGCCGAGAGCCCGCCTATCTGCACCCTAGCACCGCAGATAGGCTAGGCCTGGTTCCGGGTGATATCATTCGGCTCTTCAATCCGCGCGGTGCCTGTCTTGCGGGGCTTCGGTTGGACCCGCTTCTGCGCACCGATTGCATCAGCTTGGCTACGGGCGCTTGGTATGATCGGCAAATGGTCGACGGCCTGCCGCTCGAGGTGCATGGCAATCCGAATGTCCTGACGATCGACAAGGGTTGTTCGGGGCTGAGCCAGGGTAACATCGCCCATACGGCGCTGGTCGAGGTCGAGAAATGGACAGGCGCCGTACCGCCATTGTCCGTGGACCGGCCCCCGGAGATCGCCGCGATGTCGGTAGGGTAGGGAGGCAACCATGGCCGAGCTTTGGTTGGGATTGGACGTAGGCACAACGGCTGTGAAAGCGGCCGCCTACGCCCCCGATGGCATCCGCCTGGCCGAAGCGCAGGCGCCAAGCCCAGTCTCCCAATATGGTGAGGGCCGAAGCGAACAGGATATGAACGCGGTCTGGGCCAGCGTGTGTAATGTCCTGTCAGAGCTGGGGCGCCAGGTTGATTTCAGCCAAGCGATCTCGCTGGGGATTTGCGGACAGGGCGACGGATTATGGCCGGTGGATCGACACGGACAACCGAGTGCGCCTGCAATGCTTTGGAACGATACGCGAGCGGCGGCGGATCTAGATGCATTGGCGCAAAGCGGCACGGTGGATGTCATCGGGCGTGGCTGCCATACTGCGCTTTGGACGGGCACCTCTGGCATGCTCTGGCGCTGGCTGCGTGTCCATGATCCGAAGGCGGCGGCGAAAACGGTCCATGTGATGACATGCGCCGATTGGATCGGTCTGTGCTTGACGGGGGTCCAGGCAACGGATGCCTCGAATGCCTCGATCCCGTTTCTGGATTTCCAAACGCGTTCTTATGGGCCAGCGCAGCTTGCGGCCCTTGATTGCGCGGATCTTGCGCCGAAATTGTTGCCCCTGCGCGCTGCGACGGAGCAGATGGGCAAAGTCACCGCGCAGGCGGCGGCGCAAACGGGCCTGCCCGAGGGTCTGCCAGTTTCGGTCGGCACGCTGGATCTGGCCGCTATGATCGTTGGCATGGGCATGGATCGTGCCGGTCAAACGATGATGATCATGGGCACTACGGCGGTGGTGAACATCCTGACCGACCATGTAGAACCGATCGATACGCCCGTGGGTGCGAGTGTCCTGCACCCAACCTCCGACGTCGTCATAAGGGTTTTCGCGCCGACCACGGGCGCCTCTGCTTTTGACTGGTTCACGGGGCTTCACCCGCAGACCCTCGGTGGGCAAAGCGCCGGCGAGATCGCAGGCAAACTGAATGCCCTCGTCCAAGATGTGCCGCCTGGATCGAATGGCGTGATCTTCCTACCCTATCTCAATGGCGAACGTGCCCCTTTCGTCGCGTCGGATATCCGTGCCGGGTTCCATGGCCTAAGCGCATCCACCTCCAAGGCGGAGATGGGACGGGCTGTGATGGAAGGCGCGGCCTTCAGCCTGCGTCATTGTTTCAAAGCTGAAGGCGGCCTGCCTACCAGCCCTGTCCAGCTGACCGGCGGCGGTTCAAAAAACGACACGTGGTGCCAGATCATCGCCGATGTCATGGGCCAGCCCGTTATGGTCAGCGATGCCTCTGACCAAGGCCTGTGGGGCGTGGCCTGCATCGGCGCCGCCGCCGCTGGTCAGGGCGCGCCTGTGGCCTTGGCAAAGCGTACGGAGACGCACAGGACCTTCATCCCAAACCACGAAACCACCCTGGCCTACGACCAAGCCTTCGCGCGCTATCTGATCTTGTCAGAAGCCGCGCGCGATGTTCAGACCCGCCTCAAATCGCTGCAGGAGACTGCTCAATGACCAGCAATATGATGATTGCCGCCGTCCAATACGCCATCGACGATATCCGCATCGAAGAACGCCCCGTGCCCCAGATCGGATCGGGTGAGATGTTGCTGAAGACGCTGGCCTGCGGCCTTTGCGGCGGAGAAACCATGGCCTGGTACAAGACCGAGCCGAAGGTTCTTGGCCATGAGCCGGTGGGCGAGGTCGTCGAGCTCGGTGCGGGCGTGACCGATTACAAGATCGGCGACCGGATGTTTATCAACCACCATGTGGGCCGCGTGAATTCGCATCTGTCGCGGCGCGGCCATTTCACCCGCGATCCCTTTTACAAGTCGATGAAACTCGATCCTGGTGGGGTCTGCGACTACTACCGGGTCTCTGCGCAACACTTGGCGATGGACGCCCATGTGCTGCCCGACGGTATCTCCACCGAAGAGGCGGTGACGATCGAGCCGTGGTCCTGCGTTCTGTCGGGGCTTAAGGTCTGCCACATCCAGCCGGGCGATACTGTCGCCGTGGTGGGGGCAGGGTTCATGGGGCAGGGGTTTGTCCATCTCGCACCGCTGTTCGGCGCAGGCAAGGTGGTGGCGCTCGACTTCTCCGACTGGCGCCTGGCGCGGGCCAGAGAATTCGGCGCAACCCACACGATCAATCCGAAAACCGAAGATGCGGTTGAGGCGATGCGCGTACTCAACAATGGTCGCCTTGCCGATACCGTGATCGTGATCGCGCCATTCCCCTCAGCTTGGGACCAGGCGCTTGCGCTGGTGGAGGTGGGTGGATGCCTGCATCTCGGGGCTCCCTTGCCGCCGGATATCGATTGGGTTCGGGACGGAAATGCCGCCTATTTCGATCAGATCACCGTCACCTCGCGCTATTCTTCCGATCATACCGACACATATTCTTATATCAGATTGCTCGAGTCGGGCCGGATCAAGGCCGATCAAGCGATCTCGCATCGTTTCGATATTCGGGACTCGCCCGAAGCGTTTAAGGTGCTGGTCGAGGCGGAAAAATCCCTGAAAATCGTCGTCTATCCCCATGGCGTGCCCACCGACACACAGGAGGCCGCATGATGCTTGAGGCATTGAAGGAAGAGGTCTGCGAGCAGAACCACGAATTACCCCGCAATGGGCTAGTGGTGGGATCCGGTGGCAATGTCTCGGGTCGTGACCCCGAAAGCGGGCTGCTCGTCATCAAGCCGTCGGGGGTGAAATTCTCTAAGCTGACGCCGGACACAATGGTGGTGGTGGATCTGGATGGAACCGTGATCGAAGGCGACATGAAGCCTTCTGTCGATACCGGCATTCACCTCTATGTCTACAGGCATCGTGATGATGTGAATGGCATGTGCCACACCCATTCGCCATATGCCTCCAGCTTTGCCGGGCGCGGTGAACGCATCCCTGCGCTGATGACCCCGATCACCCATATTCTGGGACGCGACGTACCCTGCTCGCGCTATGCGACGCCGGGCGAGGTCGATACCGGCCAGGCAATCCTTGAAGCGGCGGAGGGCGGTCTGGCCGTTTTGGTCAAGGCCCATGGCGTCTTCACAATGGGCAAATCGGCCACGGAGGCGACCTCGATTGCGATGTATCTGGAGGAGGCCGCGATGACCACACATCTGGCCATGCTGCGTGGCCCGGTCGAGGAGCTGCCCCAGGAAGAGATCGACCGTTGCTACGCTTGGTTTCGGCAGAACTATGGCCAGGCGGGACAAAAGCCCGTAAACGCGTGAGCCATGGATAAATCAAGCCCACCGCAGCGCCTAAGTGGCGACAAGCGTGCACAGCTGTCGAATGTTGCGCTGCTCTATTACGGCGAGGGGCTGACACAGGGCGAGATCGCCAAGCGGATGAAGGTCAGCCGCGCGACCATCGTAAACATGCTGCGCGAAAGCCGGGATTTGGGGATCGTCGATATCCGTGTCGACGGCCAGCATCTAACCGGGTCGGGTCTGGCGCGTGCGTTGCGTGAAAAGTTCGGTCTTGAGGATGTTTATGTCAGTCAGGCCGATGCGGCGGATGCCAGCGCCAGCCGCGACGAGACGTTGGGCTTGCTTGCGCGTGTGGCGGCCACCGCCATCCTGGATGCGGTCGAACCTGGCGACCGGATCGGCGTGGCCTGGGGTGAGACGATCATGGCAGTGGCCGATGCGATGCCGCGCAACCCCGTTGCAAATGTCGAGGTCTGCCAGCTTATCGGTTCGATGATTTCCGACCGCGTGCCGGCATCCGAAAACTGTACGATCCAGATTGCCAACAAACTTGATGCGGCCGCGTGTTTCACCTTGCACGCGCCGGGGCTGATTTCCTCGGCTGACTTGGCGCGCACCTTCTTGGCCGAGCCCACGATTACCGCACAGATGCAGCGGCTTAAGGCGCTGGATATGACGATTTTTGCCATCGGGAATGTCGCGCCAGACACCCATTTAGGGGCGGCAGGCATGGCCACCCCAGCGGAGTTGGACGCGGCGCGTGATGCCGGGTCGGTTGGTGTTGTCTGTTGCCGCTATCTCGACCGCGACGGCAACGAGATCGTGTTGCCACCCCATGACCGTCTGATTGCCGCCACGGTTGAGAATTTGCGCGCGGCGCGGAAGCGATTGCTTGCGGTCTGCGGGGTGGACCGGGGCGAGGCCGCGTTGGCCGCAATCAAAGGTGGGCTGGTGACGCATCTGTGTGTTGATCACGCGCTGGCGCAATTCTTGCTCGATGTCGAAGTCTGATCCGAAGTCGCCGGGATGCTGTCCGCCACTCCGGCGCACGCGCGGCACCACGGCAGAAGAGGCGATCTTCCCATCGCGGACCGCAGAACCGCCTCCAAGCGTAATTGTCCCAGGCGGCATGGCTCTGATCGGTACCGCGCACCAAATCATTCCTGATGATGCGGAGGGACCGATCCGAAAGAAGCGTCTGGCCCCGTTTCGGATCGGTACAACGGCGGTCACAAATGCTCAGTTCGCAGCGTTCATCGCCGAGACCGGATATGTGACGGAGGCGGAGCGTTTCGGCTGGTCTTTCGTTTTTTGGTCCCAGGTCCCGGCTGCGGCTGCTGCCACGCAAGGTGTGCGGGATGTGGAATGGTGGCGCCGTGTCGATGGCGCCACTTGGCGGCACATCCATGGGCCAGGTGGTATTCCTGCAGAAGACCTGCCCGACCATCCGGTTGTTCACGTCTCTTGGAACGACGCCAGGGCCTATGCGATGTGGATCGGGGGGCGTTTGCCCAGTGAAGCCGAATGGGAACACGCCGCCCGCGGAGGCTTGGGTGATGTGCGGTTCCCCTGGGGCGATCGAGAGCCTGATGATGTTACCCATTTTCCTTGCAACATTTGGCAGGGGCGGTTCCCGCAGACCAATAGCTGCGCCGATGGCTACGAGACGACCGCGCCTGCACATGCCTTCGCACCCAACGGCTATGGGCTCTACAATTTGGTGGGCAATGTTTGGGAATGGACGTCAGAGCCATTCCGGATCCGCTCCCAAAGGCGGGCGGCCAAAGCCCGTCAAGCGCAGATGACGGGTTATAAACTCGCCAAAGGCGGCTCATTTCTGTGTCATAAAAGCTATTGCTACCGATACCGCATCGCTGCGCGGACCGGCAATTCACCCGACAGTACGACGACCCATACCGGGTTCCGGGTGGTGTGGGCGGCCTAAGCGCCCGATAAGCGTGATCTCACTCTAGTCAGCCAGTCCCAATCGGCGGAGTTGCTCGGGCGGACACCCCTCGGCATCCATCAGGTCGCGGACCAGAGCGAGCATTCTGGCGCGTTGATCCGGTTCGGAGCTCCAGAGGTTGTTTTCCTGCTCCGGGTCGTCGGTGCGGTGGAACAGGAAATCCTCCTCCGTTCGCGGATCGATCTTGATCGGAATTTGCCACATGGGCAGGTCGACCGAAGGGTCGAAATAGCCCTGATCGACGGGTTTGTTTGGCGCCTTGGCCAAGCGACCGTCGACCGGGTTATCCACGATCAGAGGCCGGAAAATCGCCGTGGAATACAAAAACAACGGCGCGTCGGGTTTGGGTGCTTTCAGGATCGTCCAGGTGCCGTCTGTCGCACAGATCCCTTGGCCAAAGGTCCCATAGAGCACCGCGTCCCGGGGAGAGGATGCACCCTCTACCACCATTGGCAACAAAGATCGGCTGTGCCGGTTGGCCTCTGGGATCTCAACTCCCGCCGCATCGATGATCGTCGCAAAAAGATCTACCGTTTGGGTCAGGCCCGAGACTCGCTTGCCGCGACCGGGATTTGCCGGGTGCCAGACCATCAACGGAATATTGGCGTGACTGTCGAAATGTGGGTGTTGTTTCCCGAAGGCTCGCCGTTCGCCCATGTCGTGGCCATGATCGGTGGTGAAAATCACCATCGTGTCGTCCCACAGATCCATCTCATCGAGCTTGTCCATCAGGGTGCCGAACCATTTATCCATCATGGTGACCTTGCCCATGAATTGGGATTTCAGAAAGTCCAACTCGGCGTCACTGGTCTGATCCATAAAGGCGTTCAGATCGTCATAGACCTGATAGGGCGGCCAGATATTGAACTCGTTCTTCGAGGCGCCATCGGCATACATGCTTTCGTAAGGCTCGGGCACGTGGAACGGTTCATGCGCGTCGAAGGTTTCCACATGCAGGAAGAACTTGCCCTTGGCGGCGTGGCGGTCGAGCCAATCGCAGGCGCTTCCGAAGGTCTTTGCGGAGAAGAAATCTTCCTCGCCATCAAAATCCTTGGTGTTGGCGTAGTATTGGCCGATATGTTCCGCGGCGCGGAATTCCTCGACCTTCTTCACCCAGGGCAGGCTGTCCTCATTCGGGTCCATCGGCACCCAGTGATCGACCTCGTAACCTCGGATCATTTCGGTCGTGTCATAGCTCTGGATGTAGCCGTTCGCCTCCTCTTCCCAATAGTGATAATGGTCTGTGACGATATGCGTGTGGTAGCCGCCCTTCTTCACCTCGGCAGGCAGGCGCGGGTCGAAGACCTCCAGCGATCCCCACGGCCGCCACATGAACTCCTTGCGGCCTGCGATCAACTCACGGCGCGCCGGCATACAGGGCAGGCTTCCAACAAAGTGATTGTCGAAGACCTGCGCGCGCGCGGCAAAACGGTCGATATTTGGCGTCTCGCAACGGCTATTGGGATTGTAGGCGCGCAGGCAATTTCGCGTCAGACTGTCCACGAGAACCAGGATGATGTTCATTGGGGCGTCCTTGCATCGATCTGTCGATAGGCCAAGCGTAGGATCACAAGCCCTAATTGACAAGTGTTAAAAATAGTGACATATGTCAGAATTAGGGAGGCGCGAAAACGGGTCGTGAGAAGGCCCGCCGCGCAAGTCAGTAAGGCTTCGACCAAGGGAGGGCGTCATGGCCAATTCGAAGACCAGCTATATCAATCGTAGATCAATTCTGAAATCCGGTGTGGCGGCTTCGGCGGCCCTGGCCGCGCCGACATTTTTCGTGGGCAAGGCCCATGCCGATAACGAAGTGCTGCGCGTCGGCATCATCCCCGCCTATTCCTTCGGCATCTACTGGCTGGTTCAGGATCAGGGTTTTGCGTCCGGCGTAGAGATGGAGTTTAGTGTCTTCCCTTCCGGTCCGCCTGCAATCGAAGCGATGGTCGGTGGCTCGGTTGACACGATCACTGTCGGATCCGTTCCGCCGCTAGCTGCGATGTACCGCCAGATCGCCGATTTCCGCGAAATCTCGGTCTGCGGCGACGCATCGGGACTGTTCACGATTGTCGGTAAGCCGGGTCTAGAAAGCTTGGCCGACCTGGAAGGTATGCGGATTGCCGTCACGTCCGGATCCAATTTCGACTTCTTCCTTGGCGTCGCTTTGGAGAATGAGGGCCTGTCCGAGATGCCGCTGACACGCATCAATATGGAGCCGATCGATGCACAGGCAGCGTTGATTGCGGGTGCCGTCGATGCCACCGTGCCCCTCGCCACTTCCCGACAGCTGATCTTTGACCGACTGCCCGGCGCAAGCCTGTTGGCCGACGGCTCGCAGATGCCACTCGAAGCCCGCCCGTCGATCATGGACGTCTTCATGTCGATCCAAGACACTGTCGATGCCAAGCAGGAGGCGTTTGTCGAAGTGGTGCGCGCGTTCCATCGCGACGGCGTTGGCATGTTGCGTGAAGACAATGCCGCCGTGGTTGAGCGCATGATCGCTTGGCAGGAAAGCGTCGGTCGCGCAGGCGTGACTGCAGAAGAGGTGGAGCCACTTCTCAACGGGTATTTCTACTTCGACAGTGACGAGATCAAAGATGTCTATGCGAGCGGTGCGTTGCAGAATGCCGTATCGGTGCAGGCGGAATTCCTGGTCGCGAATGAGCGGATCGGCGGGATGCCGGACCTGGATGCGTTGATTTCCGATCAGATCGTGGCGCAGATCTAAAGCCGATGGATATCGTATCCGTATTGACGTCAAGGCGCCTGTGGTTGGGCATCTTGTCGGTTGCCCTGGTTTTTGCATTTTACATCTGGATCACCAATCGACCAGACAACAACCCGGCGCTGCTGCCGCCAATCTCGGATATCGTCACGTCGTTTCAGACCAACCTTACCTCCGGCAGCTTGATGGCCGCGTTGGGGGCGAGCCTGTTTCGCATATTCATGGGCTTCTTCATCGGCACCACATTGGCGCTGATCGTGGGCTGTCTGGTCGGATGGTACAAAACCATCGAATATCTGGTCGATCCTCTGATCGAGGCTTTGCGCCCCATCCCGCCGCTCGCCTATATCCCGATCATCATCATCTGGTTCGGTATCGGCGAGTTTAGCCGGGTTCTGATCATCACCATCGCCTGTTTCATGGTTTGCGTGGTCAACGTGATTGCAGGCATGAAGAACGTGCCGCAGGTCTATGTCGATGCAGCCTCCACCATGGGGGCGACGCGATTTCAGGTGTTCCGGACGGTGGCCGTGCCCGCGGCGACCCCGTTTATCATCACCGGCTACCGCATTGCGCTGGCCGCCGCCTGGACAACGCTTGTCGCCTCAGAGCTTTTGGCCGCCCAAAACGGGCTTGGCTTTCTGCTGCAGGAGGGGCGCCGGTACTTCCTAACCGATCAGGTCATGATGATCATCGTCATTATCGGGGCTTGCGCCTTCATCATGGACCGTATCTTTCGCCGAATTCAGGCCTTTCTCATGCAATGGTCAGAGGCGCGCGAGTAATGCCCGAGATTGTCGTCGACAAACTAAGTCATACCTTCGGCAAGGGCGGTGTCGACGCCTTGACGGTGTTGAAGGATATCGATCTGACATTCGAGTCCGGCAGCTTCAACGCGATCATTGGCACGTCGGGCTGTGGGAAATCCACTTTGCTGAAGATGATGGCCGGGTTGTTCGATCCCACGGATGGAGAGATGCGCCTGGATGGCGAGATCATCAAAGGCACCAATCAGCGCCGCGGTATGGTGTTTCAACAAGACGCTGTGTTCCCCTGGATGACGGTTGCCAAGAACATCAGCTATGGCCCGCGCCTGCGGGGTGCCTCGAAAGACGAACAGCGCGAGATCGAGGCGAAATGGACTGAGATGGTCGGTCTCAAAGGGTTTGAAGATCGCTGGCCTCGTGAATTGTCAGGCGGTATGCGCAAACGCGTCGATATCGGTCGGGTCTATGCCAACGATCCTGACGTGCTGCTTATGGACGAACCCTTCGGCGCGCTGGATGCCCAGACCAAGGAACGGATGCAGTCCGACTTGCTCAACACCTGGCGACAGACCCGGAAAACGGTTGTCTTCGTGACGCATGATATTGAAGAGGCGATCTTTCTATCGGACCGGATTGTCGTGATGTCCGCCCGGCCAGGCCGCGTGCACCATATCGAAGAGGTCAGCTTGCCGCGCCCACGTGAAGACGAAATGCGCCTCACTGAGGAATTTCTGGCGATCAAGCGTCGGCTCTGGGCGATGTTGGACCACTGAAGCCAACTACGAGGTATGGTCTTAGAGCCCGTGGCTGCTGGAGCGATGCATCACATCGCGCTATTTCCAATTCAACCAAAGATTGCGCTGTCAAACCAGCAGCACGGTTTCGGGCGCGTCATGGGCTGGCTGCCGGAAGCGACCTGCACCCCAACCCGCCAAGGGATCTGGGTGCAGGTCGCTTAGACACGGCCAGGTGCTTGCCCCGGCCGCACCGATTAGAAATGCGCGGACATTGATTTCAGCGGACGTTCCAGTGGTGGGGCGAACTTGGTCAGGTTGATTCCCTCGACGGCGACCTTGTATTCATCCAATGTGGGGGTGCGGCCTAGGATCGCCGAAAGCACCACGACTGGGGTGGAGCCAAGCAGTGACTCGCCCTTCTTGGTCGCGCTGTCGGCCACGACCCGGCCTTGGAACAGCCGTGTTGAGGTGGCGAGAACGGTGTCGCCCTTAGCGGCCTTTTCCTGGTTGCCCATGCACAGGTTACAGCCGGGACGTTCGAGGTAGAGGATGTTTTCGTATTCAGTCCGCGCTGTTTGCTTGGGGGCCGCATCATCGAACTCGAACCCGCAATACTTTTGTAGAATGGCCCAGTCGCCCTCCTCCTTAAGCTCATCGATGATGTTGTAGGTGGGGGCCGCGACGACCAGCGGGGCCTGGAATTTGACCTCGCCGTATTCGGCCTCCAGGTTCCGGAGCATCTGAGCCACGATCTTGATGTCACCCTTATGCACCATGCAGGAGCCGACAAAGCCCAGATCGACCTTCTTCTCTGCCCGGTAGAAGGAGATCGGGCGGATCGTGTCGTGGGTGTAGCGCTTGGACACGTCGGCGTTGTTCACGTCAGGGTCGGCAATCATGGGCTCGTCGATGGCGTCCAAGTCCACAACCACCTCAGCGAAGTACTTTGCGTTGTCGTCGGGCCGCAGGGCGGGCTTTTCGCCCGAGCGGATCTGCGCGATGCGGGCATCAGCAATGTCGATCAGCCCTTGAAGCATCTTCACGTCGTTATCCATGCCCTTGTCGATCATCACCTGGATCCGGGCCTTGGCTATGTCCAGCGACTCGATCAGCGTGTCGTCGTTGGAGATGCAGATCGACGCCTTGGCCTTCATCTCGGCGGTCCAGTCGGTAAAGGTGAAGGCCTGGTCGGCCAGCAACGTGCCGATATGAACCTCGATGATCCGACCCTGGAACACGTTGTCGCCGTGTTGGGCCAGCATTTGTGCCTGTGTCGCGTGCACCACATCGCGAAAGTCCATATGCGAGGCCATTTGGCCCTTGAACGTGACCTTGACCGATTCCGGGATTGGCATGGTGGCCTCACCCGTCGCCAGCGCCAAAGCCACAGTGCCCGAGTCGGCGCCGAAGGCCACGCCCTTGGACATGCGTGTGTGACTGTCGCCGCCAATGATGATCGCCCAATCATCCACGGTGATGTCGTTGAGCACCTTGTGGATCACGTCGGTCATCGAATGGTACACGCCCTTGGGGTCGCGCGCGGTGATCAGGCCGAATTTATGCATGAAGGCCATCAGGCGGGGCGTGTTGGCCTGCGCCTTCTGATCCCAGACAGACGCCGTGTGGCAGCCGGATTGATAAGCGCCGTCGACGGAAGGCGACAGGACGGTTGCGGCCATCGCCTCCAGCTCCTGGCTGGTCATCAGACCGGTGGTGTCTTGGCTGCCCACGATGTTGACCTTGACCCGCACGTCGGACCCGGCGTGCAACACCTTGCCCGGCGTGGTGCCCCGCGCGTTGGCGTTGAAGATCTTTTCAACCGCCGTGAGCCCCTGGCCTTCGTGACTGATCTCTTTGGCCGGGGCGAAGGCTGATTTCAATTCGACGCCCAGGGTCTCGCAAGCGAATGTCTGAAGCTTCTTGCCGAAGACAATGGCATAAGAGCCGCCAGCCTTCATGAACTCCATCTTCTGCGGCGTAAATGATGCAGCCATATCAACCAGTTCTTCAACGCCATCTTCGCTATAGAGCTTCTTTTTCTTGGTGTTGATTGTCAGCACTGTCCCGGTTTCGACCGAATATCGCTGCTCTAGAATGGGGTTCCCATCATTGTTGAGGATCGGCTTGCCATCTTCCCCCATTTTCTTGGCCCAGTTTTTAAGGTCGACACCGATCCCGCCGGTCACGCCCACGGTGGTCAGAAAGATCGGCGAAATACCATTGGTGCCTGCGACCACGGGGGCGAAGTTCACGAAAGGAACGTAGGGACTGGCCTGCTTGCCGGTCCAAAGTGCCACATTGTTGACGCCGGACATCCGCGAGGAGCCGACGCCCATTGTACCCTTTTCGGCAATCAGCATGACGCGCTTGTCGGGATGCTGAAGCTTGAGCGCCTCGATCTCTTGTTGGGCGGTTTCGGAAATCAGGCACTTACCGTGCAGTTCGCGATCGGAACGCGAATGGGCCTGATTGCCCGGCGACAGAAGGTCGGTGGAGATATCGCCCTCTGCAGCGATATAGGTGACGACCTTGATCTCTTCTTCGATCTCCGGAAGCTTGGTGAAGAACTCCGCCTCCGAATAGCTTTTAAGGATATCCGCAGCGAAGGCGTTGCCAGCATCGTAGGCCGCTTTCAACCGATCAGTGTCAGCGTCGTAAAGGAACACTTGTGTTTTAAGGACCTCAGCGGCGCCTTCGGCGATCCCCTGATCCGTTCCAAGCGCCAGATCAAGCAACACCTCGACGGAAGGGCCGCCTTTCATGTGCGACAGCAATTCGAAGGCGAAAGCTGGGGTGATTTCCGCGACAACAGCTTCGCCCAGGATAATCTCTTTGAGGAACCGCGCTTTCTCTCCCGCTGCGCTCGTGGTGCCGGGCAGCGTGTTGTAGATGAAAAAGTCAAGGCAAGCTTGCCGGTGTGCGCTCTCCGTATTTTTGATGTGGTCAATGACCTCTTTGGTCAGCGCTGCATCGTCGATGGGCTTAGGGCTCAACCCTTGTTCTTTGCGGTCTTCGATCTCGGCTAGATAATCTGCGTACAGGCTCATGGGATATATCCAAATCTGGCGTTCTGATGATGCATTTCGGGGCACCTGAAATATCAAGATGACCACTTTGTATACTTCGGTATACATTATCGTTGGCAATTTCAAGCAGGCTGGTTGCGGCATTCTGCGCAAGGGCGCGAAAATGCAAAGCAAGTCAGGCGAAGCGATGCATAGCCTGGTATCAACTAAGATCTTGAATGTGCATCCCGGACCTGCTTCGCTTGTGAAGCCAGGATAGCCTAGCGGTCCAACACCTATCGCGAAACAGAATCCATGGCGGCATATGCTGACGTCCCCACACGAACGCCGTCTGGTATCTGGACCCTACCGTTAAAAGATCTCTTGCCGCGAGCCATCAAGATCGGGTCGCGTGCCTGCAAATACGATCCGCGTCAGAATGAGCATGCCAGTTCTCGACGTCTTGAGCGGGCAGCGCGCTGCGAGAGACGATTGCGATCTGCCGACAGATCGCCCTCAAAGCCCGTATTCATGGGGGAACCGCATAAATGACTTGGTCCATTCTTCGCTTCGATACCAAAGCAAAGCTGGTTGCACTCGGCGCGTATCTTTTGGTTTCTCCGACGGTGACTTTGGCGCAGATGTCGACCGAACCCGACGCGCTAGATGTTGCTTTGAGTATCGAAATCAGCCCGGAGACGGGGATTTTCGTGGCCGATGCTTGGCTTGAGGCGCCGCAAGGCGATGTCATCCTCCCGGACGCAGAATGGCTGACAATCGACTCTCTGACGGTGGCGGGGCAGGCGGTGCCTGTCGAAACCGTATCGGATGGTGTGGTTGAGGCCGATAGCCACCAACAGCAGGACATTCGCGCCACCATGTCCGTCTCATTCCCGCCGGTGGATGTTCCCATGGTCGCGGCGGCCTCCCGCCCGGAGGCCACATATGTGATCGGTGCGATCTGGTTTCCATTCGAGCGCTCTGCAATACGAGACCACGTCCTCACAATATCCGTTCCCCAAGATCAGCGCATAGCTGCAACCGGCACGTTGATGGAGGAGAGTTCGGAAGACGGCAAAACGCGGTCACGCTTTGCATTCAGGGGCCACAGCACGGATCTTGCGTTGTTCACCGGACCTTACGAGGTGACCGAAAGGCTGCATGATGACCTTCGCCTGCGCACGTATTTCGAGCCGGAAGCATCGGAGCTATCGCCGCGCTATCTGTCTGCCGTCGCCGAATATATCGACCGTTACGAGGCGGAGGTGGGGGACTACCCCTATGGCGGCTTTTCGGTTGTATCCTCGACCATGCCAGTTGGTCTTGGATTTGCCGGGCTGACCTACGTCAGCCGGGACATTCTGGCCCATTCCTACATGACCGGTCGTTCCCTCGCCCACGAGGTGTTGCATAGCTGGTGGGGCAATGCGGTCGGGGTGGATTATGCGACGGGCAACTGGGCCGAAGGCCTGACGACATTTCAGGCGGACTACGCTTTGGCAGAGGAGCTTGGCGCGCAGACAGCGCGGGATGTGCGCATCAATTGGATCCGGAACCTTGCGAGTTTGCCGGACCATAAGATGCGTCCGCTGACGGCATTTCGCTCAAGCTCTCATGCAGGCGATCAAAGCGAAGGATATGGGAAGGCTGCGTTGGTCTTCCACATGCTCCGCGCTGAACTTGGGAATGACACGTTTAGTCTCGGCATTCAAAGGTTCTATCGGGCGAATTTACACGCCATCGCGAGTTGGTCTGATTTGCAAACGGCCTTTGAGCAGACGTCCGGCCGCGAGCTTGATTGGTTCTTCGAACAATGGGTTCGCCGGTCCGGCCTGCCGGAGATCTGGATTGCCGATGCGGATGTGCGGAACAGCGGCGACGGGTCGTATGAGGTGACGCTCGATATCGAGCAAAGCGCGCCAGCCTACCGCTTGCGCATTCCGATTGTGTTAGAGACGGCGTCGGGCGAACAGATCTACACCGCCCGCATCCGAGAGACGTCTTCTTCGGTGACATTTACCCTGTCAGAACCGCCGGGATCGGTGCGTCTCGATCCTGATTTCAACTTGGTGCGGCGACCTCTTGCGGGAGAATTGGCGCCGATCCTGCGGTCCCTGAACAGGACCGGTCAAATCATAGCCGTCTCGCCATCACATATCGAAGATAGCGGCCGCATTCTCTCTGAAATACTGGCGCCGCTTACCGGCGACGTCGAACTTGTCTGGCAAGACAGGCTTCCTGAAGGCGATACCTCGCCGACGCTGATCGTCGGGTATGCCGGCGATGTTGCGATGCTGCGCCCGTCACATTTGGGACCCATGCCGGAGATTGCCGAACAAGGGGCGACACGCTTCTGGATCGAACGGGATGACACCGGTCGCCTCTGGGGATTTCTGATGTTTGACGCGCTTGAGGATTTGGAGACGGATCTAAGCGCTTTGAGGTTTTATACCAGTGGCAGCTACGTCGCGTTCGAGAATGGAGAGGCTATCCAAAGCGGCGTCTGGCCGGTGCCTGCGGATGCAGCTGCCATTTTGCTCGATATCTCTTCTACGGAGTAAATCGGGCGTCGCGCGGAATGTGGTCTTCGGGCTGTCTTCGCCTCATGGGCCACCCAATGATCATGATAAGTGACGGATTTGTCTGATCGGATTCCGAGCTTGCAGAGGCGTGCCGCGAACCCGGCGCGGTGTTGCCGGGTGGCGTGGATAGCAGCCGTACAGAAAACCCCGACCATGTTGATCTATTAGCTGCTTGCTTCTGGCGACCAGAATTGCGCGACGTATTTGTTTGACTTGTCGATATCGAGATCGGCGATCAACGCGCGGAACGCAGCGACCTCGGGTTTGGAGGCTGCAAACCAGAGGAAATGATCCGGTGCGGCGCGGAGTGCTCGCGCGGTCCGTTCGGGCAGGGCGTCTGGGTCGTCCGGGTCTAGCCAGGTCAGGTTAATCTGCGCACCGGGATGGATCGGGTAGTCGCGCGCGCGACCGGGCGCGCGTAAGAAGACATGGCCCTTTGCATGGGTGGGCAGGGCATCCAACAGGCGCGCGATTGCGGGAAAGGCGGTGGCATCTCCAGCCAAGATAACCCGGTTACGATCCAGCACCCCACTCCCCCCAGGACCCATGATTGCGACCCTATCCCCGATTGCGGCGGCCTCAGCCCAGGCGAGGGTACGCCCCCCCATGTGGCGAAAGATGTCGACCTCTACCTCGTCTTGGCGTTGCGTGCGGATGGTGTAGACCGGTACATGCAGCGCCTTGTCGTCCTGCGGCCAAAGGGTCGTTCCGTTTTCCCGCATCGCAGGCCAAATCGGCGCGGGATCGTCTGGGTTAGGCAGCACGAACCGAAAATGGATGGCTTTGTCGGTGAAGCTCTCGGACCGGTCCAATCGCAAAATTACGCGCACAAAATCTACCGAAACGTCGCGCCGTCCAAGCACTGTCGCAAATTGGAACTTCGGGGGATATTCGCCCTGTTGCGGCGCGTCCGACCAGCGGATCGTTTGGGCCGTAGCAGGAAACACCTCGACAATATGTGAGACAACGGAATCGCGCAGGATATGCATGTCACCAAGGCTTTGCGCGCCGATTTTCAGACGGAGATGCGCGTTGCCCAAAACGCGCAGATCGATCACACCCAACAGCGTTTCGACGGAGATGCGGTTGACCGTGTTGTGAACCACGTCAAGTTCATGTGCACGCGCTTCATGTATAAGAAATGCCTGCATCACATCGAAAGTCAGGCCGGAGAGATCGGTATAGATGTGGTGCTTGGTCATATCGATCTCAGACCACGATCAGATGGGGATCACGCGGCTGCACAGGGTGTGAGTCAGGTCTGGATGGCGCATCTGAGATCGGCAAAAGCGGTTGAACGGGGATGGACTTCAATTTGAGCATGGCAAGCTCTCAGCGTCAGAGACCGCTTTGGTAGCGGGTCGCTTGGTTGCGGATGGGGATGAGAGCTTGATGGCGTATCGCCGGTCTGGCGCGAGTGAATAACACTGGGCTTCTTGCTTATGTCAAGCAATAGCGACGGGCCACAGGCACACAGCATGGTGTTTCGCTCATGTTTTGGCACCACTCGTTTGGCGGTCTGCGCCCCGCGATGCGTGGCCCGAGTTCGCGCACGCGTCGCGGGGAAATCGGGCTACATTCCGCCGGATTTTGCCTGTGCTATCATCGCGGTGACGCGATCCTGCAGCCGTTCGGGAATGGCGCTGTCGTCCAAGGACAGAAAACCGCGAATGATCAGGTTGCGCGCGGCGTCTTCATCGAGCCCCGCAGCCATCAGATAGGTGAGCTTATTGCTGTCGATCATGCCAACCGACGCCTCATGGCTGAGCATCGCGCCTTCTGCGATGGCGCGCAGCGCGGGAACGGCTATGATCTCACCGACATCCGAAAGCTTCAGGCCGTCACATCCCAGGAACCCATTCGTGCCGGAGGCTCCGCCTATCAAAAGCGCGTTGTTGACGATCTGTCCACCGGCGGACACCATGCGGGCGACATCTTCGGAGGTTGCCCCGGGCGCAGAGAGCTGCGTTTCTGTTTCAATCACGCGGTGGGTGCCTTCGGGGGCAAAGACAATCGCCTGCGAGGTCGCCTTTGCATCGGCCTCAAGCACGGTATGAGAGCGGCTGGTATGATGGGCGATTGGGGCCATCATGATCCCGGTCGAGTCATTCCGCGTCCCGGGGCCCATATGGCAATAGCCGTAGGAATAGACCTCCATATCCGTCCCCCAATGCTCGATGGTGACGGATTTGCACGACGCTCCGGCGCGCATATAGGTCTCGCCAATCGAGATATGGCGGCCCCTGTGAACTGACGACGGCACCGCTGCGCCTGAGATCATGTCGACCTCGGCGCCTTCATCGATCAGCGTGATGTCATGGGTGAATTGCCGCGCCTGCGGGGTTTCCAGCAGGCTGAAGCTTTGTACCGGCAGGCTCACCTTAGCGCCCGGTTTGACCCAGATGAAATGGCCAAGCGGGTCGTGCATATGTTCGGCGACCAAGGAAATGTGTGCGTTCGCATCTCGGTCCACCAGTCCAAACATCAGATCCTGAACGAATTCATAAGTCCTGAGTGCTGCGGCAAGCGGCATGATTTCAACGCCTGGATCATTGCTGAGCGCAATTTTCATCTTGTGATCGGCCAGCACACCCGTTGCCGCCCGAGACCCCGGATCATCAAACCCGACCTCGTGCAGGATATCGCGTTCCTCGTTGCTTAAATCGCCACGGATCTGGCCATCGGCGATGTGTTTGGTCGTGTCGTCCATCTCTGTCTCCCATCTTGTCATTGAGCGGGGTCAAGCGGCATCTGGCACGGTGTAGCCCTTGGTCCGGATATGGTTGAAAATCTCATGGGGATCGCCCGAATGGACGATGCGCCCCTCTCTCATGATGTGGCCCTGATCGGCATCGACATGGTTCAGGATCAACCCTGTATGGGTGATCACCAAGGCCGAACAGATCCGGCCCCTATGATCCGGTGCGGCCACGACCCGTTGGATCGCCTGACCCACGGCGATGACATGTTCCAAATCAACGCCGCTTTCGGGTTCATCGAACAAAAGCAGCCGTGGGTCTTGCAGCGTGAGTTTCAGGATTTCCCAGCGTTTGATCTCTCCGCCGGAAAAGCCGACATTCATGTCGCGGTCCAGAAATTCCGTCAGGTCCAGCGCCTCTGCCGCTTGCGCCAGCCTGTCACTTGCGCCCAACGCGGCGGCGAAGCTGTCGATTTTGACGCCGTCGAGGCTGGGCGGCCGTTGATACGCCATCCCAACGCCCAGGCTGGCCCGTTCATGGATGCCAAGGTGTAGGATCGATTGCCCATCAAACAGGATATCGCCGCCCGTCACCTTGAAGGACGGCAGCCCCATGATCGTTGCCAGAAGACTGGATTTGCCCGAGCCATTGGGGCCGAGCAAGACATGCAGCGCGCCTTCGGCCAGCGCCAAGTCTACACCGTTTAGAACAGGTTTGCCGTCGACTTCGACGGTCAGATCTTTGACTTCCAGCATCGCAACATCCTTTCCTGACTAAATTGATCAGATACCGAAAGATGACGTGATGCCCTGATCTATGTCAAACGGGTTTGGCGCTTGGCGCAGCAGGGATCGGGGTCTTTTGGGTTGACGAGACAGCGCGCCTTGTCACCTTTGATGCCTGTGCCAACCTGCGGCGCCCATCGCATGATCATCGCAATCTGCTATTTTTTGGACCATGACCCAGACATCCCAAGCCATCCTTTCGCCGAGGAAGGAAGCCAAGCAACGTAGGTCGAAGGAAAAGATCGAGCTTATCCTGACGACGACATTGAAAATGCTTTCGGAATCGCCCGCAGATCAGGTGACGACGAATGCGATTGCCACGATGTCGGGGATCAGCATCGGCTCGCTCTATCAGTTTTTTCCCAACAAAGAGGCGATCTTCTACGAGCTCTACAAGCGCTGGCTTGCGCAAACGCTCGCCTCTTTGGATCGTGTCTATCAAGAGGTGGATCCGGCCGAGGGTAAGGCGGCTTGTGTCGAGGCGGTGCTGAAGGCGCTTGGTGGCGACACGAGCCTGAACTCCATCTCGAACTGGCAATTGCGCAACGCGATGGCGAGTTCTGCGCAATTGGCTGAGTTGGAGGCGACGCATCAGCAGGAGGTCGTGAAGCGCATTCTCGCTTTGCAGGACAAGTTTGGCGTGAGCCCGCCAGAATCCGTGCGGCGCGAGGCTGCATTGTTGCTGAACCAAGTCACAATCGCTTGCCTTGAGGTTCTCTCGGCGACCGAAGCTTCCCCCAATCGCGATGACATCTTGAATTGGTGTCGCAAGGTGACCTTGCTGGTGTTTGATTTCGACCGGTTATCAGGGGTGGATCGACGCGCCGCCGACTGACCAAAAACTTGTTTCGGAATCTAAAGCATTGGCACAGAGCGTGTTTCTGGATTTTATGAGCTTATGCTCACTTTTTGTTGTGCCTCTTGGTAAATCGGTCTAAACCCTCCGCCGAATGCAGCGAGACCGGTGGGGCAGCGCAGATATGGCGAATGCAAGTGACGTGCCGGACGGGCAGGCGGTGCCAGCCCCCCGCGTTGACGGGCAGGAGTCCTTGGACCGTCGTCTCTGGCCGGTTTTGATCGGGCTCTATGTCGCTCAAGCCATCCCAGTATACCTCGTTGCGGCGGCGATTCCGCCCATCTTGCGCTCTTACGGGGTCGATCTGGCCACGATTGGTGGACTTGGGATCCTACTTTTGCCCTGGGTGCTCAAAGCGTTGTGGGCGCCGTTGGTTGACCGGCTGTCTCGGCATCCCTCCATCGGGCGGAAAGGCGTGGTCTTGATCACCCAGGCGCTTGTGGTTCTTGGGATTGTCTTGCTGTCGACACTGAATCCCGCTGAGGATCTATCCGCATTGTTCCCGATCCTGTTGTTGATGTCCTTTGCCGCCTCCACGCAAGACATCGCCAGCGATGGATACGCGGTCGAACACCTGCCCAAACATAAGCAGGCGGGCGGGAATGCGATCCAAAGCGGGTCTGTCGCCATCGGTGTCCTAGCGGGCGGGACTGGCACGCTGATCCTGCATGATGCAATTGGCTGGCAGCTCTCTATTCTAGTTGCGGGTGTCGCCTCGTTGATCGCGGTGGTGCCGTTTTTGCTATTGCCCGAGCATGTGGGGCGCCGCCCTGTGACGATGGTTGCAAAAGCGCCGAGTATCCGCGCGTTTCTGGCGCGGCCTGGCATCTGGGCGATGGTGGCCTTCGCAATGATCTTTCGGCTGCCCGAAGGTCTGATCCAAGCGCTGGAGCAGTCCTTTCTGGTCGATCATGGGTTTTCGTTGTCGCAGATCGGCCTGATTTCCGGTGGATCCGCGGCCGCGGTTGGCCTTGGTGGCGCGGCCCTGGGTGTCATCCTGATCCGCCGTTTTGGCCTGGCCGCCTTCTTCGTCGGTATCTTGGTCATGCGCTTCCTGATTTTCGCAGGCTATGGGATCGCCGCCGTTTGGGGCCTGCCCGATGCTGTTTTGGTCGCGTTGTCCTTCTTGAAAACGGCCAATCGCTATATGGAGTTGGTCGGGCTTTACACGGCCTTCATGCGTGTGGCCTCGCTGAACCAGGCGGGCACCGATTTCACAACTCTCTCAAGCGCCAATCTGTTGGTCTATATGTGCGGCTCAATGCTGGCCGGTGGATTGGCCGAGGCCTTTGGATATGCGCCCGTCTTCTGGCTCGCTACCGTGCTGTCGGTCTTCACTGGCCTGATCGCAATGCACCTTCTTAACAAAAGCACCGAAGCCACCGCGCTCGCGCCCCAGCAACCGGTCTTACACACTGGAAAAGGGGAACCCTGATGATATTCAAGTGCTTCGCATGTGCCACCGTCGCAGCGACGGTGGCCATACCTGCTATGGCCCAAACCAATCCCGATGAGCCGCAATTGCTTGGCCGCATCGTCTTGGAGAGCTTCCGCAACAACAGCGAAGTGGCCTCGATCCCCGGTGCGGTGCAGGTCATCGAACGTGAAGACATCCTGCGCCGGGCCGGGGATGGACAATCGCTGGAGCGTGTTTTGTCCGATTTCGTTCCGGGGCTGTCGCCCTCCAACGGGACAATTGGCGGGGCGAGCCAGACGATGCGAGGCCGCAATCTGCAGATCCTGATCAACGGCGTGGCGCGAACCAGCGAGTTACGCGGATTTGACCGCGAACTGGCGCTGATCAACCCCGAGTCCATCGAGCGGATCGAGGTCATTCGCGGGTCGAACGCGCAGCTTGGCAATGGCGCCACAGGCGGCTTGATCAACGTCATCACGCGCGGCGCGGATGGGGAGCCGGGCACCAGCGTGACCACGCGCTTGTCTGTCCAGCCCGAAAACGCTGCCGATAGCTTAGGCTACCAGTTCTCCATCGGACACAATACGAGCCTTGGCGATCTTGATCTGCGTTTTGAGCTTAGCACTCTGGGTATGGGCGACCGGTTTGACGGGGCAGGGCGGTTGATCCCCAATGATCCGATCATTGGCCAGGGCGGCGGCGACAACAATCAAAGCTATCAGTTTGGCTTGGCTGCAGCATATGCCTGGGGCGCGAACGAGATCGATCTGCGCTTTGATGCAAGCTATTTCGAGCAGGATATTGACTTCTTCACCGATTACAGCATGACACCGGTCAGCGTGACGGATCGGCCCTATACCGGTGAGCCGATCACGGACGATACGCAGGCCTTCACCCTGACCTGGCGCAATGATGCATTGGCCATCGGGGACGTTGAGGTTCAGGCCTATGCCTCCGACAACAGGCGCCAAGCTGCTTTGGTGGAACCGGACGAGGCCGCAAATCCGCTTTATTATCCGATCAGTTTGACGGACACGGCGCAACGGCCCGACGGCCAATCGGTGTTGGAGACATTCACCTACGGCCTTCGCAGTACGGTACGTACGGATTTGTCGGGTGCGCTGGATGGCAGTTTGTTGACCTGGGGCGTGGATCTTGGCCGTGATGAGATCACAACGGAATTACTGGACGGCACGCCCATCATCGCCCCGATGGATCAGTCGAGCTATGCGGCCTTCGCGCAAATCGACATTCCCTTGGGGGACGCGTTCGAAGTCTCCGCAGGGGTGCGGTATGAGCGGTTCGATCTGACGGTCGAGGACTTTGTGCGTCCTGACGCCATTGAATTGCGCTCCGGCGTGGCCATTCCATTGCCTGCATTGAATGTGACCGGTGGCGATTTCGACTACGATGCCACGGTGTTCAACATCGGGGCGGTCTGGAGCGCCACGGATGAGCTTGATGTATTCGCCGGCTATTCCCAGGGCTTTTCTTTGCCGGATGTTGGCGCATTCACACGTCGGGCCGTGACCGACGATCCGACGGCTTCAGGGCAGACGATTTCATTTGGATCGATCGCACCGGAGGCTCAAATCGTCGATACGATTGAGGTTGGCGTGCGTTACAATACACCGGTCCTCGCCGCGACGGCCTCGGCGTTTTTCTCTACCTCAGATGAGGGTACGGTGTTTGATCCGGCGACGAATGCGCTGTCGCAACAGGCGGAGGAGATTTGGGGGTTCGAGGCAACCGCGGATTACAGGCTGAGCAATGATTGGAACATGGGCCTGATCACCGCATTCACCGAGGGTCGGTTTGACGACGATGGCGACGGATCGGTTGACTCCTGGCTGCCCAACAACCGTATTGTCGCGCCGTTCACGGCGACGATTTATTCCGATTATGCCTTTGCCAATGGTCTGAACGTGTCGGGAGAGCTGGTTTACACGGGCGAGCGATCCCATGCAGGCCTGTCCGATCTGGAAGAGACCACGCGCATCAATCTCCGCGGATCTCTGCCCCTGGGCAGCGGTGAGTTCGGCTTTGGCGTCGACAATTTGTTCGATACGGACCAGTTGAATCCCACCGCATCGGTCGTTCGAATTTCGCGTGAGACGGGCAACAACATACCCGTCGCAGATGAGGGTCGCCGTCTGTTCGCAAGCTATACAATTCAGTTCTGATCCGGTCGGGCAGATAGCATCGCATAGAGGCAAATACGCGTTGCATATTGTCGGCGTGTGGCCGTCTAAATGCGTTTGATATCAGGGGATGATAGACAAGCTCCGATCGCCCAAACAGAATGTCTAAGTGACTGACCCATTCATGGTTTCGAGCATGGCTTGCGTCTTGTGCGCAAGCCATTCCCACCTCAGACCATACCACGAGCACAGATCAGGCTCAGTCGAGATTTGATCAGCTCTTCACGTCCAAATCCGAGAGTTTCGACCTGAAGACCTGACCCTTTCTGTCGAAGAAACGGTTGCGCGCGCTGCGTATGTGTAACATCGATTCGCCGGGTAATGTGGACAAAATGACCAGTTCACCTTGCCCGATTGCGGCTCTCGTTGTATCGCAAAGACGTGCAAACCTAATTAAAGACGGTGATTGGTTATTCGTCGCCAGAACGTTGGCTTCGCCAGATGCAAGAGCACCTTTTTTTGATGCTTTTGTGTCACGCTTCGCATCTGACTCGCCTCTGCTTATCCAAAAGTTGCTCTCACCGTTTGCCGCGTTAAATCCCCTTGCACTACACCTGTACACACATCACCTGTATACAAATAACCTGTATACACATCACATATTGATGATTCAGCCGTAGGATAGGCGGCTTCTGGGGATCGGGGGATCTGGGTGCGTTATCAAGGTGCGACTGCTGGTCGCCGCATTTCTGCGGCGTCTAAAAATGTGTCCGTGGAATGGCAAAGTGTCGCGCTGCGGGTCCTGCTGGCCACAATCATCACGGTGATGACATGGCTCGGCTATGCTGGCCCTTCGCACGCGCAAAGCGTCGATTGGTTGCTCAACTACTCGGATGCAACAGACCCTATCCCAGCCGGTGGCACCGTCGATTACCCAGCGACGGTCACCAACAACGGCTCCGCTGCTCCGGCAACATGGATCGAGTTCACGGTTCCAAATCTGACGACCTTGACCGGAACTCTCGAACCAAGCTCAGGTCCTGTCATCAACAATTGCCGGGTTGTTGCATCAACGGCGACGGCACCGTTTACAGGCGGTACGCCACTGCCTGCCAATGCGGGCGAACGGGTAATTTGTGACGTGCCGCCCCTCGCGACGTTGCAGGAAGCTGGATTTACACCACAATTGTTGACCGAAGCGCCGGCGAGCCCGCCGCAAAGCTATAATCTGACGATGACCGTTCTGGACGTGAACGGGGTCGATAGCAGCAGCACCAACAACAGCCTGACGGAAACCACCACGGTTCGCGCGGGCGCGGATTTATCGATTGAAATCGACCTTCCGCCCACGGCCGTTTCTGGCGGACGGATCAATTTCGACGTTGATGTCGAAAATCTCGGCCCCAACGATTCCAATGGATACAACTTCACCTTTGCCGTTCCGTCGGGTCTCGCGGATCTGAATTTGCCAGCGGGCTGTGCAGAGAGTAGCGGCACGGTAACCTGTACGATCACGTCAACCTTCGCCGTGGGCGCCAGCTCGACATTCACCTTTGATGCAGCCGTTGTGGCGGGATCTGGCTCGGACGTGTCGGCGACGGCGAATGTAAACGGAGACTCTCCCGGCGATCCAGTGGCCAGCAACGATACCTCGACCGATCAGATGCTGATCACGACAGGCACCGACGTGTCGGTAACGATTTCGCGCGACACCCCCTTTGAGGTGCTGGAAAACTCTCCCGTCGAATTCACGCTGACACCTGTCTATTCCGGCGATGCGCCCGATACGGTAACGGTCACACACACCGTCCCACCAAACTTCACCTTTGTGCCTGGCGATATCGTGGCACCCGGTTGGACCATCACGCAAAACGGCAATGATCTGACCTTTTCGCGGGTTCTGCCCGCCAACGCGTCGTCGGGGAATATGGTGTCGCTCGGCACCATCGTGATCCCAACAACGGCGGTCGCAGACGGTGATGCGGTCAGCGTCGTCAATGTGACATCGACAGGTCCAGCGGACCAAGTTCCCGGCAACAACCAGGACAGCGTGACCACGCGGATCCTGGATCAGGAAATTGACTTGGTCGCGAATAAGGGCGGACCTAGCCCCGCCCTGGCCGTTGTCGGCCAAGATTACACATTCACGCTGGACGTTGCGAACCGGGGCAATTCCCCATTTTTCGGAACGTTGACCGTGCGCGACACCATTCCACGCGGCTTTACGTTTGTCTCTGCCACCGGGTCCGGATGGAGCTGTATTCTGATACCGGGCTCGCCCGCGCCGGGACCGTTAGACGAAGTCGAATGCACCCGAACCTACACCCAGGCCGCGCCCTTAGCCGCGGATGCCGAGGCTGACACAATCGATCTGGTTCTGACTGCCAATACCGATGGCTCATTCACCAACCGGATGGCGATTGAAACGACCAATCCCAGTTTCCCGGATTCAAACCCCGGCAATGACACGGACACATTCGATATCGGCAGCGGTCAACCTGGCGTGTCTGCAGATATTGAAGTGATCAAGAACATCACCGGCTCAAATCCTCTGAATGCCGGTGAATTGCAGACCTACACGCTGGAATTGGTCAACAACGACGTCGGCAATCCGCCAACGATACCGCCAGCGTCGTCTTTGGATGTGACGCTAACCGATCGGTTCCAAAACCTGATCAACGATCGCGACACTGGTGCACAACCCGGGTTCGACAATTTCTCGATCGCTGATCCCAACGGCATCGCGACAAATCTGAGCTGCTCCACCGCTTCCACGGGCGGTCGCGAACGCCTGCTGACCTGTACCGCGGATGCTCTGGCGCCCTGTGTTTCGGGATCGACCTGTCCGATTGTGACGGTGCAAGTGCGCCACGGTACCAATCTGACAACGATCCCGAACCGCGCGGATATCGTGTCCGCCACGACACCAGACCCGGATCTAAGCAACAACTTTGATGAGACGTCGTTCACCCAAAACCGCCTGACGGAGGTGACGGTCACCAAGACATCGAGCGCACCGTCCACGCAAGCCGGGCAAAACGTTGTGTTCACCATCGTTGGGTCTGTCGTCAATACGGGTCAATCGAATGCCGACAACTTCACCATTACCGACCGCCTGCCCCCAGGCACCCGGTTCATATCGGCGGTCTCGCCCCAGGGCACATGTACGACGCCGTTTGCCGAGAACGACATTGTCCCGGCCGCACCCAACAACGAGATCGTCTGTTCCTACGGCAGTGTCGGCAACAACGAACAGCGCACACTGACCATCACGCTACAGCCAACAAATGCCCAGGTTCCAGGGCCCACAACGCTGGTCAACACCGCGGAGGTCGATACCGACACACCCCAGGAAGGGGCAGACCCCAATGAGGGGAATCAAACCGACACGGCGTCGGCACAGACCACCGTCACTGCGGCGGCATCGGACTTGTTGATCAACAAAGACGATACGGTCGATCCACTGGGTCTGGGCAACAACACGCTTTATACGATCTCCGTCACCAATCTTGGGCCATCCACCTCCGAAGACATTCAGGTCATCGACACATTGCCAAATGCGGGGATGGAATATGTCCGTTTCATCATCGGCGGTGGCGGCTCTTGCGACGATTCCATGGTGGATTCGGATAATATCGGCGGCACGCTGGTCTGTGATCTGCCGGATTTGCGCGAAGACGAGGTGTTTACGTTCCAGGTCGAGATGACGGGTGTCGCGCGTGGCGATTTCGACAACAGAGTTGAGGTCAGGTCATTCGAAACCCTGAACGGTCTTGATGGTGACACGGGCAACAACGTCAACACGGAAAACACGACGGTCCGTACGATCACCGATCTGAGCATCACCAAGACCGCCTCTGCCACCAGCGTCGCATTGGAGGAGGCATTCACCTACGAGATCGGTGTGGTGGTCGCTTCTGGCGCGGCTCTGGCTGAGAACGTTCAGGTGACGGATACGCTTCCGGCGGGAATGGTGTTGACCGGCACCCCGACCACGCCGTTTTTGGCCAATGCCTGTATCGGCGGTCCAGGCAGTACAAATTTCATCTGTAATCTCGGTGATGTTCCGGCAGGCACGAATACCACGATAACGGTGCCTGTTCAGGTTCTTTCGGTGACGTCGAACCCTCAGACGTTGCGCAACAATGCGGCGGTCACCACCGACTCGATCAACATTACCACCAACCCGGTCACCGCGTTTGATGATGTCGAGGTCGTTTCATCCTCGATCGCGGGGACGTTGTTCCGGGATTACGACAATAACGGTCTTCAAAATCTGACCGAAGATACCGGCATTGCGGGCGTGACGATGACCCTGACTGGGACCAACCCGGACGGTCGCACGATCACACGCACGGCCGTGACCGATGCAAGTGGCAACTACATCTTCGATACCTTGCCCGGATCGGGATGGACCTATGCGATCACGCGCGGCGATCCATCTGACCCGCTTTTCTCAGACGGTATCGACACGCCTGGCACAGGGGGCGGGGGCACGGCCAGCGCGCCCAACGCGATCACCGGCATTCAGGTGCCGGACCGAACGGCAGCAACCGATTACGACTTCACATTGATCCCAACGCCAACAATTGGTTTGGCCAAAGACCTGACGGACCAGGTCCAGAACGCCGACGGCTCCTTCTCGGCCACATTTAACCTGGTGGTCGAAAACTTGAGTGGCGAGCCACTGAACAACATTTCGGTCAATGATCCGCTGTCCGGGTCGGCGCCACGATTTGGCACTTTGGCGACACCGGCCAACCCTGCGACCGATCCTTTGGCATTGGGCACTTATGCGATTGTGCAAACGGGATCGGGCAGCTGTGGTGGTTTCAACGCCGGGTACGATGGCAATACCAACACGGTTTTGGCGTCGGGCTTTAGCTTGGCCGCGGGTGCGAATTGTACCATCGCCTTCCGCATCCGGGTCGAGCCCACATCGCCCCTTCCGCCGACGCAGCCCTCGGGCGGTCAATACGAAAACCAGGCGACGACCCAAGGCACCGGCGCGCTTACGGGTCAAACGGCCAATGACACCAGCGATGATGGCACCGACACCGACAGTGACGGCGACAATATCGCTGATGAAGCGGGCGAAAACGATCCAACGCCGGTCACCGCGGGATTGGCCCCCGGCATCGCGTTGTTGAAAGAGATCGACACCAGCGCATTGTCCTCTCCACCGGTCGAGGGAGACATTGTTACTTACAATTTCTCGATCCGGAACACAGGCAACGTCACGCTGACCAATGTCGTTGTGACGGACCCATTGCGGGGGATCACGCTATCGGGCACCCCTGTGGCAAGTATCGGACCGGGTCAGACGATTACGGGTGTTGTCACCGGGCGCTATGCGCTGACCCAACTGAATATCGATGCCGGTACGTTGCAAAACCAAGCGATGGTGACCGGCACGCCGCCGATCGGCTCCGATGTCTCCGACATGTCGGGTACAGGGTTCGGCAATGACGACCCGACGGTTCTGACCATCACCGATGGCCCGGCCGTGCAGGTGATCAAAACCGCAGATACCTCAGCGCTGCAAAATCCGCCGCAGGTCGGCGACACGATCACCTATCGGTTCGAGGTTCGTAACACCGGCAACGTTACGTTGACCGATGTGACCGTTACCGATCCGCTACCCGGGCTTGTGCTGCAGGGCAGCCCGATTGCCTCAATGGCGCCCGGTGATATCGATAGCGCGACATATGTGGGCACTTACATGCTGACGCCTTCAGATCTGACTGAAGGCGCGCGATTGAACACTGCATTTGTGACCGGCGACCCACCAACCGGCTCGGCTGTAACCGATGATGATCCCGAAAGCGTGACCCTGCCCGCCGCTCCGGGGATCGAGCTGGTCAAATCGATAACGGATGCGTCGGCATTCGATGATGGCGTGCAAGTCGGCGATCAGATTTTCTACGGTTTCCGCATCACCAATACCGGCAATGTGCCGCTGCGCGATGTCACCGTCACGGACATGCTGCCTGGAATCGTCTTGTCCGGGGGGCCGATTGCGCTGATGAACCCGGCCGCTGCTGGGGACGGGACAAATGTGGACAGCACCACCTACACGGCTGTCTATACGCTGACAGCCGCCGATGTGGCCAATTTCGGCGTGGTCGAGAATACCGCGACAGCCACGGGCACCTATGGTCCAGCCGCCAGCGCCCTGACCGTGTCGGGTAGCAGCACGGTGACGGCACAGCCGCCCAACCCGTCCGATGGTCTGACATTGCTCAAGACCACTCCTGACGATGTCGTGCAGCGTGGCACGATCGTGCCCTACACATTGCAATTGAGGAATGACAATCCGTTCCCTGCGACAAATCTGGATCTGGTCGATACGCTGCCCGAAGGCCTCATCTACATCGACGGATCGGCCACTTTCGAGGGCTCATCGTTTGCGGTGAATGTGGCGGGGCAGACGATCACCTTTGGTGGGATCACCGTTCCTGCGAATTCAACGGTCACGGCAAGGTTGAATGCACGCATCCTGAATGGCGCCAATCCGGGCACCTACGTCAACACGGCGATCGCCCTTGATCCGCTCTATGGGTTGGTGGCGGGCCCGGCGACGGCCGAGATACGAATTTTGCCGGAAGCCGTGTTTGATTGCAGCGATGTTATTGGGCGGGTGTTCGATGACCTCGATGGCGACGGCTATCAGGATGCCTACGATCCCAATGCGATCCCCGAAGACCCCAATGGCGAGGCAAAAATCGAAGAGGTGACCGAGGTCCTGACCGATGAGGTCGGCCTGCCGGGTGTGCGCTTGGTGACGTTGGACGGTCTGGTAATCACCACCGATCAGAACGGCCTGTTCTCAGTGCCCTGTGCGGCCTTGCCCGCCGATATCGGGTCAAACTTCCTGCTGAGCTTGGATGAGCGGACATTGCCCCTGGGCTACACGATGACAACGCAGAACCCGCGGGTGATGCGCCTGACCCCGGGTGTGATGACCGAGATGAATTTCGGCGCTCGCTTGGCACAGGTGATGCGCGTGGATCTGAGCGCGCAGGCCTTTGCACACGGTCCGACCGTGTCGGCACCAATGCGAGATGGCATCGCCTCCATGGTGGCGCGCCTGCTCGTTGAGCCATCCATCGTTGAGTTGGTCTACCACCTGCCCGCCAATGCGGGACCCGATGCCGTTGCCGAGGGCAGATTGGCCATGGGGCGGGTCGCCGAGGAGATCAACCGACAATGGTCCAGCAATGGCACCGGTCGATTGCGGATTGAGCAAACACTTACACGGCGGGGGGAGTGATCCGATGTTTATGACGCGTGCATTCGCAACCACAGCCATCACTCCCGTGCTGATCCTGATGGCCAGCGGTCAAATCGTTGCCGAAGACTTTGACCAGACCGGGTTCTCAATCTCTTACGGTGGCGAAACCATTGCCGGGGCAACGCCGCCATTCCGCCCGGGCCAAGCGCCGGTGGATCGGGAATTCCGGTTACTGGATCTGAATGTTCAATTCGACACGTTGGCCCGCACGCGTTTGCTGAACGTGCTGACCGAAGAGCAACGTCAAGTCTATCAAGCCGGGGACGAGGTGACATTTCGCGCCTCGACCAACTATCCTGCCTACATCGCGCGTGCTGAGGTGCAAATCTACGACCGGACACGCCCAGGTCGCCGCCAGGTCGCGACATTGCCGATCCGGCCCAATGGCACCGTCACCTGGGTGATGCCCGCCGACGGCCCGGAGGATCTGGGCTATACGCTACGGGTTTATGACGGCAATGGGCGCTTCGATGAAACCATTCCCGCCCATCTTCACCGCTCCGACAGGCCGGTTGATCCAGGCGGCGCGTCCAGCCTGTACCATGCACCAGGCGAGGGGGAGGATCGCACCGCCATCCGCAACATCCGTGTGCGCGGCGGTACCGTGATCATCTCGGCCAACAATGCGATCCCGGGCGACACGGTCCGCATCGGTGGCGATGCCGTGCCCGTCGATGCCAGTGGATCTTTCGTGGTCAGCCGTATTCTGCCTGTGGGCGACAATGTGGTCGAGATCGACGCCTATGGACGGCGCTTGTTGCGCGATGTCCATGTGCCCCAAACCGATTGGTTCCGGACCGGTCTGATCGATATCACCGCCGGTCTGCGCCATGGCGGTCCGAACGATAGCGAGGACACCTACCTTGATGGGCGCGCTGCGTTTTATGTGAACGGATACACGGCACAAGGGTGGAATGTGACCGCTTCTGCCGACACAACTTATGGTCCGCTCGAAGACGTCTTTACCAGGCTGGATGATCGCGATCCCCTGCGTGTACTGGATACGCTCCGCTCGGACGGAACAGATCTCTATCCCACCTACGGCGATGACAGTACGTGGTATGACAGTACGCCCACATCGGGCAATGTCTACCTGCGGCTGGAAACCGATACGACCGCGCTGGCATGGGGGGATTTCACCGCGCAGATCGAAGGGCCGGGTCTGATCCGTACCTCTCGCGATTTGTACGGCGCATCGCTCGACCTGCGCAGCCCGGGAACCACCGCCGACGGTCGGCTTCGCTATAGCGCATCTGTCTACGCTGCTTTGCCGGATAGCTTGCCGCAACGCGATATCCTACGTGGTACCGGCGGATCACTGTATTTTCTATCGCGCCGCGATGTGATCGGTGGGTCAGCCACCATCCGGGTTGAGGAAACCGACGCGGTGACAGGTTTCGTCACATCGTCCCGGACCCTCGTGGAAGGCGAAGACTATGTTGTCGATTACTTGCAAGGCGTCGTGATCCTGACAAGGCCCTTGTCCAGCGGTGGCGAAGACGGATCCGTTATCAGCGGGGCAGGGGACGAACAGGTGTTCAACCTGGTCGTGCAATACGAATACGTCCCCAGCGGTGAAATCGGCGATGCCTCCTACGGCGGTCGTGCCGAGGGGTGGATCGGCGATCAAGTGCGCCTGGGCGCAACGCTTATGTCGGACGAAACCGGGGCGGGGCGGCACGACGTGATGAGCGTCGATACCCGGCTAGAATTCGGCGAGGCGAGTTTTATCGAATTGGAATTGGCGCAATCCGATGGCCCCGGTTTCGGGCGTTCAACATCGACCGATGGGGGGCTGACCAGCGTTGAGCAATTGGCTGGCGTCGCAAATCAATCCATGGCGTTTGAGCTGCGTGGGGCTTTGCAATTCAGCGATCTGGGTTTGAACGCCGATGGCGGTATCACCGCCTATGCGCAGATCCGTGACGAAGGCTTTGAAACCCTTACCGAAAGCACCGCGGCGGATCAGGAACTCTATGGTCTAACCCTGGATCTGGGGATCAGCGAGCGTCTGCGGTTCGGCGCCGCGATTGAGGATTTCAGCCGCGAGACCGGAGAGCGGCGAAGTGAGGGCGAAATCAGCCTGACCTATCGGCTGACCGATATTTGGTCGGTGACTGCCGCGCTGGCCCATGAGGACCGGGTTACCCTTGGCGAGCCCGATGAAACCGGTGATCGGACCGACGCCGCCCTGCGTCTGACCTATGAGCCAAACGAAGATTTCTTGGGTTACGCCTTTGCCCAAGGCACATTGGACCGGTCTGGTGGCCTGGCATCCAACAACCGCGCCGGCTTCGGGGCCGTCGCCAATATCGGTGACCGCGTCAGCGTTTCGGGCGAAGTTTCCGGCGGCGATGGCGGCCTGGCCGCCGATGCCCGGGCGAGTTGGCGGCCCAATGACAATGGCGAACTTTACATTGGCTATTCATTGGATCCCACGCTGCGCTCGCGTCAGCCCGGCGAACGCGACAGAGGTCGTTTGGTTGCAGGGACGGCATACACCTATTCTGAGCAGGTGCGGGTCTTCAACGAATTCGTCTATGCGCAACCGGGGCATGAAACCTCACTGACGCAAGTCTACGGGGTGACCTACACGCCCAGCCAAACCTGGGCTCTGTCCGGTGGTCTTGAGGCCGCGCGGATCGAGGATGGGGATAGCGGCGATTTCGATCGGCTCGGTGTGTCGCTCGGCATTGCCTGGTCCCCAGATGACGATCGCGCCGCCCATGTCCGGTTGGAGTATCGCACCGAGGACGGTGACGGCGCAGATCGAGATCGCGACACTTGGGCGATTTCGGGGTCTTACAGCTATCAATTGGCTGACGATTGGCGATTGCTCGCGAATGTAGATGCGATTTTCTCGGACGCCGAGGAAGGGCCTTTGGCGGATGCCGAATATCTGTCCGCGAGCATCGGCTACGCCTATCGTCCCATCGCAAATGAGCGGCTGAATGTGCTGTCACGGCTGATCTATATTCAGGACACCTCCCCCGAGGATCAACGCAGCGGCAGCGGAGCGACTGATGGGCCACAGCAACGCTCCACCGTGTTCTCAATCGGAGCCAATTACGATCTGAACGAGCGTCTGACCGTGACCGGCAATCTCGGTTTCCGTGCCTCGGAGATTGCGGAGCGGGGGAGTGACGATTTCTTTGCCGATACGGCAACCTTGGGCGTTGTGCGCTTTGACTATGAGGTTTTGGCGCAATGGGATGTCATGGCCGAGGGTCGGATGCTCTACACCGAAGAAACGGATATCACCGAAAGCGGTGCGGTCCTTGGCATCTACCGCCACATTAACGATACCGTTTCCATCGGCGGCGGCGTTGAATGGGGCTCGGTCTCGGGCGATCCCACTGTCATCGACTACGACGCACAAGGCCTGTTCCTCAACCTGGTCGGGCGCTTCTAAACGCTCGAATATATAGCTTTAGACTTTGCTTGGGTCTGGATCACGTGTTGCTCCACCTGTCAGATCATGTTCAGCGATGCGAATACGATTATGCCCAGACACATCGTGACGAGGACGTGGTTTGTCGTGATCGCCACGACAAGCGCCAAAGCTGCGGCGGACCACACCTGCCAGGGCTGTCCGGCCAGGGACGCAGCCACGAGGCTGACGACGATCAGGCCGGGAAGCTCGTCCAGCACCCAGGCATGGGAGGAGGTTCTGATCCTGTCGCCTGCAAGCAGTCCCGCGATCCGGATCGAGATTGCCGCAAGCGCCAGAACGAGGATGAGAGCCCAATGGGAGCTGGTCATGGCAGGATACGTGCTGTCTGACGGATCACATAGGATGCCAGCAGCCCGGACAGGGCGCCCGCGACAATTGCGTAGGCTTTGGGCAAGCCGAGTAACACCATCGCAATCGCTGTGCCAAACGCCACGGCCCAAGGCAGCGCATTGGACCGCCCCCGCCAAAGCCCGCACGCCATCGCGATGAACGCGGCGGTGAAGGCGAAGCCAAGGCCGAACCTTTCCAGGTCGGGCAGGGCCGCGCCCAACAATGCGCCGGACGCCGTTGAAACCGTCCAGACGCTGATCATGACCAAACCAGATCCGATCAAGAAGGGCGCTCCGACCTCTTGCGACTTGGCGCGTTCGGAGAGGGTGAGCGCCCAATTCTCATCGCCGGTGATATGGATGGCGCAGAGCTTTGCGCGCAACGACAATCCTGCGAGAACGTCCGATAGGGATGCGACGATCCCGATATAGCGCAGGTTGAGCGCCGCGCCCGCAAGCGCCGCGCCAAGCACCATCTGCGCGTTGGCAAATTGTTCGACGGCGACTATCTGAGACGATCCCGCGTGAACGAATGCGCTCATCAGCCCCACGCTCCACCACGGAAAGCCCACCTGCGCCGCGAGCAAGCCAAAGGCGAAGCCATAAAGAGCGGCTCCCGCAGCGAGGGGTAGAATTGCGATTGCACCCTGTTTCATGGCGCCGAATATGGAGTAGGACAGTGATAGGAAACAGGGATGATATCGTCGTTTTGCGATGCTATGAGATCACCAACGCGAGCTTTCCTAAGGTACTTAGATCATGGATGCCGTCGATCAGAATTTGCTCAGAGCCTTGCAGCAAAACGCAAAGACCTCGATCCAGGACCTGGCGGATGATACAGGCATTTCCACCGCATCCGTGCAGCGACGCTTGAAAGCGCTACGCGACGCAGACGTGATCCGAAAAGAAGTCGCTGTGATCGATCCCAGGAAGGTCGGGCTGGGCGTCACCGCAATCGTCGCCGTTGAACTGGAACGGGACCGGCTCGACCAGATCAACGCCTTCAAGCGAAAGGCGCGCGAAGATCCGCAGGTCACACATTTCTACTGCATCGCGGGGGACGCGGACTTCATGATGATCGTTATGGCCAGAGACATCGCTGATTACGAGGCGTTCACGCATCGGTTCTTCTTTGCCGACAAGACCGTCCGCAAGTTCAGAACCTCGATCGTGGTCTCGACCGAAAAAGCCACCCTTGAAGTGCCGATCTAGAGTTGGTCACATGTTTCCGGATAGATTGTAGGAGTTTGCTTCTCTGAGCAGCCACAGTTAGCGGGCTGTTCCGCGATGCCATCCGTCAAATCCCCCGCTTCAAGATCGCGGGATTTGACTTGGACTTTAATAGACTCAAGCGCCATATCACCAATCAAGTGTGTCTTCCAGCCTTCAGGAACTCTTTGGAGCGGCTTTGGTATAGGCTCTGTGCGCCCGTCGGGAAAACGGCGGACCGTGCTTTTTCTCTCCAGGTCAATCCGCGCTACGGATGCCTCCAACGATCTTTCCGCCGAGGCTATGACGCGCTCAAGGTTCGATCTCATCGCAGTCGCGGCGGACCAGAAACCCATCCCTATCCACCTAAGATAAATTGCACCATTCGAGCCAATGTCGAAGAGCATTGGATTGAATGGCCCGATGATCTGTTGGCAGAGCTATTGCTCAGATCGCGAAATCGTCGAGCGATTTTCCCGCCGCGAGAGCTTCTTTGATCCAGCCGGGCTGTCGGCCGCGACCCGTCCAAGTCATCGAGGGGTTTTCAGGGTGCGCATATTTTGCAACGCCTTGCGTTTTAGCTTTGCTTGGTTTGCCGCCCAAAAGGTCCTTCAACTTGTAGCCATGCTTGGCTGCCACCTTCTCAAGCTCTGCAATCGCTTCGGAGCGCTGGCGGGCCTCGAAGCTGGCAACTGCCTGTTCGGCTTCTTTCTGCAGCTTCTTGAGTTCGTCTAAAGAGAGTTTGGTGAGATCCGGTTTTTTTGCCATTTGGTCTTATCCTATTCGCATCGATAGGGTTGCCTACGGAATCCGTGGCGATTGTGCAATAAACACAGACATGTCTTTTTCGGTAGGTCGGCAGGCTCGACACCCTAGCAATCAACCGGAGCCGACCCTCTCCCCGAGCCTCAACTGGCCAACATGGACCATTATCGTGCCGATTGAGCATTCCATTCATGAAGCAAGGCCCTTTCTACCGGCGACGGGACTTGATCGCTTGAACGATAAATACCCATGCCTTGCTTGCGAGGGAGCTCAATGGCCATCAAGAGCAGAACTCGCAAACACCTTTGAAGCCGATGGATAAGAGTTGGCCGAAGGAAGATAGTCTGTAAACTTGGAAGGCTTCCCTCATTTCGTATTTAAGGAGTTAGCCGCTGGTTGCATTCCTGCCAAACATCTGTCGCCCGAAGAATTCGTTGCAATCATCGGCCGCGTGTCGCTTGCGCTGGCTGTGGCTGGTATCAGGCACTGTCTCGAAATCTGTCAGATAAGGAAGACCTGGCTGCCAACCTACGTCACGACTGGCCAAGGGATTGGTAGGTTGCCGCTCGGGGCGGACTTCAGAAACTGCATTTTGCGGGAATCCCGACTTTAGCGCTTCGCGGTGCGCATCATTCAAACCGGGACATGATATCCGAAGTGAAGGTTGTGTTTTAACAATTGAGCCGCAACAGCATAAAACCATCCTGGATGATTTCTCTACAGAGTTTGCTTCGACCCAAGCGTTGCAGTTAGCCTTGACCTTAATTTCACAGGCCGCAAAAGCGCCCAGCATCTCTATCTGAGTGTGGTGCAATTATTCGTCGAAGTAAGCTTTGTGGGTGGTGTAGATCGCATCAATTGTCGGTGTCAGGCGGCCAAGATGTGTTCTGAGGACCTCGTCGCACGCTTGCACATCGCCGCCGAACAGAGCCTTTAGAAGCGCCTGGTGATCCAAATACAGAACTTCCATTGCTTCCTTGCTGGTCAGAGCCAGCATGCAAAGGCGGTCGACCTGTGCTTTGTTTTCGGCGATGATTTCAAAGGCAAACGCTTGTTTTGCCGCAGCACAGAGCAGTTTGTGAAATTGGTAGTCCAAGTCGTGGAACAAACCGGCATTCTCCGTGGCAACGGCATCAGATTGCTCACGCAGATTGGCCTTCAAAGCCGCATCTACCGAGGTGTCTCTCGATTGGGCGGCTGAGCGGACAACCTCCAACTCCACGGCCGACCGTATAAAACGCGCGTTTGAGATCAACTGTCGCGAGAACGGCCGCACGACGGTTGCGCGCTGCGGGCGGATCAAAAGAAGATTAAGGCTCGCCAGCCGGGTAAATGCCTCTCGCACCGGTTGACGCGAAACACCGAAGGATTTCGCAACCTCCGTCTCAGAGATCTTGGTACCAGGAAGTAGCTTCAACTGAGTGATCTGTTCGTAAAGCTCAGCGAAGACAACATCGCTGCTCGTTGTACGTTCAAGGGTTCCGAGTTCAGCCATTTTGTGATGTCCCAACCTCTGGTTCCGGATAGTTTCGCAGAGTTATCACCGAAACGACAGAGGTAATTTGGATACTAGCCGACATATTATAGTCTGATTTGAAAGGATAATCTTCAAACAGCACTCGGAGAACCGATTTTTTATGTTGACTAGTATACAAGTTGTGATGTTGGCTAGCGCTCGCAACACTAGCGGCGCGCTGATGCGTGCGAGGGAGGGTTAGATCACCTTCAAAAGGAATCGTCTCTGAGCTGGCACAAATGGCTGCGGAGTACCAAAGACCACATCCGCCCACCCATTGGCCGGAACAAAAAATATATTGAAACTCAATCTGGGAGGAAAGAATGTTCAATTTTTCGATGAAAACGATAGCTGTGACGGCCGTTTTGCTAAGCGGTGCTGCAACCGCTCAGGCCCAAACAACGCTCCGTGGAGCGAGCATGTTCGACGAGGATCACGCGTTCACGCAGACCTTGCGCGAATTCGAACGGCTGATCGCAGAGTATTACGATGGCGATGTCAGCTTCGACCTACGCCTCAATGGTGAACTCGGCGTTGAATCCGACTACGTCACTTACCTCAATCAAGGGGTTGCGGTGGATTACACCATCCTTGCCCCGTCCAATATGGCGGTCTTTTCAGAATCCATTCCGCTCATGGACATGCCGTTCCTGTTCCGCGACCTGGAGCACTGGAATGCGGTCCTGTCTTCTGACGTCTTGGCCCCGCTGGAAGATGATCTGCGCGACGCCGCTGGCATCGTGATCGTTGGCTACCATGGCGGCGGTGTACGCAACCTGGCCTCCGCCGCACCCATCACCAATATGGAGGAACTTGCTGGCCACCGCATGCGTGTGATGGGGGCTCCGATCCAGGCGCAAACCTTTGACGCTGTAGGCGCCGCCCCGTCGGCCATCGCTTATAACGAGGTCTACAATGCAATCCAGACAGGCGTTATTGCGGGGTTCGAGAACGAAGCGGCCTCGATCCAGAACCTGAATTTCTACGAAGTGGCCCCCCATATCTCGCTGACGCAGCACACAATCACCGTGCGTCCAATCGTGATGTCGGCGGCAACCTTCGACAATCTACCCGAGGATCTGCAAGCAGCCGTCATGCAGGCCGGTGCTGAAGCGGGCGCCTTCGGTCGTGCGCTGGAAAGTGGCGCTGACGGTGAGATCCTTCAGGAGATGCTCGACGCAGGCCAAATCGAAGTGCACGAATTCGCAGGGCGCGAGCGCATGCTCGAATTGGTGCAGCCCGTTCAAGATGCCTATGCGGCGGAGTTGGGTGCGACCGAGCTGCTTGAGAGCATTCGCGGGATGTAATGACCACTGGACGGCGGGCGAGGCAGGCCAACTGCTTCGCCCGTTGCCCCATCGTTTGATACGGCGTGGTCCCCGGATTTCGACTAAGGCAAAACATGCTCAGATCTATTCTTGACCGATTTTGCGGGGGCCTTCGCATCATGCTTGGTATCTTGATGGGGGCCCTGGCGGTGCCCGTCGCCATGCAGGTTCTGTCGCGCTATACAGGTATCATCCCGACTTTCCTTTGGACTGAAGAATTGGCGACGTTCCTGTTCGTCTGGATCGTCATGATCGGCTCCATTGTTGCTGTCTGGGACGGCACGCATTTCGACGTTCGCATCACACGCAACGCGAGGCGCCCATTCTTTCGGCTGCTGCAGAACGGCATCGTCAACCTCGCAATCATGGTGTTCGGTGCATTATTCCTGATCTACGGCATCGAATACACCGAATTTGGCGGCAATCAGCGCTCGGTCATGATGCGCGCCAATCTTGCCATCACGCATGTCTCTGTTCCGATTGCCGGCGCGTTGTGGTGCCTTTTTGCCGGCTATCGGCTGGCCGAAGATGTGGCGCGCTTCCTCAACTCAGAGAGCCAACATAAATGATCCTCGATACCGCTCCCGCAGCAGCCATGCTGATCGCGGGGTTCCTTGTGTTGATCTTCATCCGCATTCCGGTGGCGTTTGCCCTTGGCCTTGCGACCATCCCGGTGGTCTTGCTTGAGTTGCGGCTGACGCCGTTCATCGTCCTCGACCGGATGTTTCAATCCTATAATTCGTTCATTTTGCTGGCCGTTCCGTTCTTCTTGTTGGCCGCAAACCTGATGAATTCCGGTAAGGTCACCGACCGCCTGATAGAACTGGCGCGCGTGCTGACCGGCTGGATGCCGGGCGGTTTGGGTCACGTGAACGTCGCCGTGTCGATGCTATTTGCGGGTATCTCCGGCTCATCCACTGCTGACGCGGCGGGCATCGGTAAAATCCTGATCCCGGCCATGCAAAAAGAAGGCTATGACACGCGCTTTGCGGTCGCCATCACGGCGTGTTCGTCGGTTATGGGCGTTATCATCCCGCCTTCGATCCTGATGATTGTCTGGGGCGGCGTCATGCAGATTTCCGTGGGCGCCCTGTTTCTGGGCGGTGCGATCCCGGGTCTCATGATCGGCCTCGCGCTGATGGCGACCGTCTATGGCTTTGCCAAGGCCCGGAACTATCCTGTCACAGCGACGCCAAACTGGGGCGAGTTCTGGTCGGCCTGGAAGGGCGCAGCCCTTGCGCTCCTGACCCCGGTTTTCGTCATCGGCGGCATCGTGGGCGGTCTTGTCACACCTACGGAAAGCGCCATCATTGCCGCCGGCTATGCGCTGATCCTTGGTATGTTTGTCTACCGAACGGTGACGCCAAAAGATCTGGGCGTCATCCTCTATGATACAGCGCGGTTTGCGGCGATTTCGCTTTTCGCAATTGGAACGGCATCTGCCTTCGGCTGGCTGTTGTCATTCTACAATGCCCCCCGATTGCTGGTCGGTGTTTTGACCGCGTGGGAATTCGGACCGTTCGGAACCGCGCTTCTGATCGCGCTTCTATTCCTGCTCTTCGGTCTCTTCATCGATGCCATTCCGACGATTATTATCCTTGGCACGGTTTTGATGCCCGTTGCGCAGGCAGGCGGCGTTGACCCGATTGCTTTCGCAATCATTGGCATCGTCTCGCTGGCCTTTGGACTGGTCACCCCGCCCTATGGATTGTGCCTGCTGATATCAGCGGCGATCGGCGGGCTGAACGTGGTGCAGGTCCTACGAGAGGTCATTTTCATCCTAGCCCCCATGCTGATCATCCTGGTTCTACTGGCCGCATTCCCCGACATCATCCTTTGGCTTCCGAAAACCCTGATGCCCGGGGCATTCCCAGGCTGACCTCCAGCACCTTCCGCCCGTCACATCGCAACTTCATAGCAGGAAGGCCCGACGTGAAACTTGAAGGCAAAACCGCCATTGCAACCGCGGCTGGGCGACTACCTAGGCAAAGCTGCCTTTCTGCTTGGCGGGACGCTGGTAGCATTCGGCATGATTGTGTCACCAACCCAGGCTAAGCGCACGCCGACGGGCTACGGCTCTGAAGAGGTGAAGGGGATTGGCGCTATTCCAACGCAGGCGTTTGTCGTGCGGATCCACAAGCAAGCTATGCGGACCTGAATTTGTTGCCAAATGTTGGGAATCGAAAGCCCACTTTCGCTACATACGTGCTACAACTCTAGAACAAGCGGGCAATGATCCGAGACTTCTGGATCGTAGATGACTTCAAATCTTTGCACGTCGTCAGGGTCGCTGATCAACATATAATCAGCGAATTTACCTGGCTTTTCATAATGTGAACTTCGTGTGCTGGTGAAGCCTTGGCCCGTCACCAATTCGGAGAATCCGGCATGGGTCAATATCTGAAGCGTCTCACTGTCGGGTTCGACATTGAAATCACCGCAGATCACCATCACGTCTCCCGGCTCGGACACTTGCTGAGACATGTTGAGAAGACGCGCTGCCTGCTTTGCACGCTCAGGCGTGTCGATTTTACCATTCAAATCACGCAGGCCGTGCATGTGAGTCACGCTGATCGAGCGATCAGAGCTATAGTCATAGATCCTCACGCCATGGGCGCTGCGTGATCTTGGATGATCACCATACCCAACGGGAGAATATGCCTTGTGAACGAAGCCCTGTATTTGACCAATGATCGGAATTGAGTTGCGCACAAACGTTGCAACACCCCATTGAGAGGGGATCGACTGCTCATTGTCCCATAGAACGCCCTGCGCCGCGGGACAGAAAACTGCGATATGATCGGGTAGGGCTTTCGATACGTCGCGAAAGAAGTTCGCGCGTTGCGGCAAGATGTGATCACCATCCCGGTATGTGAGCCAACATTTGTTTGACGCCGGGCTGTGAACGACTTCTTGCAAACACAGGACATCAGGTGCAGCAGACTGAATGTAGGGCAGCAATTCTCCGTGCAGCGTCCCACCCCAACCATTTAAGCACATGATTTCCATCGGCTGATCCTCAATATCCATCCCGATGCGCATCTGTTCGCTATAATATCGAACAGATGCGCATTCGGGTTCAGAGCAGCCCTGTAGTAGCGTGGCTTCGACGAGGCTGCTTATTGAGACAACACGGGATCAGAGCAGGATGGAAGGCCGCCCTCAAAAAAGGTCTCCGGGACGTGACGCGCCTCGGTGATGATCAGATTGCTGTCTGCGTCCCAAACCATGTCGTGGGTCCAGATGACTTCCCCGTCACTGTCGACCTCTAGCGCGCGGCCGTGCTCTGCTTCGGTCAACAGCAGGTTGCCATTGGGCAAGGTCTGATGTTTGCCACGTCGCCAGGTGTAGAACGGCTCGGCATCGGTGCCCTCGAAGTCGGTTGAAACACTGTTGTCGCTTGGATCAATCCGCAGGATTCGCGAGCGTCCCGTCCCGGTCGCATTGTCAAAAACGGTGATCGTCCCATCCGGTTCGAAATCGGGGTCATGCTGTCTGAACCACGGCCCATGCTGCCACCATCTGAGTGCGCCGGTCTCCGGATCAATCACAGCCACCAAGTTGATTTCGCGCAGGCTGATCATCAGATCACCGGCCTCGAACATCGGGAAGGCGTCGGCCATATCCGCCCGCAGCATCTCGACATCGTTGGGGTGGAAGGGATCGTAATCGTACCGCACATCACCATTGGCATCGTTCGGAAACCGCATCCGCATATCGAAGACAGCGCGTTGCTCGCCATCATTTGCGGGCACGACATCGTTTAAGAGATGTGTTGAAAACGTGGTTTCGCCCGTGTTCTCATCAAGGCGCACCATGTTGTCGCCTTCCCAAGTCCAGATCCCGCCGGCCCCGTCCCGCGTGATGGAATGATGGTACCCGCCACGCACGCTCCACATCGTGTCGCCGCAGGCATCGACGCGTGCGATCGCATTGCCGACGTCAAAGGTCACGACGATGGAGCCGTCCTCGAACACTTCCATTCCGTGCAGCATGACGTTGTGGGGCGAGTGATCCGGGTCGAATTCTTCGTAGAATATCGGCCAGCGATGCACCTCTTCACCATTGGTATCCATCAGTCGCACAACAAAGACCGAGGTGTCCTGATCATCGCTCAGCCCCGCAATCAGAATGTAGCCGGGCTGCCGATCCGCCGCATCGCCCCGCAGATCGTATCCGCGCTCCGGGTTGCCGCGTCCTTCACCATTCGGCGCGACCAGATGGCGCGTGGGTTCTAGCCCGATATCGTTGCGCCAGTTCTCGGCGACATTGAGGTAGGTGCGATGGGCCTCGCCGATCTGCGGCGCAGGAAACCAGCCCCACCACGACGATACGATGCCGTAGACCATTGCGATCACGGCGAGCGACAGCAGAAATACGCCGCGGGCAAAGCGGTCGGCCAAGGATTGCTTCATGTTCAGATCTCCGTCTTGGACGCGGCGGCGAAACCAATGGTGTGGCGGCACAGCTCTGCATGCAGCTCATCTGCCCTCTGCAAGAGCGTTGTCGGGACGTCATTCAGTTCGGGAACCGGGCGGGGTGCATGGAACATCCCGGCCATCTCGGTAAGGGTCTCTTGATGTTCAAGCCCGATCGCGTCGGCAAGCTCTGGTAGCAGTTGCAGAGGCTGACGACATAGGGCGTCGTGATCCACAAAGACCGATTGGGCGCCGGCATTAGCCAAAACGTGCTCATAGGCTTCGATCCAGTAATGCAGCCAGAATGTCATCTGCTCAGGCTGAACGGAATAGGATCGCGCCGGATCAAAGGAAATCGGGCGAAGCGCCTCGCCGAATTCGAAATGACCGATCCCTTCCATATAGCGTCGGGCGAAAGGTTCGCGGTCTTGCAGCTCGGCAAACCGCAGGTGCTGGCGAAACAGCGACTTGACCTGGGCACGGGGATTGCGAATGGGGATGAGGGTTGTCGCGTCTGGAAAGATTTTCTCGATCAGGCCAAGCCGCGCAATGTTGGCGTTGTTCTTCGAGACATAGCGCGTGGCGGCCGGTTTCGTCGCAACGATCTTTGCCATATGGGTCCGAAAGAACGTCTCAAACTCTGCGTTCCGGTCTTCCGGTGTCCAGGGAGCAATCTGACCGGACTGGTAGCGATCGGACCAGAATGCCATCCACAGCATTTCTTCGAAGGCTTCGGGGCTGTTCATATCGACGTCGATCCCATCACCATGGGCCCGCTCCGTCTTTTCACGCGCTTTCCAGAAGGTGCTGGAAAACTTACCCCACATAAGTGGCGACAGCGTGAAGGGCATATGCTGGTAGGTGGCTGAGGCAAGCTCCGGCACATCGGCCAGAGCCTCAAGCATGATGGTTGTGCCGGCGCGCGGCAATGATGTGATGAAGATTGGCCGTGCGGCATGATCCAGGTTGATCCGCCGCCGATAGAGCCTGTTTTCCAATCCGCCCAATCTGATCTGGCGCGTGGGTGACGCAAAGGCGAAGTCATGCAATGCCTTGTCCAAGGGGCTGTATGGCACGTCCTTTTGGGCATTCTCAGGCTGCGTATCCGCCTTACGCAATCGGTCAAGCGCAAGCCAAAGGGCGATCGCACCGACAGTTGAGCCGATCAGAAACGGCCAACTCACGGCGATATTGACGGCATGATCCAACGCATAAAGATTGAGGGCCGCACCGCCCAATAACAGACCCGCTGGCACCGATAGCGCTACGATACCAATCGCAGCGATCCGGAAGAAATCCGTCAGAAGCTTTAACGATGCCCCGCGAACCCGCTCTTCCTTTTCTTCCTCCGCGAGGTCGCCATTTGCGATCACGGAGAGGGCCTGCTGGGTCGTGTCTATGATGCCGGACGCCACCTTCTGTGCGTTCAGGACACGCAAGGCTGCAACAAAGGTAAAAAGCCCCAGGACTAGGACTACAAGGCTCACCGTTGTTTCTCGGCTGCCGTGGGCAGGTCTTGTTGTGATTTCCGCTTCCGCATCATCCGCTTCATCGGATACCAGACGAAACCGACCACTGCGAGGACCAGCGCGGCCACCAGCGCAATCATTGTGCCAATTGCCGTGAGACCGGCGCCCGGGCCGACATAGGCCTGCGCTGCCAGTGGCATGAGCATAAGTGCCACTGTCAGGGAAGCGAAGGTTAGGGCACCACCGAAGGGCTTTTTCAGTGTCTTCATAACATGATCCTCGACTACGATAATCCTCACAACCTTGCGGAAGGGCCAAAGCGCTACGCCAGCCAGGCCCGACACTTGACCCAAAATATGGGTTGAGATCAGGGCAACAACCTGGGACGGAAAAAGCGGCAAGAGCCTGCCGGATCGGCGTTTTGGGGCGGTTATTTTTCGCCTGTTGAGGTGCCGGAGGCCCCTAAAACCAGCCACAATTGGTCAAAAACAACTGCCGAGGTGATCGCCCGGTTTTTTTGTGTCTCAGTGGCCGGAGGCGGCCGTGGCAACCCTCCCGACGCCCCAATCCGATATTGTAGATGAAGCGGATGATGTATTCCGGGCTCTGCCTGTCTGGGTCTCACATATGTGCGGAAATTCACCCTTCGCGGCCGGAGAGATATGTTGCTGCAACGCTGAAATAACCGGTTGCGCACCGGCTTTCCGCCGCTGATCCCCTGCTGAAACCAGCACGTTTCTGCCATTGCGACCGACCTCTCCGGAACTGGATCGCAAAACGGCGTGTTGCCGGATTAGCGTGCCGAGCCGATGGGTCGTGCCGTGTCCGCCCATGCAGAAACACGCGCCCAAAGCCTGTCCACCTGGGTTTTGAACATCCCAAGAATCGACGGAACGCATATGATTAAATCTATCTTTGCAAATTCACCGCTACGGGCCGCCGCGCTTTTGACAGTGACCATCTGTTCTGCGCTCCTGATCTTGCCCGGAGCGACCGTCACATCGATGTATTTTAACGACTTGCTGATATTCTTGGATGGAGGCTACCGGGTTCTGCACGGTCAGGTCCCGAACCGAGATTTTCACACCGCGCTCGGGCCGCTATCCTTCTACATTCCTGGCTTGGGATATGGGCTATCGGGCGATCTTGGTCTGGCGATGCCTGTTGGTATGGCGGCGCTCATGCTGCTCATCACACCTACCTTAATTCATATCCTGCAATCGCGAATGCGTCCGCTTTTGGCCATTCCCCTCGCTATATTTCTCCTGCTTCTGCTGGCCACACCCATGAATACCGGGGAAATGGCCATCAACATATCCTTTGCCATGTTCTACAATCGGGTAGGCTGGGTCGCCATCGGTTTGCTGCTTGTGATGCATCTGGAGCCAAATCGCACCGTTCGCTGGCAGACACAGCGTGATGCGGCGGCGGCGGTCCTGCTTACCATGATCGCTCTCTATACAAAGATGACCTACGGGGTGGTTGCCGTTGCGTTTTTGCTGCTCACCCTTTTGCAGGCCAGGCAGCGTCTCTGGGCGGCCAATGCTGTTGCAATCTGTTTGGTGAGCGGTCTTGTTATCGAAGCCTTTTGGGGTGGTACGCGCCAGCATATCGAAGACCTCGCCACCGCTGCCCAGGTGAGTGGCATCATAGAATGGCAGATCTACATCCGATCTTTTGTGCGGGTCTCCGGCGAGTATGTGGTATTTCTGTTCTTCGCGGGGCTGGCCTTGTGGCACAGGCCGCGGATCACCGACTTTCTGTTCTACGGGTTTTGCGCCTGTGCCGGATATGCGCTGCTGAATCAGAATGCCCAGATCGTGGGCATTGTCACTTTGCTTGTCGGAGCCGCCATCGCGGCTGAGGTCGTCGCTCGGCATCCGCCAAAGGGAACAACAGGCGCCGTTGCCCGTGGCACGTCACTTGCCGCAATCGTGTTGATGTTGCCGATCGGCCTGTCCTCCGTGGCGGCGCTCGGCTTGCATGCCGGTATGGCCGCGGGCCAGGCAGGTGTCGCGCTCGACACACCGAACGGGACTGGGCTGCGCATCGTGAACAGCTTGGACAGAAATCACTTCAACTTGTACTCAAACTACGGCGAGACCCTAGAGACCGGCGCCGCGTTGCTCGCCTCGCTCGACATGCCGCCATCACGCGTTCTGGCTATGGATTTCGTCAGCCCCTTCACCTCTCTTACCGGCATCAGCCCGCCCGAAGGCGGCTCGGCCTGGATGCATGACAACCGCAACTTCGACATGGAATCCTATCTTCCTGCCGAAGAAATGCTGGGGGGCGTCGACATCGTCATGATCCCGGAACGCCCCATCGCCGACTCCACGACCGAAAAAATGGAGGAGCTTTATGGCGACTATCTTGAACAGCATTTCCAGCTGACCGGGGAGAACGAGCATTGGCGGCTCTACCAGCGACGTAACCTTCTGGGCATTGCCGCGCCGCCTGCTGTCGAAGATACCAGACAGATGTCGCTATACTGATTTGATGAAATATGTTTCGTTTTTCACACCATCTCAGAAAGCACTCGACCAACGCCTAGGATTGTCGCGACGCCGACCTGTTCAGACTTGGCTATGCCAAAAAATGTAGTCCGCATTCGATTGATGAGAGTGTTGAGAGCACCTCCACCAATCATAGGATTGATGTGAGCTGCGAGACCGCATGCAGCGACACTTTCTAGGAGACAATTGATTGCGCCGATACGAACTCGTCACTGGGTTTAAGCTACCGGGCGGGAATATGAACTGCGCTTAGAAAGCGCGCGCTAGCGCATGATCTGCTGATCCAGCTACGCCTCGCTGCGGCGCAGAAAAAGAGCTGCGCAATACGCCCGGTGGCGCCAAGATTACCCGTGTCGCAGGAGATGTGGTCACGCGTCACACCAGTGTCCGACAAAACACCGGACATGATATCGCCTTGTCATCTGCGACAATGACGATCGCTCGACTGGCGGGTTTTGGCCAATGGCGCCCAAAGGATGAGCGGGAAGCCGTCAGGATGTCCCTCGAAACACCGTTTTTTCAGTAAAGGCGATTGGCTTGCGATACGCGGCCTTGGCAGAGCGCTTGCGTCGTGCATCTCTGGATTGTGCAGGTGCAGAAACTCAGGCGGCAACCGCTTTGCAGGATCGTAGGTCGTGGATCAGCCCGGCCAACGTTCAGTAGGGCGCAGTCGCAGGGACAGCTTGAAGCGAATGACAAAGTGGAAACCAGACGACATTGTCGAAACTACCCGTGAGGTGAGCTACGGCGGCGCCGTCATGCGCGGCAGCTTCCACACCGCTTTGAGCCAGATGGTGACGGTCGGGTGCCAGATCGCGTCTATCCTGATCTTGTCACGACTGCTTGCAGCGCGAGATTTTGGGCTGATTGCGATGATCGGTCCGGTCATCGCGCTGGTGGCGATGTTCAAGGAGATGGGGCTGCTTCAGGCGGTCGTCCAGAAACGTGACCTCACCTATGGCCAACTCAACGCATTGTTCTGGATCAATATCGGCGTCAGCCTTGCTTTGACGATCTTTCTGATTGCCGTCGCCCCTTTCATCGCCCTGTTTTTCGGAGAACCTGACCTGGTGTGGCTGATCCGGGTCATGGCGCTGACGTTGATACTGACATCCTTGGGCGGCCAGCATTTTGCGTTGCTCAACCGCCGCATGATGTTTGGTCGCATTGCGATCAACGCCGGAACAGTCGCCATCGTCACACTTGGCACGTCGGTCATTTGGGCCTTGGTCTCGCCCACACCTTGGGCCTTGGTTGCTGGCACGGTCGCGGGGGCAATCGTCGGCTCAGTCATGGTCTGGGCTTGGGTCCCGTGGCGGCCTGGCCGCCCCGCAATGGCGGCGGGCACGGGCGACCTGGTGGGCTTTGGCGCCGGGGTGACCGGATTCAAGCTTGCCAATTTCTTCTCGCGAAATGTCGACAATATCCTGATCGGACGGGTCTGGGGCAGTACCGCCCTGGGCTTTTACGACCGCGCCTACAAGCTTCTGCTCTTCCCGCTCAACCGCATTGCGCAACCCTTGTCGCAGGTCATGGTCCCAGTCCTGTCGCGGATGCAGGATGAACCCAACCGCTATGCCCATGCGTTCTTCCGCGTCTTCGGGCTGATGCAGTTGGCGATCCTGCCCGGCGTTGCGGCGGCCACGGCGATGGCGGACACAGCCGTGCCCTTCCTGCTCGGCGCACAATGGGCACAAGCTGCGCCGATCTTCGCCGCGCTCGGGATTGCAGGGCTTTCGCAGCCTTTGGCCAATCCGACCGGCTGGCTCTTCATCAGCCAGGGCCGCACGACGGAGATGGCCTGGTGGGGCTTGGCCTCTGCCCTGGTCAGCTGCGCGGCCTTTGCCTGGGGTGTGCAATACGGCGTTGTTGAGATGGCCTTGGCCTATGCGTGTGTCAGTGTCGCCAAGCTGATCCCCCTGTGGCTGCTGATCTGTCGCAAGGGGCCGATCCGGCGCGATAGCATTCGCACCCGGATCCTTCCAATTTTCGTGGCGGGCGTGACCACGTTCGGCGCGATCCTTCTGGTGCAGGACAGCCTGCCAGGCCCAGCCCCGGTGAAACTGCTGAGTGGTGCGGCTCTGTGCTACGCCGTCTTCGCCGCGTGCCTGGCGTTGACCCCTCACGGTCGCCAGATCCTGACCGAGTTGCGGGACCTGATTGGCAAAGCTCTGAACCGCCTGCAAATTCTTAAGAAGAAAGACACGGCCTGACATGCGTATCATCATTGAAAACTGCGTATTCATGAATGGCGGCGACAGCGCGATCAACATCGCGCTACGGAAGATCCTGCTGGATACTTTCCCCAATGCGGAGTTGAAATTCGCAGATTCCGGCCTGCCCGCGATCGCGAAATACTACCCGGAGATCGATTTCATAAAGCTGCCGTCCTTCGAAATGGACCGCTCTCCATTGATCCGGTTGGCGGCACGGATGTTCGGCAAATATCGCAAATATCTGCTGGTTCGGAAAATCCATATGTCGCTGTCGGTGACGGCGACCCGGATCCTCTCGGCACTAGGGCTGCCGCTGCCGACACCAACGATGCGCGCAATCCAGCCCTATCTGGATGCCGATCTGGTTGTGACGACCGGGGGCACGTATCTGCTCAGCAAATACGATTACGGTCGCCGCATTCTGGAGTTTCGCAAAGATTTCCATTTGGGCAAACCGCTGGTCGCCTTCACCCAATCCTTCGAGGCCTTTGCCGACGATTTTCGCTCCCGCGATTTGGCACCGCTTCTCCGGCGGATGGAACTGATCTTGGTGCGCCACGAAACCTCGCGCGCGCATGTCGCGGCGCTGACGGATCGCTCCGACAATGTGGTCACGGTCGCGGATTCGGTCTTTGCCTTGTGGAAATCCGGTCCCACCAGCCTCGCTGAGCGGCGCGTGCGCAATGGGCGGCCAGCCCATGACACGCTGCGGATTGCCATCGCCGTCCGCAAGTTGAAAGCCTATGGTGACCGCGATGCCGAGACCGGGGCGGAGATCTTCAAACGCTCGGTAAACGCGGCCGTCACTGCGCTGGTCCGCGACAAGGGGGCAGAGGTGACATTCCTGTCCACATGTCAAGGCATCCCAGAATACTGGACAGACGATTCCGCCATCGCGATGGATTTCGTCGCCGACCTGCCCGAAGACGTCAAACCCCATGTCGATGTGAACCGATCCTTTCATACGCCCGACGATTTGATCGGGGTGCTGCAAGGGTTTGACGGGGTCATCGCCTGCCGCCTGCACATGGCGATCCTGTCGATCTGCGCGAATACACCGGTTCTGCCCGTGTCCTATGAGCCGAAGTTCGAGGAAACCTTTGCCGAGCTTGGATTGCCGGAACTGGTGATCGGGATCGGTGAGATCGAGCCCGACCATTTTACGGCGCAGGCTTTGGCCTGGACCGAAACATTGGACGATGTCGCCGCTGCCCTGCATGAGGCCGCGCCTCGTCTGAAGGCATCGGCTGAATCGGCTGGCCCGGAACTGCGCCAAGCGCTTGCCGCGACGGGCATTGCTGCCGCGGCCTCCCAAGCGCCAAGGGCCAAGCCAGCATCTTCTCATCCCTCGCCCGCCAGCGACGGTCCATCAGAATAGGAGCCCCCCTATGCGTATTCTTTTTGCCGGTGGTAACGGTTGGCTGCCCGAAGCCAGCGGCGGCACCCAAAACAGCACCGATCATCTGATCCGTATGAGCATTGAGCAAGGTCATGAATGTGCAGTCTATTGCGGCTTTGCCGGGCGTGGACTGTTCGGGTTGCGAATGCGTGTGCAGCGCAAGATGACCGGTCGCCCTTTCAGCGTCGATCGCACCCAAGGATATGAAGTGATGCGCACCTGGGAGCCTCTGGAGGCCGCCCGGGTCGAGGCGGCGGTTGCCCGATTCCGCCCTGATGTGGTGGTGGTCCAAACCCGCCGCTCCGCCGCATTGGGGCAAGCGTTCGCGAAGCTCGGCGTGCCCGTCGTTCTCTATCTGCGCAATGTCGAGTTTGCTGAGAACGATGGCGATGTCAGCGCGATCCCCGGCGCATCATTTATCGCCAACTCCAGCTTTACCGCGGGCGCATATCGCGCCGAATATGGCATCGATTGCACGGTGATCACGCCGACGATCCAGTTTGACAAATATCATTTCGAGACGACGCGTGAGTTTGCAACGCTCGTCAATATTCACCCCAAAAAGGGCTATGGGATTGCCCGCGATGTGGCCCGGGCTTGCCCCGACATTCCCTTCCTGTTCGTCGAGGCCTGGACGCTGTGGGATGGTTTGTTCGAAGAGATCATGGCCGAGATCGATGCCTTGCCCAACGTCACCTTCATGCGGCGTACGTCGAACATGGAAGAGGTTTATGGCAAGACCCGCGTATTGCTGGCCCCCAGCCAGTGGGAAGAGGCGTGGGGACGTGTCGCGTCTGAAGCGCATTGCAGCGGCATTCCCGTGATCGGTTCCGACCGTGGCGGTCTTCCCCAAGCCATTGGTCCCGGCGGTATCGTGTTGGTCCATGATGCGCCCATTGCGGACTGGATCGCGGCCTTGCGCAAGCTTTGGGATGACGAGGCAACCTATAACGAGCTGTCAGCGACGGCGATGACCTACGCCAAGCGCCCTGAACTGGATTTCCGCAGCCAATACCAAACCTTCATGTCAGTCCTGAACGAGGCGACTGGCATGGGCAGTTTCCCCGACATGCGCGACTCGGCCTGATGACCCTGGCGCCGCCCGCCATAACCACGCGCGACGGACATGTGCGCCAATTCCAAGATAGCCGCGAGGTATCGACGTGAAGATTTGCTTCAGTGTCACAAGCTTTCCATTGCTATCGCAGACCTTTGTCTTGTCGCAGGTGCTCTATGCGGTGCGCGATGGCCACGAGGTCACGGTCGCCTGTTCCAGTATCGGCCCCAGCGCAGCGCTCTCGGAAGATCAGCGCGATGCTCTTCGCGACGTCAAGGTAGTGCAATGGCCCCCTTCGGAGTCGGCTATTTTCGACTATCTGCCTATTGGATTGAAAAATCGGATCGCCGCGCGCCGATCCCGCGATGCCTGGCGCCGCCTGATCGACGCGGACCTGATCATCGCGCATTTCGGGTATCGCGGCGCCACGGTGGCCCGCGCGCAGCATGATTGGCCCAACCGCCCACCGCTTGTGACCTTCTTTCATGGCCGCGATGTCAGTGTCGAATTCCGGCGCAACAAACTGAAGAAGTATCAGAATCTCTTTGCCGATGGCGACCTATTCTTGACCGTCAACCGAGCCTTCGCCGACCGTCTGTTGGAGGGCGGTGCGCCCTCTGCTCGGGTCCGGCCTCACCATCTGGGCATTCCAGTGTCGAGATACACCTTTTCCCAGTCTCCACGCCAAACGCCGCTTCGCTTGGTCAGCGTTTGCCGATTGGTCGAGAAGAAGGGCATCAATGTCGCCCTGGATGCGCTTGCCAAGTTGAGCAAAGATCATCCTGAGATCGATTGGTGCTTCGATATAGGTGGCGATGGCCCGCTTGAGCCGGACCTGCGCGACCAAGCCAACCGGTTGGGTATAGCGGGTCACGTAGAATTCCTCGGGCCGCTTAAACATGATGAGACGTTGCGGCGTATTGCTGAGGCGGACATTATGCTTCTGCCGAGTGTCACCGCGCCTGATGGTGATCAGGAGGGCATCCCTGTGACGCTGATGGAGGCGATGGCCCTTGGCACTGCCGTCTGTACCACACGTCATTCCGGTATCCCGGAACTCGTCACCCATGGGGAGACAGGCCTTTTGTCTGACGAACATGATGCTGCGTGCCTGGCCGCCAACATCTATCGGCTCGCAAGCGCCGAGGGCCCGGATCTAACCCAGGCCGCGCGACAGAAAGTCGAGCGGGACTTTAACGAGGATCGTCAAAACGCGCTGCTTCTTGATCTTTGCCGAGACCTAATCGCCCACGGTTTCGAAGATCAAAATTCAAGTGCGGCGGAAAATAAGTAGCGCCCAAACAATCGTCACGGAGGCGGTGAATTCCACAGCCTCTTCCAGCAAAGAGACCTTGCGCACCGGCACAAGGTCCAAAAGAACGCCACACGCCAAAAAGCTGACATGCAGCAAAAGGGCGAAGTGGAACTCATTTTGCAAGAAGCGTTGGATAGGCGCGCGAGCCTTGTAGGCCAAGGTCACGAAAGCGGTGAAAGCAAGCAGCAGGCATATCGCGACCACAAGGGATGTCGCATCGCCTTTCTGCATCATCCTTAGCAGAATGATGGCGATGTCGTGCCCGCCATCAAACTCTCCGCCACCCTCCATGGGGGGCATCTCGAATTCAAAGAAGCGCGCGCCAAAGCTGACTTCGCTGAGAAACAGCAAAAGCGAGAAAAGCGAGACCCCGAGAAGCAGCTGAAAATCAAGTTTTTGGGCAAAATCGCGGGTTGCCAATGTCCAGGCACCCAACAGGCTGGCACAGAGGAACAAAATCGCCGATGCGCTTTCCACCGGGCCGTCTTCGACCATGATCGAAGGGCGGATCAATGCGGCCACAAAAAGCACGCAAATGAGGGTGGTCGTCGAAAACACCAACAAAGGAAACTGGAGAGGGGGGCTCGACCGAGCGGCCTGTCCTAAACGCCATATTGTCATATAGCTGTTGCGTTCATGTGTTTTCATCGAAACGTCCGAGGTAATGACTACCCGGAACTATAGCTACTTGCGGGTGGTTCGGAGTCGCCGGATCACGCATCGCTGGTTTTGAGCGGTTGGCCGCTCTCTATTACTATGTCCGATCATCCCATGCTCTTTGATCCACTGGCGATCAGGGCTCGAGCATGCTGTTGGATGACAACGCGTTAGGCCGGTCGGTAGCCCTCCGCACATCGGATCTGGCGTAGAGCGAGGTCAGATATGGGCCTCTCGCGCGGCAGAGAAACGTCCTCAAAATCCGCCGCGCGTCACCGTGTAATTCCGAACGGCGCGCTTAGAGGCTTTCCCTATCGATCACGCGAGTGCCATCGACAACTGCATCGCTCGGATGGGTGACGATGAGATCGCCGGGGCTTAGACCGTCGAGGATTTCTGCCGTGCGATCACCGCGCCTTCCGAGTGTCACCCTGCGCTCCATCGCGATATTTCCCTCTACAACAAAAAGCGCCCATTCGTCGCCTTGGCGGAACAACGCCCCGAGTGGAACTTGAAGAGCGCTGTCGCTTTCCCATTCCACCACGCGCATGAAGACCGAATATCCATGGCCAAGTCCGGGGCGGTCCTCAGACGGCGTGTCTATATCGAAGACAACATCGACACGTTGTTCCTCGATGCCGAGCGCGGAGACTTGCGTTTGCCCAACCGGTTCGATCTCGACAAGCGTGGCGTTCAATGCCGATGGACCACCCCATCGCTCGACAATGGCAGGCGTTCCGGCCCCCAGGCGGACGGCGTCGGTGGATAAGAGATCTGCGACGATTTCCAGATCACCCGGATCACCGATCGCCAGAAGCGGCGCGCCCGGCAAAACGGGATGTTCGGAAATCGTCGCAATCGACAGGACCACGCCATCGGCGGGGGCAACCAGATCGACGCAGCAATCTTCATCCATGCCATTGCTGCCGGGACCCAACAACGCTGCTTCACTCCGTTCCAGAGTGCCTTGCGCCATGGCGATCCGGGATTGAGCGGCGGCCACTCCGGCATTGGCGATGGCCAATTGTTGGGTAACGGTTTCCATCTGAGTCATTGTGGTCACACCGCGCTCCAACAGTGATTGAGTGCGGTCGAATTGAGTTTGCGCGAAGGCGGCTTCTTCCTCTGAGCGGGTCAAATCGCTATGCGCGACCTCAAGCGAAGCCCGCGCCTCCGCCACGGCGGCTTCGGCCTGCGCCCTTGTCCGTGCGTCTAGCAGCGAGGGTGACACCGGCTCTACCCGCGCGACGATGGTCTCTCCTGCGACCACGCGGTCACCAACCGACACCGGAGCACGCAGCGCAGTGCCGGTGATCGGGCTTGCGACTTCAAAGACATCGCGGATGCGGGTCTCGCCGGTGGCATCCACCGTGATCACCATCGGCGCAAGTCTCACTTCAATCAGATCAACCGGCACCGGATCATTGCGAAACGCCACCCAAACCAACCCGCCAAGCACAGCAGCACCCGCTAAGCTAAGGCCGATTGTACGCGTTGACCAAACCATATCTTACTCCCTTGTCTTCATAACGGCGACCAGATCCATCCGGTCGATGCGGCGGCGAACCAGCAGGACCGACACCAGGCTTGTGGCCAAAACGATGAGGCTGGCGCGCGCAAAACTGGACGGCGCCAAAACCAGCGGAATTGTATAGAGATCGGATGTGAAACTGTTGCTGAGCGCGGCCGAGATCCAGGCCCCCAATAACCAGCCGATAGGCTGTGCGATCACGGCCAATAGCATGGCCTCTCCGATCAACACGCCCGACACTTCGCGACGCGTGAACCCAAGAATGCGAAGGCTGGCCAGTTCGCGGGCCCGTTCACTCATCTGAATGCGCGCACTGTTATAGGCAACGCCCACTGTGATTAGTACGGCGATGATCGCATAGACGGCGTTGATCACGACCACATTCTGGTTGATCGTCTCCTCAAAGGCGCGGCGGTTTTCATTCATCATGATCAGACCCGAAAGAATTGGCGTCTGCTGCAAGGACCCATGCAGGGCATCAAGCTCACGCTCGTCGATCACTATGTTGGCGACTGACATCTGAGGGCTGCGGCGCAATTTCTGGTCGAGAAACCCAATCTCAACATAGGCGCCGAGGCCGAGATATTGCTCCGCAAGGCCCGAGATGACCATGCTATGGATCTCTCGCTGACCGGTCATGAACTCCACCTCGATGACATCGCCGACCATCGCACCAAGCTGTTCGGCCAAACGTTCTGACAGAAGAATTCCACCGGCAGGCGGATCGATAGCACGCCCATCATCCCCAATCACGCGGCTCAACTCCGCACCCACCGGCCGGGCCTCAAGGCTGACATCCTTTTCACGCGGACCGTAGCGAAGCGTCGCTGAGTGAAATTGTTGTGGCTCCGCCTGCAAGACACCCGGAAGCGCACGCAGATCAGCCAAGGCGCTGAGCGGTCTTTCTTCGGTAAACAGCACCATCGCGTCCTGCCGGTAGCTTTGGTTGAAGGCGAGGTCGATGACGCGGGCCAAGGCGTCGCTCATGAAGCTTGACGAGATGACGGCCGCTGTTGCGGCTGCGATGCCCAACGATGTCAGCGCGCTGCGGATCGGCCATCGCAGGATCGAACGCAGCACCATGATCGTGGTTTGCCGCAATTGCATCCGGCCCATCAAACGATCCAGCACGGTCTGCCGGAAATGTGGCGGGGCCGGTGGCTGCATAGCGATGGCCGGTGCCAGCCGCGCGGCGATCAAAGCGGCCCGCAACGCACCCAGCATCGTCGTCAGCATCGCCGCAAAGGCCGACATCGCATAGACCCAGGCCGGAACGCGAAAGATCAGGTATGGAAAGTCGAAGAACCTTGCATATTGCCAGGCCATCGCCCGCGCCAACAACGTGCCAAGCCCTGATCCGATCAAGATCCCGACGAGCGCGATCATTAGCGCCAGCAAAAGGTAGTGCAGGCAGATCTCAACATCGGAATAGCCAAGGGCTTTGAGCAGGCCGATCTCGGCCCTGTCGAGCGTGACGATCCGGCTCATGACCATGCCAACCAGAAAGGCGGAGATGGCAAAGAAAACCGGCGGCACGATAAAGGCCATGCTGTTGAGCTGGTCGATCTCGGCGGTCAGGAAACTGTCGGAGACCTGACGATCACGCCCATAGGCGCCCAATCCGCCGTAAGGATCGAACAGCGAGTCCAATCGGTCGAGAACGTCTGCCTCAACCGCGTCGGCAGACAGGCTCAGGCCGAGCTGGTTGAAGGCCCCCTGCATGTCGAAAGCTGCCTCCATTGCGGCTTCGGGCATCCAGATGATCCCGAAGCCTTCATTGTCCGGCATCAACGCGCCTGGCCCAATCGTGTAGATAAATTCCGGGCTCATGGCGGTGCCCGTGATCATCAATTCCTGCCGCTGACCGTTGAGATTCGCGTGAAACCTGTCGCCGATCTCGAACCCGTTGGCCTCGGCAAAGGCGGTTGTCACCATCACCTCATCGGCCGCTTCAGGCGTGACACCCGAACGTAGGATCGGGATATTGAGTGTCGGCTCTTGTGAGGCAGGGAAGGAGATGAACCGGCCCAGTGCCGTTTCGGTACGGTCGGGAAGATCCAGGATCGCAATACCTTGCACCCGCGGTTCCACCGATTGCACACCCGGAATATCCAGAACGCTCGGCAAGAGCGTTCGCGGAACCCGATTGGCTTCGACGAACACTTCCGCGAAGCGGTTGCGCTCGTAATAGGCCTGCCGCGTGTCATCGAGCGCGGTGAACATGCCCATTGCAGTCAGCAGGATGGCCACACCGCAGGCCAGCACAATGGCAATCGCAAGGCCCTGAAGCCAGAGGCGTTGAAAATCACGCAACAGTTTGATGTCGATCGCTTGCACGGCGCTACCACGCGATCTCGTGCGGGGCGACACGGGTATCATTCACATCGACGCTTGCGATCTTGCCATCGGCCAAACGCACGACCCGGTGCGCCATGGCTTGTATGCCTGCATTGTGGGTGATCACGATGATCGAGGTCCCAATCGTTTCGTTAACTTCTTTGAGAACCTCCAACACCTGAACGCCGGTTTTGCTATCGAGCGCGCCGGTCGGTTCATCGCACAGCAGGACCTCGGGTTGTTTGGCGATGGCCCGAGCAATCGCAACGCGCTGCTGCTCGCCGCCCGACAACTCCGCCGGGAAATGGTCGAGCCGGTGGCCAAGCCCCACCATCTCAAGCGCGTCCCCCGCCTTCATCGGGTTGGGCGCCACATCCGTCACAAGCTTGACGTTCTCGCGTGCACTGAGCGACGGGACCAGGTTATAGAATTGGAAAATGAACCCCACATGATCACGCCGATACCGCGTCAAACCGCGATCACGCATCGCCGTCAGTTCCAGGTCACGAAACCAGACATGGCCACTACTGGCATGGTCCAAGCCACCTAAGATGTTCAACAAAGTGGACTTGCCGGACCCCGATGCGCCAAGCAGAACTGCAAGCTCCCCTTCAAACAATTCCAGATCGACATGGTCAAGCGCATGGACCTGCGTTTCGCCTGTCGCATAGACCTTCGTGAGCGCTTCGGTTCGAAAGACCAAGGGGGTACCTCTCTTCTAGCGCCGTCGAATGTGATATGGTGATAAGCATGCGTCTTTGACATGCCTCAAGCGCACATTTTCTTTCCATGCTGTGATCGATGGGCTGTGTGTCTGTGGCCTCAAGCGGCCAGGCTTCTCAACCAGTTTGTGACAAGCTGTACTTCTGGTTCGATGGCCCTGCCTGCTGCGATCCGCAACGTATAGGCCCAGCTCTGATCGATGGCGGTATCGGACAATTGCACGAGGGCGCCTGATCTAAGGGCGCGGGTGATTGTGGCGCGTCGACAAATCGCAACGCCGATCCCTTGCTCCGCCGCTTTTTGCAGAAGGAATGACCCCTCAAGATATATTGTTCGTGTATCCTCATCGGTTGTCCATGTCGCGTCGGCGAGGGCCAGCCATTGGGCCCACATGCGCGAATCCTCATCAACGAGAAGCGGTCCTTTGCGGATGACGGCTGTCGGGTCGTCTTTGGCGGCCGCTAGGAAACTGGGTGCACAAACCGGAACAGCATCGCCCGAAAACAGAATGTCTTCGCCCGGCAGCATCCGATCCTTTTGGCGAAACAGAATCTCCACATCGGGGACGGGCGTTTTCGGCCGATCCGTCTGGGCCAGTGAGATATGCAGGCTGATATTGGGATGCGCCGCGCGGAAGCTCTCGAGATTGGGCAACAGGATCTCTTCTGCGATGATTGGCAGGGCCGATACCGAGACTGCGCGGGCAAATCGCAGCGGTAGCAAGTCGATCTCATGCCGGATCGCGTCGAACGAATTGTTGACCACCCGCGCCAGGCTTTCGCCCGCCTCGGTCAGGGCGACGCTACGGCCCTGACGCACCGTGATCGGCCGCCCGATCCAAGCTTCCAAATGCTTGATTTGATGGCTCACGGCGGAGTGCGAGACACTCAACCGCCGCGCGGCAGCCGAAACCGATCCGGTTTCGCGGACCGCTTCCAAGGCGCGCAGCGCATTCAGTGAAGGAAGACGACGGGCCGATGGCATGTCAGATTTTCTGTGAGAAAATTAGACGAGTTGCAATAATTTTGTTCTTTTTTCTCGATTTTCTAGCGGCCTATGATTGCGGGTCAGCTAGAGTGGGGATGACGATGACAGAGACGTTGCGTGTGTCGATGGTCCAAATGACGTCGCACAACACCCATGCCGAAAATGTCGCCAGCTTGCGCCGTGCCTCCGCCCGGGCCGCTGAAGATGGGGCGGCCATGCTGGCCCTGCCCGAGGCAGCGGGTTTGATGGATCGCGACAAGGATCACGCGCGCGCGCAGATCACCGTTGAAGGGGATGACCCCTATATCGCGGCTTGTCGGGATGAGGCGGCGCGGCGTGGGATTTGGGTGCATTCCGGGTCCTGCCCGGTGAAGGCGCCCGATGGACGATACTACAATCATACGGTTCTGATCGATCCCTCGGGCGAGATCATCGCCCGCTATGACAAGATCCACCTGTTCGATGTTTTCCTGGATGGGCGCGGCGCGACGGGGGAATCCAACCGCTATGTGCCGGGATCTGAGGCCGTTGTGGCCAACAGCCCGTTCGGACCGCTGGGTTTGTCGATCTGCTACGATCTGCGGTTTCCACATCTTTACCGCGACTACGCTCTGGTTGGCGCAACGGTGATGTTCATCCCCTCGGCCTTCACGGTGCCCACCGGTAGCGCCCATTGGGAAGTCCTGCTGCGCGCCCGCGCGATCGAGAACGGCGCCTATGTGATTGCCGCCGCGCAGGTGGGCAACCATGCCGATGGGCGCGTCACCTGGGGCCATTCGCTGATCGTCTCGCCCTGGGGCGAGATTTTGGCGGATCTGGGCGGCGACGCGCCGGGACAGATCACCGTGGATCTGCCGCTGGAGGCCGTCGCAGCGGCGCGACGGCAAATCCCCAACCTGCAAAACGCTCGGCCCTACACGTTGAGCCAAGTCCATACAGCCGGGGCCGCTGATCCCGCGCAAAGCATTCAAGAGACACCCACGGGAGCTTTGACATGACCCTTCGCAACCTATTGGCGACATCTTTGCTGGCGGGTGCTTTGGCACTGCCTGCCTTCGCCGAAGATCGCCCTGATCTGGTGATCGCGGTCGACAATCTTTGGCCCACCATGGACCCGGTCATCGGCATTTCGACCACCGGCGCGCGCGTGCATTCCAATATCTTCGATACCCTGGTGCGCCGCAACCGCTGGGAAGATCCCGATGGCACCGAATTGGTCCCATGGCTCGCCGAAAGCTGGCAGCAGCTCTCCCCGACCGTCTGGGAATTCACCTTGCGGGACGGGGTGCAGTTCCACGACGGTCACATCATGGACGCCGAAGACGTGGCATTCTCGCTGTCGGCCGAGCGCCTATGGGGGGAGGAGCCGCTTGCGCCCCGCGGCACGCGCTACACGCGCGGCTTTGTTCGGGTCGAAGCAACCGGTCCCCTGACCGTTGAGGTCGAAACCAGCTTCGCCGATCCCAATCTGCCATTTCGCATGGTCACCCCTATCGGGTTCGTTCTTCCGCAGCACTACTACGAAGAGGTCGGGACCGATGCGTTTGGCCAGATGCCGATGGGCACCGGTCCTTATCGGATGACGGCCTTTGACCCCTCGGTCGCGGTCGATGCGGTGGCGTTCGAGGATTACTGGGCCGGAGAGCCGCCTGCCGCCTCGCTCCGCTTTGAAATCGTGCCGGAATTCTCCACGCGTTTTGCGGGGCTCGTCGCCGGCGAATACGATGTTGTTGTCAGCGTGCCCGCCGATCAGGTCGATGCGCTGGAGGGCACCGAAAACGTCACCGTCATGGAAAAGGGCATCGAGAATTATCCGATGTTCGCCTTCAACATGCTGGAAACCGAGGCACTGCCCGACAATCCGTTGACAGATGTAAACTTGCGGCGCGCCATGGTCGCCGGTGTCGACCGCGAGGCCATCGCCGCAGCGATCTGGGGCGACGCGACCTTCGTGCCGACGCCGTTCAACTTCCCGGAATATGGCGATTACTTTGATCCTGATCGCGAACGGGCCGTGCCCTACGATCCCGAACAGGCTGCGGCCTATCTGGCCGACAGCGATTATGAGGGCGAAGAATTGCTCTGGCATATCACCCGCGGCTTCTATCCCAATTACGAGATCGCCGCCGAGTTCATGGTCGAGCAATGGGCCGAGCTGGGCATCAACGTCCGCATCTCGCTCAAAGACAACTTCTCACTGGCCTATGAACGGCCTTTCCACCTGTTGAACATGTCGATGTCGAGCGAGTTTTCCGGTGATCCCTACCGCCCGCTCTGGATGGATTGGGGCCCGCAATCCAGCCGCGTGCGCGCCGCCCACAATACATGGGCAATGACGCCGGAATTCGAGACGCTCGGCAACGCATTCGAGCAGGCCCAAGGCTTTGAGGATCGCTACGCCGCCTATTTGGATTTGGTCGCAGAATGGGAAAACGTGACCCCGGGCATGTATATGTGGCGCAACGTGGTCAGCTACGCGATTGATGACGGATTGCAGTGGGATCCGGGCAATTCGGCGGTCACGATTTTCGACCACCTCTACATGACCGGCTATGATGAGTGACTTGGCATCAGGGGCGGCGCCCGCTGCGCCGCTTCTGTCAGTCGAGGGGCTAAGCGTGGCACTGCCCGCCGACGGCGACCGGCCAGAGGCCGTGTCTGAGATCAGTTTTGAGATCGCGCCGGGCGAAACCCTTTGCCTTGTGGGCGAAAGCGGGTCGGGCAAATCGGTCATTGGGCAAGCGATTCTGGGTATGCTGCCCCATGCGCTACCGGTGACAGCCGGTCAGATCCGCCTGAACGGCGCCCCAATGCCGCCGCAGCGCGACACCGCCTTTCGCGCGATCCGCTCGGCTGAGATTGCGATGATCTTCCAGGATGCGGCCGCCAGCCTGAACCCTGTCCGGACCATCGGGACCCAGTTGACCGAGATCCTTGAGGTGCACGGCATTCCAAAGTCAGATCGCCGCGCCCGGGTGTTGGAGGTTTTATCCGATGTGGCCCTGCCGGAGCCCGAACGCATCGCGCGGTCTTACCCGCACCAACTCTCCGGCGGGCAGGCGCAACGTGCGGTGATCGCAGCGGCTTTGTTGCTGGAGCCGAAACTGCTGATCGCAGACGAACCGACCACCGCGCTGGATGTGACCACCCAGGCTGAAATCTTGGCTTTGATTGCCCGGCTCAAGCGCGAACATAGCCTCTCGGTGCTGTTCGTGACCCACGATTTCGGCGTGGTGGCCGAGATCGCCGACCGCGTTGCCGTGATGCAAGAGGGGCGCTTGGTCGAGGCTGGCGTTGCGCAAGACATCCTGCGCAGCCCCCAGCATGCCTATACCCAAAAGCTGATCGCGGCTGTCAGCCCGGCCCATCGGCAATTGGATCGCGGTGGCGATGCGCCCATTCTGGAGGCCAAGGATCTCAATCTGATCTATCGCAGCGGATTTTTGGGCAATCGCAAGGCGCTGCACGCTGTCAAGGATGTGTCGCTGAGTATTGGGGCAGGGCGCACGGTGGCTGTGGTCGGCGAAAGCGGGTCGGGCAAAAGTTCCCTCGCGCGGTGTTTGTTGCGGTTGGAGGATCTTGAGAGTGGCTCGATTGAATTCAAGGGGCAGGACATCAGTAGTCTGAAAGGCGCGCCCCTGCGCGCACTGCGGCGGTCGATCCAAGTCGTCCTTCAGGATCCGTTTTTGGCCCTGAACCCGCGCCAGACGGTGCTTTCAGCCATCGCCGAAGGGCCGATTATCCACGGAATGCCGCCCGACCAGGCGCGCCAGAAAGCCGCTGATCTGATCGAGATGGTCGGGCTCTCCGCGCAGGCCGGTGGCCGCTATCCGCAAGAATTCTCAGGCGGGCAGCGGCAGAGGATTTGTATCGCGCGCGCCTTGGCGTTGGAACCGGAGCTTCTGATCGCGGATGAGGCTGTTTCCGCGCTTGACGTTTCGATCCAGGCCCAGATCCTCGATCTGTTCGCCGATATGCAGCGGCGCTTTGGCTTCGCGATCCTGTTCATCACCCATGATCTTGCCGTGGCGCGCGCCGTCGCCGATGACATCCTGGTCATGCGCGCGGGCGAGATTGTCGAGCGCGGCCCAGCCGCGCGTGTGTTTGAAGCGCCTGAGAATAGCTATACGATTGATCTACTCGCCGCTGCACCTGGGCTCGACCTATTCCACCATGGAAGCGCGGCATGACCGGCTACATCCTCTCTCGCCTGCTGCGCGCCATGCTGACCATGCTGATCACCGTCACGCTGGTCTTCCTGTTCATCCGCTTTTCCGGTGACCCCGCCGCGGCGCTTGTGCCGCCCGACGCGCCGCAAGAGGTGATCGATCAATATGCCCGCGCCATGGGCCTCGATCAGCCGATCTGGCAGCAATATCTGGGCTATGTCGGCGGTCTGCTACAGGGCAATTTCGGCTTTTCGATCCATACGGGCCTGGCTGTCGAAGACACGTTTTTGGAACGCCTGCCCTATACGCTGCGCCTGGGGATCACCGCGTTGGCATTGGCAATTGCCATCGGCATTCCCATCGGCGCCGTGGCGGCGATCCGGCGCGGATCTTCGCTGGACCGCTTGGTGATGGGCTTTTCCGTGTTTGCCTTTGCGATGCCGAATTTCCTGTTTGGTCTCGTGGTCATCCTGGTTGCCGCGCTAAGCTTCGGCGCGTTTCTGGGGGGTGAGAATGCCAGCGTGATTTGGCCCGCTTTGACGCTGGGACTGGCCGCGATGGGCAGTTTTGCCCGCTTCACGAGGTCCTCGGTGCTGGAAACGATCAACGCGCCCTATATGCGCGCCGCCGAGGCCCGCGGCATTCCGTTCGGGCGTCGTCTGATCCGCCACGCCGCGCCGAACGCAGCAATCCCGTTGGTAACGCTGATCGGGCTGTCATTGGGCGCGTTGGTGGCCGGGTCCGTGGTGACAGAACAGGTTTTCGCATGGCCTGGTGTCGGTCAGTTGTTGATCCGGTCTGTGGCCACGCGCGATCTGGCGCAAGTTCAATTCCTGGTGCTGGTCGTGGCTTTCACCATGGTGACCGCCAATCTGATTGTGGACCTTCTCTATCTGATCATCGATCCGAGAATTCGCGCAAAATGACCGTTACCGTCCCAGTCCCCGCCACCCGAGCCCGCACGCCGATCCCGATCAGCGTCAAGGTGGCGATGGTCTTCGTTGCGGCCTTTGTGCTGTTCGCGATCCTTGGTCATATGTTGACGCCCCATGGCTTTCGCGAAACGTCGCTGATGCATCGGTTGGAGCCGCCAGGGACCGAAGGCTATCTGCTCGGCACCGATGCGCGCGGGCGGGACCTGCTTGCGCGGCTGGTCACGGGCGCGCATATCACCCTGGTTGTCGCGATCGTCGGGACGGTGATTGGCGCGGTGCTGGGGTCGCTTTTGGGGATCATCGCTGCGGCACAACGCGGCCGGACGGAGGCCGTGATCGTGGCTGCCATTGATGTTCAGGCGTCTCTGCCGATCATCATCGTGGCCCTGTTCATGCTGGCAATGTTCGACAATTCTTTCATGCTGTTCTTGCTGCTTGTCGGTCTCAATGGGTGGGAGGTTTACGCGCGCCTTATGCGTGGCGCGACCTTGCAGGCCAAGGAATCCGGCTATGTCACGGCGGTGCGCGCGCTTGGGGCGTCGCCCGCGCGGATTTATCTGCGACATGTCTTGCCCAACATCCTGAATGTCGCCTTGGTGCAATTCACGGTGAATCTCCCGCTGACCGTTTTGCTGGAAACGGCTTTGTCTTTCCTGGGTCTTGGCGTGCAACCGCCATTAACCAGCCTGGGTCAAATCATGTCCGAGGGCCGCGACCGCCTGATGACGGCCTGGTGGCTGACGCTTCTGCCCGGTGCGATCATCTTTTGCCTGGCCCTATCGGTCTCGATGATCGGCGATTGGTTGCGTGACCGGCTGGATCCAACCTTGCGGAGCGAACGATGACCACGCCACTGCCATCCCCGCCGAAATACGCGATTGGGCCAGAACCGCCCGCGCTGGACCTCGCCACAATCGACATGTTGGTGCAATGCGAAACCACAATGCTGGGCCATATTCTGTATTGGGGCGCTCTCGATCCTGGCATCCGTGCCAATCAAGGCCTTGGCCCACGCATTGCGGGCCGCGCGCTGACGGTGCAGATCCCAGGGCCGTGTTCGGTGATGCTGCATCATGCGATTGGCCTGGCTGCACCGGGCGATATTCTGGTGATTGACCGGCTGGGCGATACACGCCACGCCTGTCTGGGGGATGGCGTCGCCGAAGCTGCGATGCGCAAGGGGATCGTGGCGGCCATTATCGATGGGCCGTGTACCGATGGGTTGGAATTGGCCGAGCTGGGCTTTCCGGTCTGGTGTCGCGGGGTCTCACCCATGACGACACGCATGGCGGATCTGGGCGGACGGGCGCACATACCTGTATCAGTCGGGGGCGTGGCGGTTTTGAGCGGCGACGCCATCCTGGCGGATGCGGATGGGGTCTATGTCATGCGCCCGGACGAGGCCGCCAAGGTGAGCAGGATTGCCTTGACCCGCGGGCAGATGGTCGCCGAGCGGCGTCTCGCACGTGGACCCACAACCTTATCCCTCGGGCAACTGACCGGGGCGACGAAACTGGTCGAGTCCGGGATGGATCCAACCGCGGCGCAAGGGTGAAGAACCGTCTGGCGCCTCGTTCGACAGCACCACTCCGCGTTACAAGAGGCGCATCTTTTTCCGAGTATGCCTAGGTTTTCGTGATTTCGATGTCCGAAGGAGCGATGGGTTTGTCATGGGGCATCTCATTCAAACGGGCGAGTTCGCGGGCATGAAACTCTAGCTCTCCCTCGTCGTCTTGCCGTCCGCGCGACAATGCGCTGGCGAGTTCGAAAAAGCCCTTTCCAGGTAGGCTGTCTCGTCGACGGCCCACGGCACGAGCGGCGATGAAGGGGCGCGCCGCGGCGGCGTCTTCCCGCATCGTGGCCTCCAGCGCACGCGTCACGCGTTGTATCGAGCCCGGCGCCCAAAGACCCATTGCTCGGGCCAGCGCCCCGTAGGTAATCAGGGGTTGATCGGGTGCGCGCGCCGCAAGAAATGCACGCACGCGGTCAGCAAGGTCGCGCTCTCGATCGCCGGCATCGTCCGTTTCGCGGGGCGGCGGGATTTCACGCGCCGATCCATCGCCGAGAACCTCAGCAGCCCAGGCGCGCGTGTTGGTGCGCAGAATGATCCGCGTCTTACCCGCATCCGCACCTTCGCCGGTTTCGGTCACCCCGGTGATATCCCCGATGCGCAAACCGGTGCGCAGGGCTTCGGCCGTGAGCCCGAGCTTGGGCGCCAGATATTCTGGATCGACAATGATCTGGCCATCTTCCCAGCCGATGACGCCATCTGGAACCGGGCGGTTCAGCACCGGAGACGGTCCGTCATCGCGCGCGTAAAACGGATTGCTCCCGGCGGCATGGTCGGTCACGTCGACGATGTCGACGATCTGGGGGAGGGCGGCGCGCAGCATCCGCTCCACCCCCTGCCGCAGCGTGGCCGACGACGCAGCACAACCCTGGCACCCCCCGGACATCCGCAGATAGATGGTACCGCTCTCGACCCGGTCCGCCGAGATTTGGCCGCCGTGGGCCGCGACGGCGGGATTGACCTGCCGGTCCAGCAAATCCTCAACGGCTTTAAAAAGCACTGCGTCAGGGTCGGACGCGCCCGATGTATCGCCGGAGGCAAGCGGCGTTTCCGTTTCGTCCAGCACGTTGCGGATGGATTCAGCGATCCTCGGCTTCAAGGCGGCCCAATCGCTGTCGGTATCTTTACTGACCCAGATCGTTGACCCGCTCACCTCGATCCGACGCAATCCTGGCGTGGCGAACAAAACCTGAGCCAGTGGTGAGCCATCCGACCTGTCCAGGCGAACCGCCCCGGCTGTTTGAAGCGGCGCATCCAGGACAAAGCCCATGACATTGTCGTCTCGCGCAGAGCTTTGAGCTCGGATCCGGCGACGGGTCGGTGCCTCAGACATCTTCCAGCTCCGCCCCTTGCATCGCGCGGAGCGCTTTGAACGTGTAGATCCCAGTATCGTGTCCATCGCTGAACGAGAGACCGAGGGCGTAATTTCCGACGCTCCAGATCCGTGTGATGTCCGTATCCATCGGCACGGTGTCAGGATCCAGCAGACGCGCGCTTGTCATTTCATCCCGGCACGAGGCGCAGCGGCAATCGAGACGCAGATCACGCGTGGCAAGACGCTGCTCAACGCCATCCATCCAACGCAAGACAAGGCTGCCCGCATGGTGATCAAGCGCAGACAGGCGATCGTCTGAACCGCCTGCGACGGGCTCCACCGGGGTCGGTTTGCCGGACCCGCTGGCGATGGACCAGGCGAATGGTGTGGCGATGCCGCCGCTCGCGTCGCCGGTATCCCCCAACGCAGCAGCGATATCGCGGTAGGCTGCAGCGGCCGGGCTATCTGGTGCTGCGCCAATCAGAGGCGTACCATCGTCACCGCAATCGACCACGTTCGGGTCCAGCGGCACCTTGCCCAGAAACGCAACGCCGATGTCGCGCGCGATGGCTTCGCCGCCGCCCTGGTGGAAGATATGCGTGACGGTTCCGCAGGATGGACAGGTGAAACCGCTCATATTCTCGATGACACCCAGGATCGGCACCTCGACCTGTTCCATCATACGCAGCCCGCGCCGGGCGATTTTGAGGCTGACATCCTGTGGCGTGCTGACAACCACAGCGCCTGACAGCGGGAACGCCTGTGCCAGGGTCAGCTGGATATCACCAGTCCCGGGGGGCAGGTCCAACAACAGCACATCCAAGTGCCCCCAATCCACCTGCCGGACGAACATCTGAAGGTATTTCGTGACCATCGGCCCGCGCAGGATCGCTGGCTTGTCGTCATCGGTGAGCATGGCCATAGAGATGACCTTCACCCCATGGGCTTCCGCGGGAACGACCTTTTCATCGGGTGTCATGGCTGGCTTCACCGAGGGGATGCCCAGCATGCCAGGGATAGACGGCCCGTATATATCGGCATCCACCACCCCAACGGACAGGCCCGCCTCGGCCATAGCCACGGCGATATTGGCGGTAACGGTGGACTTGCCGACGCCGCCCTTGCCGCTGCTGATAGCGATCATGCGCGGGCCTGCGGCGTGCTCAGGCTGGCTCATCCCGTTCTCCTTCTGTCTGAAGTGTCCAGCGCCGGGCCGCGATAGCTGGCGCATAGCTTGTCGATTTCATCGGTGGCCAATTCCGCCGACAGGCAGGCGCAATAGCCGGTGCCCCCGGTCGTTGAGAAATGGCTGCAATCGGTGCAGGTGCCAAAGGCGGGCACCTCGCGCGCCTCTGCAAGGGTCGAGGCCAGCCGCGACAGCGTTTTCAGGAAACGGTTGCGTTCCTCAACGCTGAGGTCGTCGATCACACGCATGAGGTCACTCAGCGGGTCCTTCACCAGAATGTCCCGGCCCGCTTGCGTCAGGTCGAAGCACACGCTGCGCTTGTCTCGATCCGACTGGCGCCGGACAATGACCCCGCGTTTTTCGAGGGACTTGATGATCTGAGATGCCGTGCCGCGTGTCGTCGCCTGGAAACTGGCAAAGTTTGATGGGGTTCGGGTATCGCGATTGGCGCGCGCGAAAAAGCGCAGACATGTCCATTGCGCAGCGGTCAGTTCGGATTTTCCATCCTCGCTACGGGCTGCACGGGCCACATGAACCAGCAATTCTGCGATGCGATCCGGTGTCTGGCAATCAAGTGTCATGGGTATTTGATATCGAATCGAAATTACTTTGACAATGCTGATTTGATCTGTTTGATTTCGGTTCGACACTAAAGCGAGCCATTGCCATGAACAAACCTGTGCCAAATTTCGGATCTCGCCCGCGCCGCAAACGCAGTGCCGAGATGCTATCTGCGAAGGAAGAGCTGCATCTTATCCGTGCGTGGCAGAGCCGAGGCGACATGCGCGCGAGGGACAGACTGATCCAAGCCTTCGCACCATTGGCGACGGCGATCGCAAAGCGCTTTTCGAAGAGCGGCGCCGAGATTGACTTGGATCTGATCCAGCAGGCGAATATCGGGTTGATGAAGGCGGTCGACCGGTTCGATCCCGACCGTGATAATCGTTTCGCAACCTACGCGATCTGGTGGGTGCGGGCCGAGATCCAGAGCTACTCGCGCGCCAATACATCAATCGTCAGGCGGCCCAATTCCGCGTTGGCGCGGAAGGCTGTGGCGCAATTCGCCGCCCTGGAAGCCGAGATGATGACCGATCCGCAGATCGACCGCGCGGAAGCGGATCAACGGATCGCAGAGGCACTTAAAGTGAGTATCGAACGCGTGTCGGAATTGCGCGCTCAAATCTCGGGTCGTGACCATTCCTTGAACGTGCCTGCGCTTGGCGACACGGATGAGGATCGCGTCGCGCTCTTGGTTGACCCCGACAGTCTCGAAGAATCCGCTGCCGTGCAAAGGCTGGCCATCATCGCTCTGCGCACGGTTTTGGTTGAGGCGCTGTCAGCTCTACCCGATCGGGAGCGCGACATCGTGGTCGCGACCCAGGTGACCGACCCACCGGCCACACTGGAAGGGCTGGGCGCACAATACGGAATCTCGAAGGAACGCGTGCGTCAGCTTCGCGAACGCGGCTTTGAACGGTTGCGCGCGGCGATGCTGAAGCGAGATCTGGGGCCCGATAGTTTCGTCTGATCAATTGGTTTGAAGCACGAGGGCAGGGGTAGCGCGTTGGCGTTTGGGCCTACCATATCTTGAACTGGCGCGTTTCGCTGTCACTGATCGAGCGGCACGCAAATGTCCGCCAGGCCGCCCTAGAGAGTCGTTCATCGATTGGTCTAAGCGAGCTTCCTGCGCAATAACGTGGACAGGCAGACGGGGTGTAGCTTGCCCGAGGCCCCATCGAAACTCCTTCAAGAACGTCCGATCAAGGTCTTGGTCGCAAGCTATGCCGACTGATCCGTGCATCAATCGGTTTTACGAAATCGTCGATGTCTAAGGCCCGACGCTCAAGGCGCTGAGCCACGAAGAATTGGACGATGGCATCATGTCCGCGAGCGATTTCGATATGAGCATCACGCGTGTCTCGAATAAGAAAAGTGACCGGGTCAAAATCGAGATGTCAGGCAAACATCTTTCTACCAACGCTTTGTAGCGCTGCTCGTCTGAAGCGCTCGGTCATTGTCATTGATCTTGGATGCGGTAAGGCGCGGTTGATCTACACAACCAGCGACAACCGCCTCTTGCCACTCGAATCTGTGCCTAAACGCCCCTATCGAAAGGCAGAAATCCTGCTCGACCCCGTCAGCAAAGATAACGCCGGAGGAGTATTGAAACGCTTCCGCGCCATCCGGCTGCACGACATGGCATGCGGATTGGTGCGATCGGTGCCCGATAAACGACCCGTTCATCGCAAGCAAAGGCATGCCCTCGCCGACGACTGCCTCGACCATAGCAGGTCTGGATATTCACATCTGACTGCGCTGCGCCCTCCAACAGCGCAGGGAGCACACCCACATTGTGCCGGGTCAACACCCCTTCGGTCGAGGTCGGATCGGGGGTGACGCCGATAACGGACTGACTGTCTAGATACTTGGCCAGATTTGCAACCAGACCATCCTGAACGATCGGTACGACGATATCGTTGGGGCTGAAAGGAAACCGGTTCAGGTCCTCGCGCATCACTTGCACAAAGAACCAATCCGCCGGAACGGCATCCTTTGCGGCGGTGAGTGCACGGGATTGCAACGCATCTCGCGCCTCAAGCTGATCTATCGGTCCACCGAGCGATAACGTAACGTCAATGAAGTATGTAGAAGGATCAACAATTCGTCGATAGCTAGATCAGTGGCCGCTTACGTGAACTTAGCGTTCCTCCAAGTGCGATGGTAGCTCACGAACTGATGTATTGCCGATAGAATAGCCTGCGGTTCTCTGCAACAAACTTCTACACACAATTAAAAACTGTAATCAGAGCGAATCAAATCACCTAGATCACGTTATTATAGGAGCAAGCGGCTGTTCCAACGAACACCAAAGCGAATTACCTTCAGGTAAATATTCGGCGCTTGAACGGATCGCGCCATAATTTTCCAGGACAATAAAGCCCGAATGTACACTTCGGCCGGTGTCAAATCAACAGAATTCGTTCTACCAAACTGTCCTATGCATTTTCAGCTAGCCGCTAAAAAACAAAATCATCTATGGTCAGGAGTGAAGCGTTGACATCGATAAGCGTAATAGAATTCCCCAACCCGTCATTTATGACAGTATTCGAGCTTACTTGGGTCAGATGATTGGATATGAGGTCCGAGAAACTCGTAATCTCGGCAACTTCACTTAGGTCGATTTTTTCGTTGGGAACCGATATCATAAAATCAGTTACGGTGTCGTTTCCAAATTCACCATTAAAAGCAAAAACATCGGCGCCATCACCTCCAGTCAAAGTGTCATCGCCTTCAGAACCATCGAGGAAGTCATTACCCAAGTCGCCGTTGAGATTGTCGTTGCCATCTCCTGCGCCGAAGGTACCGTTATTCCTCCCCGAGAGTGAGACAATGAAATTATTTACTTCATGCATGCCTACGATGTCTGACCGTCCATCGCCATCCACATCGCCAAGGAACTTCTGCTTTTCAGCCCACCAAGCACCACCAAAATCATAGATGGAAGTGACGACATGTTCAAATGTACCTTCGTCACTCCCGTGGAGAGTGTGGATACTTTGCTGATCATTTAACCCGCGTAATATGACAATATCAGCATTGCCATCACCGTCCACATCGTCGGCGAGTTTTTCTTTGTCAGCCCACCAAGTTGCTCCGAATTCTGTATAGGTCGTCCTAAGATCTCCGAACGAGCCATCAGCTGTCCCAAGCAAGGTATGGATTTGTGCGTGGCTATCACGCTCGCTGAAAACAACCAAATCGGCGAATCCGTCACCATTGATATCAGCAAGAAGCTTTTCCTTATCAGCCCACCAAGCACTGGCCAAAAAACTACTTGTACCTACAACGGGACCAAAGGTTCCATCACTGGTACCAAGCATTGTGTATAAGTTTTGTGACAAATCATCGAGACCGCGCAGCACAACGAGATCATCAAATCCATCGCCATTCACGTCGCCAATGAATTTCTCACGTGGGGCCCACCAAGCACCACCAAACGTGTGTTGAGTTGTCTTAACCTCACCGAAGGTGCCATCGGCTTGTCCCAACATCGTATGGATCTGATCCCGCCCGCCAAGACCAACAAACGCGACGATATCTGAATACCCATCTCCGTTGATATCACCTATTATTTTTTCCTTGTCGCGCCACCAAGCGCCGCCAAAGTCAGTGTTGGATGTGGTGCGTACAGCTCCAAACGTTCCATCATCATTGCCGAGCATGGTGTAAATGCTCCACATGTCATCGAGGCCACGAAACAAGATCAGATCATCCTGGCCGTCACCATTTATGTCATCTAGGTATTTCTCTTTATCTGCCCACCAGGCACCGCCAAAATCGTTGACCGTGAGCGTAGCAGACTCATGGGCGACAATTTTCAGAGACGGCGGGGTATTTGTGCCACCCACTAAAACATCATTGCCTAGGTCGCCATTAAGTGTGTCATTGCCGACGCCGCCGAACAACGTATCAGCGTCCCAGCCTCCGTATACCAGGTCTGCACCTGAACCACCATCAATCAGGTCGTTGCCGAGACCACCATAGAGATAGTCGTTTCCTTGCTCTCCGTAGATCCGGTCAGAGCCGGATGCGCCATCTACGGTATCACTACCAGCTCCAGCCATCATCTGGTTGTCGGCGCTGTTGCCTAAAATGCTATCGGCGCCCCAACCGGTCGCAACGTTCTCAATAACTGTTGTGCGAGCGATCGAAAGGTTCTCGACTTTGCCATTGATGCTAGAATAGCTTTCACCAACCAAGCTCAAGCGTTGACTTGCACCGGAAGAGGCGAGATTAATCAGGTCAATCCCACCACTATCGACAATTGCAACAGCATATTGGCCTGAAAGATCCATGCCAAACTGCGTCGTCGTCGCTCCTTCGCCATAAATCGTGTTACCTGTTTGGACATTTAGCGGTGTGCCGTATAAACTATGGATGGCGGCAATATCACCTAGCTGCAGCGTGGCCAGGAAGGCAAAGGATGCATTTGTCGCAGTATTCTCAGATTGTGAGAAGTATGACATAACTGAGGTCTGCCAGCTGTCATTAGCGTATCGCGCGTCGCGCGCGTAGGTGGCATTTCCGTTGTAATTACCAGTGTGCCCAAGGCCCAGAGCATGGCCAATCTCGTGCATATAAGTCTGGTAGTAATAGTCCCCATAACTCGCCCAAGAGGTGTGCACATTGACGTTGGACTTAATAATGTTGCCGCCGAACGTTGTTGTGCTCCAGGCAAAAGCACCAAGTTCATTGTCGTCGAAAACAATCTGCGCGGCTGAAGTGCTGAGCACCTCTTGAAATTGCAGCCCACTAACGGCCGTCCATGCCTCAAAGGCCTTCCTCGCTGTCTCCGCGCCGTATTGCGTCAAACCGCCAACATTGAAGGTGATGGTGCCGCTAGTTTGGACATCAAAACTACGGGGGGTAGTGCCAAAGTCGTTCCAAAAACCAGTAGTTAAGTAATCGCTAATTTGGTCATAAGAGTAGACCGGCTTTCCTGAACTGGTCAGATCGTAGCTTTGCGGGGCGTTATCCAAGCCGTGAAAATCATACACATTGACCTTAGGATCAAGCGCCTGACACAACGTACACATAGAAGGACCTCTACGATTTACTCAAAAAAATAATTTCAAAAAACAGAGATGGTGCCGCGCCCTTCGCAGGGCGCGCCCTGCACCTCTGAACATCAATCAAGCACTCACATTCGGACGTTTGAGGACAACTCTGTGTCGTTTCGATGTCAAAACCATGGTGGTGCTGATCGATACGAGCAACAAAACAAGTGGTATACCCCCAAAGGTGCCCGGTCGGGCATGCCTGATCGTCGCGCAGAATGGAGCTGCGATGATCCCTGTTTGCAGCCAAAGCCACGACAGCATTCATAGTCAAAGAACCTAGTCACCTACTCTGCTTGATCTCATCAGCAAACATATAAATTTATTTGTAAGTATACGCCATAGTCATACGCAAAAAAGTCAATGACAATTGAACGCAGTATGGTGTGAGCAGTTCATCTGGCGATGAAGCCAAGCCAAACCCGCTCTGCGCTTGCCGGCGCGCGCAAGAGTTCACTTGCAAGATGCGCGCACTGGTAGAGATCCCAGACGCACAGGACTGAATGAAATCAGCCTTTTGCCCTATAGGATGCAAGCGCTCCAGGTCATTTCCAATCCTTCTATCTGCGCTCTAGATCGCTGCGGCGTATGGATCATCTTCGAAGGCATCACTTTTGGGGGTGTTGGCTAAGATCTGCGCCTGTGTCTTCTTCTTGTAAGAGCCACGCGCAGTTCTCTCATATGCCACATTAAGACTGTCGATGCTGATCGTTGCGTTCACGATATCGCTTAGTCCTGTCGATAGAAGAAACCGGATCAGCCCCGGACCAATCCTTAAGACTGGTTATACAAGCATAGACGGTCATTGATGATATACTGTTCATCTCAGCCCTCGCCGACCACGCCAGTATTGCAGAGGCTCATCTGCATCTGTGCCTGTCCATATGCAGTAAGGTGTGGACTTGGAGACAGGCAGCCGCAGGGTGGGTTTCGCAAAAGCGGGGCGCCACGAAATCCAAGGCTGGACCGATAACTGATCCGCACGCTGCGGCTCGTGAGCAGCACTTCCTTCAGGAGGACAATCCACCACCGGCGCAGGTGGCCACCGCAGCTACATGGACGTCGTCTTGGTGCTATGTTAGCAGTTGCGCGACAGGCGAAGTGCCCAGGACACGGGCCCGATATCCAACACTTAGAAGAGAATACCGTGGAAGTTGAATTCTTAGACTTGGGCGCTGCGTATCGCGAATTGCAACCAGAGATCGACATCGCTGTTTCACGGGTTTTGAACAGCGGCTGGTTCATATTAGGTACTGAGGTCACAACCTTTGAAAAGGCTTTCGCCACCTATTGCGAAGCGGATCATGCGATCGGTGTTGCAAACGGGCTAGAGGCCTTGGTTTTGTCGCTGCGCGCGCTGGACATTGGCCCGGGCGACGATGTGATCGTGCCCTCAAATACCTATATCGCCACCTGGCTGGCGGTGTCGGAGGTTGGGGCAAATCTTGTCGTGGTGGAACCCAATCCCTACACTCACAACATCGATGCCACGCGGATTGAGGATGCCGTTACGGGCAGGACCCGAGCGATTATTGCGGTCCATCTTTACGGCCAACCCGCCGACCTGAACCCTATCCTAGATATCGCCAAGACCCATGATCTTGCTGTGATTGAAGATGCCGCCCAAGCCCATGGCGCGCGCTATCACGGGCGCCGTATTGGAGCCCATGGTGATCTGGTGTGTTGGAGTTTCTACCCTGCCAAAAACCTCGGCGCGATGGGCGATGGCGGTGCGGTGACCACGGACAATGCAGAACTTGCTGACCGCATCCGCATTCTTGGCAACTACGGGGGCCGTCGTAAGTATCACAATGATGTCCGCGGCATGAATAGCCGCTTGGATTCTTTGCAGGCGGCCGTTCTGGGGGTCAAGTTGCGTCACTTGGATGCGTGGAATGCTCGCCGTCGTGTGATCGCTGCACGATATTCGGAGGCCTTTGCCGACACCAATCTGGGGTTACCCACTCAACCGAATTGGGCGGAGTGCGTCTGGCACCTTTACGTTGTGCGCTGCCCTGACCGGGAGGCTCTGGTCGCTCATCTGGATGCGGCAGGCATCCGGACCCAGATGCACTATCCTGTCGCACCGGCGGACCAACCCGCCTATGCGGTCGAGGCCAAGACGCTGCCTGATTTTCCGATTGCCAGACAACTGTCTTCGGAGGTTCTCAGCCTTCCTATTGGCCCGCATCAATCCGACATGGCCACAGATCGGGTGATTGAGGCGATTTGCAGCTACGGCGGCTAGTTGCATCAGAGGAGCAAAGAGTGCCGAGCATGATTCAGTTTCTTCTTTCGGGACCGGGCCTGATTGGCCGCAAGCACGCCCAGCTTATAGCCGAACATCCCGATTGCGCTCTCGCGGCTGTGGTTGCACCCCCAAGCCCGGAGCGCACAAAGTTTGCTGAACGCTATCGCGTGCCGGCATTCTCGTCGATCGACGAGGCGCTCTCGACGCAGGGGATCAGCGCTGCAATCATCTCATCTCCTAACGCCTTTCACCACGAGCAAGTTATGGCGTGCCTGTCGCGTCAAATCCCAACCTTGGTGGAAAAGCCTCTGACGGATCATCTGGACGATGCCAAGCGCATCGTTGACGCTGTCGAGCGAACGGGCACGCCGGTTTTGGTTGGCCATCACCGCAGTTACAGCCCCCTTACTAAAGTGGCGCTGGACTTTCTCAAGTCAGAGCGTTTTGGACGGATGGTTGCGTTGCAGGGGTCCGCGCTCTTTTACAAACCAGATCAATACTTCTTGGACGGTCCTTGGCGCACTCGTAAGGGCGGTGGCCCGATCTTGATCAATTTGATCCATGAAATCGGTCTGATGCGCGAATTTGCCGGGGAAATCGCAGCAGTCCAAACTATTGCTGGTCATCATGCCCGCGAGTTTGAAGTTGAGGATACCGTATCGATCTCTCTTGAGTTTAAGAACGGCGCGATTGGAACCTTCCTGTTGTCAGATGCAGCGGTCAGTTGGCGCAGCTGGGAGATGACCAGTGGCGAAAACCCAGCCTACCCGCATTTTCCGGACGCCACTTGCTACCATTTTGCGGGAACAAACGGGGCCTTGGATTTCCCAAGTATGCTGGGCAAGACCTACGCCCCTGACACAGAAAAATCTTGGTGGAAGCCGTTCGAAGACATCCAACTAGAGTTTCGGCCCGCTGATCCTTTGAAGCTGCAGCTTGCACATTTCGTGGATGTCATCCGCAACGGAGTTGCACCGCAGATGTCAGCCGAAGACGGTTATCGCAACCTACGTGTTGTCGAAGCCATCATTGCCGCCGCCGAAACCAAACAGCAGACCCTCGTCGAGTGAGGCTAGCCGATCAGTCCCTTGCACAGGGATCTGGTGCTTTATTGTAAGGAACTTCAATTTATCATAGGCGGGCGTGCGCCTGATCAGGTCGTCCGGCGTGCCTTTGGGGTTGTAAGAGCCTTGCAGATGGTGCCATTCAATAGCCCACCAAGAAAGGCCCATACTACACGGAGCCCGCTTTGAAAGACGTTCGCCCTCCAACGAGATCGCGCCAACATCCTGAGGGTACGCCTACACTGAGTGTTTTGGTCCTGACATACAACCACTCGGCCTATATTTGCGATTGCCTGACTAGCATTCTTCAGAACGCCATCGAAGGCATGCACGTTTGGGTTCTAGATGATGGATCGAGCGACCAGACCGCAAAGCTCATTGCAAACATGGCTGGGCAGGATACACGTGTAACTCTACTAACCCAGCCCAATAGTGGAGGTCGCACCGCAGAGAACACGCAGCGATTGATTGATGAATCTTCAGGTGAGTTCATCATGTTCATGTCTGGTGATGACATGTTGGGTCCAAGTTTCCCGATTGCCCGTAGCCTCAAGGCACTCGCAGAGGATTCAAACCTCGCTATGATCCTGCCGCGGCTGCTCTTTTTGCAGCAAGAGGTTGAGCAGCAAGCTTCGCACATCTACAAAACCAGTCTGGCTTCCGCGCTATGCTCGGGTGACCCCAATCAAGTGCTTGAACAACACCTCTACAAAGAAGTGTCGCGCCTGTTCCTGCAGGGCGTTATCATCCGGCGAGATGTTGTCGATGCGGCGGGCGGGTTCAATACAGCTCTTCTTGCGGATGACTATGCGTTTATGTTCCGGCTGTTCCGTCATCTGTCCACCGAACGTAAACACTTCATGTTTGACCCGCGCAGCGTGTGGCTGTACCGGGTTCACACCCAAAATGTTCACCAGATCGCAGCCCGACAGTTCCAGTTGATCTTGGAAGTGGTACACACTTTCGTACCACCCAAATACTGGTCAACCTTCCGCTGGGATGTCGTAGCCTTTGAAACAATCGATGACCTTGCGCAGGCTAGACAAATGATAGACAGCGCTTTTAGTGATCATGTCTCAGACAGACTTATTCGTCGAATGGAACGAAAAACTCTGCGAAGAGCCCAGAGAAATAACGATGCCAAGCTTATACGCGCAGCGATCAGAGATACAAAGATCTCTATCGCGAATCGCAGCTTTGCTATCCTTAACCTTATGTGGTTGCACATCAGAATAAGGCGCGCTCACCCATGAAGGGCAAGTTTAAGAAATTCTCAAGCGCAGCAGCTCTTCGCATTCGGCGACGCCTCTTTTCGAAGTGCTACGATCTTGTTCCATTAGAGGATTTAGAAGGCTTCCCGCTTACAAACACCGAAAAAATACTAACTGGCGGCCAAGTGCAAGGTGTAAAGCCTATCTTCTATCAGGAGGAAGCCAACGAGATCCTTGGATATGATGGAGTGCAGATTTCTCCCGATATATATTTGAAGACATTTTCTAATGTTACCATCATTGGCCGCACAGAATTTGTTCAACATAATCGTACTCTATACTATCCAAAATCATTAGATCCTGAGATTTATGCTTTTACGGCCGAAATCGATCAGCGCGGTCGCATTAACACAGACAAATCTAGGTTATCGATATTTCCAAGAACTAAAGTGAAGAATATAGACCGAGCCATAAGTCTAATTGGGCAATGCAGCGGTAACTATGCTCACTGGCTAACCGAAGCTATAGCTCGGCTCGTGTTGGTCGATGAGAGAGATGATTTAGATGCAATTCCTATTGTCGTAGATGAAAATCTTCATCCCAACTTAAAATTTATTCTTGAACTAATGAATAAGAAGAAGCGAAAAATCATAACTGTTCGGAGCTATCAACGTATCGATGTAGGAACTCTACACTATGTCACCCTTCCAGGTATTACACCTGCCGAAACCCGACATTTTTTTGAAACTGGCGAGCTGGACAAAGTCCGACCAGATCAATACCAGTTCTCATCGGCAGCACTCAGACTTCTAAGAGAAAGCGTCCACCGCCGTGTTCGTGTCTCACCACCCCGGAAGCATTCCGCTGTAAATATTCGGCGTAGCGAAGTAAAAATAGAGAAAGCTAATCCGACGAATGTCTATCTTCCTCGAACGGAAGAATCTACAGGCAATGGCCGACACCTGATCAATCAAAACGCGATTGAAGCCGCACTCTCAGCTGAGGGCTTTGCGCATGTCGACGTTTATGAGAAGTCCATCGAAGAAGTCATTGAGATATTTAGGCATGTCCGCGTTGTGATTAGCCCTATTGGAGCCACACTGACAAATCTTATATTTAGCCCGCCAGGAGTTGAGGTTATTATTCTGACACCCACTTACCCTTCTGCAAGCTTTCACTATTTTGCGAATCTTATGGTTGCGCTAGGTCATAAGGTGAGTTTTGTCTTAGGGACTCAATCTCAATTTGGAACGCATTCAATTTATAATAGAGATTATTTTGTGTTAGGCTCAGTTCTGGAAAAGGCTTTAGAAAGTACAATCTGGAGCGCTTCTAGCTCTGATACAGTAGGATACTCTGTTGAACAGCACGCATAGAATAAAGGTTCTGCTGATAGGTAGCAGCTTTAGTGCGATGCCCATGTTGGTAGCGCTCAAACGCCAAAAGGCGCATGTTACAGTTATTGGTCAGTACCAAACAGATCCTTGTCACGCATATGCGGACGCGTCTATTTTTGAAGATTATTCAGATTGGGAAACTCTACTACGTATTTGTAGATCTGAAGAATTCGATTACATCGTTCCATCATGTAACGATTACTCATATCTCGCTGCAGCCAAAGTCGCAGCAGAGCTAGGCTTCGCAGGGCTAGATGATCTGGAAACCACTCATATCTTGCATACAAAGGATCATTTCCGGCGTTTTTGCGCAGATATCGGCATTCCTGCACCAAAAATCTTTGGCATACTCGATGAGAATACGCCTACGCCGCTGGATAAACTAGAAGGCCCGGCCATACTCAAACCAGTGGACAGTTTCAGTGGAAGAGGCATTCAAATACTCCGCGATATTGCCGAGCTGCCCGTTGCATCGGAAAAAGCGTTAGCCCAATCTCGTCGAAGATCTGCTGTTATTGAAGAATATGTTGAAGGTAGCCTACATAGTCATACTGCCTTCGTTGTCTCGGGACGCATCATATGGCACGACTTCGTAGATGAGTTTTGTGAAGTATATCCGTATCAGGTCGACCGCTCCATCTATCCGTCACGCCTTGACAGATCTTTGCGAGTAGATGTCCAGAGCGCCATGGAGACACTGGTCGCGGCAATGAATCTCAAAAATGGCCTTCTGCATACACAGTTCATGGCATCTGGATCGTCATTTTGGATCATCGAATGCATGCGAAGATGTCCTGGGGATCTCTACGGGCATCATTTCAAGCTGGCTTTGAACTACGACTACGAGGCCAATTACGTAGCAGGATTTATCGGGCGAGCCGCCGAAGCGCCAGGCTACACATCCAAACCTAAAGCCGTTCAGCGGAAGGTTATATCTGTTGCCAATACTGAAGCATTTTTTGGTATCTCGATGGAGCAAACGACTTGTCAAAGTCTTTATATTCCACTGAAAGATAGTGGGCTCACACTAGAGCCTGCACCCTTTGATAAGGCTGGAATTTTGTTTAGCTACGGCGAAAGAGAGGAATTTTTTGAGAATGTTGTATCAGATATCGAAGCTTACCCCGATATAATACGCCTCAGTGTTAAGAATAGAAGTAAGCAAGGTTAGGATACTTTCGTGGAAGCTATTGATACAAAATTCTCCTTGGAGGATATCTCGCCAGACTGGCCGGTCGAAAAAGCTAAGCATGCTAGGGATCTCTGTACAGCCTTTCTCAATGCGCCTGCCAAGAATCGTTTCTTGTTCGGGCGGAATGTCTACACGACCGCCGTTTTAGAGAGACTTAAGGTTGCTGGAGTAATCGATGACTTTACCGATGAAACTTCGATAAATGGCATTCCTATTATCCGCATGGATGGTCTACCAAAAGATGCATTTGTCTTGGCTCTATCCGGCGGTCGCCCACTAACGGTTCGGCGCCTTCTGGAAGAAAAGGGTGTCCAGTATATTGATTATTTCAGTCTACTCAAGTGGGGGAACTTAGATCTACCTGAGGCTATCTTCAATGAAGGCTTTTCTGACAACATAGTAAAAAATGTTTCCGAAGTTGCCTGGCTATATGACCTTCTCTCCGATGAAATTTCGAGAAGCACGCTTCGGAAGCTTTTCAAATTCCGGCATAGCTATGATCTTGACAGCCTCGATGGATTCACGGATCGAGAAAAGGAACAATACTTCGATCCTATTCTCGATATCAAGGAGGATTCTCCGGTATTTTTGGACGTGGGTGGATTTGATGGCTTTACGACGCAAGAGTTTATACGTCGATATCCTAAGTTCAAAGCCTCATATGTCTTTGAACCTGAGCCCGATAACTTTCAAGTTTGCATAGATGCAAAAGCGCAGCATGAAAATGTAACTGTTTTTCCGTTTGGTGCCTCTGACGAAAATAGGAAAATTCGCTTTACAGCAGATGGATCAGCCTCGCGTATCAGTGATGACGGAGATATGACGCTTGAGGTTCGGCGTATTGATGATGTGATCGATACTGACGTAACATTTATTAAGATGGATATCGAAGGCGCTGAACAGCAGGCGATCCGTGGAGCAAAGGCAACGATAGCCAAACACAGGCCCCATATGGCAATTTCGGTTTATCATCGCCCGTCTGATTTTTGGGAAATTCCAAAGCTCGTATTGTCAATTTCACCAAATTATAAGGTTTACTTGCGACATTATACTGAGTCAATATACGAGACAATTATGTATTTTGTTCCTCATGATTTTTCTGACTTATCTTAATATGAAAATTTTACCGCATTTGTCATCAGAGGATCATGTTGGATATGAAATCAACCAAGAGTGAACGGCAAAAGCTTGGTACTATTAGAGAAATTAGTCTTCCGATCATTTCAGACCCACGAGGTGATCTGACCTTTGTAGAGGGAGAGCGGCACGTACCATTTGTTATTCGTCGTGTCTACTATCTTTACAACGTTCCTGTTGACTCTGAACGAGGCGGACACGCTCATCGTAAACTCGAGCAGGTAATTTTTGCTCTATCAGGAAGCTTTCGTATTAAAACTGATGATGGCAAAACTAAATCGGAGTTTTGGCTACGCAATCCCCGCAAAGGCTTGTATGTCAGCAATCTTATTTGGCGTGAGATGGATAATTTTAGCCAAGGAGCTGTATGTATGGTACTAGCTTCGGAACGCTATGATGAAAGTGATTATTATCGTTCCTATGACGATTTTTTACAGGTTTCTCGAGATCTGGGCGGCGCTTAGACCATGGAATATCTCACCATTCAAAAACTCGCCCCATAAGCGAGTATTGAAGCTTTCGCCATGTCAGTTCTTCCATGGGATGCGCGGTTCGACATATGCTATCTTTGCGGCAACAGCCTTGTTCCAGTACTGCACAGCCTGAGCAACGAACTTAATTTTGTAATCAGACGGAATGAATGACGGGATGCCGGGTAGGATGGACAGGTCGTTCAAGGCATCAACGACATTAAGCATTCAGAATGCCTTTCCATCGTCAATCCGACAATGGACAAAGGTAAGCGGTGGCTGCACCTCACGCGACTACGCGCTCGACGGTTAGAAGTTTCGCGGCAGGAGCTCTTGCAGTCTGCCTATTGGATAGCCTTGCGCAATACGTTCAAGGGTCGTTTTCAGATAGTCGAAGGGGTCAACTTCGTTGACCTTGGCGGTTTCGATCAGTGAGGCGATGCGGCCCCAGGCGGTGCCGCCTTCGTCATGGCCAGCAAATAGTGCGTTTTCTCGGTTCAGAGCGATGGGGCGGATCATGTTCTCCACCGAGTTGCTGTCCATTTCGACACGGCCGTCGCTCAGGAATGTATGGAGACAGGCCCATTGGTTGGCGATGTAGGTGAGCTTTTTACCAAGCCGGGATTTGCGTGAGATGCGGGCGCGTCGCGCAGCCAGCCATTAGCCGAAGCCTGCGACCAAGGGCGCGCTGCGAGTAGCGCGCTCGGCCAACCGATTGCTGGGGCGCATGCCCATTATTTCGGCCTCAACAGCATAGAGGTCAGCGATCTGGCGCAAGCCCTCAGCTGCAATCTCGGAACCATCACGGTCTTAGACTTCACCCAACTTTCGTCGTGAATGGACCCAACACTGCGCCATGAGGATGGGATCGCCGCCCTTACGGCTGGACCGGGTCGACCGGTTGTATCCGGCGTAACCGTCCACTTGCAGGATACCGTTGAAGCCGGTGAGAAAGGTTTCCGCATGTTGTCCATTCCGCTCACCTGCGCAGTGGAACACCACGCCGGGCGGATCATCGCCGCCCCACCGCCTGTCATCCCCGGCGAGCGCCCACAGGTAGCCGGTTTTGGTTTTGCCCCTCCCTGGTTCCAGCACCGGCGCTGTGGTCTCATCCGTGAAGAGCTTGGTGGGGCGCTTCAAATCGGCGGCAAGACAATCGGCCACCGGGGCCAGATGGAAGGGCGCCTTGCCGACCCAGTCGGCCAAGGTAGAGCGGTGCAAATCAATGCCTGATCGCGCCAAGATTTGGGATTGTCGATACAACGGCAGGTGATCCGCATATTTGCTGACCAGGACATGCCTCGGTCGGTAGTGCGCCTTCAATCAGATGAGCGGGCGCAGGCATCTGCGTCACACCGTCAGTATAATGGCGACAAGCGTATCTGGGGCGCAAAATTACAATCACGCGAAGCAGCGCTGGAATGATGTCCAGCCGTTCGCTGCGGCCCTCGCCAATCCTGTGCATCTTGCCGCAACGGCAGGCGCAATCGAGGCTCTCGGGTTCGATGACCTCTTCGATCCGGCGGAGGTGATCCGGTAGATTGCCGATATTGCGCTTTGCGGTAGGCCGTTTCTCTTGGCCCGCCTGCTTAATCATCGGGGCCGCATCGCGGGCGGTCTCAATCTCGGATAGGCGTCGGGTTTGCCGGCACGAAGAGAAATGTGAACGAGTGGCATGATCGGTCCTTTCGTGATGATACTGACGCCCTTTGAGGTGTCGGATCTCTCCAGACATTCATAGCCCGCTGGGTTTGAGCCTCTGAGATCAATACGTTGCCATCGTCATCTGGTGTCGCAACCGCCAGGGCCAGTCACTCGATGATGTCGTGATCTTGCAAACGCCTTACGCGCTGGAGTGGTCCATTTGGCTGTGGATGTAGATCAGGTGTTATAGGCAAACACGCAGGTTGCCGATCATGACGAAGGGCTTAGTCATGCAGTTCTCCGAATCGAAGTTATGCCGACCATGAACGCCAACGCCAAAACGCGCTGGCTCACCGTTCAGATCGACGAGGTCCGCCGACACTAGCTGGGCGCGGAGCATTTTGATATGCAATTGCCGAATATATCAAAGATAATGGATTGCAATGATAGAACGGCGCCTCGATCTCGACACCGAGCAAGCATTCGTTCGCATCGCCGAGCTTGGTAGCTTTACACGGGCGGCTGAAGCCACTGAGACCACACAATCGGCGATCAGCCTGAAACTGAAGCGCCTAGAAAAACGTCTTGATTGCCGTCTCGTCGAAAGGACGCCTCGTCACGTTCAACTGTCCGCTCAGGGGAGGCTTTTCTCTATTACGCAAAGCAGCTTCTGGCAGCACAAGATCGTGCGTTGGCCGCCCTGTCCACATCGAGGCAGAGATTGACCATCGGTATCAGCGACCATGTGGCGGGACCTGAACTTCCTTCGTTGATCGCGCGGATGAACGTGCAGGACCCTAACCCGCTTATCGACCTTCGCATTGGATCGTCCGGCGATCTGTTAACAAGCTATGACAGACGCGAGCTTGATGCGGTCCTTGTCCGATTTCATGCCGGGCGCAGCGATGGGGAATTGATCAGCGAAGAAAGGCTTGGCTGGTTTGCTGCTCCGAATTGGCAGCACCGCACGGGCGAGCCCCTTCCCCTCGCGACGCTTGCAGAACCTTGTGGCGTTCGCATCATGGCCACACAGCTTACCGATGAGGCAGGAGTGCCTTGGACAGAGAGCTTCGTTGGCGGCGGTGTCATGGCGGTCGCTGGTGCCCTAACGGCTGGCCTTGGTGTTTCAGCCTTAGCGAGGAGAATGCTGCCGTTTGGCGCGATCAATGTCGGTGCGAAACTGGAGCTGCCCAAGCTTCCGAGCCTGCCAATACTGCTTCATTCGCGTGTCCAGCAAAGCGGAGCGCGCGATGTATTGAGAACACTCTCGGCCGCAATGAGAAGTGCCGTGGGCGCATCATGAGCCACGACATCGACGTGTTCGAGGCGGCCCCAACTTCCTCGGTGGCGTTGGCTCTTTTGCAAGCTGCGCATGACGCGATGAAAGCGCATTATCCACGAAAGTGGGATATCGAGTTTGATCCCAGGTCGTTCGCACTTGCTGATGCAAGCATCTTCCTCGCCTGTCTGAGTGGGAAGGCAGTTGGGTGCTGCGCGCTTTTTCTGCGACCGGACTTCGCAGAGCTAAAGAAGCTCCACGTTGCCCCAGCTTCTCGCGGTTTCGGCGTCGCCGAGGCTTTGGTCGGTTATGCTGAGGCCTTCGCCCAAGCCACCGGCAGTCGGAAAATCATGCTCGAAAGTGGTGCGCGATTGCACGCCGCTCATCGGCTATACAGCCGCCTCGGATATCAACCATGCGGCGCTTTCGGCACTCACACACCAGATCCAGACAGCTGTTTCTTCGAAAAGGACCTGCAACGCTTAGATGATCGATGACGCGGCTGTCAAAAGTGGCCAGTCTTACAAGCGTCCCCAATCATCGCTGCAGCGCAAGTGGAATGTCCACTTGTGACGCGCCTTCTATCATCGGAAGCAGAGCAACGGTGCAACGTTCGCTCTCGTGGCACCAATTCTCGCTTATCGATGTGCCACCACTCGCAGTTCTACGATGACGCCATCAGAGGCGAACCCTGCAACCTCAATTGCGGTCCAAGCTGGATATGGATCACGCATCCTTTCCGTCCAAATTGCTTTGAACGTATCGAGATGATCTTTGAGCCCAACATGGTAGCTCGTTACCTCTACGACATTGCCGGCATCCATGCCACCTTCGTGCAGAACGCCGAAGACCTGATCAAACGCGGTATTGATCTGTGCTGCTAAGTCTGACGAGGTTTCACCATCCAAACCAGCGCCGTTAAATCCGCTCAGAAAGACGAAACCGCCAGCCTCCGAGCCAGGCGCCATTTTCCAGTCTCGGTAGAGGTCTGCCATGTTGTCGGGGACGATTGCATTCTTTGCCATTTGGCGAGCACCAAAACCATATATCCTTCAAAGATGACCTTAGCGGCGCGGCGGCAGCGTGTCACGGAGGCCTCGGTGCTGGCATGGGAACAACCGCGGCATCTTATTGAAGGATCATCCGTCCCAACATGATGAGGACTGCCCAAAGCCGACCCTAAGCATGTTCATTGAACGCTGCAACCGCGCCTGCATAGCAGATATTTGTGCGAGGCATTGGCTTATGGATCTTGCGGCGGCGGGACAGCAGACGAAAACCGACTTTGGAGTTTCGGCCTTCGCTGACGCAGCATTCATTCGCCGTCGCAGCGCATGTTTTGTTGCATCTTGACGTTGTTACTGGACCATTGCTCTTGGCAAAAAGTTCAGCTCAGAGACCAGGTGCTTTCGATGAGCGGAAAGCGCGCCGTATGCAACAAACGTCATCCTGTCCCAAAGCCCATCATACCGTCAGTCAGTTTAGCGCGATCCCAACAACTCACTCCGTCAGCAATTGCCGTATGCTTGTAGACGCTGATACGGCCTCCTCGGATATGTTTGCGATTGCGGTGGTCGTGCCCGGCACATCGGGTCCCGGCTCGATCCAAACGGTCGGTGTACGTTATACAGATGAGTTGGTGCGCACGGCTGCGGGCTGGAAGATCAGGACGCGCACGCACTCCGTTACGTGGCAGATCGACAGTGAAGCGGTGCCGATCAGGCTCGATGTCGAAAATCGATTCCGGGCGCTTCGTGAACTACTTACTTGAACGCCGTCAAGTTTCTTGAGCATCGCCGTTTTTCTTGCAGGCTGACAGCCTCCGGAGCTACCCAGACACATCGAATTCTATACTACGTGTACGGCACGCATTCGATGCGACGTATTAAGGTGACACGGATCTATCAGAAAACCGGCTATCTTCGTGCCGTTCGGATCCTGCTTAGTCACACTAAGATGGATAGCAGGGTCAGGTATCTCGGCGTTGAGTTGGGGGATGCGCTTGCGATTGCAGAGTCCATAGAAATCTGACGATTCAGGCCGTCCTCGCGTGCGGCTCAAGCGATCAACAATATGCCATTCTCTCAGGTGCTCGATTGGCGTCGGCCCCGAAAAACGCGCCGGAACCGGACGGCGAAGGGAGTTCGCCGCGATGTGAGGTGCGGTTGCGGCGGCTCGACTTGCTCGTTTGCGCGCCAAGCTCAACTTCGAGAATCCGACGCGCGATTAATCCAACAGCCCCCGCCCGTCTGCGGAACAATATGTCTTTCCGGCTTGGCGCTGCCTGACCCTCAATTCAGAATCAAATCGCCCCACATGTGGATCCAGACGACGCCAACTTGACGCGCTTGCGAGAGACGGAATTGAAGCTGTCAGATTTCAGGCAGATCCTTGCGCTTTTTTGCCTCGTCGGTGCGCTGAATCCTGCTCGAATAACGATCCAACGACTTGGGAATGAACCCAAAATTAATTCCGCATTAAAAGCAGATTTTGCCCCTGCTGCGGGCTGCGCACTCTCCTATATGACTGTCACGCCCGGCGCATAAAATACCTTGTTCGGCTACGATTGTTCCAATGATCACGCCGCCAATGCCGACGGACCGGGCGTCATTCCGGATGCCCGCATCGTTGCACCGGGATGGTCCGTCGATTTTCGAATGCCCTGACCCACTGGACTGAAAGAAGGTGAGAACATGGAGATCTTCGAGACGACCCTCCGCGACGGCGAACAACAGGCCCATTTGCACTTTACCGCAGTGCAGAAAGGCGCAATGGCAGCCCTTTTTGAAGAGCTGGGCGTGGATGTGATCGACGCTGGCTTTCCTGCGGCATCCGCCGTGGATCTGGACGGTGTCCGGCACATTGTCGATCGAACCGATGCCGTGAGGCTAAGCGTCCTGACCCGCCCCATCAAGAAGGATATCATTCGGGCAAAGGCCGCCTTGCAGGGCGCCACGCACCGGTCCCGGATCGCCACTGCCACGCGGCCTTTCGACATGATGTCGGCCAGTGGCATCGGGGCGGCTCAGGCCCGGCGGAAGACGATCGAAAAATCCACACGTCTCATGCAAGAGGCGCGCATCCATTTCCGCGAAGTGCAATACTACGTCATCTGTGCGGGCAGCAGGGATGTTGCGTTTCTGACAAATCTATGTGCGTCGGTGGCCGAAGCCGGAGCGACGCATATCGTCGTGGCGGACACGCTGAGCACGACAGAGCCCGACAGCTTCGGTGCGCTGGTCCGTGACATCAAGGCGGCATTGCCGCCGGACATCGTCTTGGGCGTGCATTGTCACAATCAGCTTGGCCTCAGCCTCGCCAACACGATTGCCGGGATCGAGGCGGGCGCGACCCAGGCCGAGGTGACAATCGGCAATACCGGAGACGGTGGCGGCAACGCCGCGCTGGAGCAGGTACTGGCCTATGCAAACTACTTCGCCGCCGCAGATCCGCGCTTTGCCAATCGCTGTCAGACGGAGATGGTGGCAGAGGTCGTCGACGCCTTCATCGCCTGTACGGGGATGCAGTTTTCGCCCAACAAGCCCTTGATCGGGGATATCAGTTTTCTCATTGAAACGGGTATTCATCAGGCCATTCCGTCCGACATTATGCGGCATGCATTCCACCCGGAAACCATTGGCCGCCGAACCGAGATCACCATAGGCCGTCATAGCGGCATTTCGGGTATCCTTGAACAACTCGACAAGATGAACCTACGCCCAAGGAACATAAATCAGCAGCTGCTCTATCAACGGGTGATGCACGCGGCCCAGAAAACCGGAACGGTTCCCAATCGAAAACTGGGACAGATCGCCAAGTCGCTGATGGCCGGCGCAGACGTTGAATGACCATCAGCTCTGATCACGTTCCATCGCACAGGAGGATCCGATATGGCAAAGGCGACGGCTTCGAAGAAAACCCCCAAAGACAAGGACCTGATGCAGGCCCTGCGCCACTTCGTCCGATCCCGGGGTGCCGAGTATCTGAGGGATCCGAATGTGACGTCGGTCGGCATTGGCCGGAAGAATGGGGATGGCGATATCTGCGTCATTTTCACGGTCCGGGAAAAGGTAGAGCCGTCGGCATTGCAGGCGGTCGGGTCCACCGCCTTGCCCGAAAGGATCGAGGCGGACGGCCTCTCGGTGCCCACCGACGTGGTTCAGCGGGACTACAGACCGGCCTATACAATCATCGAACCAAGCCCCGCATCCGTTCTCAAATCCCGGATGGATCCGGTAGCGCCTGGGGCTAGCATCAGCCATCCAGATGGCACGGCGGGCACCCTCGGCGCCATCGTCTTCGACCAGGCGACGGGGGCGCCCTGTATCCTGTCGAATTGGCACGTTCTGCACGGCGCATCCGGTCAGATCGGAGATGTGATCGTGCAACCGGGCCCGCATGACGACAATAATGTCGCCGGAAACGCCTGCGGTGAACTGCTGCGCAGCCACCTGGGCGTTGCCGGCGATTGCGCCCTGGCCCGGATTACGGATCGGGGGTTTGAGCGGGCGGTGCATGGCCTCGATGCGGTGCCGCTGCAGATGGCGGATGTCGATCTGGATGACACCTTGGTCAAAACCGGCCGGACCACCGGCACCACCTATGGCAAGGTCCGCCGCACCGACGTGATCGCGCAGATCGATTTCGGCGACGGGATCGGCCCCAAGGACATCGGCTGTTTTGAGATCGGTCCGGATTCCGATTTTCCCGCCGCCAATGGCGAGATCAGCATGCCAGGCGATTCCGGTTCAGCCTGGATCATTGCCAACAAGGACAAGGCGACCGACATTTTCGCGGGTTTGCACTTTGCCGGCGAAGGCAGCAACAGCTTGGACGAGCATGCGCTGGCCTGCTATCCCGGTTCGATCCAGAGCAAGCTTGGCTTCACGTTGATTCCCCCGAACAAGACCCCGTCAGAGGATGTCTCGCAGCAGCCAGAGGGCCCAACAGGATATGACGCGGACTTTTTGGGGGTACCGGCGCCAATGCCGGAGCTGTCCTTGGCCTTCAAGCGGGACGCCGTCAATTTCGGCAAGGCACAGACTATTCCGTACACCCATTTTTCCGTCTGCCAGAGCGCCAAGCGGCGGCTGGCGCGGTTCGTCGCGTGGAATACGGACGCGGCAAGAAAGGTGCAGCTGGGGCGGCACGGCTTCAAACTGGACGCGCGCATCGGCGCGGAGTTTCAGCTGGACGACACCCTCTATGCCAACAACCGACTGGACCGCGGCCATATCGCACGCCGGGCGGATCTGGCCTGGGGCAGTATCGAAGAGGCGAAGCGGGCCAACGAGGATTCTTTTTTCTTCACCAACATCGCGCCGCAGCATGAACGCTACAACCAGTCGGGCAGGGGCGGGATCTGGGGGCGGCTGGAGGACCTGATCCTGGAGGAAGCCGACCTGCAGGGCATCCGAATTTCAGTCCTCGGCGGGCCGGTCTTCGCAGACGACGATCCCCGGTACCGCGACGCGCTGATCCCGCGCAGTTTCTGGAAACTCATCGCGTATCGCGGCGCGGACGAGGCGCTTCACGCGGCATGTTTCATCCTGTCGCAAAGCGATCTTCTGACCGATATCGAAAGCATCGACTTCGATCCCTTCCAGCTCTTTCAGGTTTCCGTTCCAGAACTTGCGGACAGGACCGGCCTGGGGTTCGACGCTTACCGCGATGCGGATATCACCAGCCATCCCGAGGCCCTCAGCAATGCACGCGCTGAAACCTTGGCAGAGGTCGAAATCTCCTCGGCAATCCGAGAGATCCACCACGAACAGGAGATCGCATTCTAGGGCTGATCGTTGCGCAAATGAAAGGCAGGACCATGATAGATATCGTGATTGATGCAGGACATGGCGGAACCGAGGATGTCGGCGGATCCAGCTGGAACAATGCCGTGGGTCCGCGTGGGACCCTGGAAAAGACCCTCACATTGGGCGTCGCGACGCGGATGGCGGACCAGTTGGCCGACGTCACGCTCACCCGGTCGGAAGACGTCAATCTGGGGCTGGCCGCGCGGGCCGAGGTTGCCCGGGCTGCAAGGGCGCGCTTCTTCGTCTCCATTCACTTCAACGCCTCGGTTGATAGTCAGGCACAGGGGACGGAAACCCTCGTCCATACGAATTATTCAACCGCGTCGGCCCAACTCAGCCTGCTGGTGCAGGACAGCCTGTTGCAGGTCACACAGCTGCGCGATCGCAATCGCGCCTTTGACCCGTCCGGCATCAAGCCCCTGCCGCTGGGTGTGTTGAACCCACTGAACCACGATCCGGATACGGCGGCTTGCTTGGCCGAGGTCAGTTTTCTGGATCGCGCCGACGAGGAGGAACGCTTGCAGGATCCAGCCTATCTGGACCAGATCGCCGGTGCGATCGGCGATGGGATCAACGCCATGGCACAGGGCGTGGCGCCACCTTCGGTGCAACACCCACCCTTGTTGGGATAGCAAAACCAGATGAGGTCTGGACCACCGCGCGTGTCTCGCCGCTGTCGGACTCCAGAAAGCGCGTCTTGCGACTGCACCGGTGACGGTCATCGACGGGGTTGGCGGGCAGCTACAATTATACCGGGCCGTCCGGCGACACAGGATGCGTTTCTCAAGCGGGCTAAATCGGCATATGCCGATAAGCATTGCTCTCTCGCTCGAGCTCAGCTGGCTTCCGAAAGCTCAATCCCGCTCCACAACGCACTCACGGGAAGAGCAAAATTTCCGTCACCGAATGTCAGCGTCTGCTGACCTAGATAGAACACAAGACCCGTCACTCGACGCCCCTTGAGCGAGTCGTAGTTTGGTGCGGATCACGGAGCCACGCAATCACCATAGGATCGATATCTCCTCGTCTCTCGAGGGCTTCTTCATCGATATTGGCCAACTCGTCGTAAAACGATGCAAGCCAGGTTTCTTCTCTTAGCGCTTCTTAGTGACGACCAAATTCGCTTTGAGGATCCACCTCGACATTAGACGATAAACTACTTGATAGTGTATAAGGCATCATTCTACCCCTGCTTCGTTTATTGCGATAAGAAGAAAGCGATCAACTTCATCTATTGCTAATTGCCAAGCGACCGAGTCATAGTCCGTGAAGAATCTTGGCCAACCTTCAGATCCATCCCAAAACTCACCCGTGAGGACAGAAACGGTAACCCTGCGATCGCCAAGATCGAGATAGATATCACAAGTTTCTGTGTTTTCCGCGGTTTGCCACGGCAGGTTGATCATTCGACAGCGGATGCGTATATGACGCTCATCCCGAAAGGTAAGGTTATCAGGCCAGTAGAGATCTGTGGGTCCCTCGCGTTCAATGCGCATTTCGGTGAAATCGGACGCATATGGCAATGATACCGGTGGCGAACGAAGCCCGCCTTGAGAAATACGGACAAAGTTCGCGCCTTGAGGCCAAAACTCTGAAATTGGATGGTTTGGAACAACAGGTGGACCCTGCCATTCTGCTGAATCAAAAAGATACCGATGTTCCCATTGAAAACGGCGACTGGAAATTGGATCTGCGAGGGCGATACTTTGTTGTTGCTCACTCAATCCTCGAGCACAAAACGTACCCGACGAAAGCTCAATAGCTATATCGTCATGTTGATTACAGCCGTTAGCCATACCATCTTGAGCAATGCTGGCGCCTCCTAAATAAAAGAAGGTTACTATATTTGCAGTTAGAAAAAGACGCATTCTCAAGAATCAAAACTCCAATTAGAGCAATAAATAGCAAACTGCCTATGCGCTAAAATGAGTCTCTTATAACTGTCTCCCACCTCAGAATAGTAAAATCAAAGTTCATTTCTTTTACACCTCTATTACTAAGACCAAAAAATCCGCAGCAGGAACGCGGGAATATCATAGTATTTCTAGGAATCTAGGCAGAATAGTTGTTATCATGACTACTCACGGGTCTCGATGTGATTTAGTTCAATCAAGCCCCTGCCGATTAAAAGATGCATAGAAATATCAAAAGAAGTCAACAGGAAAATAAGCGACTTTTTGGCTATATTTGTATTCTTCTGACGCCTGCATAATCGTGACTCAGGCAAACAAGTCTAGTTGACCCGTCCTTACCAATAGAATTGGGTTGTTCTGTTTTTTGCAGGAGGGGATGTGGGACGCGACGAAGCGACATTCGGATGGCGATCTGTCTGGGCTGTTTGGACAGATCGAGTCAAAGATTGCGGCGAGAGATGATGTAGCTTCGGCTTGCGGTTGGAAGAGGGTGCCGACCACGCGATGCGGCCCCGCGGAATGCCATTCCGATCATGATCATCATACTGCTGATCGTCGCAGAAGCGCAGATTTTCGGAGCTTACCGATGCAAAGGTCTGCGCCGTGTTGCCGGACGGAGGCCAGATCTAGAGTCTTGAAGAGAGCGTAGTGCCATCACAGTTAGCTGTGGTGCGCGCCGGTCACCTTCGTCTGTCCGTTTTTCAATCCACCCCCTCGCCTCAAGCGAGTTGACCAAACGGCTCATCGTGGGGCGGCTGACCTACTTATGTTCAACCAAAAGATGAAGTCGGTCCCGACCAAACTCTGAGGTTGCCACCGCTCGTAGATCTGTCCTCATAGCGTAGAACCATGTCGAACCCGCCTCCGGGCTTTGCATCCGTCGCCTCGAACCTTCGTGAGGTGCAGCTCCTTTTGGCCACACCAAGATGGACAGTAACTCTGCACGCGTCCCAAGATGTGGATTGGTTCTCGGTCGCAATTGCTGAGGTCATAGTTGTGTTGCAGTTCGTTTTGATCTGTCTCAGGCATGGACTGCTCCGTGTCTTGTTTGAGGAGCGCGTGCACACTCACGGTAAAATTGGAATACTCGGTCCGTGTCACGGACGATTTGATCAGCCAACGGCCCGGTTGCAGCCATGTCCTCCGCAGTTACGCAGAAAGCTGCCCATGTTTCGATGTAGCCCGGTGTCGAAAAATAAGCGGTCGCACGACGCACGGTTAGGCTCTTGGCAGAAAGCCACCGTTTCTTGAGGACCAGCGTTCCCAGTCGTGAGCCCGCAACAACATAATCGATCGAGATTGGATTCAGGGTATCCAGATCTAACAGCCTTTCTCGATCGGAACACTCAAGCTGGAGAAGATCAGACCCGACCCTTTCGAGCAGATCATTCACCATATCAATCGACATCTGAGAAATGGGGTGCAGCGCAAGCGTTTTCAGAACCGTTGCCTGCATCTGCAAAAAGCATAAAAGCCCATCTGGCGTCGTCAGGTCGAACGTGGATACCTCTTTATCGAGCTCTTCGTGAGACACGCGCGTGTCAACTCGCAGACGCGCGCGTAGGCTTGTCTGCTCTTCTTGGTCATCCTCTCAGCGTATCAGTACTCCCCGATCGTACAATGTAGGCCGAAGATGAAAGCGTGACATTAAACTATGACATACGCCACGCTTTGAATCGTTGAGGCTTCGAAGCGACTAAAGCCGACAGCTAGTCCAGAAAGTCCAATGGCAGCTATCCCACAATAGTGTTGAAAAGTCCGTTGATTGGTTGGCCTGTCGCTGATTCACTCGCTGTGAGAGTGTGGAGGGGCGGCGATGATGGGACTAAGGCAGGTAGCGCAAGGCGCGCTGTTTTACGAGTTCTCGATTGAGGAATTTGTGCCTGACGATCATCCGCTGCGGGGCATTGATCGTTTCCTTGATTTGTCTGATGTCAGACTGCTTTTGGCGCCCTCGTACAGCTCACACGGTCGTCCTTCGATTGACCCCGAGCTGATGATCCGGATGCTGTTATTGGGCTACTGCCAAGGCATCCGGTCCGAGCGCCGCCTCTGCGAGGAGGTGCACGTCAATCTGGCATACAGGTGGTTTTGCAGGCTCGACCTGACTGATCCGGTGCCTGACCATTCTACCTTCTCAAAGAACCGGCACGGTCGTTTCCGAGAGAGCGGCTTGTTCCGCCATCTGTTTGAAACGGTTTTACAGCGCTGCATCGATGAAGGCCTGGTTGGCGGCGAGAGTTTTGGCGTAGATGCCAGCCTGATCCCGGCGAATGCCAACCAGACCCGTGGCATTGATAGCAAGGAAGGTCTGCCTGCCGAACTGGCCACCAGCCGCGTCGTTGAGGAATACCTGGAAACGCTAGATGACGCTGCATTCGGCGCATCAACCAAAGTCGTTCCCAAATACATCTCACCCGTCGATCCCGCCGCGCGCTGGACAGGAGCAGATGGCGGGGCAGCCTTCTTTGCCTATTCCACTAACTATATGGTGGATTTGGACAACGCGGTGATCGTGGACGTAGAGCCGTCGGTTCCGATCCGGACCGCTGAGGCTTTCGTCGCGCGTCGGATGATCGACCGGATCACAGACCGCTTTGGTATGACGCCAGACAAGCTGGTTGGCCCCTCTCATTGATTGCTACGCAATCAACTGCCGGGCAATGGATACGGGCTACGGATCGGCAGAGATGCTGGGTTGGCTGGTCGAAGAGCGTGGTATCGCTCCGCACATTCCAGTCTGAGACAAATCAAAGCGGACAGACGGCACGTTCTCCCGAGAAGACTTCGTGTACGACCCCGCGACGGATAGCTACACATGCCCAGGCAACAAAGAGTTGCGGACATATCGTCGGAACTTCTCCAAACCACCAAAGCCCAACGGCGGTTAAGACGGGTTCATCCGATACCGCGCCTCGAAGCATGATTGTGATGCCTGCCCGCTGAAGCCACAATACTGCCCAGGTGATACCGGGCGACGCGTCATGCGGTCCGTCTACGAAGCGGCCAGAGATGTTGCCCGCGATATCCGAAAAACAGACGCCTACATGACCTCATTCATTCAAAGGCGGAAAGTCGAGATGCTGTTCGCACATCTAGAACGATATATCGGCGTGCCGATGATGCGATTACGAGGACCAAAGGGCGCATACGAACAGTTCCAGCTCGCAGCCACAGCTCAAAACCTTCGCAAACTCGCAAAGCTGGTCCCGCAACCAGAAGCGGTGGGCTGAAAGGAACAGCCAAGCCGTTGAAGCTTCACCAAGCGGTGCCTCAAAAACCGACTTCTTCAACACTATCCGGACAAAGCGGTCGTTCATGACTTCTTCTTGAAGGTCCGCTGTTGGATTTTCTGAAACAGCAATACTCACTTCAGTTCGAGTGCAATTTTCCCGACGTGGCCTTTTTTGCCAAAGGCTTCCTGTGCCACCGCGATGTCAGCCAATGGATAGGTTTCAGCGACGAGAGGCTTTATGTCGCCACGCTCAATCCGCTGCACAAGGTTAGAAAAAACCTCTGGCTCCAAAACTGTACAGCCGAAAAAGCTCAGATCTTTGAGATACAGCGTTCGAACATCGAGTTCCACCAACGGACCACCTATGGCCCCGGCGACGCAATACCGCCCGCCAGGGCACAACACGTCAAGCAGTACCGGCCAATTCGGCCCCGCCACTAAATCAACAACGACATCAATGCTGTTTGCGCTCAGTTTGGAAATAAGATCGTCATCCCGCGCGAGAGTTTTGATAGCACCCAGTTCCTTGAGCAGCTCAGCCTTGGAGGCACTTATGATCGCTATGACTTTGGCACCACGTGCCTGCGCCAGTTGGACAGTTGCAGACCCTACGCCGCCTGATGCACCCGTCACGAGAACGGTATCGCCAGAGCCGACACTTGCGCGTGTCAGCATGTTTTCGGCTGTGGAGTAGGAACACGGAAATGACGCCAGTTCGATATCCGTCAGACCGCTTTTGATCGAGTATGCATGACGCGCTGCAACCCGCGTATATTGTGCAAAGCCACCGTCACATTCCGACCCGAAATACCATGGCGTCTCAAGCTTGCGCCCGTCCGCCTCTCGGATGCAGGGTTCGATCAGAACGCGTTCCCCGATCCGAGCTGGGTCCACCGACGCGCCGACCGCAACTATCTCTCCGCAGACATCTGCCCCCTGTATCCGGGGGAAGGATAGGGGCGCACCAGACCAAGTGGCGTCCTCTGCCGCGCCATCCCCTTTCGAATACCACGCAGTGCGCGTGTTGATGTCGGTGTTGTTTACACCCGCTGCGTGGACCCGGACGATCACATCCCCGCTCCCAGCAACGGGAACTGGCAAATCGTCTCTCCATTCAAGCCTGTCAGGACAACGCCGAACATTTTTTTTGGCAAGGTCATTGTGGTCTCCAGCGTTCAAGACACCTGACATTCGCTGCGCAACAGAAATTTTGCAATATGGGCTGATTCCGTTGAAAAAGTCGCCCGTCTTTTTCCACTTCGGCGTGCTATCGTTTTGATTTCGTTTGGGCGTTGAACGCTCGTTCGCCGTTTTATCCGTTGGCGGCACCAGAGGCTTGAGCTTGGCCAGTTTCCGGAGGTTTTAGGCGGTGGCTGCGAGGGTAAATTCGTCCTGAACGCCGCATGGCCCTCGCAATCGCAGCCGCCCTAAACCGAGAATGCGTTTGAGGTGGGCGAAGAGCATCTCGACTTTCTTGCGGCGCGTCTGAGCCTTTGGGTTGAACTCTGAGGCCGTGCATTGGCGGGCAAATTCCCCGACCTCCTCGAACCGTTCGCGGGTAACGGAACGTGCATCAACTTTCGGACAGCACTTCTCTTTTGCAGGGCAGATACTGCAAACCATCTTGCTGGCGCGGTATTTGCGACGCCCTGTTCGCGGCTGCTTGTTGCGTGGGTCCTTGTGGTATTGCCGCGTGCGCTTCAGTTCGTTGCCTTCAGGACAAAGATACCGATCATTGTCGGGATCCCGTGGTCTGTGTCGATCAGGTAATTGTCCGAATAGGCAAAGAACGCAGAACCTTTCCGGGCTGCCGTCCGTTGGCTTGCAGGGTCGACATGGGCTGCAAACTTCGGCTTCACCTCGCTGGCGGCCCCAAACGCTTCATCGTCAAGCACATCTAGATACTCGCGCACAGCGCTGGGAGCACCTGCAGGATCAATCTCGCGAGACGCCCAGTCCTCGGGATTGCTCGAGTTCTGCTTTTGAACATCGGCACTGATCAAGCTGGCATCGACGGCGAAGCCATGACCACCAACCAACCCTTCCGCCATGCAACGCGCGACAGTCGTCTCAAACACATGGCGCAATAAATCGCTCTGGCGGAAGCGACCGTGGCGGTTCTTTGAAAAGGTCGAGTGGTCCGGGATGCGATCCGTCAGGTCGAGGTGGCAAAACCAACGGTGCGCCGGGTTGAGATGCACCTCTTCACAAAGCCGTCGTTCTGACCGGATGCAGAAGCAGTACCCAACCAATAGCATCCGGATCAGCAGCTCAGGATCGACTGATGGGCGACCCGTGTGACTGTAAAAATCCGCAAGGTGTGCCCGGATGCTGCTTAGCTCGACGAACCGATCAACAAAGAGTTTTTCAACGGTATCGGCTCTATTACTGAGTTCAGATGCGTCGCAGCATCGGACCGGGTGGGTCATTCTTGCGCGTACGCTCACGGCCTATTCAAGCCATTCATCCAGTTAGTCCGCCCCGCAGCGCAGCGACTGGTATTGTTCGGAGGGCGGTTGGGGGGCGGTAAATCAAAGAAGCCGCCCCGGTTCCTCGTCCTCTATGCGTCCTGCCACCTGAGGACGCGCTTCCGTATCCACACAACCAACAAGTAATTGCCGAGGCCGAGTACGGCCGCAATAAGCGTCACGCCGTACAAAATGTCTGCTCGATAGCCTTCCATCGCCGTAACAATGAGGTAACCAAGTCCGGTCCGCGAAAAAAAGAACTCAGCCACAATAGCCGCGATGATTGACCCGGTAAATGCCACCTCATGCGCCGCCATGTAGTACGGGATCGCCGAGGGCCAGCGCACTTTCCAGAACACTTGCATGCGCGACGCATTCAGAACGTGCATCCGATCAAGCAACACCGCATCAGCAGACCGCAACCCGGCAACCACATTTGCAAGCACGGGAAAGAACGTAACCAGAAAGACAATTACAAACTTTGGTAGGTTGGTGGTGCCGAGGGTAATCACCAAGATTGGCGCGATCACCACGAAGGGGATGTTTTTGATGACGATGAACCACGGCATCAAAAACGTCTGGACCGATGGGAGGTAAACAAACAGAATTGCGATTGAGATCGCAAAGAGGTTTGCAAAGGCGTACCCGACGAGCGCGCCGTACATGGTGACGCCCGTGTGGTATAGAAAATTCCCGGCCTCTGCCCAAAGGGTTGTGAAAACGATTCCCGGCCCAGGCAGGATGAAGGGCTGAAGGCCTGATCCCCACACGGCGAGCTGCCAGATGATCGGCACCGAGACAATCATTAAAATATAGCCCAAACGCTCTTGTGCTGACTTTGTCATGCGGCCTCCACGGCGTAGAGCAATTTGCGCACTTCAAGCACTTTGTCGGCAAATGCAGATTGCGTTTTGATTTCTCGCCGTCGAGGCCGCGGGAAATCCACGTTGACGATAGTACTGATGCGCCCGGGGCGTGGGGCCAAGATCACGATGCGATCGGCCAGCATGACGGCTTCGTCTATAGAATGGGTGACGAGGATGGTAGTCTTGGGGTTCTCTAGCAGGACCTCTCCCATGAACTCGCACATGAATTCACGTGTCATTTCATCAAGCGCGCCAAACGGTTCGTCCATCATCAGATAGGGTGGATTGTGCACCATAGCGGCGGCGATATTGACCCGCTGTTGCATCCCGCCCGACAATTGATGTGGATAATGCCCCTTGAATTCACTAAGATCGAATTGGTCCAAAAGGCCTTCGGGCGACAGCGGCGTTTTGACACCAGTGATATCAAGCGTCATTTGGACGTTCTCCAGGGACGTGCGGGACGGCACAAGGGCTGCCCGCTGGAAAACAATTCCCAACTTATTGCTACGCCGCACCTTTTCAGGGTGCTCGCCGCCAACCGTGATCTCTCCTGATGTGGCTTCTTCAAGCGACAGAACATGCCTCAGCAGGGTCGTTTTCCCACAGCCTGACGGACCAATGAGAGCGATAAACTCACCCTCTTGGACCGTCAGATCGACGTTTTGGAGCGCTTCAACGTCTCCAAAAGATTTGCAAAGCTTATGAAGCTCGATAGCCGGCGTCATGAACTTTAGTCGCAGGTGACAGTTGGCAGAAAGCCATACTGAAGCAAGGTCGCCGTGTTTTCGTTCCAGGCGGCCAAATCCGTTTCCAGCAACCGCAAATCCCCCATGGTTACTAGGGGTGCCTGCTGCTCATATCGCTGCAGGACAAGCTCTGTTGTCAGATGCGGGGCGTCGGTGGCGTATTGCAGAACTGTCTCAGCGGATTGCTCGGGGTTTTCCAGCATGAATTCAATGCCACGGTGGACCGCACGCATGAACCGCATACTGAGCTCTTCGTTTTCCTCCAGATCTTCCTGCATCATAACAATTGAGTCAGGGAAATCTTCAAACCCGTGCGGGCCCCACATGAGGGCGTTCCATTCATAACCCTGAGCCGAAATCGCGCGGGTCTGATTGAAGATCCACCCAAAATAGAAATCAGCGGCGCCAGCAAAAAGGGCATCGGGTGTGAACCCGGCATTAATGATCGTGACATCGCTTTCATCGAGCCCCGCCCTGTCCAAAAGGATCGGCATATGTTCAAGGAACGGACCGCCCGCGACGGTACGACCGACCAGGTCTTGAGGTGTCAATTCTCGGCCAAGTAGCTCTTCGTCAATAGTGATGAAGGCCGCCGGTCCACCCTTCAAGACGGAACCGACAGACATGATACCTTCAATAGGCGTTGGGGACGTGATCGCGCGTGGTAGATAAGACCCTGCCGAGGCGACGGCCACATCTACGACCCCTCCGGCAAGCGTCTGAATATGGTTTACGCCGGGTCCGCCGGGCACGAGTTCGACCGTAATCCCCTCGTCCGCAAAGTACCCTTGTTCGATTGCATTGTAGAAATGCGAGTGTCCGTCATCCAGAACCCAGGACAAGCCTACGCGCAGTTCGACTGTTTCCTCCATTGGCAGGATATCCACAAGGTCCGCCTCCGAGGGCAGAAGCGCATTAGTCACGTAAAGCTCTGCGGGCACAACCCGCTCGACGCACGCCAGGGCTTCCTCATATGTCATGATGCTTTGGGCCATGGCTGGACTTGAGAGCGCCAGCATGGCCGCGCAGGTGAGCAATCTCTTCATGTTGGATACTCCTTCTGAGTTGAAATCAGCGCCAAGCTTCCACGGGATTGAACCTTGGCGGACCGAAGAATTCTTCGGGGTCGGGTGGGTGGTCTTCAAACTGTGAAAAGTGGGCCCGTAGTCTGGCTCGCAATTCTGACGCGATTGCATGTTCGCTATCGATCAGATTCTGACCCTCGCCGTCACGCAGATCGAAGAGCGTTTCACGCCGATGGTCTAGCCGGGTGATGAGCTTATGAGTTTCGGTTCGGATCATGCGAGCGGTGCCATATTCGCCGAATTGGCACTCGCGCCATGTCGTGCCTGGGTCATGCATCACAGACCAAAGCGCCCGCCCCGCATAAAGACGGTTGTCCGGTGTCACCTCCGCAACAGAAGTCAGCGTTTGAAAGAGATCGAGGTGATCGGCAAACACAGTGGGCCGCACACCAGCGGGGACCTGGGGTCCCGCAAAGATCATTGGCACCCTAATGCTTTCCTCGATCATATTCTGGGGGCTGGTTGCATTGCCTTTGCCCCAAATGCCGTGGTGGTCGAGGCAGAGACCATGATCAGACGTGAAGACAATCAGGGTATTGTCAAGCGTCCCCGTTGCATCCAAGTGGTCGAGGATGCGACCAAGGCCTTCATCGATTGCAGTGACCGCTGCGTAGTATTGAGCTTTGGCGCGCCGCTTTTGCGCGTCGTCCGCCTCGGGCAATTCGATATTTTTGATCTCACCTTCAAAGACGCGTTCGGCACTTGGGATGTCCGAAAAACTTGCGTTTTTGTAGAGTGAAACCAATCTCTCAGGTTGGTCTTCCCACGGCGAATGCGTCGCGTAAAAGCCGGTGAAATGGAAGAAAGGTTGATCCTTTGGCCGATCGCGCAGGAACGCGACCGTGCGATCCGCGATCAGTTGCGTGAGGTAGCCTTCCGGCGCGTGCAATCTGCCATTATCGCAGAACCGGTTCGCATCGCGGTGAAAAATCGGATAATCCCCGGCCAGCGCAAACCAATCATCGAACCCGGGTTGTGGCTTGAAATCCTGCCCGAGGTGCCATTTGCCCGATAGGCCCGTGTAGTACCCCGACGCTTGTAAGAGTTCGGGTAACGTCGTTACGCCACGCAGCCAATCCCGGCCATTAAACGCCTCCGCCGAGTTAAGATAGTCATGCACTCCGTGTTGCGTTGGCAATAGACCGGTCATGAAACATGCCCGGGCGGGCGAACATACCGGCACGGGTGTAAAGGCGTTTTCGAACACCGCTCCGCTGCGTGCCAATGCATCAACCGTCGGTGTTCGAAGCTCACAATTACCGTAGGTGGGGAGCGCCCATTGCCCGTGGTCATCGTTGAAAATGACCAGGATATTTGGCCGCTTGCTCACGCTGGTTTCCCCGCGTGAATGGTCCCGGCTATGCCAATAGGAACGGTGTTTGGCAAAATGTAGAGTCGTGTGACCGCAAGGATCTCGACCTTTTCGGTGAAGAGATCTGTAGAAATATCAATGAGTGCCGTGCCGATGTCACACTTAAGGCGTTGCGCCATTTTGGCGTCCGCAAGGGTGGCGGAGACGGAGGAGTTTTGCAGGAAGCGTTCTGAGCCAGTATGATCTGACAGAATTTGGATCATGTTCCCGTCAAATTGAGACCAGTCAATCCGCCATGATTTCAGCCGGTCTTGTGACAGGTGATCAATGACAAAGGCCACCGGCTGGCCATCTGCCGTCAGAACACGTTCTGTCCGGATCAGCGCCTCTGCCGGTGCGCAACGAAGCATCTTGGCGACGCCCGGGGCGTTCACATTTTCTTCTACCGCGATCTGTTCCACGCCAGGTGTTTTACCCAAGCTGCGAATAACCTCTGGCAGCGCCACTGAGCGGACATGCGTATCAGGCGCACGTCTCAGGATTGTTCCGACACCATGGCAGCGCGCAACCATACCCTCGGACTCAAGCTGGATCATCGCCTCACGGACTGTGTTGCGACTGACGCCAAACTGCTTGGCCAGCGTTCCTTCGCTTGGAACGCGATCGCCAGCACCCAGGCCACGGCCTGTCATGTCGGCCAGCAACGCTTCCCGCAAACGCTCAACAGTTGGAAGTTGTTTCAGCATTTTTCACCCTGCTTGTAGCCTAGCTGCAGTTTAGGTTGGAGGTCCAACCTATTTTGACTAGGCTATTCAACACAGCCAATGCTGTGCAAACTCACTGGGCATTTGACCAAAAATTAGACGCTGAAAGAGCGGCAAGGGGATCCTTCCATGAACCGATACGCCAAAGTTATCTCCGGGACCGCCTTTCATTGCCCAGGCAGGGACGTCATGACGCCGCTAATCAACTGTGCGATCGGTATAGACGACAATGGTACAATTCTCTCTGTCACAACACCCGACGACCCGGATCACGCGGGTATTCTAAGCGATGCGCGTTTGGCGGATCGATTGCAGCAAATGCCGTCACATACCTATCTGATCCCAGGCCTCGTCGACCTCCACATTCACGCACCACAATGGCCGCAACTCGGCAAAGCGCTCGACGCCCCTTTGGAAGAATGGTTGCTAAAATATACGTTTCCGCTTGAGGCGAAATTCTCTGACATAGGGTTTGCCACAGAAGTCTACGATGATCTCGTCGCCACGCTGCTCGCGCACGGCACAACTACAGCTGTCTATTTTGGCTCCGTCGATCTTGAGCCCAATGTCGTCCTTGCAAAGGCATGCCTGAAACACGGACAGCGGGCAATCATCGGCAAAGTGGCAATGGATCACCCTGAAACTTGCCCGGATTACTATCGCGATGCGACCCCGGACGATGCGATTTCGCTGACGCGGGCATTCATTCAAACACTTGCAGAACTGCAAGCCGGCGGACAACTCCTTGTTCATCCCGCGATCACGCCACGGTTTGTCCCGAGCTGTACCGACGCCTTGTTAGAAGGACTTGGCGACCTTGCAAGGCAAACAGGCTGCCACGTTCAGACACATTGCGCGGAAAGTGACTGGGAAGTTGCGCATGTCAAAGAGCGGTTTGGGAAAACAGACGCTGAGACGCTGGCGCAATTTGGGTTGATGACTAACAAAACGATCCTTGCCCATTCAAATTTTGTCACCGATGGCGATATGGACAGCATTGCGTTACATGGATCTGCTGTTGCCCACTGCCCGCTTTCGAACGCCTATTTTGCAAATGCCGTGTTTCCGGCCCGTCGCGCTTTAGACCGCGGCTTAAAAGTTGGTCTGGGCACAGATATCTCGGGAGGCTTCTCACCATCCCTTTTCGAAACAGCGCGAACTGCTTTGGTCGCATCGCGTTGCGCCTGTTCTGGGACCAATCCCAATCTGCCGCAAGTTGAACGCGGCACCGGCGAGGATGCATTGACGACAACCGAAGTCTTCTGGTTAGCAACCAAAGGGGGCGCCGAGGCTTGTGCGTTGCCCGTAGGCGCGTTTGAAACCGGTCGTCAGTTCGATGCGCTTGGTGTGAGGGCTGGTGATGTAACGTCGGGCTTTCGGGTGCATGCAAGCGATAGTCATCAAGACATCTTCGAAAAACTGGTCTTAACTGCCAATGTAGCATCACTATCGCACGTCTGGGTGGACGGAGTGCAGATCGATACCGCATGATCGAAAAGGGCCGACAATCGCGCAATTCGCGCAACACCACGTTATCGCCCCTAAACTACGAGCTTTGAAGTAATTGCAAAAGCACGACACTTACGGCTGATTCTGTTGAAAAACAACGTGTTGCTGGCCCAGAAAGTGGTGTTCTAAGCGAGGCGCGAGCACTTTTCTGATCAGGCTTTTCGCGTTTGCTGCGGTGCAGGAAAGATCTTGGCCAGTTTCCGGAGGTTCTGGGCGGTGGCGGCGAGGAGGAATTCGTCGTGTGCGCCGCATGGGCCACGTAATCTCAGGCGACCCAGTCCAAGGATGCGTTTGAGATGGGCAAACAGCATCTCGACATTCTTTCGGAGCTTCATCGAGATTTCGTATTGCTTGGTTTTGGCAATGTCGCGGGCGATCTGGCGGGCGTCTTCGTGTTCTTCTCGGCTGATCTTGCGGGCATCGCACTTGGCTTTGGACGGGCACGCCTGGCAGACCTCTTTCAGGGCCCGATAGCGGGCGGTGCCTTTGCCGGAAGGCCCCCGGTTCGGGTCTGAGTAATTGCGCCGGAACTGCTTCAAAGCGTGGCCCTCTGGACAGATGTATTGATCGTTCTCTGCGTCCCATTCGAAGTCGGCGCGAGACCATGTGCCATCAGACCGGCCCGCCTTGTCCAACACGGGGATATGTGGGGCGATCTTCTGGCCAACAAGCCAGCCCAACATCGGGCCAGTGCCGTAGGCGGTGTCTGCGATCAGCCGCTCCGGGTACATATCGAACTTTGCCTTCACGCGGTTCAGCATTGTCTTGGTCGAGCCAACCTCGGCCTGGCGGATTGAGCGGGTGGCTTCCACGTCGACAATGACGCCGTGGTCTGTGTCGATCAAATAGTTGTCCGAATAACTAAAGAACGCAGGGTCCTTGCGTGCTGCTGTCCACTGGCTTGCCGGGTCAGAATGCGAAGTAAATTTGGGCTGCACCTCGCTTGCGGCTCCAAATGCCGCCTCATACAACTTATCGAGATACTCGTGTACGGCGCGGGGCGCATCAGACGGCGCAATGGATGCAGCATCTCATTCTTCTTTCGGAGTAGAGTTCTGTTTGTTGGCGTCAGCTTCGATCAGGCTAGCATCAATAGCCATCCGCTGGCCGCTGACCAACCCTTCTTCGATGCACCACGCCACGGTCGTCTCGAACAGATGGCGCAGCACTTCGCTCTCCCGAAACCGGCCATGCCGGTTCTTCGATAATGTGGAATGATCCGGCACGCGGTCGTTCAGATCAAGACGACCAAACCAGCGGTAGGCCAGGTTCAGATGCACCTCTTGACACAGACGCCTCTCTGAACGGATGCCGAAGTAGTAGCCGACCAACAGCATCCGTATCAGTAGTTCAGGATCAACCGATGGACGACCTGTGTGGCTGTAGAAGTCTGCAAGATATTTGCGGATGCTGCCAAGATCGACGAACCGATCGATGGAGCGCAGCAGGTGATCCTGGAGAACATGATCCTCCATCGAAAACTCGTAGAACAGTGCCGCTTGCGCTTCCTGCCTCGGTCCCATCATCGTCAATCCCTCCCTACAGGACAAATTGAACCAGCGACTTACACTTCAATCAAGCTAGAGTTTTTCAACGAAATACGCCCATTCTGTCGAAAAACAACGTGTTGCTGGCACAGAAAGTGGTGCTCTGAACGAGGCGCCCGACGCAGCGGATGGCTGGTATGAGTTCGAAACGCGCTCGTTCGACCGAAAGCAAGAAACGTCTGAATTGACTGTTAGGATCATCGGACTGGCACTCTGAATCCCGTGTCGGATAGGTCCTATGGTCAGTTATTGCCAATAGTCAGCGGTAGGTGACTGGAACGGGGTCGCTGCCTCGCCGCGCCTTGACACATCAAATGGCTCCTTGCGACGCTCATTTTGGAAATGCGTTTTTGTCCGAACGATGGAGCAATCTCATAATGCGATATCTTGTGTTCCTTGCCCTAGCCAACACCTTACCAATCTCCGCTTCTGCTGACGAAATCTCGGTTCAGGACGGCGCATGGACATCGCAGCTGATGGATGTGACGCTCAGTGAGACCTGTCCGGCAGAGACCACCGCGATCGTGCTCCCTCAATTTGAGGAGAGCATCGGGCAATCGAGCACGAGAGAAATTGAGTTTGGTGGTGATTTCGACCCCAACCTTCTAGAAGAGGGAAACAGGCCGTACGGTTGGACCCAGACAGATGACAACACTTGGGAGGGAACAGTGTTGGGTGATGGGGACGATAGAGAGGTCGGCATCGCAACGCTCACAGTCGAAAGTGATACCCTGATCTCGGTCGTGAATGAAATCGACTTGGCACCGATGCTGAACCCCTCAGAAGATCCAAATTTCACGGCCATGTTTCCGCCTGGCTGTTCAGCCACGATGATTATGCAAATAAGCTATGAGAGTTAACCCAGTCGGGGCTTATCTGGTCAAGTGCAGCAAATAGGAAGGTGTTGCGCCTCTCTGGGTTCGACACTTTCACTACTTGCTCATAGCACTGCCATTAGTGACACCAATCCTGTTGTGACTAAGGACAGCGGACACATGTTCGTTAGAGCCAGCTAAATGGGAGGCTTGTCCGCTGAGCAGCCATAGACGTCCCAGCTTTGGCTTTGGGCTCCGAAGAAAGCGATGTCATGCGGGCCTTTGTCTACATCTGCACGTTGTCCGCTTTCCTCCGGCACACGGATATAGAGCCCTCCCACAAGCTATGTGCCTTAGACAGTCGCCGTCAGTGGCAGAACCGGCAAGGTCCAAGCACATCTGACGTACTGCGAAGGTCTTAAACGAGCCCTTCCTTGGCATTCGTTGGATCGGTACAGAGCTTGCTGCGCCGGGGCATCTACACGAGAATGGTCTCGTCCAAAATGCAGCTAATAAGGGCTGATTGATGTCAAAGCGCGTCGAGGTTCATTCCGACCTACCATTTAGCGCTTCGCGTGTATGGAGCGTTCTGTCGGACATTGAGAGCTACCCCGAGTGGAACCCACAGTTTATTTCTGCCAAAGGATCAGCCACCTTAGACAGCATCCTTGAACTTAGAGTCAATCCACCGTCCGGAAAGGGCCAGCCGTATGATTTCAGGGCGAAAATCGTTGATCTAGTTCCCGAAAGATCATTGGTTTGGGAGGGAGGATTTCGCCCGATCTTGTGGGGGCGACACTTCTTCAATCTTAGAAAACGAGATGGCGGTGTCCTCTTGACCCACGGCGAAGCCTTTCAAGGCTTGTACCCGTTTTGGATCGGTCAACGTGGTGTTGATGCCCTTCGTCCTGCCTATGAAGCTGCCAATCACGCGCTCGAAAAAAGACTATCTGACCAACAGAATTAAACGTCGCCATGCTTGAATGCGCGAATACGTTTCTCGATCGGGTTCCGCCATCTTGCAATTCGCCTTGCGCGGTTGGCAGGGTTCGAAACGGACATGACCTAGGCGCGGTGGGCAAACGTCGCAGAAAACCGACTGACCGGATTTGGCGCAGACCTGCGGCGCAGGCGCTTATGCGGTCCCGTCGTTATGTCTCAGGACGACGCCCTGCGCCGCGAACGCCTCATTCCCAATCAGCTGTCCAGTTTTGCGCTCAACCGGCACAAAGCCCTCGGCTTGATAAAGTGCGATCGCCGGTAGATTGCCCTCCAGCATTTCGATCGTCATGCCCGGCCGGGCCATGGCCTTGGCATGGCGCACCAGGGCCCGGCCAACGCCCCGCCGATAACAGGCCGGGTCCACGTAGAGCCACGTCAGCTCATGATCACTGAAGGCGACAAAGCCGCAGACCGTCCCGGCGATCTCAGCGACGGCAACTTGACCCTCAAAGAGCCCTTCATTCTCGTAGGTCTGCTCCAGCGATAGAAACGCCTCCATCCCGACGCTCAGTGCCAATTCGTCCTGCCGAGCCGCGTCATGTATCTCGCATAACCGGGCCCAATCTGCCTGCTCGAAGGGTCGGATTGTGATCTTGCCTGCATCTTCCATGGTCTCATCCTTGTGGCGGGCAGTTGCGATTTGGCAGACGCGCCCAACGGCGCATCATATATCGAGACGTCGCACCCAAACTTAGCAGCTTGCTGCGGGATCAAGAGCAGCTTTCACTTCAGATTTCAAATTCACTCAGGTGGTCCGGATTAAACTCTGACATTTCGATCAGTGCTTTTACATCGTTCAGACGCACATGATCCTTCGTCACCGTAATGAGACCGACATCGCGAAGCGACTTCAACGATCGGTTGGTGTGGACGAGGCTCATCCCAAGCGTATCTGCGAGATCCTGCTGGGTCATGGGTATCTCAAGCCAGTTCCCGTTATCATCTTCGATCAAGGCGAACCTGTGCCATAGTTCGAGGAAAAGATGTGCAAGTCTCTGCCGCGCCGACAATCTGCCCAACCTGATTGCTTGATCGCCAAGAATTGCGAACTCGCGCGCTGTGCACCAACTCAACCCGGACGCTATGATTGGATATTTCTGCGAAATCTCGATGATGCGGCGTGGATCAACAACGGCAAGTTTGAGAGGCGTCAGGGCAGATGCGCTATATGTTGCTGTCGCCCGGAAGTTGACATGCAATCCCAAGATATCACCGGGAAGTGCATAACCAAGGATTTGCCGACGACCATTGGACAGCACGCTATAGCGTATCGCCCAGCCTTCGATCACAATGAAGGTCGTCCGCAAGTCGCTCCCATCGACGATGAAGTCCCGACCCCGCTCCGCGTCCAACGTGTTGTTCTGCAGACCCTCAAGAAATTCGATCTCCTCCTCGGAGAGCAAGCAGAGCGCGCCAAGTTTGCGAACAAGAGGACTAGAGGACATCGCTGGTTTCAGATCTGTCGCTATCCCGCTCGGCACCTGTCACGTTCCTCGAATGTTCACAGTCAAAGCGCCTGTGGATTAACATATGTTATACAATCTTTAGCATTGCCACTGCCAAATTTCGCAAATTCAATGCTCGAAGTGACCGATCCTTCGCTCGGTTGTCCGCCTGCACTACCCAAAGTGCGCGCTTGAATAACAGAGGTAAGAGTGGGCGCACCCTAGACGTGTTTTGTTCAGACATGGAGAAATTGATTTTACAGCGTGAGCGACCGGCCAAACGCCCCAATCGACGTTAAGACATATCAAAGTTGTCGCTTGGCTTAGACCACCAACATTCCAAAGCGCTCTCGCGGTCCGATTGGCCAGGTTCACACCACTTGAGCAACTCTTAGCAGACCTTGATTGAAACCAAATCAACGGCAAGAAACAGCAACGGATTTTACACCTAAACGGCCCTGATCAGGGGGCTAGGTCAATGAATACACTCGAGGAAGCCTGGCCATCCGTGTGGATCGCAAGCTGAACTCAGGCAGCGTTATCGACGCCTTGAGCGACCTGTTCATCCTGCGCGGCATCCCATCGTCCATTTGTCCAGATTATGGCCCGGAGTTTGTCGTCCAGGCTGTGCAGGATTGGATTAAAGCCGTTGGTGCGAAAACAGCTTACATCGAACCAGGGTCGCCCTGGAGAAACGGGTGTTGCGAAGCTTCAACGCCAGGTTCCGCAATGAATTCCTGAACGGCGAAATCTTCTGCAGCCTGCGTGAAGCGCACGTCCTGATCGAAGAATGGAGAAAACACTACAACATCAAACGCTCACATAGTGCTCTGGGCTACCGCCCGCGGGGCCCGGAAACCATCGTCCGGATAGACCCAAGGCAAGTCATGTACTAACAATCAACCTGGATCACTCAAGTGGGGCTGATCAAAATCGCGGCACGGCGTTCCTTGATCGCTATACTGCCCTGCTACGGAAGCAAAATGTGAAAGATCCGCGATGTGCGGCGCCCTATGCGGCGCTCGGCATAATTGTGGGCCGGGGATTATGGTGAGAGAGAACGCGATTGGCCCCTGGTGCAAGTGATAGCTGCTCCCTTCCAAGCAGAGTGGTCCGACGCTATGGTGACGCCAATGCCGGATTGGCCTTCTGTCGGGCGCCGCAGTTCCAAGAACCAAGTCGGCGACAGTTACTCTGCCATTTGCTTTCAAGGGTTGGACAATCGATCGAACGCGAACGGCTAATGCGAGCAACGATGCGGATGGCCTTTGCGCAGACCCAAGCCCGGCGACACCTCGAACCGTCATTCCGATGGGACGCAGGTTCGGCCAAGAAATGATCGCCAACATTGCCGTGCCTGGACCGACCATAGGCGGATGACCCTCGCGCTAGTTTTGATGGGAGAGACCAAGTGATTGTCGATATTAATGTCTCTCTTGCCTATGAGGTTGCAGAGCCCGTCGACCTCGTCCTGCAAATGCGCGCGCCAAGCTTTGCGGATCAACGCCTCATCATGGAAACCTTCGACATCGGCACCCCAGAACACGTCACTGAAACGGCCGCGGAGGCAGGCCTTGGCGCCAGGACACTCATTCGCACATCCGAAGACTTTCGCTCCATCTACGCCGCGCGCGTTAAAATCGACCGACCGACGCTGGATATCACGGCGCTGGACATGGTTCCTGTGCATCTCTTGCCAGGGGACATAGTTCGATACTTGATGCCCTCTCGGTACTGCCCCTCCGATGAGCTGCAAAGCTTCGTTGCGTCCGAATTTGGCCATCTAAGTGCGGGCCAAAAGATCAAGGCCATGCGTGACTGGATCTTCGAACGGTTCGATTACCGCCCGGGGTCGAGCAATGCCCAAACAACAGCAGTTGACACCTTCGTTCAAAGACAAGGCGTTTGTCGGGATTTCGCGCATGTCCTTGTAACACTTGCTCGGGCATCGGCGATCCCAGCCCGCTTTGCCAGCGTTTATGCACCGCATGTGACGCCGCAAGATTTCCATGCCGTTGCGGAAGTCTACCTAGGTGGCACGTGGCACCTGATTGACTCGACTGGGATGGCCGACGCATCCGAAATTGTTCGGATTGGCGTCGGCCTCGATGCAGCCGAAGTAGCTTTTTTGACGAGCTTCGGGCCCATTTCGATGACGGAGAAATCCATCTCCGTCACGATTTTGGAACCATAGAAATGCATATTCGGTCTGCGGATACGCTTGTCCGTCCGCCGATCGGCATCTTCGCTCCGATACTAGGCGACAGCAGGCGTTGCTTCGACAAAAGCCCAGGCTGCGGCACTTTCGTTGGCGTCAAACGCCTTCGCCTCCACGGGGATAATCTTGTCGATGAAGCCGATCATTTTTGCGGCATTGTCCGGCGCACCGATCACGGCATAACGGCGTACCTCACTGAGGGAGCGAAACCGCGAAGATATGACATCCCCATCAAGCATGCTGTCCCAGTCACTGCCGGTAAAGGCCGTCAGGTCCATTAGCATATCGACCTTCTCTTTGTGTCGGTCAAACGCTGCGTTCATGAACTTCGCTAGTGCTTCAGATGCATCGTCATCGATATGGCCAGTGACGCGGAAGGCGTAGACTTGCGGTTTGTCTGTGGCGATTTGTTGGATCGGGCCGTAGGAGAACTGTGTCACGATGAGATCCTTTCTCTGGCTGCGTACGGACTGAAAACGCCAATTGCTCTGGTTCGTTCCTTCTTCTGGTCGAGAAAAGCAAATCATCTGCCGATAGGGTCGGCCTTCTTATACCCTTGGGCCGTAAGCTACGCGTCGGCCGTCTTGCCAAGGGTGTCAGCTTTCTGCGCACCCCTTTGACCCATAGGCTTGTCTGGTCCGACGGTGGTGTCTTTCCGTGTCTGAGCCTCAGTCTCGGCATTTAACTCGGCGCCCAACAGGATCACGAAAGCCGAGATCCACAACCACATCAACAAGATCACCACGCCGGCGAGGCCGCCGAAGCTTTCGTTGTAGCTGCTGAAATTCGCGACGTAGATCGAAAAACCAACAGAAGCGAGCAACCACAAGACGCATGCGGAAATCGCACCGATACTCAGCCAATTCCACTGGGCATTGGTTCGCGATGGCCCATAGCGGTAAATAATGGCAAGACCTGCAATGGTCATCAGGCCGAGGATGAGCCATCGCGCGAGGGACAGGAACGCCTCCAGCCAAGTCGGCAGTGGAAGCAAATCTAGAACAATCGGCAACGCCAAGGTTGCGGATAAACCAACTAGCAAGCCTAGAATTAGAAAAAGCGTCAAAGCAATGGTAGTAGCCTTGAGTTTGATAAAACCGCGCTTTTCCTTTTCATCATACGCCACGTTCAGCCCCTCAATCAGACTGCCCATGCCTTTTGAAGATGAATAGGCTGCAAGGATCAAACTTATAAAGAAGGCGACGCTCAAACCTCTTTCTGCCGAGCCGGTGACGGCAACAGCCTGATTTAGAAGAATTTCAGCAGCATCTTCTGGGATAAGCGCTGTAAATGCTTCAAGTTCCCGTGTCACCTGCGCGGGTTCGAACACCAAGCCCGATAATGCCATGAGCGCCGTGATCGCGGGAAAGATCGCGAGCAGAGCGTAAAACGCGACACCGGCGGCGATCAGGCCGATATGATCCTCGGCGAGCTCGGTCTTCAGGCGATAGGCAATGTCGATCCAGCCCTTTGATGGGATGTCAGTGGGGTGATCCGCCTCCCTGCCTCGTACCATCTGGTATTCCTTTTACTTGAAATCTGATGCCATCAACCTCCACGCCCTTGCCTGAGGTCGCTCTGACGACACAAGCGCTGGGGCTAAACGAACCTTTGACCTTCTTCACCATTCGGCACACGCCCTTCTGGCGTGAAGCGATCCACCATCTGCGGCAGGTCGGCGCTCAAGCGCGAAAGCAACTCTTGGCGGGACAATCCGGTTTGATGAGACAACCTGTCCAAGTCCTCGTCACCGATCGCGCGTGCCAGATCACGCTCCGCTACCGAGGCATTGTCACCCGCCGCCACCCAACTGTCTGCTGTGTCAGCACGCCCCACGCCGCGGAAACTATCCACCAATTCACGCAATCCAGAACTGAGAGCGCCGCCAGCACCCGTACCCGTGAATTGCCGCGAAACATCCGACAGAATAGAGGATAGGCCGCTTTGGCCTGTCCCACCAGACTGTCGAGTATCGGCGTTGTGCCGTGCATCCGAGAGCATTTGACTGATTTTGTCTCGGTTTTGATATCCGGCCACTGCCACCAAGCCGAGCAATGCCATGAGAGAGGGTCCGCGTCGCGCCATGAGTCTACTCCGTTTCAGTTTGATAGGTGATTACAACTATTGCGCCCGGCGGCGCAGAAAGCCCCATATCAGCAAGACAAGCACAGCCCCGAAAACCGAGCCGATCAGCCCAACGCCTTCGCTGCCTTGGAACAGACCCAGCGCATCGAAGATGAACTGAGCAACAAAGGCACCAGCGACCCCCAATAGCGTCGTCAGGACAAATCCAGATGGCTCATTGTCACCGGGGGTTATGAATTTAGCGATCACGCCCGCAATGAAACCGATAATGATGGTCCAGATAATCGACACCAGATTGTCCTTGCGTTCGGGTTTTGGTTGATCAGTTAACCGCATGGCAGGGTTTTGGTTCCGCAGACTGTCTCTTGAGGGCGCCGGCTTCGGATCGTGAATGGCCCTACTCGGTGATCGGGTATTCGTGGTAGTCTTCTGGTATGACCGATGCTTCTGACAGCTGCCTGGTGAGCCGCCTATCGCGTTTCGTGACGCTGACAGAGCATGAGCGTGACTTCATCGCGGAATTGGAGAAAGACGAGCGGCCCTACGTGAAGGGTCGCGCCGTTGTCTCAATAGGCGACCCGACAGACGGCATCATGGTGCTTAAAACCGGATGGGCTGTTGTGAAAGCCGATACCTCCGATGGGCGAAGTCAGATCTTGCGGGTCTATTTGCCGGGCGAAGTGATGGGCTTGGCCGAGATCGGATCGTCCCACGCCAACCACCGCATTGTCATGCAGACCGACGGTGTCATCTGCCCCTTCCCGAGAAAAGGTCTTGCGCCACTGATCACCGACTATCCCCGACTTGCCGCACTGCTGATGTCGGTCGGCAGCCTGGATCAGATTGCATTGCGTCATCATGCGAGCTGCCTTGGATCCATGGACGCAGCGGGCAAGCTGAAGTTCTTTCTACTGCAATTGCGATCACGGCTTGTTGTAGCAAATGTCGGTCTGGGCAACCGCTTCCAGGTGCCGTTTAGCCAGGTCGAGATCGGCCAAGCGGTTGGACTGACATCGATATACGTGAACAAATTGCTGCGATGCTTCGTCATGGCCGGGGAGATCGAGATTGATCGTCCCTATATGCGCCTGCTCGCCCGGGACAAATGGGAACGGGACGTCGAGTTCGTGGACGCTTTCGTGGACATGGATACCAGTTGGTTTCCATCAGCGATCGATCCCAGACAGGTTGATCGGCACAAAATAGCAGAGTCGACGGCAAGTTAGGCCATCGCGTCTTTGTTGATCCCCCCGGTCGCCAGATCCGTCATCGTCCTGTCGCCATTGTAGGACGCATCGAGGCAGGCCCGCAGGTCGGACACATCGTCCGGCAGATCCAGTCGGTACGCGAAGGCGGCAAGGCACCCATATCCCGCAATCGCATAATGCACGAGCCGCTGGTATTGCGTGATGATCATGGCGTCTTTTGTTGCGTCTTCACCAAACGTCGCATCAAGCGCGTGGGCTCTCGCTTCTGCGACCAGACCTTCCATGCCCTTACAATGCTCACCGGTCGGTTCCTCATCGTGCCGCTTGGCGATCGCTTCCAGCTTCTGCATACCATCTTCGATACCTGAAACGCCCGCTTTTAGCGCGTCTGACAGATCGCCGTCCGACGCTGCATCTGCCAAGTCCTGTGTGACTTTCAGCGCCTGAGCATTTGCGCTGTGGATGTCCTTGAGTTGGTCCAAATACAGGTCTTCCAATGTGTCGAGGCTCATCGCGGATCTCCTTTTGCTGCGCCCTAAGGCTATTGTGAACGGGCGGCCGGACGAGAACAGATTGATGTCGCGCCGGGCTTTTATCGACAAATGCTAAACCAGATTAGTACCAAGGCCCGGCATCGCCTCAGATCACTCGCTAGATTGCTCGGACCGGGGCGCAACCCGAAGCTCCGTCAGCAAAGGGATGCCTTATGAACAACGTTTTCTACCTCATCGGACTGATCGTCGTCGTTCTCGCCGTCATCGGTTTCCTGTTCTGATCTCGAATTGGAGACGTCTTATGTCTAATCCGAAGTCCCCTACATCTCCTGAGGCTCAACAGACCGCCGCCGATATCGGTAATCAGGTCAAACGAACAGCAGGCAAGGCCGCGCAGGCTGCAACCGACACCGCGAAATCCCAAGCGGAGGCCATAAAGTCATCCGTCGTTGATGAGATGTCCGGCGTCGCTTCCGCATTGCGCCATGCTGCTGACGACTTGCGCAATGGCTCGCCGCAAGAACGAACGTTCGGCCAGATTGCAGACGGGCTGGCCGACGCTTCCGAGGCATTGCGACACAAGGATCTCGGCGCGATGGTGCAGGACGTCAGCACCTTTGCCCGTCGAAACCCGATAGCTTTTCTGGGAGCGGCGGCGCTGATCGGATTTGCGGCGACCCGCTTTGTAAAAGCCAGCACTCAGCCGCAGTCGACGGGCGCAAGCCATCCACCGGATCAAACAGCCACCGCATATGGAGATGTGTCATGACAGATGAGATGAAAAACAAGAGTGCCGGTGACCTGCTTTCTGACGCGCTAGGCAATGTCAGCGCCTTGGTGCGCAGCGAGGTTGATCTGGCGCGCGCAGAGATCAGCGAGAACGTATCCAAGGCGGGTGTGGCTTTCGGGCTGATTGCCGGTGGCGCCATCGTCGTACTCGTGGCCCTAAATGTCCTGGCGGTCGCACTGACCGCCGCATTAACCGAGCTTGGCCTCGATGCAAGCTGGTCGGCTCTGATCGTCGGCATAGCACTTGCAGTTATCGCCTACGCGCTGATCGCCAAGGGCCTGAATGACCTCAAGTTGTTCAGCTTAGCACCTACACGGACAGCCAAAAACGTGCAGCGCGATGCAACAGCGGTGAAGGAGGCTTACGATGACCAGTGAAACACGCTCTCCCGGAGACATTGAACGCGAGATCGAAGCGCAGCGGTCCGATCTGACGTCGAATATCGAAGCGCTTCAGGAGAAATTCTCCGTCGAAACAATCGTCCGCGAGATCGGCAATCAGTTTCGCGAGCATGGCGGCGATATAGGCCGCTCGGTTTCTGCCCAGGCCAAGGCCAACCCAATCCCATTGGCCTTGACCGCGATTGGCTTGGCTTGGTTGATATTCGGTCCATCAAGATCACCCGCGGCGGCATCCTTTCCGAATGACCGGCGCGCGTCCTCGCGGCGCAGGCCCATTGATGCAACGACACCGCGAGATGACCGCGCAGGCTCCTTATTGCAGTGTCGATCAACCCGCTATGAGAACGAATTGTTCTGGTCGCAGGAAGATGATGACGCCACCGCAGGCGCCTTTGCTGATCAATCTACATCTTATGAGGGGTCTGTACGCGATGCCGAGGATGATGTGACCGGCTCTCCGACACGTGCAGCAGCATCGATGATCGACACCGCCAAGGATGCCAGAGAGCGGGTGTCGGATGGGGCGAAGTCGACAATTGCCGGTGCCAATCAATCGGCACGCGATACGCTGGCCGATGCGAGGCATAGGATTGCCCACGGCACGGAGACCCTGACGGAAGCAGGCCGCCAGCGCGTCATCGCCGCTCGTCAGAAAGCAGTGGATATGCGGCGCCAAGCTTTGCAATCACTGGACACCGGCTCCGATGCTGTTGCCGATTTCTATACCCGTCAGCCTTTGGTGGTTGGCGCGCTCGCCATAGCGGTCGGTGCCGCGATCGGCGGCGCCCTGCCCCGATCCAAGGCGGAAGACGATCTAATGGGTGGGCAGAGCGATGCCTTGTTCAAGGAGGCGGAACGTATCTTCGAAGAAGAGAAAGCCAAGGCTGTGACGGTCGCGAAGACGGTTGCCGAAGAGGCCAGTCGCATCGCCGATAAAACCAAAGAAGACCTCGACAGCAAGGCTCCGGGCGACAAAACTGCTACCGAGGCTTTGCAGGGCAAGGCCGAAGCGGCAGCCGATCGTCTGGCTGACACAGCGCAGGAAACGGCGAAGGACGAAAAACTCGGCAAACCAAACACGTGAACATTGGTGAGGGCCTATATCTGGACCCTCACCTCCCTTCGTGTTGTGGAAGGCTCGCCAATCGCGTTTCTATCTCGGTCGATGCGACCTCAATCAATGAGCCTTCGGAAGTGGTCTTGCGAAAGTGAATTACGTGTTCGACGCGGCGGGCCTGCACTGATTTACGCACCAATAACCCAAGCAGCTTGTTCCCATCATCCGCTCTCCCTAGACAGATGAGAATGTCACCGCCGTTTGGCGTTTCCTCATCCCAAACTGCAGGACCGCTCCTCCATGGCCAACACTCCCGATCCGCTGGATGCCTCTGACGAGGCACTCGCGACAGAGCGCACCCGCGAGCTTCTCGCGAGGCTGCAGATCCCGATCATCGGCATATTCTGTGTTCTGCTTTTGCAAGCTCTCGTCTGGGCCAGCGACTTTCTGATCCCATTGACGGCGGCTATTTTGGGATACTTCGTGCTCAACCGCCCGCGCCGCTGGTTGCAAAAGATGGGCATCCCAGCACTCCTGTCGGCGACGCTATTCACAGTTATTCTAACCGCTTTACTCATATTTTTGCTGGTGCAGTTAAGCGCCCCGGCAGCGCAGTTCATCGATGATCTTCCATCTTTAATGCAGCTGATCAACGAAAAGCTTCAGGCATCGGGCGGGACGTTGGAAGCGATCAACGATGCCACGGTGGCAGCAGAAGAAATAATCGAGGACCAAGATCAAGAAACTGTAGCGGTTGAAGTGGTCTCTGATACCGGGATCATAACGACGTTGTTCAGCATGGCGCCAGGGTTTCTCAGTCGCATTGTCTTTGCACTCCTACTGCTGTTTTTCCTCGTATCGTCAGGCGATCTGTTCCTGACAAAAACCATACAGAGTTTCGATCGGTTCGCTGACAAGCGACGCGCGGTTGAAGTGTTATATTCGATTGAGGACCGGCTTGGGTATTATCTCGGCGGTATCACTTTGATCAATGTCGGGCTCGGGATTGCCATTGGCGTTGCGATGTCCCTTTGGGGTGTGCCAGGGGCCATCGTGTTTGGGTTCATGGCGTTTTGCCTGAACTTTGTCCCGTTTTTGGGCGGTCTACTCGGTGCGAGCATCGCTGCCGCAGTGGCTTTTGTCAGCCTCGATGGCACTTGGGCCGCAGCCGGGGTCTTTATGACCTACGTCGCCCTGACCTCAATCGAAGGCCAATTTGTAACGCCGATGCTTATCTCTCGGCGCATGAAGTTGAACACAACGGTCGTGTTTTTGTCGGTCGCGTTTTTCGCCTGGATCTGGTCGATTATGGGCATGGTTGTCGCTCTGCCTATCCTGATCGTTGCCAAGATCGCTTGCGATGAAACACCATCTTTCAGAACACTCGGGCGCTTCCTGGGCGATCTTGACGATGACAACCGCCCGGAACCCAGCTGACATCGGCTATGGGTGCCGATGTCAGTGATTTCAGTTGAACTTCAGGCGCGGCCACGGATCAGACGCACCACGAAGATCAAAAGGCAGGCACCGGCAGCGCCTACGATCAACTGGCCAATCCAGCCTCCCAATGTTCCACCCACAAGCGCGAACAGGATCGCATTTAGGATCATCGCTCCGAGAATGCCCAATACGATATTCAGCAGAAGCCCCATCTCGGACTTCATAATTTTTTCGGCTATCCAACCGGCAAGTGCACCCACGATGAGGGCAGCGAGCCAACCTATTCCAGTCATCTTCTTCTCCATTCCTGCGCGATCTCTACAGTTCGAGCGCGTCGTCGCTCTGCTGCATCAGCGCTATGCTCGTATGAAAAAATCGGTTGCCGCCTGATAGAGCCGACAACCGATCTCAACAGCGTTCGACACGCCATCTATGATAGACAGCTTAGCCGTCGTAGGCAGGCTGCTGTTCCAGCGTTTCCTGTGTCGCGTCGATGTAGACGCGCACATCACCCTCGCTCTGAAGGATCGTCAGCTCATCAAGGGTTACGGCAACTTCGTGCTCGCCGATACCAAGGAAGCCGCCTACATCGATGATCAGCTGATCAATCGTTCCGTCGTCAGACAGAAGCAGTGATCCGACTTCCCCAACATCTTCGTCACCAGACCCGTAGACACGGGCACCGGTCAGCATTTCTGACGTCAGTTGCTCGACCTCAGCGGGTTCATAGCCGTCGCGCGTGACATCGGGCGCGGTTAGCATTGCGCGACCATCGGCATCCGCATCAAGCTCTGTCTCCGCCTCCATATCATCGATGCGAGCATTGTATTCCGGTGCCTCTTCAACCCCGGCAAGGCTTGCCTCGAGCACCAGGAAGAAATCGTCGCTGTCTTCTTCTGACAGGATTTGAAGTTGAGACATATCGATCGCAACCTCACGTTCACCTATCCCGAGAAAACCGCCGACATCCACAATGACGGAAGCCACTTCGCCAGACCGCGTCAGAACAATCTCGTGGATCTCGCCAATATCGTTCCAATCTCGCTCACCCTCGGGAGGCAGAGCTTCGTTGGCAATGTCGGCCTCCGACGCATAGACGCGCATTCCGATGATCTCGGAGGCGTTGAGGTTTTCGGCCGCGTCAAACGTCATGTCCATGAACGCGCCGTTGTGATCTTGCGCATAAACAGGCGTGGCCAGCGCCAGAGCTGTCGCTGCGCTCGCCAACAGGCGCATGCCCGTGGGCCAGCTTCGATAAAGATGCTCTCGTGTCATTTTCTCTTCCTTGTTTGAGCCGGGGATTGCGGAATTCCAGGTGCTGAAATCGCCACAAGCCACCCCTCAATGGTCCGTTAATATGCCGCTCAGGCAGCATGGACAGCGCCGCCCGAGCGGGTCATGTCGATCAGCAGTAGGCAGGGGCAGCTGAGCGACATTGTTGAAAAGGCTAGCAGTGGCGGAGACCGAAAAGGGGGCGAAGACATTAAACTAGGACAAGGTATTCGAAGTTTGTCGACGCAGCGTTTTGTCGATCTGCGGCGTTGGCAAGCCATTGGCGATAGAGTTGCTGGACCTTGGTATCGTGGCGACAAGGCACTTCGCGGGCGGGGTTCGGTTCGATTTGCTTAACACCGTTATTTGGGCGAACAACCTCAAGTCTTTTAGCCAATCCCAGAAGCCACCGAAACGAACTAAAGTTCGACTCGTGGCAAATGATAATCTAGGGGAAAGGTGCTGGTCCGACGTCTAGATCATACCTAACAGAGCAATGTCTAATCTTCCGGGCCACCGGCTATTTGGCTTGCTTAGTTTTATCGTCGCACACGGCATCCTTCCGCGCCCAAATCTCTCGCGCGGGCTTGCGAGTTGACTATTCCGATCTTCCCAGACCGATATGGAGCCCTCATTGCGCAAAGTGTTCCATAATAAGGTCGCCAAGCCTCTATCCTTTAGGAACGAGCGCTCATTGTCATATCTGCATCTGGAAAAGTCAGGCTAAATGAAGGTCGTTTCAATTTGCCTTACCTACCATCCGCCGCATCAGGCTCTGACGACCGGCGGCAGCACACATCGCACCTCCAGCCGATGCAAGGGTTGGGCAAGTTTACGCCGACGCTGTTTTGGGAATCCCAAAAGCGACTTGAGAGAATCTCAACCGCATTCTACGCCTAAAACCGACTTACAGGTTCAGCTTTTCGCCGATTGGGCTCCAATTCGAACTGGCTAAGCATCTGTAAAGTCAGCAAATATCGTAGAAAATCAAAACTCCTGATTAAGGGAATCCAAAATGAGCAGTACTCTCTCCAAGCGGACGTTTGGGGGCGCGAAGGCATTTGTTTTTGCCATGTCGAGCCTTGTTTTTTCGGCATCTGTCGCTTTTGCAGATCCTATCGATGTGTCCCAGGTCGTGGAAGCCGCTGGTGTCGATGTCGGGGCCTCGACTATCGTTGTCAGGCGCCTATCGGACGATCAGCTTTGGGTCAGCAATTCACAGCGGTCGACGGAGCGTTTTGCGCCTGCATCCTCGTCAAAAGTTCCGCACACTCTGATCGCGTTGGAAACTGGTGTGGCCGAGCCCAACACAGTGTTCGAATGGGACGGTGAGGATCGCGCCTTTGACAGCTGGAACCAAGACCATACGCTGACCTCGGCGTTTGGCGGTTCGGTTGTGTGGGTTTACCAAGAAATAGCGCGTCGCGTTGGCTTGGCTGGCATGACCGAGTGGCTGAACCGTTTTGAATATGGCAATGCCAATACCGGAACAGAGGACACGCTGACCACCTATTGGCTGGACGATACGCTGCAGATCTCCGCGGTGGAGCAGACGGCGTTCCTGGAGCGGTTAGCGCGGCGTGAGCTGCCGTTGTCAGAGGCGACTTATGCCGCCGCCGCCGCGATCATGCAGTCGGATGAAGGTGATGGCTGGACCATGTACAGCAAGACCGGCTGGCGCTTCAGCAGAACCGACATGGATGTCGGATGGTATGTCGGTTGGGTACGGTGCGCCGATGACGCATATGTCTTTGCGCTGAACATGGACATGCCAGACCAATCTTTTCTCCCGCTGCGGCAATCGACGTCGATGGCCGTTCTGGACGCCGTTGGCGCGTTCGATTGCCAATGATTGGTGACAACATGGCCCGGCGCGTTCTACGCGCCGGTGCATTGGCCGGTGTCGCGTTTGTGTGGCTTTCAGGCGCTGTGTGGGCGGATGAGGCGCGCCGTATCGCTTTCAGCTTCGATGATGCGCCACGGGCTGACGGGCCACTTCTGAGCGGTGCGGAACGGGCCGAAACACTTGTTTCCGGCATGGCGCGGGCAGGTATTGACGGGGCGGCGTTCTTTGTTTTGACGCAGTCGATTGATCAACAAAGGGACGGGGCCGCGCGGCTGCGGGCCTATGTGGAAGCAGGCCACGTGCTGGCGAACCACACACATACCCATCCCTGGCTACGAGACACTGATCCCGCCACCTATCTTGCGGACATCGACAGGGCGACGGAGATGCTCGACGGATTCGACAATGTCGTGCCCTATTTCCGTTATCCGTACCTGGATGAAGGAGACACGCGCGACAAGCGATTGGCCGTGGTCGCGGGGCTGGAGTCGCGGGGTTTGCAGAACGCCTATGTCACCGTCGACACTTATGACTGGTACATGCAGGCCCTTGTAAACGAGGCGGTGGAGGCCGGTCATCCGCTGGATATGGACCGACTCCGTGACGTCTATGTCGAGGTGCTGGTCGAGACGGTTGAGTTCTACGATGCGCTGGCAGTGGAAACTCTCGGGCGACATCCGGATCATGTGCTGCTCCTGCACGAAAACGATCTGGCGGCGTTGTTTGTCGAAGATCTGGCGCGGGTGCTGCGCGAGGACGGGTGGGACATTATCCCCGCCGCAGACGCCTACGCCGATCCTATTGCCGAGACCCGGCCCGACACGCAGTTCAACGGCCAGGGGCGCGTTGCGGCAATAGCCCATGCGGGCGGTGCTTCACCGAGAGAACTGGTGTCGCCCTGGGAAGACGAAGCCGCTCTGAGGGCCAGGTTTTTGGCGAATGGATTGCTGCCTGAGGAAGGATCTTCACAATGACGAGCAAGTATGGCGCACGCGCTTTGGTCGCCGCTCTTCTGGGCGCGATGGGCCACGCAGTTTGGGCGGAATAGGTGACGCTAACGACCGACCTTGCGTCGTTCGAAATAGATACCGACACGTTGGAGATGTCGGGCGCGCCACACTGGGCGGCAATGGCGCCGATTGCGCGCCCTGCTTGAGCTGGGAATACGCAAGGGTTGGCTGCGAGAGTAATTGAACGACTAGCAGACGTTCGCGCTCTGCGCCGTATTCTGTTCTTTGGGCTCACTGCAGACTTGCGGCAGTGCAGCAGCGCCGGGTTCTGGCTAAACGACCGGTCTGCGGACTGGAGCTGCCGTCCAGATTCAGTAGCTATCTACGACTTTGGTCGAGCGAAACCATCTCAGGAGTGCCGCGACCATCGTTCCACCAACGGTTCGGATTATCGTTCTTTGGTGTGTAGTTTGCGCGGCTCGCCCATTCCTCCCGGATGTGTATGATCGGTTCTTCGTACTGATGAGCGCGGAGAACCGCTTCCATAATCTTTTGGAGTAGCTGGACATCGCGCTCGAAAGACACCTTGAGCTCGACCGAAGGATAAACTTCGGTGCCATCGGCCTCGAAATCTTCGTTGTGAATCCGCGTAACCGTTTGTTCTCCCGGTCTTCCTGTTTCAGCTCCCTGAGCAGTTACCGTTGCATTTCGCTCGTAAGCGCCAACGGCCAGCGGATTTACCTTAAAAATGGCATCCAACAGCCGTTCGGCATCATCCGGTCGTGTGTTTATCTCCATTCGAAAGACAGGGATCAGTTTTCCGGATTGAGATTCATAATTCTCGATGCTGCTCATATTTGCTCTCCCGCACCAGCCAACTTGCAGAATAGCACACGTTGCCGCCAAGATATGTCAGCAGTGTTATTGATCACCTTTTTTGCATCGCAGCATCATGCACTTTGGGACCTAACCCGCCATCCGCCGCATTAGGCCCTAATGACCGGCGTCAGATGACCGGAGCCAGCCCTAAGCAGACGTCGGTTCAAAAGTGCGATGAGGCGGTTAAGCTGACGGATCTGCAATTCGCTGGGGCTGCGCCAATGGCAGCTTCCGCGCTCATTATATGATGTTGCTTATGCTGATCCTCGCTGCAAA
>NZ_JBBIFW010000008.1:0-121873 GCF_037544085.1 Gymnodinialimonas mytili
GTTGGGCAAAGTGCTGACTGCAAGAATTGAAGAAGAAGCGCGACAGAGAGCAATCCCGGAAATGATGCTTCATTCCTCACTAACAGCGCGGGAGTTTTACGCGGCTCTTGGCTATGAATTTGTAGAATTGCAATCATACCCGGAAGGACCATTCGTCTTGATGAGAAAGCCGCTTAATGTGCGCCCGTGAAATACCTTGTTCCACGAAGCACCGGCAGTGACGTTTGCTGATGTGTTGCGGCCGTCCGTTGACGCCACGGATCGGAGCAGACCTTCGTTTCCGCGAGGCCGAGGGTTGCTTTGTCCCGCGCACCAGCCTTTTGGCACGCTTGCAGTAAGGTCAGATTTGGGCTGGCTAGTGCCGTCTGGATCGTACCAGCCCGAAATTCCTCCGTCCATTTCAGTCCCATAGTTCGTCTCCTTTGTTGCATTAAATGCTATCAAAGGAGCGGCATCAAACCGCGACACGTCCAAGTACCAGTTGCATGCGACTTGCCGCAGTTCGTCGATCTAAATGACGACCGAAGCGACATTAAGTGTGCGGTTCTTTGCTCGCTATCTCCAACCTATCACCTCTACTCTGGTTCAGAACCTGAACTCCGTGAATTTCCTGAAATATCGCCTATATGCTGTTTGGTACCAATAAGGCGGGAAGCAACAAACTAAGAGGTTTTCGATGAGGTGAGACAGCAGATTGAACCCTACTCCAGTTTCTACCGGCGCATGTACGGCAAGCATATTCTGAACTCGCGACTTGTTGACGGTCGTGAGGCGGTCGACATTTTTCGTATCCGCCAACCACCCGGCCACTATCCCGATGCTCCTGTCAACCAATATGTGATGCAGTTCAATGTTGGCCCCACAGTCAACGCAGATGCTGACGTCGGTCTGGGCTTAAAAGCTATACCCATGAGGCGCGGTGAGCTCGTTATTGCTCCCCCAAACACAAGTGCGGACTACCAAACCAGCACATCTCTGGACTTCATTTCTTTTGGCCTTCCAATCAACTTTGTTGATGCAGCCGCCGCTCATCTGAATATCGAGCGTTTTTCAGTGGAACCGTTGCTTGGCTATGCGGTGCAAGATCATGTCATCAGGCATCTAATCCAGGACATATGGCGAGAAGCATGTCGTGATCTCTCCAAGGGCGCGCTTTTTATCGATGCGAGCCTGATGAGCCTGTCCAATCAGCTGGTCGGGCTGGCTTCCAAGGGACGACCGAGGCCTGCTCCGTCAAGGCATAAACTATCGTCGTCGGATTTCGCGATGCTATGCGAATATATCGACAGCAATATCGATACCAATGTGCGGATGGCATCGCTGGCCCGCCTAACCGGCATGCCCGATCATAAATTTGCGCGCGCCTTTAAGGCCACAACAGGCAAGTCACCCCATCAGTGGGTGATCGACCGACGGCTGGACCGGGCCGAACAGTTTCTGGGTAAGAGCCGGATCAGTCTCGCTGAGATCGCCTATGCATGCGGGTTTTCCAGCCAGGCCCATATGACCACGCTGTTTTCTGAACGGCGAGGCGTCACGCCTGCAGAGTACCGAAACAGCCTTCAGGCATAAGCGGCCAGCGCGTCCTTCACAGCCGGATCAGCCTCCATAGCGTGAAGGAATGCAGTGAGATTAGGCATTTGCTCGATCTTGATGGGAGTTAAGTCAAGCCAGCGACACAGGACGTAGAGATAAGCATCCGCGACGCTCCGCGTGCTCTGTTTCCGATGATCATGCGCCAAACGATCGTCAACCAGTGCAAACAATCGCTTCATCCGTTGATAAGCCATTATGCGGAGCGTCGGATGCTCGGACGGATCGGTGTGATATCGGCCGGGTGCAAAATGCGGGCCAAACGCCGTGTGAAGTTCAGTTGTGTAAAAGGACAAAGTCTGGTGTAACCGGATGTCGCGCAACGCATCCGACGTATGACATCCAAAAACGCTCGGATTGTCGCGATGGATGTAGGCGAGAATGGCATGCGCTTCGGTCAGAACCTGGCCGTCAGGAAAGAGGAGCGTAGGAACCGAGCCCAAAGGATTGATCCTGAGATACTCGATCTCGCGGTTTTCGTTAGCTCTCAACACCTTCAGATTGAAGGGACGGCCCGACCAGAGCAACGCAATGTGGGGTGCAAGCGCGCAAGCTCCGGGCATGGAATAGAGGGTCTGCATCACGTCTTCGGACGGAGCGAGACAAACGAAACACTCTTCATGTGTCGGCTCCCATCTTGTTTACTGACTTTTTAGCATCGAGTGTCTTGATCTCGCCGGAGATCTCTTTGCCCTCGAGAGATATCAGCCATGCGCATTTGGCCCCGACATCTTCGGCTGAAAGCCAGGTTTCCGGGCCATCGGGACGCTCATGTGTGATAATTGGCGTATTGAGAATGAGTTGGTTTACCCGCACGCCTGATGCAGTATGTTCCGCCATGAGTACGCGGGCCATCATCGTTTGAGCCGCCGCTACGATAGATATCGGACCGGCATTTTGCGCCGGCTCCAATGCAGCACCACCATTGATCATCAGATAGCAAGGCCGGTTGGATTGCTTTTGCAGCATCGGGAGAAACAGCCTTGCCGCATCGAAATGACTGGTCAGGTTGTCACTGAGCACGTCCGCCCAATCCTTCGGGTCATAGTCGACAAGCGCTCCACCTTGACGCCAGCCACCCAAGCTGACGACGATACCATCGATACGACCAGCGATCGTCTGCAGGTTCTCGATGTAGCGTCGAGCATCAACCGTGTCTCCAATGTCAACTTCCATCGCATGCAAGCGCGTATAGGAGGCGTTGCCCAAAATAGCTGAAAGCCGATGAAGCTTGGCGGGACGTCGCGTTGGCACAAAGACATGCGCGCCGCATTGCAACAGGGTCGAGACAATGCCTTGACCGACGGCTCCCGCCCCGCCCAGGACAATGGTGTTCTGCCCGGTATTCATCGCAGAAAGCAAAGCACATGATCTGTTGAGATCTGACCAAGCGCCTTTTCCTCTTCTGGTATTCCGCTCCTGACCGCGATCACCTGTCCCGAACCAAATAGCATCCGAGTCGCTATGACGGCATTGGATTGAAGGCGTAGTAGAAGACAACAGGACAGTCTCATGATTTGGTCTTCCTGTCTGACTGGTTAGCGGACTTGCGCAACCGCAGCACAATTAGCACCACACAGAACGAGACCGCGACGATGAGCGCAGTGGCACCCGCCCAAAGAAAGCTGCCCGCGATTGTCGTAGCTGGGCTCAAGGCCGCGAACAGGATCGGGGAGAGAAACTGCCCGAGGAAAATGCTCACGCTTAACCCGCCTGTTGCCTTGCCTCGGCCCCTGGCTGGTGCAGTGTCCAGCACGAGGCTGTTCACGGTCGGCATGGTGAGCCCGGCCCCCGCGCCGGCGATCAGCATCCCGCTGGCAATAACAAGAAAATTGTCCGAGATACCGGTCACCAGCAGACCAAGGCCCAGCCCCATGAAAGTCAGACCAAGCGCGCCCGTTGCGGGGATCGCAGCTTTGATCCGCCCGAACAGCAAGGCAGTCATGGCACTCGCGAAGGTGCTGACGGCAATTGCGTATCCTGATAGTGAGGCGTCTTCGAAACCGGCGGCGACGAGGCGGAAGGGCACTTGGGTTGGAACGATATAGAAGAGCGTCATGGCGGCCAATGCAATCAGATACAATCCACCGAGACGCATCCAGGGCATCCTGTTGGTGTCGAGACGCTCTGTGGCCTGATCCTTCTCCGGTGTAGCGTTCGGAAGCGTGGTCAGAATGAACGGCAGAAGCAAAAGTGGCAGCGCGTAGATGTAAAATGGAAAACGCCAATTCATCTCGGCGAGCCAACCGCCCGCCGTCAAAAATACGACGCCGCCAAGCGCCATCGCCGCGCCTTGATACCCAAGCACGCTGTCGCGAGCGGCAGCCGGATAGAGCCCGCCGATCAGGGTTGTCGTCGCAACCATAATGCCGGCCACGCCCACACCAAGAAGCGCACGCCCGACCAGAAGCGGGTAAAGATCTGGGACAATTGCACCAGATGCGCCGCCGACCACAAAGATCACGGTAGATCCGAACAAGATGCGCTGCGCGCCAAACCTGTCGACCAAAAGCCCCATTATCGGCGCCGTGATCGCAATAAAAAGAGCCGGCAATGTAAGTGCGAGTCGGGCCAGGAACTCGGCATCGGGAACATCAGAAAAGTACCGGGCCAGACCCGGCAGAGACGGCGCGATCGTGGCACCCGCCATGACCGTCAAACTGCTGGCGGCCAACAGGACGACGAGAACGGCAGGACCCGGGGCAACGATCGGCGCGATCTCATCACGATCTGAACCGGCAGGATCGCGGGTGGGGGGTACTGGTAGGTTCATCTGGACCCGCTATGGATATATGGAACGAAACCGCTCGATGCATGTCTCGGAAATGAGAGACCATGACTGTACGAGAGTGTATCTTTTACCTGCATCTATCTAAACCGACGCTGCCAAAGGTTGCTGAGATGGCTTGGCCTGATTTGAAACCATGTTGCCGCCGAATTGCTGCACCAATCCTTCGAGTGAGGCTCGATACTCAGATGTCATCATGTCTGACACGGTGTTGACGGTGGTTTCATCGTCGGGATTGGTTGGGGTGAATTGTCCCGACCAGACCAGACCGGCGGTGCCATCGGCGCGCGGCCAGACTTTGAGGTTTGCTATGTAATCATCGCATGGATAGGCCGAATCTGGCTCCAGACGGGAATCATAGCTCAGCGTGCGTGCCGCGTCGTCGCGGAACAACTCGGTCTCGACATCGATCTGATCCGCATCCTTGAGCTTGACGAAACGCCGCCCATTGCTCACTTTTTTTACGGTCTCAACTGTCGTTATCCAGTCTGCGATCTGGAAAAAGTCGCCAACAAATGACCAAACCTGGTCGGGTGTAGTGTTCAAATGCGCGAGGGCAGATGCGGCATAGGCATGCTCCGGTACTGGCAAGGGTGCACCGCCGAAGTGATCGACAAGACCGCCAAGACCAACCGTCTGGTTTTCCACCAGCTGAGCTGTCAGGCTGTCAGCGCCAGCCTCAGGATCTGTCGGGATCATCTGGGCCGACCAGAGCACCCCGGTCCGCTCAGGTCCGCGACTCCACACCTTGAATTTGCCGAAATAGGAATCAATCGGCCAAGCCCCACCACCGGCATTCAGCGAGCGATAGCTATAGCATTTGGCTTGGTCGGAATAATGTAGTCGTTCTTCCAGGGAGCCGGCGTCGACACCGGCGAACATGTCACGTCGCCAAAGTCCCCCATTCTCTCGCTTGGTCTCTTTGATCAATGGATGGAACTTGGGAAGGCCATGAAAGTCGCCGACAATGTCCCACACTTTGGCAATGGGGGCGTTCAGCGTTACGGCGCGAGCGGATTGATACATATGGACTTTCTCCTGTCAGATCGTAGGGCGACACTGCATCATAAGAAGAACCTTATTTTGATTGGTTGGTCTTTCAGAATATCGATGCTTTCAAAATCTGTGCCGGTTTCTCCACAAGCCTTTGGCCTGGTTCATATCAAACGATCGCATCGCTAAATCCTGAAAGGGGCCGAAATCTGAAAGAGCTCAGAGGTCATTAGCCGCCATAACCATGATCGTAACTGTTCAATTGATTCAGCAGATGGAGTTTTCGACATGGCCCTACCGACAAGCGAGCTGACCCCTGACAATTGCGTGTTCATGATGGTCGATCATCAGGTCGGACTGATGCAGTTTCTGAGCTCAGTCGATCCGATGCAGCTCAAGCACAATATTCTTGGCCATGCCAAAACCGCGAAGGCCTTCGACATTCCGGTAGTGATGGGGACAAGCTGGCCGCAGGGTCCAAATGGTCCAACCATGCCAGAGCTAAAGGCGCTCTTCCCTGAACTCGATGTGATCGACCGGCCTTTTGTCAATTTCTGGAATGATGCTGAATCTAAGGCCGCGGTCGAAGCGACAGGCCGAAAGAAACTCGTCATCTCAGGGCTTGCCACCGAGGTTTGCGCTGCCTTTCCCGCACTTTCCGCTCTGCGTGAAGGCTATGAGGTTTATGTAGTGATTGACGCCTGCGCAGATTTCAACCCGATGATTACCGATGTGAAGACGCAGCGGCTTGCTGCGGCAGGCGCTATTGTGACGACCTGGGTCGCCGTTCTGGCGGAGCTGGCCGCTAACACCCAGGAAAATGGTGAATATATCGGTCAGTTTCTCAGCGAACATATGGGCCAATACTATGCAGCCATGAATAATTTCCTCGGCGTAGCATTCAATGCTGACACTGTCCGTGAGGGCGTTGGGCTGACCGGTCATCCCCCCATTCCGCAAGCAGGCCTTTGAGTCGGTCGATGCAAAGCTCGGTCTTCGGTGCGGTTGTCGTATACATTCCAGCCTGCCGGTCATGGAAGAACATCCGAAGCTCTAGGGTCCTCCCGTATCGCTGACGCTTCGTTTCCTCCGCCACCCTGTTCCCCACACGGCGGGCACCTTTTTCCATTCGAACCCGAAAGGACACCCCATGAAACTGCTTGACAGACGCGATTTTCTGCAATTTGCCGCCGGAGCTTCGACCCTTGCCCTTGCATCACCCGCATCCGCGCAACCGCTGCGCTCGGCGGATGTCTTTACATCGGACGAGGCGGGCACTTTTGTCGACTCGGTCGTCGTCCTCGGAGAGACACGTGCGGTCCTGATCGACGCGCAAACTGATCGCGCCAATGCAACCGCTCTGGCCGACACGATCGATGCATCAGGGCGCACGTTGGAGACGATCCTGATTACCCATGTGCATCCTGATCATTTCCTCGGACTGGGAGTGTTAATGGATCGGTTCCCACAGGCGCGGCCCGTCGCGCATTCCGCCCTACAGCCGATCCTCGAACAGGCCGGACCGCCGATGTTCGACCAGATCAAGGCCATGATGGGGCCTGCGCTCGCCGATCGCGTCGTCATTCCAGAGCCTTTGGGTGGCGACACCATGATGCTTGAAGGTGAGCGTATTTCGATCCTTGAACCCATGCATGGGGACACCGATACCATCACGCCTGTCTATGTTGAGTCTCTGGACACCTTGATCACGTCCGATATCGCCTTTTCCGGGACACACGCCTATGTCGCGGAAAACACTGACAGCGCTGCGCTGGAACGTTGGCGTGAAAGTCTTGACGCGCTCGAGGCTACCGGAGCGGGCACCGTTATACCTGGACATCGGCTGGAGGGCTCACCGCTTGACATGACGGCCTTTTCCCACACCCGCCGCTATCTTGACGATTGGGAAGCCGCAATGAATGAGGCAAGTCATGCGACCGAGCTGCGCACAGCGCTACTGGAGCGGGTCGGCGACCTGCCAGTTCCCTTCTTCGTCGATCAGGCGGTTGCGGCGGTGTATCCGTGATGTCAGCGCGCACTTTGTTCCAGATTGAACTGGCAAGACCTCAGGACGATTGGGGGCAATGGAACTCAAACGCTAGTCCTGGTTTTCAGCCCTCGAGAAGGAAAAGGCCTATGAATGCACCGTCCGAAACTCTGGAGGCGCGGATCCAGACACTGGAAGACCGCACCGAAATCCACGAAATGACCAGCCGTTTCGCCGATGCGGCCAACAGAGTCGATGCGGATGCCGTCATCTCGTTGTGGGCCGAAAACGCAATCTGGCAGATTGGCCCGCCGATCGACAAGATGTTCAAGTGTCATGACGAAATCCGTGGCGCGTTTCTGGGATTGCTGTGCAACGCCTGGGAGTTCTTAATTCAGATGCCGTTGGCCCATGTGATCAAAATTGACGGTGACAAGGCCACAGCGCGTTCCTTCGTCAACGAGATTGCCCGCGCCAAGGACGAAACGGCGAACTTCAATCTCGCTGTTTATGAAGACGACCTGATCCGCACAGCAGCTGGTTGGCGGTTCGTCAAACGGAACTACAAAGTGCTCTATCTCGATACATCACCCCTTACCGGCACAGCCTACCAACGCGCAGTTCTGTAATCAGATCAGGAGACTGAAAAAATGAAAGTTCTCGTCATTGGCGCCACCGGCAATATCGGCCGCTATACGCTTGCCGAAGTTACGGCTCTCGGCCATGAAGTCACCGCGTTTGGCCGATCGGTAGACCGTATCGCGCCCTTTGATGGGCTTTCGATCCAGAAGGGTGATGTGACCAATGCAGAGGGCCTGGCGGCGGCTATGCCGGGCCACGACGTTGTCATCCTCACCTTTGGCGCGCCACTAAACAGACAGACGATCTTTCATGGTACTGACGTTTGTGAAACAGGTACGCGCAACGTTGTATCGGCGATGAATGAGGCAGGAGTGCCGCGCTTAGTCGCCATGACGTCTATCGGTGCCGGCGACTCGTCCGGGCATGGCAGCTGGCCGTTCCGCAATCTGGTAAAACCGATCCTGCTCGGCCGCATTATGAAGGACCGCACCGCTCAGGAAGACGTCGTGCGAGGCTGCGGTTTACCTTCTTGGGTCATTGTCCGCCCGGCTGAGCTGACGGATGGCGAGAAAAGGACCGAGCTGCGAGAATTCGTGACATTCGACGGTAACGACGAACCCGGTTCAATCGCGCGCATCAGTGTCGCTGCCTATCTGGCCGGAAAGGTGATAGATACTTCCCATGACGGTGGCGCTGTTTTGATCTCCGAGTGAAGCGATATGCGGAAGAGCTCTAGTTCCAGATCGCGCGGAATGGCATCGCAAACGCCCACGAGACCGCCATTCATGCAGCTGGAATCCAAGGATGACACGGTGCCTATACCTTTCGGGTAGCCGAAAAAATCGAATGCTGCCTAAGACTGTCGCATCGGAAAGTCTGACCCTGCCAAAGGAAACCGTTTCCAAAGATCAAACTGCAAAGCCGTTATTCATACAGCCGCAGCAAAAGGTAGCTAGGTCCGCCTTAACAGACCTATCACACCGACCTAGGCAATGACGGCAACGCGGGACAAAACCGCCGTTAGTGTCCACTAGATAAACGGCCGAGTTTCTGTCTCATCTCCACTCCTTGGTGGTTACGATGTGCCCGAAACCCTCTCTTATCAAATCGATCTAAATTGTCCCATTGCCGCTGACGTCGGACAGGCCTTCTCTCACATCTTGGATCAAGCGATGTAATGCGCTCCCGCGGTAGCAGGGGCTCATGGAGGCAGTCACCCCTCCGCCACAGTTCGGGGTTTTTCCAGATGCTTCAAGTCATCTTACTAAATGTTCGGTTTGGCCGCATGGCACTGCGCGCAAATTGCCAATCGTGCTGGACGCCACAGTCCTGGTTGAGCGTCGCCGCATCGATATATCTTCAATTCTCGCCCCAGGCATTCGCATTTCCGAACAGAAACAGGTTCAGTGCGTCGGATCCTTCCCACGCTGGCGGCATGACCTGAGCGATGCATCCAAGGTCAGGTGGTGTGAACGGATTATCCAGGAACTGAATGCGGATCCGGCGGGCGCAGTCGTCGCCGTTGAGCATTGGCGTGGCGCCGGTCAATTGATGGGATCCGTCGGGAAACTCAGCCCAGACTTGAGACGGCCCGCGATAGGTGTCGCGCAACAGATTGGCGCGGCTCAGTGGTGTCGGTGCGTCAAGTGCCCCCTGCAGCATGAGCAATGGGCCATCGTAGGGTGGTGGTGTTAGGGGAACCCCCTGACCCTGAGTACGAGGCCACGCCTCGATCCGTGAGATATGGGCTTCGAGTCCCGTCGCCATCGTATAACCGGCCAGGTCCTGGAGCAGTGTATACGAGCGATCGCGTGGTGGTTGGGTCTCCGACAGAAAAACATGGGCTCCAAGAACGTCGGAGCTTCCGTCGTCGCTGACTGCAAGCTCGGTAAGGCGTCCCGCAAGCGTGTTCAAAGCACTGACATCCTCCGGCCTACAACGGTTAAGCCGCAGGACGGCGGCTGGGATCAAATCCCGCACTGGCGCCGAAAACAACATGCTGCCAAACAGCAGACGCGCATCCGCGCTGCTTGCCCCCAGAGCGGTACAGCTCCCGTTATCGAGCGACGCCACAGCCCTTTGCGCAATGTCCCAAGGATCCCCATCAAAACGATCGGCACATGCCGGATCGACGGCACATCGTCGCAAGAGGTTGCGCCCGGTCCGTTCGAAACTGGCGTCATAGCCATCGAGGAAGCGACCGGTCGCAAGGGCCTCCATGATCACACCGTCGGGCTGGTTGGGATATAGTTCAAGATACCGCTGGATCACGATCGTGCCGTACGAGCCGCCATAGACAAACACTGGAACGCCGGGTTCGCGATTGGCCGTAATCAGCGCGGCGAGGTCATGTGCCGAAGCCGTGAGCGTGACGTGAGACAGGCGATCCCCTAACCGGGCGTGAAGCTCGGCTCCACACGCTTCGACTTCGGCAACCCCCGTCTGAATACTGGTTGCGCTCCCGGCTAAGCCCGGGCAATCGAGGCGCTCGGATCCGCCCGTTCCGCGATGATCGACTGCATATAATGCGATATCAGGACGGTCTTGGTGGATTCCACCGGACAGACGCTCCATGTTGGCGGTCGCGGCGTCTCCCGGTCCACCGCTCACCAGCCACACCTGCGCCTGAAGAGGCGCACTCGCACCCCGGCGTTTTACCAGCAGACGGTAGCGCTCGGACAAGCTGGCTCCATGCTCCAACGGGACCGTGACAAAGGCGCATTCCGCCTCGCGGTCTCCCGTGCCAGTCGACCAATCGCAGACGGCCCATCGCGCTTGCTCTTCAATCGGCGTCTCAGGGACGTCCGGTGCATTCGAACAGGCTGCCGCGAGAAAGAAACACACAGTCACAGGAGTTGGGCGAAGCTTGCGGAAGGTGATCATCGATTGGTCCATGGTTGGCAACTCATTCCAGATGCGAATGCGGTCTGAAAGTCGCCCAATCCATGCGGACAGGACGGCGTACGTGGCGGAGATCGGCCAATGTCCCTAATGCATCGTTGCCAGCCGCAGTGAGGTTCGCAATCTGCGTTAGGTTGGAGATGTCGAACGACGTAGGATGCAGGACATGAGCGCTTTGTTTCTGATCGCCCCAACTATCCTGCAGAGCACAGTATTTGCAGGGCTTCTGGCAGAGAGCGATCCGCGTCATCCCGTGGCAGATCGAGTCTTGGCATACCTTTTTGCGGTGGTTGCGCTGTCGCTCTTGGTGTCGCTGGTGCCCGAAACGGATGACAGCGCATTGTCGGCGGCGTTGGTTCTGGTCGCGCTTCCCTTGAGTCTGCTCTATGGCCCACTGACCTATACCTATGCGGCGGCGCTTTTGGGGCCGGCCGGCGCCTTTGACACCGGGGGATCTCGCCGCGTTGGGCTTTGGTTTTCCGTTGGCGTTGCGCTTGCATTGCCGGTGGCCATTGTTGTCGCATCCGGTGTCGAGGGAGACGCCTTGGCACCCTTGGCGGGCGTGTTCGCCTACACCTGTGCCATTGCCGCGATAGCTTTGTTTTTAGTGGTCAACTCGCTCTATCTTTGTAGGAGTTGGAGGGTTGTTTGGACGGCGGGAAAGCGCGGCTTGGACGGCAGAGCCGTGTCAGCCGCGTCGTTACAACTCGGGCGACGGGTCCTGTTGGTGGTGTCTGTTGCGTGGTTGATTGCACTGCTCGAAGACCTGCCCGAGATCCTGGACTTCGATCCGGTCGTGCCGCCGATCTTTGGGGCGGCTCTTGATCTGGTTTGCGTGCTTGCCGTCGGATGGTTGGCGCTGGCGTTCCGTCGGACTGTGGGCTCGTCTGAGCCAAGCCAGTACCATCGCTACCAGCGCTCGGTCCTTCCGGAGGAGCAAGTTGAGCGGATCCGGAAGAAACTCGATCACGAACTGGCGGTGAACCGGATCTACCTTGATCCGAATCTTTCTTTACAGAAGCTAGCCGAACGGGTGGGATGTCCGACCCACAAACTAACCCATTTTCTGAACCTGCATTTGGGCCAGACGTTTCACGACTGCATCAACAAATGGCGGATCGCTGAGGCATGTATCCGCCTCAGGCAGTCCGAGGAGACGGTGCTGAATATCAGCATGGATGTTGGGTTCAATGCCCGCTCAACCTTCAATGCCGCGTTCGCCAAACATATGGGCATGACGCCAAGCGATTACCGACAACAGAGGGAAGCGGGCGCGAAACCCACCCCGTTGCAATAGAGGCGCCTTACTTCACCATGCCCGTCACAGCGAAGGCGACTGCGCCACGCCGCGGTAGATTTCAACGGATCAATCAAATCATCTTTTGTTGTCGCCGCTCATGCAGACTTCCCCGACAGCCGGCCGCGCGCAACTGCGGAATTGAGCAACAAGAAAGCGCAACACCGTCTCGCTCCATTGCTACCGATTTCTTTGCATCGGCGGATGTCCTATGTTGGAAATTTGCTGAACCACCGGTACACGAGACACTCGTGACATCACTATTGATCACGCTCCGTCGCATGCCGGGCGCGCTGAATGCTCGCGATCACGTCCGAGAGAACCCAAATCGTCATTAGGACAAGAAACGCGGTGAGGATTTGTTGCGCCTCTGCGATCGCGCCCATCGTGCCGATGAGCAGAACGACAGCCAGAATGGCGTTGGTCATCACATTTGCGCTCGCCCAGGGCGACAGGCCAACCACAGACCGCTTGTTTCGCTCATAGGTTATGGTCGCAACGCCGACCCAGGCAAAGAGCAACATCGCGACAGACACAACCAAGCTCGTGAGTGAACCGACGTCCAGCAAAGCCACCAGCTGCCATAGCGGGTTGGATCCTGACGATGCTTCCAGCTTGGCCACGGCACTTGCGCCGGTAAGCTTCAGGACAGTGCCGATGAAGAAGGCTGAGGCAAACACCAACGGGACGCTGCGGGCTGGGGGCAAGTATGTAAACGCCGCGAGAGGTCTAGGCTCTTGCGCGTAGGCGTTCAGATGGCCCATCGGCGAGCCGATGAAGAGGAAGCGAGAAATCGTCTCGCTGATCACGGCCGTGCGCGCCACATAGACACGCCAAGCGCTATCGAACTGGCTAGGACCGCAAATGCGATCACAGGATCCATGTAACCGCGCGCGACAACTGAATCTGCAAGCAAGCCGCCGAGCCAGGCCGGGAGGCCGATGCAGAGCAATCCATAGAGAGATTCGAAGAGGTTCTTGATCATATCAAATTTATAACGACGGGCGAGATAGGCTTCAATCTCGTGTGGCCGGTAGACCGAGTTTCAGCAGCGGTTCGCGCGACATCTCAGAGACAGCTTTTGGCAGCCTGCCTCTCTCGCTTTTAGCGACATCTCGCAACCGCACAGGTCGTGATAGGAACTTATCTTCAATCGATGGTGCTCGCCCGAATGATTAGCTGCCTTTGTCGCCCTTGGCGGCTTTAGAGTGGCTCAGAGTGGCGCGCCCGCGGGGGAAATACTTGTAGAGCGTCGAGATCTTGATGCCATGCATGGAGGCGATGATTTTGGCTTTCCGGTCGGTTCTAACAACCATCTGTCTGGTGTTGTCGATCTCATCATCGTTCAACGCAGCTGGCGTGCCGCCTTTTCGCCCTTGACCGTGGGCCGCCTGCAGGTTGACCATTGTGCGTTCACGGATCAGATTCCGCTCGAATTGCGCAAAAGCCTTTGCTATAGAGAAAAAATCCGCCTCACGTCCGTCGATGTGTCGATCCGCTCCCGATCGGTCAGCAGCTCGATTCCGTTCCGTTCAAGCCGATCCGCGATGCTCGAAAGATGCATTTGGCTTCGACTGAGTCGATCCAAAGCCGTCACCACGAGCACGTCGCGGCGCCGCAACCTAGCAAAGCATTCCTCCAAGGTCGTTTCGCTCCGGTCTCTTTGACGGTGTAGATCTCATCACATCCCAGAGCGCGAAGTCGTGCGACCTGCGGGTCTAGCTTCTGGTCAAGAGTGGAGACCCGCGCGAAGCCAATTTTTTGTTTGAAGTCGGTGTCCATAGAACGTCTGTTCGAGTGGTTTTTGTAGAGGCTAGTTTATAGATGAGGTTGGAAAGGCATACGGCGCGGATTGCAGAGCAAAACAGTCCGAAGCGATGGTGACCACAAAAACTCGGTTTTATAGACATGGTTTGGAAGATGACATAACAACAAGTTTGTATCGCCATCGGGATGGCCCGGCTTGTGTACGCGAGCCTAGGGACGAGAGGGGTGTGGTGACGCTCAGCGTTGGGGCTAGGAGCAAGGATAGCATATGCGGCGCGAAGACCGTTTGGTTAACACTGAATATGCAACAGATGCGCAGTTTAGGGCTCTCCTTGAGGCCGGGTTCGAGCTCGAGCTGATTGCCCATGAACGCATGTACAAGAAGCATGTCTCATTCGCCGGCACATGGTCTGCGCGGGTGGTCCACCCGCTGACGGGTGAGGCAAGGTATCTTGTGACAACGAGTGAAGCGCTGAACAACGATGGCAATTTCACGATGAAGGAGTTTAATGGGATCCTAGGCATCATGTCGTTTGTGAAAAGCCTCGGCTATCTCACAGTCAGTTTGCCGATTTACGCGACAGGCTGGACTCGGATTGGTCCCACACCAGCGCTAGTCGCGCGACCGGAGAATTGGGAGGATCCATGGGCTCGGGATGCCGATGTCAGCGACAGTTAATGCGCTGAACAACTGCTTTCATCCAATACGGGTGGGATCGGCTCATCTGTCAAAAGTGTCTTTGGATGCTCGTCTTCAAACCAGACATTCCCGATCTCGCCGCTTGTCCAGCGGACACGATGGCCAATGCAAATCAAGGTTTCGGGGTTCCATAGAAAACCAATTGTCCGGGCGAAATTGGCTTTCATGCGACTATCTCCGGTGCGGAGGATCTACAAACTTCGCGCAGGCACGGCTGCACGTCACATGCAAAGACGCGATGCGCAGCGCCATCGATTTGAACCTTTGGTCCTTCCGGTTGCATCTCATAGCCCCAGCGGCGCGCCACACGTTCGACATGCGCCCGGGTGAGGAACAGGGCCTTTCTGCACCCGACAGAGGAGAGAAATGCCATTGCCTTGTCGAGGACAAGCCGTGTGGCGTCAGCACCGCCGATGGAAACCAGCCGCGTTGCTTCCCAGATCGATGCATCGATCGGTGCGGTATCATCCATGAGGTTCATGGGAATGGATGGTAAGAGGCCGCGCTGAGCATCACGGATCATATAGCTGTATAGTCCTGGCCCGCCGTAGCTGGGGCAGTGTTCTTCCGTTGGACGCAAGCGCAGACCTGCAACGACCTCACTCGTACCGCTTCTCGTGGCTATAACATAGGTGGCCTTTCCGATGTCGTAGTAGTCCTGTTCCATCTCAGCGACGGCGGGAACATCCCACCCCATCCCCTCGACGAACACTCTGTGGCGCAACTGGGCAAAGTGAACGAGTTCCGGTCCATGAATAAAGGGCGCATGGCACACCCTGCAGTCGAGAAGTTGTGATGAATAGGTCAATTTGCAGGCCCAAAGTCGCATATTCTTGCTGGTGCTGCGAATTTATATGACTGGAGTTGTGAGGCGCCGCAATATTGGCCAAGAATGCGCGCCAAAACCTATACGAAAGATAGAATATGACGGCGAGCGCACAGGTTCCAAAGAAAGTAGATCAGCGACTTAATGGACTGTGTACAATGGGTTACACGGTGTTCTTGGACTACACCTTGGGCGGTCCGAAGTTCTTCTGCTGCACCTATCCGCAGTCATGGCAAGAGGACTACGACACTAACCGATTTTATCACTTTGACCCTGTATTTCTGCAAGCTGTCGCCGGGTCTAAACCATTCCGTTGGTCCCAAAGCCGCATACCGGATCTAAGGGGTGTCATGGAGGCTGCAAGGTCACATGGTTTGAAGTTCGGATGTACCTTTTCGATGACTTCGGCAAAGGGCGTGTCTCTTGTTTCAATCGCGCGGGATGACCGCGAAGTTAAGAGGGATGAAGCAGATCAACTGCCGACAATCCTGAAGGACGTTGCCAAATGGTATAAGGAAGAGGCGCCGCACATCACAGCCAGACAGACGGAAGTGCTGAGCATGATCGCAAATGGCCTCCGAGAAGACGAGATCGCAGAAACGTTAGGCATCTCGGTCCAAGCGGTGAAGAACCGCCTGCATCAGGCGAGAAAAACAACGGGCTCGAAGACAACCGCTGAGCTGGTCGTTAAAGCACTTGCGGCAGGTCTGATCCAGACAAGTTAGAATATAGCTCAGGACATGAGGGCGCGGCCCACGAAGATGGCCCGGATCAGACTTTATATTACGCATCGCGCCTGTAGGGCATCACTCGAGTGCATCCACAACGCATTCAGGCTGGTCATTCTGTCGAAACACGTCGCGTTCCGATGGTGAACATCCAACGAGCGCCGGGGACGTCTCAGCCAAGTAGGTCAAGATAGTCAGGTACTGCCTAGCGTTCTCTTGAATGACGGCCATGCCACAATCTGCATAGATCACGGTATTGGTTTCGAGGACGATGGCGCAGGTTAATCTTTCGCCAGAGAACAGCGCGATCGTCGCAGCGTCGAGCCGAACGAGTTTTCGACGCCGCTGACGGCGCCCAGAAGCTGCTTTCTGTGCGAGCGTGCTGTAGTAGCCATTAAGCTCGGGGATCTCAGTATCTGTGAATCCGTTGCGCTTGATCTCGCGGTAGATGGACGAGCGGTGCCTGCCGATCTCGGCGGCGATCTTGGCAATCGGCGTCTTCATGTGGAGCAGGACCTCGATCACGCGTCTCTCACGCAAATCTAGCTCTGTATGGGCCATGTCCGTTCTCCTTGCTTTTCAGCAAGATAGGGGAAGTGTCGCAGCCCAGTTTAGAATGTGCCCGCTACACATATTACTGACCTATAAGGCTTATTATGTAAATTAGTTTAGTTTCCACGTGCTGCCGGACTGGCGCGAGGCTAGTCGTCAGAAACGATGCTTGGCATTGATGGACACGGTTCAGGTTAAAGCGCCCGTCTCACTAAAGCAGCGCGCGAGTATTCAAGCCAACGGCCGAAGCTACCTCACGTAAAGTGGTGATAGTCTCTGCGGTCAGCAACTCTTCTTCTTCGCTGAATCCAATATCAGACGTTTGCGGTATTTCGTAAACATTCGGCAAAAACACTGCGCTCGACGTTGATCGGGGCAGACGTCGAGATGCTAATTCCCACTGGGCCCGACAGAAGCGGCGACGAAAGCTCGACCGCAATAAGGCTCCCCGCTTCTGTCTCGTGCGCGACGACACCGCGCGAGATGAACCAAAGCGCATTCGATGCGCTGAGGATCTTTCGACCCACCGGAAGTCCGACCGTTTCGTAGGCTCCCCGCAATCCCGGCAGCCCGATGCTGCTCAAATACCGTTCCACCGTAGCAGAGATAACCGCCCCACTTGGTGGAAGGATCAAAGTGAAATCCGAAATATGATCTTCGGGCTTGCTTCGTTCTAGGATTGGGTGGCCTGGCCGACACACCAGGATCACATCCTCGATGTATAGCTGTTGAAAGGTAACACCGGCCGCAGCGTCCCGTTCTGGCATTCGACCAACCACCAAATCCAGCGTCCCGTCTCGAAGTTGGTTGAACAGGAGCCAATTCGGGCCAGTCAGAATGTGCAGCCGGACATGTGGCATTTCCTCGCGAAACGAAAGCGCAGCCCTCGGCAGGAGATCCGTCGCTGCCGTGGGAAGAACGCCAATGGAAAGCCGCGATGTCAGATCTCCGTCTTTAGCCAACCGGTCGCGCCCGCGCATCAATTCCACCATGGAGGCGCTGGCGTGGGACTGGAACACCCGGCCCGCTTCGTTGAGACGGAGCCCTCGCCCTACCCTGTCAAAGAGCGGGGCTCCAAGCATCTCTTCAAGCTCTTTCAGGCTTCGAGATACGGCTGGTTGAGTGATGTTGAGGCGGTCCGCTGCGACCGACACGCTCTCGGCCCGTGCAATCTCCAAAAAGGTGCGGACGTGCCTGAGCCGAAGATGTGCATCCCAATTCATACCAAACAGGTTATATTTGTACCTCAATATATCAATATTCAAAATCCAAAAGGCAATATAACTCCGCTCTTAACAAAACACTGCTGAGGGAATGTGATGTTGGATCAACGGTCGCAAAAGGGGATGGCAACACGGCGGGCGGTCCTTGGCGACGCGCATGTCGACCGCGCCGAAGCGGCCAAGACCGACTTCGACGCCCCTTTCCAGTCACTCATCACCGAGGGCGCATGGGGTACGGTCTGGGCGGATGACAGCATCACACAGCGCGAGCGTTCCATGCTGACACTCGCGCTTCTAGCGGCGACCGGGAATTTCGAGGAAATCCCGATGCATATCCGCGCCACCGCCAACACCGGTGCGACCAAAACCGACGTTATTCAGGCTTTCCAGCACGTGGCCATCTATGCCGGCGTGCCCAAGGCCAACCACGCGATCAAACTTGCAAAATCGACCTATGCCGAGATGGAGGAGCACCAATGACTCAACCCGGAGATTTCTATCAGAGGAACCGAGGTGTCCATCCCGCGGCGTTCACACCGGATTATAAGATATCCGTGGCCCGCAGCCCGCGTTATTCACTCATTTCGCTGCAAAACTCCGTCAGTGAAATCACAGGACCACGCTTCGGCCACAACGATATCGACGAAGGCGACAACGACCTACTGACAAACTACGCCAAGGCCGATGAAAGCCCGATCGGTGAACGGATCATCCTTCACGGACGAGTGTTGGACGAGAACGCGAAGCCCGTGCCGAACACGCTCGTTGAAATTTGGCAGGCCAACGCGGGCGGACGCTACCGGCACAAGAAGGACACCTATCTTGCGCCGATCGATCCGAACTTTGGCGGCTGCGGGCGGACACTGACGGATGAGAACGGCTATTTCTTTTTCCGCACCGTAAAGCCTGGCGCATATCCGTGGCGCAACATGGTCAACAACTGGCGCCCTGCCCACATACACGTGTCGGTTTTCGGCTCGGGTTTCGTGCAGCGGCTCATCACCCAATGCTATTTCGAAGGCGATCCGCTGATCCCGGCTTGCCCGATTGTCCAGACAATCCCGGACGCAGACGCCATCGATCAACTGACCGCGAAACTCGACCTTAACGCGACCGTCCCGCTCGACAGCATCGCCTACAAATTTGACATCGTGCTGCGCGGTCGCCGCTCAACTCTGTTTGAAAACCGTCTGGAGGGGAACTGATGGCTCAGGAACTCGCATACCTCAAAGAGTCGGCATCGCAGACCGCCGGACCTTACGTACACATCGGCCTTGCGCCAGGTGCTGCGGGCTTCGAGATCTACCAGCAGGAATTGGGTCACGACATCACCGGCCCAAACGCCGAAGGTGAACGGATCCGGGTTGAAGGCCGTGTGATTGACGGCATGGGGGCACCGATCAAGGACGTTTTGATAGAGGTTTGGCAGGCCAATGCCGACGGCCACTATGCACATCCCGAAGGTGGCGGGCCCGTCGAAGATGGGTTTCGCGGCTGGGGTCGCGTGATCTCCGATTTTGAGAGCGGCGCATGGGCGTTTGAGACCGTCAAACCGGGACAGACCCGCGGACGCAATGTCGGCACGCAAGCTCCGCATCTGAACCTCTGGATTGTCGCGCGCGGAATCAACATCGGGCTCAATACGCGGATGTATTTCGGCGACGAGACCGCGGCCAATGCGTCGGACCCTGTGCTCAACCTGATCGAATGGGAACACCGCCGCGCAACGTTGATCGTCGAGCGGACAGAGGAGGACGGCATGCCCGTCTACCGCTTCGATATCCGCCTTCAGGGCGAAAACGAGACGGTATTCTTCGATGTCTGATCCTTGCATCATCTGCGTGGCGATAACCGGATCGCTGCCGACCAAGGCCAATAATCCTGCCGTGCCGATCACCGTGTCCGAACAGGTCGAAAGCACTCAGGAAGCCTTCGAGGAGGGCGCGTCCATCGTGCACGCCCATGTGCGCAATGACGACGAGACGCCCTCCTCCGACCCGGAAAGGTTCGCGCGCCTGAAAGAAGGGCTAGAAAAGCATTGCCCCGGCATGATCATTCAGTTCTCGACCGGTGGGCGCTCCGGCGCCGGGCAGTCACGCGGCGGGATGCTGCCCTTGCAACCGGACATGGCCTCACTGTCGGTCGGCTCGAACAACTTCCCGACCCGTATCTACGAGAACCCACCCGATCTCGTGGACTGGCTCGCCGCCGAGATGAAGGCGTACAACGTGAAGCCGGAAATCGAAGCCTTCGATCTGAGTCACATCCTGCAAGCGGCAAAGATGCGCGCTGACGGGCGGATCAAGGACACGCCCTATGTGCAGTTCGTCATGGGCGTGAAGAACGCCATGCCGGTCGATCGTGAAGTCTTCGATTTTTACATCCGCACCGTGAAGCGCCTGTTCGGAGATGAAGCGCCATGGTGCGCGGCAGGCATTGGCGCACAACAGGCAACGCTGAACGAATGGGCCGTGTCTTCCGGCGGTCACGCACGCACCGGGCTGGAGGACAATGTCCGGCTCGACCGCGATACGCTTGCGCCGTCCAACGCCGCTCTAGTGCGGCTGGTCGTGGACATTTGCGGAAAATACAAGCGCCCTGTTGCCACCTGGGGCGAAGCGCGGCGGATTCTTGGTTTGCAGCAACCTGCCGACGCTGCGCATGACTGAGTTTCTAAGGGCGAATGGTCGCGTTCACCACTACAGATTTCGCGCGGGATTAGGGGCGCGGGCAGTCGTCTTCGCCAACTCGCTTGGGACCGATTTGCGAATTTGGGACAAGGTGATCGAGGGGCTGCCCTCTGAAGTCCCGATCCTCAACTACGACAAGTCTGGCCATGGATTGTCTGAGCCCGGTGCAGTCACAATCGCGGACTACGCGTCCGATCTGGCATCGCTGATGGACGCGTTGATGCTACGGGATGCCATGATCTGCGGGGTCTCGGTTGGTGGCATGATCGCACAGGCACTCGCAGCTTCGCGTTCTGATCTCGTGGCATACCTTGTGGTCTGTAATACAAGCCACCGCATCGGATCCTCTGAAAGCTGGGCGGAGCGTATCGCCGCGCTGGATAAGACCGGCCTTGAAGATATGGCCGACGGCATCCTCCTACGCTGGTTTGCCAAGCCATTCCGCGACGAACACCCCGATTTCGTGGCCGGGTATCGCATGATGCTGACCAGAACGCCTAAGGATGTATACCGCGCGACCTGCGCTGCCATCCGGGATGCCGACCTGACTCAATCTACAAGCCGCCTCACCTGCCCCACTCTCTGCGTCGCGGGTTCCGATGATCTGGCGACACCACCGGACATCGTGATGGCCATGTCTGGCCTCATCCAAGGTGCTGCGTACGTCTGCCTTGAAGATGTCGGTCACTTGCCCTGCATCGAAGTGCCGGATCAGTTGGCAGCACTCCTCTGCAAGCGTCTGGAGGCATTGCCGTAATTTTTGATCATCCCTGGCTTGGAACGCTCTTCGGCGATGCGGAGATCGCCAGCTTTTGGTCCGCAGACGCGCAACTTGCGCATTATCGCGCTTTCGAGGTTGCGCTTGCACATGCACTCGAAGCCTGTGAGCGCATTCCTTCGGGGCATGGCATGGAGGCCGCTGAAGCGGTCAAAAGAGCAAAGATTGATATTGGGTCCCTCGCACATGCCACCCTCCGCGACGGTTTGCCGATCCGTGATTTCGTGCGCCAACTTCGCGCTCAAGCAGGTGGGAACGAGGCCGCCATTCACACTGGGGCCACGTCGCAAGATGTTCTTGATACTGCATTGTCGCTCACCCTGAAAAACGTCTCCGTTGTCCTAGCCGACAGACTGGAAAAGCTGGACCGTGGGCTCGCCAAATTGGCTAGCGAAAAAGGGGATGCGCCCTTGATGGGCCGGACCCGTATGCAGGCGGCCCTACCGATCACCGTTTCCGACCGGATCGAAAACTGGCGGCAACCTCTTCGGGGTCACATTGCCGGTCTAGACGCCCTAAAGCCTCGCGTCGAGCGTCTGCAGCTTGGCGGTGCGGTCGGAACACGGCATGACTTCGGCGAAGACGGAGACCGCATTGCAACCCATATGACAGATGCGCTTGACCTCGCAGCGGGACCTGTCTGGCATACTGATCGTACGGGCGTAGCTGAGTATGCCGGACGTGTATCGCTGATCACGGGATCCCTCGGGAAACTCGGGCAGGACATCGCACTGATGGCGCAACAGGGAATTGACGAGGTGATACTCGAGGGCGGTGGCGGATCCTCCGCGATGCCTCACAAATCAAACCCAGTTTTAGCCGAGTTCCTTGTGTCACTTGCTCGGTTCAACGCCACCCAAGTCGCGGGCCTTCATCAAGCATTGGTTCACGAACAGGAGCGTTCTGGGGCCGCTTGGATGCTGGAATGGATGATTTTGCCACAGATGACGATCGCTGCAGGTAGTTGTTTGCAGACTGCCAGTGAAGTGGTTCGATCCATTGTTAGTTTTGGTTTTCGTAAGCCGTAGATTCATGTTTTAGATCGGGACCAAGCATGGCACTGAAGAACAGACGCCGTACAACTGGGTGTCTGACTGCCGAGTCCTTGAGAGCAAGTGGAGGCAACTTCGGGTCACTGAGTTAGGCGCTTGATCCTCCAAACTGCGTTAGACTTGTAACCATCCCTAAATCTGACACGGGAGTTCGATGAGAAATGGCAGGTCGCCTCAAGAACGCAAAGAACCTCAGCCTTCGGCAGATCGAGGCGTTTCATGTAGTCGTGCAAACCAGATCAATTACATCAGCTTCTGAAGTCTTGTCTATATCTCAGCCCTCGTTAAGCCGAACGATCAAACGCCTAGAAGATGTCCTTGAGTTGAGGTTATTCGATCGTGACCATAGAGGTTTAGTTCCAACAAGCGAGGCTTTGTCGATTTTTCAAGAAGTCGACCCGATTGTTAAGCAAATCGCTGGTCTCAGTCACCGTATTTCGGAGATCGCCACTGGCGAGTTTTCCGAGTTTCGTCTTGGTGCAACAGCCAGCGTGTCACGTGCCTTGGTTCCCAGAGCCTTAAAGTTAATATCAAAAAACAAGAGTGGCCCTGATTTGTTCTTCGATGTTCTCTCTGTTGATCAAATGGAGGACTACTTGCTCACTGGTCAAGGAGAGTGCCTTGTTACCATTTCACCGGTTGAGCATCCGATGTTTCAAAAGCGACTTCTCGGTAATTGCGAACTTGTTGCTGTAGTTCCTATGGGCCACCCGCTGTCAACGAAGGAGCGGCTAGATACGGGTGATTTTGACGGTGTGGACATCATCCATTTTCAGCACGAAGGCCCGCATCAACGAGTAATTGACGGCTTTCTCCAAAACAGATCAAGGGAAGCGAGGAAATCGGCAGTGGTGCGATTCTCCGACACGGCTATTGCGCTTGCAAATCAAGAAATGGGAGTGGCGCTGGTCGATGAATTCTCCGCTTGGGGACCTCTTGGCGATAGGGTGATAAGGCTCCCTATTCAAAATGCACCAACTTTCAGCGCTTTCTTGCAGTGGAATGGACGCAAACCGCAGTCCCAGTTCGTGCAAGTTCTCGGGGATAAGATCGAGGAATTGATCAAAAAACCAAATACGCCGCGCAAGGATATGCCTTCGGGGCATGACTAGCGGAAAAAACTGCACTAGAATGCATATCGAGGTCATGTATCTCTCTCAGTACTAAGTTTGGGAGGAAACCATGAAAAAATTCCATTTGGACAGACGTCAAGTTGTGTCCCTTCTGGGCGCATCGGTCGTGTCAACAGCCTTTGCTTCTCCGGTGAAAGCAAACACCAACTTGGTGATTGGTGCACTGCGGCTAACGAGCCATTCGCCGACCTATATCGCGTTGGAGCGCGGTTACTTCGCGGATGAGGGTCTCAACATTGATCTCAGTTTCTTTGAGTCTTCGGCCGCGGCTGCAGTCGCAGTTGCCGGTGGGGATCTCGACTATGGCATAACGTCCATCAGCGGTGGGCTTATGAACTTAGCTCAACGGGGTGTTGTGAAGGTGATTGGTGGCGCACTGGCGGAAGATCCAACAGTGCCCGGACAGGTGATCCTGGCTTCAAATTCGGCGTTTGAGGCCGGCCTAACAGATCCTTCACAGCTAGCGGGTAGGACATTCGGAACCACAAGCGCCGGGTCTTCATTTCACTACATGCTAAGCCGGATCGCGGATGCGAACGGTATTCCGATGGCCGAAATTACCATGCGCCCCCTACAGAAGGTTGGCGCAATTATCGGTGCCCTAACTTCGAACCAAATCGACGCTTGGGTCATACAGCCCAGTATCGCCAACAGAATGATCGCCGAAGGATCAGCTCAAAGAATTGGCGATTTCTCTAGCTACGATCCGAGCTATCAAGTTACCGCAGTGTTCACCTCGACCGAAATCGCTACTAACGAGCGTGGTCAAACGGAGACCTTTCTTAGGGCACTTGCGCGTGGCGTCGCAGACTACAACGCTGCGTTCGTCGACAAAACCGCTGACACATCTGAGGTCGAGGAACTAATCGAACTGGTGCATCAGTATGTCAATGTGGATACACCTCGCGAGACCTTTGCACTGTCGCTAACCGAGGGTTCAATGCGGATCAACCAAGGTCTAACTCTGTCCACCACTTCAGTTGGAGACCAGTTGAGGTGGATGCAGTCCGAGGGCCTTGTAGACGCTGAAATCACGCTCGATATGCTAGTAGATCCCTCTTACGTTCCAACTATGTGAGCCAACCTGCCATTTCTTAGGCATGAATTTCTCGGTTCGACACCAATGAGCCGAGAAATTCTTAGGGTGTGGATAGTTATAGGGGGGATCGATGGATCTACAGCTTCAAGGAGTAGGGCACTCATATGGGAAAGTGCGTGTTCTACAAAACATTTCGTTTGACATCCCGAGCGGCAAAATCGTCTGTCTGATCGGTCCTTCTGGCTGCGGCAAATCTACGTTGCTCCGATTTATCGGAGGACTTGAGCGGTCCACAGAGGGCCGCGTCCTGCAGGTTGGTGAGCCGCCAAAGGAGTCGCTGAATCCACTCACTTATATCTTTCAACACTTCGCTTTGTTGCCGTGGCGAACGGTATCGGGAAATGTTGAGTTGGTTCTGGAGGATCACGGTCTCTCCCGTACCGAGGTAAAGGACATTGTCGACAACGTTCTCGCAAGAACCCGTCTGTCTGAATTCCACGATGCACTTCCAAAACAACTGTCTGGTGGAATGAAACAACGTGTAGCCATCGCTCGAGCCTTGGCAGTTCGCCCAGCTGCCATGCTTATGGATGAACCTTTATCAGCACTCGATAGCCAAACTCGAGAGTTGCTTATGGACGATCTTGTGGACCTATGGGTCCGCAAGCCATTTACGGCCGTTTATGTCACTCACAACCTAGCCGAAGCTGTTCGATTGGGTCACACGATCGTCGTACTTTCGCGCCGACCTGGGCGAATTCATGAGATTGTCGAGATAAACACTCCACTCGCGGAACGACACTTGGGTCACCCGGAACTTGAAGAAAAACAAAAGCAGTTGTGGAACCTAATGAAGGAAGAAGCAATGGCCGCTGATTTGGAGCTTGTCGATGGCTAATACACAGATCATGACGAGGCCGGTGGCATTCCGGGGCGGTGGCTTTGAAACCCGCAGTGTAAGATTTGTTGGACCAATGGTGTTCATCGCAGTGCTAGCACTATTGGAATGGGGCGCCCGGTCTGGAGTGATCTCTTCACTAACCATGCCGAGACCTAGCGCTGTTCTGGAGACCCTGATGAACCTCGCTCGTACAGGTCTTCTATGGCAGCACTTGGCGCCTTCGGTCGAACGGCTGATCGTTGGAGGAACTATCGGGGCCGTTGCTGGCATTACCTTAGGAACACTCATAGGGCTGTTCAGCCTAGTTCGCGCCGGCTTAGTGCCAATAGTTGCAGCTATTTTCCCGATCCCGAAAATTGCGTTGTTGCCCCTATTCGTAATCTGGTTCGGTATCGATGAGGCATCGAAATATGCACTAATTGCATTCGGTACCTTCACACCTACGGTCGTTTCAACGTTCGGCGCCGTGGACAATGTGGACCGCACATTGATCCGAATGAGCCAGAGCTTTGGGCTGTCGCGGTGGTCTATCGTTCGTAAAGTTGTATTGCCCGGTGCATTCCCAGGCATTTTGTCCGGTCTGCGTGTTTCAATCGCCATCGCGATAATTCTATTGGTCGCAGCTGAAATGCTTGGCGCGTCGCATGGCGTTGGAGCCTACATTTTGGAGGCGGGCTCGCTCTACGATTTAGAACGGCTCTTCGCTGGTGTGGCGATCTTGTCGATGATGGGCCTGATTGTCAGTTGGGCGATTGGTCAAATCGAGCGCCGGTTCTTGGCATGGCGGACCTAAGAGCCATGTTGGCAGTTCAAAAGATCTCACCAAGCCGCGGCATCGAGCTTAGGGAGGTTCTTCAACCAGACTCCCTGGGACAGCGAGATGTTCTAGTTTCTGTTGAGGCTGCGGGGATTTGTGGCACGGATCTGCATATCGCTGCGTGGACACCCGGCTACGAAGCTATGGCTGCACACCTGCCAATTACACTTGGGCACGAGGCGGCTGGTAGAATCGAACGCGTAGGATCTGACCTTGAACAATCGCTCATTGGTCGAAGGGTGGCTGTTCGACCTTCGGTGGTTTGCCATACTTGCGCGTCTTGCAAAAAAGAGCGGTTTGATCTGTGCACCAAGCGCAAGGGTGTTGGTGTGACGCTTGATGGTGCTTTTGCGCCATTCGTCGTCGTTCCATTAGAGAATTGTGTGTTCGTACCTAGTGGGCTTAGCGCCGATGTAGCCGCACTAACCGAGCCGATGACAGTCTGCAAAGAAGCTGTGGACACCGCTAGTGTAAGTCCCGGTGACAAGGTGTTAGTTTTAGGCCCTGGAGCAATTGGGCAAGGTATTGCCTTGTTCGCTCGAGAAGCGGGTGCCAGATCGATCGTCGTTTGTGGCTATGACGACGAGAGCAGACTGAATACAGTCAAAGCGCTCGGGTTCGAGGATGTTGTAGATACCCAAGAGTTAGGGTTGTACCGAAGCGTCAAACCTTGGCTGAAGGACGGCGAGTTCGACGTCGTTATCGAAGCAACCGGAGTTCCAGAGGTCGTAAACGACGCCCTAGATGTCCTTAAAATCCGCGGCATCCTCGTAGTAGCAGGCATTCATTCTTCTTTCGCCAAAATCGACCTGACAAGACTTGTTCGTCGGCAACAGCAGGTTCGGGGATCATATCGTGCCCCCATTCCCACTTGGGAGTGGGTCCTAAAATATCTGAACGATAATCAAGATCTCGTCAAAAAAGTCATTACTCACTTTGTCGATCCTGCGGACGCCTTGGACGGTTTCGAACTTGCCGCCAGCAAGACTGCATCAAAGGTGATTATACGCCATCGGACGGAGTAAACGATGCCGCAGCCCGAAAACGCATTTCTTTATATCTGGAACGACTATAGCGAAGCGCGACGCCTTGAGTATGATAAATGGCATACCTTTGAACATGTCCCAGAGCGCGTTAGTCTTCCAGGCTTTGAAGCAGGATACAGGTATCAGTCCGAAGACGAAGGGACTCAGGCCTACTTTACTGAATACCGCCTTGCTTCCCTCGAGGCGCTCGAGACTGCCGACTATGCAAATGTGGTGGACTATCCCACGGAATGGTCGGCAAAAATGCGACCAGAGTTCAGCAATGTTTTTCGACTACCAAGTCGTCTCATCTGCTCGGCGGGCTGTGGTACCCCTGGGTGGGTCGCTACGATTGTTTTTACTGTCGATGATGCCGATGCCTCGTTTACGGGTCTTATCCATCAAAGCACTTCGTCGATGTTGCGTGACCGAAAGATATCTGGCTATCAGATCAGCGAAGCTGATGGGGTGCCTCCATACAAAGTCTTTACGCAAGTGAACTCGAACGCACTGTCGTGTGCGATCTTGGCAGTGGTGCTCTCTGCACCCACTAAGGCTAGTGCGAATTGTGCAGTTAATGACCTACTTGCGCACTGCGACTTAGAAAGCTCGTCGGAAAAGCTTCTTCAGCTAGGCGTTTATCATTTCTGCTATGGAATTGAATCTAGTGAAGTTTCTTCGAAGAGAGCGGAAGGGCACCCAGAGGAATTTAAGGTTCAATAGTCTTCAACTTTGATCTGAAGGCATTCGAACCAAGAAACTCTATCAGACAAGAATGTAGCAATTCGCCCAAAAGGACCGTGGCTGTTTATTCGACTGATTACGTGTCAGATGTTTAGTAGTCTCGCATCTGGAATGGACTACTGCTCAGACTTGAAAAAAAGAAACCTTTGAAGCGAATAGAATTGGAATTCTCTCTTTCATTGGGGAGGTTGCTTCATAAACAAGATTATCGGCTTTTGGTCTGTGAACAGGGCGCAGTCTAAACTGGATCGCGAAAATTACCCTATCTTGCTGAAAAGCAAGGAGAACTTACATCACCCATACCCGCGCTTTGCCTTCTGCATATGCAGCTTAAACCTGGCATCCTTCGCTTCTTCCTCTGTGCCGAACCAATCGATCCGAGTAGTCCCGGAGCGCCCGATGCGACCCCATTCGCGGACCAGACCCAGTCTCCAAAGAGCCCACGCACAATCTCCATCCGGTAGAACCGATGCATATTGGCCTCTGGCTCTGTTCGTGTGAGATGCATATTGCCTGCCCTATGATTTGTCACGGATCCTATTGCGCTCGGCGATCCCAATGAGACTCCGGATGATGTGCAGATCTCCACTCCGCGCTTTTCTGACCATACCACGGAAATAGGCGCCGTTGTTGAGGATCGCGATGTCGCCGCTATTGAGATGCGCATCGATGATTAGGATACAGAGCGCCGCGGTCTCAGGGGTGACCAGATCTACGGCTTCATCCCAGGCCGAGGGGTGGACACCTAAGGGCTGAAGACGTGCCATGGCCGCCCCGACAAAGTCTCGGATGGTGAGGCTTGGAACATCGTCACGCTGTTTGCGCAGCTCCAGCTGGAAACCCGGCGCCGCCATGCCAAATAGGGTGGGTGGCGTCAGCTTTGCGAGGAAATCAGGCTCGTGGATCCGGTGCGACTGAACCAACCGCCCGTCCCCGCCGCCTTGTTTTTCTAAGTATGAGCGCGCTTGCGCGCTCTCCTTTTTGACGTTTGCGTTACAAGATACAGATGCAGAGTCTTGGGTTGTATCTTGTATATAGGGCGGCTTATTTTTGAGCGGTCGGGCGATTGTTTTTGCACAGTTTTTCAGAAGATCCTCAGCTATATCCACCAAGGTATCCAGCTCCTTCACAAGCCGTTCCAGGGAATCGATCGACATGCGGTGCTGCTCTGAGGCGGTTGGCATCTGATCGAAGGCCGTCTCCACCTCCTGTGCTTCACTGTGATCAGGGCACAGATCGAAAACCTCCCCCAGGATCGAGGTAAGGAACCGCTTCGATGTGCTGAAACGCCCGCGTAGGTAGCCGTTCTCAAGGCGCTCTTGTTGCAGGTGATGCAGAACCGCTTCAAAATGCGCCGCGGAGCGGATTGCTGGCGTGAAATAGATTCCGCAATGCAGGAAGCCGGATCGGGCGCCATTCGCGGAGGTGCGCTTTTCGATCAGGCCAGCCCGGACCAATTCTGTCTCGTGCTTGCGAATAACGGATGGGGACCGCCCGCGCATCTTGGCAATCTCGGTCTGTGCCATGTAGCAGCATGGCGCCTTCTCGCTGCTCGTCCAGTCGCGGGGACGGGTCGCCTCTGCCATGAACAAAAACGTCTCAAGTGCTGCGGCCGAGACAGGTTGTGCCAGATGTGGCCGCACGCTGCGCAGGATCCGCAAAAACGCATCTCTGGTCATGTTTTCTGGGAGGCGAACATGCTTCTCCAGGTCCGATAAGCTCGGGTGATCAATCGATTGAGCACTGCCCATAAGTCATCTGTCCTCTTATGTCAGAGGCAGGACACCAGGTCGCAGAAAGGTGTTCGCATAAACTGCGTTTTTGCTTGTTTTCTGAATAAGACAGGGATAGGACAACTGATGAATGAGTGACTCTTCTTTGAGTCTGTCCCCCCCCTCGCTGGTTCGCCCTGCGGGGGGTTCTTTTTTAAGGGTGTTAGAGTCTTTGCTCCGTTGTTGTGTTTTGGGGAAATCTGACTGGCATCGACCCACGTTAGCGAGAAAGCGTGTGAGCCGAGGCGTTACGATCGTCTAGTAACGGACTACTTCATAGCTGTGGTTGCCTTCGTGATCGCGCCACTCAACACCGACACCGCGGAACGATCCAACAGGGCAGCGCTGCTCCATTCTGATCTGAAACGGGAGCCAGTCTGATGGCGGGTAGTTGGGGTCGTTCCGATCAAATGCTTCCCATCGAAACTCGCCTTGGGCACCGTAGACACCTTGCTGCATTCGCCGTCGGCCATGTCTGCAATTGATATCCCCGTCACCGCTTTCGTGAAGCCAGACGCGATAGTCGATATCGATCACTCGAATGGTTCGAACAAAGTCAAAAGCCGCGCTGCTGATATCTATGTCGGCACGATCCTGGATGAGATGCAGCATGCCATTCGGGAATGGACTCTCTATACCCTGTTCGATGTCGAGGACAGCCTGGGCCATGCTTGGCTCGTCATCTTCCGAATTGATCGCAAGCCATGGCGAATAGCGATGCATCTCATTTTGATAAAGCGCCTCGAACACATCCGGCAGCCCAATGGGTTCGAATGCATCGCCAGCCGCCATGGGGCAGCGCCAGATTTGTAAAGGCGGCTCAACCGGAAAAGGTGTGACCCGGCGGATGAACTCAGCCCGTGCCAAAGCGCAGGGCGTCGATGGCGGGAAGCCGCCTGCTAGGCACAGAAGAATGGCGCAATCGATCGGATAGCTCTGCGCGGATGCGGGCGCGGAGATGGTGATGAGTGCGGCGACAGACGCGCTCTTGAGCGAATGGAGTGGTTTCATCATAGATCACCCCCTAAGCGGAACGATGCGTCAGAGTCTATAATATAAATTTATATTTTTGCATCATCTATCCTTCGTATATGTTCGCTCATTCGAGGTGTTGATCAATCAATTTATAACTGCAATGCCGTTTGCCAAACTGAGGGTGTCGAATGTCAGTCAGCAAAGTTGTGCGAACCGTCCCGGAAAAAGCTTTCGTGGATCGGGTCAAAGAAGTGGGCCGCGTCGATGTGATTTGCACTGGCAACCCTGCGCGACGCGTCAGTGTGGTGAGGGGTGGCTGGCGCTATCAGGTCACAACTGAGTGCGGCTCAGAGACCTTGCAGCTGGCGACCCATCGCAGCAGCGACAGCCGGATTATCAAAAGTGTGGCCACCGTGTTTTCGATGTTGGCCGATTGGGGGGTGTCGAGTCCCGCCATCCCATCAATCGAGGGGCTGACCGTCACCAATACGATCGCGCGGGTTGCCCCGAACCAACCGGGGGCAATGAGCCGATGACCCGCGTGGCACATATGTCTTGTTTATCACTGGTCGCAGGAGTCATCGCCACCAGCGGCGCGCCTCTGCACGCCGATGTGCTGGCAACTGGTGGATCCGGGCTGGCGCCTTATGCCCATAGCACAAGCCTCTTGCTGTTCAGTGAGCCTGAGCCCGATGTGGTGACGGCTTCTGACGCCCGCCTGCGCCGCGCGGAACCCTCTGAGTATGTCATGGCCGCGATCAATGTCGTCGCCCGTGAGTACGCGGATCATCCGGTCTTAGAAGAGGTTGGGCTCACCAGCTCGGAATGGGCGGATCTCTTCCAAAGCAATATCGAGGTGGAAAGCGCCTATGACCCCGATGCGCGCTCTCCCGTGGGGGCCATCGGGTTGGGCCAGCTGATGCCAGCGACAGCCGACGATCTCGGCGTCGATCCCTTTGACATGATTGAGAATTTGGACGGGTCAGCGCGCTACGTGCTGCAAATGCTGAACCGGTTCGGATCGGTGGAACTGGCCTTGGCGGCATACAATGCCGGGCAAGACGCCGTCGAGGCCCATGGCGGCGTGCCGCCATTCCCAGAAACAGAAAACCACATCCGACGCGTTCTGGCCGTGTTCGCAGATTTAAGGAGTTAGGAATGTCACGCAGGCTATCGAGTTTTCTTATTGTGGCGCTTCTCGTCGCCGCATCCCCCGCCGTAGCGCAGTCAATCGACACAAGCGCCATCGACTCTGTGATGCAAAGCATCTTGGACGCGATGACCGGCACAACCGGTCGCTTGATTATGACTGTGGTTGCCGTGGCTATCCTGATCGCCGGCGCGCTCAACTACATCGATTGGTCCCGGGTCTTTCAGCTGCTCATCATCATTGTCGTCATCGGCGTGGCGCCGACTGTTGTGCAATCCATCTGGGGCACGACCTAAACGATGTTGGATGTGGAGCCCTTCAACGTCGCCCTGACCCAATCAAGCCGCTTGTTTGGGCTCCCCTACCCCTTCGCATTGCCGTTCTTCGGCGGCACCGTGGTTCCGCTCATATGGTCAACGAGTGTCTGGACAATTGTCTGGTGTGTGCTCGTCTATGCGGCCTGTCGCTTCATAGCCGAGAAGGATGAGCGGATCGTGGACGTGTTCCTGGTCGGCAGTCGCGCCGCACCGGGAACACGTTCTGCACGCATCTTCGGGGGCCATAGCTATGGCCCTTGAGGTGCGGACAATCGCAGAGCAATTGGCCGGGCGTGGCCAGTTGCTCCAACATGGCTATGCCCACCTGCCCTATGTCTCGCTGGTGAACGATAAAACCCTGCGACTGCGGGACAATTCGCTGATGTGCTGCATCCGCCTGGATGGGTTGAACTCGACCACGGCAGCGGACGAGGATCTCGATGGGGTCAAAAGCGCCTTTGCACGCGCCATTGCCCAACTCGGGCCCGATTACACCATCTACACGCATCGGGTCTCGCGCCGCGTTGATCCCGTGGCAGACCTCGATCCGCTCAACGACAACGATTTCTGCGACCATGTGGATCGGCGCTGGAGCAAAGGCCTGGCAGAGCGAAAACTGCGTGACCGCACGCTGACCATCTCGATCATCAGGACGCGGCGCCTCAAGCGAACCTTTAACCCCTTCGTCAAAGCCGCCAATCTCATCGAAGGCGCGGATCAAAAACGCGACCTCGAACATCTGGAGGAAACCGTCCGGCTGTTTCGGGCCGCGCTCGGCAATGACCGCTCGCGCGTGCTCACAGAACCCAGCGGTGAGGTTCTGGGCTTTCTGGGCTCGATCCTGACGGCCAATGAGACACCGATCTATCACCCCAACACGTTGAACGTGATTGGCGATGTCGTCTTCGGAGAACGTGTCACCTTCGTTGATGACGGATTTGTCCTCTCAGATGGCCCATTCGGCGAGCGGGTCGGGATCACGCGCGCGCTCAAGGATTATCCGCCCAATAGCTGGTGCACGATTTTCGACGGCTTCGCGCTGCCCTGCGACTACGTCATCTCGCAAAGCTTTGTCCCGATGAGCAATAACCAGGCGGCGGAGCTTGTGGAGCGCAAGCGCAAGGTGATGCAATCCACCGCGGACATTCGCACCGCGGCCAGCGAACAGCTGGCCAAGCTGCATGAACAGGTCATGGTCCGCGAAAAGTCCCTCGGGTCGCATTCCTTGACCGTCTCGTTGATCAGCGATGACGAGGCCAGCCTGAGGGAGCGCGTGTCGGATCTCGAAGGCCTCGCCTCGAATTTCGGGGCGCGGTTTGTGGCAGATAGGGTGGTCAATCGCGCCCATTTCTTCGCGCAATTCCCTGGCAATATGGCCGGGCGCCCACGCACAAATCTGATCACCAACACGCATTTTGCCAACTTCGCATCCCTGCATCGCACACCGATGGGCAAAGCGGCGGATCAATTGCCCTGGCGCAGCCCCATCACAGTGTTTCCGACGAATGAAGGCGGCGTGTATCGCTTCAGCTTTCACCGGGCGGGCGCAGCCACAAGCGAACCGCCCGCCGGTCATACCGTCATTCTCGGTGAAACGGGCTCCGGAAAGTCGGTCTTGGCCGCGCTGCTGCTGACCTTCGCGCGGCGCACAGGCGCGCGGGTCTTTGCGTTCGATTATCGCAAGGGCCTTGAGATGGCGGTCCGTGCAATGCGCGGGACCTACTCCGTCGTCGAAAGCGGGCGCCCCACCGGGCTCAATCCGCTCTGGGTCGAAACGGATCCCGAAGGCGTCGATTGGATGACCGATTGGCTCTCCCGCATTCTCAAACCGGGCGGGCAGCTGAGCGCCGCCCAGGGCCAAGAAATCCGCCAGAACGTTGTGCGCAATGCGGAAAGCACGAGCATCGATGTCCGGCAATGGAGTCCCTTCACCAAGCTCTTTGCCTCGACGGATGATGGCGGCGAGTTGCAAGGCTTGCTCTCGGAATGGGGCCCAGGCGGCCGATATGGCTGGGTCTTCGGGGAGACAAAAGAGGATTCCTTTTCCCTCGACGGCGACGTGATGGGCTTTGATCTGACGCATATTCTCGATGCGCAGAGCGAGCGCGAGCGGATGGCCGTTCTGAGCTACATCTTCCGGCGTGTCGAACGTCAGCTAAAGGATCGGCGCCGCACCATTGTTCTGATCGATGAGGCCTGGAAGGCCATCGATAATGAATACTTCGCCACCGTGATCCAAAGCTGGCTGGCCAGCCTGCGCAAACAGAACGCCGTCGTGGTCATGTTGGCGCAAAATGCCGGTCAGCTTGCCCAAAGCAAGGTGGGTGAGCGCATATTCAGCTTCTTCCCAACGCAGATCATCTTTCCCGACGCCAAATCCTCGGCCGGGGATTACCAGGCGCTGCGCTTGAACGCCTCCGAGCTAGCGGCTGTCACCGCGCGCAGCAATGGCCGGAACTTCCTGCTGCGTGACGATCAGGCCTCGGTGATCATCGACGGCGATGCGTCCTGCCTGGGCGATCTCTTGCATGTCCTGGGCGGTGGTGCCGCTGGGGCCTTCGTCGCCGGCGATACCTTCCGTGAAACCCCCGACTTTTGGAGAAAACTCGTATGAACCGTCTCAAATACTTCGTCTTCTTCGGCGCGATTGTTGGGTTGGCCGGCTGCGCCTCGATGCGCGATCGCGAAGCGCCCTGCCGCTGCTTCAACAGCAATGGCGAAACCAACGGATCGTGCAATTTCGAGCGGTTCGAACACGACCCCTATAACTACACCGTCGCCCAAAGCACCCACCAGCCAAGCGCCCTCGCGGCCACAGACGATGGATGTGGCGGTGTATAGGCGCGCGACACTGACAAGCGCGCTTGTCCTGTGTCTGGCCTGCGCCAGCCCATTGGCTGGCCAGGGTGTGCCGGTCACCGATCCCACGAGTTTTGCGCAACGGCTGCAAGTCTTCCTGAACATGGAAGAGGACGGCATGACCCAGGTTGAAATCGCCAATTCGCGGGCCAATCTCCGCGATTTTGGCAATCAACAGGTCGAGGCCCTCGACGCGATGATCGACGCGTTCAGCGGCGTGTCCACATTCCAAGCCACCTTTGCGAGCGGCACCGGAGGCGATTTTCCGGCCCTGGGCGCGGTCTATGGACCAACGGCCAATGCAGCTGCCGGACAGGTCTTCGGTGATGCGCGGAAAGAGATCGAGCAGCTGATCATTCGGGGATCCCAAGACACCTATTCCCTGCCCGGGGTCGCGGCGGCAGGTCTCTCGCCGGTGCAATGGCGCTGCCTTCTGCAAGCGCTGATCTGGCAGGAAAGCCGGTTTCAAGTAGGGGCACGCTCCCCGGCCGATGCATTCGGGCTGACGCAGATCATTCCCGGCACGGCCCAGGATCTCGGGATCTATCCCGAATACTACACCGATCCCTATCTCCAGGTGGTGGGCGGTGCCCGATATCTCGCGCAGCAGCTTCAAGCCTTTGACGGCAATATCATCTTCGCCCTGGGCGCCTACAATGCGGGGCCCGGCCGGATCCAGCAATATGGTGGCGTGCCTCCGTTTGAGGAAACGCAGCATTACGTGCGCGTAATCCCGGAACGCTATAATCTATATCTGGCCGCGATTGGCGGTGTGGAGGCGACCGGCACCATTGACCCAACGCTTTTCGCGGTCAGCTCGGCAAGCCTGGTCTCGTCGGGATCGATCGGCTTTTCGGAAAACGCGCTCGTCAATGCCCGTCAGGCTTTGCTGCGGGTCCGCGCCCTCGTCGTGCAGATCGGCGAGTCCACTGATCTCGTCGATGCCATGAACCTCAACACGATGATGAAGGCTGAGATTGCCCTTATCGCCTCGATGCGTGTTCAGGGCGAGGCCGCACGGACCCAAGCCCTAATGGCGCAACTTGCCGGACGGCTGGCCCGCCAGCGCGAGGCGATGCTCTTCGCAAATATGGAATTTCCAGAGCTATAGGAGACGAACAATGCCGAACTACACGCACAGAATTGCGGCCTTGGTCACAGCGACAACACTCTGTGTTACCTCACCCGCAATGGCGCAAGGCGTGCCGACCATCGACAGCCGGTCTTTGCTGCAACAGATCCAAATCCTGGAACAAATGCTGCAGGATATGGGGATCCAGAACCAGCAGCTCACCCAGATCATCGAACAGGTGAACTTGCTGCAACAGCAGATCGCGCAATTGGAGCAGATCCAAAGCTTGTTGGAGGATCCCGAAAGCATCGTCGCCATGCTCATGGGCGATGAGCTGGACGGGTTGCTTCAGGGCAATTTCGATTTAAGCATGGTGGAAACCATCGTCTCCGGTGTGAACGGCGATTGGAGCGGCATCGCTGAGGGCGTGTCGGGCGAGTTCGAAGCCAGCGTAAACCGGGTGCTGGAAGGGGCGGGCACATCGCCCGAAGGCATTGCCGCTCTTGCCGAGTCTCCAAATCCAATTGCGCGGTTGAATGCAACGGCCACAACCACGGGCGCGGCAACCTCCGCCGCGGCCGAGGTGGCCTACCAGGAAGCCCAACAATCGGTGCAGCGGGTGCAAGTGCTGGTCGAAGATATCAGCAACATGAGATCGCTGCGCGCCGCGCTTGATCACAACACCCGTGTGACGGCCGAGCTGGCGATCGCCATGGCCTCGATGTGGCAGCTGGAAAGCGTCCAGACCATGGGAACCGGCATGGGTGGCGTGCTCGATGCCGCCACCTTCGCCGAGATCCAGCGCTTTAGCGATCTGACACCGCCTGACTACTGAAACCGCAGGCCACGCGGTCTGACCATCAATCTTCCAGAGGAACGCCATGTCTGACGACAGACAAATCCTGCTCGATGCTGAGGTGATCTACGGTGCGATGCGTCGGGAAAAGACCTGGCAATTGCTCTTCGTCGGCATGACGGTGGCCACGATCCTGGCTGTGGCATCGGCCACGCTCGTCATGGTCAGCATGAGGCCCCCTGCCCCGGTCGTCGTGCCCTTCGATCCGGAAACCGGCATGGCGGTGCCCAATGCCTCGGTCGAAGCGGTCTCGCTGGATGAGCAAGAGGCCGTCGTCCAAAGCCTGGTCTTTCGCTATGTGATGGACCGCGAGACCTACAACCAGCTCGACAACGATATCCGGATCAGCCGAGCCCTGGCGCGCTCGACCGGTGTCGCCCGGGCCGGGCTGATGCGCCAATGGGACTCGCGCAGCGGGGAGTTTCTGCCTGACCGCTATGGGGATCGCACCCAGGTGAATACGGTCGTGACCTCGATCACGATCCTGGATGGCTCCCGGGTCCATGTGCGGATGCGCAAGACGTTGCGCTCACCGGACGGTGTGACAGGTGGCAATTTCACAGCGGTGCTCGCCTATGAATTTAGTCCCGGTGAAGAGCGGACCCTAGAGGCGGTCTGGCAGAACCCGCTTGGATTCACCGTCACCGACTATTCCCTTTTCCAAGATCGGAGAGAATGATGCGGATCCAGGCCCTAATCCTATCCTTGGCTGTGATGGTGGCGGCCGGCAGCGCCGCCGCCGAAATCGTTCCCGCGGGCAGCCATCTTGATCATCGGATCCGCGTCACGGAATTTGTCGATGGTCAAGTCTATGCGATCCAGACCTCGCTGACCCGGGCCACGACGGTGGAGTTCCAAGAGGGTGAGCGGATCGTCTCGATCGTCGCAGGCGACACGGAAGGCTTCGATTTCCAAAGCGTTCCAGGGGATCGCGTCTTTGCCGTGAAACCGACCCTGAATGGCGCCACGACCAACGTCACGGTCTATACCAACCGCCGCAGCTACTACTTCACCCTGCGCGTGACGACGAACCCGTTCTACGTCCTGCGCTTCACCTATCCAGAAGATGCAGAGGACCAGCCGACACGATCGGCGGGGCCAATCAACGCCAATTACGGCGCCGATCAGCGCAATGACATCACGCCTGTCTCAGTCTGGGATGATGGCGAGTTCACCTATTTCCGGTTCCCGGGCGGCGCCCCGGTTCCGGCGATCTTCCGGGTCACGAATGGGCGCGAGCGCAGCGTGAACTCGCAGCTGGTTGCGGATCGACTGGTCCGTGTGAGCGGCACGGCGCAGCAATGGGCGCTGCGCATGGGCAATATCGAAGTTTGTATCGCGGAGTTGTTCGATGGGCAGTGATTTTGACAAGGATCTCGCCGAGATCGAAGGTCAGGCCGTTGGCAAGGCACGACGCAACCGGGTTGGCAAATGGCTGCTGATCGGTGGGGCCACCAGCGCCGTTGCCCTGGGCGGCGTCTATGCGGTCACGCAGCTGCAACCGGCGCAGGTCGATGAACCCTCGATCCCGGTCAGCACCACAACGGAGTTTCCGGAGGACGTGCCTGTTGTGGAAACGCTGCCGGTGCCGCAATTGCCTGAGACCGTTGTTATCGAGCGGGGTAATCCCGCCCTTCTCCAAGAGCAAGCCGACCAGCTCGAAGCCCAGGCGGCCGAGATTGCCACATTGATGGATGAGCTGGCGCGGACGCAGGAATTGCTCACGGCGCAAGGCGATGCCTCCGCCCGGGAAGCCCTGCTTCAAGCGCAGATCGCCGAATTGCAGGAAGCCCATGCCCGATCCCTGGAAGAGGCGGAGCTGGCCGCGAGAGAGACGCGCCTTCAGGAGATGGAAACACTCCGTCGCGATTTGGAACTGCGTATCCAGCAAATTGAAGCGGGCGCCGAACAGAGGGAGACCGAACTGCAGCTGGCCTTACGCAATGCCGAGTCGGAATATCAGGCCTTGTTGCAGCGCATGGACCAAGTGGATCCCGCTGAGGAAGCGCGCCTGCGCGCAGCGGAAGAAGAGGCGCGGCGCCTGGCCGAAGAGGAAGCGCGTCGGCAGGCCGAGCTGGCCGAGCGCGAGGCGCAGATGCAGGAGATCCTCTTGGCCCGGATCAATTCAAACATGCTGGCCGTGTCCAATGGCGGCATAGTCTCCGAGATCGAAGGCATTGCGCGCGACTTGTCCGAAAACGAGGCCTTTGTGCGCCGGATCGTGGAGCCTGTCCCCGTAGCGACGGCCCAGACGATCACCAATCCAGAGGCGACGGTTGCCCAGGGCACGATCATTCAAGCGTCATTGGAAACGGCGATTGATAGCTCGCTGCCCGGTGCGATCCGTGCGACCGTGGCCGAAGATGTGCACGCGCTCGATGGCAGTCGCGTGCTCATCCCGGCGGGCTCGCGTGTCTTTGGGGAATACAATTCCGAGATCGAATTGGGACAGCGCCGGATCCTCATTCTCTGGACGCGGATCCTGACGCCCGATCACCAATCGATCAACATCGCCTCCTTTGGCGCAGACCAGCTGGGGCGCTCGGGCACATCGGGTACGGTCGATACACGGTTTGCAGCCCGCTTTGGCGGTGCGGCTGCAATCTCGATTATTGGCGCCGCACCCGCAATCGCCGCGCAACAGGTCGATGACGACGATGCGGCCGATGTCCTGGAAGAGGTCGGGGACGATCTGTCATCGGAATCCGAAAGCGCGCTCAACACACTTCTGTCACTGCCGCCCCGGATCTTCGTCCAACAGGGCGCCAGCGTGTCGATTATCCTCGACCGTGACGTTGAAATCTACTGATAGGACGGGAGTGATCGGGTGGAACGCGAAGCCTCTTATGTCGATATGGAGCTTGGCCGGTTTACGGCCCTCATGAGCCCGGATCTGGTGGAAATTGTTCTTAACCCCGATGGCGGGATCTGGATCGAACGCCGTGGCATGGAGTTCATGGAGCCCTGGAGCGGCCGAAAATCAAAGGATGAAATCGGCAATCTCGGCAAGGCGCTGGCCAGCGAAGGCGAGATCCGGGTCGGCGAAGAAAGCCCCATTGGATCCGCTTCGATCAACTACATGGATTGGCTCATCCGCGCCCAGGTTATCCAGGCCCCGGCGGTGCGAGACGGGCATTCAATCTCGATGCGGTTCTTCCGGTCCGATTCCGATGTGATCGAGCCGGAATATCTCGAAGGCGGCCCGATGAGCGCAAGCAAGGCCAGGCGCGCACTGAGCCAGCGCGTGCGAGAGCTGGCCGCTACGGATCTTCAAGCGGCCTTAAGGCTCTGCGTGACCGAGAAACTGAACGTTGTTGTCTCTGGCGGAACCAGCTCGGGCAAGACAACCGTGGCGCGCTGGTTGGTGCAACAGATCGATCCGCGTGAGCGCATCCTGACGATTGAAGACGTGCCGGATCTGATGCCTTTCCATGAAAACAAGGTGATGATGGTCTCAGATCGTAGAAGCCCGGTCCGCTCCCCCGACAAGCTGTTGCAAGCCTCCCTGCGGATGCGTCCGGATCGGATCATCCTATCGGAGGTGACCGGGGCCGATGCCTACACCTTCCTGAAGGCGATCAATACCGGCCATGGCGGATCGATGACCACGATCCATGCCGACACGGCGGAACTGGCCATTGAACGTATGGCTCAGACCGCTTTGGAAGCGGGCAGTCAGATGACCTACACGGACATGATCTCTTATGTGACGCGCTCGCTCGATGTCATCGTCCATGTCGGGAAAAAAGGCGGGCGCCGCGGCGTCCTGGAAGTGTTTTTGCCGCAAGACTATGCCGATGGAGGTGCAGCTGATGACCTATAACCACAATGACCTGCAACGGCAGTATAACGACCAACAGGAAGCGCAATATTGGACAGAGTTTCAGCAGCGGCAACGCGCGGCTGCGGGGCCGGCCGATGGGGGCTTCTTTCTGTTTCTGTTCCTTGTGCCGCCGGTTTTGCTCGGCGTGTTCTCGGCGATTTATCCGCCGCTTTGCGACGGCCTGGCTGCAATCGGATTTGAAGACGCCTGCCCGCATCACAACCCTAATCCTTCCGTGGATGAATGAGGTAAGACGATGAAGACACCCACCCTCTCCCTGGCGCTCGCTCTCGGCTGCGCGATCCCTGCCGTGGCACAAGACAGCACCATCAATCCCCATTGCCAGCCAGAAATGGATCTCTCCGATCCGAGTTCGATGCTCACGGAACCCCTATCGACGGCACCGCCAGATTGGGTGCGTGATCGTCCAACGTGGCAGATCGGCCTCATCACCGACTTTCGCGAGCTGCGCTCTGCCCAGAATGTCATCGCGGCCGGCGACTGTTCTTGTGAGATTAGAAATCTGACCCATGACGAACTCCGCGACGAAATCGAAGCGTTCTTAGAGCCGTTGGGGGATATTCCGGAGCGTGATCTGACCAGCGAAGAGTACCGCGTACGACAAAACATCGGTCGCCAGCTGCGGGCGGAGCGCCGAGCCTTGCGCCCACAGTTCGACGAAGTGTGTCGCGAGGCAGAGTGATGGGGTTTGTCGAAGTCGTTGTGACGGGCATCCTGGAGTTGATCGAAGGCTTGGATCAGAGCCAGTTCGGGAACCTCTCCTCCGCCTTCGCCAGGACCGGCCAACTGGCCGCGTCTTTGATTGTGGTGATCACCATCATCAATATGGCCATCCAACGGGTCTCGGTGCCGCTGGAAACATCCATCGGACTGATCGTGCGGATCACCTTTGTAGCGCTCTTCTTCCAAAGTTGGACGCAATTCTCGGCCGTCGCTTATGCGATCCAAGAGGCGTTTAACTCAGTGGCAGCAATCCTCTTTAGCGGCACAGAATATGCCGGTGAAACCTCAGTGGCGCGGGCATTGGACAACATGATCGGCAGAGTGGCCGAGGCCGGGACGAATGCCGTTGGCCGCCTCGATGTCCTGGGCGCCGTCATGAATGGGGTCTTCTTCTTGCTGATCTCGGTCTGCGGCGCACTCGCCGCGGCCGGTTTGATCGTCGCCTCCGTGGCCTTTACCCTGATCCTGTCCCTGGCACCACTGGCGATCCTGGCAACGCTCTGGCAAGGGACACGCAGCTACTTCCAAAGCTGGCTCAACGCCGCGATCGCGTTCCTGCTCTTCCCCGCCATCCTGGCCGGAACCCTGGGGATCATCGTCCAGCTCGGCAATCGGATCTTGCTGGAACGTGCCACTGAGGTTGAAACGCTCGGCGCGACCTTTCCGTTTGGCATGTTCTTACTGCTCAGCATCATCATGCTGCTTCTGACGCCATTCCTCGTCACAATGCTGACGGGCCAGTTCCAGATGGGATCCCTGGCGACTATGGTTGGCGGGGCAGCGCTTCTGAGCCGTGGGCTCGGATTTGCCGGGCGTTCCATGGCCAATAACATCGCCCAGCCAAGGGATAGCGCCGGAAATGCGGCCAGCGGAAATGGCGCGGTGCAGGCCGCGCAGGCTGCCCAACGGCAGGCGGCACAACATCGCCAGCAGCAGATCCAGAACGCGATGAACAAGCGGTAAACCTAGAGGCAGATTACACATCGCCCAGCTTCAAAGGCACGTGGTGCCAGCGCGTCAATGGTTCCGTCTTCATGCGCCAAACCTTCAGCCTGCCGAAGTCTTCAGCGCCCGGGCTTCGAACCCGGATCCTCACATACTCATACTTGCCGCACTGCTTGCACTCGCAGGGCGCCACATGGATGGGATGTTTGTGACCAAACACATCCGCGAGGTCGCTCGCGAGAAATGTTATTTGGCGGCGGCAGAGGTTGCAGCGCAACGTCACCAATTGCCCATCACGCGCCGCATCCCCAAGCGTGCGAACCGGTTTGCCCGGATGGGCGACAACTGGCGGGATCCCTGCTGGCATAGCCTGGATAGATGTTCTGCAAACGTTCTCATTTCAATCGGGTTGCGGATCGGTCTGCGCGGCCCACGGTGCGAAAGTGCGGAAAGCAACCCAGACCTACTGAAATCCTGGAAGATGAAGGGGATCCGCTTTGAACAGAGTTCATAAAAAGATCGGCGCTGAAACGCCGCCATCTATTTTGAAGCAGATGCGAGGTAGGAATTGAGGTGCCGACAACGGCACCTCAAAAGGGTCCGATCACCCGATTCCAAGCAAATCGACTGCATTTTGCTGGTTTGCAACATCAAAATCAGTCAGGACCAACCCCAAATAATGGTCATCGAACACAACCTCCTTGAAGGCTTGAATCTCAGCCACGTTTTTGGTTCCTGACCGAGCATTCGTGATCTCCATTGTCACCAAATACTCTTCGAAAACCTTGATATCGCCGGTTGCAACATGAAAGCCGTAAGATACAACAGTTCCCTCAGCATATTTACCGGCAGGAATCTTGTATGTATCTCGAACTTCACTTGCGACTTTGAAGTCGCGACCGGTCGTAACCGCTCCGCCGCTGGAAGAGCTTTCCGACCGGCCAACCTCAGCGCTAAAGCCAGCGAACGACCCTGTCGCTTTCAAAGACTTTTCGACTTCAGTGCTCCAATTGAATTCGCTGCTGGCCTTGTAAGTATCTTCCTTTCGCAGGACCCAGGTTGTCGATGGTTCACCTTGGCCGGCGACCAGAGTTCTTGACTGACTTGTCGGTTCTAAAGTGACGTCCGTTATGCTCCCAATCGTAATGGCGCTGCTACCATTCCAATTGTTGGACGTGTCATCTCGAGAAACATCAAAGACTTTGTACGTGTCCTTGATGCCATCATTGTTCAGATCGAAACGATTGTTGAGGTTTGAAATGTTTACGTTAGAGCGATCAACGCCTGTGATCGTTGGATCGCCGTCACTGGCCTTGCCGTTGGAAAAGCCTTTGGCAAACGGACCAAAATTGGCAAGTTTGATGTCTTGCAGAGAGTGGCTTTGGTTCAGTGCACCATAAAGATTGGCAGCTTGGCCTTTTTCTTCATTGGTAACATTTGCCTGGACTTCACCATAGCTTGTCCGAACGGTGTCGCCACTATCTGCTGACTGAAACGACGCCAAAACACCGGCATCGACCACACCATCAAGACGCGCTTCAACCTCAGCGCCGAAATCACCCTGTGACGCAGTGCCAATCATGCTGTAGTAGGCGGCTTCGGCGATTTCTTCGACCAGAACGTCCGTCAATTGCTGCCCACTTAAGGCAGAGTCCAAAAGGACCTTTCCATCTGTTGTCGCAGCACCATTCAGTTTGGTTCCGTCATCAGCACGCAAATTGTCTACGATCTCGATGTCGAACTCATCGCCAAAACTATCAGCGGCGTCTCGCGCGGACGCGAATTCTCGTGACTGCGCCTCGTCTAGTGCTTCAGAGTAGCGTAGCAAACCTTCAAATTGCTCTTGTGTCAGCTCAAGAGACTCGATCCCACGCGCCTCAAACGCTGCCTTCAATGACATATATCCGTCAGATGCTGGCATTGGCGCTTCCTTGGTGTAAGAAGGACCAGGACGGACATCATCGTCGCTGTAGAATACAAACTCTTCCTCGTTTGAGGATTCAAAATCCATAGCCATCACTATTCGTTCCTTCACTTAGTTCTGGCTGATCTCAACGATTCTGTTCGAGATCAAACCACTGGTGAGGCGGACAGCTAGAGTGGTGGTGCTGCTCTTTCACCACATGAGATTGTGAAGCAAGGTGGCTCGCTATTTCTTGCGACTTTGCGAAGCGATGGCAGCAACTTCCTGCGAAGTGCTCGAAATTTGTGCAGCCCCACATGGACCGAATACCATTTGGATCGCAATGTCGCGAAGAAACTGCTTCTACGAGATAGATTCATCATAAGGTAACGCGTTGTTTTCCAATAGAAACCGCGATTTAGGTTACTACGCGCCCAGGTGTTACGACCCGTTGAAGTATCACTGGCTCACAAAGCAGAAATATCGCCAAACAGGACGGCGATAACTAAGTCTGACCCGCAGAGCGCGCTCTCGTGGAGTCTTGCACGGTGCCAGAGGTAAACATCTGCTCATGGTGTTGTCTCTGGCTTCAAGACGCTGGTTCCAGCTCACCAGGCGTAGAAACCGCAGCGGCCCCGACGCGATTTCCGACCGCAAGCGACGTTTTCTTTCGATGGGTCACTTTGACGGGCGGTTTTTCCTGCGCTGGCATACCCGAGAACATCAATTGCTCCGGCTTGTCGGCCACGGCTTCGGCGTCCTTCAACACGCCCGACATTTCACGCGCGGCACTTGCGGCCGCCGCGAGATCCTCGCTAGTGGGCCGGGGTGGTGTTTCAGCACTTGGGGCCGACATGGAGTTGGATCCGCCTGGTCCCGCTGCCGCCATCGTATTGTTGCGTTGAAACCGTTGGATTTCGACGGTCCGTTTGACAAGCTGATCACGATCCAGCGCGTCCCAGGACAGGGCCTTTTGCTTCTCCAAGATCGGGGCAAATGTCCGGTCTTCGTAATGCTTGATGGCGTAGGCCCGGACGGGCTGACGTCCATTGACGATAGCGATCGCCGTTCCTTCAGGAAGCCGCCGCGCCTCGTCATCGGGCAGAAGCGGCTTTTCTTCTGTGCGCTCGGAGATGGTGGACAGTTTATCGAGCCCCGTTTGGCGCGATTTCGTTACCGTGCGCCTAGTGGTCATGCCACAGGCCTTAGACAGATCCTCAATCGTCATCTCTTCGCTCGGCGTCATGTAAAGCTTGATCCCTGCCCCACCCTGGATCGAGAGGCGTTCCTCGTAGGAATAGATCTTGTCGAGCTTCGGCACGGTCTGCGTGATAATTGCGATCATGCCGTTGAATCCGCGGATCGTCGTCATGGCCTCGGCCACTCGGGACATCTTTCCGAGACGATGGAACTCGTCGAGGATGATCATCACCTTGTGTGTCTCATCTGGCCCGGGCAGACGGCTTTGGATATTGGCGACAAGCTCGTTGAAGAACAGTCGGACCAGGCCCGCCAGGGGTTCCAGGTCACTGTCATTGACGGCGAAGTAGACGGAGATCTTCTGGCGCCGGAGATCGTCGAGCGAGAAATCGCTGCGGGACGTCATGTCCGCGATGTGCCGGTTCCCCCACAGATCGAAGCCGGCATTGTTCATAACGGAAAGGTAGGATGACAGCGTTTTGCTCTCTAGCTTCGCCAACGTCTGAAGTTCTTTGCGCAGGGCCTTGTTTGTCGCGGCCTTCGCCAAGACGCCGATATGCTGCCGCAGATCTTTGTCACCTTCGGCCAGGACATCGTAGATACCGCCAAGCGTGAAGGTTTGGTTGAAATACGCAACGCCGCCCGCAGCACAAAAGAGCTGGATCGCACCGTTCAACCACTCCCCTGCCCCATCGGCCTGCAGAAACAGACCGGCGATCTTGCGCAGCTCATAGGCCACCTGGTCGTAATCATTGAGCGCGCCAATGCGCTCCAGCGGATTGTACCGGCACGACAGGCCTTCGAAATCGGCCGGTGCGAAGCGATAGACCTTGTTGCCCATCTCGTGGAACCGCCAGCGGGCCGTCGTGTCGTAGTTCTCGCCTTTGATGTCCAACGTGATTGTCGATCCCTCAAAGGTCAGAAGGTTGGGATAGACGAACCCAACACCTTTACCGGCGCCGGTGGGAGCGATCACCAGGATGTTGGGGAAGGCGGTCGAGTTGAGGAAACGGCCACTGCCCTTGGGCTTTGAGGTTTTGGCAAAGACAAAGCCCGCCCCGGGCTCCCGCAAGAGCTTGTTGCGCCGCAGATCGGCTTTGGTCTGCCAGCGCGAATTGGCAACTTTTGTCAGGGGTTCGGTTGCATAATGCGCGCCAAACAAGAATCCGCAGATCATCAAGGCGCCAAATCCAATCGCGAGCTGGCCGGTCAGCTGCGTGTTGTCGAGGATCGAGGCGAGATTGAGCAGCGGATAGCCGTAGCCAATATCGCTGCCGAGCTGAAACCGGATCCATTCAACCGCCAGCAGGTACGCGACGATGGCCCCGATCAAGGCGAAGAATAGTCCTGCGAGAAGCTGTCTGGGCATATCGATTACCTCTCATACCCTTGGTCACGCTCATGATCACGGTCGATCACGTTGCGGATGTAGTCGCGGTTTTCTTCATGGGCGTTCTGCTCGTCGCGGGTTGGCTTATAACCATTGAAATTGCGCTCGTATTCTTCGACCTCCTTAGAAAGCTGCCGCGCAAATAGCGGATTGTCCGTCAGCCCCTCAGCGCCGCGCATATCCCCTGCCCTCAACTGCTCGTATTGGCGCTCTGTCGTATAGGCTTTGATCAGGGCAATGGCCGCGAGAACCTGCTCGCGGGAATCCGTCAGTTCGATCTGCGTCGATCCGCGTGCTTCCAGCTCTTTTAAAGCGTCGGGTGTCCCGGCCCGCTCCGGCCCTTCGCGTTCACGCTCCGGATGTGAGGCCACCACCAGACGCGCGAGATTGTCTGCCAAGCGATGGGGCATGTCGGGATAGGCGTTGGACAGGCTCTGGCCCGCCGCGGCTTCCTTTTGCATCGCGGGGTTGGTCCGATCCGCTTCCGGTACAAGGGCGTCGAACACGCGCGCCTTGTCAGCCTCGTCTTTCAACGCGAACTCGCCGGTCTCGTCGCGGTCAAGTTTGCCTATGGCGTCGTTGAACTCATTGGGGGCATACTGGAACCATGTGTCGGCGGTGTGGGCGCTGTTGACTTCAACAGCCTGTCGAATGGCGCGCTGGTTGGCCTCAATCCATTCCTGTGGGGCTCCACTCTCTCGATAGTATTCCTCGACCCGTTGCACATCGTCGGCGACCCGGTCCTCGAAGTAACGGTAGGTCTCAGGATCAGAGGGCGTTTGGATCTCCCTGTCCTGAAGATGTGGAACACGCTCCAAGACGTTTTCCTTGGTCAGAAGCTCCCGCAAGTCCGCATAGGCGGATCGGAGGTAGTCGATCGATGTCGCGTTCTGGGCCTGGTCTCGCAGATCAAGCTGATGGGCCTGCGCGATCTGCGCCTGATCATCGCGCAGCCAGAGCCGTTCAATGTGGAAGTTCGGCGTTCCGGCCGCGATGCGCGCCTCCATCGCCGTGGCGCTCACGCCGTAGGTCGCCTCGATCTGAGCCAGGCCATCGCGTACGGTCTGATTGTGCACCGCCGCAAGCTCCGGACCCTGCTTATGCATGTAGATGGAATCCGCTTGGGGGGCTTTGTGCAGATCTTCGATCATTGGGGAGAACCGCGACAAGGTGCTGTGCTGGGTCAGAACATCACTCAGGCGCAGTTCGACAGGAACGCGTTTGGCGGCATCCTTGCCCTGCAGGGTGGCTTCTGCCTCTCGGATCCCGCGCTCGATTAAATTTATATATTTATCGAACCGTTCGACGTCATTTTGCGACAATGCTTCCATGAACATAACCCCTTCTTTATCTGGAAGATATTCACCTACTTGGGCATAGTAGTTGGCCAAATCAGCGTTGTCACAATTATAAGCGCATATGGCGAGAGTGCTATAGGCCATCGCCGACCAGCGCACCAATTCCTGTTGTCGTTCAAGATCCGCCCCGAAGCGTGGCCGTTGCTGGGGATCCCTGCCCTCCTTACGCGCGTTGATCTGCTCGGTCCGCGTGGGCTGCCGATCCGTGATGCCCCGCTCAAAGCGGAATGACGGATCCAGGAACACACCATATTTGAGCGCATGGTCTGACATGCTTTCGCGAAACGCCTCGTAGCTGAGGTCTGTTTCTGCGCGCATCGTCAGCAGGTTCCCCTCACTGCCCCAACGGTTCACGATCACATGGGCGTGGGGGTGATCTGGCGTGTCGTCATGCACGGCGGCCACGTATTTGAACCGCTCCGGGCCAAGCTCAAACTTCTCCTGCAACACATTGCGGGTGATCTTCTCCACGGTCGCAGTAGGCGTCCCCTTCGGAAAGCTGAGGATCAGATGGCTCGTGTTGCCGGTTTTCGGCGTGTATTTCCAGTCGGCCGCCCAGTCTCGAATGATGGCATTACGCGCGCCCGGATGGACGACATCCTGCAATTCCAAGCGCCCCGTGGGATCGATGAGCCGGGCCGCTTTCTCTGGATTGAAGATGTAATCCATCTGGCCGCGAAGACCGCTGCGCGTCGTGGTCCCGCCCCGCGAGATCCGCTTGAACATGGCCCGATCCGGGAACCCAGCCCTGGCGAGACGCCGCAACGAGGGGCGCGGCGGGCGATAGAGCTGCCCGCCCGGGCCCTTTCGCTGCTGGAACAGGTCCGAGACCCGCCCCAAGACCTGATCGATGGCGCTACTCATACTCTTCATCCAACGGATCAACCGCGTCCAAACGCGCCCGCAGGGTCTCGGTCTTGATCTGATGATTGTCGAGCATTTGACCCAGGACGGTCCGAATATGGGCAACGTCATCAGCCGCGCGCAGCATGATTTCGACTTGCTGACGGGTTGGATCCGCGCGTCCGATCTTCTTCATCGAGGCCGAGAGAGACCCGGCGATCTGATTAAAGTTGCCGCCTAGCCGCGACAGATGTGCTTCGGCGCTCGCCAAAAACACCTCTTCGTCAGGCGTTGGGGCGAAGTAATCCCCCAGAAATCGAACCAAACGGCGCAGCACAGCGGCGCGTTTCCTCATCCCGGCACGGCCAACAAACCGATCCAAAGCGGCGCATTCGTGATCTGTCACCCGTGTGGCAACGCTCAAATAGGCCGCACGACCCGGCTTCCGCATGCGTTTTGCGTCCACCGCGCGGTACACCGTGGAGGGTGCAACACCCAAATCCCGGGCAATGGCCGTGGCCGTTTCACCCCGTTGAAGCCGAGCTCGGATTTCCTGCCGTCGCTTTCCGTATCCCTTCGGACCGCGCATTACACACCGCATACTTGCAACAAATGTAAACATTAGCCCTATCCTGCAATACGCAATATATGCCGGGCTGAGCTCGATCTATACTGGAATGGATTGGCTTGCCAGACCATTGGAAGAGATTATGCAAAGCCCGAATAGCAATATTGCGGCAATAGCACGTCCGAGATCTCGGCGAGGACGAAAAAACACTGAGAATGCGCGAAGCACTCATTTTAGAATTCGTGTGTCATTTGGCAATTGGATAATGACCAAGTGGCACTGACCAAATACCAACTGCCGAAAGCTAATAGGTGAATGCTTGTTTCCAGTGGGCGTTCGTATATTACCGTGCGCCTCCTGGAATTGATCCGATGCCGGACGCCCCATGCCTTCTACCGAATGTCTTTTGGAATTTGGTCATTGACGGCGGTCTTTTGCCGTTCGTCAAACAGTCACCGTTTATTGCGGTTGCCATTCTCTAGCGCTCGGATTCTATATCCAACATCACATTTAGCAGGCGTAGGTATGGCTGAGCACGACGACAGCATCGACACAATTCTAATTGCCTTCGTGAGCACCAAAGGTGGGGTCGGCAAAAGCACGAATTTGGTGGGTTTGGCAGCCGGTCTCCTCGATGATGGTCACTCGGTTTGCATCATTGATACCGACCTACAGGAGACGAGCGGATCTTGGGCGCGTGAATGCGCTCGAACCCATCCGAATTTAACGTCCAAGAGCCTTGAGCTGTCTGTCGACAACGTTGAACTGGCGCATGAGCAAATCATAGAGGCGCTGGAGCCCGTTGAGTTTAATCTGCTGGACACGGCCGGCGCGGCCTCCGCGGCGATGACTGCGGCCATGGTCACAAGCGATATCATCTTATCTCCGTTTATGCTGACGCAGCCGGACATGGACGGTTTGATCTTCTCGCGAGATGTGCTGAGTACGGGGCTCGCGTATTACGGCGAGGACGATGACGTCGATGCCAGGTTCTTTGGCCTTGTCGTGCGTGACAACAACTTCATCAGCAATGAAGACAAAGGGCGTCTCGAAGCCCTCTCCATCCAGATCCCGCTCCGGCGCGGCATGAACCGCAGTCCCAGCGTTCGGCGATGGATGGAGGCCGGCCTGACGCCCAAGCAAATCAAAGATGGGATCACGCCGGCCGCAGACGCTGCTTTGCTCACCGAGGAAGGCCTCGCAAAGGCCGGGGCGGTCATCCATCAAATGACCGCAGACATTAAGGAGTTGATCAATGCCTAGGAAGGTCGGAACCACAAGACAAAGGGAAGCTGCGCTTGGTGGCCTCGCAGCAGCAGGCGCCAGCATAGAAAGTGAACGGGCGGAGGAGGAACACCTTGCGGAGCTTGGACCGGAAAGCCACAGGCTGCCGGTTGTCGATGTGAAGGCTCCTGCCGCTTCCATCCGCGTTACCGTACCGGCCAATAGCACTGTCGCCCGGCTTGCGACGAAAATGGCTGATGAGGCGAACGCCACCCTCGGCCGCAATGTCGTCACGCCGAGCCAGATCGTCGCTGACTTCCTCAGAGACCATGAGATCGAACTTGGTCGCATGTTTACGAACAGCATGAAGCGGGGGTAGGCGCGTTCATCACCGGCGCTGATGCATCTCATGACGATCAAAACCAACATGCACGTGCGGGTCGTGTTCGCCTCTATGCTGCCCTCGCCAAAGACAAAGAAGGCAAACCGCGCGAGACATATACGTCGTTCACGCCGCGAGACGGCGCCTTGGTGGTACCTCCCGGATACCAATACCATGGTCGGCCATTTCTTCAGATTGAGGATGCCGACAGCGCGGTAAATCTGACGCTGGTATTCTACGAAGGAGGCATACAGCTCGTTTATCCAGACGGGACCGAGACTAACCTGGATTATGAGACGCTCTCGGAAATCGCTCACACAAACCCATAGTGAAAATAGGCACCGCCGCACTTTTCTGAACGGCGATAGTATAACGCCAGGTCGGCTGTGAGGGCAGTATTGCAGTGGTTGAAGACGATGATGCAAGCCGTGTCCATCAGCGCGCGGCGGCTTCGCTCAAGAGGGTCTCGAATGATCTTTCGTCCCAATGCTGTACGTAGAAGCCCCGGCTATTCGTGGACAAGCGCCCTGGGTCGCCGGCAACCGATGGCAGGCTCGAAAAATCGCTGATCGGCCTGAATGGACCCTGCCCCACTATGGGAAGGAACATCCTGAACATCTCACCGGTTTCATCGACACGCCAGGTGCCGCGCAAGATTTCCGTCGACCCATTCTGATAGTACGTGCCGTCGGGGGCCATATAGAACAGCCAGCCCGATGCTTCGTCATAAAAGGTCCGGTCCACCAAATCAGGACAGGCCTGCCGTTCTGAGGCTCGGCAGGATGCCTCACCCAATGGCCCCTCCTGCCTGCGACAGCCTGTAGCGAGCACGGTCAGGCAAAGTAGCGCGAGTACAAAGAACCTCATGACAAACTCCATCCCCACGGAGGGCAGACTTGGCACCGTCGTCTAGATGATATTGATCAGCTTCGACAGACAGGTCTCATTTGATTGCTAGTGTATGATTTGTCTTGGTTCTATCCAGACAACAATATGGAGAGCGGATGAGCGGTTTGAAGTCGCTACAGGCGCATCTGAGGACACCATGTTGCCATCAGGCTCTGCAACAGACCCATAATCCTAGGGCCGCGTTGGTCATCCGAATTCATATTTCACCAGCCATCGCTTGGCGTGATCCTGCAATCCGACGGGTTCGGAGCAAAGCAAGTATTCTCAGTCTCTGAGCACCGAAAAACCGGATCAACGGCAAAAAACCGTTGCTCGGCGGAAATGTTCCTGCAATGTTCCCCCGATGTCTCGGCGCACTACTCCACAAAAGAAGATCGATGATCAGGCTTTTCCGGTCCAGGTGAAATTTAAGGTACCGTCGGGCGGCTTAGGCCGCCGCCTCGACGATCTGCACCGATGGTTGGCCTTTGAGGTAGGGCCTGGCTTTTACGCCGTACACGCCGCCCCTGGTCTGGCGATGGATGTCATCGCCGTTTACCTCTGCGACACCCATGGCGCGCGTGATCTGGTCATAGCATTCCCTGATTTGGCGCTTGCGGATGCGCCCCAAGAGGAAACATATTCATCGCCGTCGCAAGCGGCGAACTTTGACGGTTTAGGTATTTTTGATTTGTGTAATTTGTACGCCTCTTTGCGAGGCCAAGACGCGATCCGCGATATGGCGAAGGTTTGGGAAGATCAGACAGGCAACCTACCACCCCTTCCTTCGATTTATCCCGACCAGATGGCCCCAGTCGTCTACAACGGCGAAGCCGGCCGCATCCTTGCGACAATGCGATGGGGCATGCCCTCTCCAGCATTTGCGCTCAGGGGCAAGAAGACTGATCGCGGCGTCACCAACGTTCGAAACACCAAGTCACCGCACTGGCGGCGCTGGCTGGGCGTCGAACATCGCTGCGTCGTTCCGCTGACGGCCTTTTCCGAGCCGCACAACCGACCTGGCAAGCCATCAGAGCCGGTGTGGTTTGCCCTTGACGAAACACAACCTCTCGCCTTCTTCGCCGGGATCTGGACCGAATGGACCTCGGTGCGGAGGCTTAAGGATGGCGAGACGACCGACAACTTGTTCGGGTTCCTCACCACAGAGCCAAACACCGTTGTCGGGCCAATTCATCCCAAGGCAATGCCGGTCATCCTGAGGACACACGACGAGGTCGACCTTTGGCTCACCGCCCCAACCGAGGAGGCGCTGCGCCTGCAGCGCCCCCTGCCCGATGATGCCCTCATCATGATTGATGCGCCGACCCTAGAGATCGAGCTGTCATAGATATTGTCAGCGACTCAGTTAAGTCGCGAAGCGATCTGGCGGGACATTGGACCACCTACCACGAGGCGACGGGAACCTATACGGCCCGTAAGTTGCGGTTAAGGGCTTGTTAATACAGCGCCCCCAATGTCACGTCAGTGCGTTTTCTGTTTAGGAGCATGCCATGAAGTTCTTCGCCCTAGTCGTCTCAGGCTTGGCCCTTGTATCGGCGATGCCTGTCCAGGCACAGAGCATGGAGCTATGTGATCGGGGGCCGCGTCACAGCTGCGTTGTCGACGGCGACACAATTTGGCTCAACGGGGTGAATTACCGGCTCGAGGGCTACGATACGCCGGAGGAATATAACAACGTCTGCGGTGGGTTCCGAGAAATAGACCTCGCACGCGCCGCCTCCCAGCGGCTGGTGGATCTTCTGAACCAGAGCGAGTGGACGATCCAATCCCACGGTCGAGCTGATCGGTATGATCGCGTGCTCGCAAACATCTACATTGGAGGTGAGGATGTGGGCGACATCCTAATTCGTGAGGGCCTCGCACGATCCTGGCCGGATGGACCAGAATTCTGGTGCCAATAGCACTTTGCGCTCAGTTTAAAGATCGCGAGGTCCGTTAACCATTCGTTTACCAGGCTGACCGATGATCGTGTTTTGCCCGTGAACGGATAGAGCGGACCAGAAACATGATCGGACGAAACCTCCAGGGCTTCCGCGAGAGAGCGGCAGAAGCTGTTTTCCTGCGCAATAGGAAAGCATCGCCCAAGACGCCGACGCCTGGCTTGTCAGAGGATGCGCTCCGCGGTCTCAAAGACCTTGAGGCGCGAATCCCGCCGCCCGATGCTGAACCAGTCCCAGCCTACTCAAGGGGCTATCAGCCTCGCGCGCGGCTCTCCCCGGAGCATACGGCCGGCGGCGGGCTAGTGACTGATCAAGATGGTGAAAGGCGGCCGCATTATTGGGGACACCGGGAGCGACTCCGCACCCGGTTCCTAAAGGGTGGGCATGAGCCGATGCCCGAATATGAAATACTAGAACTGATGCTGTTTAATGCGATCCCGAGAATTGACGTTAAACCCCTTGCCAAGCGGCTTCTCGCCGCCTTTGGAGACCTCAACGGCGTGATTGCAGCGTCCGAGCAAAGGATCCTGCAGGTCGAGGGTGCGACTGAACGCGTTTACTACCACCTGCGCTTAATGGAGGCATTCGCCCATCGGATGGGCCAAGCGAAGGTACTCAAGCGCGATGTCGTGTCATCCTGGGACGATCTGGTCACCTATTGCCGGACAATCATGGCGCACCGCGACACCGAGCAATTCCGCGTGCTTTACCTTGATCGCAAGAACGTCCTGATTGCGGACGAGGCCCAAGGCAAGGGCACGGTCGATCATGTGCCGGTCTATCCGCGCGAGGTGGCCAAGCGCTCCCTAGAGCTCAACGCATCGTCTATCATTTTGGTGCACAACCACCCGTCGGGGGACCCAACACCCAGCCCCGAAGACATCGAGATGACCGGGCGCATCCAAATGGCGTGCAGCGCCATTGGCATCGAGGTGCATGATCATATTATCGTCGGCAAAGATCGCGAGACGTCGTTTCAGAGTGACGGATTGCTCTGACTTCGATCCTTTTGCCGAACTCCGCACTTAGTACGACGACCGGTTTGTCTGAATTGTCCGTAGTAGGATTTCTGTCTCAACCCAATCTCCGCTGGGAACCATAGTCGCTTGATCAGACTTACAGACAGCATGCAAACAGCCTGGTCGGAAGTATCTTGACCGCTAAGACCTTATCTCACCCAGACTCAACGACCCAATTCTGACGAGAGCTTTTGCATGAGATCTAGCCTACGCGAACCGACTATCTGTTTGGCTAAGAACAGCCGCTTTATCGCTGTGAACGATCAGCTCTTGCAAAATACCTATCGAAAAAGACATGTCGGTGTTTATTGCTGTTGCGCCACAAATTCCGTAGGCACACCTATCAACGAATAGAGGATAAACCCTATGGCAAAGATACCGGATCTTACCAAACTGTCTTTGGATGAATTAAAGCGCCTGCAGAAAGAAGCGGATCAGGCTGTTGCAAGCTTTGAAGCTCGCAAGCGCGCGGAGGCCGTTGCGGAGTTGGAAAAGGTTGCCGCCAAGCACGGCTACAAGCTGAAAGACCTCGTCGGTGCCAAACCGGGAAAGGCGACGCCTCAGGGCGTTGCCAAATATGCTCATCCTGAAAACCCCAGCAAAACCTGGACAGGCAAGGGCCGTCAGCCCGCATGGATCAAAGACGGCATCGTGGCGGGAAAGTCTCTGGAAGACTTTGCCATCTAAAGCAATGCTGTCCATCAGCGAAAATGCTCACGCCGACGCAATCCAGCGGCTTACTCATACTGAGTGAAACACTATAACGGAGCAAGCCAGATACCAGGCGACCGAAGCCGCCTGGTATCCATCTCGACTACGTAAAGATAAAGTCATCACTTCCAATCTGGGCCAGATCCGCAGCTGAGATTTTGGCGAGTTGAAGAGCGTTTCCGCCAAAGACAACTTGCACATCGAAGATCCCGGTTGTGCCTTGCTCAACTGACGTAACAGTCAAATCCCCATATCCAGTCGCACCCCAAGCTGTGATATCGAGTATGTCATCCGCCTCTGAGTAGTCTATGACCGTATCAGAGGAGGCCGTGTCATCTGCGAACACAAAGGTATCCTGGCCAGCGCCGCCGATGAGCTCATCGCTTCCCTTGCCGCCAATCAGAGTGTCATTTCCAGCGCCGCCGTCTAGTAGATTATCAGCGCCCGTTCCAACCAACGTGTTCTGGCCAGAACCTGCAATTGCAGCCTCAAAGGCTATCGCTTGGTTTACGGTCCCGTGAGAGAACACCACGGTTTCCAAGCTCAAATCAATGGTCGAATCTGTGCCCGAATATGAGAAATCAAGCGTATCAAAACCTGTTCCACCATCGTAATCGTCTAGGCCGCTATTCCCAATAATTAAATCATTTCCACCGCCACCATAATGGTAGTCATTTCCGCTGCCTCCATCTAACGTATCGTTCCCGTCTCCGCCATAAAGGGTGTCATTGCCCGATCCACCATGCAGTAGGTTATGTAAGGCATTTCCGTTAATAAGATTATCGCCAGAGCCCGCCAGGACAGCTTCAAACCCTGTCACAGATTCTATGAAACCACTTTCGAATGTTGCCGTCTCTTCAGCTAGACTTATAGCAACGTTGTTCGAACTATAGGTGAAGTCGAGCGTATCGTAGCCTTCACCGCCATCGAACGTATCATCGCCCCCACTGCCATAGATCAAGTCGTTACCAGCGCCGCCGAAATGGGCATCGTTGCCCGCCTCTCCGCTAATCGTATCGTTACCGGCATCGCCATATAGTTTGTCATCGCCCTCGCTTCCTTCGAGTCGGTCATTGCCATCGCCCCCAGAAACAAAGTCATTACCGCCTTGACCAACGATGTGATCGTCGCCGCCCTCTCCAAAATGCTCATCCTCGCCCGAGCCACCGGCGATACTATCATTCCCCTCTCCGCCGAAAAGGGTGTCGAGGCCACCACCGCCAAGCAAGACATCATTGCCGCCCAACCCTAGCAACTCCTCTGACGCATTCTCACCTTCAAGGCTGTCGTCACCTTCGGTGCCCAGCAAAACACTTGTCGCATTCAGTTGTTGCGAGGTCAGGATCGAGCCATCGGCAAACTCAAATTCTTCAACCCGCTCCAAGGTACTGAAACGGAACTGGTCGATAATCGTCACAGCGGGTCCAGATTTGAGCTGGAAGACAAGATCATCATTGATATTCAAGATCGCAGTGATGTCTTTGAGGTTCATGTCTGTGAAGACAAGACGATCTACGCTTGATGAGTCTCCACTGAAATTGAACTCGCGGATCGTGTCGTTCCCGTCACCGCGCGCATAAAAATATGTGTCACCGCCGCGACCACCTTCCAGAAGATCATCCCCAGCGCCGCCCGAAATTGTATCCTCCCCCCTGGCTCCTTCGAGCGTGTCATTGCCAGAACCGCCGTCAATGTTGTCATTGTCAGCGCCCCCATAAATGACATCATCGTCAGCACCGCCGCTCAGCTTATCAGCGCCGTCTCCACCAAGTAGTGTGTCACTCCCCTCGCCTCCATCGACAAAATCCTCTCCATCACCACCAACAAGGGAGTCATCTCCTGTGCCGCCGCTCAAATTGTCATCGCCGATGTGGCCAAGCAGTGTGTCGTTTCCTTCCCCACCTTCAAGGGTGTCGTCCCCTTCATCACCATGAAGAGTGTCGTTGCCGCCACCGCCTAAGAGCGCGTCAGCGCCAGAACCTCCAAACACCACGTCATTGCCACTTCCTGCATCGACGCTATCACTGCCCTCTCCAGCAAAAATCGTGTCGTCTCCGGCGCTACTGGTGATTGTATCGTCACTCGCGGCCATCGTGTCATTAGACGTCTCACCGGGCGCGAGATCACCGAAGATCAAGTCTGCCGATGTTCCACCGTTAAGAATGTCTGACCCTGTTCCGCCGGACAGAATAAGAGCTGCGTCATTCCCATTCACTGTATCGTTGCCACCGCCCGCAAGCGCGATACCCTGGATCGTCCCGGTGAGCGTGAAAGTTCCGTCGCTATCGTCGCCCCGAAGCGCCTCGCCCGTTCCGTTTTGAACCGACGCGGATTGAAACCCAAGGAGCGGGTTCTCTGAGATCGCCTCACGCGCCCGCTCTTGTGAGAGCTCGGCCTCCGACATCAAGCGAGGCGCGCCAAATTCCAAGTCTTCGCCGGTCGTCAGATCAAGACCTTCATAGTTCAAGAGGCCGCGGACCTGTGTCGAATTGTGCAGCACTCTAGGGAAGCTCAGTTCAATATTACCATCCAAGAACAACCCGAAATCACCTTGCCTGAAATCCTGAATGACGGAGGATGCTTCGGAAAGCTTAAAGAGCCGTCCAGGATCAATGCCGGTACCGTGTGATTGTGTTGGGGTAAGTGATACATCCTCGAAAATATATATATCATACAGAATAGAGGATGTTGTTCCGTCAAAGTCATCAGCAATCCCTGTCACTTTAAACACAATACCAATTGACGCTTCGACTGGCTCGCCTTCTTGCCAGGAGATGATTTGACCGCCTTTTTGCACTGCAACATAATCGCGATTGCCAGAGGCCCCGCCGAACTCAATGCCAAAGATCACATCGTTGCTGATCTCGGTGATTTCCACACCATTGATAAACAGCTTGTCGTGGCCCTCTGCATCTTTAATATTCCTGCCGCCACCCGCCGTGATATGGAACTCGTCTGCTCCCGAGCCACCGTAAAGATCGCTCCTGCCATTGCCATATAGAATATCTTCGCCGGAGCCGCCTCTCAACTCTGCTGAGCCAATACCTTCTATTCTTAACTCATCATCGCCTGATCCGCCGTCGAGGAGATCGCCATCGACGTCTCCATCGTCCGATATGATGTCCTTTTCGGCACCACCCCTTAGCTCATCTTTGCCGCCTCCGCCGAATATGAAATCTTCGCCGGAACCGCCATCAATGATGTTTTCGCCCTCTTCGCCTGAAATCGTGTCATTAAAAGCGCTGCCGATAACGCTTTCAAAGTCAAAAGCTTCGAGAGACACGACGCCAACAGACAGAACCCCTGTGTCTAAATCGACGTTTGCACCTTGATCAGAATACCGTAGGTCGATGATGTCGTTATCGAACTCATCACCTTCGCCAAGACCATCAACAGTAGCTAGACCAGTGGCATCGGCATCTGACGACATCACAACCAATCTATCGTCACCAAGAGTGAGCTCTAGCACCTCCGTGTTGAATAGGGCCGACTGATTCTCCGAATTGAAGACATTTCCGAAGTTAGTCGCGTCTGGATTGAACTGAACCAATGCACTGAATTGTGAAGTGCTGCTATGAGAATGAATTATCGCGGCAACCGGCGCTGTTTCAAAGAATGAAACTGTATCTCTTCCACTTCCGCCATCTAAGAGATCGCGGCCTAGCGAGCCCTTAATGAAGTCGCTTCCAGACCCACCATGAACAATAAAGCTGCCTCTAAGCAAGCTCTCTGTTTCGAGAACATCCCCGCCGTCCGACCCTACGTACAACCCGCCTGAGATCAAGCGGACCATCCCGTTGCCACCATGAGAACCATAGGCATCTTCGAAGAAATCCTCTGCCGCACCTAATGCAGCAACAGTAGTGGTAGTAGCGTCTACTGCTGCTGCCGAGCCTTGAGAGAAGAACAAGTCTGATAAACCCAAGAGATTGCCTGAAACGATAGTATCAAAACCCGCTTGGACCGCAGCGGCCATCGATACGGCTAAGTCGTAGGTCTCGCCCGGCTGCTCAAGGATAGTTTCGTACCAAAAATCATCTTCACCAAGGCCAAGAAAAAGCAAGTTTCCGGACCAGATCGCCGGATTGCTAGAAAAACGTGAGAGCTCATCAAGTGTGGCGGCCGCATCTTGCCGACCAATGCGAACTAGGTCGGGAACATCGTAGAATCTCTCTCCGTCTATCATTCGAGGATTGTCGGAGATGTCCTGATAGACCGCCCGAGCGATTGCGTTTGACGCGTCCTGCAGGATAATATCAATATCTTGAATCGGGCCGCCCTGCCGAAGCTCAAGCTGGGCCGCTGTGTAGGTACGGATTAAGTCGGATGCGCCTCCCTGGCCTAGATTTGTTTGGGCTGCAGCACCAAACCAGGCTTCCAGACTAGGCTCTGCGGTGTTCTCGGGTACTTCCGGCATTTGCGCCCAAGCGTAAATTTGAGCGTACATATCAGCAAACTTTGTTAGAGAATTTCCATCGTATATTCTGGTAATTTCATCAAATTGTGATTGAGTCAGTAACATGCCATATCCCCGCGCGACAGAGTTACGTATACAAGCGTGACGTATACGAGTATGATGTTGCACCTCTATCTTATCTGACGAAATCTAATGGAGAACATCAAGGGAGTATTAAATGAGAATTTTAGAATTCTTCGTTTGTTCAGCTGTCTTACTACTCACCAATTCAGCTCTGGCTCAAACGGTAGAGCTGTCTTCGCGTACATTTTGGCTGGGCGAGTCACCAAGTACCATGGAGAGCGATCAACCGTTTTTTGCGCCACAACGCATTCAGTGGTTGAATACAATCATCGAACGTGACACCGTTCTTCGAGAAACGGTGATCCATGTCGACACGGTGCATCCATCAATACCGGTTTCTGAAAGGATTATTGACCCAGGACCTAACGTGATACCGCTGGAGCTTGACGATCTTCCAGAGCATTTGGTTTTGGATGGATATCATGTCTTTGGTTCATCAAACGGGTCACTTCGCAGGATCGTATATCTCCCGCTTGATCCTTCGGCAGGCTTCAGAGTTAGTTGCAGCCAAATGGATGATATGCAATCTCTCGGTTTGTGTGTGGTTCGCGCAACCTATCCGCCAGATAACTTGATTTGGCTCATGGGTAGGCTATACTTTCCGGAAAATCCTGCTGATCGCCCTGAGTTTTTTCGTCAAGTTGCAGAGCGAATGCGTGATTTCACGTATTGCCTTGACGTTACAGACGCGCCTACAAATCCTAGACTGGAAAATCCAACCCTTTCCAACTGCCAAATTGAGATGACTTCTTAGGTGCATATTCGGGTAGTATTATTCCAACCACTTCGTTTAGGCAGATTTGAGCCTTCGAAACTGATCAAATCACGCCTGTCGTGGCCCAAATGCCATTGCCTTTCGCACGAAACTGCCTGATCCAGCCCCATGATACGAGTCGTTTCGATATGGAATCCATTCCCGTTTCTTTCTGTTTGTGTGTTTGCCGTTTGGCGCGATTAAGGCAAAGCGTCGACTAGATATCTAAGCTGCAGTTTCCAAGTGCAGCACCACGCGTTTCAGCGCAATACTCCTCGGCAACCTCGTTTTCTAGCAAAAACCCTATGAATGAACCATGCTGGAGTAGCTGATCGAGTGATTGGAACTCGCAAACAGCAGACTGGGCTACTACGTGGTACCCACTATTTGAACCCGTTGCTCCGGTTAAGATACATCCAAGCTCAAAATCTCTGATTAGGTTTTCGGACTCTACTGGATCAAGAATTAGACCCCAGAGACGTATCTCACCGACAGTATCAAACTCCAAACTACCTAGTGATTTTACTCGCTCAACACTTGCTACAAAACCTGCGAAGCGTCATTGATCGTACCGTATCTGCCAGGGCGGGATCAGATGGTGGGTCTTTTGATGATTAGTCTGACAGATAATGTTCGGATTGCCGAGAACACAAACATCGAACGAGAAGCCATTCCGCTACGCCCCTTGCTGCCCCAGTAGCTTGATAGGCTGCCGACGCTTCCGGCCGAACGCCAAAGTCAGATTTGTTAAGCGTCGGTCTCACACACCGAAACAACGCGAGGGCTTTCCAGAGCAGAGCTCCAGTAACGCTCATATGTCTTCAGCCGAGGCGCCAGAGTTGGTTTGAGGATATCTACAATTTTGCTGTCGTGCTTCTAACCGCCGACACGGGATTTGGTGATGATGTTGGCTGAGTGCAAGACAATCAGGTATCCGAGATATCCGATACGACCAGTGTCTCTTGGCACTTTGTTTGAGGACCAGCCTCCTGTTGCTTTTGGTCTCAAACAGCCAAGACCGAGTTTCTCCCGGAAGAATTAGACGAGGACCTATCGAGATTCAGGATGCAGTCTACTCGATATTTGTTTTTCGATTCAGCTAAAGCCCGGTAGTAGACGTGGGTTGAGAGCGCCACAGATCGGTCGGAGAACAATTTGCCATCGCCTCACGCGGAGCCGCATTCGGTTTTGCTATTTTAGGCAGGGCGCTCCGACGCATCGCGAAGCCGTTCAAGGGCAGATGTCCAATAGCGCTCATACTTGCTGAGCCAAGGTGCCAGACTTTCTTCGAGAGCTTTCGCATTGACGCTGTAATACTGATGGCGACCGTCTCGGGTTGCTGTCACGAGGTCTGCTGCGCGCAAGACCATCAGGTGTTTCGATATTCCAGAGGTCACAAGCTCTGGAAAGGCTTTCCCGATGTCGTTGACAGCTAACGACTCCTTCTCAGACAGAAGATCCAGAATTCGTCTACGTGTTGGGTCTGCCAACACACGGAAAAGCTCGTCCGTATCAAGCGGCATGTGCCTGATCCGTCACGCTAGCCAAACGCTCAAGCAACTTATGCCGATCTACGCCCACCTCATAAGCCGCCTCAGTGTCCCGCCAAGTCTCGGTTCCGATACCGGGGAAGCCGCCATGGGTCAGCACAACATGTGTTCCAATCGCGGTCGGCCGAAGCTCGATAATGAGATGCGCAGGATGCGTCCACGTGCTACTGGTCTCCATCCATGAGAGCACAATCCGACCTTCCGGTACCAATTCCAACACAACACCAGTGATCTCGCTTTTGTCGTCGCCACCGGTCATCCGGTACGCTCCGCCGACTTGCAGATCGATTTCCAGATCCTCGCTGAGCCAACTGCGCAGAGCATCCTAGGACGCTAGGTTCTTCCAGACCACGCTGGGTGAGGCCTTTATATGAATTTGACGGGTCACGTTGGGCATGCCGGGCTCCTTCATTCGAATCATATTACTGTACGGTAAGATAATGAAGATACCTCACAAGAATAACACTCCCTCTCGATAGAAGACCTTCGCAGCAATCCAAGAGTTTCAAGCGTGTGTCTAGATTGCTCATAAAGAGCTTCGTGAGATCGCCCCCGGTAGAAACTCAAAGCAATCACCGCGCAGTACAAAGCCCAGCCCCGCGCACATTGCCGACTTTGCAAAGTTGCAAGCAACCACCTGTCTTCGAACAGAGCGAACACATGCCGGTTTGCTTAGAACAACCACTTTGGGTCGGCGACGTCCTGTTGGACCTGCTACCCTTGGATTTCGACTTGAGTTTCGGTTGATCAACAATCAAGAGAGCGATGATATGAGATACTCGGTAATTCTACTAATCGTTGCGACCATTGGGTCTTCTGGAGGGATGGTATTTGCCGGTGATGGCGGCGACGGAGGCGATGGAGGAAGCTGTGCTGACGGCGCCAATTGTGATGGCGGTGATGGCGGTAGTGGAGGCTCGGGTGGTGCCGGTGGTGATGGGGGGCACGGAGGAACTAACGGCAACGCAGGATTGCCAGGATGCGACGGCGGCACTGCGCCTTCGCCGGATGGAAACTTCTACATCCCGGGAACCACGCAAGAGTGCAATCCCAGCGACGCTGACCTTGAGCAGCTTGAACAATAGATCAAGCAGAGCGATCGTCGTAGGGACATTGGCCGTGATCTGATCGAGGTTCAGTCTGGCTTGAGCCTAATGAGTGTTGCTTGGCCTTCCAACTGGCGTAACAGCGCTGAAAACGAACTTGCCGCTCATCGAACCGGTCATCGGAAAACGCGCATGGCAGGCGGCGCTCCTTCGCATAAACGACAAAAGCATCAGATTGCAGACGAGAGCCCGAACTGCTGGACGCTGCAACATGAACGAGCGGCGGATTTTGCGGAGGCGCGGCAAAAGTAGGGCTGTATTCAATATGACATGGGCTGCCTTACCGAACCGCGTGAACAGTTTCGCCGACGCTATTGCAATGTGCGAACCTCCCAGCTGGTTTTGCCGAAAGCTTACATCCAACGGCGTGAATTAGTATTCCTCATCCAGCAGGCTTGCCGCCCAACCGGTTGCCAAATCGGTCAGCGGCACAAGTTGCTCATAGATACTGCGTCCGATCGGGGTGACGGCGTAACCCAAGATCAGTTCTGCATCGTCTCGTGAGAATGCGTTGAGGTTCGCATGCACCTTTAGCAGGTGCGCCCAGCTGCAGCTTGTCCAGCAAAGCCAACGCCTCCGACAACGGTTCAAGAGACCGGCTCATGCATCGACCCCTTTCATGCCCTCTTCGGTGTAGCGAGCACCGGATACCGGGAGATCTTTAAGCCCCTGTTCGATCTCCTCAAGGTCCGCACCGCTCAGAGTTACGTCAACAGCAGCGCAGTTGTCACGCAGGTAGCCAATTCGCTTTGTGCCAGGGATCGGAACGATGTCATCGCCCTGCGCCAGCAACCACGCCAGTGAGAGTTGGGCCGAAGTGCAGCCCTTGCGCGCGGCGATCCGGCCTACCAGATCCGCGATGCGTTTGTTGGACGCCACGGCCTCCGTCTGAAATCGCGGCAATGAGGCGCGGAAGTCTCCATCCTGGAACCCGGCTCCATCCTGGAACCGCCCGGTGAGAAAACCGCGCCCAAGCGGCGAATAAGGTACAAACCCGATACCCAACTCACGGCAGGCGGGCAGAACCTCAGCTTCAATCCCGCGCGACCAAAGAGAGTATTCCGTCTGCACGGCAGTGATTGGATGAACAGCATGGGCACGACGCAGGGTCGTGGCACTGACCTCGCAAAGGCCGAGCCGGTCGATCTTACCTTCATCGACCAGTCGCGAGAGGCCGCCCATCGTCTCCTCAATGTCCTGTTCCTGGTCGATCCTATGCACACAGTAGAGGTCAATCCGTTCCACTCCGAGCCGCTTCAGCGAACCCTCGCAGGCCTGTCTCGCATAGTCTGGGCTGTTATTGAGACTGCGCCGGTATTCGCCAGGCGCGCGTACGATCCCGAACTTGGTAGCGATTTTCGGGCGAACCTTCGACTGCGCGAGAAACGCGCCGATCAGCTCTTCATTGTGGTGCGGCCCGTACATGTCGGCGGTGTCGAGAAAGTCGATCCCTAGAGCGATCGCCTCGTGGAGAACCCGCATCGACACCTCGTCGTCGCGCGGGCCGTAAAACTCGCTCATGCCCATGCAGCCGAGGCCGATGGCCGAAACCGCGAAGCCGCCACCCAACATTCGAAGTTCCATGCCATTCTCCGTTACAGATTGTCTTGTCCGATGACGTGAGAACTGGCACTTCCAGTTAGTGAAAAATACAGATCAAAACGGCAATGAGGTTTCCAAAATCGGAAAGCCGCGCAGAAGTGCCTTCGTCTGGGACGATATACGTGCCTTTTTGGCTGTGGCCCGCGCGCGCACTTTGAGCGGCGCGGCCGAGAGCATGGGCCTCGGACTTGCCACGGTCTCTCGCCGCATCGAACGCCTGGAAACGGCGCTCGGTCAACCGCTCTTCCTCCGACAACAGTCAGGCTACAGATTGACCGACGAGGGCACCGCCTTGTTGGAACGGGCTGAAGAGATGGAGGCGGCGGCCCTGTCGCTCTCCTCCGGGCTTCGACAGGAGGCAAGTGTTTCGGGCGTTGTGCGATTGGCCACGGCGGAAAATCTCGCGACCGGCATAATCCTTCCGGAGCTTCCGCGGCTCCAGGCAAAGTATCCGCGAATGACGCTGGAGATCATAACGGACATCGCCACGGTCAACTTGCACCGCCGCGATGCTGACATAGCGCTTCGCATGGTGAAACCCGAACGCGGCAACGTCACGCTACAACGATTGGGAACACTGGGCTACGGCTTATACGGTGCGCCGAGCTACATCGCTGCGCGAAAGCAAGCGATGGATGCGAACGCGTTCGACGATGATGATTTCGTCGGCTGGTCTGACTCTTTTGCGAGTCTTCCAGCGGCCCAGTGGATCGAAAGGGTCCTGAAAAGCCGTGCACCTACGGTCACGACAACTTCGCTTGCCACCCAAATCGCTGCTTGCGCGAGCGGCCTTGGGCTCGCTGTTTTGCCGCATGTTCTGGCCAAATCCCGTGGTCTCATTTGTCTCGAACGCGACCTTGGGATCGATCAATCGATCTGGCTCGTAACCCAGTCTGATCTTGCCCAGTCTAGCCGGATTCGCGTGGTCGCTGATTTCCTTCGCGACCTCGTCAATAAACACGCCATCGAACTGAGCGGATGACCTTAGCGCATATGTCGGCGAAGGTCAGCTTCGAGAGGAGATAGCTGTCATTTCCGCATGATGCGGCATCTGTGAGGATGGGCTCACAGCCGCCGTTGGTGTCCATCGCCCGTTTTATCAGGCTGCATCATGACGCGCCCAAGAAACGTGCGGATGATCACAAACCTCAGACGGAGCGGCCTTTGAATTAGTCGACTGAAAGGTCCGCTTTCTGTCGTTACGGTGCGATTTTTTCACTCACTTACATTATAGCTTGAGCCTCATGGACTTGTTTGAATTTCGATCCTCGGACGAGCTGACTCTCCGCTATACCCGCAAGGGAAACGGGCCGCTCGTCATCGCCTTGCACGGGTTTCCCGATACGTTTCGGACATGGGATCAAATGGCGTCGAGGTTGGTCTCAGAGGGCTATACGTTTGTCGCCTTGGCGATGCGGGGATACGCACCGTCTGACATTTCTGAAACCGGGACCTACTCCATAGATCGCCTCGCTCTGGATGTATTGGAGCTGATAGATCATCTTCAGTGCGAAAAAGCGCTGATCATTGGCCATGACTGGGGTGCGTCAACCGCTTACGCGATTGCTGCATTGTACCCAGAGCGTGTAAGCCGAATCGTCACTTTTGCGATTGCGCCACTTGCCGTTGCACCAAGCGGTTGGCGAGAGCGTTGGGCACGCCCTCATAACATTTACCTGGGCTTTGGTGCCCTGTCAGATTGGTGGTTTCGTCGCGGAGATTTCCGAGAGATCGGGCGGCTCTACCGGCTATGGAGCCCAAATTGGGACGTGCCTACGCCCCATCTGAACAGAGTGGGCGACGCCTTAAGACCGCCGGAGCGCTCAAGAGCTGCGATTGAGTATTACCGGCTTGGGAAGACTGCACAGTCATCGAAGAGTTTAATTGCTCCCACGCATATACCTGCATTGATCGTGTATGGTGAGGACGAACCGGGCATTCGCAAAGCCGCGTTTCGAAGGGCTCTCAGTGCGGTTGGAGAGCACTCAAAACTGATTGAAATCGCCGGTGCGGGACACTGGCCACATCTCGAAGCATCAGAGCAGTGTTTCGCAGAAGTGAGTGATTTTATTTCGTCCCAACGGCAACCTTAACGTGCGAAGCGCTTGGCTGAAATCAGGAAAGCGGACGTTCACGCATTGGGCAGCATTAGACTGAATGGGCTCGGAACGGACATCCGCTGCACCAAGCTCCGACGACCGGAGCCAGCCCAAAGCAGACGTTGGTTCAAGAGTAAGATCAGGCTGTTACGCAGGATAAGGCGAGCTTTCGCTGCGACTGCGCCAAGGTCTGCTCTGCGTTGAGCATGTGCAATTGATGCAGACTATTTGGACTGATCTGTCTTCGGCTTCAGCGTCTTCAAGGTGAGAATACCCCGCAAGCTCTTTCGGTCCCAAATGCTCCAGACCGTCGCGGCAAGGACGAAAATGCAGAGGACAATTTTGGAAAGCTGCCCCATGGCGCCTTCGATCATCAGCGCGTGCAGAACGGTACCGACAATCGTCAGCGTCGCAAGAAAAACATGTCCGGTGCGAAACGCCCTTGGACCGAGCTGCTGGCGAAACCCGGCACAAATCGCAGCTCCAAAGGCAGACCACGTGGCGACCGCGCCCCAGATGCCGAACGGCGTGGGCGACCGAAACAGAAGGACGTCGATCACATCGGGCGGGCTGGTGATCCACAGACCGACAACGTGCAGGATGACTGCGACGACCAGTGCGATGCCAACCCATGCATGACCCCGCCGGGCAACCGGCCCCTTGACCAGCGCGCCGCTGATAAGAAGGGGCTGCAACAGAAGAAGCCCCAGCCCGACGATGCCTGCGAAGCCGCCGACAATATAGACCGGCTCACGCCATTCGAGCACGGGGCTGCTTGCGGCGATGGCGATTGGAACGCCAAGGACAAACGCGATCGCTGCCCATGCGAGGATCGCACGGCCCGTCATGCGGGACGGAGCACGAAGTTCACGCGAAGGCTCATATCGGACGCCGACGGCATGATCGGACGGAGGAACACGGTCTCGAACCCGCCGTCGTCGTACTCAGCATCGTAGGCGAGATGGCCGTGCGGTTGGCCGAAAGCGGGCACGATCTGCGGCATCTCGATGCGGAAAACGCCGTCCGCGTCGGAGAGGGTCGCGCCGTGGGACCTGGCGTCGCGTTCATGGCCTTCGGTCGTGTGGGCCCAGACCTGAATTCGACGTCCGGCAAGGGTGGCGCCGTCGCCCGCGCGGCGGACGGTACCTGTGGTCCAGAAGCCCCCGCCGCCGATCCGCTCCACGATCGGGGCACCTGGGCGGTAATTGTTGGCGCCGCCTCGCATGGTGAGCGTGGGCGCGAGACTTTGCGCGAGTGCGGGCCGGACAATGGTAGGCGCGGCGAGAAGTGCGGCGCCGGTCACGGAGATGGCGGTGCGGCGTGTGATGTGGCGGGTCATGTCAGGTCTCCTGTTGGTGGCTTCGATGATGTGGTCAGCGGGTGAGGTATTGCAGGGCGGGTTGGATGTAGCCTGCCTGTTCCCACGTCGGGTAGCGGCGGCGGATCTCCGCAACCATCGCGTCCAGATCGCCCCCGCCTGCAGCAATATCCTCCAGTGCGCCGAGGTAGCTACTCACGTCTTCCGGCAGTTCCGTGCCGCCCAGGTTGCCGTGGCCGGGTACGATGATCGTTGGGGCGAGGTCAGCGATCGCGCCAAGTGCAGTACGCCACGCGGGCAGGTCTATGTCGTCCGCGCCGATCAGGGGCGGGAAATAGGGCACGATGGGATAGATACGTTCCTCAATCAGGTCGCCCGCGAAGAGCACGCCTGCGTCCAGCAGGTGCACGATCTGATCGCCCGGCGAGTGCGCGAGGCCGACCGAGCGGAGCACGACCTGGCGACCGCCGAGATCGAGGCGGGTCTCCGTCCCGTTATAGGTCTGCGTCGGAGGCGTGATGTCGATGCCGTCGAGCAGGAACTGGTGTTCCGGCGGCAACACGCCCGCGCGGAAGCCGTCGAGCAGGGGCTGGCCTGCCCGAGCGAGGTGCTCGGCCTGCAGCGCGTTGTAGAAGATGCGTCCGGCGGCCGCGAAGACCTGGGCACCGAAGCCATGCTCGGGGTGAGCATGGGTCAGGGTCAGCACGATCTCCCGTCCCGGCGCGAGGCGGCGTGTTGTTTCCAGAACCGCCTCGGCGCTATCGATCCCGAGGCCACAATCGACCACCAACGCCCGCTCGGAGCCCACGATGATGCCCACATTGGGCACCAGTGGGATCCGACGGTCTGGGATCACGAAGACGCCGGGGGCGATCTCGGCCGGGTGCCGGGCGTCAATGGAGGGTTGCGGGTAAGATGTCGGCACGGACCCCTCGCCCTCGGTCTCCTGCGCGACACCCAGGAGTGGTGCGATGGACGCTGCGACCGCGACAGTGGAAAGGCTCAGCAATGTGCGGCGGTCGGTTGAAAGGTAGAAGCTCATGAGACGGTCTTTCGATTTTCGGATCAGACGAGAGCGGGACGCAGTTCGGCCTCGGCCCAACTGCGGAATGTCGTGGGCGAGGCGTCGCGCGACGCGCTAGGGACCATCTCGTCCAGTCCGGTCGCCTTGGCAGTCATCATCGCGGTGTAGTCGTGGATCATACCCTCCGACGCACCCATGCCCCGCAGCATCTCGGCGAAGGTGGGGACCGGGGTCTCATGAAACGCGATCTGGCGCCCCAGGACCTCCGAGAGGATTGCGGCCATCTCATTGTGGGACAGATCCTCGGGGCCGGGCATCGGAACCTCAGCCACGCCTTTCCAATCGGAGAGCAAAAGGCGGGACGCCTCGGCGGCCACATCAGCCTTGGCCACGAGCGGCATAGCTCGGTCCGCGGGTGCGGGCACATACAAGGCCCCGCCCCGGATCGCATCGAGCTGCCGCATCAGGTTGTCCATCAGCGAGGCGCAACAGAGTGCCCGGTAAGCTACGCCCGTGGCACCCATCAGATCGTCCATCGCAAGGCTGGCCGAGACTAGACCCGCCGGTCCGGGCCATCCCCGTCCGAGGGCCGAAATGCCAACCACATGGGTGACGCCCGACCCGGGCAGCGCCTCGACGAAAGGACGAGAGAACGTGACATATGCATCGTGGGCGTCCGGCGCGATGGGATTCCCAGGCGGAAGCCAGAACACGCGGTCGGGACCGTCAAGCGCCCGCCCGATCACGGCCGCGTCCGCATGGGAGCCTTCGATTACCTCGATCTGGCCCGCGACGGATTTGGACAATTTGCTCGCATCGCGCGCGACAACCCGAACGGACGCCTCGGCGTTCAACAAATGCTCCAACACGCGAGCGCCGATATCGCCTGTGGGCGTGGTGACAAGGATCATGGTAGCTCTCCAACTTGTTCAATCTTGATTTATGGGCGACAAGTGGAACGATATATGCGCAAGCGTGCGCGGTTCTCTCGTTATCGTTCGAAGGAGGCGCCCCATGGACCCACTTTCCGACATCGTTTCCCTGCTTCACCCGCATGACTGTGTTGCAGCCGGCTTCGATGCGGGCGGCGATTGGTCCATCCGGTTCGACGGGCATGAGGGACTGAAGTGTAATGCTGTACTGAAGGGCGCATGCTGGATCGCGGTCGAAGGATGCGACCCGGTCCGGCTAGAGGCGGGAGATTGTGCGATCCTGCCGCGCGGACGACCGTTTCTGCTCTCAGCGCGACCCTCAAGGGCCGGGATCGATGCGCAAATCCTCTACGAACCTGTCCGCCACGGGGGCACAGCAGTGTATGGGAACGGCGGCGACTTTTTCATGACCGGGGCACGCTTCCTGCTCGACGGCCCACCGGCCCGCACGCTGATGCGCGGCCTTGCGCCCCTCATCGTCGTCGGGCCCGGCCCTGAGCAGGAGACGATCCGCTGGATACTGGACCTGATGGCCGCAGAGTTGCGCAAGCCACGGCCCGGCAGTCCTCTAACCGTGACCCATCTTTCCCATGTCCTGCTTCTGCAGGTGCTGCGCGACCACCTCTCCGCCGCGGCGCAAGCGGGAACCGGCTGGCTCGCGGCGCTTGCCGAACCGCGCATCGCACCCGCAATCGCCGCAATCCACGACGATCCGGCCCGCGCATGGACCGTCGAGGCGCTTGCGGCGACAACGGTCTCCTCCCGCACCTCCTTCGCTGTTCGCTTCCGCAAAGTCACCGGACAGACACCAATCGAGTATCTGACCGAGTGGCGCATGCTGGTCGCCGCCGAACGGCTTCGGAGCACGCATATGCCCGTCGCAAGGATCGCCGCCGACGTCGGCTATACCTCCGAAAGCGCATTCGGTGCGGCATTCAAGCGCGTGATGGGACGCGCACCCCGGCGCTTCGCGAAGACAGGCGGCATCGAAGGCTGGCCACGCGACTCCGCTTAGCTCGCCCCGGCAGCGATCCGAGCGGCCGTATCAACAACAGCCATCAGATCTCCGAAGTATCCCCTCGATCGCGCTGGTCTATCCGGGTCGGATGTCGCCGCCATTGTGAGCCCCAATTCCGGCACGACGACAAGGAGCTGTCCGCCATAGCCCCGGCCATAGGCCACGCCGTGGCCACCGACACGCGTCAGGAACCAGCCGTAGCCGTAGCGATCTCCGGACCAGGGCGAGCGGGTCCGCGGCGTCCAAGACGTCGCGATCCAATCCGCCGGGATCACCTGATTGCCATTCCAAGCACCGCCTTGGCGAACCATCTCTCCTATGCGTGCAAGACCGCGCGGTGTCAGTCCCATCTGATTGCCGCCAAGATAGAGGCCCTGCGGATCTTGATCCCAACGTGGTATGTCGATGCCAAGCGGTTCAGCGAGCCAGTTTCTTGCCAAAGCGTGCAGGTCCTGACCGGTCGCGCGCGATAGAATGGCGCCGAGGACATGCCAACTCCCGGTCGAGTAGATAAACTGACCGCCCGGTCTGCCGTCCGGGGTATCAAGGACGTAGTCGACCCAGTTCGACGAAGACACCCAAGCGCCGTAGTTCGGCCCCGACGTTGGCGCCAACCCGGCCTGCATCGACAAAAGATTGCCAACGGTCAGGTCGTCTCGTGCATCCCCCGTGGGCGCTCGCCCCAAGAGTGGGAGGACAGGAGCATCGGGACCCGGCAGATGGCCAAGCTCGATCGCAACGCCGGCCATAAGTGCCACGAGCGTCTTCGACACTGATTTGACGTTGGTGATCCGGTCGAGACCGGGACCGCGCGGTGCAATGGCCAACACTTCCGTACCGTCCCGCATCACGATCAGCGAATGAAGTTGGTCTAGGGCGGCGGCGGATTGCCCCAGGGTCTCGAGATCAATCTCCTGCGCGCGCAAACGCGGGCCGAGAAACGGCGTGATGGAAGTCGCGGCAGCGGCGATGAACGTATGGCGGGTCAACGGCATTGGTTTCGGTTTCAAATTTACTGACAAGTTGGGTGGAGGCCAAGTGTCAAGAATGACCCTTGCGCCCTGACGTCATGCGGACGAGCGTGCCGTCGCGATCAATGAAATGGTGCTTTAGCGCGGCCCCGACATGGAGGATGAGCAAACCAAGGATAGCGAAGGGCGTGATCCCGTGGACCGCCCCCGTCGCCCTATTCAGCCAGCCGACTTCGCCGATGGATGGGATCAAGATCACGCCCCAAAGAATGACGTCAAAGCCGCCGGAGATCGTCATCAAGATGCCCGAGACGGGCATGGCGACAATGATGGTAAGCAGTGCGACGTGGACGGCTTTCGAGATGGCCTCCTGCCAGCGGGGCCTCGGGGCGGTCGGTTCGGGGAAGCCATTCGCCATTCGCCATGCCACTCTCCAAAAGCCGTAGGCCAGAACGAACGCACCAAAGAGCATATGCCAGGCGTAGAGCGCGAAAACTTGCTCCTCGCCGAGGCCCCCATAACCTATCACGAGGCCGATACCGAGCGCTATGAGGAACGCTGCGGCGGTCACCCAGTGATTGAACCGTGAGATACGGCCATAGCCGTTCTGCACGGAGTTGTATTCCGTCTGTGCAGGTCGATGCATTTCAATTCTCCTCGATTAGGGAAAGGCGGCATGATCGAGATGTGAGCGGCATGGAGTACGCGAAATGCGTGAACCGCCTCGATATTGTCGCCAACGTTCGGAGCTTTGCGATCTGTACGTTCGGTCACGCAAGCGGCGCCACCGCTAGGCGCCAGCTAGCTGCAGAAGGTCAGTAGCCTAGACATCTCGAACCAATCATGTTCGAAAGCTGATGTCGCCGCCGGGAACCTGCCGGTCGCGCCAACCCATGAACTTCTAAATGAAATGACTGCCGAGCTCCGCCTCCGACGTCACCGGCCAATAGGCCCGTTCGATAGTGGCGGCTCCATCGATGAAACAAGTAATTCTGTTTTAACCACGGGTGTCGTTCCGCTTGTCCAGTACGCGTCTGATCTGGACTCACTGGCGTCATCTGAGCAGAGGCAACATTTGATCAGTAGGTCGGGTTGGCCCGGTTGGGGACGGCCCATACCGGACATTCGCCTCATCAAGCCGATGCTGCGGTTGCAACCCGCACAGCGGACCTTCGCTGCAAGCGCAAAGCAACGGAAGCTGTGGACTCATAGATTGTGGGCGAAATGGAATTCCGCGCCATTTGATTGGCTGCCACCTTGATGCTGAGATGATTGATGGAGAAAAATTGGCTTTATGGAATATCTCGCTCTCATTCTGACAATTTTGTTCGTTGATCTTTGGGTGCTTGTAAGCCCAGGGCCAAACTTTGTGCTCATCAGCTCGGCGGCGGTCACTCAGTCGCGCGAGCATGCAATTTGGACTGCTTGCGGCATTGCGACGGGCTCATTCACATGGGCCGCAGCCGCTGCATTGGGGCTTGCCTCTGTTTTCGAGGTTTTTCCGGTTATTGGTCTTATCCTGAAGCTAGTCGGCGCGGCGTATCTGATCTATTTGGGCCTCACGCTCTTGCGATCTCAGGGGTTTCGGAGATTGCAGAAAAAGGCCGAAGACGGGCGAACAGGTTATTGGCGTGGTTTCCTAGTCAATATGACAAATCCAAAATCCGCCGCTTACTATGCAAGTGTGTTTGCCGCGTTTCTGACGCCGGACATGCCGGTTTGGGTGCTTGGTTTTCTTGTCAGCGCAATCGCATTGATGTCGTTGGCATGGCACCTGTTGCTTGCCATTGGCTTATCCGCGGCTGCGCTGCGGTCGAGGTATATCGCGTTTTCCAAGTACATAGACCGTCTGTGCGGCGGTTTGCTTGTTGTTCTCGGTCTCCGACTGGCGTGTGACAGCCGGTAGCGTTCTGCCGCGGTTCCGGCATCGACGGGACATTCGACAACGGCAAGGCGTTCCCAGGATCAAATATCTTACTAAAAGACTCGACAATCAGTTGTCAGAGAATTATCCAGCTCCCACATCACCTAAACGGAGATCGCTCATGTCGTTCCAGACACGTATCAGCGGCTTCCTTGGTGCTATAGCAGCAAGCGCGACCCTTGTTGTCGCGTCCGCCCCTGATGCTCAAGCCGAAGCCTTCACCCTCACCGATATTGCCGGCCGCGAGGTCACCTTGCCTGACCGGCCCACCCGCATCGTCCTTGGCGAAGGGCGGATGATGTATTCCATCGCCGCCATCGAAGACGGCAACCCGTTCGAGAATATCGTCGGCTGGAAAGACGACCTGATCCTTTACGACCCCGACGCCTTCCGCCGGTTCGAGGAGGCCTTCCCCGAAGACACCGCGCGTCTGGTGAACTTCGGCAATCCGTATTCGGGCGATTTCAGCATTGAAACGGTACTGCAGAACGAAGCGGATCTGGTGCTACTGGAGCTTGGCGGCCTATTCAACGCCGAAGAGACTGGCCTAATCGAGCGCCTGGATGAGGCGGGCGTGCCTGTCGTTTTCGTTGATTTCCGGCGCAATGCGACCGAGAACACCGTGCCTTCGCTTCTAATCCTTGGGCGCATTCTAGGTGAAGAGGCCAACGCAGCCGAATTCATCGACTTTTACATCGCCGAGATGCGTCGCGTCACCAATGTCGTGGACGGCATCCCCGCCGAGGAGCGTCCGCTCGTTGTGATGGATAACGCCGCTGGATGGCAGCAGGACTTCTGCTGCTGGTCGTTCGGCCCTTACAACTATGGCCGCTTCATCGAGCTGGCTGGTGGCGTCAACATGGGCTCGCTTTTGGGCAACCACTATTCGATCGACCTGACGATGGAAGGCATCATTGCCGCTGACCCAGACGTGATCGTGGGCACCGGCGCGAATTGGGCCGAAGCGCGTCCAGAGGTGACGGCGACTCTTCTGGGGTATGAAGGCGATCCCGCCGAAAACCAGGAACGCCTTGCCGCCCTTGCTGCGCGCCCGGGTTTCGACACGCTCCGCGCAACGCAAGAAGGTCGGTTCCACTCGATCTATCACCAGTTCTACAACTCTCCGTACCACTTCGTAGCGATCCAACAGCTAGCGCAGTGGATCCACCCCGAGGAGTTCCCGGACCTCGACGTGGAAGACACTATGACCCGTCTGCATGATCGGTTCCTGCCCTTTGATTACGAGGGACAGTTCTGGGTCAGCTTGTCGAACTGACGAGCGGACCATAGCGGCGGCCCAGTACCACTTCGGGCCGCCGCCAATCTTTCTTCCCACAAGGCTACTTTCCCCATGACCGACGCCCCCGCGCCTCAGACCGGCGTTGCGGACATCGCCCGCGGCTACCGCAAATCCATCGCCAAGCGCCTGATAATCGTCAGCGGCGCAGCGGCTATCCTGTGTCTGACCATCCTCGTTGACATCGTCTCTGGCCCCTTTGACGCAAGCATCGGTCGGGTGCTTCAGGTCATCCTGAACCCGTCCGTCGCCACGGTGAACGAAGATGTCGTGATTTGGGACCTCCGCCTTCCGGTTGCGCTTATGGCTGTGGCGGTTGGTGCGATGCTCGGTGTCGCAGGAGCCGAGATGCAGACAATACTCAACAACCCTCTGGCTGATCCTTTCACCCTCGGCCTTTCATCCGCCGCCAGCTTTGGCGCAGCACTGGCAATCGTCTTGGGTTGGTCAATCATCCCGGGCGTCGGCGGCCTGTTTGTGACTGTGAACGCCTTCATCCTTGCAATGGTTACGTCTCTTGGCCTCTTCGCCTTCACCCGATTGCGCGGCGTCTCGCCCGAGGCGATGATCCTTGTGGGCATCGCGATGCTCTTCACATTCAACGCGCTCTTGATGTTTCTGCAATACGGCGCGACTGAGCTGCAATTGGCGCAGCTGATCTTCTGGCAAATGGGCTCGCTTGCCCGCGCGACATGGGAGAAGGTCGGCATCTGCCTCCTCGTGCTGGCAATCGTCATGCCGTATTTCTTGTGGAAATCCTGGGCGCTGACCGCCCTGCGGATGGGCGAGGACAAGGCCGCAGCTCTCGGCGTGAACGTCAGCGCGTTGCGTCTGGGTGTGCTGGCTGGCGTCTCTCTGCTGTCCGCCGTGGCCGTGTCCTTTGTGGGCGCCATCGCCTTTGTGGGCCTGGTGGGGCCGCACATCGCGCGGATGGTGGTGGGCGAGGATCAACGCGGCTTCCTGCCCCTGTCCGCGCTCTGCGGCGGGCTGATCTTGTCGGGCACGTCGATCCTGTCGAAGTCGATCACACCGGGGATCGTCTATCCCATCGGCATGATCACCTCACTCATCGGTATCCCGTTCTTCATCTCACTGATCCTCACCCAACGCAAAAGGCACTGGCAATGACCGGGTTACGCGCCGAAGGGCTGCAATTTTCCTATGGCAAACGTTTGATCCTTCGGGACATGGGCTTTGCGCCGCTTCAGCCGGGCAAGCTGACCGCGCTTATCGGGCCGAATGCCTCGGGCAAATCCACGCTGTTCCGGGTAATTGCGGACCTCCTGCGGCCTAGCGCCGGGGCGGTACATCTGGGGGATCTGGACCTGCGAACGCTGTCCAGCCGCAAACGCCTGCAACAGGTCTGCTTCATGCCACAAATCTTTACGGCCAATGCCGCGCTGACGGTGTTTGACGTGGTGATGATGGCCCAGAAGCAACTGAAAGGTTGGCGCGTCAGCGGTGAGGATATCGACGCCGTGGCCCGCGCCCTCGACACCGGTGGCATTGGGCATCTGGCCGAGGCCTATGTGTCCGAGCTCTCAGGCGGGCAATCGCAGATGGTTTCCGTCGTGCAGGCGCTGGTGCGCAACTCGGACGTGTATCTTTTTGACGAGCCGACTTCCGCCCTCGACCTGCGTCACCAGTTGGACGTCCTTGGCCGGATCAAGGACGCCATGGCCGAGCGGGGGACAATTGGGGTTGTCGCGCTTCATGACCTCAACCTTGCCGCGCGCTTTGCCGATCATCTGATCCTGCTCGGTGGCGGGCGCATCCTGGCGGAAGGGCCACCGGATGAGGTTCTGCGCTCTGCCGCGATTTCCGAAACTTATGGTGTTGATATCGAAATCACCCGAGGCCCCAGAGAGGATTTGCTTGTCCATGCCTATTGACCCCAACCGCCGCACGTTCATCCTGACCGCCAGCGCCTTCGGCAGCGCCGTTGCCGGGGCCTCTGGCATGGCGTTTGCCAATGTGACGCCCTCAACCGAGGCCGGTGCGCACGCGATCATGATGCTCAACGCGGCCTGTGGCGATGACCAAAGCCCGAATGTGTTCGAACCCCCGATCTTGCGCGTCAACGTGGGTGATGTCGTGACCTTCGTGCCCACAGACGAAGGCCACAACACCGCCTCGCGCCGGGGCATGATCCCAGAGGGCGCAGAGGCATGGAACGGTGGCATCGACGAGGCCGTCACGATGGAGCTGACTGTGCCCGGTGTATACGGCTACGTCTGTACACCACACTACGAGGTCGGCATGGTCGGACTGATTGTCGTGGGCGACGATCTGTCAAACTTGGAAGCTGTTCGGGCTGTTCGACAACGCGGCCAAGCGCGCACAGCCTTTCACGAGCTCTTTGACGAGCTCGAAGTCGATTAAACCTAGAGCGGAACTGCAGTAGCACTCGCACTCCTGTATCGAAAAGCAGTATTTCCGGCCCAAAGGAGACATCCACCGGTCAGTAACAATGCTGCAGTGCGGCCCGTCGAACCTGCCATTCGCTGCGTGCGCAAAATCCAGGGATGATCGAACTCACGGATCGCCGATTAATTTACCGTTTGTTTCTGCCAACCGAATGTCAGCCATGGCCTTTCACTCTTGGCGAAGGCCAAAACGAATACCTTGCGGATCAGTGCAGGTTGAAAACCTTCCAAACCCTGGCTCTTCTGGTGTTGGATCGTCCGCGGTTCCGCCAAGACTGCGCACTCTTGCGACGGTGGATTCGATGTCAGGAACCGTAAAGTAGACGACAATGGCTGGTCGGTCATCCTTTCCATGCAGGCCGGTCTTGATCTCCCCGGAGTCGAACCAGCCGCCGTTCTCCATCGGGGTGAACGACCATTCGAAAAGCTCCGCAAAGAAGCTTCGGGCTTTGGCATCATCCGGTGCGCCAATTTCGAGATAGGATGGTTTCATACTTTCGTTCCTTCAGGCTTCTCCAAGGAACGTAACCGATAGAGACCGATCTATCTTGAACAGGCCGGAACTAAAGGCTTAACCGTTCAAAACGGATCGCCTCAGCATCGCTGGACTGGTGCCAGCCAATTCGATGAAATCGCGGTTCATATGGCTTTGATCAGCATAGCCCGCATTGAGGGCTACGGCTGACATAGGCTCTGTGCTTGTCGTGATTGCATGGCTGGATTTTTCAAGCCTGATCAGCTTTCTCCACTGAGCAGGCGTCAGGCCAGTTTCTTCCTTCACTGCTGCGCGGACGCGCCTATCACTCAAACCAAGGTGGCCTGCGATTGCATACAACTTGCGTGTCGGCGCAACTTGTATGGCGTGCCACACGCGTGCTGCGATTTGGGCATCTGCAGTGCCGCGCCCGGCACTCCAGTTCGTGTAGGCCATATTCGCGACATCAAGTGCATGAAGTGAACCTTGCTGAATAGCAGAAAGAAACGGTGTGGCCGGAAGATCAGACAAATCATGAACGTTATGGCTTAGCTCACGACCAGACACACCAAGCAATGCAGTAGCGACCCAAGCTGGAAGAGTGAACTCGGTACAGCTTGCGTTTGCTGCATAGGATACCTCTATCGGCGTAGCTCGGCTTCCCACAACGAAAGCGGTTCTGCTCCGACCCGCTATGTCGAAAGAGCCTCGGCCTGCAACAATGATCTTAATGCGAGCCGTCGCCATCTCACTTGAGTTCTCTACGAGGGGTTTCGCGACTGGAAATAGTGTGGCGGATACTTGGCTCATTTATTGATGATAGCCGACATTCGTAGTGTGCGCAGCATCTGTCCCTAGGGGCTCTCTGCAAACCTCAGATGTAGGGCGTTTGGATGAAGCAGGGCAGACAACGTTGCTGTTCGTTTTGCCATCCAACCGTCGGATGTCCGGAAATGACAAACGCAGCTCAGGGCAAGCGTCGCGTAGAACGGCTTCTCATCAGAATTCCCCATAACGGTGGCAAGGCGGAGCCAAAGAGGATGATGGCAATGCCAGCAAACGCAGTTGATCCGATAGAGGTATCGAAGATCACAGAAGCCGCCAAGGCACCGATACCTGGTGCCCCTGCAGCCAAGAGGCCGAGAACAGGTGTCGGCAAGCGCGAGAGAGCGAAGTTGTATGCTAGGTAGCTGACAGCCGTCATGCCAACTATCAAATAAATAAAGGCTGGATATTCTGATGCGATTGCGGCGGGATCGATAGTTGCGCCGGTCGCCAAAGTGCCAATCCAAGCGACGACCGCGCCGCCTGTCACCTGAAGTGGCGCTAGAACAAACCACGGCAGGATAGCACCCGTGTTGAACGCCCGCCCGGTAATCATCGCACCGCTAGTCAGCAAAAGCCCCAAACCACCGAGAGCGAAACCTAGCGGAGTATTCTCTCCAGTTGCCTCACGCTTAGAAACCAATACGACCAGCCCGAGTAAGCTGAAGCCGATGCCAACGAGCACGACCGGGCGCAAGGTTTCCCGCAGGATGAGCCACCCGCCAACAGCGATCAGTGCCGGACCGAGCGCAAGCAACAACACAGCTGTCACACTATCCAAGCTTCCGCTTGCGGCAGTGTAGACGATCATGAATGCACCTGGATGAAGGACGCCAAGCGTAAGGCCCATGAGCTTGGCGCGCAGTGGCACGGCCACTTTCGGGAAGACAAGCCAACGAACCAGCCAGAGCAGAACCGCGCCGCCTGAGGCCTGGATCGCGATGATCAGAAACGGGCTGAACGACGCGACGAGCCATTTCTGAACAACAACCCCGACAGGCCCGAGACTGAATGACAAAAGTGCGGCCAAAACGCCAAGAGTCGCGCCCTTCGTCGCTGCGGACGCCTTTGGTGTGTTCGTGTTTGCTTGTTTCGACATGGGCATCTCCGACCTGGTTAAGGACCGATGGAAGGCCGGTCGACTTCATGCTATTAGGAGAGTAGCAACATACATGCAACTCTAAAAGTATCATGAAACGAAATTCGAAGCTGTCTCTCGCGCTACATGTCCTCGGTCATATGGCGGCAGACGCAAGTTACCCACGAACCTCCGCTGAAATTGCCGAACTCCACGAGACGCATCCGGCGTTCGTCCGTCGGGTCTTGGGCCTTCTCAGAGAAGGAGGACTGTTGACCTCAGAGAAAGGACATTCGGGAGGGTGGTTCCTTGCGAGAACACCGGAAGAGATTACTCTAGCCGATGTCTATGTCGCCTTGGGGGAGCGGTTCATGCGCCCGGAACCTACAGGGGAGGACAACCCGGTTACGTGCGTGATCGAGCGCGCGCTACGTGGCGAGGTTGAGACCGCGCTTGATCTCGCTGAAGCGACGTTGGTCGATGAGTTGCGACGGACGACCATCGCACGCCTCGCGGAAGCCTATCAGGATGCAGCACTCAAGAGTTGACATTCGCTGCGGGCTCACGAACGAGGGAGTTGGGCTCCCTACTGCCATCGGAGCCAGCGCAGTATATTATTGCTAGTCCGGGATCAGGGCGTTGAGTACGGCCCAAACCAGCCATTCGTCTGGTCAGGCTATGTCGCATCGCAGCTTCACCAGACCGGGTTTTCGCTGCGGGCGCAATATAAGGGTTTAAGTGAACTCACAGACGCGGACAAATCCAGCCTTCGCCGCAGTTGCACCAGTGTCCGGTCGGCGACCTCGCCCAAAATGGTCTTTTTTGCTGCAATGATATATTCTTCTTCGTGACAAAGAGGGGGAAGAGCCCCTTAGCCACTGTCGGCCGCAGAAAAATCGGATAAACAGCACCCACAACAGTATCATGTGGATCTGCGATGCCATCAGTCTTCTTCTCTTACAGCCATGCCGACGAGGCACTTCGCGATCAGCTCGAAAAGCAACTGGCGATTTTAAAACGCCAAGGTTTGATCGAAACATGACATGACCGGCGAATTGATCCCGGCCAAGAGTTTGGCAGTGAGATCAACATTCATGTTGAGAGGGACGACATTATTCTTCTTCTGATCAGTTCCGATTTTCTTGCATCTGACTATTGCTACGAAAAGGAGATGTTGCGGGCGATTGAGAGGCATGACCGGGAGGAAGCAATTGTCATTCCGGTTATCTTGCGTGATTGTCTTTGGCACGACACTCCGTTTGGCAAAATTCTGGGGGTTCCAACCGATGGGAAACCAGTCACGCAGTGACCAGATAGAGATCAGGCGTTTCGTGAGGTCGCCCAAGCTGTTCAGAAAGCTGCAAAGCGACTTGGTGGTTCACCGCAATCCCAAGCCTCATCTGAACCCACCAGTCAAGTTTCGCCTTTGATGACCGAGCCTAGAATTAGATCAAGCAATCTCAGAGTATCCAAGTCATTCACAGACCGTGATCGTGACACCTTTCTCCATGAAGCGTTCGACTACATGGCCAAGTATTTTGAGAATTCTTTGACCGAACTTGCATCTCGCAATCCAGAGATTGAAGGGACATTTCGACGTATTGATGCCAACAGGTTCACAGCAGTCTGTTATCGTGGCGGCAAGAAAGTCAGCGCCTGTACCATTTTCATGGGATCGGAACACTTTGGCGGAATTGCTTACTCAGGGAGCGAGAACGCTGCCACCAATGGCTACAACGAGCAGCTTACGGTTGAAGCTGACGATCAAGCCTTGTTTTTGAAGAGTCTCGGAATGGGGTTTGGTCGCCAAGATGGTTCTAAGCTAACATTTGAAGGTGGCGCTTCACTTTACTGGGACATGCTGATCGAACAGCTGCAATAGGATCCCTACTTCCGACAATATTTCGATCAAGACTGCGAAAGCTACGTAGAGTTGTTGTGGCGGAAGATCACGGGACCTAGGCCAGTCTCGGGGTCAGTCTCGTTGAGGACAATTTTCCAAGACTTAAACACTGCCTCAACGCGTGACCTATTAGAAACGGTGCCAGTTAGAGGAAAGTTGATCTTGCTCTTCATAGGGCCTCGAGGCTGAGATGCGCACAGGCCATGTGCACCATCCCACATGACTATGTCGCCAATTTCGGGCGATGCGTAGACTCCTATTTGGATATCGCCAGTTGGGTCCATAACGAGCTTCCAGTCGTGGCCATAAGAAAGGCAGAGGTCAGGTCTGTGATCCACATAGTGAACACTGAACTGGTCATCACCCTGATCATGCATGGTAGCAAAACCAAGATCCTCCTCAAGTTTGACAACAAGCATGGCCAGTTCGGCACCTCTGCCAAAGTTGCAGAGACCGATTTCTCCCACTTCGAAGTCAGCCATTGGTTTGAGGGTTGTTGAAAAAAGAAGTTCCATTGAGTCACCGAAATTGACTGTAGTTTTGTGGAAATCTGCATCGTGCCACAAGGCTAGCGACATACGTTTGTTCGCATCATGCCAAAGCGCATCCAAAGCATTGACACGCGGATTTTTTGGGCCAGTAACTCCGGCCCGCTCCAAACCTTCATCCTTTAACAATCCAAAGTTGCATCTGGAGTACAATTCTACGGCATTTCAAGAATCTCGCGACCAGTAAGTCGTCACTCAGACAAACAGCTTCTTTCAGCCGAATTTAGAGTAGTATCTCGCTCCACCACTGATCTCTGCATTGCTCAGTCTTTTGCACTCACTCGGCCAATTGGCCATGGTAAATTTAAGCGCCTCAAGAGTGTAGGGAATGTGCACGACGCAACCATTGTCTCGAATAATTGCAGGGCACAATGCGTCATCCTGCCTATTTTGTTTATTTAGGTTGGCAACAATTATCGGCAACTGCAGTTCCAGTGCTAACTCCAATTCCCATCGGACAAACTTGTACAAGTTTTTGGTTTTTTCGCCGACTAGTACAACAACAGCTGAAGACTGCCTCATCCTCTCTTGAAGCTTAGATTTTACATACTGCTCATTTTGGGCACGGCTCGTCATCGTATCCAAATCATTGGCGTTATGGTACGAAAAATCGATGTTCCGGTTTGCTTTCCAACCGTTCATGTAGCGGTAAGCCCAACCGTCGTTATCACCGTCGAACACAATATACGCTGCTCCGGGCATTTTTTGTCTCCTTTAGTCGGTATGCGCAACCCACCGGACGGTACTACGTCATGATTTTGTTCCAATCGACGGCGAAACCAGCCTCATTGAGCTCCTTGCCTAGAGCTTGTTGCCAAGCCCCGGCGCCATCAAGCTGAATATACACTACTCCACCAAAATCAGATGGAACTTCCACGTCGCCTTGCCTAAAGACTGCCACACGTGACCGGCCAAGTTTTCCGACGAAGTAACCCAGCTCTAATATCACGTTTTGACGCGCGCGCGGCTGGGTGTCGCCGCCTAATGCTCCTCCCACATCATCAGACGTCAGTAAGACAACAGCAAACCCAACATCGCTGTGGGCTTCGATCTTTTCGATCACGGTCCGATTTCCGCTTGCTTGTTCGTGCAAGATGATTGGTTCAAAGTCGAGGCGTGACAGAAACCGCGCCATTTTCTCTTTGGCGGCTTCACTATGACCATGAACAACAAATACTTTGCGTGCCGTGGATGCACTTTGTTCAGGGATGTTGGTCAACTCAACTACGCCAGTCTCTTGCTTTACGTAGTCGATAAAGTCGCGACCAAAGGGTGCGAATACCTGCGCCACCATGCCTTGAAGTTCGGGTGTAATCTTTCGACCCCCACTATTGTAGAAAGTATGGGCAAAGTGGATCGCTCGATCAGGTTTGTCCGCGAACCAATGAGCTAGGGCAATTGTCATGCCGAGCTCTTCACGTGGGTCAACTGGCCATTCTAGTTCCGCACTACCAACCATGCCACCTTGTGTGGCTTCTCCAGCGGCCAGCCACGCGTCCAAGTCGATCAGCCCGACTAACTCATCCGACATTTCAACAAGTTCATCGGACTTGAGCAGACTGGACAGTTTCTTAATATGACGATCGAAAGTATTCGTGTCTGCCCATTTTAGGTCATCAATCGTATTTTCTATCTTTCGAAAAATTGTACCGTCCATCTGCTCACGTTCCTCGTATCGTTCTGCGGCTACCGTCCGTGCCTTTGCTGCACGCTGTTCAATCTGTTCCCTCAAATTAGCTTTTACGCCGTCAGTTAGCTCTTTAACCATTGGATTGCGCGAATAGGCCGCTACGCTTGCATCCACCGCGCCTTCCATCTTTGTGATGGCAGCTTGAATGCTTCCGGGTTGGGTGGGGTCGAACTCGACGGTCGTCAACGTGCCATCCAAACGCGCAAGCGCATTTTGCGCCTGATCAAGTTCCCTGAGGAGCTTGTCCAACCCCTGCATTTTCACCTCCTGTAGCAGTCCAAGGGACTTGTTTGCTTGACTGAATCAGAAAGCCGCTGCTCTTGCCGTTCAATTTCTTCTAGCGGCAGCTCCAGACATGCTGGTGTAAAACCTAAGTTGCATCTCGCCTGGCGACCCACTGTGTATGTTCTCTCGAAAACGCCAACTCTGCTTCATTGATGAAGTCAGAAAGCTCCTCCTCTGACGTCACTGACTCTGAGTTGCCGCGAATGATCCCGATCTCGTGGGCCGTAAGGTTGTAACTCGCCATCAGCTCGCCGTGCCGTTTCATTTGTAGCCATCCAAGGGCTGAGGTCAAAACGACGATCAGAGGATCGAATGCTAGCGTTGCCCGAGGTAGACCAAGCTGCTCTGCGTTAAGCGCAATCGCTGCAATGATATAAAGGACGATGGTGGCCGCGACCCAAAATGTAAGAGCGTTCTTATTTGCTTTCGATTTCTTGGAATACCACGTCCGCTGATTATCAATTCTGTTTTTGACGTAGTAATCCATCCGCTGATCAAGCGGCAATTTCCTGATCTCTACCATCGAGCCGGTGACCTGTTCAGTCACCGATGTTTCAAGGTTCGCTGCAATGTGTCTGTTAGCTTGCAAGATATCCTTGAGGAGGTTTCTGAAATTGGCCTTTGGAATCTCAATGCTGCTCGTATCCTCAAATGGATGCGCACGCATTGAAAACCGCCATGTCGATGTCTTGACTGACTCAGCAAGCGCCCTGCATCGGTACCAGTCTTGATCTAGCCGCTTGAATATTTTGAAAACGAAAAGGCCTGCCAGCACAACTAGCAAGAGCGAAATGATTAGCGGGTTGATCCCAGACACCCCACGTGTAGCGCTTGCCACGCTGACGCAAAATAATAGGAAGTATTCAAGCCTGATCGTTCGCAGGAAGCGGCTCTGCGCCTTGATGGAGCCGTTGTTCGCGCTGTCGTATAGCGCCGGGTATTCTAGATTGGGATTGGTCACGCGATCTGCCTAATGCCCGCGACGATGGAATCTGAGTTCCAGTTCACTACCAAATCGGACGCCTGGGCAACAGCAACCGGCATGACCTGTGCACCGCGCGGGCGTACACCAAGCACCGGTTTGTTGATGCTGTTGGCGAAGTCCATCTCGAACCTGATCCAATCGCTGTGGTTAGCCCACATCCCGCCGATGATGATCACGCAGTTGACTGGGCGAATTTGACCGCGCAGCTCTTCTTCCATTTTGTACCGCGCCATAGGCCCGAAGGCCTTGGTTTCTGGGACAGAGTAATTCGTGAAGTTGAAGTACAGGCGATTGTTAAGCAGGTTCACCATTGCATTGTAGCGTTCACTGTATGACCACGAATGACTGATAAAGAGCCGAGTCGACATTTAGTACCTTTCAAAAAGAGATAGCACATTATTAACTCGTGCATCCCACAAGCGGGATAACACAACGCGAACCAAACGTGAACATGCAAATCAACCGAAGACTACGTGTCACTGCAGTTTGAACGACTTGCAGTTAGCCAGAATTTTTTTTGCAGTCGCCAAAGGCGTCAGGAAATCGCCCAAATATCGAATGAGAAGCCAATTGGTTGCGTTTGGAAGGTTTAGCGACGCGAATGCTCGGGCCCAGTGTTTTCCAGGCGTTTGTCAATGCTTCAGTTTACTTGCTTCTACTGGGGGGAACACAAAAGACAGTGTTTCGACTGCGATCATAGTTCAACGTCCGCTATGGCAACGCATCAACGGTTCTTAAGCAAACGCAGCGAAAGACTGCTTCCCGCCGCTCTCCCGGATAGACCGTCTCTTGGTCTGAGACACTTCCTACGCTTCTGGCAGATCGTACAGCGTCATCCCGCCGTCGGCCTCAGCCTCCAAAACCTTATTCACCATCACGTCGGCCGGGTCGCCGAGTTCCTCCAGATAAGCAATGGCGACTTTGATAAGAGCTTTCGCCTGAACCCTACCGAGGCACGGTAGGATGATCATGCCAGGGTGTATGTCGGCGCGCGATGCGAGTGCACGGAAGTCGCGCGCATTCTCGGTGACAATGACAAGATCATGTTCGATGCAACGGGCGAGCACGGTATGATCTGCCTCACCGAGCCCGCCCTGATTGCGCGGATGAACGACATAGTAGCCTTCCTCTGCCATGAGATCGTTCGCCACGCGCGGTGACAGGCATTCGTCCAGAAAAAGCCGCATGAATGAGGCTTATGCAGCCTTGCGCCAAGGCTTGCCGGAAGCGGGTCTTCCCCGCGGCGGATGCGCCTTCGCATAGACAAGGGCGGCCTCGAACGCCTCTTTGCTGATCTCGGGATAGTCCTCGACCAGATCGTCCACGGTTTCGCCACCCTCAATGCGCCCGAGAACGGATTGGCAGGTAATGCGTGTCCCTTTCAGGATCGGCTCGCCACCCAAGATTTCTGGATCTACTGCCAAGTGCTCATGCCTGGTTTCAAGATAGATACGTGTTCGATCCCAAACCTCTGTGACGAGCGGTTCAAGATGAAGTGTCAAACCCGGCGACAACTCCAGACTGCCAAACTTGGCTGTCTTCGAGCTGCGCAGGAATCTCCAAACGAGACGTTTCGACTTCTTTTCCATCTTGATGCCATCGAGTGTTTGCATGGCCCGCGCATAAGCGACCGCATGCATTGGCACATGCGCAGCCACGGTCTTGCGCATCCAAAGCTTTGTCTTACGCCTTGGAACGATACCCTCTTCGCAATCCTTCTCGATCCGCCTCGGGGCAACGCCAGCAAGATGTGCGGCTTCTTTGATCGTGAGGTCTGCTGATGCTTGCGTCGACATAATTCTTCCCTTCGAAGGGATAAATAAAGATAGACGGTCAACTTGTCAAGATTCTGCGGCTTTGATCAGCCGGGATCACGCGGGTCCAACTCTAGCTCTGGCAAGTCCCGCAAGCTCTGCAGATCGAACGTCAACAGAAACGTTTCCGTCGTCACAAAGGTATGCGGCGCGCCGGGTCGCGGCGACCGCGGTCCCGAGGCGATCAGGTCCTTGTAGCGCAGCCGGGCGAGCAGATCGCGGCTGATCTCTTTACCGAAGATTTCTGCCAGGCCTGCCCGGTCGATCGGTTGGTGATAGGCGATGGCGCAAAGCACCCCCATCTCCATCTCGGTAAAGGCAAGCGACTGGTCGCCCAGGTCGGCGGCGGCCTTGATGGCCTCGGAGAACTGGGTCTTGGTGCGAAACATCCAGCCGCCACTGCCTGACACGCCGTGTCCGACATGTGCCAGCTCATAGGGACGGCCGGTCAGCTCGGCCTGGATGTCGTCGATCAATATCTCGACCGAGGCCCCCTGCCCTACCACGCGCGCCAGGTCGTCGCGGCCGACCGGCGACGCACTGGCGAAGAGCACTGCCTCGATCCGTCCCATCCATTCGCGCCAGCGCAGTTCTTGGGGGAGATCGTCCAGCTCGCGGTCAAAGACGGCGCCACTCTCGTCCGCCGGTTTCCGTTTTCTGGCCGCCGCCGTCACGGCGCGATCCCGTAGAGCCGGAAGGTCGGTCGCCCGGTCAGTTCCCGGGCCACTCCCAACTCCACCAGCCTATCGCAGAACCGCCGCGCGGCACGATTGGTCATCGGGATCGAGGTGCCGCGAACTCTTGGAGACAGCATCGAGGCCGGGGCCACCGCATCCTCGGTCAGGAACAGATTGACGGCAGCGTCCGATCCTTTTGCTCGCAGTTTTGGGGCGACGGTACGAAGAGCCTCGCCGCGACGAGCAAGGTCTCGCGCCAGCCCAATCGTCTCTTCGATGGACTCGAGGATCCGCACCTGGACCGCCAGCTCGAGCCCCTGCCCGTCTGCCGTCAGGTCTCGCAACATCGCCTTTGTCAGCCGCCGCGCGGAGACAGGCAGCACAGTCTTCCAATTCAGCGCCCGCGCCAGGACGACATCCGAGAGCAGGCAGGCGACCCGTTCCGCCCGATCGTCAGCGTCGAGCACAGCGCATAGGACGGCCACGCAACCCGCCAGCGGCCCATGGGTCCTGGCACGCTCCAAACCCGCATCGATCCAGACGCCCACCTCCCCCGCAAAGTCAGCGCCAACCCGGTCATTGATCTCGCCACTCCCCTCTGCCCGCAGCCGTACACTGTCGCGCCAGAAGGCCAGAAGATCCCCATCCGGACCCCGCGCCTCTCCCGGTGGTGCCAGATGAAAGGCGTCACGAATATCGGCCTCGCGCGCCAGCCGGCCTTCCAACTTCGAGGTCGCTGTCGCCGCACTCAGGGCCAGCCGGTTGGCCAGCAGTTTCACCGGCACACCATATCGCGGATCGGAGGCCAGTTGATCGAGCACCATGAGAGCAGCGCCTGACCGAAAGGCCACATCTTCAGGGGTTTCCGGCCGCGCCGCGGTGACCCAGGCGGGCATGTGAGGGAGGGTGTCGGCGCGCTCGGGGGCATAGGTCATGCCACAAGACTATCGCAGGACGGCGCTTACGTCCACAATATGATGTATAAACCGCCCCACCCTGCCGCTCTCCACCATGTCCAATAAGTTTGCATTATCGGACATAAAGAGAATAGGCTCCCCATGCGCAAAATGGCCCCATATCAGACCCCAGGGGGCTACTATTTCGACGGCAATGGGCCGCAGCAAGACAGCACGGATCTCGCGAACACCTACTCTCAACGCGGATCCGCAAGCTCCTGCACGCGAATTATCCGGGAGATGCCTTCAACCGTAATCAAGGGCGCCAGCCCAGGCACGGCCACATACCGGTCTTCTTCCCGCAAAGGCACCACGATCCACGACGCATCAATCCCAATCCGATCGTTTTGTGAATCCACAATAAGCTACCCGCCCGCCAAACGAAAAAAGTCAAACCGAGCCAAACCCAAAACACAGGCAGCCTCAACCGCTCGTGGGCTATTCTATCCCATCCATCAGGCCAGAATGTGTTTCTTCCCAAAAAGCGAGTATTGCTTTTGCGTTGAGTGCCGAATGCCAGCCATGACGTTCGAAATCCTGCCGCGCGTCGTAGCTCTTCAACCGATTGTAGAAGGCGCGCTTATCCGCATCCCGCTGTGTCGGGGTGCGCGCCGCAGCCGCCTCCAACACACGCCGCAAACGCTCCGCCTCGGGGCTCAAGGGCGCCGCCTCCCCTGCCCCGTCCGCATCGGTATGAAAATTGCCCTCCAACGCCGCCGATAGATAACCGACCATCGAGCGGACATTTTTGCGGGCCTTCACGTAATCAAGTTTCTGCGCGACCGCGTCCTCCCCGTGCTCCGCAATCCATTGTTTGGCGAGCCTATCGCTTACGCCTAGATCGCGAAGCTGTTTGTAGGGCTTACTGTAGCGCACGCCGTCGCCGTCATCGATATCAAGGATCGATAGCTGCGGGTTCTCTTCGATCAGAAACCGGATCTCACTGACCGCCCTGCCCCGCTTGCGGATCTCAGGCTTGATCTGGATATTCGACGTCTTGTTCACCTCAACCACGGCTGGCTTGATGATCTTGGCGTTCAGGTGCTTGTAGCTCTCGTAATAACTCGAATCCGTCACGCCCATCAGGCGTCGGAACAGATCAAGCGACCACCACCCCGTCGACCCTGTCCGCACGAAACGGTAGCAATTCTCATAGAGTGCGAGCGCGTGGCCCGACGTGAAACGCCGTTGGATGTTCAGATTGATAAGCGCGAAAACCTTTGGGTCGTGCAGCTTTTCGGCCAGGGCGGGTGAGTAAGCATATTCGCAAACGCCCCCCTTCAGCTTGGCATAGCTGAGCAGACTGGACACGCCCCATTCCTGTTGGCCCTTCTCGTCCAACATATCCCATTCCGCGACCGTCTCAGCCAAACCTCTGAGCGAGGTCTTGAGCGTATCAATGTCGTTAGAATTGTACCCGATCAGGATGCACAACGTGCGCGCGTCGATCTCATGGCTGGGGCGGCTGGTCAGGGTATCATAGGCATTCAGCAGAAGAACGTTCGACAACTTGCGCTGAAGAAGCGTCAACTTGCCTGAAACATGGATCGCAGCGACATGCTTTTTGACCGCGCCCCGGCGCAACGCTCCGCTCAACTTATCTCGGGGGATATCGTCCATCTCCGCCTCACCGCTCTTTTTGCGTCAGTCTGCGGCGAAAAGAACCCGAAATCAACCGGGCTACAGGTACCTTAAACTCCCGACAAATGGTCCCGTAAATGGGTCCCGAGCGCAATAGAACCTTGGATGATCTGCGCTTAAGGTACCCAGACACGGGATCGGCCTGCGCTCCGACTCTTGAAATAGACTTTGATTGGCGGCCTATGGGCACAAAACCGGGAAGAGGCACCCCTTTGCCTGAGAATCGGTTCCACTTATCCCGCATACGGGTCCCCAGCATCCTGCATATTGATACTTTTCAACCTGCAAACGGGCCCTCAAAATATCATAACATATTGATAAGAAGATGTTTTAAAGCGTCAAACTTTTTAAAGACACTAAAGATTCTACAAACTTTGTGGTCGGTCTGATCAGCATTATTTTATTGGTTTCGTCACGAAACAGCCTGACGGATTTCAAAATCCATTTGGATGTGCGAGAGTTCGAGCTGAACCTCGCAAACAATGATACATCATGGAAAACTGAGGATGAGCATAAACAAAGACGACAGCCCCCCTTACTTTAACATCGATCCCAAGGCGGCGGCCGCTCGCCTGTCAGAGCCTATCGACACGACACGATTCGCAAAAGCGGCTGCGTTCGCCAGTCGTGGGCGCGAGGATCTGGCCAAGCGCGGTTACGCCCCGGACGGCAAGAAACGCTTGCGCAGGTTCTCGACTTGGGAAGTCTGCAAGTTTCTGATCCCCGTCGCGCCAGCCCATTTCCGACGGGTCTTAAAGAAGAAACCGGATCTGCCGCAGGGCACCGGCGAGGGAAACTCCAAATGGTTTACCCTCGATGACGTGTTGCGCCTGCGAGATCACTTCGCCACCGAAGGCGCGGCGGGCCGTGAATATCGTCCGTGGCGGCCAGAGGGGCTGCCGGCCAAGGTGGTCGCTGTTTCGAATTTCAAGGGCGGGACATCCAAGACCACGACCGCTGCGCATCTTGCGATGTCTGCTGCGCTCGACGGGTATCGGGTGCTGGTGGTCGACTTGGATAGCCAAGGCTCACTGACCTCGATTATGGGCGGCGATGTGCCCGATGAATGGTCCACCGCCTTCCCGCTGTTGGCCAAAGATTACGCGCAGGCCGTGCTGGCTGAAAACCGGGTCAGAGAGGCATCCGGAACCCCTCCCCTGCCTTTCGACGAAACCCTTACCGAAGCGATCAACATCTCCGCCAAAGATCTGATCCAACCCACGCATTGGCCCAACATCGATCTCTTGGGCGCGCAACTGAACCTTTATTGGGCCGAGTTCCAGATACCGGTCTGGCGGATGGGGTTTCGATCTTGGCCCCTCTGGGATGCGTTGTCGAACGCGCTGGAAGCCGATGATGTTCTAAGTGAGTACGACATCGTTTTTCTCGATACGCCGCCAGCGCTTGGATATCTGACGATCAACGCGTTATCGGCGGCCGATATCCTGCTGGTGCCGCTTGGCGCGTCGTTCCTGGAGTTCGACTCAACCGGGCGCTTCTTCGACATGCTCTATTCGACCTTTGCTTCGATTGAGGAAGGCGAAAACGCGATGCGGCGGCAGACTGGCCTGCCAGAAATGCGATTTGAGTGGGACGCGGTTCGCGCCCTGGTAACGCGCTTTGATGCCGGGCAGCAAACAGATCTGGCCAATGTCATCCAGGCGTATTTCGGGGATTTCATGACCACTTATCGTCAAGAGATGACCGCGATGGTCGGTCAGGCCGGGGAACAGGTGAATGGCATCTATGAGGCGGATTACCGTGAGTTCAATCGCGAAACTTATGTGCGCGGGCGTGAAACATTCGACCGAACCTGGGCTGAGGTGAAAGAGCTGATCCTTGGCACATGGTGGCGGGATCTTGAGGCATTGAAGGAGGCGGAAGATGGTGCGGCGTAGAGAAAGAATTTCCGCCCCAAGCGCGGATGAGTTGAACCGGCTGGAAGAAGAGTTTCGCCGCGAAACCCCCGGTCGCGGGCCATTGCCGGGGATGGCGCCAATCGCGCAGGTGGCCGCAGAAACGGCCAGCACCGCGCCGGTTCAATCGCCAGAGGATCGCGCGAAGGCGGCGCAGGTTGCAAGTGATGCAAAGCGCTATCGCCAGGCCGATGAAGGCGGGCTTTTGATCCGAGAAATTCCTTTGGACGCAATAGAGATCGATCTGATCCTGCGCGACCGAGTGCAGTTGAACCATGAGGAATTGTCCGAACTGAAAGCCTCCATTGCCGAAAGCGGAATGCGGCTGCCGATTGAAGTTGTGGACCATGGCGAGGGCGCCGCCAAACGCTATGGCCTCATTTCCGGGTATCGTCGGCTACGTGCCGTGCAAGCTTTGGCTGCAGATGTAGGGCAGGGTACTTATGACCATATTAAGGCGCTGGTTCGGGCGCCGATGGAAACCGGTGCGGCGTTCGCGGCAATGGTTGAAGAGAACGAGGTGCGCGCCGATCTAAGCCCATTTGAGCGAGGACGCATTGCCGTTCTTTCGGCGCAGCAGGGGGCTTTTGCGAGCGTCGAAGCGGCTGTCGATGTGCTTTTCGCGCACGCATCGAAGGCCAAACGATCCAAGGTCCGCTCTTTCGCTTTGGTATATGAAGAGCTGGGCGACATGTTGCTTTTTGCGGATGAGTTGAGCGAGAAGCGCGGGCTGCAATTGGCGCAGGCCCTGCGAAATGGGGGCGAAACGCTTTTGCGCGAGGCGCTTGATACTGGCGCTACAGTCGAAACCGCTGATCAGGAATGGGCATTGCTGGCGGCAGCCTTGGAGCAGATCGTCGTAAGCCCCGGTGCCCGTGCTAAGACTGGACGCCCCAAAAAGCATCAGCCGACAGATTGGGAAAGCGCTGACGTCTTGCATACCACGGCGGGCATCACCATCCGAAAACAGCGGGATCAGAAAGGCTTTATCCTGAAACTTGAGGGCAATCTGAGCGATGATCTGATGCAGAGCCTGATGCAGGAAATCTCAATGCTTCTCAGCAAACCCTAAGAAAGTTTCGCCGCGAAACCTAAGCGGCATGTTCGGTCAATCGGATCGAAAACACGCCTGTATCATGAGCGCGAAAAAGGCCGCTCATATCCATATTAGTTTGGTTTGTTGCAGCTTAAATTGTCAAGGCGGGGTAGGGCGCCAGTGAACTCGGACTCGGGTCTCGAATTTTGACTGAGCGAAATTGGCTACCAGATAATACTAGTGTAATTATCAATCCCCACCTCCTCACGCCGCCAAAGCGCAATTCTTCCAAATCATCATCGCGGGTTTGCTTGATGAAGAGGTTGTGATTGCGAAAGGCGCTCAGCTGGTGGTCCGCTTGGTGCCCGCGCCGCAGGGACGGAGGTTGCTGGGCGTGCTTTAACGTTAACTGATTGTCACGATGATCTTTTAACGGTGATCGCCTAGGAAGAATTGGTGCTTTGGGAAGGCGATTGAGCCTTGCAAGCATTGCTCGACACACATGTTGGAGCCTGAATTCTCACCAATCGTCCGGAACTTACACCGGGCACTTTGGGCTCTTGGTGCGGGATCTGAGCTATTCGGACAGTTCACACGGACGGATCTACAAGCCGCTGAGCTTTGGGGGGATCAATACGATTGGGAAGGCCATTATGTGGATAACACCTCAGTCTTCCATGTGATGCGGCAAGCGATGACGGGCAGAGCGTTGCAAGCTGTCGGGCAGTAGAAGCCGGGGCAGCGTCTCGCAAAGCAGAGCATTAATCGTTTGATCGCTCAAGGCGAGATCATCAAAAAAGGGGGCCGAGACATCTGGCCCCCTCGATGCGCTGCCATCTGTTCTTCTAGAAAATATCTAAGTTGATCAATCGTGCGCCAAAGCTCAGACACGGAGAGACCACCGCAGCTGAGATGGAAACCTCGCTGATTGCGCCGCGCGACGAAACCCTCGCATCGCAATGTCCGTTACCCGATGAAGCCTTTATGGTTGTCGACGGCGCCTCTTAGACGCCTTGCCCCTTGGACCCGGACACCTGCTCGATGTCCGGGCTGATCATGGTGATGGGGCGGCCGTGGCCGCCCCTTGGCTGGCCTTAGCCAGCCAGCGGGACGAGGCGGTATTCGCCTTCTGGGTCTTCATCGGTGCGCAGTGCGTTTACGCGGACGTCCTGGCCATTCACCTTGATCGAGAGGGAGAGGTAGTCCTTCCCGGCCCGGCTGGTCTGCTCCCAGGCGCTTCCGATGCGGATGTAGCGGCCAGCGGGGCTTTTGCCGGTGATCTCGTAGTCCGGATGCACGTCCTTGGTCTTGTGGGGGTTCGGTGTGAGCGTGATCGCCACATCGAAGGTGAGCGATGCGATCCAGCCGGTGAGTGCGTCGTCGTCAGTGCGGGTGATTTGTCCGTTGATTGCCATTGGTCATCTCCTTTGTTTCGATGGGGATAAGCCAGAAGGGATCGACTGAAGGATGCAGGTGGAAAAACGGAAGGTTCGCCCGTAGGGTGAAAGCCGCGCCGAAGGTGTTTATTCTTCTGCTTGCTGAAGCTCAAAAGGATCGCGTGATCGGAGACGCAGACGCAGATCTCCGAAGACGAGCTGAAGGAACGGTCTTCAGGCGGTCCCTTCATCCCCATCAAAAGAGAAACAAGGGGGGTGGCCGGTGGTGATCGACGACATCACTCTAACGACATATCGCAATTGTCGGTGGTCGCCCAAGCGGGTTCCTCTTGTGAATATCATGCTCGCGCCCACCTGCAGGGCTGAGGACAAACGCCCTGTCGGATCACCGCTCACGGCCTCCGCTTCCGCATCGCTTCATAGGATCGGCAGGCCAGACCGGCCACGGGAACGGGTTTTGGGTATAAGACTATGAACGGGCATACAGGGCGCGCAAAGGTGAATGCGATGATAAACTAGTTTCAGCATCAATCGTTTCTCTTTGTGCCAACGGCGTTGCCGCCTGCACGGTAGGCCGCGATGAAGCGGGTTGCGATTTCATTACGAAACGCCTTGGAAAATGCGCCCATCTTGGCGGCCGGATCAAAATAGAAAGAGGTCTCAAGCGTATCTCTGTTGTGATCATCAAAGATCACCCATAGGCGCTTGAACTCAGTCAGACCGGCGCGGCGTATTTCCATAGCGGGGATCTGCAAGGCATCTTGATCGGCCATCGGCTCGGTGCCGGTGATGGGTAGCAAGAAAAGCCGCGTCTCGTCGCCGTCGACGGGCAGGACGGCGGCGAGGGTGACAGGCCGGTCCTTCCGGCCCTCAGTCTCGCCCAAAGCCGCCTGCCATGACCAAAGGTAGGGATAGCGCCAGATGTCGCCGGCCTGTGGCTTAGGCATCGTCTTGCACCATGCGCTCTAGCTCGGCCACCAAGGCCGCGCCTTCATCCTCGGGGATGTCAGCCGTCCGCCGGGCGACGCGTGGATCCAATGACCGTTTCATATGCTCGAAAGCTTCAGTCGTCAGCATGACGAACCGAGGCTTGCCGTGGCGGGCAATGGCGACAGGTTCTTGTGAAGCTGCGGCGAGCACATCGCCGGTTTTGTTGCCCAGATCGGTTGCAGAAAATTCGCGCATAGGGATGTCCTTTTCTCTAAAACCTAGAATATCCCGAAAACCTGGAAAATACAAGGGTGAACGACTAATCCGGGCAAAAAAGGGCCCCGCCGAAGCGGGGACGAGGTGATCCTCACCACAAGGATTTCAAGGTCTCAGTCTTGGGCGATTGGAGCAGCGGTCCAATCGCCCTCGTGACTATTGGGATGTATTTTGCCGCCTCCGCAAGGGTCTGGTGTTTCATAGGGCCGGGCGCGAACGCCCTGCCGTTGCTCTCACGCCATGCCTTCGGGCAACCAAGCGTCGATCTTGGCGGCCTGGGCCTCGGTGACGCCCAGGGCGTTGCGCAGGTCCGATTGGGTGAACAAGGCTTCCAGTTTTGCGGCCTTCTCTGCCTTTTTCAGCTTGGCAAAGGTCGTGACGGTCGGGTGATCCTCGGCCAAGTCAAGAAGATCGCGCCAAATCGCGACCATGTAGGGACCGCCCACGCGGCTGAAAAAGTTGGCCGCTGTCGGCGTCCAGACTTCGCGGGTGTTCGGCTGGGTGGATTTCGCGACCAGCGCTTGCAGCTTCTCGTCACCGCCACTGAATTGGGCCGCTAGGAACCGGACCAACTCACCCCGCACATGCTCCGGGCCTTTCTTGCGGACCGCACGAAAGGACGCGCCCAGGTCTTTTGCATCCCACATATCGCGCGGCGGGTTCGTGGTTAGACGCTCGTCCAATGCGTAGCCCTCGGCCTCCGTAGAGGGCCAGTTTGGCACTTCGGTTGTGGTGATCCCGAACGGAGCATCCCAGCGCAGATTGTGGCTAAACTGATAGGCCAAAAGGTCGATCAGGAGGTCAGGAACGCGCAGGGCAGCATGTTGCTGGGCCCCTTTGGTGATGCGGTTCAAGTCGTCGCGCAGCTTTTGAGAGATTGGCGACTTAGGGGCGTCACCGCCGCCGATGCTGCTGTGCAGCGACTTCGCCAGAACACCCGCCTCAATCGCCGCCTGCTTATCCTCGGGTTTGACCAGAGGACCGCTGACCTGTTGTTCCCCGTTGCCGTCAACATAGATATAGAGGCCCGCATGGCTGCGCTGTGCGTCGGAATACTCCCCGTCGAGGATGGCTTGCAGAGCGGCCAGTTCGGCCTCGCCTTTGGTGTCCAGCACATCGCCATCGGCGAGGTTGGCCAATTCGGAGTAGCGCTCGGCTTCTTCCTCGGACAATTGGCCTTCTGCGGCATAGACCCGGCCAAATTTGTCCAGCCCCATGCTGTAGTGGCAGAGCCAGCGGTCCTGGATCGCCTCGACCCATTTCCAGCCTTCCGCGCGCAAGGTCTCTGCGGCCTCTGTCAGCTTGGCGTCGAATAGTTCGTCCAACAACGCCACATCATCAAAGAATGTCTGCTCTTGGAACAGATCGGCGGTCTTGCGCCCTCCGGCCTCGTCATAGCCCGCCTCGGTGACGTAGATCACGCGGCGGTCACTGCTGCGCACCGCATCCGGCTTGAGGGCCTGTTTGATTTGGTGATCGCTGTAGTTTCCGCCCCGGACCTGAGCCAGCAAGTCCAGCGTGACCTCCAGGTCATTGCTGACGGTGAAAGCGGCAGCATTCGAGAGGCTGATTTCATTGGCCGCAAGCGCGTCCAGCACCGGCTCGGGCAGGTGTGCCAGCGCAAGGCGACGATAGACATGCTTTTCGCTCACGGCGAAGGCGCGGGCAATGGCGGCAACGGTGCCGCCTTTGGCTTCAATCTTGCCATAGGCGCGGATTTCCTCGGCGGGGTGCAGATCGCGCCGGGCGACATTCTCCATATTGGCCCAGGCCTCGGCGGTCTCGGCATCGGGGGCCAGCATGACCATCGGGTTTGCCAGTTCGGGACGGATCGTCGCCATATCGGGGTGCAGATCGGCCAGATAGTGCAGGGCGCGCAACCGGCGCCCGCCCGCTACAATCTCAGCGGTATCCTTCTTGCCTGCCAGCCCGGCAATGGACTGGATCAGGCCAGCGGCCCAGATGCTCTCCGCCAATTCGATCACATCCGCTTCCGGCACATCCTGGCGGGGGTTCATGGGTGACAGGGACAGCTTTGCGAGTGGAAAGCGGGCCTCTGTGGCGATGATCTTAGATGGCGTTGTCATGGGGACATTCCTTGTCTCGTGGTGACGGTTTTGGTATCGGTGCCCCACCCATGTCGGGGCGAGGAGAGGGGGCTTAGGCCCCGTGCTGTTCTAGAAAGGCGAGGCCGATCTTGGCGGAGAGACCTCTCTTTCTCACAAGCGCGAATGCTTCCCGCTTGCGCTGCTCGATCACTGCTCTGGTCATGGATTCACCCCCTTCCCGACGCGGGCAGCGCCTATGGCGCGCCCCTTACGGAGTGACCAATCTCAGTAGTCGCTTGGGAAAAGGATCGTCAGAACGCGGCGGGTCTCGGCCAACGATGTCGGGTCTGGCGAGCCGTATTCATAGGCACGGTCGTAAAGGTCGATCTTCCACCAGACCTTTTTTCCAGCCACCTCCATGAACCCCATTTCATGCGTGTCGAATGGGTCGTTTTCTTGGTTGAAATCGTCGTAGGCATCGACGGCTTTCATACAGGCGAGTAAGAAATCTTGGCCCTCCGCATCGATGGCAGACGTCCAGACCCATTGCCCTTGTCCACCGCCGGGTTGGCGGTGCCGAAACGCGTCGTTTTGCTCAGCGATCTGTTCGTGTTGTGCCGTAACGCTCTCATTCCAATTGGACATATCGGTATCTCCATTGTGGTGATGACGGTTGCCGGTCTTGTGCCAACGTCCCGCCGATGGGCTGCGCCTCGGCCAATCTGATCTGCCCGGAAACGCATGTTTCCGGGCGGAACAGAGTGGGAGAGGGCTGAGCCCGACCCACGGGCCTGACGTGGACTGTCAATGGATTGGAGCTGGGGAGGTGGTGCGGCCCGCAGGCATAGCCGAGGACACGGCCCCCAGCGGAGACGACGCGTAGCACGCGGCGCTTGTCTGTTGACCGACCAGGGCAGGTCTGTTGGGCGGACAACCAAAACGAAAAGTCGTCAGCGATCCTAGAGCGAAGCGGAGGGGGCGATGTCAGCTACCACCTCGATCCGCGCGTGTCGCGCGGATCTCATCTGACGACTGCAAAAGCCGACGCGCAGCGGAGGGAATGATCGTTACCCGAATGGGCGAAGACACGCTGCCCTGGGCGACCATGTGGCCGCGGTGGACCTGGCTCCGTGGAGACGGGTTCCACCGCTTCCAGGCCGCAGGCAGAACGGGGCAGGGGGGCTTCGGGCGAAAGCAGGTCTGCCGGCTGAAGCCTAGAGCGCGGTCCCGTGCAAACGCGCGAGACTTGCCCGGAGAAACCAATGCGTTCAGAGAACAGGTATCCGTCATGCCTTAGTTAGGATGTCGTAGTGGATCCAAAGTGGTCGTTGGAGCTGAACGCGGCAAGGGTCTCAAACGAGCCCAAATTGCCAAAGTGTGCAAGCGCAGCGAATGTTCGGTCCTGAGCTGCACCTTCACGCCAAAGAGAGCTTAGCTCTGCCTTACAGATCACCACCCAACGCGCTGGATATGTCATAGTTTATAGACAGATCATTCTACGCCAGTATGTTCGTGGTGCTGTGATAAACAGAGATGCGCACCTGTTCCTCTTGGATAATGCGTTGGTATTGTCCCAACTTATCGACTTCGGAAGCCTAAAAAGGGCCGGTGAAATCCGGTTTGCTTGAAGTTCCGCGCCAAGATCTATCGAGGTTGCGGCTGCAGTGCTCGACAGCAATCGAAGCGATGTCATTGAGGTGTGCATGCAACCCAGGTACTGTCAGAGAAATCTGACACCATCAAAGTGAGATACGCGAGCTCGCCATGCAAAGCATTGAGCCAACAGAAATTATTGCGACGTTGCGCGAAAGTCTTCTGGTTTTGACGGAAGACTTGAACGTCGAATTTGCGAGCCCGCAGTTCTTTCAGACATTTGAAGTTGATAAGGAGGAAACCATCGACCGTCCCCTTGCCGAACTAGGCAATGGACAATGGAATATCCCAAGCCTGATCAAATTGTTGAGCGAGGTCCTCGACCAAAAGACGACCGTTGAGGACTACGAGGTCGATCACGTTTTCGAACATATCGGCCGAAAGGTCATGCGGCTTAATGCGCGCAAGACAGTCCGTCCTGGGAACGGGTCTCGAAGGATCTTGCTTGCCATCGAGGACGTAACTGCCGCGAGCGACCTTGCAACCGAGCTTGAACGAGAGCGGCTCCTGTCCACCGGGATCGTCGATACGATCCGCGAGCCACTTCTGGTATTGGATGAGCGACTAGCTGTGATCAGCGCGAGCCGATCATTTTACGCGACCTTCAATGTCGAACCTCAAGCCACGTTGGGGCGTCGGTTGGATGATCTTGGAAACGGCCAGTGGGATATCCCGGAACTTCTTGATCTTTTGACCAACGTCATTCCCCAGAATTTGGTTGTTGACAATTTTGAGGTACGACACGTCTTTCCGGACATAGGCGTGCGGGTTATTCAGCTGAACGCACGCAAAGTATATCGCCAAGGCAACCATACCTACATGCTTCTCCTGGCGATGCAGGATATGACTGACCACCGTCGCCTTGAGCAAGAGCGCGAACAAGCTCTCACAAATGCAGATCGCCTACTCGAAGAGCTAAACCATCGAGTGATGAATAGCTTGAGCATGATTGCCGGTATCATCTCGATGGAGGCGAGAGGTCTGACGGACGAAGCTGCCCAAAAAGCGTTAGCGCGCATGCGCGCGCGGCTCGACGCAGTTGGAAGTCTATACAAGACCTTGTCGCGTTCGGGGGTTGTCGATAGTGTCGATGCCCGACAATACCTTTCTGCGCTGAGCGAAGATCTGGTGAAATCGTCTGGCAATCCAAACGGTCCTGAACTGGAGCTTGATATTACTCCTATGTCGCTGTCGACACGCACCGCCGTGCCGCTGGGACTTGTGGCAAACGAGTTGATCACCAATAGCTTGAAGTATGCATACGGTGACAATGGAGGTGGGCGCTTGAGTGTAACAATGACTAACGACCAGACCGACGCTTGTTTGACGATTTCGGATAACGGCGGTGGCATTAATCCGGAGGCACGCGTGGACTCTGGCTTGGGGCAAAAGCTGACAGCAGCGTTCACCACCCAACTTGAAGGCAGGATGACTACTGAGAGCGACGAAAACGGGACGCAGCACAAACTGGTGTTTCCCGTCAATGCGCTTTAGAGCGAATTGCTTACCCAATAGACCATCAATGCTGCCCTTCGCGTGCTTGACGCGAATGTCGGCAGAGTCCCGCTTAACCGCCTTGTCGGATTCTTGAAACAAGGTCGGTTTTGGTGCTGGCACCAGTCGACCAACACAACCGTCAGATGTCTGCTATCTGCTCGTTACCCAGCGAAACTGAGACCGCTATTTTGAGATGCAAATCGCACCAATCGACTATCCAGCACACCAGCCTGCCGGTGTCTCATCGCGTCGCGGTAGGTTTCATTTCTCATCATATCCAAGAAGACTTGGACGCTGGGATACTCTGCGATGAAAGCGATGTCCCAGGTCTCGCTCTGCGGGCCAACCATCGTCAATTCATGTCCGCCGCGCCAAATGATCTTTCCACCCAACGCTTGAAAAACAGGCGCGCTCAGGTCGCTGTATGCTTTGTAAGCCTCTAATCCGGTAGAACCACGTTCATCTGGGTACTCTGCAAGTGCGCGCAACCGGATGAGGTTCAACATCTGGATTGGTCCTGAGCGCTCAAGAGCTTTGAAAGATTCCCACGTCTTCTTTGAGAAACTGGTGTGAAACTGTCCGTCTTCCATCCTAGGCTCCCACATATCCCGGTGTCCGGCGTGCGATCCACGCGCTTAGGCCTTCATGCACGTCTTTCGTGGCCGCCATCCGCGCGAACTGTTCGCGTTCGATAAGCAGTCCCTCGTCAATTGTTGTGTTGATCCCTCTGGTGACGGCGGTGATGATGCGTGACGCCGCGAGCGGTGAGTGTCGAATGATACGTTCCGCCAGATCAAAGGCCGCTGCGATGAGTTCATTGTGCGGAACAACCTTATTCACCAGCCCCATCTCGTAGGCCCGCTGGGGGGAAAAGGTGTCTCCTGTCAGAAGAAGCTCTAATGCCCGTTTGCGCCCAGCAAGCCGTGGAAGCCGCTGTGTGCCGCCAAAGGTCGGGGGTATCCCAATGTTGATCTCCGGCTTGGCAAACACCGCCCTTTCGCTGGCGATGGCCAAATGAACAGCCTCCGTGATCTCACATCCGCCGCCAAAGGCGATCCCATTGACGGCAGCAATGATCGGTTTTGAAAAGGCTTCGAGCCTGGCGGTCATGGTCTGGCCGCGGTTGCAAAAGTCTCTCACGGCTTCATCGATGCCTGCTTTGACGCTTTCAGTAAATTCGTGAATGTCGCCACCAGCGGAAAACGCCCGTTCACCCGCGCCCGTGAGGATGATCGCTCGTATGGACGGATCAGTTTCGATGGCGTCCAGCAACGATAGCAGGCAGTCGTTCGTAGCGTAATTGAGGGCGTTCAGCTTTTCGGGCCGGTTCAGGGTAAGGAGGGCGACCGCTCCTTTTTTGTCGCAGGTTATCAATTCTGTCATCGTGATCTCCGTTGCGTTTTGAGGAACATACGGAGGTTCGGATTTGACGTATACTCACCGAGTAGTATACATAGCTATGCCGTCAGAAAAACTGTCCGCCAAAGAGCGCATCCTCGATGCAGCCAACCGCCTGTTTTACAGCGAAGGTATTCGTGCAGTCAGCGTGGATGCAATTGCAGCAAAAGCGGGGATTACCAAAAAGACGCTCTACTACCATTTCAAGAGTAAGGACGATCTGATCGAGGCCTATCTGGCGTCCCGTGACCAACCGAATCTCGCATTGTATAGGAAATGGTTTGATGAGGCTGATGGCCAGCTTGCCGATAAGGTTGAAGCGATTTTTTTGAATTTGGCACAGTCTTCCCGCCACCCAAAGTGGAAGGGCTGTGGTTTCTTGCGCACAGCAGCCGAGTTGGCAAACATGCCGGGGCACCCGGCCATGAAAGTTGGGGCCGCGCACAAGAAGAAGTTCGAAGCATGGCTTTGTGATGTGTTCGAGGATGCGAAAATGGATAATCCCGATGAACTAGCGCGGCACGTGGTTTTGTTGATGGATGGCGCATTTTCCACCGTCCTCGTTCATCGTGATCCCGAGTATCTCATTTCTGCCGGAGGGGCAGCAAGAACGATCGTGGCAAACGGCTCGTTGTAGTCAACCATTCAAACTTGCGAAATCGTGAAGCGGCCATTGGAGCAACCGCAGCGAATTCACACTTTGTCCCGCGATGCGGACACAAACCCCCTGACAGAACCTATTGGCCAAAAACGGTCTTTATCGCCGGTGACAGAAACGGTCGAGTTTTGGCACACCCTGCGGTGCGGAGAAGGTCTCAAATGAGCCCATACCTACTTATTGATGCACAACAGCGAATGGCTGCTATTTCATGTTGGCTTGGCCCCAAACTTCCATCTGTTCGATGACCGGCAGAACTGTGCGCCCGACGTCAGTCAAAGAATAGTCAACACGCGGAGGCACCTCGGCGTAAACCTTGCGAGAGATCAGACCATCGGCTTCAAGCTCGCGCAATTGCTTGGTTAACATCTGCTTTGTGATGCCGGGCACCGAACGCTGCATCGCACCGAACCGGTCAACGCCGTTCGCTATGCAAAACAGGATGACAGGCTTCCATTTGCCGCCGATGACGGACAGGCAATACGTCACAGGACAGCCTTTGACATCGGGATCAGGTGCCAATAGTTCCGTTTTCATGACTATCTCTTTTTATTTTGACTAGTTGCGGCATGGATTAATATGCGCAGTTTGTGTCTCCATCGTCAACAGATGGAGATCACTATGAAAATCCCAACCCTTTCTCTCGTTGCACTCGGCGCATTTGCGAGCGCTGCTGTGGCGCAGGACACCTCATTTGAGGGGCTTCAAGACCGTATTGTCGGGACCTGGACTTCAATCAGCTGTGAGATGCGCCCGCAGCAGAACGCTGAAAACCCCGAACTTGCGCCAACGCCTTCATATCTGACCCGCGACTTCACCTATGACGCGGAAGGTGGGTTTGAGGCCAACATCACTGTCTACGCAGACAGCGCCTGCGCCATTCCAGCCGTATCCTATGACTTCGCCGGAGAAGTCATCTGGCACGATGCAAACCCGGCAGCGGAGGGCGCATGGTCACAAGACTACCTCCTAAATCGTCAGCTTGAGCTGACTGTTCTTGCACCACCCATGGCGGAACAGCTGAACCAGCTTCCGGACGGGGCGTGTGGTGAAGGTGAATTCGTTGTAGGTGAGCCTCGCGATATCCTCGGCCAACCCTGCGCACTTCTTCGTTTTGTCGAGGGCAGCGCCTTTGTAACCGACCACGATTTCCTCTACGTTCGCGAGGATACGCCGAACATGCTGTTCATGGGTGGTAAGCATGTCGATGGAACAGGTTTCTATTATCCTGAGAACCGCCCGACGGTCGGACTCCAACAGCCTATGATCCGCGTTGAAGGATGACCCAAGAACTGAAAGCCGACCTTCGAGCAAGGTCGGCTTTGTACGCATAGCGGACACAAACCCCCTGACAATACCTGTTCGCCAAAAACGGTCGTTTGTGCCGCCCTACCCTGCCCCACGCCGGATCAATCGCTTAGGCTGGACAAAAACCCCCGGCAAAATAGAAGGGGTTTCGGCAGGTTTTTGCGCCTGCCGGTCGCGAAGAACAGCGAGGTCCGCAGAGCGGGACGTTACTGACGTTCGCTGCGGCTGCATCAATGTCTTCTTACGCGCCAAAGGCCAAGCCGGTCCTACCAACCGGTCCAAGTTCGTGATAACTCTTCAAACGTGATTTCGTTAGACAGTCTTTCCTTGGCATTAGCACATGTCCGTTGGATTGGCGGTGGAAGCGGAGCATCGAAATCAACGACTGCAAGTAGACTGGCCAAACGTCATGGGGCGCTGATCTACGACACTGACGCCGCTATGAGCGACCATTCATCTCGCTGCTCCAGTCATGCTTGCCCGCAACTCGCAACTTTCAAGCGAATGACAATGGATAAAAGATGGGTTGAGCGGTCGCCAAAAGAGATGCTTCACACGTTCCATTGGTTTGCTGGCGAAGGGTTTCACTTCATCGTAGACGACTTACTGGCACTACCAAGTGATCGCCTGGTCATTGCAGAAGGGTTTCGCCTGCTGCCCTTGCTGGTTGCACCGTTGCTTCAAGACAAGCGGCACGCGATTTGGCTCTTACCCACGCCTGCCTTTCGTAGGCACGCCTTTGACGCCCGGGATACAACTTGGGACATCCCGCGCAAAACGAGCAATGCAGAATTGGCGCTCGCCAATATTTTAGAGCGCGACAAACTCTTTACCAACCGTGTGCGAGATGAGGTCAGCCGTTTGGGGCTTTATGCTCTGAAAGTTGATGGTTCGCAGAGCGAAGACGCGCTGGAAGCAGCTATTGGAGACCTCTTGTTCGGCTAAGCTGCCATTGGTCTGTTTTGCAGTATCAAAAACTATGGGTTCAAACCGGACCTTCTCCGCAGGGCGGGATTCGCTGTCTCCGGGCATCTCATGTCCGTCCGCGCGAAGCGCCGGGCCTATCGGCGGGTGGCCTTCAGGTTGCCCGCCGACAGGTCACCCTGAAACCGCCCACAACCATGTTGACACAGAAACGCATGAAGCCCCCGCCTGCTGACGGGGGCCTCGATCATTTCAGCGGCGCGGCAATTACTCGGCGGCCATCCGGTCAGCCTGTGCGGTTCGCTCCATGATATAATCCACGGCCTTCTGCGCCTCGGACGCGGCGCGGAAGATCGCGCGGTTGTCTTCCTTCATTGCTGCCAGCCATCCTTCGACATAGGCGGCGCTCTGGTCGAACTCGGGCTCCACCCCGATCTGCGCGCAGAGCATGCAGTTGCCGATCTCCGCGACCAACTCCTCGAAGGCATAGGCCTTGCGGTCGTTGAACCGGCCCAGACGGTCCAGCCGTTTCATCGCCCCTGTCCAGTGGGTCAGCTCATGCGCCAACGTGCCGTAGTATCCCGCCGCGCGATGAAACGTACCGATCGGCGGCATGTGGATGCGGTCGGACTTGATGTGGTAGTAGGCGCGTGGCTCCTCGGTCACGTCGATCTGCGCACCGGTCGCGGCAAAGAACGCCTCCAGCTCAGGGTCGGCCGTGGTTCCAAGATCACGGGGCGGATCGGGCAGGATGTGGAACTCGGCCGGCAGACCCTCGATCTGGTCTGAATTGAACACCCGGTAAGCCTTGGCATAGGGGATTTGCCGTTCCTCGCCGTTCTCGTCCTCGCGCTCGACGGTCCCGTACTTCACGACGGTGGCGGATTTCTCGCCCTTGCGGACATGCCCCCCGAGCTGCCTGGCCTGATTGAACGTCATCCAGCGGGCCGAGCTGTAATCTTTGCTCATCGCCGTGGCCCAAAGCACAAGGATGTTGATCCCCCGATAGGCTTCGCCGTTGAACCGTTCCGGCAGGCTGATCGAACCCCTGCCGCCGGTCCACGGCTTGCGCCAGGGCGGCGTTCCCGCCTCGATCTGCGCGATGATCTGATTGGTGACATGGGTGTAAACGTCGAATTTCTCTTTGGTCATTTGTGACCCTCCTCGCATACGCGGGCCGGGTCTCTTCCCTTTCCGCCGATGGGCGGGCCTTCCTCCTCTGTTGTCTGGAATGCCCATGCATTCCGGACGGCAGAGCAGGTAAGCGCAAAGCCCGTCCTGCGGCCTGGTGGGGCCGTGACAACTGGGTGGAGGGCATGAATTTGGGAGGGAACCGCGCGCCTGCGCGTGGGAGGAACCGGAATTCTCGGCCGGAACCGACGCCACAGGTGGCGCTTGCCGGTTTTCCCGGACCTGCCGGGATGGCAGGCGGATAAACAGGATTTGGAAACTGTCAGGGTTGGGGTGAGCGGGCGTCAGCCCGTCGATCCCCTGGCTTGTATATCGCTCAAAGCGAGACCGGCGCATCGTCGGGATCACAGATCATGTTTCACCGAAGCATGGAAACCGGTTGCTCGAGTTAGACGCGGCGAAAGAGGAAAAAGAGCCCTGACCTACCAAGTTGCTGCAGCATGGCTAAGGTCAGCTTTGGCTGGTTTCAATGCCTCTACGTAAACCCTCGGCTCAGCGGTCGCCAAGACAGTCCAGCCACGATGAAGACGCCTATGGCAGCGACAAGGAATGGTGTGGTGAGAGCGGCGGAGCGTCCGAGCATCTCCGTCGTCAGATTCACGATGGCCCCGGATGCGACAAGGCCGAGCGGCATCATCCCCCATGCAAACAGCCGGTAGACGCTGTTCACCCTGCCTCGGATTTCATCCGGCACGACACGTTGCCGGTATGAGATCGAGACCGTGTTCCAGACAATGCCGGTGAGGTAGAAAAAGAACATCGCCGCCGCGACCATGATCGGTCCTGGTGCAAATGCGATGAGAAGGAACAGAGGTGCCGCCGCCAGATTCATCCACCTGGCCAGAACGCCTTTTGAGAACACCTTCAGAAGCGGGGCGACGACCACGCCCCCAACGACGCCTCCGACAGCTCCAATCGCCAATATCAATCCATACGATGTAGCGCCGGAATTAAGGTTCTCCTGAACATGCAAAACCAGCGCGATGAGCGCCATCTCGGCAAAGAAATTCCAGAAGCCGGTGACCAGCACCAGCACGCGGAGCATCGGATGGCCGATGACGAACCGAAAACCCTCCATCAGCTCTGCGCGCCAGTTCTTCTCGCGGCCCTCGCGGGGAGCGGCTTTGAATGATCCAGTGAGAGATGCGGTGAGAAGGGCTGCACATAGTAAGGCAAGAGCTATGACCAGAAACGGCGACGGCAGAAAAAGCGCGATCAGGAACGCGCCAACCGCCGGGCCTGCCATCTCGTTTCCGACTGTCTCGATGCTGCCCAGGATGCCGTTTGCCCGTTCCAACCTTTCGGACGGCACAATGGCTGGAAGCATCGACTGCGCGGCGTTGTCGCGTGCGACTTCTGCACAGCCAATGGCAAAGCCGAGACTGAGCAGCGCCGCATAAAGAGACACATTTTCCACACCGCTTTGCGCCGGGTCTGCCAGCGGCAAGCTCATCAATATCAATAGGCCACCCACTGCATAAGCGCATGCGCGGATGGCATCACAGATCACGATCAACCGCTTGCGATCCGCTCGATCCGCCATGATCCCCGAAGGCAATGAGAATAAAACCCATGGTATACGCAAGGCAGCGGGAAGAACGGCAATCCAGAGTGGGTCACGCGTCAGCAGCGAGGCAGTCCATGCCCATGCAACAACAGCGATCCCGTCGCCAAGATTGGCAAGGCCGACGGCAGTCCCGAAGCGCAGAAAACGCCCTCTTTGCAGAGCTGATACTGCGCCCGCTTCAACTGTCTCACTCACAACGTTGCTCTTCCAAACTTCTCTTGTTGCTGGCTTGATACGGCCTCAACTTAAGTTGAGGTCAAGAGTCCAAAGGGAGGAGTAACGAAATGGGTGAGTTGTCGGTGGGCGAGGTCGCCACAAGAACGGGAGTGTCCGTATCTGCCCTTCATTTCTATGAGCGAAAGAAACTCATCAAATCGGAACGAACCGCCTCAAACCATCGAGTCTATCCGCGCAACATCATCCGCCGGGTCACGGTCATTCAGATCGCTCAGAGGGCAGGGCTTTCGCTGGCAGAAATTGCGAGTGCGCTCGAAGCACTCCCCAAGGATCGCGCGATCTCGGCAAAAGACTGGGCACAGGTCTCGACGGTTTGGCGCGATGATCTGACCACGCGGATCGAACTGCTAACCAGCTTGCGAGACGAACTGACCGGGTGCATCGGCTGTGGTTGTCTGAGCGTTGACGAATGCCCTCTGGCGAATGCGGATGATAAGCTTTCCGAGCTTGGGTCCGGTCCGCATTTGCTTGGCGCGACCAATCCCAAGAGTTGACCTCAAAATCGTTAAAGCTGCCGTTCACTTGCCAATCGGCAACGGCAGCAAAGTCCCGCCTTCCGGCCCTATGATGCCCCTGAACCAACGTCGGCTTCGGGCTGGCTCCAGTCGTCGGAGCCTGGCGCGGCGGATGGCGGGTTAGAGCCCACGGCAGACGTCTTGATTCCTCGCTGCGTGCGCTCGCAGCACGGAAATTGATGCAGGCGCTTAGATTTCAGCGGGGCAAGGCGGCGGTGGATCCGGCCATTCATTCGGGCTGGTATTAGGTTTGGAGCACTAACATACGGGTGGCAGGTCAGATGCAATCAGGTTTGCGAGTAGCATTCTAACGTGAGCGCGGTGCTGATGCTTGGGTTCGGAGGGCGGCAAGGAGGGCAAATCATGCCTCGAGTCCTACTTCCTGCTGTCACCCCGAAACGTAAAGCCTGGAACAAGGGGCGGATTATCGGCCAGAAACGACCGTTGCTACCAAACAAGTTTGGGCGATCCGAGCGCGCCTCGAGTTGGCCAACAACCTTGGTGATCTGGCGCTATTCAACGTTGCCATCGACAGCAAACTACGTGGATGTGATCTGGTTAGATTATCCGTGGTCGATCTGGTTAAAGAGGATCGCGTCCGACCACGGGTTTCGGTTATCCAGTGCAAAACCAAGCGGCCTGTTCAGTTTGAACTGACGGAAAACACAAGGGAAACTGTCCTGGCTTGGGTCAAATCACCCGAAATGTTGGCTTGCTCGTTCATGTTTCTCAGCCGCTTCCACGATCGTCCGCACATCTCAACCCGTCAGTATGACCGGTTGGTGCACGACTCGGTGTCGGCGATTGGTCTGGAACCGAGTGGATACGGAACGCATTCGCTGCGCCGAACAAAAGCTGCTGAGATCTACCGGAAAACAGGCTAACTGCGCGCGGTTCAACTCTTGCTCTGCCATACGAAGGTCGATAGCACAGTGCGTTACTTGGGAGTTGAACTCGAAGATGCGCTTAATATCGCCGAGAATACTGACCCTAGGCACTAAGCGGGTGGACCAGCCGCACACAGCGCAATTGACGCAAAGTTAGCAGCACCGCCAAACATCGTCTTGATATCCGATCGTATCGGTAATCCTGAATAGACTCAGGTTCGACTGAATTGGCAGTCAACGCACATTGGTCAATCACTTGGACGGCTAACCCATTGAATTACGTAATACTCCGGATGGCGGCGCAAAGCTCGGGGTGCATTATCCAGTTCTCAGCCTTCTCGTCATGTTCGGAGACATCTCGATAACCAATGAGCGCGGTTCCATCCGAGCCCGTTGAAAGCCCCTTGGAGGCTGGTCCCGAAGACGACAGATAGCCCGCAATCATACGACCCACGCTGGCGAGCGCTCTGTTGGCCGAGGTCGTGGACTTGTAGCTACCAGCAACTGCAACCTTAACCTCTGCCAACCCTTCCGCTTCCTCCAGCGACAACGCCATTAACATAGCGCGCTGCGGACGCGTCAGGTTCACAGAATGGAGCGCTTCCGCGTATTCATCGGATGTTGGTACCTGCGTCCCATTGCGAGGATCTGTTCTGCGGTCTTCGGCCCTACGGTCTTCGCGGGCATCGATGGCGGAACGCAATGCGCTGATCGCGGCTTCTTCGGTCTCACCCGTCGCCTCGGCAATCAAGCCGCGCGCCTTTGTAGGTGGCTTGGGAAAGGCGCGAGCGCCGTATGCGTCGGCGAGACGACCGGATTTGATCTGATATCTTCCATATTCGCCCACGCGGATCGAATTAGCGGCTTCTTTCCTAGTCTTCTTGGCCTTCGATTTCTTCGACATACCCTTGACGACCTCACGTCCCGCATCTGACCTGTTTGGGGCTGTGTCATCTGGCATCGAGCTAGTCTCCTGGGATGAGCAATTCGTAGTGCCGGTTCGGCGAGTACCAATCGTGGCAAAGGAACTGCTGCGAACGGCAGCGGAAGACGAATCAAAAACAAATAGCCGTCTGTCGAAGGGCGCCCGTTAAGGGCGCCCACTAGCAAAGATCAGGCAAGTGCGATGTTGGTTGCGCTTTCGCGACCATCGCGGCCGGCCTCCACATCGAAGGTCACCTTTTGATCGTCGTTTAGGGTGGTCATCCCGGACTTCTCGAGTGCGGAGATGTGCAGAAACACATCCTTTCCGCCAGTCTCTGGCGCAATAAAGCCGAAGCCTTTGGTGGAGTTGAACCATTTCACTGTCCCATTGGCCATGTGAATTTTCCTTATTTGATCGCTGCCCACAATATGCGACAGCCCGGCTTCTCACGACAGTGTCGAGCGCTGTGAGCCGGCGAAGGAAAACAGGGGTTCGAATGGAGGTCAGTAGCATAATGAACTTGGTAGCTGCCCGAGAGTGTTACAAGGTGCACGTAGTGATTTGGTTGATGTTTCCTTTGCCAAGAGAGCACTGATCCACTATGGCTCACGGGCTGCCGGATACCCTGGCAGCCAGAAAAGGAAAGCCAGAATGTCGTTCAACGACTTGGCGAAGAAAGAGGCCGCCGACAAAAAGGCGTCGCAACAAAAAGATCCGAAGTCACAAGGCACAACCGAGCGAAACTCGGAGCCAAAGTCCGAAGCAACCGATCCGCAAACCGGTTGATGGACGCGGCTGAGCATGTACGCTTTGCTCATATCCAGCTTACTAGGACTGGCGCTACGTGGGTCGCGAAAGGTTGCTACCAACGATGATCTCATTGATCAGTTTGGCAGTTGCCTTGTGCGTTTTTCGTTCGGTTTCTGGACCTTGGGCATTCTCGTGGGTCGCTGCCGCATCACGAAGAACCCCCACGATCTCGCGTTCCGGCAGCAAATTGCGATCATGCAGGGCAAGTAGAAGCGCCTCGCAAATCGACAAGGCGGCCATGCCTGCGGCGTCTCGTTGGTCTGACATCGGGGCATTCCTCTTTCGTGCGTTATCCTGCGATTAGGCTGGGTCTAGATAATCTTGGCCAACATCGCAGAGAGTTCGGTATTTCGTACTGATCGAAAGCAGTCTCAGCGCTGAATTCTTCCTGAGGTATGCGCCGGTTCGGGGGGACCGATAATGAACATCAAAGGCAGTCCACTCACACATAAGCTTTCCGCGTTCATTGCATTGTCGGATACCGAACTGGCCGTTCTTGAACGTTTGCACCAGAGAAGGAGATCTTTCTCTGCAGGGCGGGACCTTGTTCACCAGGGCCAATCCGAACAGGCGGCTTACATCCTGGCGGCGGGTTGGGTCGTATCTTACAAGATCCAGCCTGACGGGTCGCGGCAGATTGTTGATTTCCAGATACCGGGGGATTTTCTGGGGTTGCGCAGCGTTCTTTTGCACACATCCGATCACGGGATTGAGCCAATCGTCGAGATCGAAGCTGCAGAAGTTCTGGTGAGCGATCTTTTGCAAGCCTTCGCAGAGACGCCACGGCTGGCTACGGCTATTCTCTGGGCCGTGTCGCGCGACGAAGCGATGGTGGTCGAGCATCTGGTTGGGCTGGGGAAGCGCGATGCGGATGCACGCATGGCGCATTTCCTGCTGGAGTTAGGTGTGAGACTGTCGCTTGTCGGGATGGGAAGCAGGGAAGGTTATGCCTGCCCGCTCACGCAATACCATCTGGCTGATGCGTTGGGGTTAAGTGCCATCCACGTCAACCGCGTCCTTCGCAAACTCCGCGAAGGCGGGCTTGTTACGTTTCAGGGCGGACTGGTCACCTTCGATGACTACGAGGGGTTGGTTGCATTGGCGGATTTCGATCCGGCCTATCTCGATCAGTCGCGGCCTTTGTTGCCGTGAAACGGCCGCCCTCAGTATGGCTTTGGGCGGCCCTGCGGTCTTGTCACATGGAAGCCGCCATCACATCAACGCGCGACTTGCTTCCTTGAGTTCCTTGTGGGCCTCTTCATCGTTTTCGGCTTCATGGGCCTTTTCGGCGGCTTGGTAGTGCTTCAAAGCTGTGGCTTTCTTGGGGCCCTCGGGGGCCTTGTCATAGGCGGCCTTGACGGACGCCATATGTTTCACAGTCTGGTTTTCCGCGGTTTGGTTTTCTTCACTCATTGAATTGTCCTTTCCTGGACGGTCCGAGAATAAGAGGCGGAGAATTCATACAGTTCCATGGAGGAACTACATGCGCCCCGCGCCTCTGAGCTACTCGGAAAACCACCATGACATTCGGTGGACTGGCTCACCTAACCGGTTTCTCCGTGTCTTCGCACTGACCCAGGTTAGCCCGTCTGAGCCAGATAGTAGAACCATGCCAGAACCACGACGCCAACGAAGGCCATCTGTGTCCAAGAAACCGATAGTTTTGGAAAGGTGCCTGCTTCGAGTGATTTGGGAACGCGAAGCGGCGCACGCAACGGCAACAATGAAACCAGCTTTGCTGCTCTGCCCTCGCTTGCCAGCGCCAGCGCTGGAATGTCGGTAATCCCTTCAAAATGCGCCGTCAGTCTTACTTGTGCGTCCTCCCGGCCCAGACGTGAAAGCTCATGCGCCTCGGTCCATGGCTCGAGGTCAAGGCGTGCAAGCGCGGACAAGACCGTAACGGCCGCGCCGGTTCTGTCCTCGCCCAATTCCGCGAACAGGAAGGCATCGTAGTCGCGGCCATCTGGGTGAAGAACGTCTGAGGCAGACATGGGTTTCCTTTCAGCGTGAGATTGAGGCAAAGACTTGCGCACAAGTGTTTGAAGCCGTGGAACGGCTTTCCCTCTCACACTGACGGCAAAGAACACGGCGGGAACTAACCTCGATCAGCTTCGCCCCGCGGGGGCCCGGTTAATGTACACCTATCAGCCTTGCCTCAGCGAGGCGTTCCTTTCGACGCTTGCCACAGCGGCGGCGGCGGAGAGTCCAGTTTTCAATTCAATGGAGCCCCGGGATGCTGACGCGTTCGACCAGATCAATGGTGACGTTTTCAAACGACTTCACGATTGGCAACAGCCAGCGGGAGCTTCCGGCCGGAACGTATGAAATCCTTGTCGAAGAAGAGCTTATACAAGGCCTCAGCTTCGAAGCTTACCGGCGCATCGCTACATACCTGATGGCCCGGTGGCGGGGGAGCAATGCGGGTGAAACGTCGATGCAAATGACCACAAAGGAGGATCTGGAGCATGCAATTGCATGTGACCGGCGGTCTCTGAAACTAAAAATAACAGCGAAGCGGCGCTTTCCCCGCTGGAGGATGCAAAATGAAGACACCTGAATGGCTGAAGCCCAGCCTCTACGGTGCAATAGCCGGCGCCGCAATTGTTGCGATCGCGGGATTTTCTTGGGGCGGTTGGATGACCAGTGCCGGTGCCAACGAACTGGCCGACGAGCTTGCCCAGGACCGGGTGGTCGCGGCGCTCGTCCCAGTATGTCTGGAAATCTCGAACGCCGACCCTGACAGGGTGGCACTGATCGAGGCCATCCAGGCCGCCTCGGGTTTTCGGCGCCGGGACGCCCTGATCGAGGCGGGATGGGCAACGGTGCCAGGCGCCGATGCGCCCAACCGGGATCTCGCTTTGGCTTGCGTCGAGGGGCTTGAACTGGATGGTTCGTGATATCGGGTCGTTGGCACAGCCCCTGCTATTTGCCCTCATCGTAGCCCTAGGGGGAAGTAACCCGTCGTACGCCCAAGCGGAAAACGATACGGTGCCGGAGAACGCGCAACCGAGAACCTTCGGAGGTGGGTGGGAATGCATAAGTTCCTTTCGCCGGGACGGCGATACCTGCTTGCCCGTTGTCGTGCCCGAAAACGCATTTGCGACGAACCGAACCTATGGCAACGGGTGGGAGTGCTCGCATGGATATCGGGAAACCGCTGACGCGACCTGTGTCGCAGTGCATATCCCCGAAGGTGCATATCTTGATCCGTCAGGTCAAAGTTGGACATGCGTGCGCGGATTCCAGGAGATCGGCGATACCTGCCAAGAGATTGTTCTGCCTCCCAACGGATATTTGACCGGCAATTCCTTCGGGGCAGAATGGACATGCGATCGTGGCTTTGAGCGCACCGGAGAGCTATGCGCAGCAATCCCGGTGCCAGAGAACGGGTATTTAAATGGGTCAGGATACGGGCGGCCCTGGAGTTGCGAGCGGGGCTATGTCGCGCAACGCGACAGCTGCGTGGAGGTAGCCGTGCCCGCGAACGCATATTTCGACGATGCGAGATATGGCCCGGGTTGGAGATGCGAGCGTGGGTTTGCAGCATCGGACAACGCGTGCACTTTGATTGAGGTTCCGGCCAACGGGCATCTCAACCGGTCTGGAAACGGTTGGGAATGCAACCGGAATTTCCACCGCGCAAACGGACGCTGCGTCCTGAACGAGTAGCGGGCGTACACCTAACAACGAATAGTGTCCGGCTTTCACCAACATGTCGCATGTCGGCGCATTAGCGGTCATGCGGCGCTGAGAAAAGGAAAGCGCAATGAAATCAAAAGATACACAAACACCAACCGCGCGGCTTTCGAGCATAGGCCCGCAAGCCCCACCTGGTCCAACGATGATTGGCTCGCCGGTCGGTAGCATTACGGTCGCCGAACAGGTGCCAACTGCGGTCGTTTATTGCGAAGGGAACTTCGGACAGATCGACGGCAAGACCGCAAACGGGCTTGTTCGTTACAGCCAAGCCTACCGCGTTCTCTCGGTCATAGACAGTAGACTTGAAGGGCGCGACAGCGGGCAGCTGCTCGACAATAAGAACAACTGCATCCCCATCGTTGAAGATCTCCAGGGTGCGGTTACGCGTGAAGTGCATATACCCGACACTTTGATCTATGGGATGGCCCCGTCGACAGGGAAGATGTCATCTACAGATCGAGAGGTCGTGCTGGATGCAATCGCACTCGGCATGAACATCGTCAGCGGCCTGCATGAATATCTCGGTGATGATCCCGAGATCAGAGGCGCTGCCGAAGCGGCCAACTTGACGATCCGCGATATCCGCAAGCCCCGACCAAGCAAGGACATGCGCCTATTTGACGGAAGCGTGTCCGAGGTAAAGGCCATCCGCATCGCCGTGCTGGGAACGGATTGTGCGATTGGCAAGCGGACGACAGCGACCGTTTTGGCCAAGGCATTGAACGCGCGTGGGATTAAGACAGTTCTCGTCGGCACCGGCCAGACCGGACTAATGCAGGGCGCAAAATACGGCATCGCCATGGACGCCGTGCCACCGCAATTCTGCTGCGGAGAACTGGAACGCGTGATTGTCGCTGCGTCTCACGGCGATGACCCGGACGTCATCCTGATCGAAGGGCAAGGCGCGCTCAGCCATCCGGCCTTTTGCACGTCGGCATTCATTCTGCGCGGCAGTCAGCCCCACGGTGTTGTTCTTCAACATGCGCCCAAACGCGCCCATCGCTGCGACTTTCCCGCCATGCCGATGCCCGAGCCGAAAAGCGAAATCGCCCTCATCGAAGCTTTTGCCGACACACGGGTGATTGGTATCACACTCAATCACGAAGCGATGACGGGCACCGAGGTCGATCGTGCGATTGGCAGTCTTTCAAGGGATCTTGGCGTTCCGGTGACGGACGCGCTGACCCGCCCGGAAATGCACCTCAGCGACATGGTCCTGGCCGCCTTTCCGCAGTTGCGGCCCGTGCCTCTCGCGGCCGCAGAATGACCTCGCTGCGAGTGGAAATTAATCTGGGCAAGATCCAGGCCAACGCGCGATATCTCGTCCGACGTCTTGGCGCTCGTCGAATCTCGGTCACCGGTGTGACCAAGGCAGTGTGTGGGCATCCTGACGTAGCCGAGGCAATGTTGGAAGGTGGCGTTACCGGTTTGGCAGAGGCACGCATTAAGAACGTCGTTCGGATGCGAACGGCGGGGATCACGTGTCCAATTTCGATGATACGCGCGCCAATGGTGAGCGAGATGGAAGACGTCATCCAGTATTGTGACGCGAGCTATAACACAGAGATGGACACGATCCTCAAGCTTGGCGCAGCAGCCAAGCAACAGGGCACCTCGCACGATGTCATCTTGATGGTCGAAATGGGAGATATGCGCGAAGGCATTTTGCCAGAGAACCTTAACGACCGCGCCACTCGGGTGATCGCAACACCTGGTGTCGCTCTTAGAGGCATCGCTGCAAACTTTGCCTGCATGGGCGACATAACACCGACGGCCGGTGACATGGCCATGATCTCGCGACTGGCCGACCAAGTCGAAGGCGCCTGCGGACCTTTTGTCGCGCTGGTGTCTGGAGGCGGCTCGGCCAATTTGCGATGGGCGCTTGGTGAAGGTTCAACCGGGCGGGTCAACGACCTGCGCCTAGGCGAGGCCATCCTGCTGGGTACCGATCCCGTGACGGGGCATCCGATCGCTGGCCTTCATACGGACGCGTTTGCCCTTTTTGCCGAAGTGATCGAAACAAGCCGCAAACCAAGCCCGCTGCTGACCAGGTCAATCGCCCCGGAGTTTGGGATGCTCAAATTGGTTCGGAACGATGACCTCCGAGTCCGAACCATCCTTGCTGCCGGTCGGCAGGACACCGACGTAAGCGGTCTTATGTTTCCCTCAGGAATTGCGTTTATCGGTGCGACCAGCGATCACACCGTTGTCGACACAGCCAAATCCGCCGTGCCCGTTGGCTCTGAGATGAAAATGGGCATGAACTACAGCGCCCTCATGCGGGCGATGAGCACCCCAGATGTCGCCAAGGTTGTTCATGGCAAGCCAACGATGAACGGGAAGTGCCAAGGACTGCGAGACCCAACCCTACCTAACGCTGGTATGACGCCCAGATGATCGACCGCGGGAACTACGAAAGTCATATTTCGCAGACTTGTCCGACACCGCGCCATAGTATTAGGGCCGGTCAATACACATATACACATAAGCCGCATTCGAGAATTCGAGCCTGATAGAGGCCCGGAAATTCCAGCGGAAAACCCAAAAGGATGAAGAGCATGTCTTTCAAAGACCTGACTACCAGAGCTGCTGCCATATTGAAACCCAAACCTACGGAGCCATCGAAAAAGGAACCACAAATCAAGGTGCCGGACACTGCTTCGAAACGGCGTTCTCCGGGTTCGAATAAAACCTGAAGCGGCTGGTTTTGCTCCATGTCGTGGAAGACTGCTCAATTGAAAGGATCAAACGCATTGGACGACCAAACAACCAAGACCGTCGCGGTTTTTGACCGGCCTTTCAAACTTCCCGGCTTCGACGAAACGCTTCCTGCCTGTGAGTATGATATCGAGACAGAACTCGCCTCACCACCTGATCACAAGGACCCTCAAGCCTGGAAAGCCTCAGTCGTGGTCCATCTGCATCCACGCCTGTCCCATCCGGGATTGACGCGGAGCCTGACTGTGTCGCTGGCCGATCTCGGCCATGCCCGTGCGCAAGACAAACTGTCCGGCAAGGACCCCTCACAGGTCTTTCTCGAAGAAATGCTGGCCGATCCAATGGTGCAACTCGTCATGCAGGCCGACGGGGTTTCGCAGGCGCAACTGCGCCATCTCTACTCGGGATCGCGGACGGCACAGACTGACATGGATGACGCGGTTGCCTAGACCGGAAACGCAACAGCGCAAGGGGCTTCGCGGGACGCTTCGGACATTCATGACGTCGAGAATGAAGGAATGCCGTGCCGACCGCGCACTTCACCCGTTTCCGTATGATGTCCGAAATGCAATTTCAGGGACATATGAACGCGAGGATCTGATGCAAGCAAAAGTCAACCACATCCTGATGGATCACCCCAGCCGCGCGCTTGGCGATGTGCCGAAGCTGCGGTTCTGCTTGCGTTGTGATGCTTCGTTTTGGAGCGAAGGGTTCGGCCAGCGCATCTGTGCAAAATGCAAAGGCACGACAGCATGGCGCGCGGCAGTGCCCGAAGGCGTCAGCAAAGGTCGGTCCCGCTCCGGCGGTCGGTCGACTTAGATCTGCTGCATGCCGACGATCACGATCGCACACACGACCACCTATCGCTATCGCACCGCCGTGGTCCTTGGACCACACAGGCTGATGTTGCGTCCTCGTGAAACGCGGGACCTTACATTGACGGCTTTCGATCTTGAGATCACGCCGACGGCCCGCATCGACTGGTCCCACGATGTCGCCGGAAACGCCATCGCTATCGCCAACTTCGATGTCGCAACGGAGACGCTTTCGATCCGGTCGCACACAACCGCCATCCTCACCGCGCCTGACTGGCCTGTCTTCCCGATCGCGGCCTCTGCAACGTCCTACCCGTTCCTTTATTCCGCCGAAGACTGGACAGATCTCGGGGCGCTTTCTGCGCCACAATACCAAGACGACGCAGGGCACTTGTCAAACTGGGTCGAGCAATTCGTGATGCGCAGGCCAACGGATACACTTTCACTCCTGAAGGACGTCAGCAATGGCATCACAGCGCAGATCACATATGAGATCCGCGAGAGCGAAGGCACGCAAGGACCACTCGAAACCCTCGACCGGGGCTACGGTTCGTGTCGTGACTTTGCGGTCCTCTATGCCGAGGCTATCCGAACGCTGGGTTTCGGAGCGCGTCTGGTGTCCGGCTATCTTTACGACCCCAGTGATGACCGGCTCGGATCTGCTGGCTCGGGCTCTACACATGCATGGGTCGAAGTCTTCGTTCCCAGGGCCGGTTGGATCCCGTTCGACCCAACGAACAGGTCGGTGGGGTCGGCCAATCTGATTCCAGTGGCTGTTGCGCGAAACATGTCACAAGTCGCTCCGGTAACCGGCAGCTTCCGGGGAGAAGATACCGATCTGCTCGCCATGGAGGTGGGTGTGCGTATCGAGGATCAGTAATTACGCCAACATAAAACTGGACGTCCATTCGCGGACGTAGCAGATTGCACAATACTCAGAGTAGGCTGTTGGTATTTGACAATGTCTGTCGCTATGTGTCCCACAAATACTCTGGCGTATCTGGGACTATGGGGTCACAGAGAGTGCGTCCACGGATAACGACTAGCGACTGCCGCACGTATTGCGGTCGGCCGAAATCTCTGTTTGAGCCTGCCGAATAGCAGTACATAGCTTTCGTTCTGGCTCCAGTATTATGCGGCGTTCGGACGGTTTGTCCGGGTTCCCGTTTTGGCAGGGCAAAAGACCGCTTCGGCGAAATTGGCCACAAGACAGCAAAACGCATGCCGCAGATGCGAGCGGTTTCTGCGTCAGCGAAAGCCGCAAGGGCATAAGTCCGGTTTGTCCGCGACGTGCTCGCTCGGTCGTTGGTTTCGAATGTCTCCTTCGGGGCTGGCTCCGGCCGTCTGAGCCAGCCGCGGCGAAGGTCTCAAATGAGCCCAATGTGACAAATGCTGCGCTGCGCACGAACGTCTGCAATCGCGATGGAGTCATCTGATCTGATTGCCGGCAGGACACGCCATGAAGTTTATGAGTCCGCTCCCTTTGTGAAAGACAAAGAACTGTCCAAAGACGTCTGCTTTTCGCCATCTTTGCCAGCTTGTGGATGTCGCATGTCCCGGACTAGGGTTGGCGTGATGAAGTCGCTCAAATTCCGAAAGGCTACCGTTGCCGATGTGGTTCCGCTCAGCGGGCTGATCCAGCGCACAATCCGCGTTTCAAATGCCAAGGACTATGATCAAAAATCAATTGATATGCTGTGCGCGATTTTTGAACCGGAGCCGCTCATCGAAAGAATCGAAAATGAGGCTATTCTTTTGTGTTTCGCAGGTGCCAATCTTGTTGGAACGGTGGGGCTGAAAGGTTACTATCTGCGATCATTATTCGTGGACTCTGCGTTTCAGGGGCAAGGGTTGGGCAAAGTGCTGACTGCAAGAATTGAAGAAGAAGCGCGACAGAGAGCAATCCCGGAAATGATGCTTCATTCCTCACTAACAGCGCGGGAGTTTTACGCGG
>NZ_JBBIFW010000009.1:0-93774 GCF_037544085.1 Gymnodinialimonas mytili
GCCGAAATCGACGAACGCCACGTCCAAAGCCACCTCGGACACGCCTCCGCAGAAATGACACGAAGATACCAACGCCGCAGAGACCGGTTCCGCGTCAACCTCACAAAAGCCGCAGGGCTGTGAATGGCAGTCAGTCGCCCTTCAGGGCGGCCAACGCCGCAACATGACGTGGCAAGTCACTGCGCGAATGCAGAATATCGACGATGATGACCGCGTCCGGACGGTCCAGAAACACCAGGAAATGCTCGCCCGCCCGTGTGAAGCGCAAATCCTCGGCACCCTCGACCAACACAGCACAGCTGCGACTGGGCACGTGTCCCTCTGCGATTGCCCTACAGCGCGCCAGCACCTCAGCCTCGTAAAGCACCGATTGTGTCAGGCCAAATGTGTCGATGGTCCAGCGGGCAATCTCAACAAGGCTGTCTTCCGCGCGCCGCGTCAGCCGAAAGGATCGGCTCATCGCGTGTCGCGGGCTTTCGCAAAGGCCCGGCGCACCGCATCCTCGCCACTTCCCGCGGCAAAATCACCGCGATTGGCCTGGTCGAGACCCGCGATCAAACCCTGGCGGAGATCGGCGAGATGCGCCTCCTCCCGTTCGAGCAGCCGCAGGCCAGCCCGCATCGCCTCACTGGCATTTTGATAGCGGCCAGAGGCGACCAAGGCCTGGACCAGTTCATCCTGGGTCTCGGTCAGAACAACGTTGCGTGTCACCATGGGTCAAACTCCTTATTGGCAATATATGCCAATGGCGAGCACCAATCAACGGGCGGCACTCGACACTCCACCGCCGCCTCATGCCGCCTGCCCGCTGAGCCGACCGTAGAAACTGCGCTCCAGATGCAGCTCCCCTGCCCCGGCCTTTTCGGTCATGCCGCGCAGATAGCCCCCAGCAGACGCGACTTCGCCCTTGGCATGTTTGTCGAAGACCAGCGCCATGGCCGCTGCGGCCATCTGCTTGCCCATGACCTGCTGTGCGGCCAGCCAAGCGTGATCCGAAATCCCGATGATCTTTTTGAGAGCGCCCGCAATCCGGTAGAGATCGCCCCAATCCTGAAGATATCCACCCATTTGCCGCGCCCAGAAGGCGAATTCCGGACAGGCTTGCATGACCGTCGCCACATCTACTGCAACACACCGCGCGGATGGCTCAGCACGAGACTCCTGCCCGTCCTGTCCAGACCCCTCAACCCGTACAATCCTTGGTCGTTCAGGTGCCACGCCCGCCGCTTGCTCAGGTTCTGAGCGATTACATGACACAGGATCGAGTTGGTTTGTAGTTCGTATATGGGGGTCGAAAGTGACCTCCTTGGGGTTCATTTTTGGAGTCTGATCGTTGGCTTTGACGACGGTGTCAGAGGAACTTTCCACAAGATCATCGATGCGAACTGCGTTGAGATAGGCTTGCTCGACCCGTTCTTGCAGCTGCTGAAACCAGGCAAGTGCCTGTTCGAGCGTCTCAGACGCCGCATTGGCGCGGGGAAGCCGTGCCAGAAGGCCTTCGAACTGGTCCAGATATCGTGTCCAGGCGCCAGCAAGTGCGCTGTTCATCGCCGCCTCGATCCGGGCGCGGATCATACGGCGGAGCACGGTGATCTGACGCTTCAGGCGCTGACAGAGCGCACGTTCCGCCTGGATCCGCCCATGCAACGCCGTGAACTCTTCGACACGGGCCGCCATGGGCGACAAATCAAATCCGTAAGCCTCGATGATGTGCCCGTCATCGTTCCGCCGCCCCCAACGCTTGCCATTGGGACTGTCCTTGAAGGCGATCAGGCCGATCTCTGCGAGACGGCGCGCATGACGCTTTAACGCCGACAGGGAAAACCCCGTCTGCGCCATCAGATAAGCGTTCGAGGCCCAGACGATCGGGCGCCGGCGCGCCTGCCAATCCTGAGCCTGGGTGAAGGCGCCAAGCGTGTCGAGCAGCAGCACATCGCCCGGTTTCAGGCCGATATGGGCGCCGACGCGTTTCACCGCCACAAAGGCCTCGGATTTGGGAATGTCGAGCCCCTCGCCCGTCTCTGCCAGTGTCTCTGCCAGGGCCAAACCCGCACTGGCTTTTCGCCAGCCCGACGGATGCTTGAACATAGGCAAGCCATTACTGTCCCGAGACGCGTGCGCCTCGGTTGCCCCATTGGGGCCTGTGTTTTCCTGTTCCATCTCCGCGTCAGCAGACAAAGATTTCCCATGCGCTCAGAAGCGTTTTTTCTTGTCCGGCGATTCGGAGACTGCTACCCTTTAGGTGTCTAATCTAAGAGTTGCGCTTTGCGCAGCAGCCCTCGAAGCTTCGGTTTCGGGGGTTTTTCTTTGTGTGCCTTCCTCCTTTCTGCTCAATCCTCAAGTGTCATCCGGCGGGTTCATCTGCGTGAATTCCGCGTGGGATCTCTGAATGATGTCTTCCAGGTTCTCGTCGAGCCAATCGGCAAAGGCTTCGGTCGCACCGGACCGCTTGACCGAGACCGAGACGGCCCCCCGCCCCGATTTGATCGACACACCTTCCATTGGCGTCACCTCGGAGACACCGGTTTTCTGTTGCGCGCCGCGCTTGGCGGCCTCGGCCAGAAGCCTGTCGAGCCGCTCGTCGGATGGCAGATCGCGATGACGCTCCAGCAGCTTCACCGCCCGCGGCTCAGTCATGCGGCGGGCCGTGAATATTTCGGCCAATGCCGTCCATCTGGGGCGGCCGGATTTCGGAGCGGAGCCGATCAGATCGCCCACCGCCATCGGTACCGCCTGTGTCACTTTCGTCAGATGCGACAGGCCCGGTGCAGATAGGTTCAAGACCTGCCGAACGGTGTCTGTGTCATGGCCCGCCTTCTGGATCGCCTCGGCAAAGCGGGCTTTTTCATAGAAGGACAGGTCGCGGCGGGCGGCGTTTTCCAGGCCCTTGGCCAAAAGCGCCGTCGCATCGTCCAGATCCTGCACATTGGCGCGAACCTTCAGGCCCAACTCGCGACAGGCTTGCAGCCTGCGGCGGCCATAGATCACCTCGAACCGGCCTTCGGTCTTGGACTGGCGCACCAGGATCGGCACCTGTTGGCCGCCCTCGGCGATGCTGCGTTTGAGCCCTTCGAATGTCTCGGGATCATCGTCGGAGTTTACAGCTGTAAACTCGTCCAGCCGGTCGGCCGGGCCCCAATCATCGATCAGGGCCGGGTCGATTTCCCGGATCGCGGCAAGCGAGCCGCGCAAGGCCCCCAAGGCCGGGGCGCTGGTGCGCGATTTGCCTGTGCCCTGGGTGCCAGAGCGCGCGATTGTGTTGGCGATGCCCGACAGGCCAGAGGTGGATTTCCGCGCCATCACTCACGCCCCCATGCTTGGTGGACCATCTGCTCAACCTCCAACCCGACCGCATCCATCGAGCTTCGCGCGCGGTCATAGGTGGCGCGCGTCATCTCAGACCGGACGACTTCGTAGATCGATTGCTTCAGCATCGTCGCATCGCTGATTGCCGTGCTTTTGAGCGCTGTGGCGGCCATGACGCGATCCAGGAACAGCGCCCGCATGAACGAGGTCAGCTGCTGCGACGGGATATCGGTGGGCTCATCGCGGGTGATGAGAAACTTGAAATGGTCATATTGCAGCGTCGCGCCGGCATCTTCGATCACGCCCATATAGGCGCCCGCAAGCTCCAGGAATTGCGCGGTCGAGGATACGTCGAGCATGGAGGGCGTCAGCGGCACGATCAGCGAACTGGCCGCAGCCATCCCTGCGATGGTCAGAAAGCCAAGCTGCGGCGGGCTGTCCATCAGCACGATGTCGTAATCGCCTTCCACCTGCGCGATGGCGCTGCGGATCCGAGTGAAGAAGGGATGATCGGGTGAGGAGTGGACGGCGGATTCCGTCTCAAATTCCGACAGGATCAGGCGGGATGGCGCCAGGGCAAGACCGGGGAAGTAGGTCTGCACAACAACGTCGGCCATCGGCACCGGATCATCGTAGCGAATGGCGTCATAGATCGTCAGGCCATCGAACTCGATCTCAGGGCTTATGCCGCACATCGAGGTCAGCGAGCCTTGCGGATCGAGATCCACCACCAGGATGCGATAGCCGCGCAGGGCGAAGTAATGGGCGAGGTGAATGGTCGTGGTGCTTTTGCTGCTGCCACCTTTGAAGTTCATCAGCTGCCAGATTTGCAGGTTTTCACCCTCTCTCCGGCGCGGGACATAGCGCCCGGCCTTGCGCGAGGATTGTTCGAGAATGTCGCGCGCATTCCAGATCTCTTGCGCCGTATAGTGCCGCCGCCCGCCGCGATTTTCCGAAGGCTCGGGAATGGTGCCTTCGCCATGGACCTTGCGCAGGAACTGGCCCGACACGCCCAACAGCTCCGCCGCTTCTGGGGCCGGGAAGGACCGCAAGGTTTTGGTGTTGTCGGGCGCAAAGGCGGATAGCAAATGTTCCCGGATCGCGGTATTGAGACGCTCCGATATCTCCGTCGCCAGGGACGAAGGCCGGTCATGTGTCAGTGGTGTCACGGGAATCATCTAGTTGCCTCAAATGCCCAATTGCGGCTTTTTTCACGCCACTTGGGGACAAAAGCAGTGATTCATCGATCCAAGTCAAGGATTATCCCGGATATAGTGTCTTACGCGCCAGCTAGAGACTATATCCGCCGTCTTGCCCAAAGTCACTTATAGAGCGGTTTTGATCGGATCAGGACCGCGCAGACGGAAGGCAGATCGAGTTTACAGCTGTAAACTCTGCTCGGGATCTTCGCCGTGTTACCCGGTCTGCCGCGCCAGCCACTCCCGATGTAACTCGGCCACATTGGCCACCAGCCATTCCTCGAATCCACGGGCTGCACGGGGACGGAATGACAGGGTCACGCGGCGGCGGGTTCGGCTTACGGTGCCAATCGCCAGACCCTCGGCGCCCTGAAGAGGGCGGGGGCGGGCGCGCGCCGCCGCCTCCAGTTTCGGGGCGCGCTCCAGCATCGCCAGCACCCCTTCGAACCGCGCGTCCGACGTGGTACCGACACAGCCCGCAAAGCCCACGACCGTATCGATATCGATATCGGCCGCGCGCTCGACAAAGACGCGCGTCAGCTTGCTCCACCGCTCGCGCCCGATGGACGGCGCGGCCCCAATTGCCCAGATCACGGCGACCGGGATCGTCTGAGTGACAGCCAGCATCCGCGAGACCAGCGTCTTGTTGACTGACAGCGCCTGCCCGATGACCTTGCGGGAATATCCGGCCTCAGCCAATTGGCGGGCGAAATCGGCCTTTTCGATGAAGCTCAGATCGCGGCGGAGGATGTTGTCCTGACCCTGCGCCAGAACGGTGCCCACATCATCGAGCGGAGAGATTATCGCCAAGACCGGCTGCCCAAGATCGCGGGCCGCCAGCACACGACGGCGCCCGGCGATGATCTGATAGGTGTCGGTCTGATCGGGATGTGGGCACACCAGAACCGGGACGCGCTGACCATGGGCCGCAATCGATTGCAGCAAGGCGCGATCGGCGGCCTCGTCATCCTCCAGCCGGGTCGAGGGGCCGCCATCCTTGATGCGAAACGGATCGAGCTGCACCAGCGCGGGCGGGCCGGGCAGGGGGCGCCGCATGGCCTGCGCTAGTTCGGATCGTGTTGCGGTGCAATCTGACATCCTGGCCCCGTTGGCTTCCCATCGACAGCGGATAACCCTGCAATGGTCTGGTTAACGTTTGCTTTACGCTGGCGGGAAACCTCAGCCGGTGCGGACGATCCACAGGCTGGCCAGGATGATCAGTGCGGCACCAGCCAGCAGGTTGAGCGTGGGGATTTCGCCGAAAAACAGATAGCCCGCGCTCGCTGAAAGAAGGATGGAGCTGTAGGAGACCGGACCCAGCACACCCGCATCACCCAGCCAATGGGCGCGCAGGAAACAGAATTGCGCCAATTGCGCAAACACGCCGACGCCCAGCAGAAAGGGCAGGTCCATGGCCGGAACGGCGTGCCAGTCCATCAGCGCAAAGGGGGCCGTGACCAGACCCAGACCGGCGGTATAGAACACCATCATCACGATGGTCGGCGTGCCTTTCAAACGGCGCGTCAGGATCACCGCCAGGGTGCCTGTCAGAACGGCCAGGCACAGGCTCGCCAGGCCCCAATTCCACGCGATACTTCCCGGGGCTGCGGCGATCAGCGCCCCGATCAGCCCAATCGCGGCAGCCAGCCAGCGCCAGCGCCCGATCTGCTCACGCAGCAACAGCGCGGCCAGCAGCATCAGCAGAATGGGCCGCGTGAAGTTGATCGCCGTGAAGAGCGCAAAGGAGATCCGCGGGATCGCATAAAACGAGGCCGCCAGCGTGATCGAAGACAGAACCACCCGCACGGCATGGAGCCCCAAACGGTCGATCTGCCGAAAGGATGCCCGGTCGCGCCAGAGCCACGGCAACAGCAGCACAAGGCCCACGCCCGCCCGCATGAAGACAACCTGGGTGGCGGAATATTCAGCGCCATAGGCCTTCACGATGCTCAGCGCCCAGATGTTCAGGGACATGTCCGCCATCAGCCAAGCCGCCCCGCGCAGATTGTCGGCGCGCGAGGCCGGGGGCGCGGGCCCGTCGGTCATTGGGATGGGCTGCGGGGGGTCAACGCATTGGCAAACAGACGATAGGCGCCGGGCACAAGTTGCGTGACCTGGTGGTGCAGGTTCAAGGCGATATGGACATGTCGCCCGGCGCCGATCTCACCCACCAGAAGCGCGCCATCGAGCGGTTGTTCATCGGGGTCGGCCATACGCAGGACGGGCGTATAGGCGGGGTCCCAGGCTTTCGCGAAATAGAGGCCACGCTCCTTGTGCCAGCCCGCCCAATCTTCGGCCTTGATCGGGTTGGGATAGGACAGGATAGGCGCGTCGGTCGCCAGCACTGTGACCTCGGCGCTTTCATCGGTGATGCGCCACCGCAGCGACGGTTGCCCGATCTCCAGCCGGGCAGGGGGGACGGTATCGGGATCCCAATCGTCCCAGGGCCGATGATATAGTGTAACAAGTGTGCCGCCGTCACGGACCCAGGCGTTCAGGCGCGCATTGGCGGATTTCAGGGCGGGTCGGAAACGATGGGCGAAGACGCCGACCAGCACGGTGTCGAAACCCGCAAACGGGGTGTCCCCGCCCAGATCGGCATCCTCCAGAACGGTCAGATCGAAGCCCGCCGCGCTAAGCCAATAGGCCACGCGGTCATTGCCAGCGCCGATATAGGCGACGCGCGCAGGTGGGGGCGTGATATGGGCCAGCCGCACGCGCAGAATGGCGGGGCTGTGATGCAGGCGCGGGGTGATGTGGTCGTAATCGATAATCCTGAGCGTTCGTGCGGGCGTGCGGTCCAGCGTCAGCGACAGATCGTAAAGGCCCGGCGCGGCATGATCGGGAATGCGGAGCGTCACCTGGCCGCCGGACCACGTTTGCGTCCAGCCCTCGGGCAGGGTGAACGCCGGTGCGCCTGACGACGGGTCGCCGACATTGAGCGTCAGTTCGCGCGTCTCAGTCGACAGGTTCAGGATCGCGGCGGTGTCGGACAGCCGGGCGCGGGCCGCGGGCAGGGTGAGGATCGGGCGCTCGAACGGCATGCACGCGGTGGTGGTCAGCCCGTCGATGCGGATCTCGGCGGCCAGATAAGGCGCACGCGGCACGAGGGGATCGTAGCTGTCGGGGTAGGGGTCGGAAGGCGCGGCCTCGGTGGAGATCTCCAACACCGTACCGGTGGCCTTCTGGCTTTCGCCCGGCACAAGCGACAAGGTGATGTCGGCCCGGTCGGTCAGGCGATGCTTGGTTGCAATGGCGACATGGGCACCGGGGGCGGCGCGGTCGGTCTGGGGCAGGGCGCGCGGATCGATGTTGAGCGCCAGCATCAGGACACGGGCCAGTTGCGCCTGTTTGCGCGCGACGCGGTGGGCGTGGAGCGGATCGACCCGCGCATTATCCAGCGCAGCCAGGGCCCGCGCGGCGGCATCGGCGATGGCGGCGCCATCGGGGAAGGCCGCGACGCAGTCGGATATCGCGCTCTGCGCCTCGGCGCATCCGATATCGGCCAGCGTTTGCGGCAGGTTGTCGGTGATCTGGCCCATGTCGCCGCCCACATCGCTCCAGGCCAGATGCAGCGGCCAATCCTGTTCTTCCTCCGGCGTAACCCAGCGTCCCATGCCCTGAGTCCGGTGGAACTGACGGGAATATTGCCCGATCCGCGCATAACTGCTGCCCAACACCGGATCGATACCTGTGCCAGCGACCGTCACCGTGGCCGGTGGCGGCGGCACTTCGTCATCATAGGCACCGCCCGCGCCGGACCAGGCGGGCAGGTAGAGCTTTGACACCTGCCAGGGCGCGGGACCATCGGGCGCATAGGCGGGGTCGGCGGCCAGGCCGATGACCTCAAAGGCGGCGGCGGTCATGGCGCGGTGATGGCCGTGCTGGCCGGGGATATCGAGGAAGGTGGGGCAGAGAATATCGGGCCGGTCCTGGCGCAGGATCTCGACAAACCGACGCATCAGGCGGTCATGGCCCCATTTGCCCATCGTCTCAGTACCGGATTTGGAAAAGCCGAAATCCGTGACGGGATCGTCGATGCTTTGCCCGTGCCAGTAGAGCCGCATATCGAGCGCCTCTGCCGCGGCCTCCATCTCAGCGGTGCGCAGGGTGCCCAGGACGCTGCCTGCTTCGGTCCCGATATCGTTCTGGCCGCCTTCGCCGCGGGTGGAGCAGGCATAGGACAGCTTCACGCCGTCCCGCAGCCAGAGCGCGGCCAGCATCTCGCTTGTCTCGTCATCGGGATGGGCGCCGGTATTGAGAAAGCCGACACTCGACCGCAGGCCCGCCAGCGCCTTCCACAGCAGAGCGATGCGTGGCGAATGCGCCTCGGCCATCAGGCGCGATTGCGGTGCGTTGGGCATGGAACCTCCTTGGGTCGATGCGGGTCAGGCGCCGAGCGACAGGCGCGGGGAGAGATGTGTGTTCACCACCAAGGCCGCCGCCCCGATTGTCGCCGTCATCCGCCCCGCCGTACCGGGCAGGACCCGGGGGATCATCCGGTCGGCGCGGTGCGCGATGGAACTTTGCGGCAGGGGTAGAGTCTCGGCGAGTTCGGCCAGGATCGGGGCGGGCATGGCGCCGCCCAAGACAATAGATTCAGGATCGAACAGGTTTTCGATGACGTGGACGGCATGGCCCAAAGCCGGGCGCGCCTGATCCAGCCAGTCTTGGTAGATCGGGTCGCGATCCTGATGCGCGCGGGCCAGATCCTCCACCGTGTCGCCGGGGCGCCCGCCTTGCGCCAGGATCCGCCCCAGGGCGATGCGGCTGGCTACATCTTCCAATGCGGCGGCCCCCTGCGGCGTCGGGACGGGGATATGCCCGATCTCACCGGCATTGCCGAACGCGCCGCGATAGATCTCACCATCGACCACCACGCCCAGGCCCAGACCGGTCCCGAAATAGAGATAGGCATAGGTCGACAGCCCCTGCGCCACGCCCGACACACGCTCGGCCATCGCCGCAGCGTTGGCGTCGTTTTCGACGGTCACCGGCACGTCAAGCGCCTCGGACAGGGCCTGAACCGGATCGACGGCATCCCAGCCGGGCAGGTCCGTCGCCTGACCCGAGAGGCCGGTTTGTCCGAAGGGCCCGGGCATCACCGCGCCCGCGCCCATCAGACTGCCGCGCCCTTTGCCAGCCTGATCCAAGGCGCGGTCGAGCATATCCTTGGCCAAGGGCAGGATCGTTCCGGGGGCGGCATCGGTCACGGCACGCCGATCCGAGAACAGCAATCGCCCCTCCAGATCGATCAGCGCCCCCAATAGCGCGCCCGGGCGGATCTCAACCCCGAAGGCGATCGCGGCTTTGCCCTGGATGGCATAGGTGACGGCGGGCAGGCCGCGTTGCCCGGCCCGGCGCCCGGCCTCGTACACCCAACCATCCTTGACCAGTTCGGCGATGATATTGCTGACGGCCTGGGTGCTGAGCCCTGAGGCGCGCGCAATCTCGGCCCGGCCCGCCACGCCTTCCTGACGGATATGTTCCAGCACAAGGCCGCGATTGTAGACGCGGCTGCGTTCGGCATTCGATCCTGGCGTGATGGGTCGGACAGACATGGGGCAGGAATTAACTCAATTATATTGAATACTCAATGCAATTGATTTATTCATAACCGGATACACGGGCCCGATGCGTCTTTCGCAAAATGTGGTCTGCACAACAGGGAGTGCTGGAATGCTGAAGACTTATCGTAACACCATAATGGCAAGTTCTGCCGCGGCGCTGATGTCCATGGCCGGTGGCTTGGCCAACGCGGAGCAGGTCGAAATCGAATATTGGCAATATTTCTTCGAGGCGCGCGTGGACGCGATGGAGGTGCTGATCGAGAATTTCGAGGCCGCCAATCCCGACATCACCGTGACCATGACGCATTTCCCCTATGCCGATTACCGCACGCGCACCGCCGTGGCGATCCCGGCAGGGGAGGGGCCCGATGTGGTGCAGCTTTTCTACGGGTGGCTGAACGATTACATTGAGGCGGGCCTGATCCAGCCCCTGCCGGAAGAGACCTTCCCGGCCGAGACGATCGAGGCGGAGTTCTTCCCGATGGTCAGCGCGATGGAGCGTGACGGCCAATATTACGCGCTGCCCACGGCGGTGCGGTCGCTGGCGCTGTTCTACAATGAACGTCTGTTCGAACGCGCCGGGATCGAGGAGCCGCCCACGACCTTGGACGAGATGATGGAGATCGCCGAGGCGCTGACCGAACGCGACGGCGCAGGCAACATCACCCAGGTCGGCATCACCTCGGGCATGACGGCCCAGGATCACCATTGGTTCCGCGAGGTGCTGATCCGTCAGTTCGGCGGAGAGCCCTATACCGAGGATTACCAGACCGTCACCTACGATTCCGAGGCCGGTCTTGAGGCGTTGAACTTCTATCTGGGCCTTGAGGAAAACGGGGTCAGCCAGACCGGCTTCATGGACGAGCCGCAGGCCGCGTTCCGCGCGGGCCGGGCGGGTATGCATATCGACGGGTCGTTCCGCATCGGCGCGCTGAACAGCACCGGCGGATTGCAATGGGGCGTCACGGAATTGCCAGCAGGCCCCGACGGGACCAGTTCGAACTATTCGTCGTATTGGGTGAATGCGATCACAACCGGCGCCCAGGAAGGCCCGGAATACGAGGCTTCGGTGAAGTTCATGGAATACATCACGTCACCCGAGGCGATGGAGATCTGGCTGGAAGTGGTCGGCGAATTGCCCGCCCGGCAAGAGGTGGGGCTGACCGAGGACAACGCCAACGATCCGGTCTTTGGGCCGTTCATCCGGGGCCTCGAATACGCCAACACGACCCTGTTCGCCAATGAAAGCGCGCAGCGCCAGGAAATGGTGGATATGGTCGCGCGGGTGCAGATCGAAGGCATGGATCCCGCCGAGGCGCTGTCGATGGCGGCCGAGGCCGAGCAAGCCATCCTGGATGAGTATTACGCAGACTAACGCTGTCTGACGACGCGCCTTCCCGATGCCGGGGAGGCGCCCGATCTTCACCCTTTGCCCACAGGATTGCGGCCCGATGCCAAGCGATCATTCCCTAGCCGGGCGCACGTCAGAAGCCGCCCCACGCAAGGCCAACGCGGTCTCGCGCGCCTATCACCGGCTGAGCATCAAGCAAAAGCGGACCTTGTGGGCCTGGGGCTTTCTGGCAGTTCCGATCCTGTTCTACGTGGTGATCCGGTTCTATCCGACGGGCAATGCCATCGTTTTGTCGTTCCAGGATTGGAACCTGCTGGAAGATCGCGAATGGGCGGGGCTGGACAATTACGCCAAGCTGATCGCCGACCCGGTCTTTTGGCAGGTGTTCCGCAATACCTTCATGTATCTGCTCCTGGGCACTCCGATCAGCCTGGTGATCTCATTCCTGATCGCCTACCACCTGGATAAGGTGCGGTTCATGCATGGCACGATCCGGGCGCTGTATTTCCTGCCCTTCATGACCAGCGCCGTGGCCATGGCCTGGGTCTGGCGGTGGTTTTACCAGGACGTGCCGATTGGCCTGTTCAACAACACGCTGGCCTCGTTCGGCATCCCGCAGATCGAGTTCCTGGGATCGACCACCAATGCGCTGCCGGCGATCCTGGCGCCCGCGGTCTGGGCCGGGTTGGGGTTTCAGATCATCGTCTTCATGGCCGGACTCAGGGCGATCCCGCGCACCTTCTACGAGGCTGCGAAGATCGACGGCGTGTCGAGTTGGACGGTGTTGTGGGAGATCACGCTGCCGCTGTTGCGCCCGACCATCGTGTTCATCGTGGTGCTCAGTTCCATCGGGTTCCTGCGCATCTTCGATCATGTGTTCAACATGACGACGAACAATCCCGGCGGGCCGCTGAATTCCACCAAGCCGCTGGTTTTGATGATCTACCAGACCGCCTTCGACAGTTTCGATATGGGCTATGCCGCCGCGCAGACCGTGGTGCTGTTCCTGATCCTGCTGATCGTCAGCCTGCTGCAATTGCGCCTTTTGAGGGATCGATAAGCCATGTCCGCCAGTGACGATCTGACCATCCGCGCCTCTTCCGAGACGCTGCTGCGCGCCCAGGGCCCCGCGCCACGCCGTGATTGGGCGCAATTGATCCGCTGGACGCTGCTATTTGTCGGTGGGGTCCTGATGGTGATGCCGATTGCCTATATGCTGTCGACCTCGCTGAAATGGCCGTTCGAGGTCTACGAGCTGAGCCTGATCCCAGAAGAGCCGCATCTGCAGAATTACGCCCGTGTGCTGGAGGATGGGCGCTTTTTCGGGTGGTTCATCAACTCGCTGATCATCGCGACCATCACCACGATCTCGAACCTCTTTTTCGATGCGCTGGTGGGCTATACGCTGTGCAAGTTCACGTTTCGCGGGCGCTACATCGTGTTCATCGCGATCCTGTCGACGCTGATGATCCCCACGGAGATGTTGGTGATCCCGTGGTATCTGATGAGCCAGAGCCTGGGCTGGCTGGACACCTATTGGGGCATCATGTTCCCCGGCCTGATGACAGCGTTCGGGGTGTTCCTGATGAAGCAGTTCTTCGAGACCGTGCCCGACGATTTCCTGGAGGCCGCGCGGATCGATGGGCTGAATGAGTTCCAGATCTGGTGGCAAGTGGCGTTGCCGATGGTCAAACCGGCCTTGGCTGCCCTGGCGATCTTCGTGTTCCTGGGCAATTGGACGGCGTTCCTGTGGCCGCTGATCGTGACCACGGATACCTCGCTTTATACGCTGCCCGTTGGCTTGTCGTCCTTCGGGGATGAGGCCGATGTGCAATGGGAGCTGATCATGACCGGCGCCGCGATTTCCACGATCCCGACACTGGTGTTTTTCCTGATCTTCCAGCGGTTCATCATCCGCGGGGTCGTGATGGCGGGGCTGAAGGGATGAGCGGCGGCGTGGTGCAGATGGCAATCGGTGAAGTAGACCGATTGAGTGTTAAATGGGCGGAGCCCAGCAAAGCGGTTCGAGCCCGCAAAACGGAGGTCCATCGCCGACCCGCGGGGGGGCGATCCAAACCCCTAAGCGGCGCGCTTAATGGTGGCAGCAGTCGGAAGACATTCGACCGATGCGCCAAACCCAACCAAATCGCCGCCCCGATGGGGCGGGTCGGCGATGGACCGGCGGGCGCTGCCCTTGATTCCGGTCCTGGCGACACAGATCGGTCCATGTGGCTCCAATCCTTCCAGGAACGTGGAACATGACCGACCAATCCACCTTTCCCGATCCGGCCTATCGCGACACGGTCTTGGCGCCCTTATTCGAAGGGGTCAAAACCCACTTTGCCAACCACATGATGGCGATCCACGAGGCGCATCTGGTGATGTTGGTCGAAACCGGCATCCTGTCGGGGGACGAGGGCCAAAAGATCGGCCGGGCTCTGTCCGATATCGCGGCGGAGACCGATATCGCCGCCCTTAGCTATACCGGCGAGCATGAGGATTTCTTTTTCCTGGTTGAAGCCGAGCTGAGGCACCGCCTGGGCGATCTGGGGGGCGCCCTGCACACGGCGCGGTCGCGCAACGACATGGACCATACGATGTTCAAGATGGCCCTGCGCGACCGGGCGGCGACGATGCAGGCCCGGATGATCGCGTTGACCGAGGCGCTGATTGACAAAGCACGGGCCGAGCGCGAGACGCTGATTGTGGCCTATACCCATGGCCAACCGGCGCAGCCATCGACCTTTGGCCATTATCTTGGCGCGGTGATCGAGGTTCTTCTATCAGATATGCGCCGGTTTGAGATGGCCCGCGATGCGCTGGATCTGTGCCCGATGGGGGCGGCGGCGATCACCACCAGCGGCTTTCCCATCGACCGGGACAGGATGGCCGCGCTTCTGGGGTTCGCGGCGCCGAAACAGAACGCCTATGGCTGCATCGCCTCGGTCGATTATGTCACCGGCCTCTATTCCGCGCTGAAGCTTCCGATGATCCATCTGGGCCGCGTGATCCAGGATATGGGCTTTTGGGCGGCCTTTGAGGTGGGGCAGCTTTATGTGCCGCGCAGTCTGGTCCAGATCTCGTCCATCATGCCGCAAAAGCGCAACCCGGTGCCGATCGAACATCTGCGCCACCTTGCCTCGATGGCCGCCGGACGGGCCGAGGCGGTGATAGCGACGATGCACAACACGCCCTTCACCGATATGAATGACAGCGAGGGTGAGGTGCAGCAGGCAGGCTATGGCGCCTTCGACCATGCCGGGCGCGTGTTGGATCTGTTCACCGCCTTTCTGCCCGCCTGTTCCATCGATGCCGAGCGGGTGGCGCGCACCGCCGATGCGGCCTGTATCACCATCACCGAATTGGCGGATACGATGGTGCGTGACGAGGGGCTGAGCTTTCGCCAGGCCCATGAGATCGCCGCCGCAACCGCGCGGGCTGTGATCGCTCGACAGGCCTCTCTGGCGGAAGGCTACGACGATTTCCAGGCGGCGTTTACCGAGGTGGCCGGGCGCTCGCCGCGCTTGGATGTGAGAGCTTTTGCCCAGGCGGTGGATGCACGCAGTTTCGTTGCCCGGCGCGACCGGTTCGGCGGCCCGGCCCCCGCAGCCCTGGATGCGGCCTTGGATGGCTATGCCGCTACCGTGCGCGAGATTGCCCAGACCCATCTGGCCCGGCTGACGCGCCAGAATGCAGCGGAAGACACACGAAAGGCCGCCTTCGACGCGGTCACGAAAGGAGAGCGCCCGTGACCGACCTGATCCTGCGCGATTTGGTGAAACGCTACGGCGACACGGAGGTGTTGCATTCGATCAACCTGCATGTGGCGGCGGGGGAATTCATCGTACTTGTCGGCCCCTCGGGCTGCGGCAAATCCACGACGCTGCGGATGATCGCGGGGCTGGAAGAGATCTCGGACGGTGTGATCGAGATCGGCGGGAACGTCGTGAACAATCTGGAACCCAAGGAACGCAACATCGCGATGGTGTTCCAGAACTACGCGATCTACCCGCATATGTCGGTGCGCCGGAATATCGGGTTCGGCCTGAAAACGGCCAAGCTGAGCAAGGCAGAAAAGAACGCGCGGATCGATGAGGTTGCCGGGATCCTGGGCATGACGGATCTGTTGGAGCGTCGGCCCGCGCAGCTGTCGGGCGGGCAGCGGCAGCGTGTGGCCATTGGGCGCGCGATGGTGCGCGATCCGGCGGTGTTTCTGTTCGATGAGCCGCTGTCGAACCTCGACGCGCAATTGCGCACCCAGATGCGGCTGGAGATCAAGAAGCTGCATAACCGCGTGGGCCGAATGATGATTTTCGTAACCCATGATCAGGTGGAGGCGATGACGCTGGCCGACCGAATTGTCATCATGAAAGACGGCCATATCCAACAGATCGGCACGCCGTCCGAGGTCTATCATAACCCGGCGAACACCTTTGTGGCGCAGTTCATCGGGGCGCCCGCCATGAACCTGTTGGCGGGGGAGGGGACCGAAGGGGGCGTAAAGCTGTGGAACGGCACGAATGTTCCGCTAGAGGGGCCCGGATTGGCCGCCGGGCGCCCGGTGACATTGGGCGTGCGGCCCGAGGATCTGCAAAGTGGGCCGGGGGAGGGGGGTGCCCTGTCGGGCGTTGTGACCGTGGCCGAGCCACTGGGGTCGGAAACGCTGATCTATGTCGATGTCGGCGGCAAAGAGATCGTCGCCACCGCGCCGGGGCGGACGCCCCCTGCGGCGGGCGATCACATTGCGCTGAACCTGTCGACGACCGGTCTGCATCTGTTCGACGAGGCCAGCGGAGTTGCTTTGACGTGACGGCCCCGATGACGGTTCTATGCGCCGGGCGCCTCTATTGCGATCTGGTCTTTACCGATCTGGATGCGGCCCCCGCCGCCGGGCGAGAGGTGTTTGCCGGGGGCCTCAACCTGCGGGCGGGGGGCGGCGCGTTCATCACCGCGGCCTATCTGGGGCGGGAAGGTCTGGAGGCGGGCCTGATCACCACGCGGCCCGCCGCACCGTTCGACCAATTGCTGGACCAAGAGATCGCGGGCGCCGGGATCACGGCGCATTTTGTCGATGGCACCGCCTGCGAAGCGCCCCAGGTGACGGTGGCGTTTCCCCAGAACAATGACCGGGCCTTTCTGACCCGCCGCGTGGGCGCGGCCATCCCGCCTTTGTCTGCGCTTCCCAAAGCCGCACATCTGCATATCGGCGAGCTGACCACGGCCTTGGAACATGGCGATTTGATCCCGATGGCGCGGGCGGCGGGGATGACCATATCGCTTGATTGCGCATGGGATGCGGCGGCGCTTGGCCAGCCGGGCATCGCACAGACGATTGCGTCGGTTGATCTGTTCTTCCCGAATGAGGCCGAACAGGCAGAACTGGCACGAAATGGGGTGAGCGCCGCGCCCAGGATCGCGACCATTGTGAAGCGCGGTGTGGCGGGGGCCGAATACCGGCCCGCAACTGGCAACGTGTTGACGGCCCCGGCATTTCAGGCCGTTGTGCGCGACCTGACCGGGGCAGGCGACGCATTCAATGGCGGGTTCCTCGCGGCATGGCTGGCGGGCCGGGGCCCAAGCGAAGCGCTGATCCAGGGCAACCGGCTTGGGGCCGAAGCGGTCTCGCAAATCGGTGGCTTCGGAGCGCCGACCAGCCGCCCCGAGGGCAACGTGATGCTGGCAGCGGGGCAGTGAGCACCCCTCACCGTCTTTCCTGAGACGATCCGGTTCTCCTGAAAGACCAACTTTCGGCGATGCAGGCGGCTCCAGACCCTGCGGACGGCCAAGGCCGCGCGAAAGAGCGTGGAAACTTCTAACGCAACCGGCAAAGGCCCCGTCGCCCAGCCTGAGCCAGGCGTAGAGAATGGGATCGCCTTTATCCGGGATCTGTCTGGCCGACCCACAAGCCGGCCCCCAAAGACGATGCGCCCGCAGGCAGACCCGACTTCATTACGTCAACGCAATGAACCCTTGTATGAGAGGCGCAAAATGATGCGCAGCCTTTCGAGGAATTGCTGAGCGAGCGCCCCTTTTCAGAACAAAGATCAGCCCAGGAACCCGCCCGATTGCCGCGCCCACAGGCCCGCATAGAGGCCGTCTTGCGCCAGGAGGTCTGCGTGGCTGCCATCTTCGACGACACGGCCGGCATCCAGCACGACGATGCGATCCATCTGCGCGATGGTCGACAATCGGTGGGCGATGGCGATCACCGTTTTGCCTTGCATGACACCGTAAAGCGTCTCCTGAATGGCGGCTTCAACCTCGCTGTCCAGGGCTGAGGTCGCCTCGTCCAGGATCAGGATCGGGGCGTTTTTCAGGATGACCCGCGCAATGGCGATCCGTTGCCGTTGCCCGCCTGACAGCTTCACACCGCGCTCACCGACCTGCGCGTCGTAACCCGCACGACCTTCGGGATCACGCAGATCCTGGATGAAATCATGGGCCTCCGCCCGTTTCGCCGCGGCGATCACCTCGGCTTCGCTCGCCATGGGATTGCCATAGAGGATATTGGCCCGCACCGAGCGGTGCAGGAGCGAGCTGTCCTGTGTTACCATGCCGATCTGAGCGCGCAGGCTATCCTGCGTGACATCTGCCACTGATTGCCCATCGATCAGAATGCGCCCGCGCTCTGCGTCGCGGAAGCGCAGCAACAAATTGACAAGGCTCGATTTTCCTGCACCCGAACGCCCGATCAGGCCAACACGCTGACCGGCTGGAATGGTTAGGTTGATCCCGTCGAGCCCGCCATGGCCCTTGCCATAATGGTGGGTCAGGTTCTCGATCCGGATCTCGGCCTCGCGCACGACCAGCGGGATCGCACCGGGTGCATCCACCACATCCTGCGGCTTGGCGATCGAGCGCAGGCCCTCACGGATCACGCCTGCATGTTCAAACAGCCGGATCGTCACCCACATGATCCACCCGCTCATCCCGTTCAACCGGATCGTCAGGGCCGCCGCCGCGGCGACCTCACCCACGGTCACGATATCCTGGGTCCAAAGCCAGATGGCAGGCCCGATCACACCCACCATCAGCATCCCGTTGATGGCGTTCAGGCCGAAGGCAAGCTCGGTCATCAGCCGCAAGAAGCGCTGAAACCGTAGCCGCAGACGGCGCATGGCCGAGAGCGCATAGGCCTCTTCCCGATCCCCGTGCGAGAACAGTTTGACGGTCTCGATATTGGCGTAGGCATCAACGACCCGGCCTGTGACCAGCGAGCGCGCATCCGACCACTTTTCCGAGGCCGAGGCGACCCGAACGGCGATCCGCCGCACATAGAAGATGTAAACGACCAGCCAAATCGCCAGAGGCAGTCCCAGGCGAATGTCGATCTGCGACAGGATCAGGATCGCACCAGCGACATAGGTGACGGAAAACCAGATCCCTTCGAACGCCATGTAGACGCTGTCTTCGACAGCCGGACCCATCTGCATGACGCGGTTGCTCAACCGTCCCGCGAAATCATTCTGGAAAAAGCCCGAAGATTGCCCCAGCAGGTGCTTATGCGCGCGCCAGCGGGCCTGCTCCTGCATATTCGAGGCCAGCGTTTGTTCCAGGAAGAAATGGTTGAACGTGATCAGCGCCGGCCGCAGGAACAGGATGAACAAGGCTGCAAGGGTGACCTCCAGCTTGTGGGTTTCCCAGAAGGCTGCAGGCCCTGCCGCATTCATCAAATCGATCAAACGCCCGGAATAGAAGATCAGCGCGCTTTCCATGATCGCCACCAGCAGACCCAAAAGCGCCATCCAGGGCAGCCAACGGTGAAACGGCGTCAGCTGCGTGCGGATATAGGCCCATAGCGTGGAGGGCGGCGTATCGCCGGGCACAAAAGCGAACGGATTTATGAGATCTTCGAACTTGCGATACATGATGCCCTCCATGGGGCGCGGGATGAGATGGTGATGAGGGTTGGGTGGGACAAAGCCACCCTTTCAGGACCGGCTTGTTCAGCTCAGGCGTGGGGTCCTGAAAATCATCATCGACATCTCTCCATCATGAGTCGCACTGCCTACATACCGACCTTTCGCGCCGATGTCAGGCCCGAAAACGGCTGAAATGACGGCGCTCGGCGATGGACCGCCGGGGGCGGATCCTGGCGTCGCCGCTCACACCCCTTTCGAAACACACGCTGGAAGACATGCGCGCCCCTCGAAAAACGTTGTGGAGTAGCTCGCGCCAGCCCGACGCAGATGTTGTTTGTGTAATTTGCAGGCCTGTCTCCTCACCGAGGAGATGCAGCCATGTGTTCATTTTTGAAATGCTGCTTTGCAGATTTAGCCGATTATCTATCTGAATATGAACGACGTAGCCTGGTCTCAGCATCGAAATTGTCGAGAGGCCGCACATGCACGCGCATATCGTACATGCCCATCCTGAACCTGGCTCCTACAACGCGGCTTTGACCGCGGCCGCGCTGGAAGCCTTACAGGCTCATGGCGGCACAACCTCGATCACGGATCTCTACCAACAGGGTTTTGATCCTGTTGAAACAGCGGCGCATTATGGGTCGCGCAGTGACCCGGACACTTTCGCCGCCTTAAGCGAACAGCGTCATGCGTGGCAAACCGGGACCCTGCCACAAGCGATCGACGATGAGATCCGGAACCTTGAGACGGCCGATCTGCTGATCCTGCAATTCCCGCTCTGGTGGCACGGCCCGCCCGCGATCCTAAAGGGCTGGATGGACCGCGTCTTTGTGAATGGCGGCCTTTATACCAGTCGGATGCGCTACGATACCGGCTACTTCAAGGGGCGCCGCGCGCTGGTGTCCGTCACCACCGGCGCGCCGCACGAAGCGTTCGGCCCCGGGAGCCGCGGTGGTGATCTCGATGTCATTCTGTGGCCGGTTCAATACTCGCTTCATTATATGGGGTTCACTATTCTGCCGCCCTATCTCTCTTACGGTGTTCAGGGCCACGGATATCGGTATGAGGAGGAGCATATCGTGCAAGACAGGCTGCGGAAAAACCTGACAGCATGGGCAGAGCATCTTTCCAATCTGGATCAGGCCGAGCCTTTGGCCTTCCCAAGTTGGGCGGATTGGGACGAGAGCGGACGGGCGGTCAGGCTGATATCATAGGCCGAAGCACCCCCCAGACGCCCGTTTGAGGCCCATGGTGTCGGCGTCCCGCTAGCTGGCCGGGATCTCAGGATGAGCCGACAGAGCCGTTACGATCGCATCGAGCCCATCGGTGAGCGCCGCTGGCCCCGGTTGCAGGATAAGGGGGGATTTGATCTCGAATATACGGCGGTCTCGGATTGCCGGGATATCGGTCCAACCAGGCCGGTCCGCGATCCGTTCGGGCCGAACTTTCTTACCACACCACGAGGCCAGGATCACCTCTGGCGCGGCGCGGATCACTTGATCGGAGGTCACGATCCGACCCGAGGCTGCGTCTTGGGCCGCCAGATCGGGGAACACATCCCGCCCGCCCGCGATTTCGATCAATTCGGACACCCATGCGATACCCGAAATCATCGGCTCATCCCATTCCTCGAAATAGACACGCGGGCGCGGCCTGCCCGTGGCCTGCGCGGCAAGCTCATCCAACCGCCGCTCGTATTGCCCAACCAACTGCGCCGCCCGGGCAGGTTGGCCAACCATCGCGCCGAGATGTGAGATCATGGCGAGGATGCCGCTCACATCTCGCTGATTATAAGCCATCACCGTCACGCCCTTCCGGATCAACTCGGCGGCAATCTCGGCCTGAAGGTCCGAAAACGTCAGCACCAGATCAGGCGCAAGCGCCAGGATCTTGGGGATATCGGCGGACGTGAACGCAGAGACACGCGGTTTTTCCCGGCGCACCTGTTTTGGGCGGACCGCATAGCCGGAAACGCCCACGATCCGGTCCTGCTCTCCCAACAGATAAAGCGTTTCGACCGTTTCTTCCGTCAGACAGACGATGCGTTCTGGGGGAAAGCGTTTCATGGGTTCAGAATGCCATGCGGCTGGGCATCACGCCACCTGGGCGACGCGTCCCAAGCAGTCACCGCGAAACATCCGATAAAAACAGTAGCCTTTGCGGCGAAAGGTTCGATAGGCAGCGCCGAGCAAGGTGCGATCATCCAGCCGAAGTGCCGCCTTGAAGGTGATCGATATGGAACTGCTCACGCGACGCACAATCTTGATGTGTGCGTCATCGGTGATTGCGGGCGTTGCCGCCCCGGGCCTGTTCGCGCAGGCCGCCCCGGTCGCGATTGTCGAGATGCTGAACAGCCATCCCACCGATAGAGCTTTGCGCATGGTCTTCACGCCGCGCATCCTTCAGATCGAGCCGGGCGAAAGCGTTCTGATTCAGGCCACCGATCGCGGCCATAGCAGCGCGTCCATCGCCGGAATGATCCCCGAGGGTGCCACGACGTGGTCCGGCCAGATCAGCCAGGACATCAACGTCACCTTCGATCAGGCGCCTGATCCGACCGTGATCTTCGGCCAATCGACAACCGAGATCCTGTAGCTTTTGGGATTTAACGAGCGTGTCGTGGGCACATCGGTCTGGTTCAACCCGGTTCTGCCGGAATTCGAAGAGCTGAATGCCGGCATCGCATGTCTGGCGGATAATGATTCCAGCTTCGAAAGCATCATGAACCGGCGGCCCGAATTGGTGACCGTGATGTTCGAATGGCATATCGGGCCCGAAGGCCATGTGGCCACGCGCGAGCAATTCCACGAGCTTGGGATACCCACCTGCGTGATGCCCACCGATTGCGAGGACAAGGACAATAGTGTCGGCATCGACGGCACGCATTCTGCGCTGTTTGACACAGCAAATCTCTATCGCGGGATCGAAAAACTAGCGATGATCTATGACCTTCAGGCGCGGGGCCAGGAGGTTGTTCCCGATCTGAGGGCGCGCTGCTCTGCGACCGGATTTGCGTCTTGCAACAGCGTCGCGTCGTCGCGCTCGGCGCCCCGAAAGAGGTCGTTGACGAGGCGTTTCTGGCAACCAGCTTCTCGGTCGAGGCCCGTTTTCTAAAGGATCCGACAGATGGTGAGACTGCGATCCGGTTCTGCGCCGCACATGTCTAGATATGTGCCGTTTCCGTCAGATCACGGCAGGTTCAGATTTGGCATGGCGCGCAAACGTTCGGCGGCGAAATCGATGAAACTGCGGACCTTGGCGACCGCGCGCCGCCCTTCCACATGGACAAGGTGGATGGGCAATGGATCTGGCTCGAAATCATCAAGGACGGTCTGCAGGCGACCGTCCGCAAGGTCAGGACCGATCTGATAGGACAGAACACGACATAGCCCCCAACCTTGACGGGCGACCTCTATCCCTGCGGCCATGCTCCCCACGACCAGCCGTGGACGGATACGCAACACATGTGCGCTATCCGGCCCAAAGCGCCAATCGGTTTCAATGCTATTCGGCGATGCGTAAACGATCTGGTGATCTTTCAAGTCCGCCGGGGTTCGCGGTATTCCATGCTGCTTAAAGTAATCGGGGGCGCCGCAGATCACCCGGCGCACGGACCCGACGCGCACAGCGGCAAGCCCGGACGAGGGCAAGGCCCCGATGCGCACCGCTATGTCGAACCCTTCCTCGACCATGTTGACGATCCGATCGACGATCATGATCTCGGCGGACACGTCCGGATAGGTGTCAAGAAACGCCGTGATGATCGGTGTGACATAGATCCGCCCGAACTCATGCGAGCAGGTGATCCTCAGCTTGCCGACCGGGTTCGTCGCGGCGCCCGACGCGGCCTCGTTGGCGGCTTGAAAATGGGCCAGGATGCCGCGTGCATCTTCCAGATAGGCCGCGCCCACATCGGTTAGGCGTACCTTGCGGGTCGTGCGCGTGAACAGGCGCGCGCCCAGTCGATCTTCCAGCGTGTTGACCCCGCGCGTCACAGACGGCGCGCTTAGGCCAACGGTGCGGGCCCCTTCGGCGAAGCTTTCCGCCTCTGCCACGGCCACAAAGACTTCGAGCGCTTGAATGCGATCCATATGCGTTCCCCCGGTTCCCATCCTGCAATTGGAGAGATCTATATCACGGTTATTATCATTTGGCGGAATAATGACTTTTAAAAATCAGGTATTATTCCGCAGCAAGTGATTGGTTAGGTCTTCACCAACCGCGACTGCGCCGCCGTGGCGCATCTGGATGCAAAAGGACCCAAACATGAGCCGCCATCCCCTGCCTCCGTTCACCGAAGACGCTGCACGCCAAAAAGTGCGTTTGGCCGAAGATGGCTGGAACAGCCGCGATCCCGCCAAGGTTGCGCTGGCCTACACACCGGACAGCACATGGCGCAATCGCGCGGAGTTCCCCCAGGGACGGGAAGAGATCGAAGCATTCCTGACCCGCAAATGGGCCAAAGAACTCGATTATCGGCTGATCAAAGAGCTTTGGGCTTTTGACGGCAACCGCATCGCCGTGCGTTTTGCCTATGAATACCACGACGATAGCGGCACCTGGTTCCGGGCCTATGGCAACGAAAATTGGGAGTTTGACGATGAGGGTTACATGGCCGTCCGTCATGCCAGCATCAACGAGCATCCGATCCGCGAAGAAGACCGCAAGTTTCGCTGGTCATCGGGCCGACGCCCCGACGATCACCCAGGATTAAGCGACTTCGGCTTCTGAAGCCCATGTTCAAATCCATGCATAGGACAAGACGATGATCACCCCCATCAAACTTTACCGGGCTCCGAAATCCGGCCATTGCCACCGGGTTGAGCTGATGCTCGCCTTTCTGGATCTGCCCTATGAAACCATCGATCTGGATATGGCCAATGGCGCACACAAGGCGCCAGATTTCCTGCAAATCAGCCCCTTTGGCCTCGTCCCGGCGATTGATGACGGCGGCTATACCCTGGCCGACAGCAACGCGATCTTGGTCTATCTGGCAAATACCTATGCGAAGGATACGGGGTGGCTTTTATCGGACCCGAAAGCAGCCGCTGAGGTTCAGCGCTGGCTAACCGTGGCTGCGGACAACATCTATGCCGGGCCCTGTGCTGCCCGATTGGTCAAGGTGTTTGGCGTGCCGCTTGATCACGCGGCCTCGGTGACCAAGGCGCATGATTTGTTCAAAATCATGGACAGTCATCTGAGCACGCGCGCGTGGCTCGCCACCGATCAGATCACCATCGCCGATATCGCGGGGTACAGCTACATCGCCCATGCGCCCGAAGGCGGTGTCGATCTTGTGCCCTATCCCAATATCCGGGCATGGCTTGGCCGTGTGGAGGCGCAGCCAGGCTTTGTCGCAATGGCGGCGTCCCCGATCCCAGAATTGGCCTGATCAGCACCACCTGCGAGGGACGCGGCGACCTTGGCGTGCGGCCGCGAACATCCAATAGGACAAAGGCATATCAAAAATGGACCCCGCTCACCCATTCCACGACGGAGAGTTGCGTGCACAGGCTAAGGCGGGTGTCGGCGACGTCGCGAAATGGGCGGGCGGGTTCATTCGCGACTACCTGCCGGATCAGCACCGCGCGTTCCACAGCGGGTTGCCATGTCTCGTCGTCGCGGGTGGCGACCTGAATGGGCACATTTGGGTGACACTTGTGGACGGGTCGGAAGGATTTGTCGCCTCTCCCAATCCACATCTGATCACGCTTGCAACCACGCTTGAGGCGTCTGATCCGCTTGCCTCCGCATTTGCCTCGGGGGCGGATGTGGGTGTTCTGGGGATTGAACTGGCATCCCGCCGCCGCAACCGCTTCAGCGGTCACGTGACACCAAGCGACCAAGGATACAGGATCGATATCCGGCAAAGCTTTGGCAATTGCCCGCAATATATCCACCAACGCGCCTGGATCCGTATACCGAAGACCGAACACGGTCGGGCGCAGCACAGTCGAGCCCTGACGCCAAGCCAGATCGGCCGCATCAACGACGCCGATACGATGTTTATCGGATCAGGCCATCAGGGCACCCCAGGTGCTGCGTCGAACGGCTACGATGCCTCCCATCGGGGTGGCGCCCCGGGGTTTGTCCATGTGGTCGACGGCACGCATCTGAAAATCCCCGATTATGCAGGCAACAATTTCTTCAACACGATCGGCAACATCATGTCCGATCCCCGCATCGGATTGCTGTTTGTGGATTTCGCGACCGGCGGTCTGCTGCATATCAGCGGCCGCGCAACCGTCGATTGGCACCCACGTGACGCGCATGACCCAGATGCATGGCGGATGATTGATGTTGAAATCGACGCGGTGATCGACCGTCCGAACGCGGTAGGTCTGCGGTGGGAAAACCAAGATCATCTGTCCCGGCGCCTGCGGCTAACCCGGCGTGAAAACGAAACCGACCAGATCACATCCTTCTATTTCGAGCCGGTCGACCATCGTCCGCTGGCACCATTCGAAGCCGGGCAGCATCTGCCCATCGCGGTGCAGATCCCCGGGCAGGTCGGATTGTCCAGGCGAAGCTACTCTCTATCCGGATCGCCCGCAGAGAGAGGACACTATCGTCTGACGGTCAAACGCGAAACGCAGGGGCTGGTTTCAGGCTTCCTCCACTGGGATCTGCGTGTGGGCGACATGATCGAGGCACAAGACCCGTCAGGCAACTTCACGATGCCTTGTCACCGATGCCCGCTTGTCCTGGTCAGCGCGGGTGTGGGGCAGACACCGATGATCGCCCTGCTTCACGCAACAGCCACCCAAGACCGCGCTGTCTGGTATGTGCACGGCGCTGCAAACGGACGCCAACACGCGCTGCGCGGTGAGGTGGACCGGATGGTATCGGCCCAGGCCCACCTGCAACAGCGTGTCTTCTACAGCGATCCGGATGACGAGGATGTCATTGGCCGCGACTATGACGTGGCCGGGCGCATGACAGCCACTGACCTGCTGAAGCTCGGGGCGGGACCAAACGCGCGCTACATGCTTTGCGGTCCCGCGGTCTTCCTCTCCGATATCCGCGACGGGTTGGAGACCCAAGGTGTCCCGGCGGATCACATCCATGTCGAAACCTTTGGGCCCGTGGCATAAGCCGTGGTGCCGACCTTCACTGCCAAAGCGATGGCAGGCAGCGGCATTGTCATCTTGCAGGCGCTGTCTTGCTTCGCCCTCAACGGGATTTTGCCGAGGGTGAAGGCGTGGCGAGGCTCATTGCACAACATCGGCTGTGGTCGCATAGACGATGAGAGGCACGATCAGCAGGCTGAACAGCAGGGTGATGATCGCCTTTGTGCCGATGGCATTGACGGGCGTCAGAACGCCATCTCCAATCAACGGCAAAGCAAGAAAAAGCGGTAAGGCGAAGGCAATCGCACAAAGCACAGCCACAACCACCGAACGGGGCAACACATTGCGGGGCAACCGGCTGAACACCGGATGAGATGTGATCCCCGCATCGCGGAGCATAGTTCCGTCCGCGAATGCTTTCCGGATGAAAAACGTCCCGAGCAATACCGACAACAACCCGATCCAAATCGGTGTCATCGCCAGATCAGCGCTTACCTCGCCAAGAGCAAGCTGCTGTTCTGCGCCCCACAGATACGAAGTGTATGCCGAGTTGATCGCCACGTTGAAGGCGGCGATCCCAAAGGCTTGAGCAAGTAGGAAGGTGCGGAAGGTCATTGGTCAGGTCCTTTCTTTTTTGGGGGGGAATGGCGTATCGGACAAATGCCGGGATGGGGAAGCGTCAGGCGGTCAAGACCGACGACGCGGGGGCGGTGCCGGTCAGGCATCCCATGCCCCTAAGCGTGCACTCGATCGCGGTGGCAAGCGGTGTCCGCGGTTCCTCACCCAGCAAGTCCACCAGCCGCGTATTGTCCAGCCGCATGGGATGGCGCCAGACGGGTTCGATTTCGAGGGCTTCTTTTGGAAAGCCGCCGAAGGGGGCAAACAACCGCATCAACCACCACGGGAAGGCCTTTTGCGGCACATCGCGGCCGACCACCGCGCGGATCGTGTTCAGCATGGTCTGCCCATCCGCGTCCCAGGTTCCTTGGAACTGGACAATCTCATGGGGGCGCAACTTGTCTGAGATATCAAGCAGTCGTGCGAAGGTTTCGGCGAGATCGGGCAGATACGCGTAATCATGCGGCACGCCGGGTGCCATGCTCACCACCTTCCTTACCTGCCTGTCGGGTAGGATCATTGCCTGTGCGAACCAACTTGCCCGTGTGTCAGGGCCATAGAAATCGCCGGCCCGAACAATCAGGCTTGGAACCTCCGGCGCGGCTTCGGCAAGACGTCGTTCCAATGCGACACGGATTTTTCCTTTGCGGGTCAACGCATTTTGCACTGTCATCTCGTCAATGATCGGGGTCGTCGCCGGATCGTAATTGTAGACCGTGCCCGGCAGCACAATGCGCGCGCCGTCCGCGGCGCGCGCAGCGGCAATCGTGTTGTCGATCATCGGCAGCACAACGGTGTCCCAATTCCGGTAACCCGGCGGGTTTACGGCATGGATGATCGCGTGAACGGCGCCCCCATCCGTAGCGGCCCGAACGACCTCTTCCCGGTTCATTGCATCACCAGTGATGAAGTTTGGCGTGGTCGGGCCCGTCCAGCCAGCCTTGGCCTTGACAATGTCGCGGACCATGGCCCGAACGATCCAACCCTGGTCGGCCAGCGCGCGGGCCACCGCACCTCCGATGCCGCCGGTCGCGCCCAAAACGAGCACCGTATGTGTGTCTTTGCAAGTCTGTGTCATGTCATCCTCCTTGCGGTGATAGGAGGAAGATGGCGTTGCATCGGGCAGAAAGGAATTGTCTAAATATTCCAGACAGCTCATAAAATTATTATGAACACGCATAGACGCACCGAAGCTGAATGGGATGATCAACGCGCCTTTCTGGCGGTCATAGAGGAGGGCAGCCTTTCAGCCGCCGCGCGTCGTCTGGCGATCTCGCAACCCACTGTTCGCACACGGATTTCCGCGTTGGAACACGCGCTTGGCACTGCGCTGTTCGTGCGTTCAGTCAATGGAATGGCGCCCACACAGCAGGCGCTGGCGCTTGCGGGCCACGTGCGAGCGATGCAGCGGGCGTCGGAGGCCATGGTGCGGGCGGCCTCCTCTCCGCCCAATGGGGTCGGCGGCGTCGTGCGGTTGAGCGTGTCGGAATTTGTCGGGATCGAAGTCCTGCCGCCGATGTTGGCTGCGTTGCGCGCGCATCATCCGGGCCTTCGCGTCGAACTCATCCTGTCCAATACCAGCGCCAATCTCCTGGAACAGGAAGTGGATATCGCGTTGCGCATGACCGATCCGAGACAACAAGCATTGGTTGCCCAGAAAATCGCGACCATCCCGCTGGGATTGTTCGCCCATCGCGACTACCTAGAGCGGCGTGGGGTACCGAAGAGCGTGGATGATCTCGCACATCACGACATCATAGGCCCTGATCGATCCAAGGCCGATCTGGATCTCGCCGCGCAGGTCTTGCCGAGTGTGTCGCCCCAGGATTTTGTGCTGAGAACCGACAGCCATCCCGCGCAATTCGCCGCCGTTCGCGCGGGTCTGGGAATCGCCGCAGTGCAGATACCTGTCGCCCGACAGAACCAGGCCCTCCGTCAGGTGCTACCCTCTCTACAGGTCGATGCAATGGACACCTGGCTGGTCACCCATGAGGATTTGCGAAATGTCCCGCGGGTGCGCGTGGTGATGGACCATCTGGCCAGGGCATTCAGGACATGATGCCGCGACGCGATGAACCCGAAACTTGAGCGCATGCCGGCATCGACTTGCAAAGCCTTCGAATTGCAACCTTTCTTGGAGGATCTAACTGCGGGCCGCGCTTGGTTGGTTTGTCTGTCTGACTTTGTGCTTCGAGGGACAGTCTGACGTAAGTTGATCGAGGCGGGTGTCTGGCCAAGTGCAACCAAAATGAGACAGAGCCTGGGCGGACAGATCGCGAACGGCATCCGCCGTGCCACGCGCGAACTCCATCGAGTGGACAAGAAGATCGAGATCATGGTGGATGGCAATATGCGCGAGGACAGTATCGCAGAGTTTCATCGTCGCGCGGATTGAGGGAGTGTGAGAAAACAGAGCTGACTGCCGTTTTCCCGACGGATACCCAGGGCTTGTACCGTAGCTGGTAGCGTTCCGAGAGGCTGGAAGAAACGCTTAGCGGGCGAAACGGCGCTTGCAGCGACGTCATTGTGATGCTCGCCTCGGTACAAATCTCGGATGCATCAAGGCAAAATGCCTGAACCGAAACACACTCAACGCGATCTCATCGACAGCTGATCAGACGTGCTGCAGAACTTGATAGCGGGCCCGAAGAAACGGGTGGTTTGCCGCCGCCGTGACCGTGTTTAACACCGAGTGCAGAGGCCGTGTGATCGATGGCAGCTTGTTGCCAAGTCTCGGCAAAAGCCGCCGGGACACATTGCCTTGAACGTCCTATGGCAATCTACTAAGAGACCATGACTTTGCCGACCCGCCACCTGTTTGCCTGGATGGTCGCCCCCCTTGCCCTACGGGTATCCCACGATGACGCAGCCGAATACGCCAAACACGAGGGTCCTGTTCTCGCCCCAAGACCGTACGAATTTGCGTTGGTTCTGGCGCTCATATCTGCGCGATCGATCGCTTTGGCTGTTAGGCGTTTTGGGCATGGTGAGCATTCAGGGGGTCGTCTACCAGCAATTTCTCCAACTCACTGAGAACGGTCTGCGCGTCATCTTTGAGGACGGGCAGTTATATCAACTGGCGTTGATCTGCGCCTATGTCTTCTTCCTGTTCGCGGTGCGCGCGCTTTTATCCTATCTGGTGCCTCGGCTGTCAGTCTGGCTTGCCAGCGATGCCATCGTCAAACTCCGTGCTGATCTCACGGCGCACCTGTTGATGCAGGATCTGTCCTATTTCGAGCGGACCAAAGTTGGAGATACGATCCTGCGCTTGGTCAACCAGGCCGATGGGATGGGCAGGTTCATCGGCGTCGGAACCGTAGGTGCGGTTCGCGATGCAGTTACCGTTGTGATCGTGGCCGGATATCTGATCTACAAGTCGCCATTGTTGTTTGTGGGGGCGGTAATCTTCATACCTGTGGTGATCTTTTTGATGCAGCAGATCTCGCATCGGATCAAAGATATCCAAGCCAAGGCCGAGAACGCGTTCGGTGACTACATCAACACCATCGAAGAAATGTCCAACGGCATGCGCACGGTGAAGATCTCAGGGCAAGAAGGGCGCGAGCGCGAGCGTCTTAACATTGCAGCCATTGGTATCCGCAGTCTGACGATCCGTTTGCAATCGGCCCAGGCCATGGTGGCGCCGGCCATCGATTTGGTATCGGCCTGCGCTTATGTCCTGGTGATCGGCGGCGGCGGATACATGGTGATCAGCGGTGATTTCAGGATTGATGCAGCAGGGATTATTACCTTTCTCTTGGGCCTTACGATCCTGTTTGATCCAGCCCGCCGTCTGGCGCAGTTTTTCGCCACGCTCCAGGCTTCGCTCATTCTGCTGGACAGCCTCCACAGCATTCTTCGGCTTAATGCTTCGGTGAAAGATATTCCTGGCGCGCGTGCCGAATTTGACGCCACAGGCGATATCTGCCTGGACGGGGTGCATTTCGCATATGAAGATGCCGAGCCTCTCTATCAGGGGCTCGATCTGACGATCGAAGGTGGTAAGACCACCGCCATTGTGGGAGCCACAGGATCGGGCAAGACCACTGTTCTTAGCCTCATTACCCGCCTCTACGAGGTAAACGATGGCGCTGTCACAATAAGCGGTGAGAATATCCAAGAGCTTCAAGTCAAGGCGCTGCGCAAGGCGTTCTCTGTGGTGGCACAGGATATCGTCATCTTCAACGCTTCGATTGCCGACAACATCCGTTACGTGCGCCCCGATGCCACCGATGCCGATCTTTGGGCCGCTGCCGAAGCCGCCGAGATTGCAGATCTGATGCGCGAACGGGGGGATACGCCCCTAGGCCCCAAGGGCAGCCAGTTGTCTGGGGGCCAAAAACAACGCATCGCCATTGCCCGCGCCGTTTTGCAGAATGCTCCGATCCTGTTGATGGACGAGGCTACGTCGGCCTTGGATCAGAAGACGGAGGAAAGGGTTCGCGATGCCCTCGAACGCGCCGCAAAGGGGCGCACCACTGTGATGATCGCCCACCGCCTGTCTACCGTCATCCATGCCGATTGGATCTATGTGCTAGATTTCGGGAAAGTGGTGGAACAGGGAACTCACAGTGACCTGATGGCTCACGATGGCCTCTATGCTGCGATGTACCGCTCACAAAAGACGGGCTATCAATGACAAGGTGAAGTCGTTGATAACACTCGGCCAAGGAAGCAGCCGCGAAGGACACGCCAAGGGCCGCTTCGCGCAGAATGTCCGCACCAATCGATAGATCGTTGCCCGCGATGCCGTAGCCTTCTTTTACCATTTTCGAGGCCAGTAAAGAACCGGGATTGACCCCAACGACAAGCGGCCCGTCCCCAAGTTCTTTCGCCAATTCGCGGGTCCAGATGGTGACGGCGAGCTTGCTTTGCGCATAAGCCTCATTGTGGCCAAGCTGCTTGTTCCCACGCATCGCGGCCAGATCGATCGGTGCTTGAGCGCTCACAATAGACCTTCGCTGATCAGCGCGCCAACGTCGGCAGTGAAAGACGAAACGATCCTTGACCTATCTAATGGGAACAACAGCGTTCGTCCTAAATCGACCAGAGCACCTGATGGTTGGTGATGGGCCTTTCAAATTGAACGACGGCATCGACAAACGCTTTTGCAAGATCTGTCATGGCTCGAAGGTTCGCCATCTGCAAAGCATCTTGTTCGGTCTCCCAAAGGCTGACGTTGGTCATCGCGCCTTGTGCAGCGTCGACGCCAGCGTAAAAGCCAAGATTGCCCTTGAGCCCTTGAATTGCCGGAACAAGAATAGCACGGCTTTCGTCCAGCAGGGCGTGAACGGTGTCGGCATTTGACGGTTGGAAACGGGCGAGTGAGATACGAATAACGGGCATGGTATAGCACCTTCTGAACGTGAGACGAGCTCGCGCTTGCCTCGTGGAAAGACGTGGAACTGATGGATTAGCGGGCGTGGTCCGTGTCGAACCGTTCGACGAAAATTTCCGACCCGGCGATCTGATAGCGCCCATCCCGGACCTCAACGGTGATTTCGTTGATGCCGCCGAGTGAGTAGCGATCGCCCATGAAGACAACATAGCGGAAGCGTGCGCGGATCTCATCGCGCCCAAAGGCAGTGACTTCCACATTCGATGCCACGTTGGCACGTGCCTTCTGCAACCCATTGACCGTTTGGTTGTAAAAGCCGCGTGCGTCATCGGTATCAAGACCCTCAAGCGCAATCCGTGTGCCATCGGGCAGGTTGAAAGCGATGGTGAAGTCCTCGGCGAAGACACCCGACTCAAGCATGACTTGCAGTTGCTCTTCCCCGGTCGAAGTCTGGGTGATGATCGTGTTCCAGCGTGCGACCAGGTTTTGGACATTGGCAAAGGCGACGGCCTGATCCGGCGTCTCGATTTGGGCCAATTGGGTGCCCTCATCGGTCAGGTGGCCAACTTGCGCGACCGAGGCAACTGGCGTGCCGACAAGTGCGGCAACCAATGCGGTTGTTGATAGGATGGTTCTGAATTTACGTGTCATGAGTGGCCTCCTTCCTTGTGCGTCAGGGTTGTCCTGGTGCTGCAAAAGACTTAGGAGATAGCTCTGCCATTCGGAAATCGAACGGTGTTAGATCAGTTATCCATGATATGAATAGCTGACGTCAGGCCACCAGTTCGACCTCCATCTTCACAAGCTGATCGCGGACCCAGCGATGCGACGGTGTAGCATCGGCCCGGTCATGCCAAAGCATCGCGATGGAAAACCCTTCGACAGGCAGTGGTGGATCGAAGATCTGCAGATGAGCGAACCGATTATCCACCAGACGCCGGGGCACCAATGCAATCAGATCGGAAGAGGCAACGATCTCAGGCACGATCAGAAAGCTTGGAACGGACAAGGCAACCCGCCGTGTCCGCCCGAGCCCTGTCAGGGCCGCATCGGTCGCGCCTTGAAAGCCGCCCCCGCGCGTTGAGACGACGATATGTTCAAGCGCGCAGAACAATTCCAGATCAAGCTCGCCATGGTTCGCCGGGTGATCCCGCCGTACAATCGCAACATAGCTTTCATTATAAAGCTTGCGCATACGCAACTGATCAGGTGCCGTTGAGGGTGTCATGAGCGCCAGATCGATCTCGGACCGCTCCATCTGCCCCTGCAATTGCGCACCATTGATCTGATGCCATGCCAATTGCAGCGCTGGCGCATCCTGACGAAGACGAGCGCTTAGCGGCCTGAGTTGCGTATACTGCACGTAGTCGGAGGCGGCGATGTTGATGACGCCGGCCGCGCTGGCAGGGTCAAACGCCCGACCATCCAACACGACTGCTCGAACCCCTTCCAATGCGGCGTGTAATGGGTCCTGAAGTTCCAAAGCGCGCGGCGTCGGGATCATGCCACGTTGAGTTGGCACCAGAAGCGGGTCCCCAAAAAGGTCGCGAAGCCGGTTGAGCCGCGCAGAAAGAGCAGGCTGCGAGATGTTTAAGCGCTTCGCCGCGCGCGTCACATTCCGTTCGGCGATCAGAGCATCCAGAGCGACGAGCAAATTAAGGTCGGTGGTTTTGGTATCAATCATTCTGATAGGAGTAGAGAAGGCGTCTAATCTGATCAATTGCCTGGATTGAGCCGATACCGGCAATTGGTACTTCTCGCAGCAATGTTAGATAAGGGATTAGTGCGTTGTAGGCTGGCCCGCGCCCGGACTGCAAAGAGCGGGACAAACCGGACTTGTGCAGCCACCGCTATTGCAGACGTGGCACGCATTCGGTCCTGCAGCACTTACATCTCTGCGTTGCGGCCCATGCCGCAAGAAAGGTCACTGAAGACTGATCTAATGGGTGAAATCCAAACCGTTCTTTTGCTGCTTGGCTGATCGACCATCGAGACGCAGGACAAAGCCACGGTTCGACGCAAGCCATTACGCTTTCATGCCGAACCACACTAGTTCTCAATCTGAACCGCAAACAGATACCCTGCCTCTGGATCGGCAATAAAGACAGTACCATCGGGCCCGACCGCGACGTCATGGGGCAGCACAAAACGTTGTGACATAGCTACTCTTGTGGCTGGTTCCAAATCTGCATCATTGAGAATGGTTTGAGACAAGCCTCGGCGAGACGCTTGTTCTTCTGTTAGGTTTTGGGTGTCGAGACGATCGCCTCCGTCGACAACGTACAAGCAGTCATCATCACCGATATCGAGGCCGAATGGACGGCCAAGCTCCGCACCCAGACGATGTGCCAGCACTTGCCCATCCGACGAGAACACCTGAATGCGTGCATTGCGGCGATCCGCAACAAAAAGTCGGCCTTCGCGATCGACCGCCAGCCCATGTAGCAGGTGAAAGGAACCAACTTCAGACCCACGGGAATTGCGTTCCCAGTTCAGGGCTCCCTCAGCATCAAACACTGCCAATCTTGCGTTTCGGTACCCATCGGTTACTGCAAACCCCCCATTGGGCAAGGGCACGACATCCGTCGGCCTTGCGAACGTCAAATCCGACATTGGAACCGGCAAACGCGGGAGGACGTTCCGTAGCCTTAAGGCCGGCTCCATCCAACGTGGATAGGCATCTCCGAAGGCACCCAGCAACGTCCCATCCTGAGAGAGTCTGATGACCGAATTCAGTCCGATGTCTGCCACCCATAGAGCTCCGTCCTCTCCGACGGAAAGGCCATGGGGATTTATGAAAATGCCATCACCGATTTCAGCCATCACTTCGGCAGTTTCAGGGTCAAGACGCACGATGACCGGTCGCTCAATCAATGTGCCATCGCCACTGAACCCACGATTGTCCCGGTGAATGGCGAAAACGTCCCCGTTTGGCCCAATTGCGACTGCAACAACATCAATTGGATTTCCATCATTCGGCCAGAACTGCCTTACCTCCCCCAGATCACTCGGATGCCTGGACGAATTCTGCTCAACACTAGCAACAGATGCAGGATCTAGAGAAAGACCTGCAACCAGCAGCGGGATCGCAAGTAGGATAGACAGAGGCACGATGAATTTTGACATGATCTGTGAATAACTTGACTTCTCGAACGGCAGCAATGTCCCGCAACGCGGTCATTTGCATCCAGATGAATGCTGCACCCGCCACCAATGACCGGTATTTGAGCCGCATCTCAGCGCGTGAGTTTGTACAGATGCAGAAGAATTCGGTCTGCGTGCGTACGCAGCGAGAAAATCGAATTCACAGGATGGGCTCGGTGCCGCGGTTGGAGGGCCTGAAGCATCTGCGCTTATCAGCGTCCTGTTTGTTTGGTGCCTGTTCTGGCTCGGCGAGATCTGGATGATTATGCCCGCCGCTGTCGGCTTTCCGCTGGTCGCACCTTTCGCTGCCGCAGGGCTCTATGAAATGTCCCGCCGGTTGCAGAAGGGGATAATCTCGGCTGGTCTGAAATCCTCACCGTGATGGCCAATCAACGCAAGCGCGAGATGGGCTGGATGGCCTTTGTTACACTGTTCATCTTTTGGGTGTGGGTGTACCAGTTCCGAACCGTACTGGTAATCGTGCTGCAAGATTCACCCTTCTCGGATTTTGATGGTTTCTTAAACATCATCATCTCGGTCACCATGCTGTTGTCGATGGTACTGGCGTTTCTGGGCTTGATTTTTATTCTGCCAGTCCCGGGCCACACCATGTGGCATCTCTATCGACGGGCGGTACCACCAATAGATGGGTGATCTATCCAGCGATCACGATGAGCATTTCTTGCTCTTTGCACGCCGGGAAAACGCGTTTCTCAGATCATAGAGAGATCTACCCGCTGCAACAGGCACTTCGCTCTCATAGGCCAGCGCGTCACTATGGGTTTGGAGAGTGTCGTCGTTGTTCTGGATACTCAATCGACACAATTCAGGTTTCAACGCTTTAGCTGATCCTTGGCCTTGCGATAAAGCCTGCGGTTGGCATCGATGAATTGCCGGATCAAAGGTGCAAACAGACCTCGTTCGCGCCCTCGTGAAAACAAGAAACCGCTGGCCGCCCCGATCACGGCGCCAAGCGCGTTGACGACCATATCGCCCATCGTATCATTCAGCCCACTTTTCTGCATGTTCAAGCCGAACGCTTGGTCCATGAAGAATTCGAACACCTCCCATAGGCTGCCCACCGTGACCGCCAAGCAAAAGGCCAAGAAGGCAATGGCAATAGGCGGGGCGGCGTATCGGTCGCCTTCAAAGAGCATAAAGATGAACAGGAACCCGAAGAGCCCGAAGCCAATCGCCGATATCCCATGTAGTGCAAGATCCCACCACCACACTCGGTCGTAGAAGCCAAATGCCTCACCCATAAAAATCGAAGCCGCAATGAACAGAGTTGTGGCCACAAAGAAGGGCGTTGGCACTGAAATCGACAAATGACGCGCAAGAACGACAGGTGCCAAAGACAGTCCGAGCGTCGCCAATGCGACAAAAGCGAGTGCGAAATTGCTCAGCGCGGAGGCGCCAAAGGCAAACAGAAGCAAGCCGATCCACACGAACAACAAAATAGGGCTCTGCTTTCGGAGGAATCGCATGATTTGCCCTTCGCACTCCTTCACCAGTCCCGTGCCAGGCCGCATATATAGGTGATGATCTACGCCGAAACAAAACGCGGATTGCGCGTTGTCAGTTACAACATCCGCAAGGCCCGAGGGCGAGACGGACGGCGCGATCCGTCGCGGATCCTGAACGTCATCAATGCACTGGATGCCGATGTGGTGGCTCTACAAGAGGCCGACAGACGCTTGGGCGATAGATCTGCTGCTTTGCCGCGCGCGCTCATCGAACGTGAAACCGATCTCGATGTCCTGGATGTCGCAGCAAATGACGTGAGCCTTGGATGGCACGGGAATGCCGTTCTGGTGCGCAAAGATTTGTCCGCAACAGGGGCGGACCGCATCGCCTTGCCAGGCCTTGAACCCCGAGGAGCCGTCCGGTTCAAACTGAACATTGACGGGCCGATGAGTGTTGTGGCGACCCATCTAGGGCTCAGACGCCGTGACCGTGTAGCGCAATTGCGCTGCCTTTCTCGTGTTCTTTCAGATGAGCCAAGCGCCCTCATCGTGGGCGATTTCAATGAATGGTCGCGAACAAAGGGAATGGAACCGATCGTCGACAGATTTCACGTCGTCACACCAGGCGCCTCCTTTCACTCAGCACGTCCCATGGTGTCTTTGGATAGATTTGCGCTTGCCGGCGAGGTGATGGTGCGGGCGTCAGGCGTTCAACAAAACGCGCTCACACGCGTTGCATCCGATCACCTGCCAGTCTGGTTGGATTTGGACTTCGGTTGAGCGGCGGAGCCCCCGTCTGACGCCCCCATCGTCGCCCAGCCCTAAGGGGAGCAAAGCCAGTCGCCGCGACCCTCTGAACGCCTAACCGGTCGAAGGTTGATCTGTGTCAACACCAGTACCCGAGCGTCTCGGTATAGTGGCAAACCACATCAGAACGCAGTGAGGGCATGGCATGAACGCTAATGAAATCGCCGCTGACAAAGATGAAAACGAGGGAACATCTCGCTTTCCAACGGCTTATACCATTCTGTTTTTATTGATCGTTTTGGTCGCCGGGCTGACCTGGATCATCCCTGCTGGCCAATACGAACGAGCTCTGAATGAAGAGGTAGGTCGTGAAGTGGCCATACCGGGCACCTATGCCGAAGTAGACGCCAATCCACAGGGTTTGATCGACGTGTTGTTGGCGCCGATTGCGGGCTTCTACGATCCTGACAGCTACGCCGCGAATGCAATCGATGTGGCGTTGTTCGTCTTGCTTCTGGGCGGTTTTCTCGGCGTCGTAAACGCCACCGGAGCGATCGATACCGGCATCCGCGCCGCCATGCGACGGGTCGAAGGGCATGAGATCTGGATGATACCTTTTCTCATGGTGCTCTTTGCACTGGGCGGCACGACTTACGGGATGGCAGAGGAGACCATTGCATTCTACGCGATCTTGATGCCTGTCGTGCTCCGCGCTGGCTATGACACGGTAACCGGTGTTGCCATTATTCTGATCGGCGCGGGGATCGGGGTGCTTGGGTCGACCATCAATCCGTTTGCCACAATCATCGCGTCGAATGCTGCGGCAATCCCGTTCACCGACGGTCTCGGCCTAAGGCTCGTTCTACTAGGTGGCGGCCTGCTGATCTGCAGTGCCTATGTGATGCGATACGCGCGACGCGTAAAGCTGGATCCTTCCCGGTCAATCGTGGCCAGACTGCATGCACGACATAAGGCCCATTTCCTATCGGATGATCCGCAACGTCAGACCGACAAACTGACGGTAACGCAGTCGATCATCCTGGTTCTGTTCGGGCTAACCTTTGCGGCCATGATCTGGGGTGTCGCGCTGCAAGGCTGGTGGATGGCGCAGATGGGGGCGCTGTTCTTGGGGGCCGCGATCATCGTCGGTCTTGTCGCTCGGTTGGGAGAAAAGGCGCTTACGGGGGCCTTTGTCGACGGGGCAAAGGAGTTGCTTGGCGTGGCGCTGGTGATCGGGCTCGCGCGCGGCATCGTGGTGATCATGGAAAACGGAATGATCGCAGACACGATCCTGCATAATGCGGCCAACACGCTTGGGGATCTTTCCGACATCGCCTTTATCAATTCGATGTTCGGCATTCTCGCGGGCATGAGTTTCTTTGTGCCGTCGTCTTCGGGGCTTGCGGTGCTGTCGATGCCAATCCTTGCGCCGCTATCCGATTTCGCGGGTGTCAGCCGCGAGCTTGTTGTGACCGCCTACCAATCCGCGAATGGGCTGGTCAACTTGATCAACCCGACCTTTGCAGTGGTCATCGGCGGGCTTGCGATCGGTCGGGTGCCTTACGAACGGTGGCTGATGTTCATCTGGCCGCTGCTTCTGATCCTGACCGTTTTCATCATGGGCGCGCTCAGCATCTCCGTAATCATCTGAGGGAGGATCGCAATGGAGAACCCGTCTATTGGCGTTCATTCGGAAACCGGGCAATTGCGCCAGGTGATCCTGTGCCGTCCGGGCTTGGCTCACAGGCGTCTGACCCCGGGCAATTGCGCTGAACTCCTGTTTGACGATGTCTTTTGGGTCAAGCAGGCCCAAAAGGACCACGACGCCTTCGCCCTTGCGATGCGCGAAACCGGTATCGACGTTCTGGATTTTGGCGAACTGCTTGCCGAGGTGCTCGATACGGTCGACGGCCGGACATGGACACTTGATCGACGGATCGTGCCCCATATGGTCGGTGTTGGCATGCTACGCGAACTCCGCGAATGGTGTGATCAGCAGACCGGTCAGACGCTCTCTGACCACATGCTGGGCGGGCTTACCGTCAGCGATGTCCCTTTCAGCGCGGAGAGCATGTTTGGCAGTTATCTGGGCCCGCTTGGTTTCATCTTGCCGCCATTGCCCAATGCGCTTTTCACACGGGATATGAGCGCGTGGATCTACGGTGGCGTGACGCTGAACCCAATGCATTGGGAGGCGCGCCGTCCCGAAACCCTGCTTATGACCGCAATCTATCGCTTTCACCCGAAGTTTGTCGGCAAGACGAAAGTCTGGTGGGGAGATCCTGATCGCAACTACGGCCTCGCGACACTGGAGGGCGGCGACATCATGCCCATCGGGGATGGTATCGTACTGGTGGGCATGGGGGAGCGCACGACACCGCAAGCCGTTGGTTTATTGGCGGAAGCGCTTTTTGAACAAGGCGGAGCCCACCGCGTGATTGCGTGCCAAATGCCAAAATCCCGCGCCGCGATGCATCTGGACACAGTGTTCACCTTTTGCGGTGGGGATGTGATTACCAGTTTCACCGAGGTTGCCGAAGGCATTGCCTGCTATGATCTGCGGCCCGGAGAAGGGCCAGCGGCCTTGGACATCCGAAAAAACGAGCGACCGATTTTTGACATCGTCGCCGAATGTCTCGGATATCCGAAGCTGACCGTGGTGCCGACCGGTGGGGACGATCTGTTCGAACAGGCGCGCGAACAATGGAACGACGGCAACAATGTCCTCGCTCTCAAACCTGGCACGGTCATTGGCTACGATCGAAACGATGACACCAACTCAGCGCTGCGCGCGGCGGGCATCGATGTAATCGAAGTGCCGGGTGCTGAACTTGGGCGTGGCCGTGGCGGAGGCCGTTGCATGAGCTGTCCGACAATCCGTGACCCGATCTGAGGAGCTTGACCATGGCATTCAATTTGCGCAATCGGCACTTCCTGACGCTTCGAGATTTCACGCCAGAGGAGATTGGCTTTCTGCTACGTCTTTCGGCCGATCTTAAATCGGCCAAATACGCAGGAACCGAGGTGCCCCAACTCAAGGGTAAAGAAATCGCCCTGATCTTTGAGAAGGACTCCACCCGCACCCGCGTGGGCTTCGAGGTCGCGGCCCATGATCAAGGTGCCAACGTCACCTATCTCGGCCCCTCCGGCACCCATCTGGGCCGTAAGGAAACCGTCAAGGACACCGCCCGCGTTCTGGGGCGGATCTATGACGCGATCGAGTATCGTGGCTTTGGTCAGAGTATCGTCGAAGAACTGGCCACCCATGCCGGCGTACCCGTCTACAATGGTCTGACCGACGAGTTTCATCCCACTCAGATCCTTGCGGATTTTCTCACCATGCGAGAGCATTGCGATAAGCCGCTCGGCCGCATCGCGTTCGCATTTCTTGGCGATGCCGCGAACAACATGGGCGACAGCCTGATGATCGGCGCCGCCAAGATGGGCATGGACATCCGGCTATGCGCACCGCGGAGCTGTTGGCCTGACAAAGCTATAGAAGCTGAGGCGCGCGACGTCGCCCAGACAACGGGTGCACGCATTCTGCTAACCGAAGACGTGGACAAGGGGGTTGCAGGTAGCGATTTCGTTTACACCGACGTCTGGCTGTCGATGGGCGAACCAAAAGAGAAATGGCGGGACCGCATCGCGTTGATGAAACCCTATCAGGTAACCGCGGAGGTCATGTCCAGAACGGGCAATCCCGAGGCCAAATTCATGCACTGCCTTCCGGCCTTTCACAACGCAGAGACGACCGTGGGTGCTGAAATCGCGCAGGAATATGGCATGACATCAATGGAAGTCACCGAAGAGGTCTTCGAAAGCCCGGCATCCATTGTGTTCGATCAGGCAGAAAACCGGCTTCATACGATCAAGGCAGTCTTGGTCGCCACGCTTGGAGCTTGAGATGCGGGTGGTCGTCGCGCTTGGCGGAAACGCGCTTTTGAAACGGGGTGAACCGCTTACCGCAACAAACCAGCGCCGCAACATCGCTGAGGCCGCCCTTGTCTTGGCTGCCCTGGTGAATGATGGTCACGAGCTGGTCATTACCCACGGCAACGGCCCCCAAGTCGGGTTGCTCGCGCTTCAGGGGGCCGCCTACAAACCCGATGAAGCCTACCCCTTAGACATTTTGGGAGCCGAGACAGAGGGTATGATCGGCTATCTCATCGAACAAGAAGTAGAGAACGCCCTGGAACACAGCCGTGCGGTGGCCACTTTGCTGACGCAGATTGTCGTCGATCCCAAGGACAGCGCGTTTTCCAGGCCAACGAAATTTGTCGGCCCCATCTATGGCTCAGAACGCGAAGCCCGCAATATTGCGAAAGACAGAGGATGGAGCGTTGCCCGAGACGGGAACAGTTGGCGACGCGTTGTGGCGTCACCGCAGCCAGTGGAGATACCCGATCTCAAGATTCTCCAGATCCTCTTGGACAACGACGTCGTCGTCATATGCGCCGGTGGCGGAGGTATCCCCGTCATTCGTCGGAATGACGGCAGCCTGCTTGGGGTCGAAGCGGTCATAGACAAAGACCATGCAAGCAAACTGCTTGCCGATCAGATCGAAGCGGATGCGTTGCTTTTGCTAACAGATATGGACGGCGTATATCGGGATTTTGGAACTGACAGCGCCAGGAAGATCGAGCTTCTGACAGAAGACCAACTGGCAGCGCTCGATTTGCCTGAAGGCTCGATGGCACCCAAAGTGTCGGCGGCGATGGAATTCACCCGCAATTCCGACCGTTTCGCGGCCATTGGCGCGCTCAAAGACGCCCGCAGGATCCTTTCTGGCAGTGCTGGAACGCGCGTTAGCGCTTGACCATGGGCGATCCCAATCCTGACCTTAGTACGAGCACATCAAGACCTCACTTCTCGAAAAGGACTGATAGGTGAACAACGACCTCATCTCCAAGCAGTTTGATCTCGATGCGTCTCATTCCAAAGAGCCTATCGCGGTTTTCGAAGCGCTCGGATCGTCCACAGATGGGCTTTCCAGTGCCGAGGCCGCCAGGCGTCTAGACCTCTTTGGGCGCAATCAACCGCCAGCGCGAAAAGAGAAAAACGTCGTGCTGCGCTTTTTGCGTCATTTCAATCATGTGCTGATCTACGTGCTGATCGGTGCTGCCACGGTCACATTGCTGCTGGGGCATCACATCGACACCGTGGTGATCCTGACTGTGGTTTTTGTGACCGCGATCATTGGTTTTGTCCAGGAAGGCCGCGCTGAACAGGCGATGGAGGCGATCCGCGAGCTACTTGCGCCGCAGGCTTCGGTGCTTCGAGGCGGGCAACGCACCTCAATCGATAGCGCCGAGGTGGTGCCGGGCGATGTCGTGCTGCTTGAGGCAGGCGATAAACTACCCGCCGACCTGCGCCTGTTCCAGATCCACGGGCTTCAGGTCCAAGAAGCCATGCTGACGGGTGAATCGGTTGCCATTGAAAAGACCCTAGAGCCGGTAAGCGCCGATGCGGCCATCGGGGACCGGACCTGTATGGCGTTCGGCGGCACTCTGGTCACTGCCGGTCAGGGCCGTGGCATCGTGACGGCGACCGCAAATCGGACCGAGATCGGCCGCATCAGTGGGATGCTTTCCGATGTGGATGAACTGACCACGCCGTTGGTCGAACAAATGAACACCTTCTCGCGCTGGCTGACATTGTTCATTCTGGCCGTTGCGGCGATCATGCTCGTCTTCGGATACTTCGTCGCTGGGTATGACTTTTTCGAACTGTTCATGGCCGTCGTTGTGCTGGCGGTGTCCGCCATACCTGAGGGTCTACCGGCGGTCTTGTCGATCACCCTGGCGATCGGCGTGCAAGCCATGGCACGGCGCCATGCCATCGTGCGACGCCTTCCAGCTATCGAAACCGTCGGCTCGGTGTCAGTGATCTGCACCGATAAAACCGGGACACTGACGCGCAACGAGATGGTCGTGACCGATGTTGTGACTGCCAGCGGAGTTCTGGACATAGAAGGAGACGGCTACACTCCCAACGGGCAGGTATTACACGAAGGACAATCAGTGGCCCCAGAAGACGACGACGCCCTGCGCCAGCTCGCCTTGGCTGCGGCGCGTTGTAACGATGCCCAATTGCAAGAGATCGATGGCGTCTGGAAGGTTAACGGCGACCCGATGGAAGGAGCCCTTCTAACACTTGCCTGGAAGGTCTTTGGCCGTCGCGCGGAGATTGGCGATACATGGTCCCGGCGTGATCTTATTCCGTTCGACTCGCGACAAAGATTCATGGCCACCATGGAAAGACGCGCTGACGATGCCCTTGTGACCTTTGTCAAAGGGGCGCCCGAGCAAGTGCTTGCCATGTGTTCGACCGAACAAAATTCAGCCGGCACCACACGTGGTTTTGACAGTGCGCAATGGGCGGCTAAGGCAGCAGAGTTGGCAAGCCAAGGTCGGCGCGTTCTGGCACTTGCCAGCAAAAAGATGGAGCCGAGTACCACCAAGCTTACTATCGGCGATATCGACGGTAGGCTTACCCTCCTCGGGCTCGTCGGCATCATCGACCCGCCCCGCGCGGAAGCCATCGAAGCCGTTGCCGAATGTCGTGGCGCGGGAATTGCCGTAAAGATGATCACCGGTGACCACGCGGGCACAGCGGCAGCCATTGGCGCAGAGATCGGGCTGGCCCACGGCAGCGCCGTCATGACGGGCGCACAGATTGATCAAATGGACGATGCGCAGCTTGCGGCCCATGTTCTGGATATAGACATCTTCGCCCGGACCAGCCCTGAGCACAAATTGCGCTTGGTGCGTGCCTTGCAATCCCATGGTTTGTCGGTGGCAATGACGGGTGACGGAGTAAACGATGCCCCAGCCTTGAAACGCGCCGATGTCGGTATCGCTATGGGGAAGAAAGGGTCCGAAGCCGCAAAGGAAGCCGCCGATATCGTGCTGGCCGATGACAATTTCGCCTCCATCGCCGCGGCTGTGCGCGAAGGGCGCACGGTGTTCGACAACATAAAGAAGGTGATTAGTTGGCTGCTTCCAACCAATGGCGGGGAATCCCTGACCGTTGTGGTGGCGCTTCTGCTTGGCCTCGCTCTCCCGATCAGCCCCCTGCAGCTGTTGTGGGTTAACCTCGTCACCGCCATCACGCTTGGAATCGCGCTCGCTTATGAGCCAACAGAGGAAAACACCATGCGTCGGCCACCACGGTCACGTAACGCACCAATCCTAGGGCCGGAACTTGTCTGGCACATCGTTCTGGTCTCGACGCTATTTCTGGCGGGTGTCTTCGGCATATTCAGCTATGCGTTGAAACAGGGCTACGATCTCGCCTTGGCACAGACGCTGTCGCTCAATACGCTGGTGGTGCTCAAGATCTTTCACCTGTTCTTTGTCCGAAACATCTACGGGACCTCGTTGACATGGGATGCGGTGCGAGGGACACGGGTCGTCTGGCTATGCGTGATCTCTGTGACCTTGCTGCAGTTCGCCGTAACCTACCTGCCACCGCTCCAAACCGCTTTCGGCACTTCAGACGTTTCGGTGACCGATGGTTTAATAATCGTTGGCTTGGGAGTGGTATTGTTCGTGTTGCTCGAGCTGGAGAAGCAACTTGCGCTTACCCTCGGCTCGCGCCGCCAAACCCAGGTTATTAAGAGTTGATGAGGATGTTCAGCCAGGAAGCGACAGATCGCCCAAATCATTTGAATTGATTTGCAGATTTTGGATCCTGATGGTCGCGCCGCGGCGGACACAGCTCAGCAACATGTTACAGGACTTGCTGGGCGAGTTCGGGATCGTGATCGCAAAGGGGATTGGCAGTGCTGTCAAGTTTGCTAATGCGAGCCGCCCTAGCTCTAGACGAGATACAACCTTGGTTTGGGTAGTTTCGCGACGAAGAAACGACGCATGCCCCCGACGCTACGCCGAGATTTATCCATCACTTCCGTTGCTTAACAGCGATGGTCTGACGCATGCATCGGCAGCGGCGTTGATGTCCGTGCGCTATTTTCAGGCAGAGCCTGCGAGCATGCCGACTGAGGTGTTCGCCGAACATCATGTTCTTCTGAACCTCAAGGAGTAGCCGCATAGGGTGCAAAACACCCGCGATGGGGAATTGCGGGGTTTCACCTTTTCAAAGAACGACATGATCGTGACGCCTGCCGGTATGCGCTCCTGCTGGACCTGGTTTGCAACCTCGGACCTGATCGTCGTGACGCTCGAACCCGACCGCGTCCGGCAATTCGCCGAGACGTAACCGAGACTTTTGCTCGACCCTCAGCAATTCCACGATCTGCAGCCTGTTCGGATGCTGACCTATGCGCTGCGGGTGTGATGCTGCGCGACGCAATCGAAGCGGATGACATGACCTCGGGCGTGATGTTCGAAGCGCTCAGCTGCCGGGCTGATCGAGGGCAAGCTTTGAATGTCGCTCGCAAATGGCATGAAGGTCAACTCTGGTCTATTCTGTTATCGGAACCTGACGCGGCTAAGGTCGGCTCTGAGCCCAACCTGTGAATTCGGAAGCTTCACTGCACGCGCACGCAGCACGAAAACCGCTACAGGTGCTTAGAGTTGATCGCTACTAGGCGACGTGAAAAGCGGCCACATCAGTATTTTGCGCAACGAAACTATTGAGCGCAATTTACAGATTGCTGACGAACCAACCATGGTGCCGACCGGAGCTATTGTCTGCGTCTCAAAAGCTTCATTCACTGGTAAATGACCGCCGCCCAATTCGGCAACAGTCTTGGAAAGCATCATATGAGCCGGTTCCATCTGAGGCGCCAGAATAAGATCCCGAAAAGGTATCGGATCACACAACCAAGGACGCGGGATGGGGCGCCAACTGACGCCCCGACTTTCCTCTGGTGGCTTAGTCGAACACCATCCCGCCATCCACGATGACGGTCTGCCCGGTCATGAATTCTGACCCAGGCGAGGACAGGAATGTCGCCACAGCGGCCATATCTTCTGGTTGTGAAGCGCGGCCAAGGACGGCGATCCCAGCGAACTCATCAAAGGCCTGGTTTTCCTTTTCCGTCAAACCGCTGTCTTGGAAGCCCTCGTCAATCAGTTTCCACATATCCGTCGCAACAACTCCGGGGCAGATGGCATTCACCCTTATCTTGCGGGCTCCAAAGGCGCGGGCTGCCGCTTGCGTTAAGGCAACAACGGCGAATTTGCTGGCAGAGTAGTGAGCGAGCGGCTCATACCCCTGTTTGCCCGCTATAGAGGCCGTGTTGACGATACTGCCGCCATTGCCCTGATCAATCATCTTCTGCGCAGCTTCCTGCATGCAGATCAAAACACCCTTCCCGTTGACGTCCATGACGTCCTGCCAATCCTTTTCGGTTATGCTCAGAAAGGGGCGTACCTGTGCAATACCCGCGTTATTGAACATCGTGTTGAGCTGGCCGAAATGCGCACAGGCGGTTTCAATCATCTCTTTGACATTTGCGCGGTCACGCACGTCCACGGCGTAGGCCATAGCCGTTCCGCCATCCGATTTGATCTCGTGCGCCATCTCCGTTGCCAGGTCGCCATTTATGTCCGCGATCATCACCTGAGCACCGTTTTTGGCCAGATTCTTCGCCATTGCCGCACCGATGCCGCGGCCTGCGCCAGTTACGATCACGCCTTGTCCTTCGAGTGTAACTTCCATTGGAGTTGCCTTTCCAACTTGGTATCTGATGCGCCCGCTTCCTACGAAAGCCTTGCTTTAAGGGGGCAGGTCAGCGTTTGAAGACTGGAGGGCGCCGGGCAGAACAGCCCGGCATCGAGAGCGTCGTCATCAGCTCAGATGATGAACCTCTTGCAGCCCATAGACGGGCGTTAGAATGCCCTCCATCCGCGCCTTGATCTGGAGAGACAGGAACTGCGAATAGTGCCGCGACTGGTGCAGGTTGCCGCCATGCATCCACAAGTTTTGAACCTGCGTCGGCTTCCACATGTTGCGCTGCTCACCTTCCCAGGGACCGGGGTCCTTCGTGGTATTCGAGCCGAGGCCCCAGCACTTGCCCAGTTTGTCCGCAATTTCCTGGCCCATCAGGTCAGCGACCCAACCATTCATCGAATTGTAGCCGGTGGCGTAGACAACAAGGTCCGCGGGCAGATGCGTTCCGTCATCAAGGATGACGCCGGTCTCATCCAATGCGCTCACTTGCCCCCGCTTGAGCTTGATTTCGCCATCAATGATAAGCTTGCTGGCGCCGACATCGATATAGTAGCCCGACCCGCGCCGGAGATACTTCAGGAAAAGGCCGCTATCATCGTCGCCCCAATCCAGCCAGAAACCGGCTTTCTCCAGACCGTCGTAGAAGTCCTTGTCACGTTTCTTCATCTCGGCGTAAGCGGGAATCTGGAATTCGTGCAGGATGGCATAGGGCAGAGAGGCAAAGATCAGATCGGCCTTTTCTGTTGTGACCCCATTGCGGACGGCCTCTTCGGAATACAAGGCTCCCAGCCCTACATCCATCAATGTCTCGGACCGTACGATGTGGGTTGAGGAGCGCTGGACCATCGTGACGTCCGCGTCATGTTCCCAAAGGGCTGCACAGATATCGTGGGCGGAATTGTTGGAGCCCACGACCACCACCTTCTTGCCTGTCCACTGATCCGGTCCATCATGTTCCGAGGAGTGTTGCTGGACGCCCTTGAACACCTCCATTCCGGGGAAGTCGGGCATGCGCTTCTTGCCGGACATGCCTGTGGCCATGACGAGCTGTGTGGGCTTGAGCGTGACCTCTTCCCCGTCCCGGTCCACCACCACAGTCCACGTACCGCTGGCTTCATCGAAACTTGCAGATTTGGCTGTCGTTTTGCTCCAGTAGTTGAGCTCCATGACTTTGGTGTACATCTCCAGCCAATCGCCGATCTTATCCTTCGGCGAGAAGACGGGCCAATTGTCGGGAAACTTGATGTAGGGCAGATGATCGTACCACACCGGATCATGCAGGCAGAGTGACTTGTAACGGTTGCGCCAGCTGTCGCCGGGCCGCTCGTTCTTCTCCACAATGATGGTGGGAACACCAAGCTGGCGCAGCCGGGCCCCCATGGCGATACCGCCCTGACCACCGCCTATGATCAGGCAATAGGGCTGTGTTTCATAGCCAAGCTCCGCTTCCTCGCGGGCGCGCTCTTCGGCCCAGGTTTGGCGGTTCTTCGCCGCGCCATGCTTCGCGCCGAGAGCGCGGTTGGCGCCGGCAGGTTCCTCATGGCCCTTCAGCTCGACCATCGTCGTGAGCAGGGTCCAGATCTTGCCTTCCCTAAGGCGCACCAGGCCGTATCCGCGTGCGACCTCGGTTTCAAACTCGATCCAGGCGGTTGTTACGCCTCCTTCCTCGGTTGGGGTCTCGCCCGCAGCAAGCGTCCAACCTGAGGGCTTTGTGGTGGCAAGCTGATGTTTCAGCATGTCCTCGACCTGGTCCTTGCCCTCGACGGTTTTGATATTCCACGTAAACGCGACCAGATCACGCCAGTAACAATCGTCTGCAAACATGTCGCGGACAGTCGCAACATCACCCTCAGCCAATGCCGCGCCGAAGCGGTCTAGAAACTCTTGGGTCTGGTCCGAATGAGTTGTATCGAGCATGTGATCCTCCCGTTCACTATTCGCCCTCCGAGGATCAGCCTGGCAGTTCTCGCGTTGTCCGCGCAAAGACAAATGCGGCCAATCCGAAACGAAGGCAGAAATGCAGCTGTTCCCGTTGCGTGCGCAACAGCGATGCAACAGGCGGTTCTTGCGGTTCAGTGAGGGGCCACCAGCCCTGCCTTACGCACTCTGCGCAAGATCGTGGAGCGGTTGAGCCCAAGCCGTCTTGCCGCTTCGGACATGTTCCAGTCACAAGCTGTCAGCAGGGCCTCAAGATCTGCAGTGCCCGCTGCATGCAACGCCGGGGGCTGCAACGGCGGCGGCGGTAGATCCGCAATATCGAGGGTCACCCCCTCACAAAGTGCCACAGCGCTTTCCAGCACATGTTCAAGCTCCCGGATGTTGCCTGCCCAGGCTCTCGATTTCAGTTCTGCACGGGCGAGAGGAGACAGGAGGATATCGTCGCTTGAACAGCGGCGTAGAATTCGGTCGATCAGCCAGTCCAGATCGGCTCTGTTGCGTATAGGGGGCAAGTCCAAAGTGGCTCCGACCAGCCGATGCAGAAGGTCATCGCGCAGTACATCGGTGAGCGCAGAAGGCGTGCTTCGACTTGAAGCGATGACACGCAGATCGGGTCGGTTTTCGAGAACGGACAGCAGGCCAGCTTGAGCGCGCAGCGACAGGTCCTCGAGACCACGCAAGTACAGCGTCCCCGCGTTTGCTTCAAAGACGGTGTCAACCGTACTCAATCCGGCACAGCGCAGGGGCTGAAACCCACACGCCCGCGGGTCAGCAAGGTAAATTGCACGAGCGAGCTTTTCCTTGCCGGTTCCCGTCTCGCCGAAAATCAGCAATGGCAACTTGGTCGAGGCAAGTCGCGCCGCTTTAAGCAGCAGTGCTTGCAAGGTCGGGTCAGGTCCGGCAAAACTGCCAAGTGCTCCCGGCAGCTCCGGCTTTCGGCGCCTCAGCGCTGATGGCATCTGCGGCGTTTGAGGAGCGATGGCGTGACCAAAAAGCGCGCGGCCGTCAATCATGCGCAAGACCCGCTGCTCAGAGGGGCGTCCGCGCATAAAATCGGGCAGATCATCGACGGACAACTCAAGCCAATCCTCAAGCTTTGAGCCAATCAAATGGCCTTTGCTTGCCGGATCCAGAGTGCGTTGTGCGCCGGATGTCATTCCGACAATCCGTCCCGATCCGTCCAGCGCCACCGCAGCCTCGGGGTCTACTTCGAGAAACTCTGGGCTGACCGAGAACCGCAAGACCCAGTCACGACGTGTTGCCGCCATCAGATTGGCCATCTCCACCCGGCGGGTCGAATTGGTCACCAGCGTCATAGCAAGATTTTGCGATAGCTTCGGCGACGGGCCGCGTAGCAGCGATACGTCAAGAACCGCAGCCAGCGACCCTTTTGTGTCAAATATCGGCGCGGCGGTGCAGGACAATGGCGTATGGGTCAGCGAAAAGTGATCGCCCTGATGGATTGTGACAGGCTCGCCCGTCACCAGGCAGGAACCAACCCCGTTGGTGCCAGCCAGATCTTCGGTCCACTTATATCCCATGTACAATCCGGCGGCGCGCAGATCGTCTTCAAAGTTTCGATCTCCAAAAAAGTCGACGCAGACGCCCTCGTCATCAGCCAGCAAAAGCACGTAACTCTGGCCAGCCACCTGATTGAAAAGAGATCGAAGCCCCGAGCGCGCAGTGGCGATCAGCCGTTCGGACTGTTCGCGATGCTCGCGAAATTCCATCTGAGACAGTATATGCGCAGGCTCCCGCCGGGACGGATCCATGCCATACGATTCGATACAGCGCTGCCAGCTGTCGGTCACCAGGCGGTCGCGCCCTGTGTCCACACCGCTCAAAACAAGGTCAATTTCCTCCAGGTGGTCACTGTCTTGCATACGCCCTCCCAAACGCCTTGAGCTTCAGGATACCACAACTACCCCATCGGCGTCGCTCAGCCGCATTCTCCGTTTTTTCACTGCAATTCTGTGTTCAAGCTCTAGGAAACGAAGATCACAATCGAGAGACCAAATTCTGTCCCCTGTCTGCAGAGCGCCTGTCAAATACGCGATTTGCATGCCGCATGAGCAACTGATGTCCGATGGAGTTTTCGCGCATAGCTTCTTCTAGAATATTGGGTAGCTATGAGCTGATAACTGCTTGGTGGAAAGCAGCGGACAAGTTTCCGGGTTGAGTTCTTTTATGCATCCGGCCTTCAGATACGGATGAAATCTTTGCCATTCCCCCAAGATCTCCGACGTCCGTTCAGGGTCGGCAGGGTAACCGCCACCAGAGCATCAGCACGCCCATAATGACGATAAGGAAAGCTGCATTATACCAGTATGGGAATGCAGCAAAAAGATCCGTCGCTTCGTTCGAAAACCACGAGCGTGCATGCAAGACTACGCTGAGTGCGATATAGGAAAAGGTACACCAAAAGAGGACGCGCTCGCCCGTACCACGCCACACGATTGCAACTCGTGCTCACCAAAGAAGGCCGGCGGCGGCCAGTCATGGCGCCCCGAGCGCGCCGAAAAGCAGAGCATCGACGTCGGCCGAGAGTTCACGTGTCAGACCTGCACAATATTTCAGTGTTAAGTGGGATAGCAGCATTGCTCCAAATGCTCGCAGAAAACCCATACGATCCAATCGCAGGCGCGATCCAGCAACGACTTCGATCTGGTCAAGGAAAGGTGCCAAAGCAGCGATCAGCTCCGGCAGTATCTCGGGTAAGTGAACGCCACGGAGATCTACAAGTTCTGCCAGAAGAAGGTCGAGAAGAGGTGGACGCGCATCAACGGCGTCCACGACAAGGCCCGCTGCTTCATACACGAGGGCTTCGACCGTCTCTCCCTTTAGGGTGGCCAAGCGCGGTGCGAGCGTGACAAAGGGATGGCGCTCACGCATGGCCGCCGCAATAAGATCTTCCTTGCCGTTGAAGTGATTATAGAGGCTTGGCGCTCGGATACCGGCCGCCTCTGCGACCCGGCGCATAGAGAGAGCGTGATACCCTTTGGCGGCAATCACTTCGACGGTCGCGTCGATTACGGCCATGCGCGTCTAATCCGGTTCAGACATGCGGCGCAGCCCGGTACAGGCGCCAGATTGAGGATGCCTCGACCACAATCCAGTCGCCATGAATGGCGACGCTCGTTGGCGCGGTTTCCGTGGCGCCCACAGCGCCGAGGATGTTCCAGAATACAGGTAACAGGCCAAGTGGCACCATGTGTGCCAACATGCCGAGCCAATGAAAGATATTGGTGTCTTCGGCGCGATATGAGCCGAACCAAAGAACAAAGCCGATAAGCGGCATCAGCAGATATGCCTGAACGAGGCCAGGCGCAGCAATCGGTGCCTCTACGATCCAGGCGAAAGGGCCTTTTGCTGTGGTAAGGCCCACAAACCCTCCAATCGTGAGGGCGACAGCAAGGAGGATCAAGAAGCCGCCATGGAGACGGAGGAGGCTGGAACTAGTCATGTTATAGAACAAACTAACGTTCGTTAGTTGATCAAGAGTGTTCAAGTTGTCCTCTGCCGCCGTGCTCAGGCTCAGGATGTCTTTCGATTAAACCACACAAGTCTGCTTGCGGTATCTGCATTTCTCGCCATTGCCTGCATCTCGCCCGAGCGACCGACCTTAGATGAAACTGCTTCGCATGTTATTTCGCCGTCTTCGACGTATGCTCCGAGTTACCCAAACCACAGATATACGGGCTGATAGCAGAGTCTCGGCGATCTCGCGCCGAGCGTTGTTTTGTACGCGAAATCGACCTTGATGGAGTTTAGATCGCGGCATAGCGTTTTGAATTAGAATACCGCGAATTTAACTGACCATTGTGTTCATTCGCGTCGCGGTCACCGGTTGAGCGCTGCGTGCGCGCGTCGGTCGAGCGACGCCGTTCGGCCGGAGATTCTGATGACAACGTACACTGTAACAACTCTTGCGGATGAGAGGTTGTCCCTCGATCAGCCTCCTGACGCAACACGCGAGGCCGAAGATGGCACTGGCCTCTCGCTTCGAGAAGCGCTTGGTCTTGCCGATGCGATCGCCGGCGCGGACGAGATTGTCTTTCACCCCGACCTTGCCAACGGTCGGTTGACGCTCACCGGTCAGGCCCTGACAATCGGCAGCGACGTGACGATCGACGGCGACGCGGCGGGTGATGGCACAAGCCGCATTGTTCTTGACGGCGACTACAGATCTCGCGTTTTCGAAATTGATGCCGGTGATGCCGCGATCTCGGACGTCGATATCACCCGCGGTGGCCGCGGCCCGCGGGATGAGTTTGGCGAGGGTAATGGTGGTGGCGTGTTCATAGCGGCGGAGGCAGAGCTAGCGCTGTCCGACGCACGGATATACCGCAACGGCGCCGGCGACATGAGTGGATCACTGGGTGGCGGCATATTCAACGAAGGCACTTTGCGCCTGTCGAGCGCTGAGGTTTTTGAGAATTCAGCTGGTTTCAGCCGCTCACCCTCTGATGGCGGCGGCATAGCCAATACCGGCCTTCTGATTGTCGAGGATACGCTGATCAGCGATAACAACACCGCCGGTCGCATCCCGGGCGGCGGCGGCGGCATTTACAACACAGGAACGACGCTCGCGACCAACATAGTGTTGACGGGCAATTTTGGTCTTGAAGGCAGCGCCATCAACAATTCCGGCACGATGGTGGTCAGTGGCGGAACGATCACCGGAAATATCCCGCAACCCACGTCGTTTGGCACCCCCGATGCGGTATGGAACACTGGGGAACTGACCTTTGTGCAATCCACGATCACCGCAAACACGGGGGCGGAGATTGAAAACCGTGCCGACCTGACACTGATCAATAGCATCGTGACGGAAGCGCCCGGCGGGGTCGTCGCGAAGCTTGGCACCAACATCGTCGGTTCGGCGATCCTTGAAGGCGACACGCTGATTGGTCTTGTCGATGCCCAGGACATCTTTGCCAACTTTGGTCCTAACGGAGCGATCCTGACTGACAATGGCGGGGCGCTGCCAACGCTGTTGTTGCGTGCGTCCGACCTTAACCTGGCACTTGATGCGGGTGATCCCGGGTTGGCGCTTGATGCCACGGGCGCGCCGCTGTTGACGGATGCGCGCGGCCCCGGCTTTGCACGGGCCTTCGATTTGCCCTACGTCGAAGAGATCGGTGCGAGCCTGGTGGATCTGGGCGCGCTGGAGCTTCGGCTTGATCCTGCGGAGACACTGCCGCTGAACGATGAGGTGCTGCCCGTGCTCAGCTACGGTGGCGACCAGGACCGCGGCACCTTCGAAGTGAGCGGATTTGGTGCCCAGTTGATACAGGGCGAAAACGCCTGGAACCACCTTCCGATCGACTACGAGGTGACGGCAGATACGATTCTAACCTTTCGTCTGGACACCACCGGGCAGGCTGAAATCTTTGGCATCGGCTTCGACAACGACGACAAGGCAGATTCTGAGACGTATTTTCAGCTTGGCGGAACACAACAGGGCTTCGGCATTCAGGATTTCAACGTCGCGGTTGAAAACAACACGAACCCCGAGGTTTTCCGTATTCCGGTGGGCGAATATTTCACAGGGCAATTCGACCGGTTGGTCTTTGTCACCGATCTGGACACCCCGCCGTCTGCGCCACAGGAGCCTGCGGCGAGTTTCTGGTCAGATGTCATGCTATTCGAGGATGGGCCGCGCGCGCGGCTTAACGGCGCGCTGGAGAATGTGCGATCCTACGGCCCGGCACAGGACAGGGGCGGGGTCGAGATATTCAACGATGGTTTTGGGATCGCACAGGATTCTAACTCATGGAAGCAGATCGATATCGACTATGAAGTCACAGAGAAGACTCTGCTCGCATTTGAGTTTGATGCTTCTACCGAGGGTGAATTTCATGCCATCGGATTTGACAATGATGATGTGCCTGATGGGGATACCTTTTTTACCTTGCTGGGAACGCAGGACGGGTTTGGCATCCGCGACTTCTACAGTCCATCGGTGATTGATGAGGGTCCGCTCCGCTTCGAAATCCCCGTAGGCGACTATTTCAGAGGCGAGTTTGCTCATCTCGTTTTGGCCACCGATCAGGATGTGGGTGAAGGTGCGGACAGCTTTTGGTTCGACTTAACGCTCTTCGAAGGCCTTTGAGAGAGCGGGTGTAGTCCGAACGGTTAGTCTGAGATAATCTAAACCGATGTCACTGTAACAGTGGATCAGGCGCATCCAAAAAGGTCTGGTACGGTGCGTTCACAGTCGTGTGCAGCGCGGTATGCATACCCTTCGCCATAGCGGCATAAGTATAGCGATTTCATTCGAAAAATCAATCAAACGGTCGGCGATGGAGGCGTCTATCGCCTGTCACTTGGAGGTCTGCCAACCAACGACTAGAAGCAAGGCGCCTCAAGTGAGTCACCGAAGAGATTTCCGTAACTCATGCGCAGGGCAAATTTTGAGCGATAGGGCGAGTGCTTTGCCGCTAGATTGTCACGCTGCAGCTAGCCCCGTATCTGTTAACTGCTCCCGATCCTGAAGGTCTCGCAGGCTCTGCAGATCGAAGGTCACCAGGAAGTGGACTGTTGTGATGTAGGTGTAGGGGGGCACCGCGACGCGGGGATTGGGGAACGGTCGAGATCAGCCCGCGGGTGTGACAGCACCCGAACATATCGCGGCTGATGTGTTTGCCGAAGATCTCTTTGAGCCTGCCCCTGGTGACCGGCTGCTGATACGCAATGACGGCCAGGACGGCGACATCCTAATCGCGCAGGTCAAGCGTCTGGTCGCCCACATCCGCGGCGGCCTTGCTCGCTCGCACACAGGCGACTTGGCACAATCGCTGCTGCCGCTGCTGTGCAGTAACCTGCGCAGGATATTCACCAGGTCAATGCGGCGGTCGGCACATTCCAAACCCACGCGACAATCAGAAACCAGGCAAACAACGGACCTGCGACCAGTATCGCAACCCGTTCACCAATAGGCATTCTTGAAAACGGAATGATTGCGTGCGCCACGGACCAAAGCAAGGCAAGCGCCATGGCGATGCACAGCCCGGTGACACTCCACAAATCCAGACCCGGTGCAGCCTGGGCAGATAGGTCTCGACCGCGCAGGATGGGCTCCAAGACCCAGTAGCACCCCGCAACGCAAACCAGCCCGACACCTCCAAGAAACATAGACGCACCCGTCAAAGTGCGCCTTTTGCGCCAGCGTACCGCAATGCCGACAAGACAGACAAAAATCCCAGCAGCAGCGGACCACAACGCTGTATCCAGCGAAAGACCACTGTGCCAAAAGCCGACACGGTCGAATGTGTGCATGCCACCGTTCACGTATGCATTCACGACACCGCCGCTGGCATCGCGCCGGAAGCCAAGGCGCATCACGCCGTCCGGGGTCTCAAACCGGTCATCGCCGATCGGCTCGAACAGCAGGTCATGACCCAGACCAAAGATGAGCAGCGCCTCGTCATCGGATGAGGTCAACTCAAAGCCGTGAGTGTTGATCGCTTGCAATCGGTCCAGACCGGTCTCATTGCGCCGCGTCATCAGGTAACGTCCCTCAAAATCCTGCAAACAGGACGCAGCGCACGCAATGCGTGGGGTAGCCGGGCGATTATCCGGGGCAATCACTTCGTTCAGCACACGGCGGGGCAAATCGGTCAATGCTGATCCGCTTGGACCATTGGCCGTCACAAAAAACCCAAGGCCGAGGTCAGGCACCAGAACCATGTTGCTGTGAAACCCGAAATGTGTCCCGGCGTGGTGAAACACCTCATACCCGGCCCATGTTTCGGTCCAAAACCCTTGGGTTCGCCCTCCAAACTCCGGCCGACCGGGCCAGGCAGGCGCGTACATATTGGCGATGCCACGCCGCGCCGCCCCGTCCGCAGTACTGTTCGCCAGCAGCACTTGCATGACACGGCCCATTTGTTCTCCCGTCAACGCCAGCCCGCCAGACGGCGTGTGGATCGCAGGAAATGCGGTCGGATCAATAGCCAGATATCGGCCTGCATCCCAAACGTGGAATGGATTTGCGCCGTTCTGCTCCGATGGCGTGTGCATGGCGCGCAGGCCTTCGATATCGAACGGCGCGAGCATGTCGGCCACATAATCAACAAAGGGTTGGCCAGAGACCTGCGCAACGATTTCTCCAAGCAAGACATAGCTAGCGTTGGAATAGGCAATCACCTCGCCAGGCGGGCGGTTTTGACGTGGCAGAACGGCAGAGATGTGATCAATCGCATTGTCAGCGCCAGTTGCTTCACGCGAGGTGAAATATCCTGAATAGCGTTCCTCCAGCCCCGCAGTGTGGCTCAGCAAATGAGCCACCGTGATCTCACCGAACCGTTGGTTCAGCTCAAGCGTCGGCAAATGCTGTGCGATCGGGTCATCCAGGGCGAGCCGCCCTTCATCTTCCAATTGCAAAATCGCCCAGGCGGTAAAAACCTTCGAGATTGAGGCCAACGGGATCACATCGTTCTCCGGCGACATCAATCGCCCGGTTCTGGCATCCGCCAGCCTGTAGCCACGCGACAAGATTACGTCGTCGCCCGAGACAACGACGACGACAGCGCCAGCGACGGCATCCCGATCCAAGCCAGACGTCACCACACCATCAACGAAGCCACTCAGCTCTGCCCGCCACCCATTTTCCGGTTCAGCCGCAGCAGTAGTGGCGGCGCAGATAAGCGCGAGTTGCAAAACAAATGGCCGCGCCGCACGTGTGATCTGCGACAGGTGAAGCGGCAGTTGGTTCAATCGTTTAAACACGAAGGGCTCCAATCAATTGTGCCAGTTCGCTTAGGCACCGCTAGCGCTGTTGTGCTGCTCTTGCAGCCGAACGCGACGGGGCCTAGCGCGACCCGCTCACCATCTCAACACTTGAGCCCTATGGGATTGTCCGAACGATTTGGCGAGGACACTTAGCCTGTGCTTTCAGGCGACTGACGAAGCTAGATGTGCATTTGGTTCTTCTCCATGTACTCGAATGTACAAGCGTCAACAAAAGCCGTCGCCATGAAATCAAGCAGTGATGACCAATACTACGAACCTCCACCAAGTTCGCTACGCGACACGTTCGGGCTGCAAAAGCTGTGGATACTTGGGATGAGGTCACTACTGGCCATCGGATAGCCGGGAGACTGAAGTTGGAACACATGAAATGAGAAATTTAATGGCAACCTCATGCATTTGCTTATGCATGCATGGTGGCTTTGCAATCGCAGACGCACCGATTGACGGCCTCTGGCGCTCGGACGGTTACGGTTTCATCCTCGAAATCTCAGGAGACAACGCGCGGCTCTTCAGTACTGGCACCGATCTCTGCATCCCCGAGACTGATATGCCGGTCCCAATTGACGATTTGCTGCCGGGCGTCACGGTTCGAATGTTCGAGGATGCGGACAGAATTTCGATCCAAGCCCCTCTCGAACCGCATCAGATCCTGGCTGAGCGCATGGTTTCACTCCCTCCAGAGTGCATTCAAGCTGCAACAGAGAGTCCGTTGGCGGTGTTCGAGGCATTTGTTGGATACTTCGACGCGAACTACCCGTTCTTTGAGCTCTACGATGTCGATTGGTCCGAACGGGTCAACGAGGCGCGACAACGGATCAACGCCGACATGGGTGAATGTGAGCTGTTTGACGTTCTGGACTGGCTCATCGAGCCTTTGCAGGACGGCCATGTGTCACTCGTCGCAACGATCAATGGCGACGTCGTCGTTTCAGCGCCGGGTCGCGCACGGGTTCTTCAAGGCATTCGGCAAGGTGCTGAGGCGGCTCGTCGCGACCCGTCAGAGGCGGCCCGTGAATTCCGCCGCTCCGTTTGGTTCGACAGCATCTCGCAAGACATCCTGCAGGGAGACGGTCACCTGATCGGAAACGACCGAGTTCAATATGGCATGGTGGCAGATCAGATCGGATACTTAGCATTCAGTGCCCTGGACGGCTTCGGTGAAGAAGGAAACCAGCTTGAGGACAATCTGAGCGAGCTAGAAAGGATGCTGGATGAGATCATCCGCTTCTTTGAACAGAGCAACGCGACAACGCTCATCGTCGATCTCAGTCTCAATTTCGGCGGCAGCGATTTCATGGCGCGTGAAGTGGCCAGCCGATTTTTGCACACCCCAACTGTCGCTTACACAAAGTACGCAGCAGATGCGCTAAACCCGTTGCCAACCAGGGTGTCCATTGAGCCAGATGCTACTCGCTTCGAAGGGGACATTTACCTTTTGACCAGCCAGGTGACGGTCAGCGCGGCGGAAGTCATGACGCTGACACTCAGGCAAGCGGAGCATGTCTACCATTACGGCGAGCCAACGCGCGGGGCTTTCTCCGATGCGCTATCACGCAGTCTTCCGAACGGATGGCAATTGTCGATGTCCAATGAAGTCTATCTAGATGCGTCGGGACAGCACTGGGAGGCGGTTGGTGTGTCGCCTGAAATCGAGATGACGGTCTTCTCCGATCTGGACCCGATTGAAAGCCACAGACGCGCAATCCACATGATCGTTCAACACGCTGTCGAGCTATCGGAGTAGCTCGGCAACAGAGCAATGCTCGTACATCCAATTGACATGACGTTCACCATGGGCCGCCCTCTTTTCATCTGCTTTTTGCTCTGACACTCGTAATGTCGCTTGCTCGATGCGTGATTATCGATGCCGCGCCGAGCAATCGGACACCAGATGGCACTGTTGGCGATACGTCTCGCGCGGGTAGCCCCGAGTTTCAGTGCCACTAATTTGGGTTTTCTCTAATAAGGTTTCAGGGACAGGCGGGCACATGTTCAGGGCATGATGAGGCGGTATTTGGTTGTATTGTGTGAGCCATATTTTGATGGCGACCTGGGCTTGTTTCGTACGTGGACCCACTCTGCGTTAAAAACTTCGCGACGTAACGGTCCGTTGAAGCCTTCATTGTATCCGGTCTCCCACGGACTGCCGGGATAGATCTGCATCGGATTGATGCCGACCCGTCTGAGCTAGTCCTGAAGCTGCGCTGCGATGAACCCAGGGCCATAGCACCTCGGGAAGAAGCACTGTCTGAGGTTGCGGCCACGCGCGCAGCCCCCAAGTAGCGTAGCGGGTGGCCATAACCGGTTCTCAGGTCTCAACAGTGGTTTTGCACAAACCACACCGCTGAGGAGACCGGCTATGACCGCCACCGATACTACCGTCTCGACCTTGTTGGTCGCCATCGACATTTCCAAGCACCGCCACGAGGTGCTGATTGGCGTTCCTGGCAGGAAGCGCCGCCGTCGATTGATACGCCAGCCCTCAACATGAAGCAGCTCAGTTACCTTGCGGTAGCCATATCGCCCGTACTGATTTGCAAGTCGAATGATCGCCAACCGCAGCTCATCGTCGTCTCTCAGAGTTGGTCGATATTCCAAGATGATCGAGCAACATGCCCTGCTGAGTGCAGATGCACGCTGATTGATGCGCATGCCTGGCACTGACCCAAACATGGCGTCCGCGATCGTCGCGACGATCGCGGACGCGAACCAGTTCCGGAGAGGACGTGATCTGGCCGCCTGGCAAGGCCTCACCTCGCTCAACAAATCCAGCGGCGGGAAGGAACGTCTGGGAAAGATCACAAAGGCTGGCGACCGCTACATTCGCAAGCTTCTTGTCGTGGGTATGACTTCACGCACGGTCGTGGCGAAGCGCTCACCACAGAAAGTCGATCTGTGAACGGCGAAGATCATCGCAGAAAAGCAATTCCGATTGGCAACAACGGCCATGGCAAACAAGGCAGCTTGGGCCATCTGGGCGATGCTCAGCAAGAAACAGGAATACCGGCAGCCAGTCTTTTAACCAGGCAGACTGCCCTCGAGATGCAAGACGTTGAAGTGATGATTCGGAACTAAGTTAACCAAGAGCAAGGACACTCCGGGAATGGCAGCGGCCCTCAGACGTCGATAAGCCGATTGGAACCTCGCTCGCGGAATTCATCAAGGCCAGCGGAACACCATCGCACAAACAGGCCGGACAGACGACGTTGATGTGACGAGACGCTTGCTTCACCGCCGCGCGTCGAACAGGACATTCGGCGAAAAGGTTCTACCCACACTCTTCTAAAGATGTTCCGTACAACCAAGATTGCCTGCTACGACAGGTGCGATAGAGGTCATTTGATCAATTCTCGGCCTGTTTGCTCGGGTTGGGATCAACTAGACTTGCCTGCATTTATAGGCTTAGCTTACGCCATTTGTAGCTTTTAATTGATCAGAATGTTTAGTGATTTTCATCAGAGTAAGAGCCTGAGATTTGCGATTTTTCTAGCGGCCGCGGCAATCATGTTGCTCAGCGTGAAATGGGAATTTCGCAACTGGCCTGCCACTCATTGGCTATTCACCTATGAGTATTGATTTATCAAACGCTGATTGCTGGGAAGTCTCTACAATCTCGTCTTCACAGATGTGTCGCAGTTTATTCTGTTTCCGATCTACTTTCTGACGGTTTGTCTTGCAACTTGGATGTTTGCCAACGTCATCACGACAACGCTTTCGCGGTGTCTCGCGAGCTGCCCCATTGACGGAAAAGAACGCGTGTTTTTCGTCGCGGTCGTATTGGGCCTTTTGCTCCTCTCCGGGTCCGGGATCATCATCCAGTTCAATCATGACTGGGGACGATTTGACGTCTTTAACTTCATTCTCTGTCTATTGGCCTATCAGGCCATCATGCGTTGGAGCGCTGTCTCGGGCTTGCTCTGCGCGATAGCGCTGTCATCTGCCTCAATCGTAGTCCACGAAGCTGCTTTCTTCTGGCTGGCGCCTTTTACCATTGGTTTTTGGCTTTGGACCCATCGGCCAACACCGGTCAGGGTCGGTACGGCCTTGGCTGCGTGCGCTTTGTTGGCAGGGATCACCTGGGCGGTCAGTTCGGCGACTTATTCCGACTATGTCGACTACGATACTGCGGCGGCGGCGGTTCGGGACCGTGCCGATTTTCCAATTCGTGAAGACTCCTTGGCAGTTCAGTTTCGGAGTTTCGAAGAGAACTTCGCTTACACCGCCGAGCGAGTATTGGTGGATTTGCTTCCGGTAGGACTGGCGCTTGGCTTAATCTACCTGCTGGTCTATGTGAGCTTCGTCCGGTCATTGGCTGCCCCGGAAGACCGGTTTTGGTCTCTTGGCATGGTGATCTGGCTTCTGGCTTGTTTCGCACCGCTTGCCTTGCTTGTGCTGGGCCACGACCATGGGCGCTGGATTGGCATGATTAATTGCAATCTGGCGTTGGTCATGCTGGCACAACTCACCCGCAGGCCCGAGCGGTTGGCTCGGCTCCCTTGGGGCGTGATCTATTCATTTCTCCTAATGGTGGTCATCCAAGTCGCACTCGGTCCCATGGGCAAAACCCGTCTGTTTCCCGACGCAGCATTCTGGGAGCTTGTCGCCCAAATCGCCGGATAGTGCGCTGCGCCATAGTTCCAGATGCCGCACTTGGGCTGCAGGCAGAAGCACACAGTAGAGCCTGTTTTGCAATGCTTCACGGCCCAAAGCTGACGTCCACCGAGCAACATTGATGCTGCGGTGCGGCTCGTCGAACCAGCCATTCGCTGCGACTGGAAAATCTCAGCACAGGCGAGCTCACAGTCTGCGGGACTTTGCTGCCGCTCGTGCTATAGTGAACGCATCACAAGGAGCGAACCGATGGCTTAGTTCCGCTACATCGTCGCAGATGTTGATCAAGCAGTGTCTTTCTATTGCGAACAGCTGGGGCTTGAACTGATCGAACAATATGGACCAGCAATGGCCATCGTAAGAAGTGGAGACCTTGATCTTTGGTTGGCTGGCCCATCAGCTTCTGCCGCTAAACCAATGCCGGATGGTACGAAACCCGAACCGGGTGGCTGGAACCGGTGTGTTTTAGTCGTTGATAATCTTAATCGGCTGGTGGCATCGCTTCGAACAGAAGGGATAACTTTCCGCAACGAAGTCACTCAGGGACCGGGCGGCAAGCAAATACTCTGCGAAGATCCATCAGGGCATGTATTGGAGCTGTTTGAGCCAAATTAACTCATCGGCCGGAAGCACAGCAGGCAACAGACACATTGGGCTCATTGCGGCCTTGCCGCCTCATCCGTGGCCCAGGTTCGGCTTGCTTGTCAGGGACGGCCCTAAACGGACTTTTGGTGGGGCTGTTACGCCCGCATTGTCGCCATTCGCTGCGACAGCAAAGCTCAACCATGAACTCGCCTTGGCGAACCCGTAAAAATCACTCTACCCGCCGTCATCAATCGGAGGCCGTTCGCCACGCGGGGGGCGCTCGCCATCGCCACGTGGAGGTCTTTCGCCTTGCGGTGGCCGATCGCCCCCTCCGTTCATGAAGTCGCTCGAAACGGTTCCTCTGAAACAGCGCGGGAAGAATGGGTAAGTATCGGTGGCGAAATATACGTACTGGCCATCAAGCATTCCTCCGTTGCATTCATCCAGCATCCCGGACCCTTCAACAAACTCGTAGTCCTGCACATAGGTGCCATCATGTAGACCACCGGGACCAGACTCGCGCTCCCCAGGTTTCAACTGCCAGGAGGATTGCACCTGATCGCCCATATAGTGGATTTCAAACCCGTCCGCGGCATAGCCGAAGAGCGTGCCGTTAAGCGCGCCGACCACGGCAGAGGGGATGCCGTGATAATGGTACATTCCGTCACCGTCCACATGCGCGTTCTGCTCATCCATGATCAGCCCGCCTATGCCTTCGACGTTCCATCCCGAAGACGGGTCGCGCGAATACCCACGCTCTGTCGATCCGTCGTAGTACTCCGCTGTGCCTGGCCGAAGAGGTATGCCAGTCACCGTTACGCCAGAAATCCGAACCCTGTCGGTGATGGTATCCGTCAGCTCAGGCGTCGCATCCATACAAAAGCGGTGACTCTGCGGTTCCACCGTGGCCCCTTCCCGCCAGGGACCAGTCTCATGCGCAGGCACGCCATCGGAGATGATACATCGCTGATCCCCCTCCACGGTGATTGTAACATGCTCGTAAGCCGCGCCGCCGGCCAAAAGCGTCAGAGCGAGTGTGGTGCCAAATAATCTCATGAGGACCTCCAAACGTTTCGATGAGAGTTAAACGGACGAAGGTCACGTTTCCGTCGTTTTGTACGTCGACCTGCCGAGAGCGATTGTTTGTCGGGCGAGCGTCGAGGCGCCTTCGGGCGAACTCCATTTGGATTAAAAAGGTGCCGGAAACACGTGCAGCAGGCGCCATCTGGAGGGTGGTCACATCAGGATATGTCTGCTTTCGCCAGGTATTTTCGACGGAATCCGTCGGTAACAACGTTTGACTTTAAAGAGCCAATGCTCACCTCGCTCGCACATCATCGAAAGTCAGTATCTTGAAGAACTTTCTGGTCGCATTTGCATCCCTCATGATCCTCACCGGAGCATATTTTTTGACTTTTGGCCCACCGATCTCGATCAGTGGCGTATTCAATCAAACGGCTTCTTCGGAAGAGGAACAGACGGAGGCCGCCCAACCCGAACGACGGCCCCAGGGAAGTCGGGGAACAGAGGCCACAACGGTAGTGCTCGCTCCTCTAGAGGCCCAATCCTATGCCCTGACATTGCGCGCCATCGGGACGGCCACATCGCTGCGCAGTGTCGATGTTGTCGCAACGGAATCAGGACAGATTGTGGAACTTCGTTTGCCGCAAAACGGGCACGTCGATGCTGGCGATATTCTGGTACAGCTTGACGACACGTCCGAGCAACTTGAACTCGAAATAGCCCTTGCCGAGCGTGACCTCGCCGAGGCCACGCTGGACCGCTACGCAACGCTTGCCGAAACCGGTATCCGGACAAGCACAGACGCTGATCTTACTGACGCTCGAGTGGCCTTGCGCTTGGCGGAAGCCAACGTTGCCCTTTCGGAGAACACAATCGAAGATCGGGTCATCCGCGCGCCGATCTCAGGACAACTGGGCCTGAGCGATCTTCAGATCGGTGACTATCTGGACATCAACGATCCAGTCATCAGCGTAGAAGATTCTAGCGTCATCATCGCGGAATTCGAGGTGCCGGAACGGTCGATAGGCCTCTTGGAGGCTGGACTAGAAGTCCTGATTGGCACGCCAACCCATCGCGGCCGGATCTTTCACGGCGAAATCATTGCCTACGACACCCAGCTGGACAGCGTCACGCGTAGTGTGACCGTGCAGGCAGAAGTCGACAACTCGGATGGGCTGTTATGGGCGGGTATGTCTTTTGCCGTGCGCATAATCGAAGAGACAGATCCGATGCCTGTGGTGCCGTCGACGGCGATCACCTGGGCGCAAGATGGCGCAGGCATATGGCTGGTCGAAGACGACAGAGCGACACGACATTCTGTCACGATCCGCTACAGGGATGGCGACCAGATCTGGATTGAGACAGAAGCTCCTCTTGGCGCGCAGGTCGTGGTCGAGGGCGGCTTCAAGCTACGTGATGGCACTTCGGTCACAGCTGCCGGCATCTCAACATGAGCCTTGAGCGCGTACTGCACAGGTCGGGGTTTGCCGATGTATTCGTTGCGAGACCGATTTTCGGGATCGTCATCAATCTACTTGTCCTAATCGCCGGGTTGGCGGCCCTGTCCGGCGTGGACGTCAGAGAAATGCCCGATGTCGATCAACCGGTCCTGTCTGTTCAGACAATCTACGAAGGAGCAGTACCTTCGACTGTTGATTCCGAAATCACCCAACCTCTGGAGGACGCGTTGAGCGCACTAGAGGGTCTGTCGTACATGGAGTCCATCTCTAGCGCGGGGGACAGCCGGATTACGATCTACTTGTCCGACAGCGTCGATGTGGATGTCGCCGCAAATGAGGCCCGCGAAATCGTCTCTGAAACGCTACGCCAATTGCCAGATGAGATTGACGACCCGAATGTGAGCAAATCGGATAGCGACTCCGACGCCATCATCCGGCTGGCGGTTCGGGGTGATGCACCATTCGCAGACCTGACCGAGGTGGCCGAAGGTGTGATCTACGACAGATTGACCACAATCGACGGCATCGCCGAAGTCACTGTGCGCGGCAGCCGCTCCAACCAGTTTCGGGTAACGCTGGATATCCCGTCCCTCGTGAGCCGTGGCTTGACAATCGACGATGTCAGCAACGCCCTGCAGACCTTGCGGGACGATACACCGCTTGGCGAGTTGGAGACGACAAATCAGCTCCTCTCGCTCAATGTGATGAATGAGGACGTGACCGTCGAAACCGTCAGCAATATTCGCATCAACGCCACAACGATCGTGGCTGATATCGCTTTCGTGCAATTGACGCCGGAAGACAGCAGCGTCCTGTCACGCGTGAACGGCGAAACAGCGGTCGGCCTCGATATCACGCGGCAATCAACAGCCAATACGCTCGACATCTCGCGTGAGGTGAATGCCGCCGTGACAGAGCTCCAGTCGCAGTTGCCTGACGGCGTTGAGCTGTTTGTGGCGTCCGATGACGGTGTCTTCATCGAACAGTCCATCCAGGAGGTCGTGAAATCCATCCTCTTTGCGACAATCATTGTCACCTTGGTGATTTTAGTCTTTCTACGCTCGTTCCGGGCGACGTTCATCCCGGCTATCACTATTCCGGTCGCTCTGATCGGCACGTTGGCCGCAATATGGCTGACGGGGTTCTCAATCAACACGATTAGCCTTCTTGCGCTCGTGCTCGCGACGGGCATGGTCGTTGACGATGCCATCGTCGTAATCGAAAATATCGCCCGCAAACGCAAAGAGGGCCTTGGGGCATTTGCCGCCGCGGCAGCGGGCACGAACGAGGTGTTTTTTGCCGTCATCTCCACCACCGCTACGCTGGCGGGCGTGTTTATTCCGATCTCGTTCCTTCCCGGGGAAGCGGGAGGCGTGTTTTCCGAATTCGGCTTTGTTCTGGCCTTTGCGGTCACGCTTTCCTCTTTCACCGCGTTGACGCTAACTCCTGTGCTGGCCGCCCTGCTGGACCCTGGGAAGCGCGCAGCGAACCAGGCCGATACCGCGCAAAGCCACAGCAGGTTGGGCGGTGCATTCGACAAAGGTGTCGATCAGGCGATCCGGCTCCCGATCCTTGTGATCGCGATCACGGGCGCATTCGTCATCATCGCGCTCGGAGCCGCCAATACCCTCTCCTCCGAAATCACTCCGTCGGAAGATCGCGGCTTCTTTCTGGTCCAGGCCCGCGGCGCATCGGATACCTCTCTCTCTTATCTCGACGCGCAGGCCGTAATGATCGAAGACATCCTCGTCCCCTACATGGAAAGCGGAGAGATCGAGACAGTGCAAAGCATCGTCGGCGTACGCGGCGGGACCAGCGCCTTTATCATCGTGCGCCTTCCCGATTGGGGCGATCGGGACTTTTCGCAATCGGCCTTCATCGCTGATATTAGCGGACAATTGTCCGCGATCCCCGGTGTGGAAGTAAGTGCGCGGTCAACCAACAGTCTCAATATTCGGGGAAGCGGCAGCAGTACTGGTCTCGATCTGGCGGTAATCGGCACCAATCTTGAGACGATGACTGACGCCGCTGATGACCTCGTCGCTGCCATGGCACAGGACGACACTTTCCTCAATCCGCAGCTGGCTGATACCTCTGTGAACGCCCAGCTACAGATCAGCATTGATGAGTCGGTCGCCAACGACATGGGCGTCTCTCCCGCCGACCTGAGTGCGCTGATCAGTTCTTACGTACAGGGGGAAATCGCCGTCAGTGTGTTCCAGAACGACACCGAGGTGGACATCGTCCTCACTCCCGGCGGCCCGGCGATCGACGATCCGTCCGATATTGTCTCGGTTTCCGTTCTATTACCCGATGGCGGCTACGTGCCCATGTCGGTCTTCGCCGCCCTTGAGATGGCCGTCGCACCGGCGCAAATCGAGCGCCAGAGCGGCGCGCTGACCATCTCGCTTGAGGCGAGTTTGCCGGACGGCGTCGATCTCTCAACCGCGATGGCGCGTGCGCAAACCCTTGCCGACGAGGTTCTGCCTGACGGGACAGCACTCATCTTCACTGGGGAGGCTGCGCAGTTGGATGAGAGCACAAGCGCCCTTTACTTGGTGTTCGGTGTTGCATTGCTCGTTGTGCTTCTGGTTCTGGCCGCGCAGTTCGAAAGCGTCTCAAGTGCTGTCGTGATCATGCTCACGGTGCCCTTTGGTGTCGCCGCCGCATTGTTGGCAATCTCCATAACTGGCGGGTCACTGAACTACTACAGCCAGATCGGTCTGGTTCTGTTGATCGGGGTCATGGCCAAGAACGGCATCCTGATCGTGGAGTTTGCCAACCAGCTGCGCGAACGCGGACAGGATATCGACACAGCGATCCGCAATGCCGTCAGCCTGCGGATCCGACCTGTGATGATGACAATGATTTCGACAATCTGTGGCGGGCTGCCGCTGATCATGACCTCCGGTGCAGGGGCAGAGGCGCGCATTGCGGTAGGGTGGGTCATCGTCGGCGGACTTGGCTTTGCGACAGTCTTTACCCTATTCCTGACGCCGATTTTCTATCGCCAAATCGCCATCTGGGGAGCCGAACCTGGCTTTGCCGCGAAACGCCTCGAGGACGACCTGGCGGCAAGGTCGGCGTAAGACGACTTCAGCCAATCATCAATAAAAGCTACTCTACATAAGCGCTGACTTGAGAACGACGTCATACACGCGAAAAGCATAGCGATTTGAAGACACGAAAGACTCTCCGCAGACGGCGCAGAGCCGACATTCCACCCAAAGTGTCGATGCTGCGCCCGCAGGCCGCATTCCGGACGTTCGCTGCGACTACCCTATATCACTGTAACTGGACGTCCGGGTCGCGGACAAAACGCCATTTCGCTGCGCTTTATCCAATGACCGCTATTGGTACACCCTCACATATGGCAAATTGGAGTCAGAGTAATGCGTGATTTGCCCGTGAGATCCACGTGGCTAGTCTCTGCATCTGCACCAGGGGATAAAACGTTGATTTTTGCATCCAAGTTACTTGCGATCATAGCATTTTTTGCTGGTGCCCTTGCGGCTCATGCAGAAGAGCAAGCTGAGGACTTCAGGGTATCTTGTGGTGGTGTTTTCGGCCTTTGCGGATATTTGGCTTCCGACGGTGAGGTCATGGTTCCGCAGCGCTTCGAGAGCTTGCGCCGTTTTTCTGATCAGCTTGCTCCGGCAAGAATGGCAGGACTTTGGGGATATTTGAACCCCGATGGAACGTTCGCGATTGATCCCATTTTTGATCAAGTTGGCGACTTCCACGGCGGAAGAGCGGAAGTCATTTTAGAGGGTAACGCCGGAGTGATTGACGCAAGCGGCGGATTTGTCGTGCCTGCCGATTTTTGGAGAGCGATACCACTTGGACAAGATGCTGCTTTGGTTATTCTACCAGAAGACGCGACAAGTCATCGACGTAGGTTAGATCTGGGCTCTCTCTTCGAAGAATTCCACCTCTTCAACATTGACAATGGTCTTGTGACAGAATCTCCGATCGAGTTCGACTGGTTCGTGCGGCCTGGCGATATCGGACCGTCGGATCGGATATGGGCAAGTCTGGACGGAAACACCTTTGGTCTTCTGAATGATAAGGGTAATTGGTTGGTCGAGCCTCAGTTCTCCCACGTGCAATCGCTTCACGAGGATAGGGCAATTGTTGTCTCAACTGGTACGTCAGGCGAAAGGCTTTGGGGTGCAGTAGATGGCGATGGAACAATAGTAATTGAGCTTGAGCATCATTGGTTGAGCTATTTCTCCAACGGTTACGGATTGGTGGGTGGGCCGAGGTCATATGATCAGCGTCGAACCGGTCTGATTCACCCAGACGGCACTGTCGTGGGCAATAGACTGTTTGAAGAGGTCCGCCGCCCCACCGCCTCGTCACCGGCAAGAGTGATGGAAGATGGTATTTGGTACAACTTTACGAATGATGGCACCCTTGTCCGCGAAGAACCGGATGGAACAGTCATCGGCTCCTGTCCGCAAGGTTTGACTATCGCTCGCGAAGCAGCTGGATATGCGATCACCAACCAGGCTGGTGAACGTCAAATCCACGAGTATTTCGACCATATCAGTTTTGGCATCGTAGAGAATGATACGATCAATAGTGGGTCAATCCACAGACGAGAGATTGACTGTAGCGGTCCAATCTTGGTTGGGCATGGCCCCTTGGCTGAAAGTGAATGGACCTATATTCGAACCGACGGTACGCCCGTGATACCGGGAAGTTGGTTCACCAGTTCCTATAGGTTCAATGCTGGTTATGCGGTTGTACAGACAGGCTCAGATGCCGATGGTTCTGAAATGTGGGGGGTCCTGAACGAACTGGGCGAATTCACGCTACCCTTAGGACCAGCTCAGATCAGACGTAGACCAGAAATGATACTTCCGAGTGGTCAGCCGTATTTTCTTTTGGGTACTGGCACGGACGAATATCCATCCGATGCTTATGGCTTGCCAGTGACACTACCCGATGCAATTGACGACAATAGACGTGAACAAGCCGTCCAGTGTTCCGGCGGTGCACGCATTGTTGGCGACAACAACGGCTTTGGGATCGAAGGTCCTGATGGAACAACGCTTGTCCCATCGGTTCACCGTGCAATCAGCTGTTACCGAAATGGAGTAGCGTGGGCGCCTAACGAAAACTCTGAGCAATGGTGCCCGATTGGCCCTGATGGTGCATTTCGCAGTGAACCAGCTTGTATCGACAGTTACTATCCATACTCCATCACGCACCACTATCCTGAACGGTTTTCGGATAGCCCTTTCGAAAGCAACATACGCTGGGTTAGTGCATGGTTGGATTGGGGAATGGACCGACGTAACGAACCGCCAATATGGGTTAGAGATGGAGTGATAAGCCAGGGCTCTTACTCGATCATACCGTTTGGCCGTCCCTGATCCAAATACAGCAATTCATGCAGCACGCAGCATCGGTCGTTTTAGGCTCGCACCTGCCATCCGCCGCTTCGGGCTCCAACGACCGGAGCCAGCCCATTCCTGCCGTTCATCTACCACACCTGTTGCCGCGACGCCGCCCGCCGAAGCTGCCATTCGCTGCACAAGCTAAATGCCGAGATCTCCAGAGGTCGAGAACGCGGGACGGTTTGCCGCCATTCTTCCGAGTAATCTGAATGCCCGCTAACGGTTCAGCCAGTCAGGTAGCTGTCGCAGAGCGCGCCATAAGCCACGTCATGACATTGACGACCGTCTCGTTGTTCTTAGCGGTGCGCGGAATGAGGACATAGAAGTCATTGCCGCTCGCGTCCCAAGCTGTGCCAACTTCGACCAAACGTCCAGCTTCAAGGTCATGTGCTACAAGAAAACGGCTTACCAAGGCTACCCCTTGCCCCGCGATAGCTGAATCGACCGCAAGTGACGTTTGGCTCAGACGAAGGTGACGAGGTGACTGGTCTTGTGTGCCCAGATGCGCAAGGTAGTTTGGCCATTGGTCATGGGTGTCATGGACCTTCGGTTGTTTGGCAAGGGTCTCTGGATCAAGGGGAGTATCACTCTTGTCACCAAACTTCGGTGCGGCGACCGCGATCAGCGATTGTCGGAACAAAAGCGTTACGTCCAGTGACGCGCCAAAGGGCGGCGATCCCTGGCGCACTGCAAGGTCTATCCCGTCGCTGTAGAAGCTGGAAACTCTTTCGGTCGCCATGATCCGCAAATCGATATCCGGGTGTGCTGCGGTGAAGTCCGGTAGATTGGGGATCAGCCATTTCGCGGCAAAGGTCGGAGTGACACTGATGACGACCTTGTTCGGTTCCGGCTTCAATTCCGCCGTTGCGGATCGCAGGTCAGCGAAGATCCCCGCAATCCTGTTGTGATAGCTGCGCCCGGCCGATGTGAATGCAAGGCCCTTTGGAACACGCTCGAACAGGATCACATCAAGATGCGCTTCGAGCTGACGCACGTGCTGTGCCACGGCCCCTTGCGTGACACCCAACTCATCTGCCGCTGCTCGGAAACTGAGACGGCGGCCCGCTGCATCAAAAGCACGCAAACTGTTGAGCGGGGGAAGTTCAGCCATTCTGCAATAATATTTCTGCTGTTATTGGACATCAATTCTCAATTGAAATTTCCAATTTAAGCCACCATACAAGCCTCAAACCAGAAGGGATGCTCGAAATGACAGTAGAAAAGGTACTCTAATCACAGCAGGTGGCAGCGGCATGGGTGCGGATGCAGCCCGCAAACTGGCAGAAGATGGGTTCAAGGTCGGTATCCTGTCGTCGTCCGGCAAGGGTGAGGCACTTGGCGGCGAGCTGGGCGGGTTCGGCGTCACGGGCTCCAACCTTGATGGAGACGCGCTCCGTGCTTTGGTCGAGGGGGCGAAGGATCGTTGGGGCCGTATCGATGTCCTGATAAACTCTGCTGGCCACGGGCCAAAAGGACCGGTTCTCGAAATCAGCGACGACGACTGGCATCAAGGGATGGAAGTCTACCTGATGAACGTGATCCGCCCGACCCGGCTTGTCACACCCACTATGCAGTCGCAGGGCGGCGGGACAATCATCAACATCTCAACCTTTGCGGCATTCGAACCCGATCCTCTTTTTCCAACATCGGGTGTCTTCCGGGCTGGGCTTGCCGCATTCACAAAGCTCTATTCCGACAAATATGCGTCAGAGAATATCCGCATGAACAACGTCCTTCCCGGCTTCATCGACAGCCTGCCCGAAACCGAAGACCGCAAAGCCCGTATTCCCATGGGGCGCTATGGGTCCGCTTCGGAAGTGTCTTCGCTCATTTCGTGGCTCGCCTCGGAAGACGGTGGCTACGTGACAGGACAAAACCTGCGTGTCGACGGAGGGTTAACCCGTGCCGTCTGATACCCTGTCCGTTGCACTGCCGCGCGAACGCCTTGTCTTCGCGGTCAAGTGGGGCGCATCCGCCGTTCAGATCATGGGGTACACCGCGACGGGGTTTGGCTGGACACCCTGGAACATCTACCTGTTTCTTGTGGGTGTCGTGGGGTGGTTCGCGGTCGGCGCGCTATGGAATGATAAGGCGCTTATGCTTGTCCACCTTGTCGCGCTCGCCGCAATGATTGCAGGTATGGCAAGCGGCTGACACACACAGAGCAGCCGTTCGGGCACTGCGCAGCATTCGGAAGGTTTGGGCTTGCTGCCGCCATCGGAGCAATCGCAGCATTGCGTTAAACACTCACGTCTACCTCAATGAGAACGGCCCTGAGCTGACCAAGCGAACCGAGAAACACTTGAAAAGGGCGAGTGTCGATTGGCACGTGGATGAAACCTATATCCGTGCCGGTGGAAGATGGCGATATCTATGGCGAGCCATAGATGCTAACGGGCAGATGGTGGATTTCCGGCTGACGGCACGGCGCGATGCAAAGGCCGCCAAAGCCTTTCTCAACAAGGCGATTGAGCGTGTGCGCCTGCATCGGCCGGTCACGATCTGTACGGACAAGAGCCATGCCTACCGGCGTGTCATCCGCGAGATCAATCATCGATACGACCCGCACTTCGGCAGCATTCGGCATATCGACCGGAAGTGGCGGAATAACCTAGTCGAAAGCGACCACGCCGCTATGAAACGGTTGTTCGGGTACAGGCAGAGCTTTCGATCCTTGAGAACCGCAAAGGCAACCCTGAGCGGCATCGAAACAATCCGGACCATCAAACGCGGTCACATCCATCACAAACCACCAGGCGTCAGAGGTGAGATCGAATTCATCAGCGGCCTGTTCGCCGCCGCGATATAATCAATCGGCAACTCATACGTACGCTAGCCCTCAGCGGATTAACGCAACAGTCCCGTTTGAAGACATGGTGGACAACACCGCGTTGCGCGGCACGATTTCGCGGCGGGCGAGAGGGCTTCTAAACCTCATGCGCTCGAATGTGCGGCAGTGGGGGTCATTGATCCAAAATGCCCGGACAGAGACGAACTTCATTGATGATCTGAACATGATCGATCAACTCGCCGGATCTGATGGCGGCGGGAGATCCTTCACGATCACAGATCTTCGCAAGGATCCAAAGGGGATCAGTGTTTTCCTCTGCTTACCTGACAAGCCAAGCCATCCGGCTATACGGTGGCAGAAAGCCCTTCTAACTCTGATGCTCGACTACATGAGCGAAGAGCAAGGGCTTCCCGAGACCGGGAAGCAGGTGCTCATGGTGCTCGATGAATTCGCATCAATGGGCAAGATGCCGATGATCCTGGATGGGATGGGGTCGATTGCCGGGGCAGGGGTGAAGCTCTTCGTCATCATCACTCAGATCGGCGATCTGATGAAACACTACGGCGATAAAGCCTGGACGAAGATTCCGGCCAACTGCGGCACTCAGCTCTGGTTTGCGGTCCGCGATCTCGAAACCAAAAAATATATCCAGGAAGACTTCGGCGAAGCCCAAGTGGTGCTTTATCAGCACTCGGGAAGCGTCTCCGACACTGAAGGCTCTTCAGAAACGAAAAACGAGGCTATCGGCGAAACTGAAACTGAGAACTTCTCCGAAGGCCATTCCCAAGGAAGAACACAAAGCACATCCGATTCTCGGACTACAGGACATAGCCAGTCGATCTCGATCTCAGATACGGACACCTGGAACCACACCGAAGGGCAGGGGCGCAGCTCAACCCGTGGACAATCGCAGGGGTGTTCATTGTCCGATAGCATCTCGCGTGGCGAGAACTCCGGCACGTCTTCCAACCATCAATTCTCTGTCGGTCGGAACGGGCTGTTTGATCCTCGGGTGCGGTCCACGAATGAAGGGCGAGGGCGTTCAAGCAATCGCGGACGTTCGACCAACCGAAGCCATACCAAGGGACAGAACGGAAGCATTTCACAAAGCGATACTGTGAGCCGGAACTCAAGCGATAGTATCGGCGGATCACGCGGAAAGACTGCACAGGAAGGCACGTCTTCCAGTGAGACCCGCTCCACATCGAGCGGCACGTCTTCGACGCTCTCAAAAACCTATGCGCATGGGCGTTCCCGGCAGAGAACCGACACCATCGCCAAAGGCACCAGCTTAAGCCGATCAGTCACGCGCGGAGTGAGTCAGAGAATCCAAAAACGCCCTTTGATCTCGGTCGCCGAGATAGGTCGTTTTCTAGGTAAGGTGAAAGAGCGCGATCATCCGGCGTATCCAGGCTTTGCCTTGGTTCGGATCGACAACGAAGAGCCAATGCTGGTTCGCAAATGCTACTACGATCAAGACCCCATCTTCGAAGGCTGTTTCAATCCGCACTAAGCCTATGACTACCTGCCGTTTTCGAAGCAAAGGCTCGTCGGGGGGCAATACACCGACCAGCATTTCGTTCCCGTCCGGCTCCCACATATCGTTATGGACGTAGCCGAAAGAATCGATGTCGAGCTTGTACGATCAGTGGATGAATGGTTCGAAGAAGGCGATGCCCTGTTTGCATGGCGTGGCCCATCTTGGGGGATGAATTCTGACAAGATTGAGCGGGCAAAGTCGGAAATCCCTGCGATCCGTCCGGCACATCTGCGCTACACCGATGCACCGTTCCAGGTTGAACCCGTCACCGTGAAAGACCGCTCGGGAAGTCCGATCAAGGAGACGCTGACGGCGACCGCTCCGGCAACCGGGATGGTAGTCGATATTGCCGAACCACCAGCCTATCGTGAAGACGGCGATATTCTCCTGATGCGCCTCGAACGGCCGCTCGGTGATTTCGAGCGCCGCAACTTCGAGCACCAAGTCTTCTCAGAGATCATTCAATATCTCGAAGAACACGGTGCAGCTCAAGCCGACATAGACCGCATGGTGAAGGAGCTGAACGCTCGTTATCGTACGGATTGGGAAGCGGCCTGGAAGGCGAAACGGGCTGACGATGCAGCCAAGGCCAAGGCCGAGCAAGACGAGCGGGAACGCAAAGAGCAGCAAAAGCCGCTGAAGCAGCGAGGCGTGCAACCGAGGAACGGCTGGCTGAACGTGCTGAGTATGTCGAGATTTTCAGAAGAACTAATTTAGCGATCTATGCCCTACCACTGCTCGTGCTCTTCGCGTTTTCATTTCAAGCTTTATTCATTCCGAGCGCTTTTGACATCACTGCGGAGCACGCGTCTCGTCAATTCACAAGCTGGAATCCTTCCAATAACTCGCGCTGCATAGATGAACCACGCATTTTGGAAGAGCATTTTCTTGGGCGGGAAACTTATCGCTGCACTGTCAGAACTGGGTACAGCTACTCACATCCAGGTGGGATTGTAGGACTCTTATTTTGGTCATCGGTAATAACAGCAGTGATCGGTCTAATCGGTCTCTTTGTGATGCACAACGTTGTTTTTGAGCAGGCAAAACGCGGTCGTCATGGTTTTCACGACTCTATAGACGAACTATCGAGATCGGGTATTGATGCTGCGCATTTGTGGCTTAGGGAACGCCCGTACATCGTCCCGGCTGCTGTTGTGGGAGCCATTGTGCTCGTCGCGATCTACAAAATTCGGATCATGGAAATCTACTCGCAGCTTTATTAGCGCGAGTGCTCAAAGTCTCGTCCTTGGTCTCGTCGCTGATCCTGGCCACTGGCTTCGCGATCCGCTTGCGCCTCTCGCATACGCTCAGCCAAACGATCATAGTATTTGTCCGTCATCGGTCTGCGTGACTGTCGATCATCCTGCGCCATGCGCTGTGCATGCGCGCTTCGATCCGCCTGCTCGCCTTCTTTGGGCGGCGGCAGATTGTGCTCCGGGGCATCCTCCGCCACCTGGCGGGAATTCACGCCCTGACGATCCTGCGTGGTGTTCTCGTTCGACGCTGCACGGTCGAAATCAGGCTTCGCTTCTTCACCTGGCCACACTTCGTGTTCGGGTTTCTCCTGAGCTGCTGCTTCCGCTGCTTCGCGAGCGGCGATGCTGGCCGGATGCTCGGCTGTCGGCATCTCCTGCCGATCAAGCTCGGGATGCACCTCTTTCTCCATTCGATCCTTGAGCTGGCCAAAGCGATCAACGAACTCGCCCAGGCTTTCCCGATCGCGATCACCGCCTTGCTGCTGTTCGTCTGGTCGCGCCATCAAATAACCTCTCTAACCCATGTATAGCGCGGGATAGGGGCAGACACCAAACAAACCACGTCATGCGATTTGACCGCTGAAGAACGGACGCGGTATAATAGTTTGTTTTTATTATGAATCTTGTAACGAGTTTTCGGGGTCACGCGAACGGCGTTGCCCTGGTTGAGATGTCACTTCCCCACGATGAACGGTTATTGGGCGGTGATCCAATGCCTGATTGGCGAGACGCGCTCATTCGAGCGGCGGGCGAGCAAAACATCAAAGTCGGGATATGGGACATGTAAAGGGGCTATATGGCCGCTTTCGAAAGCCAAGAACATTGCGAGCGGATCATGGCTGCGATGGACCCCATCTGGCAAGACTGGCTTATGACAAATCTGAAGCTGGCCGCCTGGACACTCTATCAGGACAACCCTCAATCGGGGCGGGAAGCTGTTGATGAGCTAGCCCGCGACTATGGCTCCACCTATGAGCATTTTGCCAGCTTCATCGATGAAGCACGGACGAGACGAAACCGCCGCGCAATGACGGATGAATACTATGCCCGGCTCGGAGAACGGATGCGCAAAGCGCATGCCGAAGGCACAATCAGATTTCTCGACATTCCATAGAGCGGCCCATGACAAATCGCGTAACACTATAACAATAATGTTACCCAAGCCTCAGCAATCGCTCGCACCGCGCCGACTGGGTACGTCCAATCCTTCAGCCAATCTCATGGCAGAAAGCGCTACTGCCGAATTTTGATCGACCGCCAGTGCAGAATATCGGTAACGCTCTACTCCGTTTAGTATCACTGCGACACACTCAGGGTTATCTAAACCACTCTCAGCTTCGACCTGAACTCCTCTTTGTCGAAGCCATTGAAGATCAGCTTCGAGCCAATCGGACCAGCCGATTAGTTCAGAAACGTCACTACCATAGCGAACTACTATAAAGTTCCTTCTGAGGCTCTCCTCGGTATATGTGTTCGCGCTTTCAAGGCCTTGCGCAGGTGTACATCTTTGGGAAGTGGGAAATTGGGCAAGCCATTGCTGCTGTACGCCGTTGTTTATACGTCCGGCAGCCACTTCGTTTAGAATATCACTATATTCAAGTTGCAAATGACCAGACGACAGCCGGATTAGTCGTGCCCAAACTCGTTCCGCTTCTTGTATCCCTTCAACCCGGCTCTCAGTATCTTGAAGATCGCGCAGGGCAGTTGCGTATTCGTCGGTGTTTTCACGCCTTTGGCGCCGCAGGATTTCGAGTATCTCCGTCAAAACCTCCACGCGCTCTTCTTGTACAACCATAAGCATGTCAAATCCGCGCCGACAGCTCGCTGCGTAGACAATGGTCCTTGCTTGATCCATTGCCGACTGGTTGGGAAAACTAGCTCCTTCGACTAGGAAAATCCGTTCGATGACGGACCTATCGAATGGATAGTTTTCCGGCAAACGCACATCTGCTGGCTCGGTAAAGTGCTGCGAAAAGACTACATTGGTTGAAAGAACCAAGATCGCCAAGCCCAACAGAGTCGATACTCTTGCCACTTCATGCCTCCTTTGTCTGGCAATGCCATGTTTCTTCAGTAATTCTAGCGATGCAACTCCAGGGGTTTAGTACACCACGTAACACTATTGATAATAGTGTTACCTAGACCTTAAGACGTAAACCTCTCATAGTTCCGGTGGCTCAATTGTGCCTCGCCAAAAGAAAAGGCCCCCTCAGTATGAGGAGGCCTCATTTAAACGGCATCAAAAAGCTCCTTTAGCAGTTGAGCTACGGCTGTGGCTAGCTTTAGGAGCCACAGCCATACTTCTCGAAGCTTTTGCCGTTTTTCGGCGGTGAACGGCATTTGTTGAACATCTTTCAGCCCTATCCGTTGTCTGTGAGACTCATCATGAGTGCTCTTCATGCGCACAATAATATCCTCAAAATACGTAAGTTCAACACATGCAAAGCACGTGTTATGCGCATATCGCTCTGACGGGCCAAGATCTGGATGGCTTAGGCGCTTGCCATGCGAGAACAGGCTCTGGCTCTTGTTAGTTCTTCGGAAACTCTGGCGCAGGTCCGCGAAGGTTTTCCTTGTGTTCGACACGCAAACGGCGCAAACACGGCACGTTGCAAACACACCTGCTGCGTAAGCGGCTTTATCACTATGGGACCGACAGCAATGGCTAAAGATTCAGGAACGCGCAAAAACATCGTCCTCACGCCCGCCGCGCTTCAGCGCCTTGAGTTCATAAAGAAGGGTGCTGACCTATCCACAGACGCGGAAGCGATCAGGGAAACCCTTAAGATTTTCGAAAAGCTGATGCGAGCTCAACTCGAGGGGGCGCAGGTGCGTATCGAACATCATGACGACCGAGTAGAGACTCTTCACGAACTGTACGAGGCATATGTTGCACCAGATGCAATCAGGTCGCTCGATAGCTTAAAGCAACGCAAGAAGGATGCTATGGCCTCGTTGGCTGCGGCAAGTTGACATTAGTTTTTTCATTTTTAAACTAAAAACCCCGCCATTAAGGCGGGGCTTTCTTGTTGGATGATTGAAGATGAACGAAAAAACTAAGTCGAGCGGGGCCATTTTGCTCGCCGACATGATCCAGTATCCAAACCGAAATCGGTCTGATCACAGCCATACAGATGATCAACCACGCGAGCACGGTTTGAAGGAAGCCAATAAGCGCTTCAATGTGTTCATGTCTGCAGGCTTGCTCAGAGATCGTTACCCAAACTTTATGGAGATAGGTTTCAAGGCCCAGGCCTTTATCGATATTACGCTTTCAAAATCAGCCGAAGAGTCAACCAATATCCAAGACGAGGCCGAGGTCCGGAAGAAACTGAACGCTATTCCCAATGTGATACTCGTTTATACGGTGTTTGGATCAGTCGATGTCAGATGCAAAGTCGTCGGCATTGACCTCAGAGACGTAGAACGAACCACAATGCTTATCCGCGAGATTAAAGGTGTACTGGATACTTCTACTTCCGTGATCATAGATGATACGAACTACAATTTAAGCCGCGAGAAATGGGCAGAGCTGATCAAACATCACTCGCAACAGATTGAGCCGACGCTTCCAACCAAATACGAAGACACGGAAGCTCATCCGGAGGACGATCAGGGTTCGACGTAGATTCATCAACCATAAATTTAACGCTATGGATGATAGTGTTACGTAGGGAGCAGAACTGAAGGGCAGGGGCTGACCAAACCGCCTGCTTTTCCTGGGGATGATACAGCGCCACAGAATTCACAATGTAACACTCTTCATGTATAGTGTTGCATATGAGTGAAATGCGCCTCTATGACAATCAGGGAAACCGCCTCTATCTGAATGCAGACTAGCGTGAGGCATTCCTGGCTGCGGCGCGTCAGAGGCCTGCACGCGACCGCACGATCTGCGAGATTCTGCACTTCACCGGATGCCGTCCGTCTGAGTTGATTGAGATCACACCGGCGCGGGTTGAACTGTCCGGTGGGACACTGGCCATCCGGTCGCTGAAGAAACGAAAGGATAGGGCAGGGGAGGCGAAGGTCGTCTTCAGGACAGTCCCTGTGCCCCCAGACTGCCTGGATACGCTCAACACTGCCCACGGCATCCGTGAGGCCCAGAAGTCACCCAAACGGGCAGGGGAGCCGATCTGGCCTATCACCCGCGTGCATGTCTGGCGGATCGTGAAAGGGGTCATGATCGAGGCGGGCATCCCCGATGCACCGCAGCGCACCGTGAAAGGTCTGCGTCATGGCTACGGTATAAATGCCGTTGTGAAGGGCATTCCGTTGCACATGCTTCAGAAATGGCTTGGGCATGCTCAGCTCAGCACAACGACGATCTACGCCGATGCGGTCGGCAAGGAAGAGCAGGACATTGCGTCCAGGATGTGGGGGTAAGCCGGATGCATCTTACCGGGGTAGAGCCCGAAGACAACGTGAACCGCTTCTATCGGATGGAGATTGGGCGTGGCCTCTTCAGAGAATGGGGTCTTGTACGCGAATGGGGACGGATCGGGCGATCTGGCACCCTGCGAACGGATTGGTTCAGCACTGAGATCGAGGCGAAGGACGCCAGGTACAAGCTGCAGATGCAGAAGGCAAAGCGCGGCTATGAATTTTAGTGCGACAGGGCTTCAGAGCCTCAGGAGTTTTTCACCAAGGCTTTGTAACAGTTAAGCGATTAATCTGTTGTGCACCGTGTGCGCCCAACAGAATCCACTAAAAATGTGGGTGATGTGGTAGCCTAAAGCTGTGCGAGTCGCTGTACCCACATGGTTTCATGCCTCACCGAGAAAGCTACCCTATCGACCTAAATTGATCGCAAACCATATTTTGAGGAGTAATCATGAATTTTTCAGATTGGATGGCCGTGAGCGTAGCCACCGTACTTTTTCTCTTTAATTCGTCTCCAGCACAGGCAATTGGTCAGTGTGTCTCTTATTTCGGAGAGCCAGTCCCAATATTCCAGGATTATAACCTGCCGAACGTTGGATTGGCATCTCGCGACGGTTTCGGGCGCCCATTAATTGTAGTCAATCCTAACGTTCTCAATCAGTTTCCATATTTGGCTCAAAGGTTCTGGTTCTACCATGAGTGCGCCCATCACGCGCTCCCACCACATCTAAACAATGAAACAAATGCTGATTGCTTCGCGGTGCGCAACATGCGTGACGTTGGGGAGCTAAGAAACGCTCAGGCAGTGCGGGACATGTTAGACTCGATCTCTCAGCTCCCCGGAAGTGCTTGGGGACATCTGCCAGGTCCAGCACGGGCCAGGAATATGTTGAACTGTATCCAGTGGTAGCGATTGGAGATTTCTAGTTTCTATTGATTGAATTTTTAATTGGAGAAAAGCTATGAATGACGAAGCGGAAGCCACAGAAAGTAGCGTCGAAAGAGAAATCGCCGCCCCGCCGAAGGACTACGTATCTCGCATTATGAGCGCTATCGCGCTGTGTGTTTCTGTTCTAGCTGGATCGGCTCAAGCTTGGGACGTGTTTGTGCAAGGACCGCGTGAACGTCAGCAATCGGTCGCGCTCAGATTGGACGTGCTGTTCTCCGACTATGGCGACTGTCTTACTGAGCAGAGCGCTGCAGCAATGTCTGGAGACCCGGCTCAGCAGTTCGCGGTTACATCGCGATGCAATCTAGTGCGAACAAATCTGATCAGTGAGCTCCGAGAGGCAGGAGAGGTGGTTATTGATCTTGTCGACATGTCGGACCTCATCCATGGTGCGTGGGCTCTGACTGAGGTGGAAGAATTCGAGCTTTCAAACGCATACTCTGAGCGAGCTATCGAAGAAGCGCCGACAGCGCATGATGAACTTACGGCTCGTGCCGTCAAAGCGCGCAACGACTTCTTTTCAAGCGCCGGTCAAGACCATGCTTCTTATAGATCACTGCTAGATGATCTGGAACAAAGTGACTCGGGCTGGAACTACTCGGTCTTCGCATCTGCGGCAGCAAACTATGTCGGTGCGATGGCTCAGCTTGCACTGTGTGAAGAAGTTTCCGAGGCAGTTCCGGAGATGCAGGGCAGGTTTGATGCGTTGCGAGCAAGTCCCACAGATCGTGCGCAGTTCGCACGAATGCTCATGCACTCCGCTGCAAACGGCGAATGCTCCTAAAAAGGGTATCTATTCGTAGCGAAACTATCTTGGGCACCTCAGTCCGTTCTTTTTGTACTGGTAACATAATACGGATTATAGGTCATGAATATTTATAGCCGCAAAGCTAAAATGCCCCGCATGAGCAACTTATGAAATTCACTCCTCGCGTTCAGAGCAGTATTGAAATCTGGTGACGTAGTCCAACGCGCGTCGTGTTCGGTCTTCTCGGTAATGCGCACTATGGGTGTTTCCCAGTTCGAAAATCATCGCCGGTTCCACGTTGAGCGCAGCAAGTACACCAATCACGTCGCGGTTGTGTGCCCATTCGTAGTTATCGAGTTGGCCGTTTTGGATACTGCTGACAATGGTCTCGGGTAGAGCCGTCAATTGTAGGAGGTCCGTTCGGTCACATAACGTACCAAAGACTGTCCCGTAGATCGTGTTGGCGATCACGCGATCTTCTTCTGCCGCGATCCGGTGCAGCAGATTGGCGAAGGACAATGTGCCCTCTTCCCCGAACATCAGAAGCGTGGTGAGCACACGGACACTCGATTGTTGCTCTATTGGCCTCGCGGCAAAATCGAACAGGGTATCGCGCTAAGAGGCGATGATTGGATCGGGCAGTGCCCTGAACACACCCAAAGCCCCGATTTCATTGTCGCGCGCAGCCTCGATCCGAACCCAGGCGGCCTCGGCGATGTCGTTCAAAATGCCCTCGGGGAGGATTTCGGACGGCGGGATAACTTGGGAAAGATTTGGCGGCACCGGGGAACCCGGATTTCTCAGAACGGCCAAGACGAGTTCCAGATCTCCGTACACCTGACCGTCCACCTCATCTGAAAAGGCTGACGCATAGTCGATGAGTGCCTGCTGGAGCGCGGTGTTGTTAGGATCATCGGCCAAATGTACGGCGTTCAAAAGCGCTGAATGCCGGGAAAACCCCTGCCCATCGCTATAAACAAATTCCATTGTCTGGCTGTCGACCCCCGCGATCACTCCGAGGATGGTTTCATCCGATAGCGCCTCCAGGTTGGCGCCATAAGGCACTCGGCGGGTCATATAAGCACGCTCAACGCGCTCGAACATACCGACCGGCACTCGGATCCGAAAAGGGGGGTAAGGCACCTCTAACAGTGTGCCGCCGCCACTGGCATGTGCCAGTTCCAACGCACCTGCATTCACCGAATAGACGCGAACCGCTCGGCCGTGAAAGGTATCGTCTGTCACGGTGATGCGGTGAAGGATTGCTGTAGCGGCGTCCAGGGTTCCGGGCTCTTCGAATATGCAGCGCCCGCTCAACGCAAGCGTTTGCACGTAGACAGCGAAATCCTGATCGTCCTCCGTCATCCTGGAGGTAATTGAACGTGACAGGCGCGGTGTTGGACAGTTTGTTCGCTCTCCGAGCCGCCAGACCACAACAGGCGTTGTCGCAAGATGCTCGGGCGAGAGGTCTTCAGGCGGACTAGCAAAAAGAAGGACCTGATCCACGGTCTCAGAAACAAGCAACTTTTGGCACATCAGATCGCAGTCCGTCCGCGATGCCGTTAAGGCCAGGCGGCTGATATCGACCCTGTCGGTCGATGCACTCTCCCCTAGCGCAAAAGCTTCATCTGCCATGGCCCGACGTTCCGCATTAAGGGCATTGGCGTGAAAATAGAGCCACCCACACACAACGAGCAGCGGCGATAGGATGGCGATAGCGCCGGGTAGGCGAGGCAAAAAAGCATTCAAAAGATATGCAGCACCCCAGATAACGATCAGATATGGGGCGGCGGAAAAGATAATGTCGAGGAGTATCGCAAGCGGAGCACCAATCAGTGAGAGGTAAAAGAGGATGCGTAGGTCAGGAAAAGCTATGTAGATCGCGCTGATCGCAATCGGAATCCCAAACAGCCATCCAAAAACGATAATGAGCGTCCGGTTTGTATCATGTGGAGCGCGACCCTCGCCCCGAGTTGGCCTGCGCAAAGGGCGTCGGCTCGGTGTACCGGAGCCATTCCAAGGGTTCTGTGGCACGTCGCGAGCCTCAACGCTTTACTTTCGGCACTTGCGTTGGATCAGTAGCATAGCAATTTGGCAAAACTTTGATCGCAACAGAAGGGACTGTTGCGTTAATCCGCTGAGGGCTAGCGTACGTATGAGTTGCCGATTGATTATATCGCGGCGGCGAACAGGCCGCTGATGAATTCGATCTCACCTCTGACGCCTGGTGGTTTGTGATGGATGTGACCGCGTTTGATGGTCCGGATTGTTTCGATGCCGCTCAGGGTTGCCTTTGCGGTTCTCAAGGATCGAAAGCTCTGCCTGTACCCGAACAACCGTTTCATAGCGGCGTGGTCGCTTTCGACTAGGTTATTCCGCCACTTCCGGTCGATATGCCGAATGCTGTCGAAGTGCGGGTCGTATCGATGATTGATCTCGCGGATGACACGCCGGTAGGCATGGCTCTTGTCCGTACAGATCGTGACCGGCCGATGCAGGCGCACACGCTCAATCGCCTTGTTGAGAAAGGCTTTGGCGGCCTTTGCATCGCGCCGTGCCGTCAGCCGGAAATCCACCATCTGCCCGTTAGCATCTATGGCTCGCCATAGATATCGCCATCTTCCACCGGCACGGATATAGGTTTCATCCACGTGCCAATCGACACTCGCCCTTTGCAAGTGTTTCTCGGTTCGCTTGGTCAGCTCAGGGCCGAATTTCTGAACCCAGCGATACACAGTTGAGCGATCAACAATGATGCCGCGCTCGGCCAAGAGATCCACAACATCCTGGTAAGACAGCGGATAGCGCAGGTACCAACGCACCGCGCAAAGGATGACGTCACGCGGGAAACGGTGATGTTTGAACGGCGATCTACGTAGCATCCGCGACCTCAAAGCGCCGAGATTGATCCGCGGAGCCTATTAATGCAACAGTCCCTCCCTGGGACATCAATGCTGCTTGAACGGATCGCGCCTCGCCATGGAGACCTCCTACATCCCTAGCCCGACACTCTCCCGTTCAAACGTCCTGATGCAACAGAGCCCGCGCGACACGCGGGCCTCGACACCGGACGCGTTAGAGCCCTGTCGTTATGCGCTGTCCACTTTGCCTATCAAAGATCGACGCGCGGGCTGGGTCGAAGGATAAGGGGATCACGCGTTCGGTTGGGACAAAGCGCCCAGGCATACGCGCCAGAACATCCGTGCCGCCCCAAGTGAACGTCAGGTAGGTGTCAGAGCCTGTATCCTCCATCAGATCCGGAACGGCCTCCACATGCGCGCCTTCCGGTGCGGCGTGAAAATGCTCTGGGCGCACACCAAGATAGACATTCCGGGGCAGGTGGCTGTGCGCGGTTGTGATACGGCTGTCACCCACCTTCACATGGCCCCCCTCGAAAAGGGCCGGGACCAGGTTCATCGGTGGGGAGCCCATGAAATCAGCGACAAAGGTGTTGGCGGGCGTGTCGTAAATCTCGCCAGGCGTCCCGATCTGTTGAATGTGGCCGTCTTTCAGCACGACAATACGGCTGGCCAGGGTCATCGCCTCGACCTGATCGTGGGTGACATAGACGATGCTGGCACCGGTGCGCATATGCAGCCGCTTGATCTCGGCACGCATCTCGACACGCAGCTTGGCGTCCAGATTGCTCAGCGGTTCATCGAACAGGAACAGTTTCGGATCGCGCACCAACGCCCGTCCCATCGCCACGCGCTGACGCTGGCCGCCGGACAATTGGCTCGGCTTGCGATCCAGCAGATGATCGATTTGTAGCAATTCGGCGACCGACCGGATCTTGGCCTCCATATCCGGCTTGGGGACCTTACGGATTTTCATGCCAAAGCCGATATTCTCGCCCACGCTCATGGTCGGGTAGAGCGCATAGGATTGGAACACCATGGCGATGTCGCGATCCCGGGGCGGAGCCTGGGTGACGTCGATCCCGGCGATGCGCAACGTGCCGCCTGTGATCTCTTCCAGGCCCGCAATGCAGTTCAGCAAGGTGGACTTGCCGCAGCCCGACGGGCCCACCAGCACCAGGAATTCACCCTCTGCCATATCGACATTGATATCGTGCAGAACGTCAACCGCCCCGTAGGATTTCTTGAGGCTCTGCGCGGATAAGGTCAGGTTTTCTGCGTGCTCAACGGCCATCGGATCTCTCTGGTTGCGGGGCGGGGCCACTTGACCCCCGGATGATAAGCTCGGCCTTCAGACATACCTGAAGGTCTTTGGCAGGGACCCCGTTCAGGTGGTCGATCAGCATATTGGCAAGCGGGTCACACGCCTCTCGCAAAGGGGCGCGGGTCACCGTCAAGGCCGGCTCGAAATTGATCGCGCGTGTCAAAGGCAGCGCGTCGTCATGGGCAATGATCGACACATCGCCGGGCACCGAAAGCCCCCGGTCGCGCACGGCCCGCATGGCACCAGACGCGATTAGGGTCGAGGCGCACACAAATCCCGTGGGCGGCGTCGGCCCGGCCAGAAGATCAAGCGCATGGGTATAGCCGTGGCTTTCAAAGCTTGCATCGTTGCGGATCAGATCCGCGGCCAATCCGTGCTCCGCCATCGCGGCCCTGAAGCCATCCAACCGATCGCTGGCATAGGCGCCCTTGAGCTCTCCGTTGATCAACGCGATCCGGCGGTGGCCAAGCTGCGCCAGCATCTTCACCGCATCGGCAGAGACCGCATGATTATCGATCCCAAAGGTGGGATAGTCGGGATCGGCCCGGTCCTGCCCGTGCAACACGAAGGGAATGCCACGCTCTGCCAGGAAAGCCACGCGCGGGTCGTTGCGCACCGGGGCGTTCAGAATGAACCCGTCGAGCATGTCGCGTTCCAGCAGCCTTTTATAAGGCGTGACCGGATCCCCATCTTGATCGACGGCCAGCACCAAGTCGGTATCGCGCGCGGCCAGCGCCGCGGTCAGCCCGGTGAGCATTTCGAAGAAGGTCTGATCCGCGCTCATGTCCGGCTTGATTTTCACGATCATGCCAACCATCCCGGACCGCCCCGTGACCAGGCGCTGCGCCACGCGATTGGGACGATAGCCCAACTTATCGGCCACCTCACGCACCTTCTTGCGTGTCGCTTCGCTCACTTCCGGGAAGCCGTTCAGCGCACGGCTCACCGTCGCGGCCGACAGTCCAAGCTCTTCCCCAATTTCTTTGAGCGTTGCCAATGCCAAGTTTCCAAATCGTTTTCATGTTTATCGCGCTATAGCCGTCATATTTTCAGATTTCTTGTTATTTTGCAAATCTAAAACGTTTTGAAGAATTATATGGGGCCTGTTATCGTTGCACCGAATCGAAGGGAATTCTTCATGTCCGACTGGTGGCGCAATGCCGTGATCTATCAGGTCTATCCAAGGTCGTTTCAGGACGACAACGCCGATGGCGTGGGGGACTTGCAGGGCATAACGCGGCGGCTGCCGCATATCGCCTCGCTCGGCGTGGATTGCATCTGGCTCAGCCCGGTTTTCACCTCTCCCCAGAAAGATATGGGTTACGACGTGGCGGATTATTGCGACGTCGATCCTTTGTTCGGCACGCTGGCCGATTTCGATGCACTGATTGCGGCCGCGCATGATCTGGGCCTGAAGGTCATTACCGATCAGGTGCTGTCACATACGTCGGATCGCCATGAATGGTTCCACGAAAGCCGCACTAGCCGCGATAACCCGAAGGCCGATTGGTATGTCTGGGCCGATCCCCTGCCCGATGGCAGCCCGCCCACGAATTGGCACAGCCATTTCGGCGGTCCGGCCTGGGAATTCGACCCCGGTCGCGGGCAGTATTACCTGCACAATTTCCTGGCCGCGCAACCTGATCTGAACTTCCACAATCGCGATGTGCAGGACGCGATCCTCGACACTTGTCGTTTCTGGATGGATCGCGGGTTGGACGGGTTCCGCCTCGATACGGTGAACTACTACGTCCACGACCAACAGCTCCGCTCCAACCCGCCCGCGCAGGTGGCGCCTCAGGTCATGGCCACCGACCTCTACGGGATGCAGGACAACATCTATAATAAGAACCGTCCCGAAAACCTGGATTTCCTGGAACGGCTGCGGGCGCTGACCGATGAATATGCCGACATCATGATGGTCGGTGAAGTGGGTGAGATGGGCGCGCGGTCGATCCGCATCATGGGCGAATACACCCAAGGCCACGACCGTCTGCACATGGCCTACAGCTTCGCCATGCTCAGCCCCGAGTTCAGCGCCGATCATTTCCGCAGCTGTATCGAAGGGTTCCAGCAGGGCGCGGCAGAGGGGCATCCAAAATGGTCCTTCTCCAACCACGATGTCAAACGCCATATCAGCCGCTGGTCGGATCACGCCACAACTCAGGGCGACATGGCGCGGCTGGCCTGCGCGATGCTGATGTCATTCGAGGGCGCCATCGGCATCTATCAGGGCGAAGAGCTTGGCCAGACCGAGACCGAACTAGCATATGAAGAACTCACCGACCCGCCCGCGCTCCGCTTCTGGCCCGGGATCAAGGGGCGTGACGGATGCCGGACCCCCATGGTGTGGGAGGCTGAGGCGCCCCATGCGGGCTTTTCCACCGTCAAGCCATGGCTGCCCGTGAAAGCGCCCCAAGCCGCGCGTGCCGTCGATCTGCAAGACACTGCGAATGACAGCATCCTGCATTTCTACCGCACCGCCATTGCGTTCCGCAAAACCAACCCGGCTTTGCAATCGGGCCGCACATCCTTCCTGACCGCGCCCGAGCCCCTGCTCGCGTTCCGGCGCGAGGCCGCCGACCAGACCCTGACCTGCGCGTTCAACTTGTCGACCGAGCCGCTGACCATGACCCTGTCAGAGGCGGCCAACCTGACCGGCCCGCGCCACGCGACCCTTCAGGATCAGACCCTCACGCTGCCCGGCAACGGGTTCGCTTATCTCAGCCATGACGGGGCGCTGTCCCTATCGGCCTGACACCAATCTCTGGGAGGAGAGACCATGAGAACACCAACAACTCTCACCGCCACAGCCCTGGTGCTGACCACCGCCATCCCCGCCGCCGCTTTCGAAGAGGACAGCCTGACGATCTGGACCGGCAACAACCGCGACCGCGATCAACTGCTCGCCGCCACCGCCGCCTTCACTGAAGACCTCGGCATCGCGGTGATCGTCGAAGTCGTCGATCCCGACCTGCCGCAAAACTATCAGCAAGCCGCCGCCACCGGCGATGGCCCCGATATCGTCATGTGGGCCCATGATCGCTTCGGCGAATGGGCGAACGGCGGCCTGATCCAGCCCGTCTCTCCCGCCGCCGCCTGGATCGAGGGCGTCCTACCCTCCGCGATGGAGGCGGTGCAATTCGACGGCAACACCTGGGGCTATCCCGTCTCGGTTGAGGCCGTGACCCTGGTCTACAATGCCGATATGATCGACACGCCCCCGGCCTCGTTCGAGGATATCATCGCGTCCGGCGAGGCGAATATTCTTTGGGATTACAACAATACCTACTTCACCATGCCCATGCTGATGGCGGGCGGCGGCTACGCCTTTCAGCGGGTCGATGGAAGCTATGATGGCACCACCACCGGCGTGAACACCGACGGCGCGATTGCCGGGGCCGAAACCCTCGCCGCTTTGTTCGAGAACGACATCATGCCCGAAGGCGTCGATTACGGCGTGATGGACAGCGCCATGGCCGCCGGTGACGTCGCCATGGTGTTGAATGGACCGTGGAGCTGGGGCGGCTATGCCGATGCCGGCATCAACGTTGCCGTGGCCCCGATCCCAACCGTCGACGGAAACACCGCGCCACCCTTCCTGGGCGTGCAGACCCTTGGCGTGAACGCGGCTACGCCCAATGCCGATCTCGCCGTGGAACTGATCGAGAACTACCTGCTGACCGATGAAGGCCTGGCAACCTGGAACGCCAACGGGGCCCTTGGCGCGCTGGCCGATATTTCCGCCGCCGAGGCGCAGGGCGATCCACTGGTCTCCGGCATGCTGGCCGTTGCCGCCGATGGCGTGCCGATGCCGTCCAACCCCGAAATGGGTGCCTTCTGGGCCGCGATGGCGCCTGCGCTGACCAATATCACCTCCGGCACCTCCGCACCCGCCGAGGCCCTGAACGACGCCGCCGCGCGTATTCTCGGCGAATAAGACGGACCGGGGCGGCCCCGCGCTGCCCCAAACCGCCCGTGACCAATCTCACCGACACACCAGCCCCCGAGGCCTCAAGCCTGCCGCGCATCCTGTTGGTGGCGGTGGTCTTCGCCGTCCTGTGCGCCGTGGCCTTCTATCTCTACCAGATCGCGCAACCGCTCTTCGGGGCCATCATCCTGGCGCTGGCCACGGGCTTCGCGGTTATCTTCGGGGCCAGTCGCTTCTACGGCGCGCGGTTCATCTTTCCGGGCATCGCGGCGGTGCTGATCTTCATCGCCTTCCCGGTGATCTATACGATCTATATCGGCTTCACGAATTACAGCAGCTTCAACCTACTCACCTATGAGCGCGCGGTTGAGGTCCTGACCTCTCGCGGCTCCGTGGACCCAGCAACCGAAGAGCCGTTTGCGATCTATCCCGTCGATGACCCCGAGCGCGGGCCGGGATTTTATCGGATCCATCTGCCTGAAAGCGGGATCCTAAGCGCGCTGACCCGGCTCGACGGCACCGCAGAAAGCGTACCGGCGGGGCCAGGGACGCCAGTCGGCGAGCCCCTCTCGCGTCGCGATGCGCTGGCCCTGCGTGACGGGTTGGGGGCGGTCGCACTCTCACTCGCGGACGGAACCGAGCGGCGCAATGCGGGCCTGCGCACCTTCGCGACCGTCACACCCGACTTCACCCGCACCGGCCCTGACGAGTTGACCCGGTTCGACGGCGCCGTGCTGACAGCCGATCATTCCACGGGCTTCTTCGTGGACGAGGCCGGGGACCGCGTGCCGCCCGGCTGGCGCGTGCCCATCGGCTGGGGCAATTTTGAGCGGATCTTCCAGTCCGAAGGCATCCGCGGCCCGATGGTCAGAATCTTCATCTGGACCTTCGTTTTCGCCTTCGCGTCGGTCGTGCTGACCTTCGCGGTGGGTCTGACACTGGCCGTGATCCTGCAATGGCCACATCTGCGGTTCAAAGCGGTCTACCGGATCCTGCTGATCCTACCCTATGCCGTCCCGGCGTTCATCTCGATCCTCGTCTTCCGGGGCCTCTTCAATCAGAATTTCGGCGAGATCAATTTGATCCTAGAGGCCATCTTTGGCATTCGTCCAAATTGGTTCACCGACGGCAATCTGGCCCGCACCATGGTGCTGATCGTGAACACTTGGCTCGGCTATCCCTACATGATGCTGCTGGCGATGGGCTTCCTGCAAAGCGTGCCGGAAGATCACAAGAAAGCCGCAGCGCTTGAAGGCGCCTCCTCCGTCCGCGTGTTCTTCACGATCACCCTGCCGCAGATCATCCCGCCCTTCCTGCCGCTGCTGATCGCGAGCTTCGCGTTCAACTTCAACAACCTCGTTCTGATCTTCCTGTTGACCCGTGGCCTGCCCGATATTCCCGGCACCGTCATTCCGGCGGGTGAGACCGATATCCTGGCCTCCTTCACCTACCGTCTGGCCTTCGACAATGCCGGGCAGCAATTCGGCCTGGCGGGCGCGATCACGCTGCTGATCTTCCTCGTCGTCGCGGTGATTTCCTACGCCAATTTTGTCGCCATGCGCCGGGCGGCCGAAAAGCGATCCGGGAGGGCCTGATCATGATGATGCGTGTAGTTACGGAAAAATTACGGATTCACTACAGGTTCATTATGGCCATTTTTGCCCGGGTCGGGGGTGCGAAATGATTGTTGAACGCCCTCGCGACCTGCTGATCAAAAAGGTCCTCGCCCACGGGTTCCTGCTGATCTTTCTGTGTCTGATCCTGTTCCCGTTTGTCGTGGTCTTGTCGATTTCCTTCCGCGAAGGCAACTTCGCTGTCGGCAACATCATCCCCGAAAATCCGACGTTGGAACATTGGGTTCTGGCCTTCGGGTTCGACTATACCCGCACCGATGGCACGGTGATCGAACCGCCCTACCCGGTGCTGCGCTGGATGTGGAATTCGATCAAGATCGGGTTGATTGCAAGCACGGGTGTCTTGGCGGTTGCGACGATTTCTGCTTATGCTTTCAGTCGGATACGCATTCGTGGCAAGGGCGCGATGCTGGATGGTCTGTTCCTGATCCAGATGTTCCCGACCACGCTCGCGCTGGTTGCGATCTACGCGATTTTCGACACGTTGGGCGAGGTCTCTCCATCCTTGGGCCTCGACAGCCATCTGGCGCTGATCCTGATCTACATGGCCGGCGTGACGCTCCATATCTGGACGATCAAGGGCTATTTCGACAGCGTCGATACCGCTTTGGACAAAGCCGCAGCCATCGACGGCGCAACGCCGTGGCAAACGTTCCGCTTCATATTTCTGCCCTTGGCCGTCCCGATCATGTCAGTAGTCTTCGTCCTGGCCTTCATCAGCTTCATCAACGACTACCCCATTGCCTCCGTCCTGATCCGCTCCGAGGACCAGATGACACTCGCCGTTGGTAGCCGTCTATACCTCAATGAATTCCGATACCTGTGGGGGGACTTCGCCGCCGCTGCCATCCTTTCGGGCCTGCCGATCACAGTCGTTTTTCTCATCGCGCAACGCTACCTGGTCTCCGGTCTCAGCGATGGCGCGGTAAAAGGCTGAGAAAAGCCTGTTTGCCACATGCCACGCTTTGGAACCGATATGACCACCGTCGCGCAGGACCAGTTCGGCGCTGCACGCCTCAGGCATAAGCAAAAGGCATATATCCCAGGCAACAGATACAAGGTCTGACTCCAGATCAACCTGATGCTTTCCGTCGAACTCCACACAAAAGAACCAAGGGATCGATGGCGGTCACGCAGCGCTTGCATCCGCGTCGATCTGCGGCAGCGCCCGGTGCAGGGCCTGGACGGAGACCGGGCGTTCGACCGCGCGGCGCCAGGACAGGTATATCTCGCCTGCGGGACCCGGATTGTCGCCGGGCTGCAGA
>NZ_JBBIFW010000010.1:0-61478 GCF_037544085.1 Gymnodinialimonas mytili
CAGCAAAAACGTCGTGGTCCGTGATCTGGAACTGGGCAACGGTGCAGGTGGCCTTGGCGGATCAAACATTATCTTCGATGGGCTTGTCTCAACCGAAGACAGCGTCAGCTTTCAGAATGTGGATGGGCTTACAGTCCGCGATTCCTCAATTTATGACATCGCCTTCGACGCCCCGCCGCGCGGCGCGTCGCAATGGGAAACCGAACCGAAACAAGGCTCTTATTTCCACAATGTCGACCACCTCCTGCTGGAGGGCAATTTCTACGACCACAATGGCTGGACCGAAGGGTATGATCCCGATGGCAGCGCCGATTCTGGCATGACGCCCAATGTGTTCAGCCACAACGTATATATTCAACACACCGTGACCGATATCACGGTGCGCGACAACATCATCATGCGCGGGTCTTCCTTTGGCGCTCAGGTGCGTCCCGGCGGGTTCATCGAAGACAATGTCTTCGCCGACAACAACGCCGCGGTAAATTTCTTGGGGGCGCACAAAGCCAATGATGAACAACAAAATGGCCATTTCACGCTCTTCACCGATAACCTAATCACCTCTGGCGGCTCAAAAACCGTCGGCGAGAGCGGCAGCATCGGTACACTGACCCGTGGCGTTGACGCCTATGGCTGGGACTCGATCCTGCATGACAACATCGTCGCCCATCTCGCCGATCCGGACAATCCCGAGGAACAGGCCAGCAAGCTCAGCCCTGGCGGTGCGCTTCGAGTTACCAGCCGGACCGATTACGACGATACGATCGTCTACAATTGGGTCGCTTCAAACGACAATCCTTCGGCCAATAACTTCGACTCCCCCAATCGCAACATCGCAGGGCTTGATACCGAAACCCTCGATCAGACCACGCTGCAGCGGTTTGCGGCAGAATTGTTGGGGAAACCCACCGCCACGATCGACGATTTGGCACAATTTCTGCGCGCCCAGGGGGATGTCGACCCAGATAATCCACTGACCGCCGATGACATCATCGCCTATTTCCAAAACGGGTTTGGCATCGCCGAAGACGTGCGGACCGAAGCAGCGACATTGCGCTTTGTCCCCAACGATCTGGGGGATGGGATCCGTTGGGACAACCGGCTGAACTGGGACACCGAAGATCTCCCAGGCACGATTGACGGCGACTCTGTCGATCTGGCGGGAAATTGGGTGAATTTTGGCGGCACAACACAGGTCGATGATCTGGATTTCGGATCGGGCGGGCGCCTGTCGGTCAATAGCGGCCGCCTTGATGTGACCGGCGACATCGATCTCGGCGCCAATGGCGGGGAGGTCGATATCGACCGCGTCGGCCAATTCTGGATAGATGGTTTCAGTGATACCGACACATTCGACATCGATGTGAACAGCGGGCGCTTTGCCAATACCGGCGATGTAACGGGCCAGATCGATCTGCATGTCACAGGCGGCCAGGCCATCTTGGCCACGGGCGGCGCCGAATTCGAAGTTAACGATGGCAGCCGCATCTTGGTGGATGGCAGCGATGCGCGTGTCGGTTTCGATGGCGATGATGGCGATACGGCGATCCTGGATATTGGCGATAATGGCGGTTTGGCCTTCATCGCCGATGAGAACGGATTGGGTGTGATCAGCGAGTTTCGCTCAGGCGCCCATGGCGACGCCCCCAATGTCCTGTCGGGCATCGATCTTGGGGACGGGACCCTGGCCCTCGATATCTCGGCCCTGGCTGGATCGGCTTTCGAGCAAACGTTCCTGGAGGCCGATGAGATTGTCGGCATGTTCGACAGGATCGAAATCTCGGGCCTGCAGGATGATCAAGATGTAACCCTGACCTTCGACTACGATGCCGATACGGTGATGCTCTCGCTGACGGCTGCAGGCCAAGGCAATGGGGTGGCCAATATCGCAACTGCCGGCGACATGATGAATGCCCAGAATAGCGGGGCCGCACTTTGGGACGCGCTAACCGATGGCCAAGGGACTTATTCGGACACCGAACCGCCGGTGATCGAGCCTGAGGCAGATGGCAATAGCGACCTGCTTTTGGTCTAAAGCATTAAATTTCGCGCGCGAAACTCTCAGGGCTTTCGCGTGCGAAATCGGCTCTATTCAACAGATTCAGAGTCTAACGGGCTGCCAGCCAAGCCACGAGATCGCGCTGCAACGCCTCTGTCACGCGCGGCCCCGAGAGAACAACCTTGCCCTTGCGGCCGTCCAACCGAATACCGGGCGCAACTTCCGGCGGGCTTTGCCGGGGCGCGGCGGAGGGCTTGCGCAAGGCAGCCTCCAACATGGTCCGCTCTGCCTCGGCATCGGTGGGAGCAGCATCGATCAAATCAGCGCGCAGGCGGTCAGCCAGGCCCGGATCAGATCCCAAGGCTTTGACCAAAGCCAAGCCAAGCCGCTCTGGAATGCCCGCAGGAAAGCGCAAAACATCCCCCAGAGCACCGTGCAGGGTTACGAAGGATCCGATCTTGGATCGCTTCGGGGCACTGGCACGCGGAAAGAGCGCCGCAATCGCCGCCTGAGGGCTGGCATAAAGCCCCAACCGCGCGGCTTCGGCGGCCAAATGGGCACGTTCGTAAAACGAGATCCCGGCGCGGATTTCGTTCTCCTCAACCATGGCAAGATACGCCTCGGCCGAGCTGGCCGGCGTCCGTACTAATGCCAAGACCTCGCTGGCCCCAATCTGGCGCAACGCCATCACCCGCCGCAGCCCTGAAATCAGGCCATAGCCACCGGTTTCAAACGTCACCACTTCGATGGGCACTTGCTGTCCCCGCGCCTCCAGCGAGGCGCGCAAGGCGGCCATATCATCGTCATCGAAGGCCATTCGATCCCGCACCAGATGCCCGGTTTCGACAGCCTCCAGGGGCACTCTCTGGATCAGCCGCCCGTCCTCTCGGGCCTCGGTCAGAGTGCGGGCCACTTCGGCAAAGGCCGATTGTTCGGCGGCCTCGCCGGCAACCTGGGCGATCGGAGGCCGGCTACCTGGCCCGGATTGCGATCCCGTATCGCCAGTTAGAGCCGGTTCGGTACTGCCCAGAAGGGCCGGGGACAGACGTTTGCGTTTGGCCATAGGATCGCCCTCTCCGTCTTTGTGCTATTCGGCAGCCTGGGCCTGGGCCCGTTCGTCACGCCGCCACGATCCCACCAGCAATCGCTTAAGCCCGGCATAGGTGGCATCGAAGGCCGCGCGCCCCCTGGCATAGGTTTCGCGGTTGAAATCGCGGTAATCGGCTTCATAGATCCCGGCCACCTGTTCACCTGCCTGCCCGATCAGCGCCGTATAATCTTGCCGCCAGGGGCTGAGCGCGCCGCCCATATAGGCCTGCATCAACGCCGCCATCTCAACCTGCTGGGATCCGTCATAGCGGGTGATCACAGCGCGCACCGCATCCCATTCGAACCGTGTCTCTGCCAGGCCCAGGGCACGCGCGGCCATATTCTCGGTCTCTTCAATAGATGAAAACGTGGCGTGGAGCATATCGAAAAAGCGACCTGTGGAATCGAATTCCAGGAATGAGGCACCAAGGGGCACCAGCAGGATGTCCGCCGCAGCCAGAGCGTTGATTGTCAGATAGCCCAGGGCAGGGGGTGTATCGAGGATCACGATGTCATAGGTGTCCAGGACGCCATCTGCCTCCAGACGGTCGCCCAGGGCCTCCCACAGCTTCCAGCCGCGCCCTTGCATCCGCCAGACAGGGATCTGGAACTCGGCCCAATACAGATCCAGTTGTGCCCCGATCAGATCGATATTGGGCCAATGGGTTTTCTGCACCAGATCCGAAGCGCCGATCTTCAATGCCTCATCCAAGGTTTCGTCCAGGGCTTGCGGCGCCTCCCCTCGGTCCATGCGGCGGCGATTGTCCTCGCGCAGATGCTCACCGTAATGGCGCGCCAGCAGCGGAAAGACCGTCGCCCATTCATCATCCACGCGCCCTCCGAAGATCGAGGTCATCGATCCCTGGCTGTCAAGATCCACCACCAGGACCCGGTAGCCATCCAATGCTGCTGACATTGCCAGATGGGCCGCGGTCGAGGTCTTGCCGACGCCGCCCTTGAAATTCGCAACTGCCACGATCTTTGCGGGCAAGCCTTTCGGGCGGTAGGGCAGGTAATCCTTGGTCTTCGATCCTTCGCTGGCGAAATGAGCCCGCAGCCGCAGCACCTCATCGAGTGTAAACCATTTGGCCCCGCCATCGGTTTCGGTCATGCCTTGGGGCAGATCGGGATTTTGGCGCAGGACCCTGCGAAAATGGGCTGGAGCCACTGGGATAAGGTAGCGCGTGATTTCCCAGGTCGAAAACCGGCGCAGGGATTTTTGTCCCGAGGCATCCAGCCCCCGTCCGATCAGATCATTGCGGCCCTTTGCACAGGCCTTTGACAACGCGGCAAATCCGTCTGTCGTGGTCGGCGCGCTCAACTCATCGGCTGCGCTATCGGGGGCAATCCCCATATAAGGGGGGCTGTCTTCGGTGATAGACATGGCACCTCACGGCTCGATGTGACGCTTTTCTTTCAGCATACCGCAAAACGCGTCACATGGAAGCAAAACCGCAACATTGGCCCCCAAAGCCTCTGTTTTTCTCAGTATATTTCGGTTCTCAAAGCCGATCCCAGAAAAACTTCACGTGTTATTTTCTGTTATCTATTAGTTAAGGTTTCCAGATAGTCAGACAACCCGCTGAATTATAGGTATATTTTTTGCTTCATCAGTGCGTAAGCGACTCTGAACCCACGATCTGCCGACTCCGAACCCACGACAAGGCGATTCCGAAACCCCGACGGGCTGACTTGAAGTGCTGGACGACTTATCCACAGCCCCCTAAGCTCGGTGTCACCGAAACCACGATAACGACTCGGGCAGATAAATATGGTAGCGGCAGGCGGGGCGATGACGCCCCACGGGGATTTTTTCCTCTGCGATATCTTTGATCCCATTCCCAAGGGGGATATGGGCACGATGGAGCATCCGATCTTCTCGCTGGCCACCCGGCCGGATCGGCGGATCTTGGATTATTATCACAACGGCATCGCGGTGCAGGTCGTGCCGTCTGTGAAGGGGCGGGCCACAATCCACGACAAAGACATCCTGATCTTCTGCGTCTCGCAATTAATGGCGGCGATCAATGCGGGCAAACCGGTAGGTCGGACATTGCATCTGGTGGCCCATGATCTTCTGGCGGCCACCTGCCGCGACACGTCGGGCGATGGGTATCGCCGCCTGCGCGACGCTTTCGAACGCCTGGCAGGAACCCGCATCACCACCAATCTGACCACGGGAGGGGTCGAGGTGACCCAGGGCTTCGGCCTAATCGAGGCGTGGCAGATCGTGCGCCGCACCCGCGCGGGCCGAATGATCAGCGTTTCGGTCACCCTGTCGGAATGGCTCTACCGTGCGGCTTTGTCGAAATCGGTCCTGACCCTCAATCGGGACTACTTTCGCTTGCGAAAGCCTTTGGAGCGGCGGATCTACGAGTTGGCGCGCAAACATTGTGGGCGCCAAGATCAATGGCGGGTCTCGGTGGACACATTGCTGAAGAAATCCGGCTCCGCCTCGCCGCGGCGCGTGTTCCGCGCCATGCTGCGCGAGATGATCGCGGCCGACCCGCTGCCCGATTACAGTCTGACAGAAGAGCCAGGGGATATTTTACGTGTCACGCCCCGCGATGCGGTGATCGAGGCGGCAGGCACACCGATTGTGTCTGCGGATACGTTGGATCAGGCCCGTGCCATGATGCCGGGCTGGGACGTCTATGCATTGGAGGCGGAATGGCGGGCCTGGTGGGCCCAGACAGGGCGACCCCGGTTGCGCTCTCCGGATCGGGCCTTCCTGGGCTGGGTTCGGGCCAAAGCGCAATCTGGCGGAGGACAATAGGGCAGGGCGCTGCGCATCACGCCAGCAGCGCAGCCAGGATACATTCGGACCGGGCCACCACGAAACGGTCGGCCACCACCACGTCGCCCGCCACGAAATCGGCGCGGATCTGATCACGTAGATGAGCCCGCAAGGCTGCGGGGCAATCATAGGCTGCAGCCATGCTCAGATAGGGAGTGTCCAAGAATTCCGCAGTCACCGCTGACAGGCCCCGTTCCGCACGATAGGCCCGCCCGATCCGCTCTGGTGCCACGATATCATCCAATGCCGCACGGAGCCGGTCCAGCTGTTCCCCCAGCGCCGCGCTTTCGGCATCGGGCCGACAGGCCAACGCACTGGCCATGCCGCCACCACCCACCACAATGACGGCCCCGATCAGGATATTGCGCCGGTTGAAGACCTTCCGTGTCATGCCGCCATCCTTTGCTTGAGGTGATCGGCCAGCCGGATCGACAGCGCCACCATGGTCATCGTCGGATTGGCCCGCCCGCCCGTGGGCATCACGCTGCCCCCGGCCAGATACAGGTTTTCACTGCCCCATAGCCGACCATCGACATCAACCACGCCATCTTCCGGCGCCGCAGACATTCGGGTGGTGCCCATCTGGTGCCAGGATGTGTTGCTGGCCCAATAGGGCTCGTCAAAATGATCTTCCAATTCGACCCGTCCCAAGCCAGCGGCACCGACGGCTTGACCGATCAGGGTGGTGGTGCGGATGATGCTGTCGCGATCCGCATCGGAGGGCGACCAATGCAGATTGGCCAGAAATTGGCCCAACGCATCGCGCTCGTCCGATAGGGTCACGCGATTGTCGCGATCCGGACGCTGCTCAACCTCGTATTTCAGCAATAGCCGCGTGGTGGCTCCCTCGCGGTCGATCATTCCCAGCGCATCGGCCGCCAACACATCGGCATTGGTGATCGCATTGCAATAGGCTTCCGAGAACTGGAAGTTGCGCCCCGGATCTCCCAACATCCACTTCGCGATCCCGCGCAGGGCGCTCCACCCCTGATTGGCCTCGCGGATCCGTGGATCGCGGGTTTCATCGAAAGGGATCAGGTAGAACTGGATATTGTTCAGCCCTTCACGGGCCAGCACATCTTCCGACAGGCTCCACAGAAAGCGGATCGTTGTGCCATCCGTGTCAGGCGGCAGGCTCCAATAGATCTGCGGCGGCAAGGGGTCGTCCAGCCACAAGAACCCCGCCCCCGCCGCGGGATGATCCATATAGCCACGCCCCAGCAGATCCCCTTCATTTCCCAACTGGGTCGCGGCACGGGCATTATAGGCCAGAAGCTGGCGAGCATTTTCCACCGCACCGCAGGCCAAAACCACGAACCGCGCCCGGAATTCGCGCGCCACACCGGACAATGTCCGCGTGGTCACGCCCCGGATCTGTCCGTCGCCATCGATGTCCAGCCCAGTCACATTGGTCCAGAGCCATAGGTCGATATCCTCGGCATCGGCCAGCGCCTGTTCATAGGTGGGGCCAAATTGCATATCCGACTGCCGGATCACCACGGTGCGCAGGATCTCCGCATCGGGCAACATCAGGTCATCGCGGCTGACATCGCCGATTTCCAGCGGATCATATTCTGGCCGCCCAATCTGAAAATACGGATGGGCCCGTTCGTAATAGGGCCACATCTCATCATAGGAGATCGGCCAGCCGGTCAGCCCCCCCAAAGGCGCGCGTTCGAAATCGATACGGTCCATCGGCACGCAGCGCCCCCCCCAATGGTTGGTGGCACCGCCCAGAAACCGCAACCGAATGGCCGCCAGATCGACGGCATCATGGCCCGTGACAATGCCGTCATTGAGCATCTGCGTATCGGGGTCGAAGTCGGTATCGCCGCTTTCCAGCAGCCCGATCCGCAGGCCCTGACCGGACAATTCCAGCGCCAGCGTAATGCCAACGGGCCCGGCCCCCACGATGAGGATATCGTAATCCTGTGGCGCGGAGGCCTCGGCGCTGCGACCGTCGATGATCATGGGCGGACCTCCTTCATCTGATCCGCGCCTCTATATCAGCGCGCCCATCACCAGACCAGTCGCTGCTCTGCGGCATTGGCGTCATTTTTATCGTTGGTGCAACGGGCTATGCCTTGATAGACCAGCGCGGATCTCGACCGTATGAAGGCCTGCCCGTTCCATGTCTATGCCGCGCCCTGCGCCTGCCTCTGACCGTAACGCCGCTCGGGTCTCTGACGCCCCCGATTTCTTTTTGGTCGGGGCGCCGAAATGTGCGACTTCCAGCCTTCATATGCTGTTGATCCGCCATGGGCGGATTTTCATGTGCAGCCCGAAAGAGCCGCATTTCTTCTGCCCGGATCTGCCCGGCCTGTCGGAAGTGGCCGATCGGGCCGCCTATGATGCATTGTTTGCCGATGCGCCGGCCGATGCGCTTTTGGGAGAGGCCTCGGCTTTCTATCTGATGAGTGCCGAGGCGCCCGCGCAAATCTACGCCGCCAATCCGGAGGCCCGGATCATTCTGTCCCTGCGCAATCCAGCCGATGCGGCCCGTTCGTTGTATCATCAATTGCGCGACGGGTTCCGCGAAGACCGCCCCACCTTCCAAGAGGCTTGGGCCCTGCAAGCAGATCGGGCCCGGGGCCAATCCTTGCCGCCCTATTGCCCCGAGCCGCGGCAGTTGCAGTATCGCGAGGTATATTCCTATGCCGATCAGGTGGCGCGGTATCTCGAGATGTTTGGCCCCGATCAGGTGTTGGTCCTGCGGTTCGAAGAGATCGCGCAGGATCCCTCAGGGGTGGTGTCGCGGGTACTCGATTTCCTGGATCTGCCCGATTTCGACGAACCGGTGAGCCTGCCGCGCACGAATACCCGCCGCGAGCCACGCTTTCCCGGCCTGTCACAATTCATCGCAGCGCCGCCATTCTGGATCCGGCCCCTGGTTTCGCCTGCGAAACGGGTGTTGAACGCCATCGGGATCAAGCCGAGCGTGGTGATGATGAATCATCTGTCGCGGCCCGCCGAACCGAAGACAAGAACAGACACAGATACGCAGTTCAGAGCCGAAATCATAACCGAGTTTTCCGAAGATATCGCTCGGTTGGAGGCGTTGATCGGGGCTGATTTGTCGGCCTGGCGCAACTGAGGGGGCAGGGATGGCGGATCGCCCCTCCTGGAGCTTGTGTATCGCCACGCTCAACCGCCGCGAGGCGCTGTTGCGCACGCTGGATTACGCCAAGCGGCAAACATGTCCTCCGGCGCAGATCGTTGTGGTCGACGTCTCCGACGATTGGCAGGACGTTGCTGTGCTGGCGCAAGCCATCCTGTCCGATGCGCCTGGGATCGTGCTGGATTACACGACCAGCCTGATCCGGTCATCGGCCACGCAACGCAATGAGGGTATCGCGCGCTGCACCGGAGATATCGTCTTTCTGCTTGATGACGACAGTTTCCTGTTCCCAGATTGTGCCGAGCGGATCTTGGATATCTATGCCGCCGATCATCAGGGTGCGGTGGCCGGGGTGGCAGCGGTTCTGGTGCCGGATCTGCCCCCGGCCGCGCCCGATACGGCCCTGGGCGATCTGCCACAACGCAAGGCGTCCGGGCGGCGCGCCGGCGCGGGGGTGAAGGCGCGGGTGCTTCAGACCGGGATAGGGCGATGGTTCAATCGCAAAATCCTGCTGCAAAATAAGGACGAGCTGTTCCTGAAATATGATGAGCCGCGCCATCGCGCCGTGCCAGCTGCCCTGGCGGGTGTGGTGGATGTCACTGCTATCGCCTTCATGCCGGGCAGTGCGACAACCGTGCGCCGGTCCATTGCTCTGGCCGAACCCTTCGATCCGGCGCTGCGCTATTACGCGGCGTTCGAGGATCTGGATGCGGCCTATCGCTATGGGCGCCATGGGGTGGTTTTACGGGCCAATGACGCCCATTTGCACCATTTCGAGGCCGCGGGTGGCCGGCTCAAGCGCCAAAAACTGGTGATCTTCCAGCTTCTCAACATGCTCATTTTCCTCAAACGCCATGCCGCCAATCCCGATACATTCGTGCCACTCTACCGCCGTCTATTGCGGCGGCGTCTATTGGGCGAGGCGTTGAAGGATCTTTTATCGGGGCGGCTTACCCTGCCACAGGCGCGCGGCGTGTTGCGGGTCATGGGCCTGTGGCGCGATGTTTGGGCCCGCGATACCGCCGAGATCGAGGCATGGTATCCCCGCATTCAGCAAGACATCTTGGATCGATTAGATTAGCACCGCCGCACTGGCACAGACCCGACGCCCCAGGCACGACCCTCCGGAGACCCGCCCCGATGCCCATTGCCCGCGTGAACGATACGATCTTGTTCTTCGTGCATGTGCCTAAATGTGGCGGCACTTCGATCAAACGGTTCCTGCAGGATCATGGGCGCACGGCCTTGGATGGGCGCGGGGGACGGGATGATTGGTCGAGATCCACCGCCGACCACGTCCATGCCGCGATCTACGACCATCTTGTGCCGGTGAATTTCTATGATGACGGCTTCATCATTTTTCGCGATCCGGTGGATCGGTTGCGCAGCGAGTTTCGGATGTTTGCCCGCCCGGCCCGGCGCAGTTGGAATCCGATCAATTGGATCCTGGCCGCCCTGGCCCGTTTGCGGGGGCGGCCGCTCTATGGATATCAGTTTTTTCACACGACCTGGTGGGTGGATCCCGATATCTGGGTGCGGGGTGCGCTGTTGGTGGCCCGGTTCATGCCTTACCGCGGCAACAACCATTACCGTCCGCAATCGGAATTCTGGCGCGAGGGGCTGACGCCGTTTTTTCTGGAAGATGGGTTGGATCAGGTCACCGATTGGATCGTGTCACGCACTGGACTTGACCCGGACATATCGGACAAGGCTCCCCCCCGCGAGGCGCCTCGGCTGCGCGCCGCGCAACGTCAGCCTCGGGTTACGGATGTGCCATTTTCCGAGGCTACGATCCGCCACATAAAACGGCACTACGCAGCAGATTACGCTCTGTTTGAGACCTTGCGGGCTAGGGCAGGGGGGCCGACCCGGTGAGCGGCACAGATCATCCAATCACGCTTGTGGTGCTGCCGCGGTTTCCCAGCGAACGCACCGGCACCGGCCAGCGTAGCCGCCTGCTGATGGAAGGCGCCCACGCGGTTGGCCCGGTACATGTGGTGGTTCTGGATGGCGCCCGGGCAATGCCGGACCCTGCCGATGTGATGCCGGGCCTTGCGAGTATGGCGGCGTTTGACAGTGACAGGGTGACCCCCCGCCGCGGCCTGGCGCGGATCTTGGGTGGCGCGGTCCGTGTGCTGCAACCGGCCCGCAGCTATGGCGTTGAACCTGCCTTGCACGCAAATCTGACGGATCATATCGCCCGGCACAGCGTGGATACGGTGATCTTCCGTTATGCGCGGTTGTATTGTGCGGCGGGGATCGAGGCGGGGCAGGGGCTGCGTGTCTTTGTCGATGTCGATGATCGGGACGATCAGAAATACGCCACCCTTTTGAATGGGGCGCTCGGGTCGAAACTGGCTGCGGCTGCCCCGTTCCGGGCCCGGCTTGCCCATCTGGCGACGCTGTTGCAGACCCGACTGGCCCGGGCCAGCGCTGTCTGGTTTGCGGCGCCTGAGGATATTTGGCCGCTTGCCCCCGCCCGGACGGCGCTTTTGCCCAATGTGCCCTATTGGCCCAAGCCCAAAGGGATCGTACCGCCCTCCGGCACTGATGAGGTGCTGCTTTTTGTGGGGATCCACGATCATCAGCCCAATCGCGACGGGATCCGCTGGTTCCTCGATCAGGTCTGGCCCGATATTGTCGCCGCGCGGCCTGCGGCCCGGATCCGAATTATCGGTCGCGGCAAGTGGTCGGCCATGCAGGCGACCTATGCCCAACACAAAGGTGTCGACTTTGTGGGCGAGGTCGCAGATCTGGCCGCTGAATATGCTCAGGCCCGGTTGGCCATTTGCCCTGTGCGCCAGGGGGGCGGGTCCAAGATCAAGGTGATCGAGGCTGCCGCGTTTGGCCGGCCCGTGGTCGCCGTGCCCCATGCGCTGCGCGGTTTTGCGGGTTTGGACGGGACCAGTGGCGCCATAGCGGCGGACAGGGCGCCGGATTTTGCCGCGGCCTGTTGCGCCTGGCTGGCCGATCCCGCCGCCGCCGCCCAAGCGGGCCAGGAGCTGAGCGCCTGGCAATCCGATCATTATTCCCGCGAGGCATTTGTGGATCATGTGGCCACAGCCCTTGCGCCCCCATCCGCACCAGCATCCCGGAGCGCCCCATGATCATCTGTCCCGGCCAGGGTTTCGTCTTTGTCCATATCCCCAAATGCGCAGGCAGCTCGATCCGGCGGCAGATCCTGCAGGTGGATCCCGATCATATCGAATTGGCGCGGTCAGGCACCCATCCTGATTTGGGACAGATCGATTTCGGGCATATCCCCCTGGATCAGCTACGTGTCCATTTCCCGGACCATTACGCCCAGATCCGGGCGTTGGATTCCTTCGCTGTGGTGCGCGACCCGCTGGCACGGTTCGGTTCGGCTTTGCGGCAGGTCCTATGGCAATATGAACAGCGCCCGATGACCCTGATCCCGCCCGCCGAGCTGCGCGAGACGACGTTGCGCATCCTTGATCAGGTTGCTGCCGAAATCGATGCGCCCTCGGCCCCGTTCATCTTCTTCATGCGGCAAGATCGTTTCATCCTCGATGGCGAAGACCAGGTTCTGCGCAATCTGATCCCCCTGGATCTGGTGCCCGATTTCATCGGTTATATCTCGCGCCGGACAGGCGTGCCGATGGAGACTGAGGCGCGCGCCAATCAAAACGTGGATCTGCGGGTGAAGGGCGGGTTCGGAACCTTGGCCTATAAGGTCAATGACCGTTTGCGATCGGTCTTGCCCGTGAATGTGCATACCAGGTTGAAGGATACAGCCCTGCGGGTTCTGGCCACGAAGAAATCCGCCGCTGAAGCCTCGGGCCTGTTGGACATGCCTGAATTGCGGGCTTTCGTGCAGGACCATTATGCGCGAGATGCGGCCATCTATGCCGCCGTGTCGGCCCGTAAAGTGGCCCTGGCCCAGGATCTGGCGCAAGGGCATCTGCCCATCACCGAGATCCCTGCCTAGCCGCCGCGGTCGAGGTCTTGATCGGCCATTCCGGCCCTGCGCAAATGAAACACTGCGAATGACGTCCAGCGGGGCGACCTCCGCAGCGATTTTGCAGAAACCTGGATGGCCACAATGGCAGCATCAACGGTTCCGCCCCGCCTTACTCCTCTGGAATAAAGCGCGGCAGCGGGTCCACCAATTCGCTCAGTACGCTTTGCAAACGGGCTTCCGCCTCGGCATCGCTTTCATCGGTCCCGATCAATGTCGTCAGGCGCACGATGGCTCCATCGGTTGCTCCTGTCGTGATGCCATCCACCATCAGGTAGAACTTGGCCGCTAAATCCCAGGCGACGCGGCGGTCGCCTTGCTGGAACCAGTAATAGACCATCATGCGGGTGGTGCCGCGCTCGATGATGGCGCGGTTGATGTTGAAGGGCGTCGCGGTGCCCATCTGTTCGGTGATGTCGGTCCGCTCAAGCCAGGCGATTTCCCATCCCGTGGCGGGCAGACAGATTTCCGGGCTATGTACGCCGCCCCGGGTCTGATCCTGATACCAGGCCATGAACAGGCCCACATCGGTGCTGGCATCCGGGTTGCGCAGGGTGATTTGATGATAATCGTCGGCCCGCAGGGTCTGTTCGACCGCAGGGTCCAACAATTCACGGGGGCCGACCTGGCTCCATTCCCCCAAGCTGCGCGGGAACACGGCGAAGCTGTCACGCTCGACCGCGGCGCCGCCGCGCTCAGGGACGAATTGCCATGCGGCCAGCGCGGTGATCGCAATCGCGGCCCCGGTGATCATCGCGGCGGATGGCTGCACCAGGCGCAGACGGGCGGCTTGCGTGCCCAGACCATCGGTTTCCAGGTCCAGCGCCTCGGCCAGACCCATCTTCTGCTTCTGAAAGCGCAGCATCACCCAGGCCAGTAGGAACAGCAGAACGATACAGGCGATGAAGATGACCCAACCTTCGAAGAAATGGGTAAAGCCGTTCAGCCAATCGACCCCCCAGGTATTGGCGATGACACCTGCAACCGCGATGCGCACGGAATTCATCAGGATGGTGATCGGCACGGCCGAGATCAGAAGGATCGCCTTATGCCAGGTCGGACCTTTGTACAGAACGGCAAAAATGTAGCTGAACGAGAGGATCGGGAACAGGTAGCGGAGCCCTGAACAGGCATCAGCCACATGCAATTGCAGCACGCCCAGATCGATGATGTTGCCCTGCAAATAGACCGGCACGTTGAAGATTTTCAGGAACCACACACCCAGCTCGGACGAAATCAGCTGCAGGTGATTGGTCATCTTGTAATACAGCGTATCGGGCAGCGGCAGCATGTAGACCAAGTGCAGAACCGGCGGCCAGAAGGCGAGGCCGACCTTGGTGCCGAAGCTGACCAGCAGGATGCCGAAGACCCAGATGATTGTGGCATAGATGATCACATCGGGGATGTTGGCCATCTTGCCCACAGCCGCCACAGCCAGTGACAAGACGATCACACCCACCCCCAGCCAACGATCCCTGACGGGGCCGGGATTTTCGGGCACGCTTTTGAGCTGGCGCAGGAACAGCAGCAGTGACAGAACCGGGATCAGCGGCCCATGGCTATATTCCGGCAATTGCCAAGCAAACACCAACGCATCCAAGCCATCGGCGAAGAACAGGGCCGCCGAGACGACCGACACGATCAGCCAGAACACACCCCAGGTGGTAAATTGTGTGAGCCCCCGGAAGCTGGGGCGCGCGGCCTGCAGAAATGCCATGTGGAGAATCCAGATCAAATCAACAAATAATTTATCCGAGCCTATAGCAGAGATCCGCCACCGACACAGATGAAAAACTTCACGTTTCGGTTAAGGGCCTTGGCAATAGTTTGTTTCTATCGTAACGGCGCGCGTTTCATATCAGGCGCCACACATCCGGCACCGGTCCCTGAAACACGCCGCGATTGTTTCCTCAGATGTGAAATGGCTGGACAAGGGGCGCCTGGTTTGCTGGGTGAGCGCCAGATTGTCCAAGGGCGGCTGAACCCATTTTATGACTGAGATCACATCTTCCTCATCTGCCCGCCCCTCTGTGTTGGTGATCGCCGAAGCGGCCAATCCCGATTGGGTCAGCGTGCCGTTGATTGGCTGGTCTCTGACCCAGGCCCTGCGGCAGGTGGCGGATGTGCATCTGGTCACCCAGGTGCGCAATCGTGATGCCATCGCCGCCCGTGGCCTGGTCGAAGGGCAGGATTTCACCGCCATCGACACCGAGGCTGTGACCCGCCCGATCTGGCGGGCCGGGCAGGTCCTACGCATGGGCAAGGGCAAGGGGTGGACCATGGCCACGGCGGTGGCGGGGCTGGTCTATCCGTATTTCGAACGCTGCGTCTGGCGCCAATTCGGCCCCGATCTGCGGGCCGGACGTTATGATTTGGTGCACCGCATCACGCCGCTGACCCCCACGGCCGTGTCGCCCATCGCTGCAAAATGTGCGCGGGCCGGTGTGCCGTTTCTAATGGGGCCGCTGAATGGCGGGGTGCCCTGGCCCAAGGGTTTCGATGCCGAGCGCCGACGCGAGCGGGAATGGCTGTCCTATATACGCAGCGCTTACAAACTCGCTCCCGGGCGGCGGCGGATGTTCGAGGCCAGCGCCGCGATCCTCGCGGGATCGCACCATACCGCGGGGGAGATCCCCCCGGCCTATCATGGCAAGCGGATCTACCTACCTGAAAATGCGATCGATCCCGACCGGTTCAACAAACGCAGCGTCCAGGATCTGACCGGCCCGCTCAGGGCCTGCTTCATCGGGCGGCTGGTCCCCTACAAAGGCCCGGATATGGCGATCGAGGCGGCCGCGGACCTGATGCGAGCAGGCAAAATGGCCTTTGACATCGTTGGCGACGGTCCGATGCGGGCCGAGCTTGAGGCGCTGGTGGCGCGTGAGGGCTTGGGCGATGCTGTTACATTCCATGGCCAGGTGCCCCACGAACAGGTCCAGGACATTGCCGTATCCAGCAACATCCTGCTGTTTCCGTCGATCCGCGAATTTGGTGGCGGTGTCGTCCTTGAAGCCATGGCCCTGGGCCTGGTGCCTGTGATCGTGGATTATGCGGGGCCCGGGGAATTGGTGGTGCCGGGCACCGGCCTGAAAGTGCCCATCGGCCCGCGCGGGGACATCATCGCCGCCCTGCGCCAGCAGCTCGATCACATCATCGCCCAACCTGACATTCTGCCCGCCTTGGCCGAGGCCGCCCATACCCGCGCCCATACCGTCTTCACTTGGCCCGCCAAAGCCCGGCAGATCGCCGATATCTATGATTGGGTCCTGGGGCACCGCCCCGACAGCCCCGATCCGATCCCCGGCCAAAGTCTTTAACATTGCCCCGCCCCCCTGACGTGGCGGAATGTTCTTCGCTATAGGGTGGGGGCCTTTATTCAGAGATCTGTGTCCATGTCCGATCCCCGCGCCTATGTGCTGATTTCGCCCTGCCGGAACGAGGCCGATTATATGCGCCGCACGCTCGACAGCGTTGTGGCACAGACCGTCCCGCCCGCCCTGTGGGTGATCGTCGACGATGGCTCCAGCGATGCAACGCCCCAGATCCTGGCAGATTATGCCGCGCGCCACGACTGGATCCGTGTCGTGCCCAAGCCCGATCGTGGCCACCGCGCCGTAGGACCCGGCGTGATCGAGGCGTTTTACGCCGGGTTAGAGACGGTTTCATTGGAAGATTTCGCCTATCTCTGCAAACTTGATTTGGATCTGGATCTCCCTCCGCGATATTTCGAAACGCTTATCGAACGGATGCAGACCAATCCCCGTATCGGCACCTGTTCAGGCAAACCCTATGTGCGGCGCGGCGATCAATTGGTGTCGGAACGGCGCGGTGATGAAATGTCGGTGGGGATGACCAAATTCTTCCGGCGCGCATGTTTCGAACAGATCGGGGGGTTCGTGCGCGAAGTGATGTGGGATGCCATCGATTGCCACAAGGCCCGTCAGATGGGGTGGATTGCCGTCAGTTGGGACCACGACGATCTGAATTTCGAGCATTTGCGGCCGATGGGGTCGTCACAGGTTTCGATCTATGAAGGCCGCCGACGCCATGGCCGTGGCCAGTATTTCATGGGATCGGACCCGCTTTTTTATGCAGCGACCTGTGCCTTCCGCATGGCTGAACCGCCCTATGTGTTGGGCGGATTGGCGATGTTGCAGGGCTATCTGGGGGCTTGGTTGGGCGGAGCCCGGCAACTCGATGATCGCGACCTTGTGGCCTTTATCCGCGCCTATCAGCGCCGCGCATTGCGGGTGGGCAAAGCCCGAGCCGTGGCCGAGATCGATGCCCGGGCCGCCCAGGCCTTATCGGCCCAAGCCGAGCCGCATCTTGAAAAACGGCTCTGACAAGCGGATCAGCCTCTGATTATGCGCATGTGTCGGGCACCAGATGCGCCAGAGGGCTTTGGCGCACATGCGCGGCCAGTTCATCGAGATTTTCGACCGTCTGGAGCCCATCTTTGCCCCCCGTTCGCTTCATCTTCGCCTCTACCGGCGCTGAGGGCAGCCCCAGATGGGCACAGACCCGGTTGATCGTGGCCTGGTGCTGCGCGGCGTTCTTCAGATCGTCGTCATAATGCAGCGGCAGATGATCGACATGGTTCATCACCTCACGCTCGTAATCCAAGATGTCCTCGTTCCATTGCAGCAGGGCCAGGAAATAATCGGGATCAATCCGCAGCCCGCCCAGGCCAGCATTGGATTTGCTGAAATACACCCCGCTGCGCTGCGCCTTGGCCAGGGACAGGGTCTGATCCCAGGTGCTCCGTGTCAGGTGCAGCACCGTGTAATCCAACGCCCCGAGTCGGTCGAAAAATGCCAGGGGGCGGCGGATCCGCTGCACTTCGGTCAAGTGATATGAGATCAGCTTGACGCCATAGGCCCGCACATCCGGTTCGGTTCGGCGCGGCAGGCGGGCCAAGAATCCCAGGGGCGAGACAAGGAAATAATGCAGCAATTCCCCATCGCAGCGCAGCCCCGGCACCTGATCCAACAGCCGCACCAACAAGGTGGTCCCAGACCGGGGGCGGCCGTAGATGACAAAGGGCTTGGGTTTGTTTTGGGGGGCGATCAGTGATTTCAGCAAAACGCGGGCTTCCATCTTGACGCCGCGGGCCTTCAGCCGGTCGGGATGAATGCGCCGCGGCCCGTCCAGGCGGGGCTCAGATCCGATTGCCGGATGCCGTTGCAGCCTGTCATCGATCTGCTCGCGCGATTGCATGGGATATCTCCGTGGATCCAGCCGGTTCGGCGCTGTCCTAGCCGATTCGGTCCCGCCCCGCAGCCGCATGCGCCAAGTCTATTCTGCTTTATCCCGATTATCGGATGACGGCAGTGGTCTGGCAGCGATATAGAGACGCAAGGTATTCGCGTTGCGGAGGCAACATGCTGTCTTGGATTCAGACCAACAGGCTCCTGGTTGCGGCCATCGGGATGGCAATGCTCGCATCGATTGGGGCCATGGCGTTCCTGCTGCTTCTGCGCATTCCCGATCATCCCTACCAATTGGGGGCCGCCATCGGGCTGTTCATCGAAGCCATCCTTGAAACCGGCAGCTATGAGGTGGTGCGCGATGACCGGTCCTGGGTGGCCAGCAAGATGCCGGTCCTGCCGCTGCTCTATGCGGCGCTGTGGCAGATCACCGGATCGATCACAGCCATGACGATTTTGAAGAACGTGATCTTCGTGGGCCTGCTTTTGATGTTTCTGCTGCGCTATGGGCGTGTGATGGGGGCTGATCGGCGGGTTCTGGCGCTGAGCGTGGCGGTGATGTTCTGCATTCCGGTCAATGCGTTTGTGATGATGGGCCTGTCCTATGAGGAAGCGATCCTATTCGCCCTGGTGCCCATCGCGATCGGCTTGACGATCATCGCCCGGCGCCCGGCAGATATGTGGATCTTGGCGTTGCTGGTGGCGGCCATGTACCTGACCAAAAGCTCGGTTTTGGTCTTCTGCGCCTGGCTGGCTGTGCTGGCCTTGTTGAACCTGCCCAAGGCCGATTTGGGGATCAGCCGCGCCGCACCCGCCGTGGCGCTTTTGGCGGCGATGCTGGCCTGGGGCGGCTTTACTTATGTGCAGACCGGCCATTTCGCTTTCGGCAGTGGCGCCAGTTCCAATAACGGCATGAACCTGTTCAAGGGCAACAATCCGCAGGTCGCCGATATCTATCCCTGGGGGCATCTGGATATCCTAAACCCCGAATTGCGTGATGGTGCGCCTGATTTCACCGATGAATGGGAAGAGAATGCCTGGTTCGCCGACCGGGCCACGGCCTATATGCGTGAAAACCCCGATGAAGTGCTGCAAAACGGTCTGCTGAAGCTCCGGGTTTTGTTCATCCATGTGGCCGATTTCGATTTCAACCGGAACCGCCTGGTGAAGATCTTGGTCCATGATGTGGGGATGGTGGTCAATCGCATCGTGCAATGGGTTGCGCTGATCGCCGCCGCGGCATGGCTGCTGCGCCGGGGCGATGGTCAGGGATGGCGTGATCCGCGCCGTTATGCGGGCCTTGTCTTTCTGGGGGCCTTCGCGGCCTATGCGCTGCCATATCTTGTCGGCTTCCTTTACATCCGCCATGTGGTGCCGCTGTTTATCAGTGCGTTTTTGATCGTGATGTTGTTGCCTTGGCCATTTCGCGCCCGGACCGGCCTTCCGCAGTCAAACGCGGCTCAATAAAGTAGGATTATGACCATTCAAACCGACCCGAACATGCCGGTTCGTGCCGATATTGGCCCCGGCGATCTTAGCTTTGCAATTCCTACCAATGGGCGTCCGCAAAGCCTGGGCAATGGCATCGCGTCGATCCGGCAGCATGTTGGCCCTAAGCCACGGATCCTTGTTCTCAACAGCACCCCGAAAGAGACCGACGCCGCCATCCACGACCAATATATCCGTTTGGCCGAGGCCGATCCCAACCTGCTCCATATCCGATTGGATCATAATGTCGGCCCCAGCGAGGCGCGCCAGCGCATGGCGGAAGCCTGCGAGACGGATTTCATCCTGTTTATGGATGACGATCACGAGATTACCGCGGGTGCGTTTGAGGTGCTTGGCGCGGCGTTGATCCGCCATGACCTTGATATCGTGGCGGGCCGCTGGATCGAGGAGGACAGCGAACGCGCCCTGGGCTTCGTTTATAAAGACGGGTTTGACCATGATGGCACCCGGTGGATCGAGAAATTCCCGATCCGGTACCACGGAGATTTGGCGGGGCGGGTGATCCGGATGGATGATGTGCTGGCCACGATGCTGTGCCGCCGTACCGTGTTTGACCGGGTGCGCTTCGATGCGGAGTTCGACTTTTTCTTCGAATTGTTTGATTTCTTCATGTCTTGCGCTGCGGCGGATCTGCGGGTGGCGGCGGCCTCTGACGCGGTGTTCTTGCACAAGCCCACGCGGTACCGATCAGTATCGATGCGCCAGACCCAGGATCAACAGGCCGATGCCGCCCGGTTCCGCGACAAATGGGGGGCGGCGCCGAAGATCCACGGATTGCATCTGCCGCCGCCGAGCTTTGTACAACGGATCAAGCGGAAGCTACGGCGCTAGCGCGGCTCCCAACAGGCGCAACCCGAGGTCTTGAAGGGTCAGGCGTCGCCGTAACCTTGGGGATGACGTTGGTGCCAATCCCAGGCGGTCGCGATGGTCTTTTCGATGTCGGTATAGGCGGGCTCCCATCCCAGCTGGGTCTTCAGCTTGGTGGGATCGGCCACCAGGCGCGGCGGGTCGCCGGGGCGGCGTTCGGTCAGCTCCTGCGGGATGGCATAGCCCACAACCTTTTCACAGGCGCTGATGATCTCCTTCACCGATTGCCCGATGCCGGTGCCGATATTGAAGACCTCTGCCGTGTCGGGGGTGGTCGCCTCGATGGCTAGACGGTGGGCTTGGGCCAGATCGGCAGTATGAATGTAATCGCGGATACAGGTGCCATCGGGCGTGGGGTAATCCTCGCCAAAGACCATGATCTTGTCGCGCTGGCCCAGGGCGGTTTGCAGCACCAGCGGGATTAGATGATTTTCAGGCTTATGGTCTTCACCATGGGCGCCCCCTTCATCGGCGCCTGCAGCATTGAAATAGCGCAACAGCGTAAAGCCCAGCCCATAGGCATGGGCGAAATCGCGGATCATCCATTCCACGGCCAGCTTGGTGCGGGCATAGGGCGAAAACGGTTCCTGCGGCGTGGTCTCGGACATGGTGGGGCTGTCGGTCATGCCATAGGTGGCACAGGTCGAGGAAAACAGCATCCGGTCGACATCTGCCGCGCGCATCGCATTCAGCAGGCTGCGGGTCCCGGCGATGTTGTTGCCGTAATGGAAATCGGGGTTTTCGACCGACTCGCCCACATAAGTGGCCGCGGCGAAATGCATGACGGCATCGGCGCCGAAGTCTTTCAAAGTCTGGGTCAGCGTGTCGGTATCGGCAATGTCGCCCTGCACCAGCTTATGGGATCCGACGGCCGCGGCATGGCCCATGGTCAGATTATCATAGGCGACCACCTCGTGGCCCTGGGCGGCCATATGGCGCAAACAGGCGCTGCCGACATAGCCTGCGCCGCCGGTGATTAGGATCTTCATGGGATATCTCCGCTTCGGCCCGTCTGGGCAAGAATGATGGGAAGGGTCTCTGACAGGCTCGGAACTGCATAATCGATACTCTCATCGGGCATGGTGACCTTCGTCCCATAGCCGGTTTCGACCAAAATTGTGGCAGCCACGCCCGCATTCCGACCGGCCAGCATATCGCTGATCGTATCGCCGACCATCACCGAGCGGGTCAGATCAAGCCTATGCTCCTCGGCAGCGCGCGTGAGCATGCCGGGCCCGGGCTTGCGGTCGGGATGTTCGATCACTCTGGGGTCTTTCACTGTCGGCGCTAAGGGGCAGTGATAAATCTCATCGATCCGGGCGTCATGGGCAGCCAGCTGGCGCGCCATTTCTGCGTGGATTTCCGCCAAACCCGCCTCAGTCAGCTTGCCGCGCCCGATCACCGATTGGTTGGTCACGATGATTACCGGCACGCCGGCCCGGTTCAGCTGTGCAATCGCTTCACCTGCGCCGGGGATCAGGGCCACCTTGTCCGGCTCAGCCAGGTGATGGACAAGCTCGATGATCGTGCCGTCCCGGTCCAGAAAGGCGGCACCGCTCATGAAACGTCTCTAAACAGCCGTTTCGCGTCAATCTCGGCTTGGGCGAGGCTCTCATGGGTGCCGATATCGCGGTGATAGCCGGGATGGGGATAGCCCACCATCCGCCCGACAAAGGCGGGGATGATGTCAAAGCCGAAATCGAAGCCCTCCATATCAGCCACCTCGCGCCAGGCCTCGGCATCCAACACATAGATCCCGGCATTGGCCAGATCACTTTCCGGCTGGTCGGGCTTTTCGACGAAGGCGGTCACACGCCCGTCGCCATCCAACGTCGCGATCCCGCATTTTTCAGGGTAGGGGGTGTGGAAGAGCGCCATTGTCATCGGGTGGTCATGGCCGCGATGTAGCGCCACCAAAGCGGCCAGGTCGATATCGCTCAGATTGTCGGCATAGATCACCACCACCTGGTCGGCATCATCGGCCCAGTCGCGATTGGCCGTGACCGTTCCGGCGGATCCCAGAAGCTCAGGTTCCCAGGCTTCGGTCAACTGCAGGCCGCCGCGGGCATTTACCGCGTCGATATAGGCCCGCACTTGATCGGCATGGTGGTGGGTGTTCAGCATCACCTGGGTGATCCCTGCGGCCTCAAGCGCGTCGATCCAATAATCCAGCATCGGTTTGCCCGCCACGGGGATCAGGCATTTCGGCGTGGTTTCGGTCAGGGGACGCAGCCGGGTGCCCAGGCCACCGGCCAATAGGATCGCTTTGACGCTCATGGTTGGCTGACCTCGCGCACGACGCCCAATTGCGCCATCAGTTTATCGGATTGTTCCAGGATATCGGCAGCGGGGGCGGCGCCTTCCATCCAATCGCGGTAGGCGCGCACGCTGTCTTCGGTGCTGCGGGTCGGCTTCCATCCCAGGGCCTTCAGCTTGGAGACATCCGACAGGATATGCCGCGTGTCGCCGTAGCGGTATTTGCCCGACGCATTGGGAGTATAGTCGTTGCGCCCGAAGACACCCGCCACGACCTGCGCAAATTCACCGACCGTCACGGCGCGGTCGCCGCCCACATTGAACATCTCGTAATTGGCGCGATCATCGTCCAGCACCGCCAGATTGGCATCGACCACATCGAGGTAATTGACGAAATCGCGCACCTGTCCGCCATCCTCGTAGATCACCGGATCGCGCCCTAGATGGAAGCTGAGCGAAAAGATCCGGCAAGCACCCGAATAGGCATTATAGAGACTTTGCCGCGGCCCCTGGACGATGGAATAGCGCATCGCGACGCTGGGGATGTCATACATCCGGCCCAGATTCAGCGCGGCATTCTCTTGGGCAATTTTCGAGGTGCCGTAGCAATTTTGCGGATTGGCGATATTTTCGCCCGAAGGCTGATAGCGCAGTGGTCCAGTCTGGCCTGGGCCGGCCTGGATCTCCCACAGGCCCTGGCGCAGTTGGTCATCGGGGCGCAGCCCCGGCAACACCGCCTGCCCATTGGCATCGTGGTAGAGACCTTCACCAAGGGCGGCCTGGCTGGAGGCCACGATCACCTTCCGAATGGGCAGGTTTTCCCGCAGGATCAATTCGTAGATCAGCGCGGTCGAGGCCACATTTACTGAGAAAAATTTTGAAAATTCAGGCAGATAGTCCTGAAAGGCCGCAAGGTGATAAACCGCGTCCACGCCCCTGAGTGCCTGCAATAGCACCGTTTCGTCCCGCACATCGCCCCGGATTTTCTCGATCTCGGGCGACAGATAGGCGGGCCATTCGCCATTGCGGTGGACCGGCGGTTCCAAACTGTCGAGCACCCGCACCGCATAGCCGCGCGCCAAAAGCGCATCGGCCGTATGGGACCCGATAAAGCCCGCGCCGCCAGTGATCAGGATTTTCATATGGATGCCCCTTTCCGCTGCACCGGCCTGTCCTGCCTTTAGACGCCCGCCATCAAAATATCGACCGCCCGCGTGATCAGATCGCCCTGATCTTTCAGCGTGCCGGTTCTACGCAGGCGGGCGCGCTGCACCGCTGCAATGAGGCGGGTTGCCAGGATCAGCGGCTGGCCGTCATAGGTCAGTTCCGGATTCAGATGCTGCACGGCGGGATAATCCCGCAGCAGCGGGATCACTACCACCGCAGGATCGGGTGGCAGAAGGTCACTTTCCACGATGACCATGGACACCCCGTTATATTCCGCCACGTCAAAGCGGGTCAGCGTGTCCACGTGGCCCCCCCGGGGGATGTCATGATATCCGCGAGCGGGTGGCCGTTTTGGGTGTGCCAATCCGATTGTGCCCTGAACGCATCGGCGTTGTCTTCAAGCCATTGCGCATGTCTGGCCTCTGCCACGGCCCGGGACAGCGCCGCATCGGCCACCGACGAGATGTTGATGCCAAGCGCCTTGGCATCGTCCAGCGCCCCGGCATCGAGCGACAGAGACGTTTTACGTTTGATCCTGGGGCCCATGGGATGCTCCAAATCTATACCGTATATTTATACCGCCAAACAGGAAGCGCAATTGCGAAAGCTGTTCCTTCCGCCATCAGAACGCATAGCGGTCTGAGATGAAGATCACGCGGCTGCCGCGCCGATCCACGCGAAATTCCAGCTCTTTGGGGTGGCCGACGGCGGCGCGGATGGCGGCATGTTTGTGTGGCGGCGCCATGACCATCAAAAAGCCCCCGCCGCCTGCGCCCAGAAGCTTGCCGCCGATAGCCCCGTTGGCGCGGGCGGCCTGATACCATTCATCCACGCCCTGATTGGTGATGCCAAAGCCCAAACTGCGCTTTAGCTCCCAACCCTGATGCAGGAGCGTGCCGAATTCATGCAGATCGCCCTTGCCCATGGTGATGCGCATCTCACTGGCCAGATCACGCATCTGCCGCAGCACGGTCATCTTATCCGCCGAGCCGTCGGATTGCTTTTGCAGGATCGCGTCGGCATCGCGCTGCTGGTCGGTATAGAGCAGCAGAATATGCTCCTCCAGCGCCTTGACGAAGCCCGCATCCACCGGGACGGGCTCCACATCCACAGAGTGATCGGGATTGAAGCGCATGTAGTTCACGCCCCCAAACGCGGCGGCATATTGGTCCTGGCGACCAATGGGTTTGCCTAAGATGTCGATCTCGATCTCGCAGGATTTCTCCCCCAGAAGACCGGGGCTCGTGACATTGCCCTTGTAGGCATAGAGTGCGTTCAGCACCCCCACGGCGAGGCTTGACGACGATCCCAGCCCCGTGCCCGAGGGCACATCACCCACGGTGGTGATTTCCAGATGTTCGCCCAGGCCGGTCATCCGCAGCGCCTCGCGCACGATGGTGTGCTCGATATTGTCGATGCCATCGGCGATCTCGACCTTCGTGTAGGCGACCCGCGTGGTCTTGTCGAAACGGGGAGAGACGGTGACATACATGTGCCGCATCAGCCCCACCGACAGCACCGCGCCGTATTCATGTTCGTAGAAAGCCGGAAGGTCGGTGCCGCCGCCGGCAAAGCTGACGCGGTAAGGCGTTTGGGTGATAATCACGTTGCGTCCAATCTCTTGCGATATTGATCAATCAGGGCGTCCAGGCAGGTGTCCAGGTCGAACCTGTCGATAAGATGGCGACGCCCGGCCTCGGCCAAGGTTTTTGCCAGGGCCTCATCCCCGGCCATCCGGTGCAGCGCCTCGGCCAAGGCTTCGGCGTCCTCGGGGGGCACCAAAAGGCCGGTTTCCCCATCGCGGATCAGGTCGGGGATGCCCACCAGCCGGGTCGACACGGCGGGCAGGCCGCAGGCCATCGCCTCCATCAACATCTGCGGGAGTCCATCGACATCATTATCCTCGGCCCAGATACAGGGCAGAGTGTAGATATCGCCGCTGCGCATAAAGGTCGGGATATCCTCCTGTTTCAGGGCCTCGCCGGTCAGAGTGATGTGGCCCTCCAGATCAGCGGCCCTGATCTGTGCACGCAGGGCGGCTTCATCGGGGCCGGACCCTGCGATGGTGCAGCGGAAATTCAGCCCGCGTTCGCGCAGGATCCCGCAGGCTTCGATCAGCACCGGAAAGCCCTTTTTGGCCACCAGACGCCCGGAGGACAGGATATGCACCGGTTCCCCTTCGGCATGGCTGCGCAGGACCGGGCTGAAATGCGTGGTATCGATGCCGCAATAGGCGATGTGCAATTGATCGGGCCGGGCGCCGTTATCCAGATAGAACTGGCGGTGAAATTCCGAGATGCAGATGATGAACTCGGCCCGGGCGATCTTGCTGCGCAGGGCGACCCGTTCGCGGAACAGATCGGCGGCATGGCCGGTAAAGCTGAACGACCGGTTCAGCAGCCAGGCGCCATACATCGCCACACTGCCCGCCGCGTGGATCCATTGCGAATGGATATGCCGCACATCCTGATCGCGCAGGCCCGCCGCCCAATGGCAGGCAACGCCCAGATGCCACAGGGCCACGGCGCGATTGCGCAGGTTTTCCCGCGGGCCCACCAGGGCCTCGCCCAAAGCCGCGAAAAACGGCGCGCCAAACCGGCCAGGGGCGGCGATGAACGCGGCCAGTACGGCGGCCTTGCTGACGGGGTAGATATAGCGGCTGTCCTGTTCCAGGGCCGCGATATCATCGGAGGAGAAATAGGTCTGGCCCGGGCGGTTGAGCGCATGCAGCATCACAGGGATGCCTGCCTTGCGCACGATCCTCAGCTCATTTCCGACCCAGGCGTCGCCCACGCCTTTTGGTGTCATGTAATGGATCATAGCCAGCGGTAGCCAATCTCGTATCGCGCGACCTTTACTAGGCCGATTATAGGCTGGCAATAACCGAGGCGCCGCCACAGAGGCAAGGCACCGGCTAAAACGCAGTTAAACCGGCAGCATCCCCATATTGCCGGGCCAGGGAAGTGGGGGTTTTCCACCCCAGCGTTTCGTTGACAAACGCCTAGGCCCAAGGCACATCGGACCATAACCGGGGGCCATTACAAAAAAGGTGCGCCATGGCGTCTGATGATCTCGATCACTTTGTAGCGGATTACTACCGGCGCTTCGCCGAGGCACTTTTGGCCTTCGACAAAGGCCCGATGCGCGATGTGTTGGCGGTGTTCGACCGCGTCACCGAAGCTGGCGGCACGGTGTTTGTAGCGGGCAATGGTGGATCGGCGGCCATTGCCGATCACACGGTCTGCGATTGTTCCAAAGGCACCCATGTCGATGGCCATCCGCCATTTCGGACCATCTCGCTGGCGTCAAACGTGGCAATGTTAACCGCCCTGGGCAATGACATCTCGTATGACGCGGTTTTCTCTGAGCAACTTAAGTATTACTTAACTGACAAGGACGCCCTGCTGGTCGTCAGCTCGTCGGGGAATTCACCCAATGTGGTCAATGCCTGCGCCTATGCCAACGAAAAGGGTGTGCCGACGATTGCCTTTGTGGGTTTCAAAGGCGGCAAGCTGAAAGAGATCGCCCAGACAGTGGTGCATGTCGATGTCGAGAATTACGGCATCGTGGAAGATGCCCATCAAAGCCTGATCCACTGCCTGACGCAGTATATGAAGGCCCGAAAAACAGGCTGATCGCACAGCTTTCCGGGCCCTTGGACGTGGCTGTGATCAGCTGGGTTCGATCGCCCCGGTCGTGGGTTGGGCGGGTCGCTCGCGGCCAAACACATCCGTTCGCGACAACGGGCCCGTCGGGGCGGTGCGCTCAGCAGGCCGCAAGATCGGCAGATCCCCGAGGCTTGCAGCAAACCCAGTATATTCCACGTGGTTGCGCTCGGCCAATGGATCACGTGTCCCGAGCGTATCCCAACGCGGATTTCGGATCAGAGGAACGAAATCCCCCACTTTGTCCATTGGGCCGATGCCAGGCTCAGGGGAGGCTCGATTTGGCGCATAGATGTAGTTGTCGCGGTTCTCGGCAAACCCCGCAAATTCCTCTCCCAAACTGATCCCGATATATTCGGCCTCGTTCGAGGTCGTCTTGAGATCGATCAAGACGTTGCCGATGATCCGCACCGGTTCGGTATAATTTTCATCGTTCTCGTTGGGCCGGATCACACCGGCGCCGATCCCGATAAAATCATTGCCGCGCGTGCTTTGGGTCGGCAGTTGATTGCCCTTGTTCCAATGCGGCACATCGGGGGCGATCCAGATATTTTCCTGGATCGTGGTGCCGCCATTTTGCGAGAAAATCCCGCCGCGATTGGTCCAGGCCCCCAAAAGCACATTATGCATGAACCGGCCATTGGCAGGTAACGGATAGCCCGCAGACCCAGCTGTGGCATAGGAAATGGCCGATCCGCCGCCACCTTCGATCAAGTTGCCGTAGACATAGGTCTTGGCGGGCAGATCGCCGGGCGCGTCGGGGCTGGGATTGGGCGCGGGATTGGTGTTTAGACGCAGCGCCGGTTGCGTGACCGATCCCCAATCGCTGAAGGACAGAAATTCCGAGGCTTGAATGCTGGTGTAATTGCTCTGTTCGCACCGGATACAGGTATGGGCATTGTGGGATCGATCTTTGTTGTGCCCCCCGAATGCCGCCCCGAGCGTGCGGCTGATTTTCGAGCCGCGCACGCTGAATAGCGCTTGATCTGTACTACCGGCTGCCGAGACGAAGATCCCGTAATTACGAAATCCACGCACCTCGGAATTGATAAACGCCATCGAGACCTGACCCTTGGTGGCCGTCCGCGACGGGGTGAAGGTGACGCAATTGTTGGCGATGCCGGTGGCCAGGCAATCGTGGATCAACATGTGCATGGCACTGTTAAGGCCAAATGGCGCAGACCCGGTTGTGCCACGTTCGTTGACATCGTCCCAACCGCCGCGGGTTTCCAGGCCGGTAAAGGTGAAAAAGCCCCCCCGATCCGCCTCGGCGATATCGGAATTGTGCCCAAATAGGATATCGCTTTCCAAAACCGGTCGCGGGCCGCTGCCATAGGTGCCGATATAGTGGCTGGTGGCGGTCATGCGCAGGCCGTTTTGACCGTCGAAACTGGCGGTGGTGCCCCGTTTGATCAACACAGCATAGGGTCCGCCGGGCCGATTGGTGGCATCCACGGCCTGATAGAGCGTATTGGCGGGCAGATCATTCCCCGTCCGGGCGCCGGCGGCGATTTCAGGCCCCAGATCCGAATAATCGCCAGTCGGATCAAAATAGACGCGTTGGCGGGGGGGGAAAGCCTCGTCGAATGACCGGATCGGCCCAAGCGGAGCGGGATTGCCGTTGGCCAGCGTAATGGTTTTCCGCGCCACGATCTCGATGTCTTGGGTCTCGGTGGTGCTGTCGAACGTGGTGCGGTAGGCGGTACAGGTTATCGTCTTGTCGCCAGGCGTGTCATAGGCATGGGCCACGGTCGGCCCATGGGCGAAATTCTTTGACATCAGGTAATCGGGCACTCGCAACGGAGTGTCCCAGGTGCCGCTATCGCCTAGGCTCCAGACAAATTCCAATTCGTGGAATTGTTGATCATAGATGCCATAGGTGGCCGTGCCCACATCGCCACTTACCCGGCTGGGCAAACCTGTGGAACTGCTGACTTGGGCTTCGAACCAGACCAATTCCGGGGCAGCCGCATTCGGGGCCCGCGTCACGCCGATCGTCATTTGCCCGATATCGGGCCCGTCGACCGCCACGGCCTGTTGCCAAGCCGAAATGGTCAGGGGTCCGCGGCTAATCGGTCCGCTTGAGACGCCAACGGTGACTTCAGATCCGCCTTCAAAGCCAAAGAAACGAACATTTCGCATGATTACAGTTCTCCGCAGGCAAAGTTGCTGAATTGAGCGCCACCGGTATTTTGAAAATACCCGCGAATACCTGGCTTGCCAGTGGTAATTGTCTGGATCGTCGCCGTCATGACGGGCGATCCGTTCAAATATGCCGTAGCCGTTGTGCCCACCACGTCCAGACGCAAGACATCGCCGGGGACCAATGTGTGGGGCACACGCTGGCCGGATTGTCCCGTTTCGACGAGCAAAAGCTCATTGTCGCGTTCGATGTAGATGAATTGAATGCGATCCGTTGAGACTTGGCGCACCGACACACCGAAATTGGCTTGCACGGGTGTGCCAAATATCCCGGCAAAGGTCGCTTGGGCATATTGATCATCCGAGATCGCACCCGCATAGACAACGCCTTGTGCGCCAGTTCCAAGATTGCCGAGCCGCGCCTGACCGGCCCCCTCGGCAGTGAAGTAGGACCCGCCTTGCTGTTCCTCATATTGCCAATCATCCGAGACGGCCGCGATGCTGTCATTGGTGGCATAGGCCGTGAAATCGTCTTCGAAGACAGGCGGCTCAAAGCCCCCGGGCACCGAAACACCCGGCGATGCCACGCTGCGGGCACCAGTTGTGGGCTGGCCCACGGTTTCGACCACATTCAGGTCGGTGCCCAGATCGGCCGATGTCAACGTGTAGCTGTTGCCGGTGGCATTTGCGATATCGGCCCCGTCCCGCTGCCAGCGGGTCTCGACCGCGTCAATCGGCAGTTCAGCATCGTAGATCCACAGGCCACGCGTCATGGTCACTGTTTCACCTTCGGTCGGGCTGCCATCATCGACAATGATCGGCGGCACCAGATTGACCGGCCCAGTGGCCAGGTCATCGGCATTAAACATATAGGTGCCCGCATACAGGGTTGGGGCTACGATGGTCACTTCGACCAGACCCGTGGCAAAGTTGAACACCACTTCCCCGTCGCCGGTGGGGCTCAATTCCAGGGCGTCTTGGACAATACCGCTGCGGATCTCGGTCCAATCCGATTGCGCGCCGCTCCCTTCGGCGACAGTCACCCGCATTTCATAGGCAAAGGGTTGGCTGCCAGTTGTGTTAGGGATCGTCAGGGATGGTGCCGATTGCGGCCCGCCCACGATGCTGCCCCCGACCCGCAGCCGGTATGCACGCTCCGTCACCGTTGCCGGCGCATCATCGTAGCGCCACGTATCGGACGTGTCGGCCACCAGGGCCGTCGCCTCGATCGGATCGCCAGAGACGAGGGGGGCCTGCACAAGGGTTGGCGGCCCCGCCGGTGGGGCGATTTCAGCCACTGTAACAGGCGCACTGGGGGCAGTGCGGCTTGGCCTGCCAGTCTGCGTGGCGATTTCCACCAGCCGTACCTGATCACCCGCTTCGGCATTGGTCAGATTATAGGTTTGATCCCCGGCCCCGGCGATATCGGCGAAATTGCCATCCCCCGCAGCGTCGGCCTGCCAAGCGGTTTGCACATTCGGCACATCAAAGGTCAAATCATACAGCCAAAGACCTGGCTCCGCCGTTAGGGTTTCGCCCGCCGCCGGAGTGCCATCATCGACAAGGCGGGGTTCTAACAGCGCCACGGGCCCCTGGCTTAGTAGTGGCCGCGATGTGGTATAGACTCCCGCGAAGATGGCCGGTGCGGTGACCGTGACGGTGACGTTGCCCCCATCGATTGCGACATCTCCGCTAATCCCGCCGGAGAGCGTCGAAAAGAGCTCGAAACTTGGCGGGGGCGGGGGCACGAAGATGGGAGCCCCGACGACGCCCCCGGCCAAACCGCAAGAGATGGAGATCCCGCTCATCAGGCCAATCCCACAATCCCGGTCGCCGTGGTGCCGGTTGCCAGGATTTGGGTCACCCGCAACGGGAAGGGAATCCCGGCGGCTACGAAGATACGGCCGGTATCGCCACTGGCCATAACAACCTGTAGATGACCCGGCGCTTCGACCGTAATGGCCCGGGTCACGAAACCCAATGTGGATGTGTCACTGGGCACCACTTGTTCAAGGCGCGTGGCCGGGCTTTGAAGGCTTTGGGTATGTGTCTCAAAGGGATCCATCGTCATCAACCTTTCGCAGGTGCGATCGGCCACCACTGCTCTGGCTGACCCAAGGACAATCCGACCCCGTTTCAGTCAATAACCGCCTGTTTAGGATCCATCACCTAGAACAGAGTGCCGATATGAATTTTCTCGGATTGCGCTGTGATGGGAAACTGCGCGGTCTGCAGCAGCATGCCTGTTCACAGAAAAAACATTTATCGCTTTTTCCCTAATAAACTCTTAATAGACCGGCGATATGTCAAAATAGCGTTGAGGAAAGAGCTTGTTCCCTGCCGTGACGCGGCCGGAAGGAGCCCCAAGAGGCATGATGATCTGGAGCCCAGAGACAGACGATCCCCATAGATCCCATGGGCTGCCGCCGGTGCAGGTCACCGTCCCCACGCGCGAGGATCTGTTGCAGGATCTGGGTGCACGGCTAGAGAGGGGACAGGGCTTTTCCATCGCCACGTTAAACCTTGATCATGTCGTCAAGCTGCGGCGCGATCCGGCCTTTCGCCGAGCCTATAGCAGCCATAGCCATGTGACTGCCGATGGCCGTCCGGTCGTCTGGCTGACGCGCCTGTCGGGTGGTGACGCGCGACTGATCACCGGGTCGGATCTGATCGCCCCCCTTGCGGCTCTCTGCGCCAAGACCAACACACCCGTTGCGATGGTCGGCGCCACCGCGCAGGTACTCAAAACCTCCGCCCAGAGACTTGAGGCACAATATCCCGGCCTGCGGGTATTGGCGCAGGTCGCCCCTCCGATGGGGTTCATCCCCGACAGCGCAGATGCAGATGCTGTGATCGATGAGGTTGCCGCCAGCGGGGCACGCGTCTGCTTTCTGGCCCTGGGCGCGCCGAAACAAGAGATTTTTGCCGCCCATGCCGCTGCCCGTCTGCCAAATATGGGCTTTGTATCGATTGGCGCGGGCTTGGACTTTATTGCTGGCACCCAAGTGAGGGCGCCGCGGATAATGCGCGCGCTCGCGATGGAATGGGTGTGGCGGCTGACAACCAATCCAAAGCGGTTGGCGGCGCGGTATACGGCTTGTCTTGCGATCCTGCCACGGCTTTTGATGCGCGCGTTATCGGAGCGGTGGGCTCGGCAGGCCAAAAAGGATCCGGCATGAAACAGATGCGGGCCGGATCGGAGGCCATGCGATGATCAATGCCGCTCTGTTTGGCTGGCCAGTCGTGGCCGCGGTCCTGGCGATGCGTCTCTATTGGCCCCATGCGCTTCTGGCGATCTTGGTCGGGGGATATCTTCTGTTGCCCGAGCAAGGCGGGATCAACTTGCCGCTCATTCCAACCTTCGATAAGGCCTCCATTCCGAGTATCATCGCTGTCATTCTGGCTCTGCTTTTGCGGCCAGGACAACAAACCAACCCATATTCGGGACCGCAAGAGAACGAGACACCCTCTGCACAACCGGGCTGGTTGCCGCGATCGCTTATCGTGCAGGGCCTTCTGGCGGTGTTTATCTTGGGCACCCTTGCAACGGCCATGACCAATGGCGATCGGATCACCTTTGCCGCGACCGATTATTTCCGCCCGGGTTTAACGCTCTATGACGGGTTCTCAATGGCGCTTGCGGCGCTGCCGATGATCTTGCCGCTGCTTTTAGGCCGGAAATTCTTTGCCCATCCCGACACCCATATCACTTTGCTCTGGGGTCTGGTGATTATGGGCCTGGCCTATTCCTTGCCCACCCTGTTCGAGATCCGCATGTCCCCAAGGTTGAACCTATGGGTCTACGGATTTTTCCCCCACGACTGGCAGCAGCATATCCGCTCGGGCGGGTTCCGGCCGGTGGTGTTTTTACGGCACGGGCTGCTTTTGGCGATCTTTATGGCCATGGTCGCCGTGGCGGTCTTTGGCCTGTCGCGGGTGGATAAAAAACGGCGCGGATTGCTGATCCTGGCGGGGCTTTGGATCATGGGCACGCTGGTGCTGTCCAATTCGCTGACCGGGCTTTTGGTGGCGGCGCTCCTGGTGCCGATTGTGCTGATTTTGGGCGCGCGCGGGCAATTGATGGTGGCCGCCGTCATTGCAGGGATCGTCTTGCTCTATCCAATGCTGCGCAATGCCGATCTGATTCCGACGGACCGCATCGTCTCGGTCGCTGAGCAGATCGATCCCTCCCGCGCGCTGTCTCTGAATTTCCGCTTTGAAAATGAAGAATTGATCCTGGCCCACGCGCATGATCGACCGGTATTCGGCTGGGGATCGTTTGGCCGCAATCGTCTCTATGACGATCTGGGCCGTGGCATTGACACCGTGGATGGCGCATGGGTGGTGGCCTTCACCAGCGGCGGGTGGGTGCGGTACCTGACGCAGTTCGGCTTGATGGCCCTGCCGTTGATCGTCTTTGCGATCCGGCGCCGCCGATTTGAGGTGACCATGGCCACCTCGGTTCTGTCGCTGATGTTGGCGGCCAATATGATTGATCTGATCCCCAATGCGGGCCTATCGCCAGTGACCTGGCTGATAGCAGGAGCTCTTTTGGGGCGCTTGGAATTGGGGCAGGTGCGGGTAGAGGACCCCACCGCGGCCCAGGCTGCCTCCACGCCCCGCACCCAACCCGCCTACGCCCTTGCTCGGGATCGCAGCCCAGAGACTGACCTGGATGCAAGCGCTGCCATGGCCGGAACGGAGGATCTTGATCTCGACCCGGATACCGTTGACTCGGCGCTGGCGCCTTATACCCGACAGCGCAAACGGCACATACGGGAGCGCCCCCGCGCGGCCCCAAAGCGCAAAAGGTCTCTCTCATGAATCGTGTCCTTGCCATCTCGATCATCAATTACCGCACGGCGGATCTGACCATAGGCTGCGTTCAATCAGTGCTGGACGATCTGGGCAATCTGGATGCGGAAATCATTGTGGTCGACAATCTTTCAGAAGATGGATCGGCCGATCAGATCGCCGCCTGGATCGACACATTGCCCTCGGGTAGCCCGGTAAGATTGCTGCGCTCGACCAGCAATTCGGGCTTTTCGGGAGGGCATAACCAGGGCATGGCCAGCGCTCACGCCGATTATTACCTGATCCTGAATTCCGATGCGGTGGTGCGGCAAGGCTTCCTGGCCCGGATCTTGGATGCGGCGCGGCGCCACCCCGATGCCGGCTTCATCGCACCACGCCTGGAACACGAGGATGGGGTGACCCAGATCAGCTGTTTCCGCTTTCCCAACCCGCTCAGCGAGCTGATCCGTGGGGCCAATAGCGGACCCGTCACGCGGATGCTGCAGGCCTATGATGTACCCCTTGGCCCCGATCTGGACGAAGATGCCATAGGATGGGCGAGTTTCGCCTGCATCCTGGTCAACGGGGCCATGATGCGTGACATCGGCCCGATGGATGAGGGCTACTTTCTCTATTTCGAAGATGCCGAATATTGCCTGCGTGCCCGCCGGGCGGGATGGCGGATCCGGCGCTGCCCCCAGGCGGTGGCGGTGCATTTCCGCGGCGGCTCGGGCCCGGTGAAATCCATCGCCAAGGCCCGTGGCCGATTGCCCGCCTATTACTACAGTTCGCGGACGCGGTTTTTCTATCAGGCCTATGGGCGAGTTGGGCTCTGGCTGGCCAATATGCTGTGGTCGGCAGGGCGGGGGCTGGCATTGCTGCGTCGTGTCTTCGGGCGGCCATCGGACAATGCACGCGCCTTTGAGGGGCGCGATATCTGGACCAATATCCTCAAACCCCTCGGGCCGCGCCGCGCCCCCGGAGAATGATCCTTGGCTCTTCCTGATTTTGTCATCCTCGGCGCCATGAAATGCGGCACCTCTACCCTGGCGGCCCAATTGGGAGCTCAGGAGGGCGTATTCATGTCGACCCCGAAAGAGCCGAACTTTTTCTCGGACGACGATGTTTATGCACAGGGCCTGGATTGGTACCAAGCGTTGTTTGACGGGGCCGAGGCCGGGGCGCTGCGTGGTGAGGCCAGCACCCATTACACCAAATTGCCCACCCATCCGCATACGTTGGAACGGATGCGCATGGTGCTGGAGGCACCGCGTCTGGTCTATATGATCCGCAATCCGGTGGCGCGCGCCGTATCCCACTATATCCATGAATGGACCGAGGGGCGCATGTCCGCCGATCCTGTATCGGCCTTCGAAACCCATCCCGAATTGATCGATTATGGTCGCTATGCGATGCAGATCACCCCATTTGCCGAAGCATATGGTCCCGAAGCGATCCTGGTGACCAGCCTGGAGCGGTTGACGGGCGATCCGGAAGGAGAACTGGTCCGGATCGGCGCGCATATCGGCATGGGCGCGCGGGCCGTCTGGCAAGCAGATCTGGGGGCAAAGAACGTGTCATCCGAACGCATCCGCAAATTACCGTTGCATGGGCTGTTGGTGGGCAATCCCGTCGCCACCGCCCTGCGGCGTAGCCTGGTTCCCAAAGCCCTGCGCACGCGGATCCGCCAAGCGCGCAGCTTCGGAGATCGGCCGGAATTGCCCGATAATCTCAAAGAGCAATTGCACCAGATCTTTGCCGAAGACCAAGCCGCATTGATGGAATTGGGGTTGCCGGGCGCCCGTGAGGCGCTGTCATGATCGGGCGGGGCGTGTTTTGCCTGCTTGCGTGCAGAGCCGCGGAATGCTTTGCCTGCATCATGCCGCGCGACGATGACAGGAGAGCGTATCAATGACCGCTAGTATCGGGGTTGTCGTGATCGGGCGCAACGAAGGGGAGCGGCTGCGCCGGTGCCTGGATTCGCTGAAAGATAACGTCCAACACATCGTCTATGTCGATTCCGGCTCGACAGATGACAGCCTTGATGTGGCCCGCCAGGCGGGTGCGATTGTCCACGAATTGGATATGTCACGGCCCTTCAATCCCGCCCGGGCCCGGGGCGAAGGATTCGACCGACTGATGGCCGGACCCAAACCCACCTATGTGCAATTCGTCGATGGCGATTGCGAGGTTCAGCCGGGCTGGGTCCCCACCGCCGCGGCCTATCTGGAGGCCCATTCCGATGTGGGGGCGGTCTGCGGGCGGCGCCGTGAACGGTTTCCCGATGCCACGATCTGGAACAAGCTGATCGATCTGGAATGGGACACCCCTCCGGGCGAAATCAAAGCCTGTGGCGGGGATTCCCTGACCAGAGCCGATGCAGTGGCCGCCGTGGGCGGCTTTGACCCCGGTGTGGTGGCTGGCGAAGAGGCCGAGATGTGCGTGCGCCTGCGTCAGGCCGGGTGGCGGATCTGGCGGCTGGATGAAGAAATGACGCTGCACGACGCCGCCATGACTCGCTTTGGACAATGGTGGAAACGCACCCGGCGCTCGGGCCATGGCTATGCCGAAGGTGTTGCCATCCACGGCGCACCGCCCGAACGCCACAAGGTCAGCGAGATGTGGCGGGCGGTGGTTTGGGGCCTTGCGATCCCAGCGGCTGCGCTTTTGGGTGGGCTTTTGATCAGCCCTTGGGCGTTTTTGATCCTGTTGGCTTGGCCCGCACAGATTTTGCGCCTCATCGCCCGGGGGGAATTGCCCCTGCGCGCCATCTTCATGACGATCGGAAAGATGCCAGAGGCAACCGGCGTGCTGGAATATTGGCTCAAACGGCTGTTCCGCCGGGAGTTGAGCATGATCAACTACAAATAATTCTGCGCATATGCGCCGTCTTTTCAGCCCGCAACCAACAGGCTTTCCGGGGCATCCAGTGTCAACAAAGCATACGCATAGAAGGCCGCCACAAGGGCTAGGGCAATGAAATCGATCACGCCGGTCTCGTATCCCCGACGTTTGGCCACCACCACATTGGCCAGGAAATTCACCGAAAATGCGATGCCAACCCCGACGAAACTCCCGATGATCCCCGAAATCTCATAGCCTAATATGATCCCCAGCGTGCCAAGCGCGGCTGAGATGAACATCAACATCGCATGCAAGTCGCTGCGCCCATCGGCCAGAAGCAGGCTCTGATAGGGTTTGGCCAACATGGTGATCGCCCCATTCAGTGTCGTCAGGGCAAGGAACACTCCGGCCGTCGCATAGCGATCATCATAAAGCAGATCGACCAGGGGTTGCGCGAAAAATGACAGAGTAAAATAGACCGGGAAGGTCGCCGCGGCCACGGCCAACCGCACCCGGCGTAAGATCCGCGGCAGATCCTCGGGGCGGTTGCGGCGCACTTCGGAAAAGGATGGAAAGACCACCTGCTGCAATAGCCGTGTGACCAGCGCGGCGGGCAGAGAGGCCAACAGAACGGCAATGGCGATCTGGCCTAAGATTTCGACCGGGACAATCAGGCCGTAGATCGCTTGTTGGCCCTTATCGGCTAGAAACGTGAAGGCGGTCCCAAACAGGATCCAGCGGCCAAATCGGATGATGTCCTTCAGCGCAGAGCGTTCCAGCATCAGACGGTGCTGGAAGGGGGGGAGGATCAGATGGGTGATGGCCAGCTGCAAGATCGCGCCGGTCAGGGCCCCTATGACAAGGGCCCAGACAGATTGCAGCCACCAAGCGGCAAGGATCGTGACCAGCACCGTCACACAACGCGCGACCACGCCGGCCAAAGTACTTTGCCGCAACATCAGCTTGCGGTTCACCGTCGCCAGTGAGACCGAGTTGAACCCCGACAAGATTGGCGTCAGCGCCAACGCACAGATGATCGGAAACAACACTGGTTGTTGGTAAAGTTGTGCGATGGGCCACGCAATCAAACAGGCAATCGCAGCCACCAGACCGCCTCGGATCACCTGAACCGTCCAGGCCGTATTTAAAAAATCAGGATCCTCACCACGTTCGCTGCGAATGACCGACGCGTTGGTGCCCACATCACTGAGCATCCGAATACCCTGCAGAAACACCTGGGCCAGCGCCATCAGACCAAAAATTTCCGGCGAAAGAAGCCGCGTCAGGATCAGATTGGAAATCAGGCGCAGAGCATTGTGGGTGCCAAAGCCGAAGAAGGTCCAAAATGCTGCGCGGCGGCTGCGACCGCCGAGACCTTGGTCGCCTTTCAGCTTACCAATGAGACGTTGCAGCTTGTTCGGGCCCGCTGACCCGTCCATCTCGCTCATCCCATTCCTCGCTGCAGGTCAGATACGTCTATCACATGCTCGACTTACGCGGTTCATTTTGGCTTGCAAAGGGGCTCTCACCATTGAAGCAGAGGCCCAATAGAAAAGGGCTGACCCATGGGCCAGCCCTTTTCATAACGATATGATCTGTCGCTTATGCAGCGTTACGGCGACGCATGGCCGCCAGACCCCCTACGCCAGCCAGCAGCAGCAAGGCGCTTGCAGGCAGCGGGACCGGTGCAATACGGATGGCTGCCAGAGCCGCATCCGGAACACCGAAGTTATCGTTGCTTGTCCCAACGGTGAATGTGAACGATTCACCAACCAGGTCCGCAACGAGAAGGCCACGGCCAGGCTCATCGAATGTGCCAGGGATGTCGTTCACGCCGTCACCGCCGGTCTCGCCAGCGATTTCAGTGCCGAACGTATCTGCAGACCCACCATAATCGGACGTCACGGTAACATGCTCGGCCTCACCTGCATCGCAGCTGCCGATTGCCAGGTCGGAGGCGCATACATAAAGGTCAAGCAGGTAAGCCGAAACCAAGCGTACAGGACCGTTCAGGAAGGTCACGGTGATGCTCTGAAATTCGCCGAATTGACCGATTTCCGAGTTCCGCACACCCAGGCCGTCGTTCAAACCGGCCAGAACGGTGCCATCGGTATATGGCAGCGGGCTAAATGGCGGAAGATCACCAGAAGTGCCCGGGTTCACCGGGGTGCCGGTCACAACATAATCTGCCGTAGACAGGATCGGCACAGCCGCCGACGTAAAATCAATGACAGTAGCGGAAGCTGTTGCGGAAAATCCAACCAGTGCAATAGCCGCTGCTGACATAGAAGAAAGGATCTTGTTCATGATACTACCCTTCAAAACACAATTAAAAAACACCCGCAAAACGGGGAGCTCTTCGTAAATATTAACAGATACTTAAGAAGTTGCCACGGTTTTGTACCGATTTTGGCCGTATTTTTGCGTAAATTTCAGGCAAAAAATGCCACTTTCCTCCGATCATCCGCTTACCTGAGATCTGACGGGGGCGTCGGGTTGCATTCCTCCAACAGGCTCCAGACCTGATTCTTTGGCACTGGAACCAGAGCGAAAACCATCATCTGCACAGATCGCCTTCTCCAGTCTACGAAGGACGCCACATTCGCACCATCGCGATCAATGAGGCTACCGTTTTCTCTGAGATGGAACCACCACCGGTAGCGCGCTCCGGGGTCAGTAAGATACGAAAAGTGCCTACCAATTATGATTTTTTAACATAATTAATATTATGGGTCAGTAAATATGACTAAGAGTTCCGTCGCGTTCATAGCCCTTTGGGTAGCCATACTTACCTCGTCTACCTCAGCACAAGTTAGATGCCTTGATCGTGACGCAGTGGCGATTGAGCTGCTTTCGGGGTCTTGGCGAACGGCAATTGAGAGTTTTGTTGGAGGATGACCAACTGGTACGGCGGAGGCCTCAATGGCAATACCTCGATCTGTTTGATCGATCACGCATAGGTGCGCAGAGGCCAACATTCACGCCATCCCACCCCATATCGGAATACTGGCCGAGCGGCGCGACCTTCATTCGGATTTCGATATAGGCGGACACCTCGGACAATACTTCCCGAACGGATGCAGGCAGGGGAACGTCGCGCTCAAGTCCAGCGATTTGGGCCGGCGATGCGGGCGGATCAATTCGAACGGCGGGCCGAAGATCGACATATTCAACCATCTCGGCTCCCCAAGGTAGATGGCCCATCACGCGGTGGGTCATGGCGTCTGACTGCAGGTGGGCCCCGATCTGAAGCAGGAACTCTCTCAAAGGGTGCACTGCGAAACCTCCTCATTGGTGCCGTGTTTGATGATCAAGACTAAGGCGCTGTCGGGCAAGTAATGGGGCGTATGGTATGGACGCTGAGCGAAAAACACCCCTAAATCACCACTTCAGCTCCCCTCTTCCAAACCGTGCAGACGCGAGATCGGGAGGGCCATGTCCCGGATATCGCTCAGCGGTGCGTGGTGAAGATCGACGCGATAGAAAGACGGGCAGATCTCCATCCAAGCCCGCCAGGTGAGGTCGAGCCGCATTTTGTCGGCCCGGAAATCCAAATGCACACCGTCGAGGCTCAAGACCGCTTGCACCTCTCGACCATCACGGAAATGAAACCCTATTTTCGCCCGACACCCTCATAGGCGACAAAGCCCGCTTTTTTAGCATCGGCGGGGGAATAGACGTTGCGCAGATCCGCCATTTTGGCACTGCGCATCGATTGACGCAGGCGCACCAGATCCAGGGCGCGGAACTCGTTCCATTCGGTTAGGATCACCACCAGATCAGCTTCGCGCACCGCGTCATACGGATCTTCATGCCAGGTCACACCGGGCAGCAGATCCTCGCCCTCACGCCGCCCTTGCGGGTCGACCACACGCACCTTGGCCCCGCCGCCCACCAGTGCGGGCACAATCGTCAGCGACGGCGCATCACGCATATCATCGGTATTGGGTTTGAACGTCACACCAAGCACCGCGACCGTCTTGCCGTTGAACGAACCCTCACACAGGTCGCGCAGCTTTTCGACCATGCGAGTCTTCACGCCTTCATTCACCCGCATCACCGCTTCGACGATGTTCTGGGGCACCGCATAATCCTGGCCGATCCGGGCCAAGGCGCTGGTATCTTTCGGGAAGCATGACCCGCCATAGCCCGGCCCGGCATGGAGAAATTTGTTGCCAATCCGGCCATCCAGACCAATGCCCTTGGACACTTCTTTCACATCGGCGCCGGTGCGTTCGCACAGCGCGGCGATTTCGTTGATGAAGGTGATTTTTGTCGCCAGAAACGCATTGGCGGCGTATTTGATCATCTCGGCGCTTTCCAGATCGGTGGTGATGATCGGGAAATCGCGCAGGAACAGGGGCCGGTAGATATCGGCCATCACCTCGGCCGCACGCTCGCTCTGCACACCCACAACCACGCGGTCCGGCCGCATGAAATCATCGATTGCGGCGCCTTCGCGCAGGAATTCAGGGTTTGAGGCGACATCGAACTCGGCAGCGGGGTTGGCCTTGGCCACCACATCGGCCACCTGCTGGTTCGTGCCCACGGGAACGGTGGATTTCGTCACGATCACCGCATAGCCGGTCATGGCCTTGGCGACCTCTTCGGCAGCAGCCATCACATAGGTCAGATCCGCATGGCCATCGCCGCGCCGCGTGGGCGTGCCCACGGCGATGAAGACCGCCTCGGCGCCATCGACGGCGGCCTTGAGATCGGTGGTAAAGCTCAACCGCCCGGCTTCGACATTCTTGGCCATCAGCGTATCGAGGCCCGGTTCGTAGATCGGCACCTCGCCTGCCTGCAGCATCTCGATCTTACGCGGATCTTTGTCGACGCAGATCACGTCATGGCCAAAGTCCGAAAAACACACCCCAGAAACCAGGCCCACATAGCCCGTGCCGATCATTGTTATGCGCATTGAAAAAACCCGTTTTTAGGACCATGTCGGCCAGCATAATCGCACTGCCCCAAGACCAGGTGAGAGTCAATTCGCGCTTATAATGATCTGGTTTTACAGCAGATTCCTGCGCTTGGGGGATTGAGGACAGCGAGTGCAGGCATCATGGGCCGATGGTTGTCAACGCCCAGTCATGCAGTGACGATCCAGCCAGACCACTCGGGTCGGCTGATCAATCCGAACAAAAAATTTGCCTACGCTTCAACGAGCTTGGGCCTTTCCATTTGGATCTGCGCGACGTGAGAAGCCCCAGTACATCAACGCCCCTATCAGAACCAGCAGCAGAATAAGCGAGGCCAGGAAACTGCCCGGAAAACCACTGGCGGTATCGGTCATTCCTATGATGTCGGATATCCGATTGACCCGTAACATCGCCAGATTGGCCAGTACCGCCGCCACTTTCCAGATGACCCCCGACATAAGCGGCACCAGCAGCACCAATAACGTCAGATCATAGAGATGCAGCGGCACCAGCAGCAGCGTCGCCGCCAACAGCACCGCCAAACGCGCCCGCACATCCCCCTGCCCCGCCAACAGGCCAAGTGCCACCCCCACCAGACCGGCCAGCCCCCCATAGACCAGCCCCGACAGCTCTAGCCTCAGCCCCGCATGGAGCAGGTTCGTCGCCCCGGTCAGAGAAGGCGGGATATTCGCGCCATAGGTACCATAGGCCCCCAGCCCATCCAGATATCCCGCCACCAATTCGGAAAGCGGCGTGCTAAGAAAAACCGGCAAAGACAGAACAAGCGCGATCCCGGCCGCATTTAGGGTGGGCAGGCGTAACGGACGCGCAGCCAATGCAAAGGCCACGAAGGGCAGCGCAAAGCTGGGCTTCAAGGTCAGAACGATCAACGCGATCCCGACAACCCATCCCCGGCTCCGCAATACGCCATAGGCGAAGGCGGCGGCGGCGGTGTAAATCAGGGGCGACAATTGCCCCGTGGAAATCGAGGTGGCCGTGCCAATCGTCACTGCCGCCAGCAGGCTGAGTGCACCATATCCTACCCAGAATGTCGGCTCATCCGGGCGTTGCACCGCCGCCAGGCCCAGATATGTGCCCCAAAGGATCGCTATGGTGCTGCCCACCCCCCATAAAATCCGCGCGGGCGTGTAATCCATGATGCCGATCCCGGTGCTCAGCCCCCAGATATGAGGCGCATAAAGCCAACGGTGGAACCCACCCAACCCCTCCATGCCAGGCGTGGTGGCGGCCAGGTCGTTGCCGATATCGCTGAAGCTGGACAGATAGGGATTGCCCCCCTCCAGCCAGATTTGCCCGGCAATCCAGAAATAACTGAAATCCTTGGGCGCCAGATTGCCCATAAAGGTCCGCCCCATATAGGCGGCGGCCAAAGCGGCACAGAGGGCCGCAAAGCCCCATGCCAATACAGGCGGGATAGCCCAAGGACGCAACATGGACGGATCTTGGCCATGGCTCATGGCGCCACCCGAAAGACATAGAATTTCGACAACACGAAAAAGACCCCGGTATAGACAATCATCGCCACTGCCTGCCACGCCAGTGCCGCCTCCGGCGCCACGCTCAAAAGCCCCAGCAACACGGCTAGATTGGCTCCATAGGCAATGGCAAAGGCCACCAAAAACCGGATCGCCGCGGCAAGGTCACGGGAGGCCCCGCGGAAGGTAATGGCCCGGTTCATGAAGAACGAATTGGTCAGCCCCGCCGCATAGCCCAGGATATTGGACACAACCGGGGGCAGGCCGAAAACGGTTTGTGCCAACACGATGGTGCCGAAGCCAATCGCGGTGTTCAGCACGCCCACAAGCCCGAAGGAAATCGCCTGGCGGATCGTGTCACGCATGACGGCTCGAATTGGAACGGGCTTGGGACGCCACCGCCGGATCGGATATCGGCTGCGCCGCCACGCCGCCCTGGCGTTCGAAACTGTCCACCAGGAACAACGGCCGGTTCTTGGATTGCATATACATGCGCCCGACATATTCGCCGATGATCCCCACAACGATCAGTTGGATGCCCCCGAACAGAACCACAATGCCCGTCAGCGATACCCAGCCCTGCACCGTGCCCCCCGCCAGCCAACTGATGATCACATAGATCAAGAGCGGCACCGACAACGCAGCCGTGATCATCCCCACCCAAGAGGCCAGGCGCAGCGGCACGATGGAAAAGCTGGTCAGCGCATCAACGGTCAGACGCAGCATCTTGCGTAACGGGTATTTGGTTTCACCGGCAAAGCGTTCGTCGCGGTGATATTCGAGCGGCACCTGACGATAGCCGATCCAGCTGACCATGCCGCGGATAAACCGATGCTGTTCGGGCATCGCATTCAACACATCCAGCGCACGGCGGCTCATCAGGCGAAAATCCCCGGTATCTTCGGGGATCGGCACCTCGGAGAGGCGGTTGAGGAAGCGGTAGAACAAGGCCGCCGACGCAGTTTTAAACGCTGTCTCTCCGGCGCGGCTAAGCCGCTTGCCATAGACGACATCGGCCCCATTATCCATCAGCGCCATCATATCTCCCAGCAATTCCGGCGGATCCTGCAAATCGGCATCCAGGATCAAGATACGGTCGCCCTGCGCGTAATGCAGCCCTGCGGTCAGAGCGATCTGATGGCCGTAATTGCGCGACAGGATCAGCCCGCCATAGCGTGGATCATCGGCGGCGATCTCGCGGATTGCCTGAGTGGTGCCATCCTTAGAGCCATCATCGATCAAGATGACCTCCCATGCCCCCCGGGCATGGGCCTCGCAAGCGGCGGTCACCCGCTCGCGAAGGGCGGCGATCCCTTCTATCTCGTTATAGCACGGGATCACAACTGAGAGCTGAACGGACACTGGGTCACCCTTTATCGACGTCACCCCTCACCTCTGCGGGTTCTATGGGACTGGGAAAACATAATCAATTGTCGTGCCGGAGGTCACCTTAATCGCCATGTTGCGAACCGCGGCGGCGCAACACGGCCAGATTGGCCGCGCGGTCATCCACGACAATCTCGAAGGCTTCCGCGAAATAGGGCTGCCCCTCGGGTCGGGTCAACCAAGTGCCAAGCCCCGCCCAATCCACAACATAGTCGATCTCGCTATCGGTGATATAGGCCAAGACGTGGCCTTCATTCTGCCGCGCAGCCAGGGCCTCGGGATTGACCTTTCCGTCGAGATTGATGGTGCGGTCATGCCAATAGCCGAGCGTCCCGGTCTGCACCGCGCCGATCCATATTTCGGGCGGGACGTTATCTTGCACCCACGCGATGACCTGTTCATGGCCCTGGGGCGGCGCGCCAGGCAGAAGCAGCCGGATCAACAGCGCCGCCGACAGCGCGACCCCTCCCCAACCGTAAAGCAGCGCCAATAGCCGTGGCCGGGCGCGCATCGTCAAACGCCCCAGATCCAACGCCACCCAAACCGCCGCCACGATCAATAGCGGCGCCAGGGGGGCCAGATACCGGCTGAGGAAATGCGGCGCCCCGAAGAACAGGCCGTAATAGGCTACCAAGGCCAAGGCGTGGAGCGTATAAGCCGCCACCACCGCGCGCACCACCGGATCGCCCTTCCGCAACACCTGCACCAGGAAGATCAACAGGATCAGGACAGACACCGCCCCAAAGATCACCATCATCACCATCTGGCGCTCGAAGGGGCGCGGCACCGGCACCATCGGGAAGAGATATTCGAAGATCTTGGCCGGGATCAGCTCAGCATGACTGGCAAATTCTGCATTCAGCGATTGCGCCGGCCCGCTGGAGGGCATGATCGATCCGAACCCCAGATAGTTGTTCAACAGCCATGGGGCCGCAACCGCCAGGCTGAGAAGACCCGCGGGAAACAGCCAAGCCAGCACGGTGCCAAAGCCCTGGCGCTGACGGATCAGGATATCGAGCGCCCAGACCGCGAAGATCGCCACCACCAGGATCGCAGCATCGATCCGGGCCAGAAAGACCAAACCGCAAAGCAGGCCCAGGCCCAACCGATCCAGAGGGCGCGCCTGGGCCCCCTGCCCGATCACCCGTCCGAATTGCAGTAGAACCGCCACTGTCACCAAGGTGATCAACCCGGTTTCAAGCGCATTCATCGAATGGCGCAACAGAACTGGCCCCAAAAACCACAAGGCCGCCACCAGCCATGGCAGAAGCGCTCCAGCATCCTGGTCACGCAACATCCGGGCCGCGAAGGCGCGGACGGCAAACAGGCCGCCCACCGAGATCGCCGCCAAGATCAGATGGATGCCCACAAGACCTGCCACCCGGTCCCCCCCGGTTGCCAGATAGGGCAGCGTGAACAGAAACGTCGCCATGGGCTGGACGCCATTGGTGGGGATCGTGCCCTCGGACACGGTCATACCCAGGCCGATGGCCATGTTGCGCGCCACCGTCAGCATCAGGTAGCCATCCTCGGTGATGAAGGCCTCGGCCAGATCCGGCATACCCGTGGCAATGGGATAGATCCGGTATACCAGCCCAAACAGCAGCGCCAACAGGATCAGGCCGATAACGGGGCGCTTGCGGGTCATGGCAAAGCCCCCTCAGGCGAAGGCCGCGACCAACACGGTCACCACCGCCAATACGATGGTCAACTGGCTGGTGCGGTCTTTTGCAGCGAAGACGATCGGGTCATCGGTCATGTGGCCACGATGGGTCGTCATCACCATCCGCAACACCCAATAGAGTACGATTGGACAAACCAGCCAGAGCACTTCGGGCCAGTCGTAAAGCAATTGCACGTCATCGGAGGCGATATAAAGCGCGAGAACCAGAACCGCCGCCATCCCCGACGAAAGGGCCAGACCACGCAGGATCGGCAAATCCTCGACCTGATAGGCCCGGCCGGAGCTTTCGCGCCCGGTGACGAGCTGATCCATCAGTTCCGCCTGCCGCTTCACCGCCGCCAGGCCCAAAAACAGGAACATCGAAAAGCCAAGCAGCCAAGGCGACAGAACCAAAGACGCCGCCACCCCTCCAGCAACGATGCGAATAGTGTAAAGGGCCGCCAGGGTCAGCACATCGACCAGCAACTTGCGCTTGAGCGACAGCGAATACGCGAAGGTGATACCCAGATAAACGGCCAGGACCCCCAAGAAACTGGGATTGCCCGTGGCCAGGCCAAAGATCAGCGCCAAGGCCAAAAGCCCCCCCACCATCGCCAGGCCGGTCATCGCGGTTAGCTCTCCTGCCGCGAAGGGGCGCAAGCGCTTACGCGGATGCGCGCGGTCGGCGGCCAGATCGAACAGATCGTTGATCACATAAACCGCCGAGGCGGTGCAGCAGAACGCAAGAAAGCCCAACAGCACAGCCCAAAACGCGCCCAGATCATGGGACGCCAGCAGCGGCAGAAACAAAAGGACGTTCTTAGACCATTGATGCGGGCGCAGGGCGCGCAGCAGCGGCGACGTCAGGGATTTGGGCGGAGCGATATGTTCGACCTGCGCATTCTCGGCCTCGGCGGCGCGACGCAAGGCGGGGCTGGCCTGCACGGTCACGGCCCTGCGGGCATGTTTCCACACCGCCAGATCGGCCTGGGAATCGCCTATGTAATCAAAGCCCCCTGCCCCGTATCGATCGATCAGAAATTGCGCCTTTTCAGGCCCTTTCAGATTATGCCCATTCCGGCTGCCATGGACTTCGTCAAACATACCCACCGTATCTGCCACCAGATCGGCTTGCCGCTGATCGGATGCGGTGACAAGCGCGGTGCGCCGACCTGCGGCGCGGGCAGCTTCAACCTTGGCGATGACATCGGGGTTCAGGGGCAGATGCTCACCGGGAACGACATAATGCGCGGCGATGGCATCTTTCATGGCCGCTTTGCCCTGAGAAAGCCAGCCGGGGAGTTTGGCCAGCATCACGGGCTGATCCGCAGCCAAACCCAACACCGCCTCATGTAATGTGTCGGTCCGACACAACGTCCCATCCAGATCCACCACCAGGACCACATCCTGATCGGATGGCTGCGCGCCAGACGCAGAGGGGTTCGGTGGAGCATTGGCCGTCAAAGATAAGATCCTAACCGGGTAAGTGAGCCACGAAGGGTCAAATGCGCATTGTAAAACAGGGCCTAGATACGCCGCATTCCAGACAAATCGCAACACTCAGTTCCGGGCAAGCTCTGGACAAGATCTTGCCGGTTTCGGGCGGATCGGGACTAAGCCGGGCAAATTGCGCAGGACGTCCCGTAGGCAGGCTGGCCTGCCGTGACACATCCATGACGGTTGCAGCCTTGTGCATGATATGGTTTCCCGGACAGGCATGAAGTGAGAGGCTGATCCGAATGATCTATCCTGTGGTCCTATGCGGTGGGTCGGGCACACGGCTATGGCCGGTGTCGCGCAAGGCGTTCCCGAAACAATTCGCACCGCTGATAGGCGATCACAGTCTCTATCAGTCGACATTGATGCGGTTCTCGACAGGCACCTTTGCGGCCCCCCTGATCGTGACCGGCCACGATTTCCGGTTTCTCGCCAAGGAACAGGCCGCCGATCTGGGGATTGAAGATGCTCGCGTGGTCGTTGAACCCGAGGGGCGCGACACGGCCCCGGCGATCCTGACCGCGGCCCTTATGCTGGAAGAGGATCCCGACGCAATGATGTTGGTGGCACCCTCAGACCACGTAATCGGCGATCTTCCGGGTTTTTTAGCGGCGGTGGACCGCGGTGCGGCGTCGGCCCAGACGGGCGCGTTTGTAACCTTCGGCGTTGCGCCAGACCGCCCCGAAACCGGCTATGGCTATCTGGAATTGGGAAGACAGGCAGATACGCCGGAGGGGGCCGCGGTGCCGCTGAAAAGCTTCCGTGAGAAGCCGGACCGGGCCAGCGCCGAGCAGATGCTGGCGACGGGCGGGTATCTGTGGAATGCAGGGATCTTTCTATTCCGGGTCGCCGATCTGATCGCAGCCTATGAAACCCATGCCCCCGATATGATGGCCCCGTGTCGGGCGGCTATTTCCGGAGGCGCCGAGGATCTGGGGTTCTTCCGCTTGCAGGCAGAGGCCTATGCAGGCGTGCCAAAGATCTCTTTCGATTACGCGATCATGGAGCATGTGGATAATGTGGTTGCCATAGCTCTGGAGAGTGATTGGTCAGATTTGGGAGCATGGGACGCGCTGTGGCAAATGGCCGATCGCGATGATCAGGGCAATGCCGCCCAGGGGCCTGTGACCTTGATCGACTGCCAAGACAGCTATTTCCGTGCCGAAGATCCAAGCGTTCAGCTGGTGGGTCTGGGGGTAGATAATGTCGTGGCGGTGGCGATGCGCGATGCTGTCCTGCTGGCCGACAAATCCCGCGCCCAGGATGTCAAAGCGCTGGTCGATACGTTGCGCCAGAACCAGATCGCCCAGGCCGATGAATATCCGCGCTTTCATCGCCCATGGGGCTGGTACGAAACCCTATGCCTGAGCGGGCGCTTCCAGGTGAAACGGATCATGGTCAAGCCCGGCGGTGTTCTGTCGCTGCAAAGCCATATGCACCGATCGGAACATTGGATCGTGGTGGCGGGCACAGCCGAAGTGACAATCGGCGACGATGTACGCTTGGTAACCGAAAATGAAAGCGTCTATATCCCACTTGGTCACAAACACCGGATGGCCAATCCTGGGCGCTTGCCGATGTATCTGATCGAGGTGCAGACCGGGGCCTATCTGGGAGAGGATGACATCGTGCGTTACGAGGATGTCTACGACCGCACCTGATCTCACCTAGGCGCCCAAAAGGATGCTCCACCGGTTTTGCCCAAACCCATCGCATGTATGGGCCAGGCCGATATGGCGCGCGCCAGGCTCCAGCAGGACAGCGCGGGTCTGTCCGTGATCGTGCCATGCAGAGACAACCGACCGCGGATCCTCGTCGGGGCCGACAGCCAAAAGCTCGCCCAGGACATGCCCGGTATATCCTGCCTGACGGCCACGCTCTGCAGGAGTGGTGCCCTGCAAATCGACATGGTTTATCCTATCCTGCTGCGCCAGCGCCCCGATATGGGTCTGGGCTGCGCCCCTCAAATGGGGGTCATGGTGCAAAACAGAGACACGCGCCGCCGCGCGCATATGGGCGATCAAGGCGTATAACCCATCCATGGGCGTCGCTGCATACCCAGGTGTCGCCAAAGGCAGGGCCAAACTGGCCCCCAATCCCAAAATGACATCACGGCGATCTGTCTGCATGCCGTCACAATGGCAAGAAATACGCCGTAGGAAAAGCATCAGTGCGTCCGGCACTTGCTTGAATATCGATACATGTCGAGGCGGCGGCGGGGCTTATTGATCCAAATCGGCGGGGCTTCGGCCCCGTGGATCGATTAAAAGCGCCATGATCCAACCCACGACAAACCCGCCCAGATGGGTTTCCCAGGCCAATTGTCCGTCCAGCGCCCACCACATCGCCACATTCATCGCCACCAGAAACAGAACCAGGCGCGCGACGGGCCAGAGCCGGTCGCGGAACGTATAGCGATCGACATAATCCCAGGCCAAAAGTCCTCCGGCCAATCCGAAAAGCGCGCCGGACGCCCCGACCATCGGGCGGAAGGATTCAACCAAGATGCCGAAACCGATGGCGCCCCCGATCAGCGCCCCGAAATAGAGCACCACAAATCCCTTCAGGCCAACACGGTTCAGCACAGCCCGCCCAAGCGACCATAGCGTGATCATATTGACCACCAGATGCTCCAACCCGCCATGCAAGAAGCCATAGGTGGCAAACATCGCAATCGGTTGGCCGGTAAAATTAGGCTGCCAACCCTGCAGCAGGCCTGGCCAGAACCCCCCCCATTCATAGGCGGTCTGGCGCAGGCGCGAGATGCCGATCCATCCCCAATCACTGGCGCTCAAGGCGAATTCGACCGAGACGCACATCGCTATCAGGATCCACAGAACGGCATGGCTCTGCTGTGGCGCGCCCGGGGTCTCGTTGGTTGGAGCGTCAGGCGCCATCGGCCGTCATGGACGGAAGGTGAAACTGCGCTGAAGATTCAACGACACACGGTTCGACCGCGTATCATCCGCATCGTCCCGTGTGGTGACCCGGTGACTGAACCGGGCGGACAGATCCCAATCCTGGGTCAGGGCATAATTATATCCCAGGCCGAACTGGCGTCTTTGCACATCACCAGTGGTGCCACTGACGCTTGTATTGGTGATCAATGCGCTATCAATCGACCAAGAACTGCGGCTGTTGATTTCCGCATTATAGGCGGCATTGAGGCGCGTATTGATGATGTTGTCGTCATCGGCATTGACCGACCCGGTCTGTGAAAGGCCGAACGAGAAATTGCCGCGCGGCGTGGGCCGGGTATAGGACACCGCACTCAACGGTGACACATCGCCATTTTCAAACGCGGCCAGGCCCAAGGACCAGGACAAAGCCGCGCCCTGCGGAAGATCCAAGGCCCGGGTGACCCGGAATGTGTCGCGGGCGCCGTTGCGCTCAATCTCACGGGAATACGACAAATCGAGGGTACCGTTTCGAAATGTCCGCTCCGCCCCGAGCTGAATTCCGATCCCGTCGGTCACCTCAACGGTGGTCACCCCCAACACGGTCTGCTCGGTGCGGATCTCATCGAAAGACAGACCTGCACGGGCCTGCCAGAGCGGATCAACGATGATGTCCGCATTGACACCATAACGCGTAATCTCCCGATCCGTCGGATCCGTCCCCTCTTCTTCGGTTTCAGTCCGATCCGCATTCAACCGCAGGGAAATCCGCGGATGCACGTCCATGCGGATCGTGCCGCCGTAACTCAGGGTCGTGCGGTCGATGAGATCCGGATCGGAGGTGCCTGTATTGATGACCTGATTTCGGCTCAGGCGGCCTTCAAATCCCAATGGCGCATCAATCCCGGTGGCCACGTTCAGCGCAATCTGGCTTTGTTCGCGGGATCCGTCATCTTCAATCAGAAGCGGTCCAAAGACGGGATCCTCGATAATAACGTCACCGTCGATATCGGTCTCCGTCCGGCTAAAGCTCAGATCCAGGGTCGAACTGCGACTGAACAGGCCAAAGGCGCCGCTGACATTGGGGTCGGTAAACCCGGATTCTCCATCATCGCGGATTTCATAGCCAGTTCCGAACGAAAACTCGAAGCGCGACCGGTGCGTGACGCTGGACAGGCCAAGGGTGACATTGGTCTGGGCCACGGTTTCGTTTTCGCCGGACGAATTGGTTTCAAACGAAGCGCCGTTCGACAGATCCAGGGTGAACAGCGCCCCCCCTTCCCCGGTGGTTTGGGCCGCAGCCAGCCCAACGCCCAGACACAGGCCGGTCGTCAGACACGCCATCGTGACGCCGCTGCGGCTTGCAACCTCGGTCTTGGCTTTGGGGTGTGCCATTGCGCTAGGCCCCGCGGGTTTTATTCAAACAGGCCCCGTTCAGGCACCAAAATCACATCTCCATCGGCCAATGGGATATCGCGAGAGAGCCGTGCCCCACGCTCAAGGGCGCGGTAATTCAACTCGGTCAGGGATTGCTGGCCGGTATGGGGATCGGTGCGGCGCAGCTGCAACCGACGTGTGGCCGCAAAGCTTGTGAACCCGCCAGACTGCGCCAGCCCCTGAAGAATTGTCGTCCCCGGCGCCACCTCGATAAGACCGGGACTATTCACTTCACCCAGGAAGTAGATTTCGATCGTGGGCGGTGCGGTCGGCCCGCTGCGCACCGTCGGTGTCACTGGGGTCGTCTGGCGAACGGTCACGAAGACATTCGGCTCGACCGCGAAATTAGGGGCGATCCCCGATGCGATCCGCTGTTGGACCTGTGCCACTGTCTGCCCATTGGCGAAAAGCGTGCCGGCGAATGGAAACGAGAAACTGCCATCGGGAAGCACCAGGACTTCGCGGTTCAGCGCGGGATCCTGCAGGACCTCAACCGACAGCACATCGCCCGGCCTGATCTGGTAGCTTTGCTGTGCCACCACGGTGCCTGACATCAAGAAAAGACCCGCCAGGGCCAAAAGAAGCCGTTTCATTGATTTAATCCGTTTCTTGCCTCTGCGCGATATATGACTCGTTAAGGACAGCACGGGAAAGGGCGATGTCCACAGGTCAGCCCCGATTTCCCGCCATTTGTCGCCGGGGTATCACAGATTAGGCTCTATTCCGTGGTTTCTGCAGTGGCTTCGGCTTCCAGACGGGTGATTTCCGACCGGGCCGTATCGAATTGCGCGCGGTCATCGTCGGGTCCGGCCAAGTCCAGTGCCACGCGGAATCGCTCCAATGCATCCTCCGGGCGGTCCAGGGCGACATAGGTCATGGCCAGATGAAACTGTACCAGGGGATCATCGGTCAATTCGGCCGCGGCAGGCTCCAGATGGGCCAGCGCTTCGGCATAATCCCCGCGCCGATAGGCGATCCAGCCATAGGTGTCTTGGAACGGGGCAAAGTCGCTGTCGCGCAGGCGGCGGGCGATCGTATAGGCGCGTTCCAGACTTTCGGCGTCATCGTTATAGGTCGTCAGAAGGCTGGCGAGGTTATTGGCCACGACCGGTGAGCCGGGCGCCCGTTCATACATCATCTCATAGATCGCGATGGCCTCGGCAAGCTCACCGCGCTGTTCCATGAAACTGGCCTGGGCCCAGAGCAGGCTCAGACCCTCGGGCAGGGTTTCCAGACCTTCGGCCAGGGCCGCATCGGCGCCATCCAGATCTCCCTGGGCGTAAAGCGCACGCACCAGATCGGTCCAGACCTGCTCGATCAGAGGCTGCGTCTCCAGGATCAACCGGTAATTGCCGACCGCATCTTCATACTGGCCAAGCGCGGCCTGGGTGGCGGCCAGCACATAGCGGGCGGTCAGATTGTCAGGCGCCTCTTCGACAATGGCTTCGGCCAGGGACAAGGCACGCTCTTCCTGACCATTGGCCAGGCGGGCGCGGATCACCGACACCTGGGTGCCGAGATCCGCATCGCCTTCCGCCGCGAGCTCTTCCAGGAATGCAATCGCATCATCAAGCCGCCCCTGAACCGCCAGGCGTGTGGCCTGCAACCGGTCTGCTATGGCGACAGCCTGCTCGGTTTCAACGCGTCTGAGCGTCTCTTCCACTTGTTCAGCACGGGACCAATCTTCCATGCGAATATATAGTTCACCCAGATGGCTCAGCAGGGTCAGGTTATTGGGCGCCAGGCGCAGGGAGTCGATCAGAACCTCCTCCGCCGCCAGAAACGAGTCATTGGCCATCAAACGGTTGGCATATCGAATAGATTCCTCCGGCGCGGCGTTGGACGCCTCAACAGCCAGGGCCAAGAATTCATTGGCCAATGCAGCGGTGCCGTTGCGATCATGGGCCACGGCCATCAGGGTCAGCGCTTCGGCATCCTGGGGGTTTTCATCAATGGCACGGCGCAACAGGCCGATCGCCTCGGCCGTTTCATCTTCATCGATCAACCACCCGGCCCGCATTTTCAACGCATCGACCTGACCTTCATCGGCGGCCAGAACTTCATCGACCAGCGCACGTGCGCCGACATGATTGCCCGATTGCAACAACATCTGCGCCAGCGCCACACGGATGCGTCCCGTCTGTTCGGTGGCCTGCTCTTCTTCAGGGATGCTGGCCAAAATCGTTTCCATCTCGGTGATGGCCTCTTCGCGGTCCCCAGTGTCAAACAAGATCCCGGCCCGCAATGTGCCAAAGACTTCGACATTTTCGCCCGCGGCGATGATCGTATCCAACTCGGTCAGAGCCGCGGCGGTACCCTCTTGCTGCAACAACAATTGTACCAAGGCCGTCTGCGCATCGCGCCGACGATCGGGATCTTCGTTGGTGGTCACGATCTCGCGCAGATAGCTTTCCACTTCGTCGATCTGGCCACGCGACACATAGAACCGCAGGAGTGTGGCGGTCAGGTCCTCGTCTTCCGGGAACCGTGCGATCATGTCTTGAAGCAGAAGCTCAACATCTTCGGCGCGTTCAAGCTGTGCCAGAAGACCCAGACGTGTGTTGTAAAGCGCGCGATCATTGGGCGCGAGTTCCAGCGCTGCATCTACCTCGGTCAAAGCGCGATCAGCATTGCCAGCGCGGACCGCATCATCCACGAGTATCCGGCGCAACAGCAGATCGTCAGGATGCTCGGCCACAAGTGCCTGGGCCTGTTCATAGGCGGCAGCCCGGGCCAGCTCATCCTCATTCTCGATCGCACGGGCATAATCGAGATTGATCGCAATCACCGCCACCCGAGGGTCATCGGGGGCCAATTCGACAGCCTCATCGCCATGGCGAAACGCGTCTTCCCAGCTTTGAAAGCCGATCGCCATCTCAGCCAGCGCAACCCGCCCTTCTACGTCATCGGGATATTGCTCAACCAGACGCAGATACTGACCATAGGCTTCTTGAAGCCGTTCATCGGCCCGCAACAACTCAGCCAGATCGCGGCGCGCCTCACGGTGTTGGCCATTATGCTGGAAGACATTGCGGAACTCGACCATGGCGCGGTCGGTATCGCCCTCTGCGATCAGTTGCAGCGCATTCTGATAATATCCCTCGGCGCGTTCCTCCGAGGATTGGCATGCGGCAAGTACGGCGACAACGGCAAGGGCAGCAACGGGGCGAAAGAGGGAAAGGGAAAACATGTAAGTCCGTCTCTAATCTAGAGGCAATGAAAGGGGCATCTGGTCACGGTGCTATCTACACCCCCAGGCCCCCAAGCTGCAAAAGAATTTGGTGTCACAGATATGTCAGGCCCGACGACCGACGCAGCGATCTGTGGGTCAGTAGCCCGTCCCGCGCACGATGACAGCAACCGTGCGGAACAGCACCGCCACATCGGTGATCAGCGACAGCGACCGATCATAGGCTTCGTCAAAGCGCACACGATCCTGGAACCGGCACTCATTGCGATCCGAGATCTGCCAAAATCCCGTCACGCCGGGGCGCAGGCGGAAATAGGCTTTGCCGTGATACATGTCTTGCTGGTCCAGCATCATCGGGCGCGGGCCAACCAGGGCCATGTCGCCGAGCAGGACGTTCAACAATTGCGGCAATTCATCGAGCGAGCACTTGCGCAGGATACGACCCAGACCGGTGATCCGCGGATCACGCTTGAGCTTCTGATCTTTGGTCCATTCCGCCCGCGCATCAGGGTTGGCCTGCAGGTAAGCCTGCAGCCGTGTATCGGCGTCGGTAACCATAGTGCGCAGCTTCCACATGCGGAATGCCCGGCCATTCCGGCCCACGCGCGACTGCAGATAGAATGGGTTTCCGCCATCTTGCAGGAAGATCGCAAGCGCCATCAGCACGACCAGGGGCAACACCAGCGGCAGGGCCAGCATCACCAAGGTGATGTCCAGGGCCCGCTTCACCACCCGGCGATACATCTTCGACTCGTCCATGTAATCCACCGGCTGCGCGGGGACGACAGCGGTTACTTGTGCCGATGTAACGGGGGTGTGCGCCTGCGACGAAAATCCGTCTAAACGCGTGGAATGAAACGTCATTATCCAAACTCCTGCCCGTGAAAATACGGGTCCGACACTATTTTGATCCGGCAAAAAGAATGGGTGCTGGATCTAGTCACTTATCTGGGTCGGGCGCCAGGTCAGAGCTGATAGCTCTGCCGGGTGATCGTCCCCCTAAATTAAACACTCTCGTTGTTTAACGGCTTAAATGACAAATTTACATGAAATTTGTCAGGCAGGTTTCCCCGCACCGCCACAATCCTTCTAAAATGCATAGCAAAAACAGGCTATTTTGTGTGATTAACCCTACGTAAAAATTCTCAGATGTCCATCCTGCAGATGCAAAGACGGGCATATCTGTCCACCTGTGCACAACAATTTTACACAGACCGAAGGGTTTGTTGCGACTTCGTGATCGGACAAGGGCCTGAAAGCGAATCGCAATGCAGGGGCCGCGCCGCCGCGCAAGGGGCGTATTTCTGCCGTGCAATGGCCTGCCGGAGCATCTATATACTTGCCGATAAGCCGGGCCGCAGACGCTCGGAAAGGGGCGTAGAGCTTTTGATCCGGATCACCGTCCATGTCAGATTCTGAATTTTTTGCACGGCATTTCGGGCTGCGCGAGCGGCCGTTCACGCTGTTGCCGGATCCTGACTTCCTGATGTGGACCCGCGCCCATAAGCGCGCCTTCTCGATCCTGGAATACGGCCTGATGAGCCGGGCCCCGATCACCGTGGTCACCGGCGAGGTCGGGGCGGGCAAGACGACATTGTTGCAAAAACTGCTGACCAGCATGGATGACGATGTGTTGGTGGGGTTGATCTCCAATGCTCAAGGGGGGCGCGGGGATCTGCTGCATTGGGTCTTGGGCGCGCTGGATATCGAATGCGATCTGGACGTGGCCTATGTAGCCAAGTTCCAGTTGCTGCAGGATTTCCTGATCGAGCAATATAGCGATGGGCGCCGTGTCGTTCTGATCATCGACGAAGCGCAGAACCTGTCGATCGAAGGGCTCGAAGAGCTTCGGATGCTGACCAACATCAATTCCAACAAGGATGAGCTGCTGCAGCTGATCCTGATCGGTCAGCCCGAATTGCGGCGAATGATCCTGCGCCCCGAACTGCGCCAGTTCGCGCAGCGCGTCAGTGCCACCTATCACATCCCCCCGATGGATGCGGAGACCACCGAAGACTATATCCGGCACCGCCTGCGCCATGCTGGCGGCACGGGTGAGGAATTTACCGAAACGGCCATCTCGCTGATCCATGCCAAATCCGGCGGCGTGCCGCGATTGGTCAATAAATTGTGTGACTTTGCCATGGTCTACGCAGTCAGTGGCGAGGCGCAGATTGTCGATGAAGCGATTGTAAACGAAGTATTGTGGGACGGGATTTTCCTGGCCACGCCCGAACCGGGCGAGGATGCCGCTGAATGAATATCGATCTGAAATTTTACTGGAATCTGATCCTGCGCCGCCTGCCGGCAATGATGGCCATCATCATCATCTGCTCCGTCGTGGGGGTCATCATGGCGATGCGGGCGCCGGTGACTTACCAAGCCAATGCCGTGCTTTTGGTAGAACCTCCGCAAATTCCCGATGCGCTGGCCGATACGATCGTGCGCGATAATGCAGGTGAAAGCATCGAGATCATTCGCCGCCAGTTGATGACCCGCGCCAACATGCTCGACATTGCCAATGACCTGAATGTTTTCGAGAATTACTCATCCATGTCGCCCGATACGATCGTCGGCAACATGCGGCGGCAGACGGATATCCGCAGCCGCGGGGGACGTGGCCAGCCGCTGATCGTGACTGTCCGGTTCGAAGCTCGTACCGGACGCATCGCCGCCAACGTGGTGAATGATTATGTCACGCGGATCACCAGTGCCAATGTCGAAATCCGTACAGATGCTGCACAAGACACCTTGAATTTCTTTGAGCAAGAAGTTGACCGCTTATCGACCGAGCTGGAATTGCAAAGCGCCCGCATCACCCAGTTCCAGACCGAAAATGCCAGTGCCCTCCCCTCGGAACAGACGATCCGCATCAATCGCCAGGCCTTGTTGCTCGACAGGCTGACGCGCGCGCAACGAGACCGGGATAATCTGATGGAGCAGCGGAGCAACCTAATCCAGATTTTTGAGCGGACCGGTCAGGTCGAAGTGTCGGAAGCTATTCCACTAACCGCAGACGAGCGGGAATTGCAGGGCCTTGAACGTGAGATGTCCCAAGCCCTGACGATTTATAGCGCACAAAGCCCACAAGTGCAGCTGATCCAGCGAAGGATCGACGTGCTGACCGAACAGATCGCCACCCAAGCCGCAAATCTTCAACCCGAAGCAACCGGTGAAGCGGTTGAGGGTCCAAGTGTACTGGATTTGCAATTGTCCCAGATTGACAGTCAGATCGAGGCCCTGACCCAGGAAATTTCCGGGCTTGAAACAGAATTGGCGGACTTGGACGACGCTATCGGCCGCACACCGTTGAACGCCATTACCCTCAACAGCCTGCAACGTGACTATGACAATGTGCGCAGTCAATACGATCTGGCTGTTGAGCGCCTGTCGCAGGCTAGTACAGGCGCCCGCATTGAAGACACCGCCCGCGGGCAACGGATTTCGCTGATCGAAGCCGCAACCGTGCCGAATTCTCCAGCCAGTCCAAACCGGCCCCGAATTGCACTGACCGGAGCGGCGCTTGGGATCGGCTTGGCCGGCGCATTGTTCATGATGTTGGAACTGCTTAACCGTTCGGTCCGACGGCCGGTTGAAATCACCAACAATCTTGGCATCATTCCATTGGCCACAGTGCCTTATATCGAAAACCCATCCACGCGGACGGTCCGGCGACTGATCCGGATCGCGTCGTTGGTGATTATCGTAATCGGGATCCCGGCCGCATTGTGGGCGGTTGATACTTATTATCAGCCCCTTGATGTTCTAACGTCTCGCGTTCTCAACCGTTTGGGTCTGACCTGACCCCAAGGCAGGCCAAAATACGATGGAAAAACTTCAAAAAGCCCTTCTCAAAGCCCGCGAACAGCGCTCGGACGATGCACCTGCCCCGCACCGAAAAACGGCATCGCCGCGCTCAAAGGCCGGTCTCTCCGCACCCAGCCGTGATGCGCTATGGGATGCTATCCCAAATTTCGAGCCAGACCCCGACCATCTGTCCGACAACCGGATTGTCGCCATGGACGCGCGCGCCGAGGCAACGCCGCTGGATATTTTGCGCACCAAGGTACAATTGATGATGCAGAAGAACGGCTGGACGCGGCTGGCGGTGACATCACCCCACGCCTCCTGCGGCAAGACGACAATTGCCTGCAACCTAGCCCTGGGCCTGTCTCGACAGGCGGGCATTAGGGCCGCGTTGGTGGAATTGGACTTGCGACGCCCCAATGTCGCGAAAACGATCGGACACACCCCCGATCGCTGTGTGACTGAAATGCTAAGCGGCAAGGTAAGCTTCGCGGAACAGGCCTATCGTGTTCGAGGAAACGTGGCCATATCGGCAGCACAGCGTCCGTTTCCTGACCCGACATCTATTCTGCTCGACCAACGCACCCGCGAGGCGCTGGCTCACATCGACAATGAATATGCCCCAGACATCGTGATCTACGACATGCCACCGCTATTGGTCAGCGATGACACCCGGGCTTTTCTCAAAGAAGTCGATTGTGCCCTTTTGGTCGCCAAGGCCGAGGCCACAACCATTGCGCAGATCGATACATGCGAGCGCGAGATCTCGGAACAGACCAATATTCTAGGCGTAATCCTGAACCAATATCGCCACTCTAGCGATCAGGGCACTGGTTACGACCGTCAGTACGGCTAGATTCTGCCCTCTTTGACGTCGCTTTGGTCAGACTGTTGAAGCCTGCCCAACAATTGGGTCGCGCATAACTGTCAATGCGAAATTTTAGGGGCAGGTTCTCGAAAAACGGCGATTTTTCGAGAACTGGCAAGAACTCGCAACCCAAACGCGGGATTCTGCCGGTTACTTCGACATGTGGTTGACCATAATCCCAGACATTCCATACCTAGATGCGTAACTCATAAGGAGACGTATGGCAGGCAGGAATTGTGGCGGTCATATGGTTCAACGTCATGAAATGAGCACGGTGTAGCCACACGCCTTGCCCCGAAGTAACAATTTCTAATTGTTTTTGCATGCATACCAATTGAGGCGATCAAGCCCGAGCAGCAAAGACAAACAATAGCTGAAAGCTAACACAGAAGGTGTACCGCGGAACGGGACTATTCCGCGGTATAGGGACAATTTTGCCTGGCGTCATGATGCCCAGGTTAGGAGATCAGAATGAAGCGCTATACAGCCCTACTCTCCAGCTCTGCGATCAGTTCAGTCAATGGCTCTCACATCGACATCGACGCCGAAGACGATGAGACGACCAACATTCTCAACAGCACTGTTGATATCTCGGTAGCAAGAGATGGCGCCGTACCGCTTGTGAATATGCCGCTGCCAACATCGCATTTATCGGCATCCGCTGCCGATGACGACGAGGAAGCGCCAGAGGATGAGAAATCTGACTTGGCAGCCACGGCGACCGATCCGGATGTGCTTAGGTCGGCCCGCGCATCGGATCCAGACGATCAGCCCCTGACTTCGGGCCTGAAGGCGCAGTTTTTCGCCTTGTCCGGCGGGGTCGAGCGCCTCAGCGATGTCGACTTCTCCCGGGCCGCCACCGCCACCGCCACCGTGTCCGAACTG
>NZ_JBBIFW010000011.1:0-7859 GCF_037544085.1 Gymnodinialimonas mytili
GCAATGGGGTGGCCAATATCGCAACTGCCGGCGACATGATGAATGCCCAGAATAGCGGGGCCGCACTTTGGGACGCGCTAACCGATGGCCAAGGGACTTATTCGGACACCGAACCGCCGGTGACGGGTTACATTGATGGGTCAAATGACATGTTCATATTTTAATGCTGGAGGCAGGGTGAGGCGGCGGAACTCAGTGCTGTCTCACTTAAAGCTTGTAGCTAAAGCAAGCAAGCGTGTCAGATCTGTCATGTTCCCATACTGACATGACGTTGCCCAAGATCCGCAACCGGCCGTGCCTAGCCCCCCGGTTTATCCAGGCATTCTCCAAAAGAGTTTCCGGTACTGGTGGGCGCATATTAAGTGCCTGATGATGCGGCTGGGGGTGGTTGTACTGCTTGAGCCATTGATCGTCTACAGTATGGCCTGCCTCATTTTCCTGAACCATTCGGCTAACACCTTGGATTTCTCTTTGGCGATGCAAAAAATGACATGCAGGTTGCCGCGTGGCCATCAAATTGCTCTGACTAGGATTTTATTAACTAAGCTTGCACAAAGCTTTACTCATGATTCGGGAGGAACTTTTGTTGAGACATTCAGAAACCATTTTCGATGTTGTTGCGGATCTAATTATCGAATCGGAGCTCGCTGTTTCCCGCGTGCTAACTCGGAGTTTTGACGAAATGGTCGTCGCGTTAAGCTTGGACAGCGGTTTGCCAATCGATGATGTTCAGTCGCTCTTGATTGAAAGAATGCTGATGGACAAAAACGGTGGGTTCACAATCGCAAACGTGTTCAGCATTTAGGACACCGATACCAAAACCCAGTTGTCCACTCGCACCCTGCGCCGGTTGAATTAGGGGAAGAGTCCTACTACAAACCAGTGACTTAGCTAGAGGAAATGCAACGCGTCGCGGTCGCCCTTGATGACGACCAGGACTGGATACCTTCTTTCATCGGAGGCTAACGCCGCGAAAGTCGGATTCCCGCCCATTCTGTGGAAAAACAACGTGTTGCGGACGCAGAAAGTGGTGTGCTGAACAGAGCGCGAGCGCCTTTCTGATCAGGCTTTTAGCAGATGCTGCGGTGCGGGAAAGATCTTGGCCAGTTTGCGGAGGTTCTGAGCGGTGGCGGCGAGGAGGAATTCGTCGTTTGCGCTGCACGGTCCTCGTAATCGGAGGCGTCGCAGACCTAGGATGCGCTTGAGATGCGCGAAGAGTATCTCGACCTTCTTCCTGAGCTTCATCGAGATGTCGTATTGGCGCGTCTTGGCGATGTCACGGGCAACCTGGCGGGCGTCTTCATGTTCTTCGCGAGTGATTTTACGGGCATCGGCCCTAGGGCAGCACTTAGCTTTGGACGGGCAAGCCTGGCAAACCTCTTTGAGAGCACGATAGCGGGCAGTGCCCTTGCCAGTCGGGCCACGGTTCGGGTCGGAGTAGTTGCGGCGAAACTGCTTGAGGGCGTGACCTTCTGGGCAGATGTATTGGTCGTTCTCGGCGTCCCACTCAAAGTCAGCGCGAGACCATGTACCATCGGATCGGCCTGCCTTGTCGAAGACGGGAATGTGCGGCGCGATCTTGCGGTCGACCAACCAACCCAGAAGCGGCCCGGTGCCGTAGGCGGTGTCCGCGATCAGACGTTCGGGGTGCAGATCGAACTTGGCCTTCACCCGGTTGAGCATGGTCTTGGTCGATCCAACCTCGGCCTGGCGGATTGAGCGGGTGGCTTCCACGTCGACAATGACGCCGTGGTCTGTGTCGAACAGATAGTTGTCCGAATAACTAAAGAACGCAGGGCCTTTGCGTGCTGCTGTCCATTGACTGGCCGGATCGGAATGCGAGGTGAACTTGGGCTGCACCTCGCTGGCGGCACCAAATGCGGCCTCGTCCAGCATATCGAGATACTCGCGCACGGCACGGGGCGCATTCGCCGGATCGATGCCCGCGGCATTCCATTCTTCTTTGGGAGTGGAGTTCTGTTTGTTGGCATCAGCTTCGATCAGGCTGGCATCAATCGCCATCCGCTGGCCGCTGACCAACCCTTCTTCGATGCACCGCACCACAGTCGTTTCGAACAGATGGCGCAGCACTTCGCTCTCCCGAAACCAGCCATGCCGGTTCTTTGAAAAGGTAGAATGGTCTGGCACGCGATCATTCAGATCGAGACGGCAAAACCAACGATAGGCGAGGTTCAGATGCACCTCTTCACACAACCGCCGCTCGGATCGGATGCCAAAGCAATACCCCACCAGCAGCATCCGGATCAGCAGTTCGGGATCGATGGACGGGCGGCCGGTGTGGCTATAGAAATCCGCGAGATGCGCCCGAATGCTGCCGAGATCGACAAACCGATTAATGGAGCGCAGCAGGTGATCTTGAGGAACATGACCCTCCAGCGAGAACTCGTAAAACAGTGCCGCCTGCGCTTCCTGCCTCGGTCCCATCATCGCCAATCCCTCCCCACAGGACGAATTGAATCAGCGACTTACCACCCGATCAAGCTCGAGTTTTTTAACAAAATACGCTATTCCGCTGACTAGTTCTTTGACGTTGGCGCATCCGTCTGAGCTATGACTTTGATTTCATTGGATGCGGCGCTTCTATTCTTTCTTAAGCATGTCGCTGGCAGCATCGGTTTGACTTTTTGCCGCCAAGCAAAGCTTCTGGACGGCTGTGGCGAAAATGAATCCGTCTTGAGAGCCACAGTGACAGCACACTCGGAGGCACGGTCCAGCGCAAGGAAGTGTTTGATGTAAGCAAAGAGAATCTCAACCCTATTTTGCGTTGCACTTGGGCTTTCGAATGGAAGTCTCAGGCGCTGCATTGGGGTGCGAAGTCTCGGACGCTATCATATTTCTTGCGCTGGATGGTCCAGGCCTTCGGTCTGCCGTTTCCCTGGGATGGGTCAGTGTCGGTAAGCGCGGCACAGTACCAAAGCTGTGCAGCTAAGACATCTTTGATGCACCTGCAGAACAGCTATCATAAAGTCATTTTCGGCGACTTGAGGCTAACCTATTGCCCAAGATATCCGATGAAGCAAGACCTGCGATGTTAGCACTCGCTAAACAATGGTATTACGCGAGGTGTGATCATGGATGCTCGCAGTGCACTGTACAAGGTCCTACCGACGAGCGCTGTGTACAGAGATGAGATCGGCGCGTAGGCGCCGCTATAAAGCGCTGAAACGAATGCCACTGAAGCCTACCCGCCGACAGATATCGTTGTCTTTCCGAAACGGGAAGTGAAGAAAGCGACATAAAGAACCAGTGGCAACACTTTTTTAACGATCTTTGACGATGTGTACGGGTGTACAAGTCTGGAAGGTCGTGCGATGGATGCTAAAGTTAACGAAATAGGCAGCACCTTACTGGAACTCCCGGAGGATCTGCCGGCAATTTTCCATGTTTCGGATCGCGCTGGCTTGATTACTCGTGTTAGTGACCGCTGGCTTCGAGCGTTCGGGTATGAACGTTGCGAGGTAATTGGACGCCGCAGCTTTGACTTCTTTGCGGAAAATGCGCGGGCGCAATCACATGCTCGATATCAGGAGTTACTAAAGACAGGACACGTCGACAATCTCGGTTGCGAGTTCGTTGCAAACCATGGGCACCTTGTCGCGTGCTACTTGTCAGCATCGCTCCTTCGGGATGAAATCGGAATGCAAGTTGGAAGCATCGCCTTCATTACGCTGCAGGATGACGACACCGCATTTGTAGAGCGACTTCGAAAAAAATCCTTTAGGCTACAGTCTTGTCTGGAAGGCACAAATGCCGGTACCTGGGAGTGGAATGTACAGACCGGCGAGACGCGCTTCAATCATCGGTGGGCAGAGATCGTCGGGTATACTCTGGATGAGCTTGGACCAACGACAATTGACACATGGCTCGATCTGGCGCATCCCGATGACCTTCAAAGATCCGAAAATGCGCTGAAGGCTCATTGGTCCGGGGAAACTGGTTTCTACGACATTGAGGCCCGTATGAAGCACAAGGACGGCCATTGGGTCTGGGTTCATGATCGTGGCCGTGTCTTTACCCGAACGGCTGACGGCGCGCCTGAGTGGATGTACGGTACTCATTTCGCGATTGATCAGCTTAAGCGATCCCAAGCTGCTCAAGCCCGGATCAAGCAACTTTTCGAACGCACCGGGCAAGTGGCTGGAATCGGCGGATGGGAAGTCGATCTGATCAAGAATGAAGTCCTTTGGACCGCTGAGACGCGCCGCATTCATGGGGTAGGCGACGAATTCATACCCACCGTTGCGGATGGCATCAGTTTCTATGCACCGGAAGTTCGGCAAACCGTCACGGACGTGGTGAACCAAGCTATTCGAGATGGAACGCCTTGGGATTTAGAATTGCCGTTTGATCGGATGAACGGTGAACGCATATGGGTGCGTTCTGTCGGGCAGGCCGAATTCGATGAGAAGGGGACGCCGATCCGGCTATATGGGGCGTTTCAGGATATTTCCGAACGGATTCGGAAAGACGATGACCTGCGTGCAACCCGAGACTGGATGCAGCTTGCCAGCAGCAGCGGAGGAGTGGGCCTTTGGAGCCTGGACGTCGTGGATGGAACAGTCACTTGGGACACCAAGATGGCCGAACACTTCATGGCTGCCGTTGAACCCAGGCCGCAGTCCTTAGCTGAATGGCTGAAGCTTTTGCCAAAGGCCGAGGCTGCAAAGCTCAAAAGCCAAATTAAAAGACTTATTTCTGGCAGCCCTCGTATCGAGGTGGAAATCGACTTCAACGACGATGATGGCCTGTCACATGCTTTGAAGCTCACCGGAGAAGCCTATAAAGACCAAGAGGGGCGGCTGGACCGGATACACGGCGCGTGTTTCGATCTAACACCGGAACGGCGTCTAATGGTCGAGCTGCAGGAACAAACGTCCAAACTTTCTGTTACGATGTCGTCCATCGGTGATGGGGTCATTACCACGGATAGGGACCGCCGAGTGACTTGGCTCAACCAGGTTGCTGCAGATCTGTCGGGCTGGACCCTCGAAGAAGCAATCGGTCGGTCCTCTGAAGAAGTCTTTGCCGTTTACAGTGAACTGACAGGCGAACCGGTGACGGATCCAATTTCTAAGTGCCTTAAAGATGGGCAGACTGTAGCTTTAGAGCCTGACTCTATCCTCCGCCAAAGGTCGGGAAAAGAAACACCGGTAGATGACTCGGCCGCGCCCATCATAGATTCAAATGGCCGTGCCGTCGGCGCGGTTGTCGTATTCAGAGATGTTTCTGAGCAGAGGAAGCTGTCGCGTGATATCGAGTATCGAGCGACACATGATCTTCTGACTGGTCTTCTCAATCGCAGCGAGTTTCAACAGAGGCTGAACACCTGTTTGACCGACCCCATTGCCCGCAACTCAAGTTTCCTTTTCTTCATAGATCTTGACCACTTCAAACGTGTAAATGACACCTACGGTCATGACATCGGTGATAAACTATTGCATCAAATCGCCGAAGATTTGAATAGTTTGGCTGAACCGGATATTCACATTGCGCGCCAAGGTGGGGACGAATTCATTGTTATTGGAAGATTCGCCAATTCTGCTAAGGCCAAGGAATTCGCCGAAAAAATCCTTTCGGCGATCGCTTCAATCCGGGTTACCGAGGATGGCGCAAAGATCGGTGCAAGTATCGGAGTCACTGACCTCAGCCTGCCTGCAGCGGACGCGGCTGAACATGCGCGGCGAGCAGATATCGCGGCTTATTCCGCAAAAGCGGCTGGCCGAAATCAAACCTGTTTTTGGTCTGACGACGACGGCGATATGCGTGACGTTGCAATGCAGGTATCCTTGCTCGATATCATTGAACGGGCAAATAACAACGGTAGCTGGGAGGTGCATGAACAAAAGATCGTGCCAGCGCCACGACTAGAAGGCGCCGGTGAGCTACGTGAATTACTTATCCGCCTACCGGGGCCAGATGGAAAGCTAATATCGCCAGGGCAGTTCCTCGGAGCAGCTGAACGCTACGGTTTGATGCCCCACATTGACCTTTGGATGTTCCGACATTGCCTGGACTTAGCTGCGTCGGCGCAGCCGCACGTGACATATGCCGTGAACCTCTCTCCTGGCTCCGTATCATCACGAAGCTTTCAAAAAGATCTATTGGCAGCGCTTGAAACCTGTGCTCCAGATCAGTTGAAACATATTTGCATCGAGGTCACCGAAACATCCATGGTGGAGAATATGGAGCTATTATCGTCCTTCCTTACTCAGCTCCGAACGAGGGGTTTGAAGGTAGCGATAGACGATTTCGGTGCGGGCGCGTCTTCGTTTCGTTACTTTAGCAATCTTCCCGCAGACTATCTTAAGATCGATGGAAGCTTCATCCGCAACCATCAAGACCCGATATCCGCTGCCAGCCTTGAATGCTTCATTAAGATGGCTCGTGTTGCCGGACTAAAAACTGTCGCTGAACAAGTCGAAAACGAGTCAATGATTGAGACTTTGACAGAACTCGGGATTGACTATATGCAGGGTTACGCGATTGAAATGCCGAAAGCCTGCGTATGATTGATACCGGCTTTGGCAAGTCCAAGCAGGATTGCAAGTCACCTACAATTTGCTCTTTGGCATCTTTGCGCATTCGGATCACTATCATTAGCTGGCGCGTAAGATGCCTTGAACGCGGTCCTGAGCTAAGGGTGCTTTGGAGTAGACATAGGGCCACCATCAAAAAGGTGTGGATCGCTACACACTCAATCTTATCAGAGCCAAACCTTGCATATATTGGCGCAAAGGTGAACTTAGTCGCGTCAAGTTTTGACCTGAGCTCGGTTTCTTCCTCCAATTTGAGGTAGATTCCGTCCCTATGAGGGCGATGGATATAATGGAGAGATCAAGGTTCAACGCCAATGCCTGCCGCGTGAACTCATCGAGAACCGTTCGCGTCTTTTGGCTCCGAGCTTTGCTGAGCTTTTCATGTACGAAGTCTCCTCTCAGCAGAGAGCTTTGCAATCGCCTGCCAGGCAATTGATGGCCCAACCATGGTTCGGATGGGTTGGCCTTCACCGGATAATTGAGCTCTCTTTGTGATAGAGCCGTTTGCGCTTCTTGTCGCACTGCTGAAACTAAGACTCCTCTTCGCGCCGGAACCGCTCGATCTTCTTATAATTGATCTACCAGCCTTCCATCTGAAGCAGCTCTTCGACCTTGCGGTAGACATTGCGAGACGGATCACTGAGGTCATCTGCGATTATGACAAGTCAGCTCAAATCTCGGCAGTCGAAGAGCGGCAAGTTGTTGCTTGAAAATAGTCCTGATGGAAGCATTAACACTTCATTAATCAGTATTACTCAGCTTACTCGTGCGAACACGGGTAAAGGATCGATTCCATGCAAGACCTAGTTTTAAAGACTCTTTTGGCAGAAAAACATGCACGCGAGTTAGGCTTCAAGCACACAGCTGAAGTCTTGCAAAAGCAGGCCAACACACTCCTTTACGAACACCCTCGGCAGTCATCCGGAACGCTTGGTGCCCCTAGCAAGCAGAATTCACAGAGCACAGTGCCTGGGTGCAAGGCGGCTCAACCCAAGCCTTAACTGTCTTTCCTTCAGCTTGAATGAGATCTGCGGAAGGCGTTTTTGAACGGAGGCAACGCTTTGTTACTTATAAGTACAGAGTGTTGTAGTTCTCATACGAAGGTTTATCGTTGGCATCAACCATGTTGATCCACTCGACTGTGGGCCAGCGTTTATCAGACGCAAGTGAGAGCTGAAGTGTCTAGCCCCCTGTGTCTGGGCCACTAATTGGTGGTTTTTCTAATGTGGTTTCTGGGATTGATGGCCGCATATTAAGCGCTTGATGCGGAAGGGTGTGGTTGTACTGGCTAAGCCAATGATC
>NZ_JBBIFW010000012.1:0-5489 GCF_037544085.1 Gymnodinialimonas mytili
AATCTTCCGTCCAAAACGGCAGTTTTTGCGCGCCTGCCTCAAGCGAAACCAAGTTGTCAGTGGTGACAATACTGCCCGGAAAAACTCCCCCGGTTTTAGTCCAAACTGCTCAAAGCGGACGTTGGCATCCGTTGGAGGGCATGCAGACCTGATAGAAAGCATCGGATTTCTGCTTCGAGCCCAAAGTGAAGACGTTGTGCCAACGCCCGTCACTCATTTTTGCGGTTGGAATGTGACCAAGATCATCTGCGGGAGCTGCGATGTTGTGCTTCGGGCATGACGTCCACGCGCACATCCATCCGCTCAAACAAATCTGGGTCGCCGGCGAAACTGCCGGCTACAGGTATGGTCTGGCGAATGTGACGAGCAACAGCGACCGGGATCAGATTGAATCCACCTACGCTTCGGTTTGTCGGATCAAAAGTGATCCAACCCGCGCTAGGCACATAGACCTCCGCCCAGGCGTGGGTCGAACCGGAACCGGCCGAGCCAAACACATTCTGATCCGGATCATAGAGATATCCCGAGACAATGCGCGCGCCGAAACCAAGACTGCGGACGGCATCGACAAAAAGTACTGCAAAATCGCGGCATGACCCTCGACCGCGGGCGAGCGTGTGCTCGGGCGACTGAGTGTTCTCTTCTTCGCGAACCTCGTAAGTAACCTGCCCGGCGACACCAGAAGAGATGTCCTTCAGCAGGGCAAGCGTTCCGGTCGGGTTACCTGCCACGAAGCTTTGCGTCCACTCGCGAAGCTGCCCGGCGCTATCGAGATAGCTTTGAAGCCGCAAAGGGCCGAGGTCCGTCATTTCGTCCTCGGACAGCGGAAACGGGTAGTGCGCTGCTGACGCCGTGATATCAAAGACCGGTCACTGATCGACATCAAGCGTAAGTTCCGCAACGCTGTCGATGACAAGCGTGTCCGAAGGTTCGTCAAAGACAGCCGTTGCAACGGCGTTGCCGGAGACGTCGTGCGCCCATGTCACCGTCGCGGCAGGCTTAAAGGTCAAATCATGGGCAATAAGACGAAGGTTGCGGCTTTCGCGGGGGCGGAGCATCAACCGATGCGGGCCGAATTCCATCTACGTGAGGTACCGATAGATCGTCTGGTGATGAATTGAGAGCGTGGTCAACGAACTGCCTCCTTGCGGGAGTCACCAAAGACCCTCTAAATATTCATTGGTGGCGAGATACTAGCAAAGTTACCGCTACCTTGGGACCTTCGGTCGGCGAGCCAGAAGCAACCAATCGATGTGAGCTACCTTATCGTCCGCTGAGTGCCAATGCTGGCGATGGTCAACAGTCCGATTTGTCCGAAGAGCCGCCTCGACGTATGTAAGCCCGACACAACATATCGGATGTCCGTCGTGAGCCCCGAGTGAGGGATGCTGCGGTGAGGATGAACGGCAGTTTTATGCTTTTGCCGGGCGATATCAAAGCGTTCTACACATTCTTCGATTTGGGCTCTCGGTAAGCCTACACTGCCGAGACTTGTCACCCTCGCCGAGCCGCTGCCACCGCTCTTGCATGCGCTTCGAAGCCGGGGAACATGCCGACCATCATGTCGCGGATGTCGGCGGGCGCAGTCTGAAGTGTACCTGCCGAGAGCGGCGGTTCCGGGGCATACTCGGAAAGAAGTTGTACCGCTTGGGCATAACGCGTGCCACGAAGCTCTTCCAACATGGCAAGGCCAAAGTCGATACCCGCGGTCACGCCGCCTCCGGTCATACGGTTGCGGTCGCGGACGATGCGCGCATCGACGGCGCTGGCCCCAAATGCGTCAAGCGTGTCGCGAGCCAGCCAGTGCGTTGCAGCACGGTAACCGTCAAGCAGACCCGCTTGGCCAAGTAGCAGTGTGCCGGTGCAGACGGCGGTGACATACTCGGCCTGAGCGCCACGCGAGGCGAGAAAGTCGATCGTCTGGGCATCTTCCATGGCATTAAGCATTCCAGATATTCCGCCCGGTGCAAAAAGGACTGTGGGAGCTTCTGTTGTCTCATCAAACGTGACGTCTGGCATAATCGTCAGGCGGGTATCGCTGACAACCGGGTCCATCGTTTTGGCCACAATCTGCACCGTCGCGCCCCAGAGAGAGCCAAACATGTATTGTGGACCGACGAGGTCAAGCGCCGTCATTCCGGGGTAGGCGAGCATCAGTACGGTCTCGTCGCCAGTCCATTCAGCGGGCCAGCCAGACATATCGTGAAGAGGAACATCGAGGTTTGCGCGGACTGATCCTTCGGGAAGGGCCATCTGGGCCGAAGTAGCGCGGGGTAGAACACCACCCGTGGCAAGCGCAGCGGCGAGGAGGGCAAACTGGCGCCGGTCGATCATGGGTGGATCTCCTAAATTTGGGTGAGTTCCGGGTCCTGGCACTTCTCCGATTTAGGGTTCCCTACAGTCGATGCCTAGACCGAGTATGCGTCGATCGAGTGCTGAGTGACTATCTGTCGCGCGCCAAAGAATTTATTGGTTCTACTGCGCAAAACTGCTGTGCTCAGGGCGTTGTGGCTATTGAGCCGACATTTGTCCGACCTGCGGCGAGAGGCAGCTTCCTGCCTACCTTTGCCTAGTCACTCGATGTGACATAGCCCCGGCGTTGCTTCTTGATCTCTAGGTCAGCGAGTGCATTCCCGGCGTGTTCGGTGTCAGGATACGTAACGGCCATGGCACGACCGCGCGTACCGATCCGACCCCAGCATCTGACGACGGCAACCTCGCCAAAGAGGGTGGGTTGGAGCGCGATCCCATAGAACCGGGCCATGTTCTTCGAGGGAATGATGCGGACAAGGTCCAGATGCGTTGTGTCGATTTCGGTCATGAAGCGAGTATCAGACAGATGCTCCATATCAGTCCAATGATGTTGCTGAATCCAACACCCTCGCTTGATTCCGGATCGTGATGGATTTGCCGCCCTAGGGCTGAGCAGAGGCCAGCCGCTCGATCGCGTCTTTCAAGGACATCGCGCGCACGCCGCCCGAGCACGGAACGTCCCTCTCTCCAGCATAGACGAGTATGCGCTCGCCCACCTCCAAGTCGTCAGCAGCGATATGGAACCCACGCGTGACCTTCGGCGCTGTCGTCCGCTTGATCTCCACGGCCCAAAGCGCACCACGTGGGAGTTTCAGCAGGAGGTCGATCTCGGCTCCAGCCGATGACCGATAGAAGCTCGCCTCAGTGCCGCGCGGGGCTGCTGCGATCAGGTTTTCGATGCAAAACCCTTCCCAGCTTCCGCCGATGACGGGATGGCCCAAGAGAGCCTCATTGCTTTCGATGCCGAGCAACGCATGAGCCAATCCAGCATCGCGAATATAAACCTTCGGCGATTTCACCAACCGCTTGCCCGCATTTGCATGCCAGGGCGGAAGTCGCCGCACCAACATCAGATCGACCAGCAGATCGAGGTAGCGCGCAACGCTTTGCCCTGAGACACCAAGGTTGCCTGCCAGCTTCGCCGCGTTGAGAAGTCCTCCCTGCTCATGGGCCAACATGGTCCAAAACCGGCGCAGCGTCTCGGCCGGAATGCGCAGCCCAAAGGACGGGATGTCGCGTTCCAGATAAGTTCGGATGAAGTCCTCGCGCCAGGTCAAGCTGGCCCGGTCGGTCTTCGCCAAAAAACTGTCGGGGAAACCGCCCCGCAGCCAAAGCGTCGACATCTCGTCAACGCCGACCTCTGGTAGAAGGAAGGGCGTTAGTTCGTGATAGCTCACCCGTCCAGCCAGAGACTCGGCGCTTTGGTGCAGCAGCGTGTTTGACGCCGATCCCAGCAACAGGAATTGCCCGGTTCGGTGCCCTGCCCTCCGGCGCCGGTCGATTTGACCGCGCAGAGCTTTGAAGAGATCCGGCACAAGCTGGATCTCATCGATCACAACGAGCCGACCCATCTGCTCATCCAGATAGAGATCTGGCTCGTCCAAGACCTGACGGTCCGCCATCCGTTCCATATCGAGATAGACTGCATCGCGGCTGTCTGCGATATCTTGAGCAAGGGTCGTCTTGCCGACCTGCCTCGGGCCAAGCAGAACAACACCCGCCTGGGCGTCCAGGGCCTCTTCCACCAATTGCCTGTGACTGCGCTCGATCATACCTTGCATTTATTCTACGCGATGGTAGATTTGCAAGGCTAAAGCCGCTCCATAGATAGTGCCGTCACTGCACCTGTGGTCCAGATTTTAGTGTTCAGCGCTCACCCCTGCGTCTTCGAGTTGCTCACGATCCGGCAGGTCTTGCAGTGATTCCAGGTCGAACGCCACGAGGAACTGGTGTGTTGTGACGTAGGTGTAGGGGGCGCCGCGGCTTGGGGCGCGCGGCCCCGTCCCGATGAGACCGCGTGCATGCAGCCGCCCGATCAGGTCACGGCTGATATCTTTGCCGAAGATGTCCTTGAGGCCGTCGCGGGTGATGGGCTGGTGATAGGCGATGGCGGCCAGGACCGCGACGTCGTAGTCGCGCAGGTCAAGCGCCTGGTCTCCGACCTCCGCGGCGGCCCGGATCGCGGGCGCATAGGCGGGCCGTGTGCGCAGCATCCAGCCATCGGCCACCTGGGCTAGCTCAAAGGACCGCCCCTCCAGGTCGACGGCAAGATCTTCCAACAGAAGATCGACCGATACATTCCCGACCACGCGGGCCAGATCCTCGCGGCTCACCGGCGAGGCGCTGGCAAACAGCACCGCTTCGATCCGGCGCATCCATTCGCGCCAGCGCAGCTCGGCGGGCCAATCCTCCAATGCGCGATCCAGTTGGTCTTCGGGATGATCCGTCACCGTCGTTTGCGATTGTATCTTCGCATTTCCCGCCCGGGTCCCACTTTCGCTGGCCATGCCCATGCTCACACCCCGTAGAGCCGGAACGTGTCGCGCCCGGTCAGCTCGCGGACCGCGCCAAGCTCGACCAGCCGGTCGCAAAACCGTCGCGCGGCGCGATCGGACCGCAGCGAGGTGAGCAACGTCGGGGCGACGGCGTCCCGGGTCAGGAACAGGGCCACGGCCTCCGCCGCGCCCTTGGCCCGGAGCTTGGGCGCGACCTCTGTCAAGCGCGCCGCGCGGCGGGCAAGATCAGCGGCCTCACGCGTCGCCTGGATAATGGCCGTCCCGATCGCCCGGTGACAGGCCAGGCGCAACGCATCCCCCGTTTGCCGCAGATCGGCGCGTTTGAGCCCACGCGCCAGAAGTGGCATCAGATATGACCAGCCAAGTGCCTGCGCCAGGGCCGCATCGGCCAGCAACAGCGCCGATGCGGGATCCCGCGGCCGGTCTGCAAGCACCGCCTGCAGGACCGACGCGGCCCGGACCATCGGCGCCCCCTGCCCCGCGCCATGCGATGCGCGCCCCTCACATGGAACGCTCCCGTCAAGCCAGATGGCAATCGCATCCGCGTCGATCTGCGGCAGCGCCCGGTGCAGGGCCTGGACGGAGACCGGGCGTTCGACCGCGCGGCGCCAGGACAGGTATATCTCGCCTGCGGGACCCGGATTGTCGCCGGGCTGCAGA
>NZ_JBBIFW010000013.1:0-5117 GCF_037544085.1 Gymnodinialimonas mytili
TCGTTGACGGTGAGATTTCCCTCGAATTTGGCTGCGAAATTGTCCGTGGCGCCGTTTTCCCAGAACGAGGCCCTGGTCGTCGCGTAATCCAGTTCGGACACGGTGGCGGTGGCGGTGGCGGCCTGGGAGAAGTCGACATCGCTGAGGCGCTCGACGTCACCTTGTAGTTCAAAGAAGCTTGCCAGTAGTCCTGAAACCGGCTCTGGTGTCGGGTCAGGTGCATCATCGGTTGAAGTCTTGTGCCCCAGATTTGCACCGGTGATGATGCTGCGGGCGCCGCCGCTATCTGGCCCGGCCCATTCCAATTGGAGCGTTTGTTTGCCTTCGGCTTCGAAATAGCGCAGTTCGAGGTCGTGTGTGCCTGCTTGCAGTTCGACGGTTACATCCAGTGTTCTGGTTGCATGTAGGAGATCATTGTCGATGATCGGCTTACCGTTCAGATACAGCATGGAGCCATCGTCGGATGTCAGGAAGAAGGTGTAGGTACCGCCTTCGTTGACGGTGAGATTTCCCTCGAATTTGGCTGCGAAATTGTCCGTGGCGCCGTTTTCCCAGAACGAGGCCCTGGTCGTCGCGTAATCCAGTTCGGACACGGTGGCGGTGGCGGTGGCGGCCTGGGAGAAGTCGACATCGCTGAGGCGCTCGACCCCGCCGGACAAGGCGAAAAACTTCACCATAAGACCGCTAGAAAACGCTTCTAACTCCTCATTCAATGCTAACTTACTGGTGTTGCTCCAAGAGCCGGAATCGTAAAAAGAGTCTACGGTATTGCGAATTTCCACAATATTCTCCTAATCTTATTCGCCGAATGAAAGCGATATGCTAGGCCAAACCATTGATTGAGCAGAAAGTAATGCTTGTACAGGGCGAAACCTTTGAGTTGCATTTTCAGCTAAAAGGTGGCTCTAGGCATATAACTTGGAATCAGTTTAAGAGTGCCTAACAAGAAGACTATTTTAGCGATATAATTGAATATCGAGCGCCAACTGATTGGGTATTTTATGTTCCATGTAAAATTTCTCGATCCCTCACAGGGGGACATTAGTTAAAAAGTGATATTATGAATTTAGATAATTTCAGCAAAATACCAAAATATTTCATTCAGAAATTTGAAACTAAATTGGACCGAGCCATATTTTCATTCAGCTTTTATAAGATTGTGGCATTTGGTTTCTGCTCTCATGCAGCCCTAATTTACAGTTTCGATCTCGAGGCGGATTCATACGACGTTAGACTATGGTAAAGGCTGTAGTCTGTATCGGTCATAACCCTCTTTCCTTGTGGTGGTCGCCTACGACAGTATCGTGCTGTCAGCTTTGTACCATGATCGCTGTAAGTAACCGCGTGGCGTGCGCCGCGCACAGCGACTTATCTGAAACCTAGGCAAGGCATTCTCAGTTGAAGTCGCGAACGGTCGCAGTACAGGAAGCCGACGTTCCTAAGTGAAGGCCTCTGACAAGAAGTCTAGCCGCCAAAATTCATGGGGTCGCTCCGGCGCCAACATCGGCCTACGAGATCCACAACGAGTCTCTGTACTTGCAACTTCGCTCCGCGACAAAGCCCACTCGGCTTCTTCAGATTTGCTCGTTCGCTGCCGCAACACTACGCCGAAACGGTGATATCCAAACCAGCGATATGCCGCCGGAGCAGCCTTGTTCACAAGTCGAGTTTTGGCATTGCTTGGACAACCCCCAAAATATTGGACGCTCGACCGATCAACGCACAGAATAGAAGATGCTCGCCGTTAACTCAGATTGCGTTGAGCGCAAAGGCAAGCCATGGCTTTTTGCTTGGCCGCAGATGTCGCCACTCCGGGATTTGCAATCCTTTATCATCGCATTGCCTACCATCTGCACAGTCAGAAGCCTATTTAACTTCGTGTTCTCGTCCTCAAACGCCTTAACTTCCGCGCATTCGATAAATCGATACCGCCACACTTTATTTTGCACTTGTAGAATGTAGCTAAGCTGATCCCGTCTCGCAACATACATCCGCTATCGCTACGACTCTCTTATGCTGCTTCACGATCACTCATGCCGACAGAATTTGCATGGAGAAAAAATAATCTGCTTTTCGTTAGATCTTGACTTCCTAATTCTGCAGGTCGATTTTGTATGGAGGAAATTCATATCAAATTGGCGGGCAAATAGTATCAGGCTAAAATCGAAATAAGCTGTCTAAAAAATAGCAATCTATCTTCTGGAGAAAGATTCGATGGCTTCTAACAAATGAGTATTATTAATCTACCGCATCCATATGACTTTCTCTTTTGCGATCCAAAGTCGCTCTGGTTCCTCTGTTGCAATTGCATTATCACATCCAGAAAGCTCAATGGCCTCTTTTGCAGAATTGGCCAGTACCCACGCATAAGATGACGTTTGTCCCAGTTGTGGCGAAGGTATATCGATTTTCCATACTTGCAGCATGTAGCTAGCTAACATGATTCCTTTTAAGAAATCCTTACCGGCGATCTGCCTCGTCAAACCAGCCTAAAGTGCGCCGTTTGCGCTGACGTCAGACAAACATAAACCAGGTTGGAGATCTTGGGATTCTCATATCGGTCATATTGGTTCGCCAGCCGGATCAGAGCCAACCGGAGTGGTCTTTCCCCACTGACATGCTGCTACGCTACGCTCAGCAAAGCGAGGCAAGCAAATGCTAAGCTAGCGACCACGCCACGACAGGTCGATCCGAGTTGAAGAACTATTAGCAGCGATCCGTTCTAGCTTTCTGCGATCGGCTCGAGCATATGGTGCCCCACGACCCCGGCATGATCTTCTCAAATAGTAGTATCCCTAATGCTTGAATCGCGTTGAGCGATTGATGCGACAAGTAGCCTTCAAGGCCCGTCTTGAACGTCGACAACGACCGAAAGACCAAAGCACGAGTTCGGCCGTCGCTGCCAACGTGCTTGAACAAGAGTTCGATGCGGACGATCCGAACTAGAAATAGGTGGCCGACTTCACTTACGTCTGGATTGCGGAAAGATGGCTTTACATAACAGCCTTTATCGATCCTCTTTCGCGTCGTACTGAGGGTTGGTCAATGAGCAAACAAATCATACGCCAGATGGTTACGGACGCTCTAATCATGGTGATCTGGCGCTGGTGAAGACCGGACGAGTTGCTGCTACACTCCGACCAGTTTGGCCAATACACCAGCGAGCCGTCCCAACGACTGATGACCAACTATGGGATCAGATGTGCAAAGAGCTGGTAGCGCAACACTTGGCACAACGCTGCGATGGACAGCTTCTTTCCTTCTCTGAAAACGGTACGGATCAAACGCAACACCTATAGTATCAGAAAACAAGTGCGCGCCAAAATCTTTAACTAAGTCGAACGCTTCTACGACCCAAAGGGATGTCACTCGACCATCGGTTACCTAAGCGCTATGACGCTCGTGGAGCGAACCATGAAAGCTTAATTTGTAGTCTACGAAACTGGTAGCATATCATCTTGTAGCGGTTATGGTTGAGCTTCCTCGGAAATATGGGTGCTCCGGCTCTCGCCATAGCGCAACGGTGCTGAGAGATGCAGGATCCTTAAATGACATTAGCGGCAGTTTAAAACGTCGCCGTCAGCCGAGTCCCCAACGGACTGACTGATGACCAAGCATTTGATTTTTTTCAGTAGATTGATGAGTTTAGTGACTGCTCACTTTGGTCGTAAAGCAAAAAGCGTTTAGGAAAGGTTAATCTAGACTTAGCTAACGCCGAATTGACTATTGAGACTGATGTTTTCTCCCAAACAGAAATTGAACTGGTTCGTGTTAGTTTGTAACACGCAGGAGAAATGTATCACAGCTTTCGGTCTGCGCCTTAACCATAACTTAACTTTCTTGCTTCAGCCTGATCAAATGGGACGAAGCGAGCGAACTGCGTTCGGAATACTGTTGCTGGCAATGACCGTCGGAACCGTCATCGCCGGTACCGGATATTTATTTGGGGCATCAGTTGTTGCAGCTTTGATAAGCGTTTATGGTATATCATATATTGTTTTCGTGGTTTTGGCAGTCACGGAGATACTGAGGTGATCACCAGACTCCACCCGGCTCAAGCTAAACGCTTCCGGTTCTGGCTCCTTGAAGCGAGGCAGAGCGGTTGGCGTTGAAGAGCATCGAATCAAGACAGCGCCAAACGTCTGACTGGGATAATTGAGCGGGTTACTAGGTAAACCGCTTAATGACAATTTAGCCGCAGTTCCCTGGGCTTCTGAGCGATGACTGCGAGCCCATCTCACGTAAGAGAGCCCGATACCATCGTATGCACGCATATTGAAATGCCTGTCTACCGCCGCCAGTGCTTGCGCATTTAGTCGTCCAGCACCTCAACCTTAGACAACAAGCTGGACTTGGCCAGAGCGGCGCAACTACCGGCGGAAGGGCCCCAATTTGATCATAGGAGAGACGCGCGGATCGCGATAGCCATGTCGCGTTTACAAGCAAGCTAACCACTGCCCTCCTGAGCAGAGCGGGGTGCACCGCGAGAAGGATGGGACCCGCTGATGAGCGGGCAGCTATTGTCCCACGCTCCTTTCACAATGACCAGATGCAATTCGCAAGTAGCACCGAAGGGCTGACCCCAAAACCGGTCTGAAGCGAGGTCTTTCCGAAAATTTAAGAAATGTCGACCAACATTGGAGTCAAACTAGTTTAGTCGCCTTTTGGGGAAACGATGTACATGCAAAGTGACGCGCGAAAATGCATTCCACTGCTGTCAGATGAATTTGAGTTCCAAGACGAGAATGAAGAGCGGCCTACACCCGATTTCATATTTAGTACTGTGCGGCGAAAACCATCGCTTTGGGGCGTCGCACACACATTTCGGCAGAGTCACCTGACCGAGATATTGGCGCGGACGCCTTGAGTCAAAGTTGGAGTTTCCCTATCTTCTCGGACGGTAACGAGCTAGCGAATTCTAGCGTCTCGAGCGCGCTTTTTTCATAGTCGATGGGCGATAGATAGCCCAGCGCCGCCTGACGGCGGTCGGGTTATGTCCTTTCCCCGTAAAGCTGGGCCACGACATTGGTCGCGAGAGGGGGGAGTGGAATGGCGCGGAAGCGACATTCAGACGAAGATGTATTGAAGCTGATGCGTGAGATCGAGCTGAAGCTGTC
>NZ_JBBIFW010000014.1:0-1413 GCF_037544085.1 Gymnodinialimonas mytili
GAATGACTTGTTTGGATGGCGCCCGCAGAGCAAGACTTAAATGGGATTGCGTGTACCTATTCAGAAGCGGTCTTGTGTCCGGCCTGTTTGCGCGGCTCTGGCCGCTGGCCCTGATGGGATCTGCAGATCGGGTTCCTAACTGCTTTGCGGGCTGAAGCGCCCGGGACATTCGGGGGAGCGTCCTGATCATTGCGGCTGAAGGGTACACCATCACATCGTTGGTCTTGCTATCGCTTTGTACCGTTCCGGTTCATGCGGCATGCGGTCGGTAGGGTTCGTTCTTCGTCAGCACGGCCCACATGATCCGGGCCGTTTTGTTGGCCATGGCGACGGTCGCAAGGCGCGCGGGCTTTCTTTGCAGCAACTCCGCGAGCCATGGATCGGCGCGGTCGGGATGAGCTGCAACCTGCCTGACGCGGGACGTCATGCCGACGACAATAAGCTGGCGCAGGTAACGGTCGCCCATCTTGGTGATCTTGCCCAATCGCTCTTTGCCACCACTAGAATGGTTGCGTGGGGTGAGCCCCAGCCAGGCGGCAAACTCACGACCACTTCGAAACTGGTGGCCCGACCCAATTGTTGCAGCCACAGCAGAAGCAGTGACCGGCCCGACGCCAGGAATGGTCTGCAAGAGTTGCGCCTGCCTGCTGATGCGCGCCTGCCTGCGCATCGTGATCTCGTACCATCCAAGCCGATTGTGCAGATCAATCAGCTGCCGACTTAGAACGCGCAGAACCTCTAGCGCTAACTCGGGCAGCTCTTGCTCACGACCTTCGATGATGCCTTTTGCAAAATCGACCGCTCTGGCGACCCCGCGTGCAATGGTGACACCGAACTCGGCGGCGAGGCTACGCAGCATGTTGATCAGCTGGGTGCGCTGGCGGACGACGAAGTCCCGTGCCCAGTGCAAAGACAGAAGCGCCTGCTGGTCCTCGGATTTGATCTCGACGAACCGCATCGTCGGCCGTGTCACCGCCTCGCAGATCGCCTCTGCATCGACGGCGTCGGACTTGCCGCGCTTCACATAGGGTTTGACATACATCGGCGGCATCAATCGGACGGTATGGCCCAGCTTCGAAAGCTCGCGCGCCCAGTGATGACTGGATGCGCAGGCCTCGATCCCGACGAGGCAGGGCGCCAGGCGCTCGAAGAACGACAAGACCTGCGACCGGCGCAAAGGCCGGTTGAGCGCAACCTCACCGTTCTCAGTGACGCCGTGCACGTGGAAGATGTTCTTGGCCAAATCCAGGCCGACGATGGTAACTTGCATAGGGTGGCTCCTCTCAAACGCTGATCATGACACCTGCAACATGGCGCATTACGACGCCTGGGAGCGGGAGCCATCCACCCCATCTGCTTTGATGGTCGGCACCGCAGCATCCTGACGGAAGGTCGAAGGTCCGGAATGGGCCG
>NZ_JBBIFW010000015.1:0-1339 GCF_037544085.1 Gymnodinialimonas mytili
AAACCGCCACATCTTCAGGGGTTTCCGGCCGCGCCGCGGTGACCCAGGCGGGCATGTGAGGGAGGGTGTCGGCGCGCTCGGGGGCATAGGTCATGCCACAAGACTATCGCAGGACGGCGCTTAGGTCCACAATATGATGTATAAACCGCCCCACCCTGCCGCTCTCCACCATGTCCAATAAGCTTGCCTTATCGGACATGTCTGAAATAGTCTCCGAGACATGAGCAGAACAGACGAAAACCAGTCCCAAAATGCCGAGAAGGCGACCTCAGCGTCCCCAAACCCATCTAATGACACCGCGCGCGACGAGAGAGAGCCTGCTGGTGACGACTCGATCGCCCTGCCCTCCCATGTCGCCGGGTCCGGAAGTCTTGATCGGCTTGTCGAGAGCGCGCGCGACTACGCCAAGGCATCGACCGCCGAAAACACCAACAAGGCCTACGCGGCCGACTGGAAACACTTCGCACGCTGGTGTCGATTGAAGGGCACGGACCCATTGCCCCCGTCGCCTGAGATGATCGGCCTGTATCTCACCGACCTCGCCGCACCGGCTGGCAACACCCCTGCCCTGTCGGCCGCCACGATCGACCGCCGGCTCTCGGGGCTGGCCTGGCACTACGCGCAGCGCGGCGTGGCGCTGGACCGCAAGGACCGGCATATCGCGGCGGTGCTGGCCGGGATCAAGCGCAAGCACGCCCGCCCACCGGTCCAAAAGGAAGCAATCCTGGCCGAGGATATCCTGGCCATGGTCGCCGCCCTGCCCTTCGATCTGCGGGGCCTGCGCGACCGGGCGCTCCTGCTTCTGGGCTATGCGGGCGGGCTGCGGCGCTCGGAGATTGTCGGCCTGGATTGCGGCAAGGAGGACACGCCCGACAGCGGCGGCTGGGTCGAGATCCTCGACGGCGGTGCGCTGCTGACGCTGCGCGGCAAGACCGGCTGGCGCGCGGTGGAGATCGGGCGCGGCTCGTCCGAGCAGACCTGCCCGGTCCACGCGCTGGAGCACTGGCTGCACTTCGCTCGGATCGAGTTCGGGCCGGTCTTCGTGCGCATTTCGCGCGACGGCAAACGCGCCCTGGAGGCGCGGCTAAGCGACAAACATGTGGCCCGGTTGATCAAGGCCTGCGTGCTGAAAAGTGGGATCCGGCCCGACCTGCCCGAGGCCGAACGGGTCAAACTGTTCTCCGGCCATTCCCTCCGCGCCGGCCTCGCCTCCTCCGCCGAAATCGACGAACGCCACGTCCAAAGCCACCTCGGACACGCCTCCGCAGAAATGACACGAAGATACCAACGCCGCAGAGACCGGTTCCGCGTCAACCTCACAAAAGCCGCAGGGCTGTGA
>NZ_JBBIFW010000016.1:0-1237 GCF_037544085.1 Gymnodinialimonas mytili
TGTCCTTTCCCCGTAAAGCTGGGCCACGACATTGGTCGCGAGAGGGGGGAGTGGAATGGCGCGGAAGCGACATTCAGACGAAGATGTATTGAAGCTGATGCGTGAGATCGAGCTGAAGCTGTCTGCTGGCAGCGATGTTGTATCTGCCTGTCGCAGCGTCGGTATCAGTGATGCGACCTACTACAACTGGCGGAAACGTTTTGGCGGGGTGGGGCGATCGCAGCTATCGGAGATGAAGAATCTTGAGAAAGAGAACGCCCGGTTGAAGAAGATTGTGGCGGAGTTGGAACTGGACAAGCTGATCCTCAAGGGAAGCCTGAACCATCTAAAGCCGAGGGCCTGACCACAGAGGAGCTCCGTCAGGCCGTCCTTCATACACAGCAGAAGCTGGCCACGTCCGAGAGGCAGATGTGCCGGGTGGTTGGTCTGGCGCGGAGCTCCCTGCAATATCGACTAACTCTGAGAGACGACGATGAGTTGCGGTTGGCATCATTCGACTTGTAGAGCAGTACGGACGATATGGGTATCGTAAGGGTCGTCCTGGTTGCGCCATTGGTTCGAGAAACCAATGGACTACGAGTTGCTTCATGTTGACGGCTGGCGCGTCAATCACAAGAAGGTCGAACGTCTTTGGCGAGAAGAAGGGCTCCAGCTTCCGCAGCGCCACAAGAAGCGTAGACGGCTCTATAACAAAGATAGCTCGATCATCCGGTTGCGGCCAACCCATCCCAACCATGTCTAGGCCATCGACTTGGTGCACAACAAGCTCAGCAATGGCCGCAGCTACAAGATGCTGACGGTGTTGGACGAGTTCACGCGGCAGGCCTTGGCGGTGACCGTCCGGACCAAGATGGGAGCCGACGATGTTCTAGAGGCGCTGTATCCACTCCTACTGAGGCATGGTTCGCCCGAATACATCCGTTCAGGCAACGGCCCGGAGTTTGCCGCAGAAGCACTGCAGGCCTAGTTGTTTAGAGTGGGTATCAAGTCGATCCGCGTTTACCCGGGATCGCCCTGGGAGAATGGATACAACGAACGCTTCAATGGGACGCTGCGTCGAGAGGTTTTCAATGCAGAATGGTTCACGACAACCGAACAAGCGCAGATCGTCATCGATCATTGGCTTAGCCAGTACAACCACACCCTTCCGCATCAAGCGCTTAATATGCGGCCATCAATCCCAGAAACCACATTAGAAAAACCACCAATTAGTGGCCCAGACACAGGGGGCTAGACA
>NZ_JBBIFW010000017.1:0-1121 GCF_037544085.1 Gymnodinialimonas mytili
AGCTGTTTAAAGGAAGCGCGCCCTCAAGAACCCATCCGCTTGGCCCGCGCCGGAGAAGAACCGTCGACTGACGGTTATGCCCCGCGAACAATCGGACGAAGCTCCCGTCTTCTGAAACATCTGCATCGCCGAACGGCCCGGGAAAGCGCGACCTAGGGGCAAAGCGCTCCAAATCTGTATTGTCTGCAATTAACGTCCAGTTGCCGTCAAAAGGACGAAACCAGAGGTTCCGTTCATCCTCGTTACGCCAATTGATCCCGACTGCGAAGGTGCCACCCGCCTCTGCCAGCGTCAGTATAGCTCGTGGTACGGCTCTTTCCGACAGTTCTGCAGCTCCGTCACGCCCGACCGTCGGGAGTGGGCCTGCCGGAACTAAGGCCTCCCCGTTCCAGCGCAGTGTTTGCACCTCGTCGCGGAATAAGACATAGAAGTCTCTCGTTTCAGTATCGTAAGCGCCCATCCTCCAGGTCTGTCCCGGCCGCAACTCCAGCCAGCGGTCAGATCCCGGAGTCAGCTGCCAGGCGGTCCGGTTGGCCCATCCGAGGAGTATGTGGTGCCCGCCGTGGACTAACCGTGCCTCCCTATCAAAGATGTTCGATCCAGGGGCGGGCTCTTCGAGCCTTTGATAGGTGTTCCCATCGATCTCATAGAATCCGTCAGGCCCAGGACGATTTAGCGGTCGGACCAGTAAGCCGTCGTAGCCCGGGAGAACAAGCGGATGGCTCCCAAGGCGATATGGCTGCGCTGACTCGATGTCGCTCAACGGTTCTTCGCCCTGGACAGGCAGGATGCATGAACTGGCAACCGCCTCCACTACGAATGTGAGAGAGAGCACCCATGCTGCTACAGTTGATATCAAGTGTTTGCTGTGATTATGGATCATTGGGCTAACGTAAGATGAAACAGTCAGAAAGAAGGTGACTGGTCCAGAATATTCTTCGTAAACCAATGCGAAAATTTGGCGAATTCAGCTTGATCTTCCAACATCGTATAAACCAAATCTTCCGTCCAAAACGGCAGTTTTTGCGCGCCTGCCTCAAGCGAAACCAAGTTGTCAGTGGTGACAATACTGCCCGGAAAAACTCCCCCGGTTTTAGTCCAAACTGCTCAAAGCGGACGTT